>NZ_JBBUTH010000008.1:0-675628 GCF_038066595.1 Pseudaquabacterium inlustre
TGCTCACGGGTCTGGGGCATCGGGCCGTCAGCGGCCGAGCACACCAGGATCGCGCCGTCCATCTGGGCGGCACCCGTGATCATGTTCTTCACGTAGTCGGCGTGGCCCGGGCAGTCCACATGCGCGTAGTGGCGGTTGGCCGTCTCGTACTCGACGTGCGCGGTGTTGATCGTGATGCCGCGCGCCTTCTCTTCCGGCGCCGCATCGATCTGGTCGTAGGCCTTGGCCTCGCCGCCGAACTTCTTGGCCAGGATCGTCGTGATCGCCGCCGTCAGCGTCGTCTTGCCATGGTCCACGTGACCAATCGTGCCCACGTTCACGTGCGGCTTGGTACGTTCAAACTTGCCCTTTGCCATGTTGCGCGCTCCTCGCGATCAAACAGGTAAATGAAGAAAAAAGGGGAATTGGGTGGTGCCCATGGCGGGAATCGGACCCGCGACCTCTCCCTTACCAAGGGAGTGCTCTACCACTGAGCCACATGGGCAGTCGACACTGGGCTGAACCCGGCAGCCGGATGCAATCCGGTATCGACTCAAAAGAACCAAACAACGCTGGAGCGGGAAACGGGAATCGAACCCGTGTCATTAGCTTGGAAGGCTAAGGTTCTACCATTGAACTACTCCCGCCTTGCCAAACCCCGATACTTGCCATGCATTGCATGCCGCACATCAAGGTCCACGCGTTCTTCGCACTGGTGGAGGAGGCTGGATTCGAACCAGCGTAGGCGTAAGCCAACAGATTTACAGTCTGCCCCCTTTAGCCACTCGGGCACCCCTCCGTGGCGAAGAACTTCGAACTATAGCAGGGTTTTTGCGACTGAACAATGACTGCGTGCGTTGACTGCGATTTCGGCCGCGCTCAGCGTCGCCAGTCCAGGGGCGGGCGGCCCGGGTGACGCTCGGCCACGAAGGCCTGCGCCGCCGAAAAGTGGCCACAGCCGATGAACGGCACCGGTGGCCGGCGGGCCGACAGTGGCGACGGATGATTGGCGCACAGCACGCGGTGACGGCCACCGCCGGCGCTGTCGATCAGCGCGGCCTTGGCCTGCGCGTGCGCCCCCCACAGCAGGCAGGCCTTGTCGCCCGCATCGGCGGCCGTGGCGCGGATCAGTGCGTCGGTCAGCGCCTCCCAGCCCCGTTTGGCGTGGCTGGCGGGCTGGCCCTCCTCGACGGTGAGCGTGGTGTTGAGCAGCAGCACGCCCTGGCGCGCCCAGGCCGCCAGGTGGCCGTGAGCAGGCGCCGGGAGCCCCAGGTCGCGCTGCAGTTCGACGTCGATGTTGCGCAGGCTGGGCGGGATGCGCTGGCCCGCCGGCACCGAGAAGGCTAGGCCTTCCGCCTGTCCGGCGCCGTGGTACGGGTCCTGGCCGAGGATGACCACCCGCACGGCTGCGCGCGGCGTCAGGCGCAGCGCATGGAACACATCGGCCGGGTAGATCACCGCACCGGCGGCCTGGCGCTGGGCGATGTGGCGCTGCAGAGCCTGGCCGTCGGGGGAGTCGGCCCAAGCGCGGATCACCGGCGCCCAGTCACCCAATTCGGCCTCGGCGCGCGCCAGCAGCGCATCGATGGGCTCGAGCAGCCGGTTGTCGTTCGGCTGCGCAAGCGCCGCCGCGGCCGGCATGGCGGCGGACGCATCGTCGAACAGCCGGCCCTGCCCCGCCGCGGGCGCGCGGCGGCTCACGCGAACAGCCGTGCCAGTTCAGCGCCAGGGTCGCCTGCGCGCATGAAGGCCTCGCCGACCAGGAAGGCGTGGACGTTGGCCTCGCGCATGCGGTGCACGTCGACCGGACCCAGGATGCCCGATTCGGTGACCAGCAGCCGGTCGGCCGGCACGCGCGGCAGCAGGCCCAGCGTGGTGTCCAGCGAGACCTCGAAACTGCGCAGGTTGCGGTTGTTGATGCCGACCAGCGGCGTCTTCAGGCGCAGCGCGCGCTCGAGCTCGTCACCGTCGTGCACCTCGACCAGCACATCCAGGCCCAGTTCGATGGCGCAGGCTTCCAGTTCGGCCATCTGCGCGTCGCTCAGGCAGGCGGCGATCAGCAGGATGGCATCGGCGCCCATCGCCCGGGCTTCCAGCACCTGGTAGGGGTCAACGAGGAAGTCCTTGCGGATCACCGGCAGCGCGCAGGCGGCGCGGGCCTGCTGCAGGTATTCGGTGCAGCCCTGGAAGAACGGGCGGTCGGTCAGCACGCTGAGGCAGGCCGCGCCGCCACGCTGGTAGCTGGCGGCGATGTCGGCGGGGCGGAAATCGGCGCGGATCACACCCTTGCTGGGGCTGGCCTTCTTGGCCTCGGCGATCACGGCCGGCCGCCCGGCCGCCACCTTGGCCTGCAGCGCGGCGGCAAAGCCACGCGGCGGGTTGGCGCGGTTGGCCTCGTCGGCGCGGGCGCGCAGCGCGGCCTCGGACTCGACGGCGCGGGCAGCGGCCACCTCGGTCCACTTGACCTCGACGATCTTGTTCAGGATGTCGGACATGGGCTTCGTGCTCCGGGAATCAGGCGCCGGCCAGGCGCTGGGTGGCGGCGACGAACTGGCTCAGCTTGGCCATGGCCGCGCCCGAGGCCACGGCCTCGCGGGCGCGCTTGACGCCTTCGGCCACGTTGGCGGCCACGCCTGCGGCGTACAGCGCCGCGCCGGCATTGAGCAGCACGATGTCGCGCACCGGGCCGTCCTCGTTGGCCAGCGCACGCTGGATGCACTGCACCGACTCGTCGCGGTTGGCCACGCGCAGCACGCGGCTGTCGTAGACCGGCAGGCCGAAGTCGCTGGGATGCACCACGTACTCGCGCACTTCGCCGTCCTTCAACTCGCCCACCAGCGTTTCACCGGACAGCGAGATCTCGTCCATGCCGTTCATGCCGTAGACCACCAGCGCATGCTCGGCGCCCAGGCGCTGCAGCACGCGCACCAGAATGCCCACCAGATCGGGGTGGAACACGCCCAGCAGCGTGTTGGCGGCACCGGCCGGGTTGGTGAGCGGCCCCAGGATGTTGAAGATGGTGCGCACGCCCAGCTCCTTGCGCACCGGCGCGGCATGCTTCATCGACGCGTGGTGGTTGGGCGCGAACATGAAGCCGATGCCGGTCTCGGCGACGCAGGCGGCCACCTGCTCGGGCTTCAGATCGATGCGGGCGCCCAGCGCCTCGATGACATCGGCCGAGCCCGAGGTGGACGACACGCTGCGCCCGCCATGCTTGGCCACGCGCGCGCCCGCGGCGGCGGCCACGAAGGTGGACGCGGTGGAGATGTTGAAGGTGTGCGAGCCATCACCGCCGGTGCCGACGATGTCGACCAGGTGCGTGCGGTCGGCCACCGCCACCGGCGTGGCGAACTCGCGCATCACCTGGGCGGCGGCGGCGATCTCGCCCACCGTCTCCTTCTTGACGCGCAGGCCGATGGCGAAGGCGGCGATCATCACCGGCGACATCTCGCCCTGCATGATGCGGCGCATCAGCGCCAGCATCTCGTCGTGGAAGATCTCGCGGTGCTCGATGACGCGGGTCAGGGCTTCGGTGTTGCTGATCGGCATGGCGTGGATCTCCGGGTCAGGACAGCAGGAATTCGCGCACCGCAGCAACGGCGCGGTCGATGCCGGCATCGTCGACATCAAGGTGGGTGACGAAGCGCAGGCCGATCAGGCCGGTGGCCAACACGCCGCGTGCGGCCAGGTGGGCCAGCAGCGCGGGGCCACGGTCGCCGCTCACGCTGGCGAATACGATGTTGGTCTGCGGCGGCGTGACGGTCAGGCCCGGCAGGCCGCTCAGGCCATCGGCCAGACGGCGAGCGCGGGCATGGTCGTCGGCCAGGCGATCGACATGGTGATCGAGCGCGTGCAGCGCCGCAGCCGCCAGCAGGCCCACCTGGCGCATGCCGCCGCCGGTGACCTTGCGCCAGCGCCGCGCGCGGGCGATGAAGTCGGCCGGGCCGACCAGGGCCGAGCCCACCGGCGCGCCCAGGCCCTTGCTGAAGCACACGCTCACCGTGTCGAAGCCGCGCGCCAGATCCGCTGGCGCGGCGCCCGAGGCCACGGCGGCATTGAACAGGCGCGCGCCGTCCAAGTGCGTGGCCAGGCCGCGGCCGTGGGCCAGCGCGGTGGCCTCGGCCACATAGCCCGCCGGCAGCACGTTGCCGTTCCAGGTGTTCTCCAGGCACAGCAGGCGGGTGCGGGCGAAGTGTTCGTCGTCGGGCTTGATGGCCGCGGCGATGTCGGCCAGGTCCATCGTGCCGTCGGGGCGCATCGCGATCGGCTGCGGCTGAAGGCCGCCCAGCACGGCACCGCCGCCGCCCTCGTAGCGGTAGCAGTGGGCCAGCTGGCCGACCAGGTACTCGTCGCCGCGCGTGCCATGGGTCAGCAGCGCGCACAGGTTGCTGGCCGTGCCGCTGGGCATGAACAGCGCCGCCTCCTTGCCCAGCAGGCCGGCGATGCGCGCCTGCAGCGCATGCACCGTGGGGTCGTCGTCGAACACGTCGTCGCCGACCTCGGCGGCGGCCATCGCGGCACGCATGGCCGCGGTAGGCCGCGTCACCGTGTCGCTGCGCAGATCCACCACCGGGCCGGCGGCCCGAGTGTTGGTGCCGGATCCGTAGGCGACGCTGCTCATCAGGCGCCCCGACCGAGTTGCAGGAAGTTGCGCAGCATCGCGTGGCCGTGCTCCGACAGGATGCTCTCGGGGTGGAACTGCACGCCTTCCAGCGGGTTGTCGGTGCCGGCCAGATCACGATGCCGCACGCCCATGATCTCGCCGTCGGCGCTGGTGGACGTGACCACCAGTTCCTTCGGGCAGGTGGCCTGCTCGATCACCAGCGAGTGGTAGCGGATGACGTTGAACTGCTTGGGCAGGCCCCGATACACGCCCTGCTGGTCAGTGGTCAGCACATCGGCCTTGCCGTGCATCTGCGCCTTGGCGCGCACGATGTGGCCGCCGAGCGCCGCACCGATGCTCTGGTGGCCCAGGCACACGCCCAGGATCGGCAGCTTGCCGACATAGGCCTGGATGGCCGGCACGCAAACGCCGGCCTCGGCCGGCGAGCAGGGGCCCGGTGACAGCACCAGGTACTGAGGCTTGAGCGCACCGATCTCGTCGACCGTGATCTCGTCATTGCGGATCACGCGCACGTCCTGGCCCAGCTCACCGAAGTACTGCACCAGATTAAAGGTGAAGGAATCGTAGTTGTCGATCATCAACAGCATGGTCGTTCTCCTTCTTCCTCAGAAACCTTCTTCGACCAGCTCGGCCGCGCGCAGCAAGGCGCGCGCCTTGTGCTCGGTTTCCTTCCACTCCAGCGCGGGCACCGAATCGGCCACCACGCCGGCCGCGGCCTGCACGTACAGGGTGTTGTTCTGCACGATGCCGGTGCGGATGGCGATGGCCACGTCCATGTCGCCGGCGAAGCTCAGGTAGCCGCAGGCGCCGCCGTAGATGCCGCGCTTGACGGGCTCCAGCTCGTCGATGATCTCCATCGCGCGGATCTTGGGCGCGCCGCTCAGCGTGCCGGCCGGGAAGGTGGCCTTCAGCACGTCCATGTTGGTCATGCCATCCTTCAGCAGGCCTTCGACGTTGCTGACGATGTGCATCACATGCGAGTAGCGCTCGATCTCGAAAGCCTCGGTGACCTTGACCGTGCCGGTCTTGGCGATGCGGCCGATGTCGTTGCGCGCCAGGTCGATCAGCATCAGGTGCTCGGCGCGCTCCTTGGGGTCGGCCTGCAGTTCGGCGGCCAGGGCCACGTCCTTCTCGGGCGTGGCGCCGCGCGGGCGGGTGCCGGCCAGCGGGCGGATCGTGACCTTCTGGCCTTCGGGCGTGGCCTCCTCGCGCACCAGGATCTCGGGGCTGGCGCCGACGATCTGGAAGCCGCCCATGTCGTAGTAGTACATGTACGGGCTGGGATTCAGCGAGCGCAGCGCGCGATAGAGGCTCAGCGGGCTTTCGGTGAAGCGCTTCTTCAGGCGCTGGCCGATCACCACCTGCATGCAGTCGCCGGCGGCGATGTATTCCTTGGTGCGCTCGACCATGCGCTCGTACTGCGCCTGCGTCAGCTCGTGCTCGACGCTGTGGCTGGCGCCGCGCTTGACCTGCGGCGCGGTGACCGAATAGCGCAGCTTGTCGGCCAGCTCGGCCAGGCGGCGCTTGGCCTTGAAGTAGGCCTCGGGCTGGCCGGGGTCGGCGTAGACGATCAGGTACAGGCGGCCCGACAGGTTGTCGATGACCGCCAGCTCCTCGGTCTGCAGCAGCTGGATGTCGGGGGTGTCGAGACCGCCGTCCTTCTGCACCTTGGCCAGCTTGGGCTCCATGAAGCGCACCGCGTCGTAGCCGAAATAGCCGGCCAGGCCACCGCAGAAGCGCGGCAGGCCCGGGCGCAGCGCCACCTTGAAACGCTTCTGGTACGACTCGATGAAGTCCAGCGGATTGCCCTCGTGGCGCTCGACCACGCGGTCGTCGGTGACGACCTCGGTGACGAAGCCGGTGGCGCGCAGCAGCGTGCGCGCCGGCAGGCCGATGAAGCTGTAGCGGCCGAAGCGCTCGCCGCCGACGACGGATTCGAGCAGGAAGCTGTGCTTGGCGCCGCCGGCCAGCTTCAGGTACAGCGACAGCGGGGTTTCCAGGTCGGCGAAGGCTTCGGTCAGCAGCGGAATGCGGTTGAAGCCCTGGGCGGCCAGGCTTTGGAATTCGAGTTCGGTGATCACGGATCAGGCCTCCAGCGGGCCGGCCACGGGCGCGAAAGGTGCGCCATCGGTGGCCAGGCGGGATTGGGCGGTTCAGGCGGCGCGGCTTGCAATTGCTGCAAAAAGGCGCCACCGGGCGGTGGGCCGTGAGGCGCGGGCGCAGGGGCAGCGGGGTGCCAGGGCGCGCCGGCCGGCGGGCAGGTGTCAGACGAAGGCGGACGAGCGTCGCCAGGGCCAAGCCCCCCGGTCGGCCGACCCTTTGGTCTGAGTGCGCGCGATGAACATGGCGGCGAGTGTAGCAGCGGCTTTCTGACCGGCCGGTGACCGTGGCGCTGTCCGCGTCGGCGCCGGACCACGGTGCGGTGCGCGATCCGCCGCCCGGCCAGAGACGGGGAAACGGGGCGGGGAATTCCCCCCGTGATCCGGGCCTGTGTCACATTTATCACTCAAGCTACATTCGGCGCCCGCCCGGTTCGCCTGCGTACCGGGGCGGGCGCTGCGTCATGCCGCGTTCGCGTCGCCTCCCGAGGAGTTGTTCCGTGCCCCGATCTGCCCGCCCCGCCGCCCTGCGCCCGCTGACCCGGGGGCTCGCCGCCGCACTGGCGCTGTGTGGCCTGGTCGCGCTGCCTGCCGGCGCCTGGGCCCAGAACTTCGACACCGCCGGCGTGCGCTACGAGCCGCAGCTCAGCCTGGGCGGCAGCGTGCTGCAGCTCAACGGCGCCGGCATCCGCTACAAGGCGGTGTTCAAGGTTTACACCGCAGGCCTGTACCTCACGGCCAAGGCGCCCACCACCGAGGCGGTGCTGGCCGCCGGCGGCCCCAAGCGCGTGCAGGTGGTGATGCTGCGCGACATCGACGCCAACGAACTGGGCAAGCTGTTCACCCGCGGCATGCAGGACAACTCGCCACGCGAGGAGTTCGCGCGCAGCATCCCCGGCACCATCCGGCTGGCCGAGATCTTCGCGGCCAAGAAGAAGCTGGTGGCCGGCGACCAGTTCAGCGTCGACTGGACGCCGGGCGCCGGCACCGTGGTACGCGTGAACGGCAAGCCGATGAACGAGCCGATCCCCGAGCCCGAGTTCTTCAACGGCCTGCTGCGCATCTGGCTGGGCAAGTCGCCCGCCGATCACCTGCTGAAGGACGCGCTGCTGGGCAAGCCCCCGACCAGTCATCAGGGCGCCGGCTGACGCGGCTGCCGCGACGCCGGGTGACGCGTCAGGCCGGCCAACGCAGCGCGTCGATGCGGTCGATCACCGCATCGGGCGAGGCCGCCTGCACCGGCTGGCCGTGGTTGTAGCCATAGCTCACCAGCACCACCGGGCAGCCGGCGGCGCGCGCCGCCTGGGCATCGTTGCTCGAGTCGCCGAGCATCAGCGTGTGCGCCGGTGCGGTGCCCAGGGCCTTGCAGGTCTCCAGCAGCGGCAGAGGATCGGGCTTCTTGCGGGCGAAGGCGTCGCCGCCGAACACCTGGCTGAAGAAGCGGTCCAGCCCCTTGGCCGCCAGCAGCGGGCGGGCGAAGGCGCCCGGCTTGTTGGTCAGGCAGGCCAGCTTCAGGCCGGCATCGGCCAGGCGCTGCAGGCCTTCCAGCGCGCCGGGGTAGACCCGCGAGGCTTGGCCGTTGATCGCCAGGTAGTGGCGCTGGTAGTGCTGCCAGGCCGGCTCGGCCAGCGCCGCGGCATCGGCGCCCACATGGGCCAGCGTGCTGCGGATCAGGTGCTCGCTGCCTTTGCCGACGGTGCGCTCGATGAACGCGCGGTCCACCGCCGGCAGCGCCAGATCGGCCAGCGTGCGGTTCAGGGCGAGTTCGAAGTCGCCGACGGTGTCGACCAGGGTGCCATCCAGATCGACGATGGCGGCTTGCAGGGGTGCGAACATCGGTGCGGGCACCCGGCACGGCCGGCCGGGCGCGAGTGACAACGGGCCGGCACTGTAGCCCAGGCGCTGACGTAGCATCGGCGCCGATGTCCGTGCCTTCTCCCCTGTGTGCTGCACCGCTGGCTGACGGCCCGCGCCGGGCCCGCCGCAGCCGCCGTCTGGCCCGTGCGCTGGCCGTGGCGGCGCTGTGGGCGGGCATCGCGGCGGCCTGGGCACAGCCGGCCACCCCTGCACCGCGCACGCTGCAGCCGCTGGCGCCGGCCACCGTGGCGGGCGCGCTCGCCCGGCCGGTGGGCGCGGCCATGCCCTCGCCCCGCACCAGCGGCCGCCTCGATCTACAGGGCAAGCGCTTCTACATCGCCGAGTACCAGCTGCTGGTGGAGGTGGGCGGCGAGGCGCCCGCGCCCGCCGTCGACGGCCGGGTGCTGGGCCGGCGCGTGGGCGCCCAGGGCGCGCGGCTGGCCTTTGCCGCACAGCCCGACATCGGCGCGCTGCAGGCGCTGACCGACCGCGCCTGGGCCGACCTGCAGGCCCGGCTGGCCGCCGCCGGCGTGCAGCCCGAGGACATCGACCGCCTGCTCGGCAGTGCCGGCGCGGTGTATGAGGCCAGCGCGCCGGCCAGCACGCCGGGCCAGCCGGTGCTGGTGGAATCAGCCGGCAACGACGCGCAGCACCGCTACCTGGTGCTGGCCCCCACGGGCATGGGCATCGTGCCGCGCCTGCCCGCCGGCCTGAACCCCGGCAACCTGGCCGCGCGCGTGGCCTTCGCCACCCAGGGCATCGAGGGCCTGTCGCTGGCGATCGCCGTCAACCTGGGCGGGCTGGATCCCGCCGGCGAGCGCCGCAGCAGCTTCGCCGGCGGCGGCCCGGCGCTGTCGCCGTGGATGGAACTGGTGCCGGCGCCGCAGTCGGCCCTGGTGCAGGCCCATGCCCAGCTGGCCCAGGTGACGCTGGCCGAAGCCCTGGTGCTGGCCCCCGAGTTCGGCCGGCTGGTGCCGGCGCCCACCGATGCCGCCGGGATGGCAGGCGCTGGCGGCGGCGCGGCCGATCCGCTGCAGGCCCTGCTGGCGCTGGGCCGCCGCCTGGGCGTGGCGCCCGGCGAGGCGCCGCGCGTGGACGCCCGGCTGGAGCTGGACGGCCCGGCCACCGCCCGCACCCTGCTGTACGCCGTGGCCGCCGCCAACCAGGCGATTGCCGACGCGCTGAAGGCCGCCCGCGCGGCGCGCTGAGCCGGCCGGCACCCCCGATCCGGCGCTTGGCCCGCGCAGGGCGGCTGCTATCCTGCCCGGGCCATGCCCGCCGCCCTGCCCGACGCCGATCCGCCCAGCGCACTGCCGCGCGGCACCCGGCTGGGTGAGTTCGAGATCCGGCGCGTGCTGGGCGTCGGCGGCTTCGGCATCGTTTACCTGGCCTTCGACCACGCGCTCGAGCGCGAGGTGGCGATCAAGGAGTACATGCCCGGCTCGCTGGCCGGGCGCAGCCCGGCGACGCTGGAGGTGGCGGTGCTGTCGCAGGCCAACGCCGAGAGCTTCTCGCTGGGGCTGCGCAGCTTCGTCAACGAGGCGCGGCTGCTGGCGCGCTTCGACCACCCGTCGCTGGTGAAGGTGCACCGCTACTGGGAAGCGCACCACACGGCCTACATGGCCATGCCCTACTACGCCGGCCAGAACCTGCAGCAGGTGCGCCGCGCGCTGCGCGAGCCGCCGGACGAGGCCTGGCTGCGCGCCATCGTCGAGCCGCTGCTGGGGGCGCTGGCGCGCCTGCACCGCGAGGGCGTGTACCACCGCGACATCTCGCCCGACAACGTGCTGATCGAGCCCGACGGCCGGCCGGTGCTGCTGGACTTCGGCGCCGCGCGCCGCGTGATCGGCGACAAGAGCATGGCACTGACCGCCATCCTGAAGCCGGCCTATGCGCCGATCGAGCAATATGGCGAGGCCGGCGCGGTCAAGCAGGGGCCATGGACCGACCTGTACGCGCTGGGTGCAACGGTGCACTACCTGCTGGTCGGCCGCGCGCCACCCCCCGCCACCACGCGCACGGTGCACGACGACATGCCGCCGCTGGCCCGGCAGGCGCTGCCGGGCTGCAGCGAGCGCTTCCTGCGCTGCATCGACTGGATGCTGCAGCCGCGGCCCGCCGACCGTCCCCATCAGGTGGCCGATCTGGTCGACGCGCTGGCCGGCCGCCGCGAGCCACCCGCGGCCGACGAGCCCTTCGAGCGCACGCAGCTGATGCGCCGCGGCGGGCCGGCGCCGTCCAGCGCGCCGCCGTCCAGCGCGCCGCCGCCCAGCCCGCCCCCCGACGCGCCGCCCGCCGATGGGCGCGCCACCGGCCCGGAGCAGCCCGACGCGCAGGCCTGGGCACCCACGGCCGTGGCAGAACCGGCCACCGCCGCCCCGGAAATCTGGATCGATGGCCGGGCACCCGCGTCGCCCGGCACCGACCGCACCACCACCGAGGAAGCGCCGCCCCCGGCCCCGGCGAGCCGCCCACTCGACGCGGCCCCCCCGGTGGATCCACCCGCCGCCACCCCGGCCAGCGCCGTCCCCACGCCACCGCGCCGCAGCCTGGGCTGGCGCCTGCCGGCCCTGGTGGGCGCGGGCGTGCTCGTGGCTCTGGCGCTGGGCACGCTGTGGCGGTCGGGCCCGGCGCCGCAGGCCGTGCCGGTGGCCGCCAGCAGCCCTGCGGAGGCCCCGGCGCCAGCCTCGGCTCCGCTGGCCACCGCCGAGGGGCCCGGGCCGCAGGCCAGTGCCACGGCACCGCCGGCGATGGCCAGCGCGCCGGGTGCAGTCCCGGCCGGCCCCAGCCCTGCGGCCACCACGCCCAGGCCGTCCAGCCCCGCCACGGCGGGCGCTGCCAACCGGCCGGGCAACGCCGCGCCCACGGCACCTGCCGCCGCGGCGTCGGGCGCCTACCGCTGGCCGATGCTGCCGCCGCCGCCCAGCCCGGGCACGGCCTCACACCCTGGCGCTGCCACATCCCCCGCCACATCCCCCGCCACACCCGCCACCGGCACGGCCACCGCAGCGGGCACCACCAGCGCGGCAGCGCCTGCGCCGCACACAACCGCACCCGCCCCGTCGGTGAACCCGGCGGCCGCCGGCCCCTCGGCGGGCGCCTCACGCCAGGGCACACCCACCGCCGCGGTGACACCACCGCCCCGCGCCGCGGCCCCCGCGCCCGCGCCGGTGGCCGCTGAGGCCGACCCCGACGGTGAACCCATGGTCATGAAGGCCCGGGTGCTGAGCCCCAGCGAGCGCTGCGAGGGCCGCGTGCTGATCGCGCGCTGGGCCTGCATCGAGCGCCAGTGCAGCCGCGTGCCCGAACTGCGCAACCACCCCGAGTGCGTGAAGCTGCGGCGCGAGGCCGAGCAGCGCAACGAGCCGCGCTGACGCGGCCGCCGCCGCGCCCGCCAGGTCAGACGGCGCCGCGCGTCCAGGCCTCCACCGCGTCGATCACCGCCTGCGGCTGGTCCTTGTGCGGCGAATGGCCGCAGGCCGGCAGTTCCAGCAGGCGCGTCTGCGGGCAGCGCTCGGCAATGCCGCGGATCTGGGCCAGCGTGCCGTACGCGTCGTCCAGGCCCTGGATGGCCAGCAGCGGGCCGGTCAGCGTGGGCAGTTCGTCGGCGATGGCCCAGGCGCGGAACGCCGGGTGCAGCCAGATGTCGTTCCAGCCCCAGAAGGCGCTGTCGGGGTCGTCGTGGTACTTGGCCAGGCGGCTGCGCAGGTCGGTGGATTCGTAGGCCGTGCGCGCCAGGGCGATGCTGGCCACCGAGACGTCTTCCACCAGGATGTGCGGCGCCAGCACCACGGTGCCGGCCACGCGCTCGGGCCAGCGTGCGGCATGCAGCAGCGCGATCGAACCGCCGTCGCTGTGCCCGAACAGCCAGTACGGTGCGTCGACCTTCAGCGCCGCCAGCAGCGCCGGCAACACCTCGTGCGCCTGGCGGTGCATGAAGTCGTTCAGCCAGGCCTCGCCGGGCGCCCGCGGCGTCGAGCGGCCATAGCCGGGGCGCGAATACACCAGGCCACGGCAGCCGGTGGCCGCGCACAGCCGCGCCGGAAAGTCGCGCCACATCGCCACCGAGCCCAGGCCCTCGTGCAGGAAGACGATCAACGGCGCGTCGGCATCCTCGGCCGCGATCCACTGATGCTCGATGCGCACCGGGCGGCCGGCCCAGGCGATGTCGATGAACTCGATCGGCCCCGGGCCCGCGCCGACAGCCAGGCTCACCGCGTGAACTCGATCTGCCCCTGCGGCAGCAGGTACAGCACCAGCGCGCGGCCGGCGCTCACCGTGGGCCGGTGGGCGCTGCCGGGCGGGTAAACCACCCAGCCGGCCGGGCGGCCGTCGAACTGCGCGGCGTGGCCGTCCTGCGGCATCACCAGGTCGATCTCGCCCTGCGGATGCACATGGTGCGGGCCGGCGATGTCGGCCATGTCGACCACATCGACCGAGAAGCCGTGCAGGTCATCGGCCGGCTTGAAGATGCGGCCATAACGGATGCCACCGCCCTCGCGGTTGCACAGCCAGCCCTCGCGCACGCCGGTGGCGCAGTCGGCGGCCAGGGCCTGCCAGGTGGCGCTGGCCGGGCCGTGCTCGGCGTTCAGCCAGGCGTCGAGGGCGGCGTCGAGCGGACGGCCGGCGATCTGGGAGGTCAGCGCCGCCAGCCGGGCGCGGAATTGGTCGGGGGTGGTGCTCATCGCGCGGGCCTTGCAGCTTGTCGATCCGGCTTGCGACGCCAGATCAGATGAATTATTGTGCGTGCCAACAACGATAGGTTCGAGGAGTTCGGGTGTCAAGCACGATAGTTCATGAGGCGGCGATGGCCGGCGACCCCGACGCCGGCCCCGACACGGAAGAGAAGAACCCGTTCCTGGTGGCCCTGGGCGACCGGGTGCGCGCCCTGCGCGCGCGCCGTGGCATGACGCGCAAGGCCGTGGCGCTGGCCGCCGCGGTCAGCGAGCGGCACCTGGCCAATCTGGAATACGGCATCGGCAATGCCTCCATCCTGGTGCTGCAGCAGGTGGCCCAGGCCCTGCACTGCCCGCTGGCCGAGCTGACCGGCGACGTCACCACCTCCACGCCCGAGTGGCTGCTGCTGCGCGAGTTGCTGGAGCACCGCGACGAAGCCACGCTGCGCCGCGTGCGCGTGGCCGTGGGCGAGCTGCTGGGCACCGGCGGCGGCAATGCCGGGCGCAGCCCGCGCGTGGCGCTGATCGGCCTGCGCGGCGCGGGCAAGTCCACGCTGGGCCAGCTGCTGGCCGACGACCTGGGCTTCCCGTTCGTGGAACTGAGCCGCGAGATCGAGAAGTTCGCCGGCTGCAGCATCAGCGAGATCCAGGCGCTGTACGGCCAGAACGCCTACCGCCGCTACGAGCGCCGTGCGCTGGAAGAGGCGATCCAGATCTACCCCGAGGCGGTGATCGCCACGCCCGGTGGCCTGGTGTCCGACCCCGCCACCTTCAACCTGCTGCTGGCCCACTGCACCACCGTGTGGCTGCAGGCCAGCCCCGAAGACCACATGAAGCGCGTGGCCGCCCAGGGCGACATGCGCCCGATGGCCGCCAGCGCCGAGGCCATGGATGACCTCAAGCGCATCCTGGCCGGGCGTGCGGCCTTCTATTCCAAGGCCGAGTTCACGCTCGACACCAGCGCCCAGGCGCTGGAGCCCAGCTTCACGGCGCTGCGCGAACTGGTGCGCCAGGCGCTGGCGCTGCCGCCGGGCTGAGCAGCCCATTCCCCCACATGCAGCAAATTGCTTGACCTCGCCCAACAACATGCACCATACTGCGTGCACTGAATTCAGATCAACGCACTATCCTGCCTAACCCACCTGCCGCCGCGCAGCTGAGGAGACCTCCGTGAGCCAAGCCAGCCGAGTCGATTACCAGACCGATCCTTCCCGCTACCGCCACTGGACGCTGAAGGTCGAGGGCGAGATCGCCACGCTGGCCATGGGCGTGGACGAGAACGGCGGCCTGCGCGAGGGCTACAAGCTCAAGCTCAACAGCTACGACCTGGGCGTGGACATCGAGCTCAACGACGCCATCAACCGCGTGCGCTTCGAGCACCCCACAGTGCGCACGCTCGTGGTCACGAGCAGCCGCGACAAGGTGTTCTGCTCGGGCGCCAACATCTTCATGCTCGGCGTCAGCAGCCACGCCTGGAAGGTGAACTTCTGCAAGTTCACCAACGAGACGCGCAACGGGCTGGAGGATTCGTCCAGCCACGACGGGCTCAAGACCCTGGCCGCCGTGAACGGCGCCTGCGCCGGCGGCGGCTACGAGCTGGCCCTGGCCTGCGACGAGATCATCCTGGTGGACGACCGCAGCAGTGCCGTGAGCCTGCCGGAAGTGCCGCTGCTGGGCGTGCTGCCCGGCACCGGCGGCCTGACCCGCGTGACCGACAAGCGCAGGGTGCGACACGACCTGGCCGACATCTTCTGCACCACCACCGAGGGCGTGCGCGGCCAGAAGGCCAAGGACTGGCGCCTGGTGGACGACATCGCCAAGCCCGCGCAGTTCGCCGCCAAGGTGCAGGAGCGCGCCCGCCAGCTGGCCGCCGCCAGCCACCGCCCCACCCACGCCACCGGCGTGACGCTGGGGCCGCTGAACAAGACGGTGGAAGCCGATGCGCTGCGCTACGGCCATGTCACGGTCGAGATCGACCGCGCCCGCCGCACCGCCAGCCTGACCGTGAAGGGCCCCACCGGCGCCCAGCCCACCGACGTGGCCGGCATCGAGGCCGCCGGCAGCGCCTGGTACCCGCTGGTGCTGGCCCGTGAACTGGACGACGCCATCCTGGAGATGCGCACCAACGAGCCCGAGATCGGCACCTGGCTGATCAAGACGCAGGGCGACGCCGCCGCCGTGCTGGCCATGGACGAAACCCTGGCCGCCCACGGCGACCACTGGCTGGTACGCGCCACGGTCGGCCACCTGCGCCGCACGCTCAGCCGCCTGGATGTCAGCTCGCGCAGCCTGTTCGCGCTG
The DNA here is from genome assembly GCF_038066595.1 of Pseudaquabacterium inlustre. Taxonomy (NCBI): domain Bacteria; kingdom Pseudomonadati; phylum Pseudomonadota; class Betaproteobacteria; order Burkholderiales; family Sphaerotilaceae; genus Pseudaquabacterium; species Pseudaquabacterium inlustre. Next base: position 15,537 of record NZ_JBBUTH010000008.1, read on the forward strand.
ATCGAGCCGGGCTCGTGCTTCGCCGGCACCTTCCTCGAGCTGGCCCTGGCCTGCGACCGCAGCTACATGCTGATGCTGCCCGACGACGCAGCCGCCACGCCGAAGATCGCCGTCAGCGGTGCCAGCTTCGGCCTGTACCCGATGGCCACCGGCCAGAGCCGCCTGGCGCGCCGCTTCTACGACGAGGCGCCGGCGATGGACGCCGTGCGCGCCACGCTGGGCCAAAGCCTGGATGCCGATGCTGCCTTCAAGCTGGGCCTGGTGACCAGCAACCCGGACGACATCGACTGGGCCGACGAGACCCGCATCGCCATCGAGGAGCGCGTGGCCATGAGCCCCGACGCGCTGACCGGCATGGAGGCCAACCTGCGCTTCAACGGCGTGGAGAACATGGTCACCCGCGTGTTCGGCCGCCTCACGGCCTGGCAGAACTGGATCTTCCAGCGTCCGAACGCCGTTGGCGAAAAGGGTGCATTGAAGGTCTACGGAAAAGGCGACAAGGCCGCCTTCGACTGGAACCGCGTCTAAGCAAGCGTCTATTCAAACCCACGTGGAGCAGACAGCATGAGCAGCATCAACTACAGCGAGAAGATCCCCAACAACGTCAATCTGGCCGAGGACCGCACGCTGCAGCGCGCGCTCGAGCAGTGGCAGCCCAACTACCTGAACTGGTGGGGCGACATGGGGCCCGATGGCTCGCAGAACTTCGATGTGTACCTGCGCACCGCGGTCAGCGTCGATCCGCAGGGCTGGGCCCAGTTCGGCCACGTGAAGATGCCCGACTACCGCTGGGGCATCTTCCTGAACCCGGCAGAGAAGGACCGCAAGATCCACTTCGGTGACCACCTGGGCGAGGACGCCTGGCAGGAGGTGCCGGGCGAGCACCGGGCCAACCTGCGCCGCATCATCGTGACGCAGGGTGACACCGAGCCGGCCTCGGTCGAGCAGCAGCGCCACCTGGGCCTGACCTGCCCCAGCCAGTACGACCTGCGCAACCTGTTCCAGGTCAACGTGGAGGAAGGCCGCCACCTGTGGGCCATGGTGTACCTGCTGCACAAGTACTTCGGCCGCGACGGCCGCGAGGAAGGCGAGGCCCTGCTGGAGCGTCGCTCGGGTGACCAGGACAACCCGCGCATCCTGGGCGCCTTCAATGAGAAGACGCCCGACTGGCTGTCGTTCTTCATGTTCACGTACTTCACCGACCGCGACGGCAAGTTCCAGCTGTGCGCGCTGGCCGAAAGCGCGTTCGACCCGCTGGCCCGCACCACCAAGTTCATGCTGACCGAAGAGGCGCACCACATGTTCGTGGGCGAGTCGGGCGTGAGCCGCGTGATCCAGCGCACCTGCCAGGTGATGAACGAGCTGAAGACCGACGACCCGGGCAAGCTGCGCGCCGCCGGCGTGATCGACCTGCCCACGCTGCAGCGCTACCTGAACTTCCACTTCAGCGTCACCATCGACCTGTTCGGCGCCGACCAGAGCAGCAATGCCGCCACCTTCTACTCGTCGGGCCTGAAGGGCCGCTTCGAGGAAGGCAAGCGCCTGGACGACCACATCCTCAAGGGCAGCACCTACCGCGTGCTGGAAGTGCAGGGCGGCCAGCTGACCGAGAAGGAAGTGCCGATGCTCAACGCGCTGAACGAGGTGCTGCGCGACGACTACATCAAGGACTCCATCGGTGGCGTCGAGCGCTGGAACAAGGTCATCGAGAAGGCCGGCATCCCGTTCAAGCTGAAGGTGCCGCACAAGGCCTTCCACCGCCAGATCGGCACGCTGTCGGGCGTGAAGGTCTCGCCCGAGGGCCGCGTGATCACCGACCACGAGTGGAACGCCAAGGTGGAAGACTGGCTGCCCAGCGACACCGACCGCGCCTTCGTTGCCAGCCTGATGGGCCGCGTGGTCGAGCCCGGCAAGTTCGCGAACTGGATCGCGCCGCCGGCACTCGGCATCAACCGCCAGCCGGTCGACTTCGAGTACGTCCGCTTCAACTGAAGAACTGACCCACCCCCGAAGCGGGCAAGCCGTTCGCCGGCCAACAAGCGTCCACTGGACGCTTGTTCGTCCCGCTTACCCCCTCAAGGGGGCGCCGCCAGCGGCCCGGCAAAGCCGGTTCCGCGGCGGCCGCTGGGTTGATCCTCTGCCCTGGATACCGCGCACCATGGACATGGCCGTCACCGTCATCAAGCAGCACCTGATCGACCCCGAGATCTGCATCCGCTGCAACACCTGCGAGACCATGTGCCCCGTGGGCGCGATCACGCACGACAGCCGCAACTACGTGGTCGATGCCGCCAAGTGCAACTGGTGCAACGCCTGCATCTCGCCCTGCCCCACCGGCTCGATCGACAACTACCGGCGCATGCCGGCAGCGCGCGCCTACACGCTGGACGAGCAGCTGGGCTGGGACAGCCTGCCGGCCGAACTGAGCGCCGAGCAGCTGGCCGAGGCTGGCGCGGGAACGGTCGAGGCCGCACCCGCCGAAGCCCCGGCCGCCGTGGCCGATGCCACCGGCCAGGCGCCGTTCCAGGCCGCGAGCTACGGCGCCACGCTGCCGCCGTGGAGCGCCGCGCACCCGTACACCAACCTCTACGGCCCCAAGGCCGCGCAGCCCTTCATCACCGCCACGGTGGCGGGCAACCTGCGCGTCACCGAGGTCGGCACCGAGTACGACACGCACCACATCGTGCTGGACTTCGGCGCGCTGCCCTTCCCGGTGCTGGAAGGCCAGAGCATCGGCATCGTGCCGCCCGGCACCGATGCCAACGGCCGGCCGCACCATGCCCGCCAGTACAGCGTGGCCAGCCCGCGCAACGGCGAGCGACCCGGGCACAACAACCTGTCGCTCACCGTCAAGCGCGTGCTGGAGGACCACCAGGGCCGCCCGGTGCGCGGCGTGGCCAGCAACTTCGTGTGCGACCTGAAGGTGGGCGACACGGTGCAGGTGATCGGGCCCTTCGGCACCAGCTTCCTGATGCCCAACCACCCGAAGAGCCACATCGTGATGATCTGCACCGGCACCGGCAGCGCGCCGATGCGGGCGATGACCGAGTGGCGCCGCCGCCAGCGGCAGTCCGCCCAGTTCGAGGGCGGCCGGCTGATGCTGTTCTTCGGCGCGCGCAGCCAGCAGGAGCTGCCCTACTTCGGCCCGCTGCAGAGCCTGCCCAAGGATTTCATCGACATCAATTTCGCCTTCAGCCGCATGAACGGCCGCAATGGCCAGCCGCGCAAGTACGTGCAGGACGCCATGCGCGAGCGTGCGGCCGACCTGGCCACGCTGCTGGCCGACCCGCTCGCGCACTTCTACGTCTGCGGCCTCAAGGCCATGGAAGAGGGGGTGGTGCTGGCGCTGCGCGACATCGCCCATGGCGCCGGGCTGGAATGGGACACGGTGGGCGCCACGCTCAAGCGCGAAGGCCGGCTGCACCTGGAAACCTACTGAACGCGGCGCGCGCGGCAGCCCGTCTGCGTGCGTTTTGCAGCATTTTTCCCTGATCACACGTCGGGGACGGCCCGCTACATTCGGGCCATGGTCGAAACCCCGCTCACCGGTCTGGTGCTCAGCGGCGGTGGCGCCCGCGCCGCCTACCAGGTGGGCGTGCTGCGCGCCATCGCCCGGCTGCGCCGCGAGCGGCTGCGCCACCGCGCCCGGCTGAGCAACCCCTTCGGCATCATCACCGGCACCTCGGCGGGCGCGATCAATGCCGCGTCGCTGGCCTGTCATGCCGACACCTTCGAAGGTGCGGTCGAGGTGCTGGCGCGGGTGTGGGAGAACTTCAGCGCCGACCAGGTCTACCGCGCCGACGCCCTGGGCGTGCTGCGCACCGGCGCGCGCTGGCTCACGATGCTGTCGGCCGGCTGGCTGATCGCCCGCTGGCGCAAGCTGCGCCCGCGCTCGCTGCTGGACAACGCGCCGCTGGCCGACCTGCTGCGCCAAGCCGTGCCGCTGCAGCGCCTGCCCCGGCTGCTGCAGCAGCGGCAGCTGCATGCGCTGGCGGTCACAGCCTCCAGCTACTCCACCGGCGAGCATGTCACCTTCTACAGCGCGGCCCAGCGCATCGAGCCCTGGCTGCGCTCGCAGCGCATCGCGCTGCAGATCGACGAGATCGGTGTCGAACACCTGCTGGCCTCGTCGGCCATCCCCTTCATCTTTCCGGCCGCGCGCGTGCACGGGCCGGGCGGCCATGCCGGCTGGTACGGCGACGGCAGCATGCGCCAGAGCGCGCCGCTGTCGGCGGCCATCCACCTGGGGGCTGAACGGCTGCTGATCATCGGCGCCGGGCGCATGCACGAGCCGCCCGCCCAGGCGCCCCGCCACCCCGACGCCGACTACCCCAGCCTGGCGCAGATCGCCGGCCACGCGATGTCCAGCATCTTCCTGGATGCGCTGACGGTGGACATCGAGCGCATGCAGCGCATCAACCGCACGCTGGCCCTGCTGCCCGACCATGTGCGGCAGGACACGCCGCTGCGGCCGGTGGAGTCGCTGGTGATCTCGCCCAGCCAGCGCATCGACGACATCGCCACGCGCCACCTCGAGAACCTGCCGACGCCGGTGCGCGCGCTGCTGCGCGGCGTGGGCGTGGGCGGCGTGGGCCCCGATGCGCGCGGCGCCGCACTGGCCAGCTACCTGCTGTTCGAGGCGCCGTTCACGCGCGAGCTGATGGCGCTGGGCGAAGCCGACACGATGGCGCGCGCCGACGAGGTCCACCAGTTCTTCGCCTGGCCCGCGGTGCGGGTGCCGCGCCGGCCTGCCGCGACCGCCGCGCCCGGGGCGCCCGAGGCCGCCACGGCCGCCGCCTACAGCGGCGACGACACGCAGCCGCTGCCGGTGATCACCGCGCCGCCCGACATCGTGCTGCCCTGACGGACCGGCGCGCCATGGACTGGTTTCTCCACGCCGTGCGCCACTATGCCGTGTGGCAGGGCCGTGCGCGGCGTCGCGAGTACTGGTGCTTCATGGGCCTGTACGGCCTGATCTCGGTCTACCTGACGGTGATCGACGCCGTGGTGGGCCAAGCCGGCAGCCGCGGCCACGGCGGCGGGGTGGCGCTGCTGTCCACGCTGTTCGCGCTGGCCATGCTGCCGCCGGCGGTGGGTGTGGCCATCCGCCGGCTGCACGACACCGGCCGCAGCGGCTGGTGGTTGCTGCTGGCTGCGGTGCCGGTGCTGGGCACCGTCGCGCTGCTGGTGCTGGCGCTGCGCCGCGGCACGCCCGGGCCCAACGCCCACGGGCCGGTGCCGCCGGCCGGGCCTGAACGCATGTGACCGCGCCCGCCTGCGCCGCGCAGGGGGCTCAACACACCAGGCTCAGGGCGTCACCTCGAAGGTGGTCATCGCCGCGCCGAAGGCGTCTTCGCAGGTGGCGCCGCCCGGCGGACACTGGGCCTGGCCGGCCAGCAGCGGCAGCGGGCCGCGGTGTGCAGCCAGCTTGGCCGCGGCATCGGCCCCGGTGGGGAAGCTGCGGAAGCCGTTGTCTTCCTTCGGACCGTACTCGCCATGGTCGCGCGGCCAGCGGCTCACCATCACCAGCAGGCGGCTCACGCCGGCCGGGCCGGCCACGTTGAAATCCAGCCGGCCCTGCGGCAGCTTCAGCGTGCCGCCCTTGGCGATGCGCGGCGGCGGCGTCAGACCGTTGGGATAGAGCTGCTGCAGCTGGCCGTCGGCGCCGTTGTAGAAGACGTAGACATAGCCTTCCTGCAGCGAGCGCAGCGTGAACACCAGCTTGTCGCGGTCGATGCGCAGGCGGCTTTTGTCCATGGCCACGTCCAGTCCGTAGCCCGGTGTCTGGGCCTGCATCACGCGGGCGAACTCGGCCGCCACGTCGAAGCCGGCGGCTGCCGGCGCCCCACCCGGGACGGCACCGCCCCCCGCGGGCGCACTGGCGACTGGGGCCGGCGCGGGCGGTGCGGCGGCCGCCGCAGGCTGTGGCGCAGCCGCCGGACGCCAGGCCCACCAGGCGCCACCGGCGGCCAACAGCGCCACCACGGCGACGGCACCGAGCAACGCGCCTCGCCCGCCGGCCGACGACGGGGCGGGCGCTGCTGCTGCTGCGGCGCCACCGGCCACCGGGCCGGCAGCAGGCGGAGCGCTGTCCATCACCACGGTGGGCGGCAGCGCCGCAGGCACCGCAGGCACCGCAGCCGGCGCGGGGGCCGCCGGAGCGGGCCCGGCCGGGGCGCGGGCCGGCGCTGCGTCTACGCGGCCGGCATGCAGCGGCGGCAGCGCCGTGGCGGCGGCGGCCACCGGCGCCACCGGGGCTTCGCCCAGCCCCAGTTCGCGCTTGAAGCTGGCGATGTCGGGCGTGCGCTGGTCGGGGCGCACGGCCAGCGCATGGTCGATGGCGGCCAGGAAGCGCGCGCTGTAGCGCCCGGCCAGGCCGGTGGCGGCCTGGGCCAGCGGCTCGTAGCTGTCGTTCAGCAGCCGGCCCACCGACGGCGGCGGCGTGCGCCCGCGCACCGCGAAATGCGCCACCGCGGCCAGCGCGTACACGTCGGTCCACGGGCCCTGTTTCATGCCCGGCACCTCGGCGTACTGCTCCACCGGCGCATAGCCGGGCTTGAGGATCACGGTCAGCGCCTGCGTCATGTCGCCGATGACGCGGCGCGCGGCGCCGAAGTCCAGCAGCAGCGGGCGGCCGGTGCCGGCCAGCAGCATGATGTTGTCGGGCGCGATGTCGCGGTGGTACCACTGCTCGGCGTGGATCACCGACAGCGCGTCGGCCACCGGCCCGATCCAGCCCAGGATGGTGGCCTCGTCGGGTCGTTCGCTGCGCGCGCGCAACGCATCGCGCAGCGTGGTGCCCTCGTAGAACGGCATCACCATGTAGGCCGAGCCGTTGGCCTCCCAGAAGCGGTACACCTTGACCAGCGCCGGGTGGTCGAACTGCGCCAGCATCTGCGCTTCCTTGACGAAGCTCTGCAGGCCGGCGTCGAAGGTCTCGGCATGGCGCTCGCTCTTGACCTGCACCTGCGCGCCATCGCCCAGGCGCACCGCGATGGCCGACGGCATGTACTCCTTGACCGCCACCTGGCGCTTGAGCGAGTGGTCCCAGGCGCGGTAGACGATGCCGAAGCCGCCCTCGCCCACCACGCCCAGCAGCTCGAACTCGCCCAGGTAGGTGCCCACCGGCAGCGCATTGCCGGCGCTGCCACCCGCGCCGGGCGGACGGCCGTTGAACGGGTCGACCTGGGTGGGCGCGACGGGGCGTGCGGGATCGGGCGGTGTGGTGCTCACGGCAGGCGCTCACCGGGGTGAGCCATCGAAGGCGGCGGGGCTGGCGCGATGGTAAGCGCTGGGCCCGCCAGCCCGCGCCAGGTGCCATGCCGGCCAACCGGCGCGGCGCGCGGCTGTCCACCGAGTTTGGGATGGCCCACCCCCGAGTGCGGGAGCATGTCAATCCGGCCGGTGGCCATGCGGCCTACCATCCGCGCGAGAGGCAAAACCGAAGCGGAGGGCGGCATGCTGCTGCAACAAGATCGACGCCAGCCACGGGCCCCGCGGCGCACCGGGCGCACCGGGCGGGCCGTGGCGCAGGCCTGCGTGCTGGCATTCGGGCTCGGCGCCGGCGCCGCCGGCCACGCCCAGACGGCGGCCCCGGCCGGCCAGACCAGCCCCGAGACCGTGCAGGTCAACGGCTTCTGGATCGAGGGCAACACGCTGCTCGACGCCGGGCTGATCAAGGCCACGCTCGAGCCCTACCGCGGCAGCCGCAGCCTGGCCGAGTTGCGCCGCGCCGCCGAGGCGGTGCAGGCGCTGTACGGCGCAGCCGGCTTCGGCGCGGTGGTGGCCTACCTGCCGCCGCAGCCGGTGAAGGACGGCGTGGTGACCATCGCCGTGCTGGAAGGCAAGGTCGCCAAGGTGAGCGTGCAGGGCGCCCGGCGCCTGAGCGCCGAGCGCGTACGCGCCGCCCTGCCGGCGCTGGTGGAGGGCGCCACGCCGCGGCTGCGCCGCATCGACCGCGAACTGCAGCTGGCCAACGAGAACCCCGCCCGCCAGCTCGGCGTGCTGCTGGGCCCGGGCACCGCGCCCGGTGAGGTGGAAGCCACGGTCAAGGTCGACGAGCAGCCCGCCACGCGCTGGAACCTGGGGCTGGACAACACCGGCAACACCCGCACCGGCGAGGCGCGCGTCAGTCTGGGCTGGCAGCACGCCGACGTGAGCGGCCACGACGATGTGCTGAGCCTGCAGGCCCAGACCTCGCCCACCCACCCGTCGCAGGTCAAGGTGCTGAGCCTGGGCTACCGCCTGCCGCTGGTGGCACAGATGGCCGCACTGGACCTGTTCGCCGCCTATTCCAGCGTCGACGGCGGCCTGCAGGCCACCGCCGCGGGTGGGTTGCGCTTTGCCGGCAAGGGGCGCATCGCCGGCGCCCGCACCCAGTGGTACCTGCCGCGCGCCGGCGAATTCGACCAGCGCCTGAGCGCCGGGCTGGAATACCGCGCCTACCTCAACGAATGCGGCATCAGCGGCCTGCCCGACGGCGCCTGCGGCACCGCTGGCGAGAGCGTCACGGTGCACCCGTTCACGCTGGAGTACAGCGTGCAGCGCGCCGGCCAGGTCAGCGCCGGTGGCAGCCTGGCGGTGGCGCACAACCTGGGCCTGGGCGGCGCGCATGCCGGTGCCGCGGCCTTCGAGGCCGTGCGCCCCGGCGCCAAGCGCCGCTACACCGTGCTGCGCGCCTCGGCCAACCTGGCCGTGCCGGTGTTCGACGACTGGCAGCTGGCCGGCCGCGTGGCCGTGCAGAGCGCGGCCGATCCGCTGGTGCCGGGCGAGCAGTTCGGCATCGGCGGTGCCGCCTCGGTGCGCGGCTACCACGAGCGCGAGCTGTCGGGCGACAGCGGCCTGCAGGCGGCACTGGAGCTGGTGACGCCGCGCCTGGGCTGGGCCGGTGACGGCGTGGACCTGCGGCTGCTGGGCTTCATCGACGCCGGCCAGGTGAGCAACCACGCCGACACCGCCTGCCGCCCCGGCCACAACCGCTGCACGCTGTCCTCGGCCGGTCTGGGCCTGCGCCTGGCCTGGGGCCCGGTGCAGCTGCGCCTGGCCGCCGCCCAGGCCTTCGACGACGCCGCCAGCACCCAGCGTGGCGACTGGCGCGGCCATGTCTCGGTGAACGCCAGCTTCTGACGCCGGCCCCGCACACCCCGTCTTTCCGGAGTTCCCGCGATGAACCTCCCGCACACCCCGTCCCGCAGCCTGCGCCACCCGCCGGCCACGCGCCGCCACCCCGCCCTGCGCCCGCTGGCGCTGGCCGCCGCCGGGCTGTTCGCCACGCTGCCGCTGCAGGCGGCCGGGCCGGCGCTGCCGACCCCGCTGCCCACAGGCCTGCAGGTCGTGCAGGGCCAGGCCCAGGTGGCCACCAGCGGCAGCCGCATGACCGTGACCAACAGCGCCAACGCCATCCTGAACTGGCAGCAGTTCTCGATCGGCAGCGGCCACGCGGTGCAGTTCGTGCAGCCCGATGCCAGCAGCCGCGTGCTCAACCGCGTCACCGGCAGCGATCCGTCGCAGATCTTCGGCAGCCTGAGCAGCAACGGCCAGGTCTGGCTGCTCAACCCGAACGGCGTGCTGTTCGGCCAGGGCGCACGCGTGGACGTGGCCGGTCTGGTGGCCTCCACGCTGGCCATCGCCGATGCCGACTGGACCACGCGGCGCTACCGGCTGTTCACGCCGGCCGGCTTCTCGGCCAGCGGCACGGCCGACGTGCTCAACCAGGGTGAGCTGCGCACGGTCAACGGCGGTCAGGTGCTGCTGCTGGGCGTCAGCGGCGTGCGCAATGACGGCCTGATCGAAGCGCCTGGCGGCCAGGTCGCGCTGGCGGCCGGTGCCACCATGACCTTCGCCGACACCGCGCTGCCCAACCTGGCACTGCAGGTCAGCGCGCCGCAGGGCGAGGTGCTGAACCTGGGGCAGGCGGTGGCCAGCGGCGGACGCATCGACCTGCAGGCGGCCATCGTCAACCAGCAGGGCATCGTGCGCGCCGACAGCCTGGGCGCCGGCGGCAGCGTGCTGCTGGCCGGCACGCAGGCGGTGAACCTGTCGGCCACCAGCCACACCAGCGCCAGCGGCGCCAGCGGCGGCCAGATTGGCGTGGACGCCGGCGCGGGCGGCACGCTGCTGGTGGCCGGCACGGTGGCGGCCACCGGTGGCAGCGGCCTGGGCGGCCGCGTCTCGCTGCTGGGCCGGCAGGTGGGCCTGCTGGCGGACGCGCGGGTCGACGTGTCGGGCCAGACCGGCGGCGGCGCGGCCTACGTGGGGGGCGGCGTGCGCGGCCAGGACGCCGCGCTGCGCAATGCCGACGCGGTGTTCTTCGCCCCCGGCGCCACGCTGAGCGCCGACGCGCTGTCGCGCGGCGATGGCGGCACGCTGGTGCTGTGGGGCACGCAGGCCAACCGCAGCTACGGCACGCTCAGCGCACGCGGCGGTGCGCAGGGTGGCCAGGGCGGCTTCGTGGAGACCTCGGGCGGCTGGCTGGATGCCCGCCCGGCTGCGGTGCGCACCGATGCGCCGGCCGGCCCGGCCGGTCGCTGGCTGCTCGACCCGCATGACCTGATCATCAGCGACGTCGGCAGCGACACCGCCGTCAGCGGCAACCCCAGCTTCACCAGCTCCGGCAGCCCGGCGCTGCTGAGCACGGCAACCCTGGTGGCGGCGCTGAACGCCGGCAACAACGTCACCGTGCAGACCGGCGCGGGCGGCGAAGGGGCGGGCGACATCAGCGTCATCAACGCCACCATCCGGCCGGCGGCGTCCAGCGCCGTGGGCCTCACGCTGCTGGCCGACCGCAACATCACCATCGACCGCAGCACGCTGCGCAGCGATGGCGCCCCGCTGGCCATCACGCTGACGGCGGCGCGCGGCGGCGGCGAGGGCGCGATCGCGGTGCGCTCGTCCACGCTGGCCACGGCCGGCGGCAACCTCACGCTGGGCGGCAACGCCATGTCCTGCGGTCCGAACGCCTGCGAGCTCGAGATCACCAGCACGCGCGGCGCCCTGGCCACCGACACCACCGGCCTGCGCGACGGCGTGACCGTGTCGGCCTCGACGCTGGATGCCGGCAGCGGCAGCCTGAGCATCGTGGGCCACAGCGAGGTGAGCAGCGGCGACACGCATGGCGTGGCCATCGTCGACGGCAGCACGCTCACGGCGCGCAGCATCGCGCTGCTGGGCACGGTGGATTCCAACGGCGACGGCTTCCGCACCGGCGTCAAGCTGGCCGGCGGCCAGACCACGGCCACCGCCCGGCTCAACATCGACGGCGGCGCCTACTCGGGCGTGTACCGCAGCACCACGATGCCGGCCGGCGTGGACATCCTGGCGCCGGTGCAGGTCGGCAGCGCCGAGGCGGGTGCCGAGGGCCAGGCGACGATCATCGGCGAGGTGATGGACGGCACCGCGTCGGTGTCGAGCCTGGGCCCGGTGCTGCAGCGCTTCGGCCTGGGCCTGCGCGGTGCCAGCGCCCGGCTGGTGGCGCTGGGGGGCGCCAGCGTGCAGCTGATCGGCCGCGACGCCGGCAGCAATGGCGACCTGGCCCTTTACCTGGCCGGCACGGCGCCGGCCGCCATCGACATGAGCCAGGGCGGCGCGCTGACCCTGAGCGGCGACACGAACGTGCGCATCGGTGGCGAGATCGTCACCGGCGCGGGCAGCACCGTCACGCTGTCGGCCGGCGACACCCTGTCGATCGACGGCGCCCGCCTGAGCGGTGACGCCGCCAGCGTCACACTCAGCGCCAACACCCTCGAGATCGGCCGCTCGGGCGAAGCCACCAGCCTGGCCTTCGGGGCCGGCACCGCGCTGCAGCTGACCGCGCCCATCCTGCTGATCGGCAACTTCGACCCCAGCCTGATCGACCTGGGCGAAGGCAGCCAGAACCAGACGGGCCTGCCCCCGGGCAGCACGCGCCGGGCCCTGGCCACCACCGGCACCGACGGCACCGGCAGCAGCAGCGGCACCAGCCTGAGCAGCGGCGGCACGATCACGCTGCTGGCCAACAGCATCGGGCTGGGCGCCAACGCCAGCCTGCAGTCCACCGCCAGCGGCGATGCGATCACCCTCGCCGGCCTGTCCGGCTTCAGCAACGCGGGGTCGCTGCGCGGCCATGTGCGGGCCAGCAGCTTCACCAGCGGCTACGGCAGCCTGGCCGGCTTCTTCAACCAGTCGGGCAGCGAGGTGCTGTCCACGCCCAACGGGCGCTGGCTGGTCTATGCGGCCGACTCGGCCCTGATCGGCGATGGCTACGCCTTCCAGCCCGGCGCGCTGCAGGCCAGCTTCCGGCAATACGGCTTCGGGCTGTCCGACAGCACGCCGGCCGAGTCGGGCTCGGGCTTCCTGTTCGCCAGCCAGCCGGTGCTGGGCCTCGCCAGCGCCTACAGCCGGGTCTACGACGGCAGCACCGCGGTCGACCTGGCCGCCGCCGGCAGCGGCCTGAGCGGCCTGCGCGATGGCGTCACCTACACCGGCCGCCTGATGCTGGACAGCCGCCATGCCGGCAGCGACATCCCGATGTCGCTGGTGGCCACCGGCACCGGCTTCGTCGATGCGCAGGGGGCGCCGGTCTACGGCGTGGCCATCGACAGCGCCAGCCTGGTGGGCACGGTGACGCCCAAGCCGGTCACGGTGGCCAGCATCGGCGCACTCGACAAGGTGTACGACGGCAGCACCAGCGCCACGCTGACCGGCGGCACGCTCAGCGGCACGGTCAGCGGCGACAACGTCGGCCTCACCGGCATGAGCGGCAGCTTCGCCGACCGCCATGTCGGCACCGCCAAGACCGTCACCGTCACCGGCTTCGCGCTCAGCGGCAGCGACGCCGGCAACTACAGCCTGGACACCACCTCGGCCAGCACCACCGCCAGCATCACCCGGCGTGTGCTCACCGGCGTGGGCACGGCGGCCGACAAGGTGTACGACGGCAGCACGGCGGCCACGCCCGGCAGCACCATCACGCTGGGCAACCTGGTGAGCGGCGACGCCGTGACCGCCAGCGCCAGCAGCGCGGCCTTCGCCGACCGCCACGTGGGCACGGCCAAGACGGTGACGCTGGGCGGCCTGAGCCTGGCCGGCGCCGATGCCGGCAACTACGAGCTTCCCACCGCCACGGCCACCGCCAGCATCAGCCCGCGCAGCCTGACGGCCACCGCCGCCACCGCCGCCAGCAAGGTGTACGACGGCAGCACCGCCGCGCGCTCGCAGAGCGTCACGCTCAGCGGCGTGCTGGAGGGCGACCGCGTCACCGGCGCTGCCACCGGCCAGTTCGACAGCGCCGGCGTGGGCAGCGAGAAGGCGGTCACGCTGGGCAGCTTCAGCCTGGCGGGCAGCGATGCCGGCAACTACCGGCTCGACAGCGCGCAGGCCAGCCTGTCGGCCACCGCGGCCATCACGCCCGCCACGCTGCGCTATGTGGCCGACGGCGTGAGCGTGGTGCAGGGCGGCACGCTGCCCGCCCTCAGCGGCCGCGTGACCGGCTTCGTGGGCGAGGAGACGCAGGCCAGCGCCACCACCGGCACGCTGCAGTTCAGCACCCCCACGGCCACCAGCGCCGCACCGGGCCGCTACGCCATCCACGGCAGCGGCCTCGCGGCGGCTAACTACAGTTTCGAGCAGGCGCCAGGCAACGCCGTGGCGCTGAGCATCGAGGCCCCGCCGCCGGTGGTGCCGCTGGTGACCGACACCCCCAAGATCGCGCAGACCGCGGTGGTGGCGGTGCTGGTGCCGGCGGCCACCAGCTCGGCCACCGAGGGCCGCACGCTCGATGCGGTGCAGGTGGTCACGCCGGCCAGCGGCAGCACCGGCGAGCGCCGCGCCTTCGCCAGCCTCGACCTGGACAACATGTCCAAGGACACCATTGCCGCGGTGCTGACCGCGCGCGAGCAGTACAAGAAGAGCGTGTTCGCGCAGGCCATCACCCGGCTGGAGCAGAACCCCGCACTGGCCGACGCACCGGGCTGCGCCACCGCAGAGCAGGCGGCCTCGGGCCAGTGCCTGATGTTCTCGCCGCTGCCGGGCCTGGCGCCCTCGGGCACCGCGGCACGCGTGGTGCAGCAGGCGCCGATGCCGGTGCCGTCATCCACCGCCCCGGCAGCGGCGGCAGCGGCCCCGTCCCCTGCACCCACCGCACCCACCGCCCCCGCCGCGCCAGCCGTGGCCGCCGCACCGGCCGGCGGCACCACAGCCTCACCCGCCACGGCACCGGCCGCCGCACCCAGCGGCCCGATCACCGTCACGCCCATCCTGGCCAACGCGCCGGGCGCGCGGCTGCTGTCGGCGCGCGCGGTCAAGAGCGCGGCGCTGCCGCAGATCCGCCGCAAGGTGGCGGTGCTGGTGGGCATCGACCAGTACAGCGACCCGCGCATCCCGCGCCTGGCCAATGCCGTGGGCGACGCCCGCGCGGTGGCCGCGTCGCTCGAGTCCAACCTGGGCTACGAGACCCTGGTGCTCGAGAACCCCAGCCGCGCCATGCTGTACCAGACGCTGAACCAGCTGCAGTTCACGCTCGGCCCCGAGGATTCGGTGGTGCTGTACTACGCCGGCCATGGCGAGCTGGTGGAGAAGACCGGCCAGGGCTACTGGCAGCCGGCAGATGCCGACGCCACGCGGCCCGAGACCTGGATCTCCAACGCCGACATCGGCAAGCTGCTGCGCCAGTTGCCGGCGCAGCAGGTGGCGATGATCTCGGACAGCTGCTTCTCGGGCAGCCTGGTGTCGGGCGAGCGCATCCGCGGCGTCAACACCCAGGACGCCAAGGCGCTGCTGGCGCACCGCGCGGCGGTGGTGATGTCCTCGGGCGGCAACGAGCCGGTGTTCGACGCTGGCAAGAACGGTCACTCGCCCTTCGCCTGGAGCCTGATGCAGACCCTGGGCCAGGTGTCGAGCTGGAAGCCCGGCAGCTCGCTGTTCGAGCAGATCCGCTTCCAGGTGGCGCGCCAGCTGCCGCAGCGCCCGCAGTACGGCGCCGCGCGCGACGGCGGCCACGAGGCCGGTGCCGACTACCTGTTCGAGCAGCGCCGCCTCGAGGAACGCCTGACCCGCTGAGCCCCGCGCACCCCATCCGCCCCACAATGCCTGAGCCCACAGTTCGAACCGTCCGATCGGAGTCCGCGATGACCCTTGCCACCCCCCGCCGGGCCCACGCCCCGGTACACCTGCGCCGCCTGCTCGGCGTGACCGGCGCCGTGCTGGCGCTGTGGACGGCCACCGCCGTCCAGGCGCAGAAAGCCCCCGCGGCCCCGCTGCTCAAGGCCTCGCAGGTCACCGAGGACGCCCTGGTCGATGCGCTGGAGATCAACCCGCCGCCGTCCGAGGCAGCGGCCAGCGGCGCCATGCGCTCGATCCGCCCGTCGCTGCGCCCCGGCGCAGCGACCAAGCCGCCCGGCCCCGGCAAGGCCAGCCTGCTGATCACCTTCGCCACCGGCTCGGCGGAAATCACGCCCGAGACCGTGCAAGTGCTGGAGAAGGTGGCCAAGGCCCTGCAGTCCGACCGCCTGGCCGGCTTCGCCTTCCGCGTCGAAGGCCATGCCGACCCGCGCGGCGGCGAAGACCTGAACCAGAAGCTCTCGGCCGAACGCGCCCAGGCCGTCGTGAGCTACCTCACCACCAAGCTGGGTGTGCTGCCCGAACGCCTGAGCTCGGTGGGCAAGGGCGCCAGTGAACTGCTGAACCCGCAGAAGGTGGACGCGCCCGAGAACCGCCGCGTGACCATCGTCACCACGCAGTAAGCCAGGCCCACAAAGCAAAACGCCAGCCCTGCGTGGGGCTGGCGTTTGCAGGCAGATTGCCTGAATGTTGGAGCGGGATAAGAGGCTCGAACTCTCGACCTATACCTTGGCAAGGTATCGCTCTACCAACTGAGCTAATCCCGCATGGATGGTGGCCTGGGGCGGAATCGAACCACCGACACGCGGATTTTCAATCCGCTGCTCTACCAACTGAGCTACCAGGCCAACAACAGCCCGCTAGTATAGCCTGGTTTTGTGCCCCACGGCAAGTTGCGCAGACTTTTTGCGCATCGCAACCGCTGCGACGGCAGTGGCGGCTGAGCAGACCCGTCGGCCGGATCAGGTCAGGCCGCGCTTGTTGCGCGACAGGTCCACACCCAGTTGCTTGAGCTTGCGGTACAGGTGGGTGCGCTCCAGGCCGGTCTTCTCGGCCACGCGGGTCATCGAGCCGTTCTCCTTGGCGAGGTGGAACTCGAAGTAGCTCTTCTCGAAGGCGTCGCGCGCCTCGCGCAGCGGGCGGTCGAGGTCGAAACTCTGCTCGGCGCGCAGGCCGCCATGGCCGGCCGCGGCGGCACCGGCCGGCAGGGCCGTGGCACCGGCGTCGAAGCCGTTGGCCGGCACCTCGGCCATGCGGGGCATCAGGCCGCCCGGCACGGCCGCCCCCAGGTGGCCCAGGCCCCCCAGTGCGGCGCCGCCCAGGCCGGGCGCCAGGCCCGGGCCCGCGGGCGCGGCGGCGGGGCGCGGCGCCGGCCGCACCAGGGCCTGCTCCACGGCGCGCAGCAGCTTCTGCAGCGTGATCGGCTTTTCCAGGAAGGCGGTGGCACCGTACTTGGTGGCCTCCACCGCGGTGTCGATGGTGCCGTGGCCGCTCATCATGATGACGGGCATCGTGAGCTGGCCGTTGGCGCCCCACTCCTTGAGCAGCGAGATGCCGTCCACGTCGGGCATCCAGATGTCGAGCAGCACCAGGTCGGGGCGCACCCGGTCGCGTGCGGCGCGGGCTTCGCCGGCGTCCTCGGCCAGCTCGACCGTGTGCCCCTCGTCGGACAGGATCTCGGACAGCAGGCCGCGGATGCCCAGTTCGTCGTCAACTACAAGAATCGTTGCCATGCGTGCTCACTGCCCGGAGGCGGCCGCGTCGGGGGCCGTGGTGTCCGGGGCGGGGTTCAGGGTCCGGGCCTGTGCCGGCATGTGGGGGGCGGGCGGGGGGGATGCCGGGGCAAAGCGAGAAAATGATAACGAAACTTGGGCCCCGCGTACGGCGTTGCCTGCATGGGCATCGGCCCCTGTCTCGGGGTCGGGCCCCGGCCCGGCATCGCGCAGGTTGACGATGCGCACCCGCGCGCCATGCTCGTCGGCGATCTTCTTGACCACCGCCAGGCCCAGGCCGGTGCCCTTGGCCTTGGTGGTGACATAGGGCTCGAAGGCGCGCTTGAGCACCTTGTCGGAGAAGCCCGCGCCGTTGTCGGCCACGCGCAGGCGCACCGAGCGCAGCGCGCCATCGTCGTCGCGGGCGGCCTCGGTGCTCACGCGCACCTGGCCGTCGGCCTGGTCGGCCACGGCGTCCAGCGCGTTCTGCACCAGGTTGTGGATCACCTGGCGCAGCTGGCTGGCGTCGCCGTCGATGGCTGGCAGGCCGGCCTCCAGCGTGGCCACCAGGCGGCCCTGCTCCTGCGCCGCGGCGTACAGGCCCAGCACCTCGCGCACCAGGGCGTTGAGGTCCAGCGTGGCCAGCTTGGCGGCCGGCAGGCGGGCGTAGTCGCGGAACTCGTCGACCAGCTTCTTCATCGCCTGCACCTGGGCCACGATGGTGGCCACCGAGCGCGCCAGCATCGCGCGGTCGGCCGGCTCGGCCAAGTGGCCGGCCAGCTTGTGCTCGAGGCGCTCGGCCGAGAGCTGGATGGGGGTGAGCGGGTTCTTGATCTCGTGCGCCAGGCGCCGCGCCACCTCGGCCCAGGCCACCGAGCGCTGGGCCGACACCACCTCGGTGATGTCGTCGAACACCAGCAGGCGCTGGTCGCCGGGCAGCAGGGCGCCGCGCACCAGCAGGTTGACCGTTTCGCCCGCGCCAGCCGGGGTGGCCCCACCCGCACCGCCACCAGCGCCGCCACCCACACCACCACCGATCGGCAGCTCGAACGCGTCCTGCCAGTGGTCGCGCTCGCCGGCCTCGGGGTGGGTGCGGTGCAGCTCGCTGCGCTGCCACACGGCGGCGGCGAAGTCGGTCAGGCCCAGCACCTCGTCGAGCCGGCGGCCGCGGTAGGCCGACAGCGGCTGGCGCAGGATGCGCGTGGCGCCGGGGTTCACGGTGTCGATGCGGCCCTGGCGGTCGAGCACGATGA
Organism: Pseudaquabacterium inlustre; assembly: GCF_038066595.1. Lineage (NCBI taxonomy): Bacteria > Pseudomonadati > Pseudomonadota > Betaproteobacteria > Burkholderiales > Sphaerotilaceae > Pseudaquabacterium > Pseudaquabacterium inlustre. Next base: position 33,595 of record NZ_JBBUTH010000008.1, read on the forward strand.
CGCCGGCGGTCAGGCTGTCGAGGATGGTCTGCAGCCGGGTGCGCGCGCGCTCGAGCTGGCCGACGCCGCGCTGCACCTGCTCACGCGCCTCCGACAGCTGCTCGGTCATCTGCGCGAACGAGCGGGTCAGGCCGCCGAGCTCGTCGCGCGAGGCGAACACCGGCTTGGGCGTCAGGTCGCCCTCGGCCACCTGGCGCACGCCGTCGGCCACCAGCAGCAACGGGCGCACGATCTGGTTGCCCAGCATCACCGCCAGCAGCAGTGCGCCGAACACCGACAGCACCAGCGCCAGCGTCAGCGTGCCCAGCAGCATGCGGCGCAGGCTGTCGCGGGTGATGGCACGCTGCTGGTAGTCGCGGTAGGCGGCCTGCACCGCCAGCGCCTGGCCCACCAGCGCATCGGGCACCGGCTGCACCAGCATCAGGAAGCGCTCCTCGTTGGCCGTGGCCAGCGAGATGTCGAGGTTGGGCACCACGGCCACGGCGCGCACACGGGCCGTGGGCCGGGCACCGGCGCGCGGCTCGTCGTCCAGGCCTTCGAGCACGCCCACGCTGCGCTGGCTGCGCGCCAGGCGCAGCAGGTTGGCCGCCGGGCGCTCGGGTTGCAGCACCTCGGCCGCCCCGCCGGCCGAGGCAATGACCTGGCCGTTGGGGCCCAGCAGCACGGCGTCGCGCACGTCCAGCTGGGCGCGCACGCGCTCCAGTGCCAGCGGGCCCAGCGTGGCACGCAGCTCGGACAGGCGGTCGGCACCGGTGCGGGCGCGGGCGGCCAGGTCGCTGGCGGCGGCGTCCAGCGTGCCGCGGCCCAGCGCCAAGCCGGCGTCCAGCGCGGTGGCCACCTGCGAGTCGAACCAGGCGTCGATGCTGCGGCCGACGAACTGGTACGAGACGCCGTAGATCAGCGCCCCCGGCAGCACCGCCACCAGCGCGAAGATGCCCGCCAGCTTGGCCAGCAGCCGGCTGCCGAACTTGCCGCGCTTGAGCCGCGTGAGCAGGCGGATCAGCGCCAGGCCGATGGCCAGCAGCAGCAGCGCCGCCACCGCCACGTTGACCCAGTACAGCCAGACGAAATTGCGCTCGCTGACCAGACCGCCGCCGGTGGACAGCGACAGCACGAAGGCCAGCACCAGCACCAGGCCGAGCACGGCCACCGACGACACCAGCAATGCCCACCGCGCCGATTTGGTCACGCTGCGCTCAATCCACTCTCACCGTGCGCTCGACGCCCAGCTTCCAGTCGCTGCCGATGTCCACCTGCATCGGCGGTGGCAGCTGGCTGCTGTCGAGGCGGAAGCTGAACTCGACGTAGTAACGCTCGCCGGATTCGAGCTTCTCGCCATCGGCGATGCGCCAGCCGCTCACCCGCGACAGCGGCGCCAGCGCCTCCGACAGGCTGCCGTACACCTGCGACAGCCCACCCAGGCTGACACGCCACTGCGCGGTGAGCGGCTGGTAGGCCACGCGCCAGGTGCGGTTGACGCGGGCCACGCGCTCGTCGCGCCAGTACCAGCGGTTGCGGTAGACGGCCGCCTGGGCCGTGAAGTACAGCGGCACGCCGCGGTGCAGCGCCTCCTCGATGGACGGCGACAGGCTCAGGCGGGCCTGGTAGTCGAGTGCCAGTTCACCGTCGGCGCGTTTGACGCGCAGGCCGGCGAGATCGACGCCCTGGGCGTGCAGCGCGGTGCACAGCGTCAGCAGCGCCAGCAGCGTGCCCAGCCAGCGCAGCGCGCGCGGCACGCGCTGGGGCGTGCCCGGCAGCAGTGGCGGCTGGTGGCGGCGCATCGGCGGGACGGACTCAAGGCTTGAGCAGCAGGGCGTAGAAGAAGCCGTCGCCCTGGATCGGTGCGCCGGCCGGCGTGGACCCATTGTCTGGCAGGGGCAGCAGATGACCGGGAGAACCTGTCCACAGCCGTGCGCCGGACGCGCCGTGGCGTTGCAAAAAAGCGTCGATCTGTTGCTGGCCTTCGGCACGGAACAGCGAGCAGGTGGCGTACAGCAGGCGCCCGCCCGGCGCCAGCAGCGGCCACAGCGCGTCCAGCAGTTCGGCCTGGATGCGGGCCAGCGCCGTCACATCGGCCGGGCGGCGCAGCCAGCGCACATCGGGGTGCCGGCGCACGATGCCCGAGGCGGTGCAGGGCGCGTCCAGCAGGATGGCGTCGAAGGGCCGGCCGTCCCACCAGGCGCCGGTGTGGCGCGCATCGGCGGCGGCCAGCGCGGCGCTCAGGCGCACGCGGTCCAGCGTGTCGCGCACGCGGGCCAGGCGGTGCACGTCGGCATCCAGCGCCAGCACGTCCAGGTCGGCCAGCTCCAGCAGGTGGGCGGTCTTGCCGCCGGGGGCGGCGCAGGCGTCCAGCACGCGCGCACCTGGGCGCAGCGGCGGCGGCGCCTCGCCCGCCGGGCCGGCGCCCAGCGCCGCCGGATCCAGCAGCAGCGGCGCGGCGCGCTGGGCCGAGAGATCCTGCACCGACACCGCACCATCGGCAAAGCCCGGCAGGGCCTGCACCGGGCAGGGCTGGTCGAGCACGATGGCCTGCGGCGTGGCGGGGCTGGCCAGCGAGCGTGCGCCGATGCCGGCCTCGGCCAGGCGCGCCAGGTAGGCCGGCACGTCGGACTGGCGGGCGTTGACGCGCAGCACCATCGGCGCCGGGCGGTTGGCGGCGGCCAGTAGCGCGGCGTACGTGTCGGGCCAGTCAGCGTGCACGCGGTCGATCCACCAGGCCGGATGCTGGTGCAGCGCCTCGGGCCGGGTGCGGGCAGCGGCCACCAGCGCATCGTGCTCGCGCAGGAAACGGCGCAGCACCGCATTGACGAAGCCGGCCGCCTGCGGCGTGCGTTTGCGCGCCGCGGTGACGGCCTGGTCGACCAGCGTGTGCGGCGCATAGGGCGGCGGCAGGCCGCCATCGGCCTGGCCCGGCCACAGCAGCGCCAGCGCGGTGAGCAGCAGCGCATCCACCTTGGGCGGTGGCCGCTTGGGCGCCAGCGCGGTGCGCAGCGCCTCGGCGGCGCCCAGGTGGCGCAGCGCGTGGAAGGCCAGGGCCTGGGTGCCGGCGCGCAAGTCGGGCGGACAGGCGGCCAACGGTTCATTGAGGGACTTGCCGGCGCGCACCGCCGCCACCGCGTCGGCCACGGCATCGAGCAGGCGCGACAGGGCTTGGGCAGGCGCGGACATGGGCGGCGAGTCTAAGGCCGGGCGGGCAGGCTTCACGCTGGCGCCGCCGGGCTGCACGGGCGGAGCCCCTTCGCCCTCCGGGCCTGCGGCATCCGCCCCACAATGCGCACCCGCCCACTCGACGGATCACCCCCATGACGGATCCCGAAACCGCCGCGCCCGCCACGCGCCCGGCCCTCAGCGAGGCCGAGCTGGCCCGGCTGCCGGCCTCCGAACGCATCCGCTGGCGGCTGGTGAACGCCGGCTGCCGCTACCACGCCAACGACAACATCGCGGAACACATCCGCGAGGGCGAGCTCACCGAGCTGAAGGCCGAGGTGCAGCGCGAGATGCACAAGGTGCTGCAGGCGCTGGTGATCGACACCGACAGCGACCACAACACGAACGAGACGGCCAAGCGCGTGGCCAAGATGTTCGTCGAGGAGGTGTTCCGCGGCCGCTATGTGCCGATGCCGTCCGTCACCGAGTTCCCGAACTTCTCGCGCCTGAACGAGCTGATGATCGTCGGCCCGATCACCGTGCGCTCGGCCTGCAGCCACCACCTGTGCCCGATCATCGGCCGCGTGTGGATCGGCATCCTGCCCAACGAGCACAGCAACCTGATCGGCCTGAGCAAGTACGCCCGCGTGTGCGACTGGGTGATGAGCCGCCCGCAGATCCAGGAAGAGGCCGTGGTGATGCTGGCCGACGCGCTGCAGGACCGGGTCAAGCCCGACGGCATGGCCATCGTGATGGAGGCCGACCACTTCTGCATGCACTGGCGCGGCGTGAAGGACGACGACAGCGCGATGGTCAACAGCGTGATGCGCGGCGCCTTCCTGAAGGATCCCAACCTGCGGCGCGAATTCCTCTCGCTGCTGCCCAAGAAGAGCCAGGAGCGTTGACACCATGCTGGTACGACTGATGTACGCAAGCCGCGCCGCGGCCGACCTGGATGCCGACGCACTGGCCGGCATCATGCGCCACTGCAAGGAGCACAACCCCACCCAGGGCGTCACCGGCCTGCTGTGCCACTGCCCGGCCAGCGGCATCTTCATGCAGGCGCTGGAAGGCGGCCGCTCGGCGGTGAACCGCCTGTACCTGAAGATCGCCCGCGACCCGCGCCACACCGACGTGGAACTGCTCAGCTACGAGGAGATCGCCGAGCGCCGCTTCTCCGGCTGGGCCATGGGCCTGGTGAACATGAGCCGGCTGAACCCCGCGCTGCTGCTGAAGTACTCGGCCATGCCGGTGCTCGACCCCTACGGCGTGTCGGGCCAGGCCTCGCTGGCGCTGTTCGACGAACTGGTGGCCACGGCCTCGGTGATGACCGACCGCTGACCTACAAGGTGCCGGCGCGCTCGAAGCGGAACAGGCCGTTGAGCAGCCGCGTCGGGAACTGGTCGATGGCGGCGTTGTAGCGCAGCGCCGCCTCGTTGAAGGATTCGCGGGCAAAGGCCAGGCGCGGCGCCTGGTCGGCCAACGCGCGCAACTGCGCCTTGACCTCGGTTTCGTAGCGCAGTTCGCTGTGCGTCTCGATCAGCGCCACCAGGCGCGCCAGTGCCGAGGACATGCCGATCTCGGCGCGCGCGAGCACCGCCGTGGGCTCCTCGCGCGTGGGGCGCTTGCGCAGCACCTCGGCGGCCGTGGCCACCTGGATCTGCGCCCCCACCACGGCGTCCACCGCACCGCGCTCGGCCGTCAGCAGCGGCAGCGCCGCATCCAGCAGCGCGCCGATGGCCTGCTGGCGCGCCTTGATCACCGCATCCACCTGCTGCCAGGCCGTGCTGACCGCACCGCGCAGCGCCACGATGCGGTTGCGCGCGCCCAGCATCCACAGGCCCAGCACCACCAGCAGGCCGATCCAGCCCCAGGGCAGGTGGGCGATGGACAGCCCGGCCTCGCTCATGCCGCGCCCGCCCCGGCGCCCGGCCGGCTTGCGCACCACTCGGCATGACCGGCCGCACGCAGCGCACAGGCCGGGCACTGGCCGCAGCCATGGCCCCAGGCGTGCAGCGCGCCGCGCTCACCCAGGTAGCAGGTGTGGGTGTGCTCGACGATCAGCGCGTTCAGCGCGTCACCGCCCAGTTGCTGCGTCAGCGCCCAGGTCTGCGCCTTGGTCAGCCACATCAGCGGCGTCTCGATGGTCATCGGCGTGTCCAGACCCAGCGACAGCGCGATCTGCTGCGCCTTGAGGGTGTTGTCGCGGCAGTCGGGGTAGCCGGAGAAATCGGTCTCGCACATGCCGCCCACCAGCACGCTGGCGCCGCGGCGGTAGGCCACCGTGGCGGCAAACGTCAGGAACAGCAGGTTGCGACCGGGCACGAAGGTGTTGGGCAGGCCGTTGGCCTGCAGCTCGATGGCGCGCTCGCTGGTCAGCGCGGTGTCGCTGATCTGGCCCAGCAGGCTCAGGTCCAGCACATGGTCGTCACCCAGCCGGGCCGCCCAATGCGGAAACTGCGCGGCCAGCGCACGCCGCACCACCTGGCGGCAATCGAGCTCGATGCGGTGGCGCTGGCCGTAGTCGAAGCCCAGGGTCTCGACACGGGCGTAACGGTCCAGTGCCCAGGCCAGGCAGGCGGTGGAATCCTGCCCCCCGGAGAACAGGACGATGGCCGTGCGCGGATCACTCATGCCCGGCATCACTGGCGGATTTCGCCCTGCCCCAGCACCACCCACTTCATCGACGTGAGGCCTTCCAGCCCCACCGGGCCGCGGGCGTGGAACTTGTCGGTGCTGATGCCGATCTCGGCGCCCAGGCCGTACTCGAAGCCGTCGGCAAAGCGCGTGCTGGCGTTCACCATCACGCTGGCCGAATCCACCTCGCGCAGAAAGCGCATCGCGTTCGGGTGGTTCGTCGTGAGGATCGCGTCGGTGTGGTGGCTGCCGTAGCGGTTGATGTGGGCGATGGCCTCGTCCAGGCTGTCGACGACCTTGATGCTGATGATCTTGTCGAGGTACTCGGTGGCCCAGTCGGCCTCGGTGGCCGCCACCACCTGCGCGCCGGCCACGCCGGACAGGATGGCCTGGGCACGCGGGTCACAACGCATCTCCACGCCCTTGGCCGCGAACACCGCGCCGATGCGCGGCAGGAAGGCGGCCGCCTGCCCGGCATGCACCAGCAGGCCCTCGGTGGCGTTGCAGGGGCTGTATTTCTGCGTCTTGGCGTTGTCGGTCACCGTCACGGCCAGATCGAGGTCGACCTGCGCATCCACATAGGTGTGGCAGTTGCCGTCCAGGTGCTTGATCACCGGCACGCGCGCCTCGGCGCTGATGCGCTCGATCAGGCCCTTGCCGCCGCGCGGGATGATCACGTCCACATACTCGGGCATGGCGATCAGGCGGCCCACGGCGGCGCGGTCGGTGGTCTCGATCAGTTGCACCGCGTCGGCCGGCAGGCCAGCCTGCACCAGGGCGGCCTGCACCAGCTTCCACAGCGCCAGGTTGCTGTGCAGGGCCTCGCTGCCGCCGCGCAGGATGCAGGCGTTGCCGCTCTTGATGGCCAGGCTGGCGGCCTCGATGGTCACGTTGGGCCGGCTCTCGTAGATCATGCCGAACACGCCCAGCGGCACACGCATCTGGCCCACGCTGATGCCGGTGGGCCGGCGCTTCACGCCGGTGATCTCGCCGATCGGGTCGGGCATGGCGGCGATCTGCTCGCAGCCTTCGGCCACGGTGGCGATCACGGACGGGCTCAGCTTGAGGCGGTCGACCATCGGCTCGGCCAGGCCGGCGGCGCGGGCGGCGTCCAGGTCTTTCGCGTTCTCGGCCTGCAGGGCCGGGCCGGCTTCGCGCAGGCCCTGGGCCAGGGCGCGCAGGGCGGCGTTCTTGGCCGCGGTGGACGCGGCGGCCATGGCGGTGGCGGCGGCACGGGCGGCCACGCCCACGTGGGCCATGTAGGCAGGGATGTCGGTCGGCGTCATGCCGCGATTGTCGCAAACGCCCTGCTGCGGCGCAGCAGGGCGCGGCGGCCAGGGCGGCAGCCGGGGCGCGGTGGCGGTGGGGCGCCCGTCAGCCCAGCACCGTGGCCGCCCACAACCACAGCGGCGCGGTGGCCATGAAGCCCACCGTGCTGAGCACGCTGGCCGCCGTGGCCTCGGCCTCCTGCGAGCGGTAGCGCTGCGCGAAGATCAGCGCATTGCTGCCGGTGGGCAGCGCGGCCATCACCGTCACCACGGCCAGCGGCAGGCCGCCCAGGCCGAAGCCCCAATGGGCCACGCCCAGCACCAGCGCGGGCATCAGCAGCAGCTTGGCCAGCGTGATGCCCAGCGCCGGGCCGAGTGCGCCATGCATGCGGGTGTAGGCCAGCGACAGGCCGATCAGCACCAGGCACAGCGGCGCCACCGCGGTGCCCAGCAGCTGCAGCACCTCGTCGACCACGGCCGGCAGCGGCTGGCCGGTGAGGTTCCACGCCAGGCCCAGCAGCACCGGCAGCGTCACCGGGTGGATCACCGCGTTGCGCACCGTGGTGCGCACGGTGCGCAGCACGCTGCTGGTGGCCTCGTGCGCCGAGCGGGCACGCGCCAGGTCCAGTTCCACCAGCACGGTCAGCAAGGTCAACAGCACCAGGGCGTGCAGACTGACCAGCGTGACATGGATGCCCAGCCCGGCCTCGCCGAACATGGCCGTGGCCACCGGGATGCCCACCTGCACCGAGTTGCCGAACACCACCGCGAAGGCCCGCGCGGCCGGCATCGCGGCGCGGCGTTCGGCCTCGGGCAGCTGGCGACCGGGCGGCAGCGGCGGCAGGCGGCCGGCCTGCCAGCGCGCCAGCACGTAGGCGCCCAGCGTCATCGCGATGGCCGGCACGAAGAAGGCCAGCAGCGTGGTGCGCGGCAGCGCCGCCAGATCCAGCCGCGCCGTGGTGCGGATCAGCAGCGCCGGCACGAAGATGTAGAACGCGGCATTGCCCAGCATGCGCGCCGGGTCGGCATCGCCGGCGCGCGCGGCCGGCTCGCCCAGCCAGCGCATGCGGCCGGCCAGCCAGCCGAGCACCACGGCCAGCACGATGGACAACAGCTTGGTGGCGATGGTCAGTGTCATGCGGGCCCGATGATGCCGCGCCGCCGCGCTGCGCCGGTGCACAGCGGCCCGGCGACGGTGCGCAATGCCACCTCGCGCAATGCCACCTCGCGCAATGCCACCCCGCGCAGTGTCATTCGGGCTGGGGCAGGCCCAGCGTCGCCAGCCACGCCGCCACGTCGTCGGCCGGGCGGTCGATCTGCAGCTGCTTGCGGCGCGCGGTGTCGCCGCGCAGCAGGCTCACGTCGCGCTTCGGGCAGCCGATGGCATCGGCCAGCCAGGCCACCAGCGCGGCATTGGCCTTGCCGTCCACCGGCGGGGCGGCCAGGCGCACGCGCAGCGCGCCGTCGTGCCAGCCCTCGGCCGCCGTGCGCTTGCCGTTGGGCGAGACGCTGATGTCCAGCACGCAGGCCTGCGGGCCGGTGGCCCGCAGACAAGTCCAGGTCACCTCACTCGGCCTTCTTGGCGGCCACCTTGCGGCCGGCCGTCTTCTTCGCGGCGGGCCTCGCACCCTTCTCGCCGCGCGGCTCGAACTCGAAGCCCACCTTGCCCTCCTTCTCGTCCCAGACCAGCATGGCCTTGAACTTGCGCTTGGTGCGGTTGGAGACAAAGCCGTCCAGCAGGTCGGTCTTGCCGGTGCGCAGCAGCTTGCCCAGCTGCTCGTGGCTGACCGGCTGGGTCAGGATGATCTTGCCGGTCTTGAAATCGCAGGTGACCTTGGCGCCCACGCTGTGCTCGCACACGTAGTTGCTGCCGTGCTCGTGGATGTGGCCCTTGCATTTGGGGCAGCTGCCCAGCGATTCCTGGCCCGAGAAGTCGACCGCCTCGCCTTCGCCCTCGCCTTCCTTGGCGTCGTCGCCGAAGTCGAACTCCAGCTTCCAGTTGGCGATCTCGTCATCGCGCACCAGCTTCAGCTCGGCCGTGAACGGCCAGCCGGCCTTGGAGCGGAAGCCTTCCAGCGGGCCGATCTTCTTGTCGGCCAGGAAGGTCTCCACCTCGTGCAGCTCGAAGCTGCGACCGGCCGGGATCTTGGTCATGCTGAAGCCGCAGCCGTCGCTGTTGCCATCGGCGCCGGTGCAGGTGAAGCGGCGGTAGTTCTCCTTCACCACGCCGCCGCAGTTGGGACACGCAGCCTTCAAGGTGGCGTAGTCGCCGGGGATGGTGTCGCGGTCGTATTCCTTGGCCTTCTTGACGATGCGCTCGGCCATGGCGGCAATGCCTTCCATGAACTTGGCGCGGCTCAGGCGGCCATGCTCCATCTCGGCCAGCTGGTGCTCCCAGGCGCCGGTGAGCTCGGGCTTGGTCAGGTCTTCCACGTCCAGGCCGCGCAGCAGCGTCATCAGCTGGAAGGCCTTGGCGGTGGGGATCAGCTCGCGGCCTTCGCGCAGCATGTACTTCTCGGCGATCAGGCCTTCGATGGTCTGCGCCCGCGTGGCCGGCGTGCCCAGGCCCTTCTCGGCCATGGCCTCGCGCAGCTCGTCGTCGTCGATGGTCTTGCCCGCGCCTTCCATCGCGCTGAGCAGCGTGGCCTCGGTGTAGCGCGCCGGCGGGCGGGTCTTCAGCGCCACCGCGTCGGCCCACTCGTTGGCCACCATCTCGCCAGCATTCACCGGCACCAGCGTGGTGTCCTTGTCGTCATCGGCCTGGGCTTCCTTGCCGTACACCGCCAGCCAGCCGGGGTTGACCAGCACCTTGCCGTTGGTCTGGAAGCAGTGCTCGGCGCCGTCCACCTTGCCCTTGACCTTGGTGATGCGCGTGGTCACCTGGAACTCGGCCGACGGGTAGAAGATGGCGATGAAGCGCTTGACCACCAGGTCGTACAGCTTGGCCTCGGCCTCGCTGAGGCTCTTGGGCGCCTGCAGCGTGGGGATGATGGCAAAGTGGTCCGACACCTTGGCGTTGTCGAACACGCGCTTGCTGGGCTTGATGTAGCCCTCGTTGATGGCCTTGCGGGCGTGCATGCTTAAGCTGCGCAGCGGGCCCGGCAGATCCTCGTCGGCCAGCATGCCGAAGGTGTTCTTCACCGTGGCCAAGTAGTCCTCGGGCAAGTGGCGCGAGTCGGTCCGCGGGTAGGTCAGCACCTTGTGCTTCTCGTACAGCGCCTGGGCCAGGGCCAGCGTGGTCTTGGCACTGAAGCCGAAGCGGCTGTTGGCCTCGCGCTGAAGCGTGGTCAGGTCATACAGGCCCGGGCAGGCGCTGGTGGAGGGCTTGCTCTCCTCGGTCACGGTGGCCGGCTGGCCGAGCACCGCATCGCGGATGGCATGGGCTTGCGCCTCGGTCCAGCAGCGGTCGGCGCGGCGGTCGCCCTCGGGCACCGGGTTGGACGGATCAGGGCCGATGGCCTTGTCCTTCTTGTAGGCCGGGTCGAACCACTTGCCTTCGTATTCACCTGCCTCGGCCGCGAAGCCGGCCTTGATCTCCCAGTACTCGCGGGCGATGTGCTTGCGGATCTTCTCCTCGCGCTCGACCACGATGGACAACGTCGGCGTCTGCACCCGGCCCACGGTGGTGAGGAAGAAGCCGCCATCGCGGCTGTTGAAGGCCGTCATGGCCCGCGTGCCGTTGATGCCCACCAACCAGTCGGCCTCACTGCGGCTGCGCGCCGCATCGGCCAGGCCCAGCATCTGCTCGTCGCTGCGCAGCTTCTCGAAGCCCTCGCGGATGGCCTGCGGCGTCATGCTCTGCAGCCACAGGCGCTTGATCGGCTTGCCCAGCGTGCCCTTGGCCCCGGCCGCGTACTGCTCGATCAGGCGGAAGATCAGCTCACCTTCGCGCCCCGCGTCACAGGCGTTGATCAGTTCGCTGACGTCCTTGCGCTTGGCCAGCTTGACCACCGCGCTCAGCCGGCTCTTGGCCTTGTCGATCGGGGCCAGGTCAAAGTGCGGCGGCACCACCGGCAGGTGCGCAAAGCTCCACTTGCCGCGCTTGACGTCGTACTCCTCGGGCGCCTTGATCTCCACCAGGTGGCCCACCGCCGAGGTGACCACGTAGCGGTCGTTCTCGAAGTGGTCGGCCTGCTTGTCGAACTTTCCGGCCGTGGGCGTCAGCGCGCGCACGATGTCCTGCGCCACGCTGGGCTTCTCGGCAATGATGAGGGTCTTGGTCATGTCGGGGGTCGGCAAACGCTCGGGTGCGTGGATCGGCGGCCCAGCCCTGGGGTTCGATGCCAGGGGCCGTGCCTACAATCCGCGCCGCAGTCTCGCACGCGCGCACGCCCATGTACGGGTGTGCGCACGCGCCCATGAATTCACTTTACCCAATGAAGTTTGCCGTGCAAGCCAACGATCACGATCCCGACGCGCACGCTCCGGCGGCCCGGCATGTGCCGGCCCAGGCCCATGGGGATGCCTCGGCCACCCAGGCGCCGCGCGGCCAGGGGCGGCGGCTGCAGGTGCGCAAGAGCGGCGTGCACGGCAAGGGCATGTACGCACTGCAGCCCATCGCCGAGGGTGACTTCGTGATCGAGTACACCGGCGAGATCATCGGCTGGGACGAGGCCGTGCGCCGCCATCCGCACGATCCGTCGCAGCCCGACCACACCTTCTACTTCCACCTGAACGACGAGCTGGTCATCGACGGCCGCCTGCACGGCAACTCGGCCAAGTGGATCAACCACAGCTGCGATCCGAACATCGAGGCCGACGATTCCAGCGGCCGCGTGCTGCTGCATGCGCTGCGCGACATCGCGCCGGGCGAGGAACTGTTCTTCGACTACGGCCTGGTGATCGACGAGCGCATGACGCCCGCGCTGAAGAAGCGCTTCGCCTGCCACTGCGGTGCCGCCGCCTGCCGCGGCACCATGCTGGCGCCGAAGCAGCCGCGCAAGGCCAAACCGAAGAAGTGAGCGGCATGACCCCTGCGCACACCGGCCACGTCCACTGGGGCGCTGAGGCTCTGTGGCAGCAGCTCGAGCCGCTGCTGCCCGGCCTGAGCGTGGAGGTGGTGGCGCGCATGGGGTCCACCAACACCGAGCTGCTCGACCGCGTGCGCCGCGGCCACCGCCGCAGCGACGACCGGCCGGCCGGCCCGGCCGAGCACCACCGCCACGACGACACCCTGCCCTGCCTGCTGGTGGCCGAGACGCAGACCGCCGGCCGCGGCCGCCAGGGCAAGGCCTGGGTCACGCCGCCGGGCGGCGCGCTCACCTTCTCGCTGATGCTGCCCTATGCGCCGGCCGACTGGTCGGGCCTGTCGCTGGCCGTGGGCCTGGCGGTGGCCGAGGCGCTCGACCCGGCGGATGCCCGCCCCACCGTGGACGGCCAGGCTGGCGCGCCGCGCATCGGCCTGAAGTGGCCCAACGACGTGCTGCTGGCCGATGCCGCCTGCGTGGGCCGCAAGCTGGGCGGCATCCTGATCGAGACGCTGCCGGTGGGCGGCGAGCGCGTGGCGGTGATCGGCATCGGCCTGAACCTGCAGCCGCGCCCCGCACCGGCCGCCGACGAGCCGCCGCTGCCCTGGGGCCATGCCCACGCCCGCGAGCTGATCCCGGAACTGACGGCGCCGCAGGCCCTGGCCCGCGTGGCGCCGGCCCTGGTGCACACGCTGCTGGCGTTTGCGCGCGAGGGCTTTGCACCGCTGCAGGCCCGCTTTGCCGCACGCGACCTGCTGGCCGGCCTGCCGGTGACCACCACGCTGCCCGATGCGCCGCAGGGCGTCGCCGATGGCGTGGACGCCCAAGGCACGTTGTGGCTGCGCTGCACCGGCCCCGATGGCCGCACGCAGCGCGTGCCGGTGAACAGCGGCGAGGTCAGCGTGCGCCGCGCCCTGCCGCCGGCAACCGCCGCGCCATGCTGAGGCCGCTGCTGATCGGCCTGCTGGTGGTGAACGGCGCCCTGCTGGCCGCGCGCTGGGGCGGCGCCGAGCGCTGGCTGTCCGGCAGCGATGGTCGCGAGCACGAGCCCGAGCGCCTGCAGCGCCAGGTCAACCCCGGCGCGCTGCGCGTGCAGCCGGTGCCGCCGCCTCGGCCGGCCCCTGTCGGCGCGTCGGCGCCGGTGCCAGTGCCAGATGCGCCCCAGGGTGCGGCACCGCCCGCCCCGCCCAGCCTGGCCCAGGCCAGTGCGCCGCGCACGCCGGTGTGCGTGGAGGCCGGCCCCTTCGACGCCGCCACGCTGGCCGCGGCCAAGCGCGTGCTGCGCGAGGCCGGCGTGCCCGAGACGGCCTGGCAGGCGGCCAGCGCACCGGCCGCCCCGCGCCACGTGATCCTGATGGGCCGCTACGCCGACCCCGAGCACCTGCAGCGCAAGACCGGCGAACTGCGCCGCAAGGGCGTCACCTTCGTCGAGCTGCACCAGTCGCCCGACATCCCGGCCAGGCACCTGCCCGGCCTGGTGCTGGGCCGCTATGCCGATGCCCGCACCGCCGAGGCGGCGCTGCAGGCCCTGCGCAACCGCGGCGTGATCAGCGCCCAGCTGGTGATGGCCGAGGCGCACGCGCCCGGCACCCTGCTGCGCGTGGCCGACCCGGGCGGCCTGGACCTGAAGGCCCGCACCGCCGCCCTCACGCTGCCCGGCCGCCAGGCCTGGCGGCCCTGCGCGCCCGCGCCGGGCGCGGCAGCCGCATCGCGCGCCTGAGCCGGGCGCAGCGCCCGGCTCCAGACCCGGTCAGACCTCAGCCGACCCGCGGCCGCCGCGCCCGCAGCGCGATCACCACCAGCCCCAGGCCGGCCAGCCAGCCCAGGCCCAGCGCGCCGCCGCCACCGCCGCCGCTGCTGGTGGTGCTGGTCACCGGCGTGGTGGCCACCGGCGCCGCCGCCACGGTGAGCGTGGTGCTGGTGCTGCGGCTGACGCCGGCACTGTCGGTCACGGTCAGGCTGACGGTCACGCTGCCGGCCGCGCTGGTGGCCAGCGTGGCCGTGACGCCGTTGGTGGCCCCGGTGAAGCTGGCCAGGCTGCCGCCGCTGGTGATGGCCCAGGCGTAGCTGGCGATCGTGCGGCCACCGCTGGCGCTGGAGCCGCTGCCGTCCAGCGTGACGCTCTGGCCGGCGGTGGGCGCCGACGTCGAGGCGCTGACCGCGGCGGTGGGCGCCAGCGTGGCCTGGTAGGCCAGGTTCACCGCCGCCGCCGCGTCCAGCATGCCGGCGCCGCAGGTGGTGGTGGTGCAGTAGCACTCCAGCTGGTCGGTGGCGCTGGGTGCGCGGCAGGCCACCACGGTGCCGTCGGTGCCGCCGGTGGCGGGGAAGCTGCGGGCACTGGTCTGCAGGTGGGTCTTGATCTGTGCGGGGGTCAGCGTGGCGTCCAGGCTGCGCATCAGCGCCACCGTGCCGGCCACCAGCGGCGCGGCGAAGCTGGTGCCCAGCGAGGGGTGGGTGAAGCTGTCGCTGTAGCCGCTGGCGCCCGGCGTGGTGCTGCCCAGGTTCAGCGTGGTCATCAGCGGGTACAGGCACTCCGAGCCCTCGGCCACGTTGATGCAGTTGCCCGCCGGCGCGGCGATGGCCACCTGCGGGCCCAGGTTGGAATAGCCCACCTTGGTGCCGGCGTGGCGGATGCCCGCCACCGCGATGGCACCGGTGCAGTTGGCCGGTGAATTGACGGCATGGCCGGTGTCGTTGCCGGCGGCCACCACCACCGCCACGTTGGCCGCCACCAGTTCGGTGATCACGGTCTGGTAGGCCGAGCCGCAGCTGCCGCTGCCGCCCAGGCTCAGGTTGAGCACGCGCGCCGGGTGCGGGTTGCAGGTGGCGCTGGGCGTGGACGAGGCCGAGCAGCTGCTGTCGTTGGACAGGCCGGCCGCCCAGCGCATGCCGGCGATGATGTCGTTGTCGTAGCCGCTGCCGCAGGCGCCCAGCACGCGCACCGGCAGCACCATCACGTTGCGGCCGAGGCCGGCCACGCCCACGCCGTTGTCGGTGGCCGCACCAATCAGACCGGCCACCTGCGTGCCATGCCAGCTGCTGCGGGTGCTGGAGCAGCTGCTGTTCCAGTCACCGGGATCGCTGGCGTCGGCATCGGTGCCGCCGCTGCCGTCCACCTCGATGGCGCTGCGCACGAAGTCGTAGCCGGCGTAGAGCTTGCTGGCCAGGTCGGGATGGTCGAAGCGCACGCCGGTGTCGAGCACCGCCACGGTGATGCTGGCCGAGCCGGTGGTGATGTCCCAGGCGCCCACGGCATTGGTGGCCGAGACGATGGTGCTGTCGGGCGCACGCAGGAACCACTGGCCCACCACCGGCGTCACTGCCGTCTGGCCGGCGCCGAAAAACGGGTCGTTGGGCGCGGCGGTGATGGACTTGCGGCCATCGACCACCGCCCACTCCACATCGGGCTGGGCGGCCAGCCGGGCCGCCAGCGCGCTGGAGCTCAGGCCCTTGCCGCGCAGGGCCTGCATGCGCTCGCCCAGCACACGGCCATTGCTCAGCGTCAGCGCCAGGCGCGTGCCCAGTGCCGCCGCATGCTGCGGCTGGCGCGGCGAGGCGGCCAGCAGCGCGGCACCGCGCTTGTACTGCACGATCACGCGCGCATCGCCCGCCGCCTCGGCCGGCGCGGCGCTGCGGCCCAGGCGGGCGGCGGCCGGATGGCCGGAATCGGCCTGCGCCGGGGCAGACCAGGGCAGGCCCACGGCCAGCACCAATGCGGGCAGCAGCCCGAGCCAGAAGGACAGCCGGAGGTTCATCGCCACATCATTCCACGACTGCAGCGCCGCCAAAGCGCCGAGCAAAGGGCCAAAACGCACGTGGCCGGCATGCTAGGCCGGCCACGTGAAGTTTTGCTGCCGCAGGGTCAAGCCCAGCTTGCCCGCAGCCCCCCAGGGTCAGTCCCCGGGGAGGTCGCCAAAGCAGGTCAGGCGATGACCTTGACCATCTCGAGCACCTTGTTCGAGTAGCCCCACTCGTTGTCGTACCAGCTCACCACCTTGACGAAGGTCTTGTCGAGCGCGATGCCGGCTTCGGCGTCGAACACCGAGGTGCAGCTCTCGCCACGGAAGTCGGTGGCCACCACCTTGTCCTCGGTGTAGCCCAGCACGCCCTTCATGGCGCCCTCGCTGGCCGCCTTCATCGCGGCGCAGATCTCGTCGTAGCTGGCTTCCTTGTTCAGCTCGACGGTCAGGTCGACCACCGACACGTCGCTGGTGGGCACGCGGAAGGCCATGCCGGTCAGCTTCTTGTTCAGCTCGGGGATCACCACGCCCACGGCCTTGGCCGCGCCCGTCGACGACGGGATGATGTTTTCCAGGATGCCGCGGCCGCCGCGCCAGTCCTTGTTGCTGGGGCCGTCCACGGTCTTCTGCGTGGCGGTGGCGGCGTGCACGGTGGTCATCAGGCCGCGCTTGATGCCCCAGGTGTCGTTCAGCACCTTGGCCACCGGGGCCAGGCAGTTGGTGGTGCAGCTGGCGTTGCTGATGATGGTCTGGCCGGCGTAGGTATTGTCGTTGACGCCGTAGACGAACATCGGCGTGTCGTCCTTGCTGGGGGCCGACATGATCACCTTCTTGGCACCGGCCTTCAGGTGGGCTTCGGCGGTTTCCTTGGTCAGGAACAGGCCGGTGGACTCGACCACGATGTCGGCACCCACGTCGCCCCAGGCCAGCTCGGCCGGGTTCTTCACCGCGGTCAGGCGGATCTTCTGGCCGTTGACGATCAGGTTGCTGCCGTCGACCGACACGTCACCCTTGAAGCGGCCGTGCACGCTGTCGTACTTGAGCATGTAGGCCAGGTAGTCGGGCTCCAGCAGGTCGTTGATGCCGACCACCTGGATGTCCTTGAAGTTGGCGATGGCGGCACGGAACACCATGCGCCCGATGCGGCCGAAGCCGTTGATGCCGATCTTGATGGTCATGTCTCTATCTCCTAGCGGGTCAATGAAAAACCGGGAGGCATCGAGCGCCGGCACGATGCGCCGGGCGCAGTGTGCCGTGTGAAGTGCTTACTTGCCGAGAACCTTGCGCACCGTGGCGACGAGGTTGTCGGCCGTCAAATGGAAGTGCTTGAACAGCACCGGTGCCGGGGCGCTTTCGCCGTAGGTGTCGATGCCGACCACCGCGGCGCAGCCGTACTTCCACCAGAAATCGGTGACGCCGGCCTCGATGGCGACGCGCGGCAGCTTGGCCGGCAGCACGTCCTTCTTGTACTTGACGTCCTGGCGGTCGAACACGCTGGTGCTGGGCATGGACACCACGCGCACGGCGATCTTGGCCTGGGCCAGCGCGGCCTGGGCATGCAGGGCCAGCTGCACTTCACTGCCGGTGGCGATGATCACGGCCTGCGCCTTCTTCTTCAGGCCCACCTCGCTGGGCTCGGCCAGCACATAGGCGCCGCGGGTGATGACATCGGCATCGGCCTTGGGCGCGTAGGGCAGGTTCTGGCGGCTGAGCAGCAGCGCGCTGGGACGGGCGCGGTTGGCCAGGGCCATGCTCCAGGCCACGGCGGTTTCGGTGGTGTCGGCCGGGCGCCAGACGTCCAGGCCGGGGATCAGGCGCAGGCTGGCGGCGTGCTCCACGCTCTGGTGCGTGGGGCCGTCCTCGCCCAGGCCGATGGAGTCGTGCGTGAAGACATGGATCACGCGCAGCTTCATCAGCGCGGCCATGCGGATGGCGTTGCGGCTGTAGTCGCTGAAGGTGAGGAAGGTGCCGCCGTAGGGGATGTAGCCGCCGTGCAGGGCCACGCCGTTCATGATGGCGGCCATGCCGAACTCGCGCACGCCGTAGTTGATGTGGCGGCCGATGCTGCCGGTCTCTCCCTTGACCACCGCACCGGCGGCATCCACGCGCAGCGCGGCGGTGCTCTTGGTGTTGGTCAGGTTGCTGCCGGTCAGGTCGGCCGAGCCGCCCAGCATCTCGGGCAGCTTGGCGGTGAAGTGCTCCAGCGCGATCTGGCTGGCCTTGCGGCTGGCCACGGTCTCGGCCTTGTCATGGGCGCTGCCCACGGCCTCGGTGGCCACGTCGGCAAAGCTGGCGGGCAGATCACCGGCCATGCGGCGGGCGAATTCGGCGGCCAGTTCGGGGAAGGCGGCCTTGTAGGCGGCAAAGCGGCCGGCCCACTCGCTCTCGGCGGCCTCGCCGGCGGCCTTGGCGTCCCAGGCGGCGTAGGCGGCCTCGGGCATCACGAAGGGTTCATGCGTCCAGCCCAGGGCCTCGCGGGTGAGCTTGATCTCCTCGGCGCCCAGCGGCTCGCCGTGGGCCTTGCTGGTGCCGGCGCGGTTGGGCGAACCCTTGCCGATGGCGGTCTTGCAGATCACCAGCGTGGGCTTGGTTTCAGAGGTCTTGGCCTGGGCGATGGCGGCGGAAACCGCCTTGGCATCGTGGCCGTCGATCGGGCCGATGACGTTCCAGCCGTAGGACTCGAAACGCTGGCCAGCGTTGTCGATGTACCAGGGCTGCACCTGGCCGTCGATGGAGATGCCGTTGTCGTCGTACAGCGCGATCAGCTTGTTCAGCTTCCAGGCGCCGGCCAGGGCGCAGGCCTCGTGGCTGATGCCCTCCATCAGGCAGCCGTCGCCCAGGAAGGCGTAGGTGTGGTGGTCCACCACGGTGTGACCGTCGCGGTTGAACTCGGCGGCCAGCAGCTTCTCGGCCAGCGCCATGCCCACGGCATTGGTGATGCCCTGGCCCAGCGGGCCGGTGGTGGTCTCCACGCCCGGGGTGATGCCCACCTCGGGGTGGCCGGGGGTCTTGCTGTGCAGCTGGCGGAAGTTGCGCAGCTCGCTCATCGGCAGGTCGTAGCCGGCCAGGTGCAGCAGCGCGTAGATCAGCATCGAGCCGTGGCCGTTGCTGAGCACGAAGCGGTCACGGTCGGGCCAGTGCGGGTTGGCCGGGTTGTGCTTCAGGTGGCCGCCCCACAGTGCCACCGCGATGTCGGCCATGCCCATGGGCGCGCCGGGGTGGCCGCTGTTGGCCTGCTGCACGGCGTCCATCGCCAGCGCGCGGATCGCATTGGCCATCAGGCCGAGGGTGTCGGGGGAGGTGGGGAGGGCCATGCGCGCTGCCGGTGTGTGCGGTTCTTGGAGGGGTGCTGGCGCCCGCGTCAACAGCGGGGCTCAGGGCGGGGGAACCCGCGATTTTAGCCGCCCGTCCGAACCCGGCGGTACCGGCCAGGGCCGGCGGGTCAGCGCCACCGTGCTTGATCTTGCGCAAGGCGCGATGGCCGCCGTGGCGCGAGCCTTGGGCCTGATCCGACAACAGCCCCCGGCCCAGCCAGGCCCACACCATGCGACACCCCTCTCTCCACGTGATCCAGGACGAGCACCAGGCGCTGGCCGCCATGTTGCGTTCGATGGTGCTGCTGGTGCAGCAAAGCCGCCGCGACGGCAAGACGCCCGACTTCGACGTGCTGCGCGCGATGCTGCTGTACGTGGACGAATTCCCCGAGCGTCTGCACCACCCGAAGGAAAGCGAATTGCTGTTTCCGCTGGTGCGCGCGCGCTGCCCGGCGCTGGCTGCCACGCTGGACAAGCTGGACGCCGACCACACCCGCGGCGAGGCCGCCATCCGCAGCCTGGAGCACGCGCTGCTGGCCTACGAGGTGATGGGCGAGCCGCGCCGCCCGGCCTTCGAGACCGCGCTCGACCGCTATGTCGATGCCTACCTGGCGCACATGGCGGTGGAGGAGAAGGAGATCCTGCCCGCCGCGCGCGAGCACTTCAGCCCCGAGGACTGGCTGGCGCTGGACGAGGCCTTCGCCACCAACCGCGACCCGCTGACCGGCCATGCTGCCGACGGCGCCTACGAGCCGCTGTTCCGCAAGATCGTGCAGAACGCGCCGGCACCAATAGGCCTCGGTTGACATTCGCGGGGCCGGCCGAGCGCCCGGCCGCCCGAAGCCGGCGTTCGCTGGCGCGAAGCATCCACTGGATGCTTCGTGTCCGCGCTCACCCCGCTTGGCGGGTGGTTCCGCGTACTCGCGGAACCGGGTGTCCAAATACACTGCCGGCCCGATGAGCACCGCCCCGAATCTCAAGGCCCTGATCCTCGCCGCCGGCCGCGGCGAGCGCATGCGGCCGCTGACCGACACCTGCCCCAAGCCGCTGCTGCCGGTGCATGGCCAGCCGATGATCGAATGGCACCTGTCGGCGCTGGCCCGCGCCGGCGTGCGCGAGGTGGTCATCAACACCGCCTGGCTGGAAGATCAATTCCCGGCCACGCTGGGTGACGGCCGCCGCTGGGGCCTGACGATCCATTACTCGATGGAAGGCCGCGACCACGGCGGCGCGCTGGAAACCGCCGGCGGCATCGCCAAGGCCCTGCCGCTGCTGGGTGAGTGTTTCTGGCTGGTGTCGGGCGACATCGTGGCGCCGGGCTTCGACTTCAGCGCCGAGCTGGCGCAGCGCTTTGCCCAGGGCCCCGACGACGCCCACCTGTGGCTGGTGCCCAACCCCGACTTCCACCCGCGCGGTGACTTCGCGCTGGATGGGGCCGGCCGCGTCAGCCGCCCGCCCGAGGGCCAGCCGCGGCCGTTGACCTATGCCAACCTGGCCCTGGTGCGCGCCCGCCTGGTGGATGGCATCGCGCCCGGCACGCATGCGCCGCTGGGCCCGCGCCTGTTCGCCGCCGCGGCGGCCGGGCGCCTGGGTGGCAGCCTGCTGGCCGGGCCATGGCAGAACGTGGGCACGCCCGCGCAGCTGGCGGCGCTGCAGCGCTGACAGCGTGGCGCGGCGCGCCGCCGCTCAGATGTTCTCGCCCAGGGCCAGCGGCGCCGCGCGCGCGGCTTCCGCACTGCGCTCGGCCAGCCAGCGGGCCAGTTGGTCGGGCGGCATCGGCCGCGCGATCAGGTAGCCCTGCAGGATGTCGCAACCGAGTGCCGCCAGCACCACGCGCTGCGCCTCGGTCTCCACGCCTTCGGCCACCACCTCCATGCGCAGGGCGTGGGCCAGGCGCACCACGGCGTCCAGCACGGCGCGGGCGTCGGGGTCCTTGGCCAGGTCGACGACGAAGCTGCGGTCGATCTTGAGCTGCCGGGCCGGGATGTGGCGCAGGTGCGCCAGGCTGGAGTAGCCGGTGCCGAAGTCGTCGATCGACAGGCGCACGCCCAGCGCCGCGATGCGCTGCATCACCGCCTGCTCGGCTGAACCCTGTTCCATCATCGCGCTCTCGGTGATCTCGCACACCAGGTCGGCGGGCTGCAGGCCGTGGTGCCGCAGCGCCTGGGCGATCTGCGCGGGCAGGTCGGGCTGGCGCAGCTGGTAGGGCGAGAGGTTCACCGCCACGCGGCAGTGCAGGCCCTCGGCCTTCCAGCGCGCCAGCTGCGCGCAAGCCTCCTCGATGACCCACTGGCCGATGGCGTTGATCAGGCCGAAGCGCTCGGCCAGCGGCACGAACTGCGCCGGGCTGACCAGGCCGCGTTGCGGATGGCGCCAGCGCAGCAGCGCCTCCAGCCCGTGCACGCCGCCGCCGCCGGTGCTGACCTTGGGCTGGTAGTGCAGCATCAGCTCGCCGCGGGCCAGGGCCAGGCGCAGGTCATGCTGCAGGCGCACCTGCTCGCCGCCGTCGCCGGCCATGCCGGGCTCGTAGACGCGGTAGCCGCTGCCGCCGGCACGCTTGGCCGCCTGCAGCGCGGCATCGGCACAGGCCAGCAGGCGCGGGCCAGCGGCGTCATGCCCCGGCCACACGGCCATGCCCACCGAGGCCGACAGCGTGACCGCCTGGCCGTCCAGCTCGTAGCTGGCACCCAGCCGCGCCAGCAGGCGTTGCGCCAGCAGTTCGGCCGCCGCACCGGCGTCGCGCGTCTCGATCAGCACCGCGAACTCGTCGGCGCCCAGACGCGCCAGCGTGTCGCTGCTCCGCATGTCCAGCGCCAGGCGGCGCGCCACCTCGCACAGCAGCAGATCGCCGGCCGCGGCGCCGAAGCTCTCGTTGACCGGGCGGAAGCCGTCCAGGTTGATCTGCAGCACCGCCAGCCCGCCACAGGCCTCGGGCGGATCGCCCGCCACGCCGGCGGCCACGGCATCGGCCACCACGCGGGCCTGGGCATGTTCCAGCCGGTCGAGGAACAGCGCGCGGTTGGGCAGGTGGGTCAGGCCGTCGACGAAGGCCTGGCGCTGCAGCGCATCGGTGGCCTCGCGCAGGCCCTGGTCGGCCTCGTGCAGCGAGCGCTCCAGCGCCCGGCGCTGGGCCTCGCGCAGGCTGTCGTTCAGCGACACCAGCATCGCCCCGCCCAGCACCAGCAGGGCCATCGCCCCCACCAGCAGGGCCAGCGGCTGGCCGCCCAGTGCGTCGGCGCTGCGGCACACGGCGCCCAGCGGCAGGCGCGCCGCGCCCATGGCCGTGTAGTGCATGCCACCGATGGCCGCGCCCATGGCCAGCGCCGCGCCCCACTGCAGCAGGCGGCGCCGCGCCCCGCGGTGGCCGCGCAGCAGCACGAAGATGCCCAGCGCCGCGGCCGAGGCCGCCCAGGCCACGGCCACCGAGGCCAGCACCATCGGGCCGTGCCAATCGATGCCCGGCGCGATGTCCAGCGCAGCCATGCCGGTGTAGTGCATGGCGCAGATGCCGGCGGCCATGCTGGTGGCGCCGCCCAGCCAGGCCGCCCGCGTGAGCTGCGGCCGCGCCGCCAGCCCCAGCGCCACCGCGGCGGCCAGCACGGCGGCCAGCCAGCTCAGCGCGGTGGGCGCCCAGCGGTAGCCCAGCGGCATGCCGGCATCGAAGCCCAGCATGCCGACGAAGTGCATGGCCCAGATGCCGGTGCCCATGGCCAGCGAGCCGCCCAGCCACCACCAGCGCGCCGTGTCGGGCGACGCGGCGTGCACGCGCCGGGCCAGGTCCAGCGTCACATAGGACGCGACCACCGCCAGCAGCAGGGAGGCGAGCACGAGCCAGGGCTCGTGCCGCGTGAGCAGGAATTCACCGGGCATCGCTCTCGGCCTTTCGGCCCGGCCAGGCGCAACTTGAGCGTGTGCGCCCGCTCAGCCTGCCAGCGGTGCGGTGATTTCCTCGATCCGCGCCATCACCTCCGGCGTCAGGCGCTCGGCCACGGCCAGCGCACCCAGGTTGTCGTGCAGCTGGCTGACCCGCGAGGCCCCGGTGATGACGCTGGACACGCGCGGGTTCTTCGTGGCCCAGGCGATGGCCAGCTGCGCGGTGCTGCCGCCCAGTTCGGCGGCGATGGGTGCCAGCTGCGCCACGGCGGCGTTCTTGGCCGCGTCGGTCAGGCCGTCGCGCAGAAAGGCCATGTTTTCCAGCGCCCCGCGTGAATCGGCCGGCACGCCGTCGCGGTATTTGCCGGTCAACAGGCCCGAGGCCAACGGGCTCCAGGTGGTCAGGCCCAGGCCCAGGTCCTCGTACAGCCGGGCGTATTCCTTCTCCACCCGCTTGCGGTGGAACAGGTGGTACTGCGGCTGCTCGACCACCGGCTTGTGCAGGTGGTGGCGCTCGGCAATCTCCCACGCGGCGCGGATGTCGGCGGCGCTCCACTCGCTGGTGCCCCAGTACAGCGCCTTGCCGCGGGTGATCATGTCGCTCATGGCCCACACGGTTTCCTCGACCGGCGTGTGCGGGTCGGGGCGGTGGCAGTAGACGACGTCGATGAAGTCCAGCCCGTAGCGCTGCAGCGAGCCGTCGATGGCCTGCATCAGGTACTTGCGGTTGAGCGTGTCCTTGCGGTTGATGGCCGCGCCGGCGCGGTCCAGGCCCCAGAAGAACTTGGTGCTGACCACGTAGTTCAGGCGCGGCCAGCCCAGGCGGCGCAGGGCCTCGCCCATCACCACCTCGCTCTGGCCGGCGGCGTAGGCCTCGGCGTTGTCGAAGAAGTTGATGCCGGCATCAAAGGCCGCGGCCATCATCTCGACGGCGGCGTCCACGTCCACCTGGTTGTGGTACGTGACCCAGGAGCCGAGCGACAGCTCGCTGACCTGCAGGCCGCTGCGGCCCAGACGGCGGTAGCGCATGGAGGGGTTCCTCGTGTGGTGGGATCGAAGCGGCGCAGCGTAGCGCAAGCGCCGCACGCCGTGGCGGGCCAGGCGACGGGTGGCGGCGGCCGGGCCGTGGACGGCGCCGCATGCTGCACGGCAGCACGCCGATCGGCTATCGTTTCGCCCCTGTCTGTCCCGGCACCGCGCCGATCCACCACCGAGGCCCCCGCGTGAGCACCCCCTGGAAGATTGCCGTCATCGGCGCCGGCCCGGCCGGACTGGCGCTGGCCCTGCATGCCGCGCGCCGCCTGCCGGCGGCCCAGATCGCGCTGTTCGACGCCCGCCCGCTGGAGCGCGACGTGTCGGCCGACCCGCGCACGCTGGCGCTGTCGCTGGGCAGCGTGCAGTGGCTGCGCCGCCTGGGCGCCTGGCCGGCGGCGCTGGCCCAGCCCATCCTGGAGGTGCATGTGTCGCAGGCACCGCCCACGCTGGCGCCCTGGGGCACGCCGGCCGAGGTGCGCATCAGCGCCGCCGACGAGGGCGAGGAGCAGCTGGGCGCGGTGCTGAGCTACGGCGCCCTGGTCAGCCGGCTGCAGCAGGCCTGGCTGGCGGTGGCGGCCGAGCAGCCGCGGCTGCAGTCACGCTTCGGCCTGCCGGTGGCGCAAGTGCGCGCGCTGGACGCCACCCAGGGTGGCGGCGCCGAGGTGGATGCCGGCGTGGCCGAGCGCTTCGACCTGGCCGTGGTGGCCGAGGGCGGCGTGTTCGCCGAGCAGGCACGCAAGGCGGTGGTGCACGACTACCGCCAGACCGCCTGGGTGGGCACGGCCACGCTGTCCGGCGCCACGCCGGGCCGCGCGGTGGAGCGCTTCACGCGCCACGGGCCGGTGGCGCTGCTGCCGCTGCCGCGCGTGGCCGATCAGCCCGCCGACCGCCAACGCGCGGCGCTGGTGTGGTGCATGCCGGCCGACGACGACCCGGTGGGCGCGCTCAGCGAGGCGCAGCGCGTCACGGTGCTGAACTCGCTGCTGCCCGAGGTGGCCGGCCGCGTGACCGGCCTGTCGCCGCTGAAGCATTTCGCGCTGGGCCTGAACGCCGAGCGCACGCTGGTGGATGGCGCGGTGGTGCGCATCGGCAATGCCGCGCAGACCCTGCACCCGGTGGCCGGCCAGGGCCTGAACCTGGGCCTGCGCGACGCCGCGGTGCTGGTGGAGGCGCTGCGCGAAGCCACGCCCGAGGCCCTGCCGCAAGTGCTGCGGCGGCTGGAATGGCAGCGCGGCCCCGACCGCTGGAGCATGATCGCCGCCACCGACTTCCTGGCGCGCAGCTTCACCTGGCAGTGGCCGGGCCTGCCGGCCGCCCGCGGGCTGGGGCTGGCGGCGCTGCAGGCGCTGCCGCCGCTCAAGCACCTGCTGGCGCGGCAGATGATGTTCGGCCGACGGTGAGTGGCGCACCCGGCCCTGCGGGTACGCAGGGCCACCCGCCGGGCGCTCGGCCGGCCTGCCTCAGTGTGCGCCGGGCGTGATGCCCAGGCGCCGGTAGATGGTGCTGCGGCTGATGCCCAGTTGCCGGGCGGCGGCCGAGACGTTGCCGTCGTGTGCGGCCAGTGCGTCCTCGATGGTGCGGCGTTCGACTTCGCGCATGCTCAGGCTGGCCTCGGTGCCGCGGGCCTCGGGCTCGGGTGGACGGGCCAGGCCGGGCGGCAGGTCGGCCGCGTCGGCACTGGTGGCGAAGGCGGCGCGGGCCCCGAGCGTGGCGCCGCCACGCGCCGCGCACTCGAAGCGCGCCATCACCAGCAGGCCGTCGCGGCTGTGCATCTCGACCAGGTCGCCGCCCTGGCGCAGCGTGGCGCCGAACAGCGCGCCCAGCCGGCGGTCGAACAGCTGCGCGAAGGGCCGGCCCAGCAGCGCGCTGCGTGGCTGGTTGAGCAGACGGCTGGCGGCGCGGTTGACGCCCACCACGGTGCCGCTGCCATCCACCTCCATCAGCGCCTCGAGCGCGGTGTTCACCATCTCGGGCCGCGGATGGAAGTGCACCACCACACGGTCGTCGCTGGCCTGGAACAGGCTGTTCTCGATGGCCATCGCGGCGTCCACCACCAGCGAGTAGACGTCGAAGCCGGGCACACTGTCGTAACAGGTGATGTCGAGGGCCGCCAGGCGCTCGCCGCGCGGGCTGTCGATCGGCGCGGCCACGCAGAAGAAGGGCCGCACATTGGCAAAGAAGTGCGCGTCGCGGCCCACCAGGTAGGGCACGCCGTCGGCCAGCGCGATGGCCGGCGCGGTGGTGCCCACGCAACGCTCGGCCACGTTGACCCCCACGCGCGAGGCCGCGCGCAGCACCGGATGCAGCGCGGCGTCGTGCGCCAGGCGGTCGATGACCACGCCGCGCGGGTTGAACAGCATCACCGCGCAGCCGGCACCGCTCACGGTGGATGCCAGACGCTCGGTCTCGGGCCGCGCGGCGCGCACCAGCGATCCCCAGCGGTCGTCCAGCTCGGACAGCATCGCCCGGCCCACCAGCTCGAAATTCACCGTCTCGTGCTCGCGCATGCCGGCGTCGTGGCAGCGTTGCCAGGAGCGCACCAGGGGCTCCTCGTCGGCCCGTGGCTGGATCCAGGGCGACACGCGGTAAAGGCTGCGTACGGCCTGCAGCCGGCTGTCGAACTCTGACGCGATCATGCGGACTCCTGGCCCGCGTCGGCGCTCGGGGCCGGTGTAGCAGGCTGCTACACCAGGCTGTACCACTTCGCTTCAATCGGGTCTTTGCGCGGCACTCTATGCAGGACGCCCCCCGGCGGCTAACTAGGGAATGCACGGGGGCCGTGGACAGCGCCCGGCGCGGCGGCCGACCATCCACGCCGTCTGACGTTGCCCGCTTCGAGGCAACGCACACACCCCACCACGAGGAGACTGCGATGGCGAAGATGCATTGGCTGGCGGCAGCCGCGGCGGCGGCCTGCCTGGCCCAACCCGCCTGGGCCCAGGACGCGGCGGCCCTGAAGGCCGACCACAGCACGCCCGGTGACGTGCTGACCTACGGCATGGGCTACAACAACCAGCGCTACAGCCCGCTTAAGCAGATCAATGCGTCCAACGCCGCCAAGCTGCAGCCCACCTGGTCCTACAGCCTGAACAATCCGCAGGGCCAGGAGTCGCAGCCCATCATCCACGACGGGGTCATGTACGTCACCACCTTCAAGGACACGGTGGCCCTGAACCCGTTGACCGGCAAGCAGATCTGGAAGGTCGACCATGAGCTGCCGCAGGACGTGTTCAAGTACGCCTGCTGCGGCATCCTGAACCGCGGCGCGGCCATCTACGAAGGCAAGGTCTACCGCGTGACGCTGGACGCGCACGTCATCGCGCTGGATGCCAAGACCGGCAAGCAGCTGTGGAAGAGCAAGGCCGCCGACTACAAGGACGGCCATGCCATGACCAGCGCACCGCTGATCGCCAATGGCGTGGTCATCACCGGCATTGCCGGCGGCGAGTACGGCACGCGTGGCTTCATCGACGGCTGGGACCCGGCCACCGGCAAGCACCTGTGGAAGTTCTACACCACGGCCGCACCGGGCGAGAAGGGCGGCGACACCTGGCCCGGCGACACCGCCAGCAAGGGCGGCGCACCCACCTGGCTGACCGGCGCCTACGACCCCGACCTGGACCTGGTCTACTGGGGCACCGGCAACGCCGGCCCGTGGAACCCGCAGGTGCGCCTGGGCGACAACCTGTACGTGTGCTCGGTGGTCGCCATCCGGCCCAAGACCGGCGAGCTGGTGTGGCACTACCAGTTCAGCCCCAACGACCCCTACGACTACGACGCCACCGAGGTGGGCATGCTGGTCGACATGAAGGTGGCCGGCAAGCCCACCAAGGCGCTGATCCAGGCCAATCGCAACGGCTTCTTCTACGTGCTCGACCGCAGCAACGGCAAGCTGCTGGCGGCCAATCCGTACGTGAAGGTGAACTGGGCCGACAAGATCGACCTGGCCACCGGGCGGCCGGTGGAAAGCCAGGTCACCAAGAACATCCGCGCCGGTGGCGACGAGATGGTGTGGCCCTCGGTGCTGGGCGGCAAGAACTGGACGCCGATGAGCTGGAACCCCGCCACCGGCCTGGCCTATGCCAACACGCTGAACATCGCGTGGCCGTACCAGATCGCCAAGCCCGAATACAAGAAGGGCGAGTGGTACCTGGGTGTCAACTTCCGCGGCGTGAGCATGCCCAAGGACCAGCCGCACGGCTTCCTGAGCGCCATCGACCCGATGACCGGCAAGAGCAAGTGGCAGATGGCCTGGCCGGGCCAGCCCAGCATGGCCGGCACGCTGAGCACCGGCGGCGGCCTGGTGTTCACCGGCGCGGCCACCGGCGAGTTCATCGCCGTGGACGCGACCAACGGCAAGAAGCTCTACGAGTTCAACATCGGCACCGGCATCATCGGCCTGCCCGTCACCTGGGAGATGAAGGGCAAGCAGTACGTCACCATCGTCGGCGGTGCCGGCGGCGTGTGGGGCCTGCTGGGCGACGAGCGCATGGCCGACACCCCGGCCGGCGGCTCGGTGTGGACCTTCAGCCTGAACTGAGCGTGCGCCGGATGCGAGCCACCGCCCTGGTGTTGATGGCCCTGCCGGTGGCCACGCTGGCGCAGGCCACCACGCCGCGCTTCACGATGGAGCAGATCGAGCGCGGCCGGGACCAGTTCCACCGCACCTGTGCCCAGTGCCATGGGCGCAACATGGTGAACTCGGGCACCACCGTGTTCGACCTGCGCAAGTTTCCCACCGACCAGCCCGATCGCTTCATCCAGAGCGTGACGCACGGCAAGGGCAACATGCCGTCCTTCAAGGACGCGCTGGAGCCCGGGCAGCTGGAACTGCTGTGGGCCTATGTGGGCAGCCGCGGTGGCAAGGAACCCTGACCCCGCCCCGAAGCGGCCAAGGCCGCTCCCTCCCAGGGGGGCGCCGCCAGCGCCGCGGCCCCGCCGGTTCCGCGGCGGCCGCTGGGTTGGGGCGGCGCTGTACGCCGGTGTGTGGCTGGGTGCGCAGGCCGCCGAGCCGCTGGCCGTGTGCGTGGCGGCCGACAACGCCCCGCTGTCCTACACCGTGAAGGACGCGGTGCGCGGCCTCGACGTGCGCCTGGCCCAGGCCATTGCCGACGCGGCCGGCCGACCGCTGAAGCTGGTGCCCTTCGAGACCGCCTACGAGAAGGAGACGCAGCTCACGCACGAGGTGAACGCGCTGCTCTCGTCGGGCGTGTGCGAGGCGGCCAGCGGCTTTCCGCTGCTGCAGGCCGACCTGGGGGCGCCGACCCGGCCCTCGGCACGCACGCCCGACTTTCCCGGCGCGCCGCGCAAGCGTGATCGCCCCTTCGTGCCGCTGGGCACGCTGGTGCCCAGCCAGGGCTACCTGGCGCTGGCCCTGGGCCTGGTGGTGCGCGACACCGCCGCGCCCCACCCGCCGGTGCACGGGCTGGCCGATCTGGCGGCGCGCGACGACGGGGGCCAGCTGAAGCTGGGCGTGACCAGCGGCACGCTGGCCGGCAGCCTGGCCCAGATTTGGCGCCACGGCGCGCTGCGCCCGCGCACGCTGACCGTGTCGCAACGCGAGGAGGTGCTGGACACCGTGGCCGATGGCCGCGCCGGCGCCGCGCTGGTGGCGCTGGCCCGCTTCGACGGCTGGAAGCTGAGCCACCGCGACAGCCCGCTGCGCGTGACCGCCTGGCGCCGTCCGCTGGACCTGAACCTGGGCTTCGTGACGCTGCAGGGCGCCGCACCGCTGCGCGCGCTGATCGACCGCGTGATCCAGGGCGCGCTGGCCGATGGCACGCTGGCCCGCTGGGCCGCCGAGGAAGGCGTGAGCTGGTCGCCGCCCACCCAGCCCAACGTCGGCGCCGGCCCCACGCTGGCCTGGCTCAGCCAGGATTAGGCGGCCACGCGGCTACTCGGGCACGCGGCCCTCCGGCGCGAAGGCCGCGTGCAGCGGCAGCCAGGCGCCGCCCAGCGCCCGCGCATCGGGCCCGGCGCGGCCGGCCTGCAGCGGCGGGCGGGCCACGCCCTCCCAGCTGTAGCCCGCCATCGCCTGCCCGGTGGCCGCCAGCAGCGCGGCCAGCAGCTCGCGGCTGAAGGTCCCGTCGATGACCAGGCCGTCCAGGTCGAGCAGGCAGGCCGCGTCGTGCGCGGCCAGCGCCAGCGCGCCGGCGGCCTCGGCCAGCCAGGCCGCGGTGTGGGCCTGCCAGGGCGGCTGCAGCGCACGCGCGTCGGCCACCGCCGTGGCGTCCAGGCCGGCGGCCTGGAAGCGCTGCTCCAGGCGCAGCAGCGAGGCCACGCTCAGCAATTGCGGCGGCGGGTGGCCCGGCGGCTGCGCGATGGACAGCGCCAGCGAGCCGATGGCGCCGGCGTTGCCATGCCGGCCCGGGCGCAGCTGCCCGTCCAGCACCAGGCCGCCACCGGCGAAGGTGTCGATGAACACGTACAGAAAGCTCGGCCCGCCAGGGCCGGGGCCGGCCGCCAGCTCGGCCACGCAGGCCGCGGCCGTGTCCTTGCGCTGCAGCACCGGGAGCGCGGTGCACGCGGCCACGGCGGCGCGCAGGTCCAGCGCCTGCCAGCGCGCGGCCAGTTCGGCCGGCATGTCCAGCAGCGCCTGCCAGCCACCCAGTTGCAGCGGTGCGGCCAGGCCCACGCCCTGCACGCGGGCATTGGCCTCGGGCGTCAGCAGCGTGCGCACATCGTCCAGGCGCTGTCGGATCTCGGCCAGCAGCGCCTGCGGCTCGGGCTGGCGGTAGGCCAGGCGCCAGCGCTGGCGCACCGCGCCGCTGAAGTCGACCAGCAGCGTGTCCAGGCTGCGGCGGCCGAGCTGGATGCCCACCGCGTAGGCGCCATCCGGCGCCAGCGACAGCGGCACCGCCGGCTGGCCCACCCGGCCGCGCTGGGGCTCGCCGCGGCGCAGCAGGCCGTCGGCCTCGAGCCGGCGGGTGATCAGCGACACGGTCTGCGCCGTCAGCCGGGTCAGCCGCGCGATCTCGGCCCCGGCCAGCGCGCCGTGCTGGCGGATGGCCTGCAGCACCAGGCGCTCGTTGGCCGAGCGCGGGCTGCGCAGGGCGGGCAGGTCGCGGCGAAGGCTGGGCATCGCGCCATTCTGACCCGCCCGATGGATAAATCAAGTTGATTGATTTATGCTCGCCGCCCGTGCAAGCGCCCGCACGCCCAGCCTGGAGACCTCCCATGATCATCGTCAGCGGTGAAGCCCTGTTCGACGTGTTCGCCACCGGCGAAACGCCCACCGGCATCGGCTTCGACGGCCGCATCGGCGGCTCGCCGTTCAACGTGGCCCTGGGCCTGGCCCGCCTGGGGCAGCCGGTGGGCTTCTTCGGCGGCATCGGTACCGGCTTTGCCGGCGAGCGCCTGCTGCGCGCGCTGACCGACGAGGGCATCGACACGCGTTGCACGCCGCGGCTGGACGCGCCCACCACGATCAGCCTGGTGGGCGTGGATGCGCGCGGCGTGCCCAGCTACGCCTTCTACGGCCACGGCTGCGCCGACCGGCTGGTGGGGCCCGAGCACCTGGCGGCCATTCCGGCCGAGGCGCGCGCCTTCCACTTCGGCTCGTTCGCGATGGTGGTGCCGCCCACCGCCGACACCCAGCGCGCGCTGGTCGAGCGCGAGCACGCACGCAGCCTGATCAGCTACGACCCCAACATCCGCACCAATGTGCAGCCCGACCTGGCGGTGTGGCGCGACACCCTGGCCTGGATGCTGCCGCGCACCCACCTGCTGAAGGTGAGCGACGAGGACCTGGGCCTGCTGTTTCCGGGCCGCGCCCTGGACGACTTTGCCGCCGAGGCGCTGGCCGCCGGCGTGCCCTGGGTGGTGGTGACCCGCGGCGGCGCAGACGCGGTGGGCTACCACGCCACGGCCGGCCGCGTGGCGCTGCCGCCGCAGCCGGTGCAGGTGGTGGACACGGTGGGCGCCGGCGACACCTTCCAGGCCGCGCTGCTGACCTGGCTGGCCGAGACCGGCCGGCTCACCGCCGCGGCGGTGCGCGCGCTGGACGCCGCGGCGATGACCGAGGCGCTGGGCTTCGCGATGCGTGCGGCCGCCATCACCTGCGGCCGGCGCGGCGCCGACCTGCCGCGGCGCGCCGAACTGGGCTGATCAGCGCCGGCGCCTGAACGCCACCAGCGCCGCCAGGCCCAGCGCCACGCAGGCCAGCGTGCCCGGCTCGGGCACGTCGTGGCGCGGCAGGTCGTCGGCAAAGGCGAAGATGCCGTCGCCGCCACCGTCCTCCAGCGCCGCGGGCAGGCGGCGCATCGGGCCCGGCACCGGGTCGGCCGCGGCCAGCAGCAGCGGCCGCCGCCGCTCGCCCTGCTGCGACAGCACCGAGACGTTGCCGCACACCTCGGGCACCATCACCGCGTAGACGCGCCCGGCATGGTCGGAGGCTTCGTACAGGTCGGCCGGCTCCATGTGGCCGGCGGCGAAGTTCACGCGCGCCCCCAGGCACATCGTCTCGCCGAAGGTCAGCGCCACGCGGCGGGGATCGAACACGCGGCCGCTGCCCAGCGCCCGGATGCCGTCGCGGCGGATCTCCAGCCGGTCGGTGCGCCGCTTCTCGGCCACCTGCGTGGCCAGCTGGCGCACCACCTCGTCGGGCAACCGCGCGGCCTGCAGCGCCTGCACCACCGTGCCGCGGTACGGGTTGCTGCCCGGCTTGCCCCACACGCAGCGCTGGCGGTAGGCCAGCGGCGGCGCGGCCGGCCGCAGCAGCGGGTGGCCGGCCGGCAGCGGGTCGCCCTCGAAATGCACGCCCGCCCCGCCCAGGTGGAACGGATCGGCGCCGGTGCCGGCCGACCACAGCAGCACACCCAGGCTGGCCGCGCCGGCCGACAGCGCGGTGAAGAAGGCCAGCGGCAGCGCCCGGCCGGCCCAGCGCCACAGGCGCGCCTGTGCCGCCGACCGTGCGGCCCGCCGTGTGCGCCGCCCCTGCCCGGCCCGGCGGCCGGTGCGCCGGCGGCGTGCGCGCGCGTCGCCGGCCGCCACGTCGGCGGGGGGCGCATCGGACCGGGGTGCGGCGGCGGGCGGTGGTGTGTGTGGCGGTACGGCTGCCATGCGGGAGGCGGTGCGCGGCCCCCATGGCCACGGATCGTCTCTGGCTATCGGCGCCGCCGCGCGCAGCTTGAGCGTCAGCCGGCGTCCACGCCGCGGTCCAGCCAGCGCAGCACCGCGGCGAACAGTTGCGGCGCGTCGATCGGCTTGGCCAGGTGGTCGTCCATGCCGGCATCCAGGCAGGCATCGCGCTCGCCGGCGAAGGCGGTGGCGGTCAGCGCGATCACCGGCGTGCGCGCCAGGCCGGCACGCGCCTCGTGCGCACGCCAGGCGCGCGTGGCGGCCAGGCCGTCCATCAACGGCATGTGCACGTCCATCAGCATCAGCGCGGGCGCCTCGCGGCGGGCCGCGGCCAGCGCCTGCTCGCCGTCGGCGGCCAGCGTCACCTGCAGGCCGGCCTCCTGCAGCAGCTCACCGGCCACGGCCTGGTTGATCGGGTTGTCCTCCACCAGCAGCACGCGCCGGCCGGCGTGGCGCGCACGCAGCGCCGCCAGCGAAGGCGCGCTCTCGGCCGGCGCGGCCGCAGCCAGCGCCGGCCGCAGCGTCAGCTCGAACGCGAAGCACGCGCCCTCGCCGGGCCGGCTGTGCACCGTGATCTCGCCGCCCAGCAGCGCCACCACCTCGCGCGAGATGGCCAGGCCCAGGCCACTGCCGCCATGGCGGCGGGTGGTTGACGCATCGCCCTGCTCGAACGGCGCGAACAGCAGCGGCAGCTGCGCGTGCGGGATGCCGGGGCCGGTGTCGGCCACCTCGAAGCGCACCCGCCAGCCGGCGCCCGGCGCGGCCCCCGGTGGGGCGTCCAGCAAGCGCGCCGACAGCGTGACCTGCCCCTGGTCGGTGAACTTCACCGCGTTGCCAGCCAGGTTCAGCAGCACCTGGGTCAGGCGCGTCGGGTCCGCATGCACCCGCGCGGGCAGGCCCTCGGCCTGCAGCACCAGGGCCACGCCCTTGGCGGCCGCGCGGCCGGCCAGCAGCGCGTGCACGCGCTCCAGCAGCGCCGGCAGGTCGATGTCGCGCGGCGACAGCGTGAGCTTGCCGGCCTCCACGCGCGACAGGTCGAGGATGTCGTCGATCAGCGCCAGCAGGTGCTGCGAGGCATCCTCCACATGCGCCAGCCGGCGCGCGGCCACCGGCTCGGCGGCCTCGTGCCGCATCAGCTGCACCAGGCCCAGGATGGCATTGAGCGGCGTGCGGATCTCGTGGCTCATGTTGGCCAGGAATGCGCTCTTGGCACGGGTGGCGGCCTCGGCCCGGCCCAGCGCGGCCGCCAGCTCGCGCTGGTGGGCGCGCTCGGTGCTCAGGTCGGTGGCCAGCACCACGAAGCCCTGCACCTGGCCACCGCGCCAGTCGGGCACGTAATGCGCCAGCGAGGTGCAGGGCCGCCCGTCGGGCGTGGTGTCGTCGCGCTCGAAGCGCTGCGGCTCACCGGCCAGCACCGCCGCCACATGCGGGGCGTTGTGCGCGGCGCGGCGGTCCCAGGGCGGGCCCAGGTCGGCGATGCGCCGGCCGATCATCTGCTCGGGCGTGACGCCATGCCACTCGCAGAAGCCGCGGTTGGCGAAGCGGCAGCGGTTGTCGCGGTCCCAGTAGCTCAGGCGCGCCGGCAGGCTGTCGGCCACCAGGCGCAGGAAGGCGTCGGCCGATTCGCGGTCGGCCAGCGCCTGGGTCAGGGCCTGCTGCTGGCGCGCGCCGGCGTCGGCGGCCCGGGCCTGGGCGCGGCGCTCACGCCGGGCGGCCAGCTCGTGCGCCAGGCCGGCCGCACCGGCGGCCAGGCCCAGCGCGCAGGCCGCGGCGCCAACCATGGCCGCCCCGCCGGGCACCGAGCCCAGGCGCCACAGCGCCGACGCGCCCCCCGCCAGGCCTGCGCCCGCCAGACCGGCCCACAGACCGGTCCGCACGCCTGACGATACAGCTGCCATGCACCATCGTAACGTGGACGCTCATCTTGCGTGCACAACGACGAGGCACGTTCATCCACCGGATGGGTGGTGCGGCGCGCTCAGAGCACGCGGTGCGCCAGCGCGGGCAGCTGCTGGCGCACCTCGGCCAGGCGCTGGCGCGTGGCGCCGGCGCGCACCACGGCGGTGCCTTCTGGCTGGCAGGCCAGCACGGCGCCCCAGGGGTCGGCCACCAGGCTGTGGCCCCAGGTGCGGCGGCCGTTCTCGTGCAGGCCGCCCTGGGCCGGGGCCAGCACATAGCACTGGTTCTCCACGGCGCGGGCGCGCAGCAGCAGCTCCCAGTGCGCCTGGCCGGTGGTGTGGGTGAAGGCCGAGGGCACCACCAGCACATCGCAGGGCTGCGGCTGCATCAGCCGGCGGTAGAGCTCGGGAAAGCGCAGGTCGTAGCAGATCGACAGGCCCACGCGCCAGGTCTGACCGTCGACCACCGCATCGAACGCCACCGGCTGCGCGCCGGCCTCGAGCACGCGGCCCTCGTCGTAGCGCTCGCGGCCGTTGTCGAAGGCGAACAGGTGGATCTTGTCGTAGCGCGCCAGGCGCTGCCCGTCGGGGCCCCAGACCAGGCAGCTGTTGCGCACGTGGTCGGCATCGGCGCCGCGCAACGGCAGCGTGCCGCCGATGATGTGCAGGCGGTGGCGCTGCGCGGCCGCGGCCAGGAAGTCCTGGATCGGGCCGGCGCCATCGGCCTCGGCGATCGCCAGCTTGTCGCGGTCGCTGCGGCCCAGCAGGCAGAAGTACTCGGGCAGGGCCACCAGTTGCACGCCGGCGTCGGCGGCCTCGGCGATCAGGCGGCCGGCGTCGGCCAGGTTGCGGTCCACGTCGGGCGTGGACACCATCTGCAGGGCGGCGATGTTCAGAATCATGCGCCAATCATGACGCACCCGGCCCCGCGGGTACGCGGGACCACCCGCCGAGCGGGTGCGGGCCGGCTTGGGGCGGCCCGGCGCTCGGCCCGCTTTGCCTCGATCACGAGAATGGATTGGCCGTGGCAAACCACAGCCCGATGCCGGTGGCGATGATGAAGGCGCCGTCGGTCACGCCCACGGCCAGGAAGAACTTGGTCTGCAGCGCATCCATCAGCTCGGGCTGACGCGCCGAGGCTTCGAGGAACTTCATCGTCGCCAGGCCGATGCCGATGCACGAGCCCAGCGCCGGGATGCCGATCAGCAGGGCCACGGCCAGGGGCAGCAGGTTGAGGCTGGAAGTCATCGTGTTTCTCCGGTCGGTGAGGGGTTCAGGAACGGGCCAGGCCCACGGCCGCCGGGGCCGGTGCCGAGCGCGCGAGGCCCAGGCCCTCGGCGGCGGCGAAGGCCAGCACGGCCACGGCCTGCAGCAGCAGCCAGGCCGTGCCCAGCGCGGTGGGGGCCAGCCAGCCCAGCAGCAGCGCCAGCACGCAGCCCAGCGCCCAGCCGGCATTGCCCAGCACCACGGCCTGCACCAGCGGCGCCCACAGCGTGCGGCTGCGCGCCAGCAGCAGCAGGGCGCCGGCATAGGCCAGCAGGAACACGCCGGTCTCGGTGAGCAGCGGCGCGGGCAGGCCCAGCCAGGCCACCATGCGGGCGCCGGGAGCCAGTTGCAGCACACCGGCCGCGGCGCTGACCACGGCATCGAGCACGAAGGCGCCGCGCAGCAGCGGCGAAGGCAGAACGGATCGCATCGAAGATCTCCTGGACAGGTTGAGGCGTTGACGGGACGGGTCCATTCTTCGCAGGCCGCTGCCGCGCCGCGATTCCCTGAGAGGTAATGGCCGCCGTGCAACGAGCGCCGCAGAATCGGTCGTCAGCCGATCCACCGCCCGCCGCCATGCGCCCGCACCCGCCCGTCCCGCACGACCTCTCCCCGTCCAGCCCGCAGGGCGTGGGCCCGCTGCTGCGCGAATGGCGCACGCGCCGCCGCCGCAGCCAGCTGGATCTGGCGCTGGACGTGGGCGTGTCGCCGCGCCACCTGAGCTTCATCGAGACCGGGCGCTCGCGGCCCAGCGCGGCCATGGTGCTGGCGCTGGCCGAGCAGCTGGCGCTGCCGCTGCGCGAGCGCAACCGCCTGCTGCTGGCCGCCGGCCACGCGCCGCGCTTTGCCCAGCGCAGCCTGGACGCGCCCGAGATGGCCAGCGTGCGCGCCGCGCTGCAGCGCCTGCTGGACGCCCACCACCCCTACCCCGGCGTGGTGCTCGACCGGCAGTGGAACGTGCTGCTGGCCAACGGCGCCGCCCAGGCCCTGGTGGGCCTGCTGCCGCCCGAGCTGCTGGGCCCGCCGCTCAACATCCTGCGCGCCAGCCTGCACCCGCGCGGCTTTGCCGCGGCCACGGCCAATTTCGCCGAGTGGGGCGGCTACCTGGTGGAGGGGCTGCAGCGCAGCGTGGCCGACAGCGCCGACCCCGCGCTGGCCGCGCTGCTGCAGGAGGTGCAGGCCTATCCCAACGTGGCCGCGCTGCTGGCCGCGCAGGCCGAGCAGGCCGCCCGTGGCCCGCGCCCGCCCGAGGACACGCCCACGCTGCTGCTGCCCTGCGAGATGTGGCTGCCGCTGCCCGGCCCCGATGGCCGGCCGGGTGCGCCGCAGCGGGTGTCGCTGTTCACCACGCTGACCTCGTTCGGCACGCCGCGCGACATCACGCTGGACGAACTGGCGGTGGAGCTGTTCTACCCGGCCGATGCGGCCAGCGAGGCGCTGCTGCGCGCCGCGGCCCACCCGGCCTCGGACGCCTCAACGCGGGGCTGACGCGGCCTCGGGCAGCTTGCGCTCGATCTTCTCGACCTTGGGGTCATCCCAGCCGCCGCTGATCTGGAATTCGCGCATGCTGGCCTGGCGCAGCGGCTCGCGCAGGATCCACTGGCCCAGGAAGGCGCCCAGGCCGATGGCCGGGTTCACCGCCACATAGGCCAGCGAGGCGCTGGCGGTGTTCAGCTCGGGCACCACCACCACATGCAGGTCCTGCGTGGCGCGGGCGATGTCGGCCGTGCCCTCCATCAGCACCGCGGCCTGCAGGCCCCGCATGCGCAGGTTGTGGGTCTGCGCCACGCCGCGCTGGATCTTCACGTCGCCGCCCACGTCGTCGAAGCCGAAGCCCTCGGCGAACACGTCGCGGAAGTCCAGCACCAGGCGCCGTGGCAGGGCCTGCAGGCTCAGCACGCCCAGCAGGCGGCCGGCACCGGCGTCGGCCTTCAGGAACTGCCCGCCCTCCAGCGCCACGTGGAAGCCGCCGTCCAGCGAGGGCATGTCCAGCGACAGCGGCGAGCCCTCCCAGCCCAGCGTGCCCTGCAGGTGGCCCTTGGCACCCTTGACCACGCGGCCGAAGCCCAGGCGCTCCAGCAGCGCGCCGCCGTCGGCGATGTCGAGCTTGAAGTCCAGCGCCATGCGCCGGCGCGACGGATCGCCGGCCACCGCCTGCCACTGGCCGCTGGCGGCCAGCTTGGCATCGGCGTTGTCCAGCGCCAGCTTGTCCAGCCGCCACTGCGCCCGCGGCACGCCGTCGGCGCCGGGCGCGCTGCGGTTCACCGCCTCCACCGCCAGATGGCCCAGCGCCTTGCCGCGCAGATCGAAGGCGGCGATGTCGATGTCCAGCGCCGGCACGCTGGTGGGCACGCGGTCGAGCAGGCCGGCCATGCCGTCGGCCTCGGACGGCGGCACCGACAGCCGCGCCAGCCGCGCGCGGATGCGCCCGGCGCCCTGGGCGCCGCGGCCCTCGCGCCACTCGAGGCTGCCGCTGGTCTGGTCGGCCACCACCTGGGCGCGCCAGCCCTCTTCGCCCGCCGTGTCCACGCGCTGCACATCCAGCGTCAGCCCGGTCAGGCGCCGACCCTCGGCCAGCAGCTCGGGCGTCTGCAGGCGGATCACGTGCGGCAGCAGCGTGGCCAGGCCCGCGCTGCTGCTGGCCGCCGCCGCACTGGACGCCAGCGGCCCGCCCGGCCCCCACAAGATGCGCCAGGCATCGACATCCAGCGCCGGCATCACCAGCGTGGCGCGGCCACCGGCCACCGGCTCGGGCAGCGGCGCGGCCCAGGACCAGGCCGAGCGCAGCAGCTGCGCCTCCGGCCCCGAGATGTCGCGCAGCAGCGCCGCCTGCAGCGGGCCCAGCTCCAGGCGCAGCAGGTCGCGCGTGGGCGCCGCGCCGGCCGGCACGGCCGGCTGCAGCGTGCTGCTGATCTTCAGCGGCAGGGTTTCCGAGGCCAGCTTGCGCAGCGGCGCGGGCAGGTCGATCGACACGCCCTGCAGGTTGCTGCTGATCTGGTACTCGGGCTGGCCGCGCCCCAGGCCCAGCTGCAGCCGGTAGGCCGCCTGGCCCTGCACGCGGCCCTGCCACTGCGCGGCGGCGCGGGCCACGGCACCCAGTTCGGTGGCGCGGCGCAGGCCGTCCAAGCTGGCCGTGCCGCTGGCGTTGAAGCGCAGGCTGCCGTCGGCCTGGCTGCCGCCGTCGATCTGCGCCTCGCCGCCCAGCAGCTGCGCATGCACGGCCTGCACCTGCACGCCGCGGTGGGTGAACTCGACCCGGCCGCGCGCGTTGGCCAGCAGCGGCACCTCGGGGCGCAGCTTCAGGTCATTGCCGGCCAGCTGCACGCTGCCGCGCAGCACCGTGTCGGACGGGTGCTCCAGCGGGATGTTCAGGCCCAGCTTCAGCTCGGCGCTGCCGGTGGCGCTGGCCGGCGCCAGCGCCTGGTCCAGCCAGCCGCCGATGGGCGTGGTGGCCACGTAGCGCAGCAGGTCCTGCGCCGGGCCGCGGGCCGTGCCCTCCAGCTCCAGCACCGCCTGGGGCGACAGGTCGCGGATGCGGCCCTGCACGTCCACCAGGTCCACGCCCCACAGCCGGCCATGCGCCTTCTGGAACTGCATGGCGTTGCGCTCGAACACCAGCTCGCCGCCCACCTGGCCGAAGGCCGGCCAGGTCTCGCCCGGCGCCGGCGGCACCGGGGCCAGGGTCACGTCCCGCACCTCGCCGGCGATGCGGAAGTCGCCATCGCGGCGGTTGACGAACGGAAAGTCCCACAGGTCGCCCTTGACCCGGAAGCTGACGTTCTGCACCTCGCCGCCCTGCACCGCGCGCGTCACCCAGGCCCGCGTGTCGGTGCCGATGCCCAGCGGCAGGTAGCGCGCCACGGCCGTGGCGCGGCCACGCGCCAGCTTGCCGCTGAGCTCCAGCACGCCGGGCAGGCGCCCGCCCTTGCCGAAATCGGGGCCACTGCCGGTGCGCCAGCTGGCCGAGGCCTCGCCGCTGGCGTCGGCGTTGGCGAAGCGCGCCTTGTCCACCTTCAGCTCGATGCGCGGCGGCGCGTCGGGCGTGGCACCGGCGCCGATGCGCCACTGCAGCTGGGCCGAGAAGCTCTTGAGCGGCACCACCGCCTGCTCGAACACGCCGGGAAACTCCAGCGCGCCATCGGCCAGCGACAGCGTCGCCTGGCCCCCGGTCTCGCCGGCCGTGAACTCGAAGTCGGCCCCGCGCCAGCCGGGCCGGCCCACGCCGTCGGCGCTGGGCGCCGGCGCGGCGGCGATCGCCATGTCGCGCACGCTGGCCTTGACCTGGTAGCCGGTGGGCGCGTCCAGCGGCCCGCGCCAGCGCGCCGCGAGCTTCTCCACCGTGCCCTCGGGTGCCAGCTGCAGCAGCAGCTCGCGCACGCTGCGGCCGATGGGCAGGCGCTCGGCCAGCTCGGCCAGCGAGGCCAGGTCCAGCCGGTCGGCGGTGAGCTCGCCGCCGGTGACCGGGTTCGCCGCGGCCGGGGCGCCACTGGCCGGTGCGGCCGCCTGGCTGGCCACCCCACCCGGCGCCAGCGCGGCCAGGTCCTGCACCTGCTGCCAGCTGAAGGCCAGCTGGCTGGGCGTCCAGCGGTGGCCTTCGGTGGTGGCGAACTCCAGCCCGCTGGCGGCCACGCGCACGCCCTTCTCGTCGCGCTCGCCGCTCAGCCGCGCGTTCAGCCGGGTGAAGGCCAGCGGCTCCAGTTCGCGGCCCAGGCGCACCGACACGTCGGCCAGCGCCAGGTCCACCGTGGCGGCGCGGGGCACGGCCTGGTCCCAGTCCAGCCAGGCGCGCAAGGCGCCATGGCCCTGGTCCAGGTCGATCGGCAGGTCGACATGGCGGCGCAGCTGCGACACGTCGGCACGCGGCAGCTGGGCGTACAGGCTGCCGGTCCAGCGCCGCCAGTCGCCCGGCCGCGTGAAGCCGGTGCGCACCAGGCCCGAGCGGGTCAGCAGCGGCTGGCGGGCCTTGGCCACCACGGTGAACCGCTCGCCCCAGTCGGTGGGCGGCGTGGCGTCCAGGCGCAGCTCGTGGCGCAGGCCGCGGTTGCGCAGCACCAGGCGCACATCCGACAGCGCCAGCGGCGGTGCGGCGCGCAGCTCGTCCACCCAGCGCAGCTCACCGCCGCGGATCACGAACTCGTGCTGCTCGAAGAACCAGTCGGCCGAGGCGCTGCCGTCCAGCGTGGCGCCGCCGTCCTCCACGTCCAGCCCGGCCACATGCCAGCGCCCGCGCGCATCGCGCCGCACCTCGAGCCGGGCGCCATCGATCAGCAACTGCTCGAAGCGCAGCCGAAAGGCCAGCAGCGACGGCACCGACAGCGCCGCCGACACGCGCGGCAGCCGCAGCGCCTCGCGGCCCTGGGCGTCGCGCAGCACCACGTCGTCGAGTTCGAAGGCCGGCACCCAGCTGCCACTGCGCGACAGGATGCGGCCGATGCTGACCTTTGCCCCGATGGCCTGGCTGGCTTCGTGTTCCACCCGGGGACGCCATTCGTCCAGCCGGGGCAAAATCCCCCAGTGGAGAATCAGCCAGGCCAGCAGCACTAAGCTGGTCAGGCCGACCAGCGCGAGGGCGATGACGCGCCACACGCCGGCCAACAGGCGCCAGATGGCCAGACCCGAGCGGGCGGCAAGCGACGAAAAGGACATGAATGAGGGACGAGCAGCACGCAGCCGTTGAGCCGACCCGCCGCCGGCCGGCGTTCGTGGCACGCCAGGCACCCTGTTTCGGGCGTCCGCAGCGCGGCGCAATCTAGCACAGAGCCCCCGTCTGCCCATGGGTTCCGAACTTCACGTGGCCGATACACAGCCGCCCGTCCCGCCCGCCGCCGCGCCGGCCGACCACAGCCGCTACGTGCAGCGCATCCGCCGCCGTTACGCGGCCGAGCTGGCGCTGCTGCCGCCGGGCCAGCCCGATGCGGCCACCATCACCGCGCTGGTGCGCCGGCTGCAGGCCGAGGGCCGCGCCCTGCCCTCGGCGCTGCGCGTGGCCCGCCAGCTGGTGATGGAGCGCCTGGTGGTGCTGGACGTCGAGCAGCAGGCGCCGCTTGAAGTCGTCACGCACACCATGACCTGGCTGGCCGAGGCCACGCTGGAGATCGCGCTGGCCGAGGCCCGCGCCGAGATCGACGCCAAGCACGGCGCACCGCGCGACGCCCAGGGCCAGGTGATCGACTTCTGGATCATCGGCATGGGCAAGCTCGGTGCGCGCGAGCTCAATGTCTCGTCCGACATCGACCTGATCTACGTCTACGAGGACGATGGCGAGACCGACGGACCGCTGAAGATCACCGCGCACGAATACTTCGCCCAGGTGGCCAAGCGCCTGTATGCGCTGATCGGCGACACCACCGACGATGGCTTCGTGTTCCGCGTCGACCTGGCGCTGCGCCCCAACGGCAACTCGGGCCCGCCGGTGGTCAGCCTGGGCATGCTGGAAGAGTATTTCCTGGTGCAGGGCCGCGAGTGGGAGCGCTTTGCCTGGCTGAAGAGCCGCGTGGTGGCGCCGGCCGCCAGCGTGGCCAGCGGCCGGCCGCTGCCGCTGCGCAGCCTGGTCACCGCATTCGTCTACCGCCGCTACCTCGATTACGGCATCTTCGAGGGCCTGCGCCAGCTGCACCGCAAGATCCGCGAGGAGGCCCAGCGCCGCGCCGCGGGCCGGCCCGAGCGCGCGAACGACGTGAAGCTGTCGCGCGGCGGCATCCGCGAGATCGAGTTCATCGTGCAGCTGCTGCTGGTGGTGCGCGGCGGGCAGTTCCCCGAGATCCGCACCCGCAGCACGCTCAAGAGCCTGCAGAAGGTGGCCGCGCGCGGCCTGATGACGCCGGCCACCGCCGACAGGCTGGCCGAGGCCTATGTGTTCCTGCGCCGCGTGGAGCACCGCATCCAGTACCTGGACGACCAGCAGACCCACCTGCTGCCCACACAGGATGGCGACCTGGCCTGGATCGCGCAATCCATGGGCCTGGCCGCCTGCACGCCCGACGCCTGCCAGCTGCTGGATCGCCTGCTGGAGATCCGCGAACTGGTGGCCACCGAGTTCGACGCGCTGCTGCACGACGGCCAGCCCCCCGGTCCGACCGCCAAGGGCGGCTGCCGCAACTGCGGCGCGCCGCTGCCGCTGGACAGCGACGCCCTGCTCGAGCGCCTGCCACCGGCCCTGGCCGAGCGCGTGCGCCACTGGGTGCAGCAGCCGCGCGTGCAGGCCCTGCGCGACGAAGGCCGGCTTCGCCTGGGCAAGCTGGTGCAGCGCGCCGCGGCCGGCGTGGCCGACGGCCTGTGCACGCAGGAGGCCGCGCTGCGCTTCATCGACTGGCTGGAGCCGCTGCTGCGCCGCGACAGCTACCTGGCCCTGCTGGCCGAGCGGCCCGAGGTGATGAAGCGCCTGCTGCGCCTGCTGGGCCTGGCGCGCTGGCCGATGCAGTACCTGATGCGCCACCCCGGCGTGATCGACGAGCTGGCCGACCCGCGCCTGATGCACGAGCGCTTCGACCGCCACGCCTACATCGACGAGCTGGAAGAGCGCCACACCGCCTGGGTGCGCGCCGGCGAGGCCGATGAAGAGTCGCTGCTCGACACGCTGCGCCACGCCCACCATGCCGAGGTCTTCCGCACGCTGGTGCGCGACGTGGAAGAACTCATCACCGTCGAGCAGGTGGCCGACGACCTGTCGGCCCTGGCCGACGCCACGCTGGAGTGCACGCTGCGCTGGGCCTGGCCGCGGCTGCGCCAGCACCACCGCGCGGTGCCGCAGTTCGCCGTCATCGCCTACGGCAAGCTGGGCGGCAAGGAGCTGGGCTACGGCAGCGACCTCGATGTGGTCTTCCTCTACGACGACGCTGACGAGACCGACGAGTACAAGGCCCAGGAGGTCTACGCGCATTTCGTGCGCAAGGTCATCACCTGGCTGACGCTGCGCACCGGGGCCGGCGAACTGTTCGACATCGACACCGCGCTGCGGCCCAACGGCAACTCGGGCCTGCTGGTCACGTCGATCAACGCCTTCGAGCGCTACCAGCAGGGCCGCGGCGGCAACACCGCCTGGACCTGGGAGCACCAGGCCGTCACCCGCGCGCGCTTTTGCGCCGGCAGCGCGGCGCTGGGCGGGCGCTTCGAGGCCGTGCGGCGGCATGTGCTGTCGGCCGGGCGCGACCTCGATGCGCTCAAGCGCGAGGTGATGGACATGCGCGAGAAGGTGCGCGCCGCGCGGCCGGTCAAGGCCGAGCTGTTCGACGTCAAGCACAGCCCCGGCGGCATGATGGACGCCGAGTTCGCGGTGCAGTACCTG
Source organism: Pseudaquabacterium inlustre (assembly GCF_038066595.1). Taxonomy (NCBI): domain Bacteria; kingdom Pseudomonadati; phylum Pseudomonadota; class Betaproteobacteria; order Burkholderiales; family Sphaerotilaceae; genus Pseudaquabacterium; species Pseudaquabacterium inlustre. The sequence continues at coordinate 78,102 of NZ_JBBUTH010000008.1, forward strand.
GTGCTGGCCCATGCCGCGCAGCACCCGGCGCTGCTGGACAACGTGGGCAACATCGCGCTGCTGCAGCGCGCCGAAGGCCTGGGCCTGCTGCCCGCCGGCGCCGGCCAGGCCGCCGCCGACGCCTACCGCGAGCTGCGCCGCGCCCAGCACCGCGCCCGCCTGGACGAGCAGCCCACCCAGGTGCCGCCCGAACAGATGGCCGCTGAGCGCGACGCCGTGCTGGCCGTCTGGCACGCGGTCTTTGGCTGAGTCACCCCATCTGCCGCCCGCCGCGCTGCCAGCCTCGGCACGCCCCTGGCTGGCGCTGAGCGGGCTGGCCGCACTGGGCGCGCTGCTGCTGGCCGCCGCCCCACCGGGCTGGCCGGCCCGGCTCGACTGGGCGCCCGAACTCGCGGCACGCGAACCCTGGCGCGCCATCACCGCCGCCTGGGTGCACCTGAGCCACCTGCACCTGCTGGCCAATCTGGCCGGCTGCGCGCTGGTGGCGGCCCTCGGCGTGGTGGCCGGCTGCGGGCCGCGCGCCACCGCCGCCTGGGCGCTGGCCTGGCCGCTCACCCAGGCCGCGCTTCTGTGGCAACCCGCGCTCGCCCGCTACGCCGGCCTGTCGGGCGTGCTGCATGCCGGCGTGGCGGTGGCCGTGGTGCAGCTGCTGCGGGCCGAGCGCGGCCGCCGCCAGGCCATCGGTGCGGCGCTGGGCGCCGGCCTGCTCGCCAAGCTGCTGCTGGAGGCGCCCTGGCAAGGCCCGCTGCGCCAGGTGCCGGGCTGGGACATCGCCATCGCGCCCGGCGCGCACCTGGCCGGCGCACTGGCCGGCGCCGCCTGCGCGCTGGCGCTGCGCGCGGGCCTGCGTGACGCCAGCGCCGCCCCTTGAACCGATGACCGCCTGCCAAGCCCCCCGCCCATGACCGACCGCAAGACACATCTCGATGGCCTGGCCGTCGCCTGCCTGGTGCTGTGCTGCGTGCTGTGGGGCCTGAACCAGGCCGCCAGCAAGGCCACGCTGGCCGATGTGCCACCGCTGCTGCAGATGGGCAGCCGCTCGCTGGGCGCGGCGGTGCTGGTGGCGCTGTGGTCGGCCCGGCGCGGCATCCGGCTGTCGCCGGGCACCAACGGCACCGGCCCGGCCGGGCTGCTGGCCGGCACGCTGTTCGCGGTCGAGTTCGGCTGCATCATCCTCGGCCTGCAGCACACCACGGCCTCGCGCATGGGCGTGTTCATCTACCTCGCGCCCTTCGTCGTGGCGCTGGGCATGCCGCTGCTGGGCCGGCGCGTGGCCCATGCCGAGCGCCTGGGCACAGTGCAGTGGGTGGGCCTGGTGGCCGCCTTCGCGGGCGTGGCCTGGGCCTTCGCCGAGGGCTTCCACCGGCCCAGCGCCGGCCAGCGCCAATGGTGGGGCGATGCGCTGGGCGTGACCGCGGCGCTGCTGTGGGGCTGCACCACGCTGACGATCCGCGCCTCGCGCCTGGCCAGCGCGCCGGCCGAGCAGACGCTGTTCTACCAGCTGGCCGTCTCGGGCCTGCTGCTCATCGCCGCCTCGGTCGCCACCGGCGAGGCCTGGCCGGCGCCGGGCGCGCTGCGCGCCCAGGCCTGGTGGCTGATGGCCTTCCAGACCGTGGTCGTCACCTTCGCCAGCTACCTGCTGTGGTTCTGGCTGATGCGCCACTACCCGGCCACGCGCCTGGCCGCCGGCACGCTGCTGACGCCGATGGCCGGCCTGGGTGCCGGCGTGCTGCTGCTGGGCGAGCCGCTGACCCCGCGCCTGCTGCTGGCCTGCGCCGCGGTGGCCGTGGGCATCGTGCTGGTGAACCGGCCGCCGCGCGCGCCGTGACGGCTTGAGGCGCGGCAAGCCGCCGGCCCTTGTCGCCTGCGTGCCGCGGGCGGGACGCCGCGCCACCTAGACTGCCGCCACCCCATCCAACGGATCGAAGGAGACTTTCCATGCTCACGCTGTGCGGCTTCGCGGTGTCGAACTACTACAACAAGGTCAAGCTGGCCCTGCTGGAAAAGGGCATCCCGTTCAACGAGGAGCTGGTGATGACCGGCTCGAAGGACGAGGCGGTGCTCGGCGCCACGCCGCTGGGCAAGGTGCCGTTCCTGAAGACGCCGCAGGGCGCGCTGTGCGAAAGCCAGGTCATCTGCGACTACCTGGAAGCCGCCTACCCGCAGGTGCCGCTGGTGCCGGCCGACCCGTTCGCCGCGGCCAAGGTGCGCGAGCTGTGCACCTATGTCGACCTGCACCTCGAACTGGTGGCGCGCGAGCTGTACGCCGAAGCTTTCTTCGGCGGCACGGTCAGCGACGACACCAAGGCGCGCGTGAAGAAGCAGCTGGCCAAGGCCATCCCGGCCTTCCAGCGCCTGGCGAAGTTCAGCCCCTACATCGCCGGTGACCAGTTCACGCTGGCCGACTGCGCCGCCTACGTGAGCCTGCCGCTGGTGGCGCTGGCCACCAAGAAGGTGCTGGGCGAGGACCTGCTGGCCGCCGCCGGCATCGACTGGAAGGCCTACTGCGCGCTGATCGGCCAGCGCCCGCACGCGCAGAAGGTGGACGCCGACAAGAAGGCCGACGCCGCGCGCATGGCCGCGGCCGCCAAGAAGGCCTGAGCCCCGCGCGTCCGACACCGGCGCGGCGCACAGGTCGCAAACGTTCAAGACACGCGGCCGGGCGGGGCGGCAGCATGGCGCCATGCCCGATCCCGCCCCCTCCCTCGTCGAACGCCCGCCGCAACTGCTGCGCGATGGCTATGTGCTGACCCGGCTGGAGCCGCTGGCCGACCTGGCCCGCGGCAACAGCCTGTGGTACCTGACCTTCGGCCTGGCCTGCTGCGCGGTGGAGATGATCCACGCCGCGATGGCGCGCTACGACCTCGAGCGCTTCTCGATGATCCCGCGCGCCAGCCCGCGCCAGGCCGACCTGATGATCGTCAGCGGCACGCTCACCAACAAGATGGCGCGCGCCATCCGCCGCGTCTACGACCAGATGGCCGAGCCGCGCTACGTCATCTCGATGGGCAGCTGCGCCAACGGCGGCGGCTACTACCACCACGGCTACAGCACGGTGCGCGGCTGCGACCGCATCATCCCGGTGGATGTCTACGTGCCCGGCTGCCCGCCCACGGCCGAGGCTCTGCTCTACGGCATCGCGCAGTTGCAGCGCAAGATCCACGAAGGCAGCATTGCCAGGGCCTGATCCCGGACCGCACCCGGCGTGCACCCGGCCCGCACCCGGCCACCTTCCGCCGCTGCCCATGCCCAGCCCCGACGACACCGCCCGCCTGATCGCCCCACCCGCCGGCCTGCGCGGCGCGCTGTATGCCGTGCTGGTGCGCGACACCCGGCCGCTGGGCGAGGGCCTGCCGCCCGATCAGCGCATCAACCGTTTCCCGGCGCTGCCCTACTGCGGCATCACCTGGATCCTGCACGGCGGCGCGCGGCTGGAGTCGCCGGCCGACCACCCCGACACCGGGCCGCTGCCGCCGGTGTTCGTCTCGGGCCCGCAGACGGCGCCCTTCGCCTCGCGCAACGACGGTCCGATCCACACCTTCTGCCTGGTGTTCCATCCGCAGGCCTTCGCGGCGCTGGCGGGCCAGCCGGCCACCGCGCTGCGCGACCGCCACCGGCCGCTGGCCAGGGCCCTGCCGGCCGAATGGGCCGCGCTGGACACTGCCGTGCGCCAGGCGTCGGACGACGAGGCCCGCATCGCCGCCGCCGCGGCCTGGTTGCTGCCGCGCTGGCGCGCTGCGCGCGGCCGGCTCGACCAGCGCCTGGCCGACCTGCCGCAGGTGCTGCGCGGCCTGCCGGTGCGTGCGGTGGCGGCCTGGCTGGGCTTCAGCCCGCGTCAGCTGGAGCGCCGCAGCCTGCAGGCCCATGGCCTGAGCCCGCGCGAGCTGCGCACCATCACCCGCGGCCATGACGCCGTGCTGGCCGACCAGGCGGCCGAGCCGCTGGCCGATGCCGCGCAACAGCACGGTTATGCCGACCAGCCGCACATGACGCGCGAATACCGCCGCCTGCTGGGCGTCAGCCCGGCCGAGTTGCGCCGGCAACTGGCCGGCGACGACGAGAGCTGGTGGCTGTACCGGCTGCGCCGCCACGGGCGGCTGTAAAGGGCCAGCGGGGCCGGCGCGACCGGCCCGCCGGGGGCGCGGTCAGGCCGGCTGGGCGCCCGGTGCGGCCCCGCCGGCGGTGGCAGCCGCCGCCGCCACGCGCGCCGTCACTTCCTTGCGGAAGCGGTTGAGCTCCTGCACGCTGGCGAAGCTGCGCTCCATCAGCAGGCTCATGTTGTGCAGGATGCGCTCGACCACCTTGGTCTCCCACACCGCGTCGAACTGGATCTGCTGCGAGAGCCAGTGCTCCAGCCACTCGGGGTTGGGCAGGCGGCTCTGGATGGTGTCGCGCGGGAACAGCTTCTCGTTGACGTGCAGGTTGGTCGGGTGCAGCGCCTGCGCGGTGCGGCGCGCGCTGGCCATCAGCACGCCCACCTTGGCGAAGGCGGCACGCGCCTCGTCACCGAACTTGGCCATCGCGCGCTTCATGTAGCGCAGGTAGGCGCCGCCGTGGCGGGCCTCGTCCTTGGCCAGGGTTTCGTAGATCTGCTTGATCACCGGCTCGGTGTGCCATTCGGCGGCGCGGCGGTACCAGTGGTTCAGGCGCACCTCGCCGCAGAAGTGCAGCATCAGCGTCTCGAGCGCCGGCGCCGGGTCGAACTCGAAGCGGATCTCGTGCAGTTCCTGCTCGGTGGGCACCAGGTCGGGGCGGAAGCGGCGCAGGTATTCCATCAACACCAACGAGTGCTTTTGCTCCTCGAAGAACCACACGCTCATGAACGCGGAAAAATCGCTGTCTTCCCGGTTGTCGCGCAGGAACATCTCGGTGGCCGGCAGCGCGGCCCACTCGGTGATGGCGTTCATCTTGATCGTCATCGCCTGCTCGTCGGACAGCTTGCTGGCGTCGAACTGGTCCCAGGCGATGTCGGTGTCCATGTTCCAGCGCACGGCTTCGAGCTGTTTGAAGAGTTCGGGGTAGAGCATGGGCGGGTCCTGGCCGGGTGAGGTCTAGAGCAAGTTCTCGATTTTAGTTGGACGGAGGTCGAATGGCACGATCGAAGGTCATGGCGGCAGGGTTGCTGCTGGCGGCGCTCACCCCGGGCGCGTGGGCGGCCACGGCCGAGGCACCGGGCCCCGCCGCCTGCCCGGCCCTGCTGAAACACACGCTGCCGCGCCTGCAGGACGAGAAGCCGGTGAACCTGTGCGGCTGGGCCGGCCAGGTGGTGCTGGTGGTCAACACCGCCAGCTACTGCGGCTTCACCTCGCAGTACAAGTCGCTGGAGGCGCTGTACGAGAAGCACCGTGGCCGCGGCCTGGTGGTGCTGGGCTTCCCGAGCAACGACTTCGGCGCGCAGGAGCCCGGCAGCAACCGTGACATCGCGGCGTTCTGCGACAACACCTTCGGCGTGCGCTTCCCGATGTTCGCCAAATCCACCGTCAGCCCCAAGGCCGGCGGTACGCTGAATCCGCTGTATGCGCAGCTGGCCGGCCGCACCGGCCAGGCGCCGAAATGGAACTTCCACAAGTACCTGATCGGCCGCGACGGCACCCAGGTGAGCAGCTTCACCTCGGCGGTCGAGCCCAATGACCCTGGGTTCGTGCGGGAATTGGAAAGACTTTTGAAGACAGAATGAGACTGGTCGGTCATGATTGAACTCAGCAGTTCAATTTGTGGCCAACCGGAATCATTCGATGCACACGTCAGGCGCAACAGGGCCGGAACTTCCACACGGAACCGCACTCAATGCACGGGTGTGGGCGCCGAAAAGTCGTTCACAGCGCCTGCACCGACGCCTTGCCGCCCCTGCTGGCCGCGCTCTTTACCCGTTTCATGTGCCGTGCAGCCTTTCGGATGTCCGAAGTGAAATCCTGAGGTATCTCTCCTCCTCCTCCCTCCCTCCCTCGTTGGCCTCAGGGCGCTGCACGGCGCTCTTCTCTGCCCGGTGGGGTGCGCAATGAGCGCGCCTCGCCCCCTCTTCCCCCCCACCGCCTCGCGGGCGGGCTCCGGCCGCCCGCGCGTGGCCGTGGTCGGCTCGGGCATCTCGGGCCTGGCGGTGGCCTACCAGCTCGACGCGCAGGCCGACGTCACGCTGTTCGAGGCCGGCCGGCACTTCGGCGGCCACGCCAACACGGTGGACCTCACGCTCGACGGTGTGACGCATGGCGTGGACACCGGCTTCCTGGTCTTCAACCACGCCACCTATCCGAACCTGATCCGCCTGTTCGCCGAGCTGCAGGTGCCCACCGCACCGTCGGACATGTCGTTCTCGGTGCAGGTGCCGCAGGCCCGGCTGGAATGGAGCGGCACCGACCTGGACAGCGTGTTCGCCCAGCGCCGCAACCTGCTGCGCCCCGGTTTCTTGCGCATGCTGGCCGACCTGATGCGCTTCAACCGCGCCACCACGGCCATCGCCGAGCGCGGCGACGAGGCAGCGCTGCAGATCACGCTGGGTGACTTCCTGACCGAAGGCGGCTACAGCGCAGCCTTCCGCGACTGGTACCTGCTGCCGATGCTGGGCTGCATCTGGAGTTGCCCCACCGACCAGATGCTGCGCTTTCCGGTGGCCACGATGATCCGCTTCTGCCACAACCACGGCCTGATCCGCGTGGCCGACCGGCCGCAGTGGCACACCGTGGCCGGCGGCTCGCGCGAGTACGTGCGCCGCATGCTGGCGCACATCCGCGATGCGCGCCTGGGCACGCCGGTGCGCGCGGTGCGCCGCGTGCCGCCGGGCACGGCAAGCGCCGGCGTGTGGCTGGATCTGGACAGCGGCGCCGAGCGCTTCGACGAGGTGGTGCTGGCCACCCACAGCGACCAGAGCCTGGCGCTGCTGGGCACCCACGCCAGCCCGGAAGAGCGCGCGGTGCTGGGCGCCATCCGCTACCACCGCAACCGCGCGCTGCTGCACACCGATGCCGGCCTGCTGCCGCAGCGGCGCAAGGCCTGGGCCGCCTGGAACTACGAGCGCGCGCCGGCCGACCATGCCGAGCAGAACGCCGTGTGCCTGCACTACCTGCTCAACCGCCTGCAGCCGCTGCCCTGGCAGACGCCGGTGATCGTGTCGATGAACCCGGCGCGCGAGCCCGATGCCGCCACGGTGCATGCCGAATTCGACTACGCCCACCCGGTGTTCGACCTGGCGGCCATCGCCGCGCAGGCCCGCGTGCCGCAATTGCAGGGCGTGGGCCATGTGTGGTTCGCCGGCGCCTGGACGCGCTACGGCTTCCACGAGGACGGCCTGCGCTCGGGCCTGGCCGTGGCCCAGGCGCTGCAGCAGCGCTGGCAACAGCCCGACCGCACCGACGACGGCCTGGCCACCCGGGACGCCGCGTGAACCTCGGCCAGCCCACCGGCCAGCGCGCGCAGCTGGCCATCGGCCGCGTGATCCACCAGCGCCTGCGCCCGGCGCCGCACCGGCTGGACGTGCCGACCTGGTTCCTGCTGCTGCCGCTGCGCAGCCTGCGTGCCCAGCCCGATGCCACGCTGCGCCGCAACCGTGCCGGCTGGGTCAGCTTCCACGACACCGACCACGGTGACGGCCGCGCCGACTGCCTGCAATGGCTGGACGAGCAGTTGCAGCGCGCCGGCATCGCCGATGCCGACGGCGAGGCGTGGCTGCACACCTACCCGCGCGTGCTGGGCTTCGTGTTCAACCCGGTCAGCTTCTGGTACTGCCACCGGGCCGACGGCTCGCTGGCCGCCGTGGTGGCCGAGGTCAACAACACCTTCGGCGGGCGCCACTGCTACCTGCTGGACGGCCCGCGCCTGGGCTTCGGCACCGAACAGCGGGCCGACAAGGCCTTCCATGTCTCACCGTTCTGCCAGGTGGAGGGCGGCTACCGCTTCCGCTTCCTGCGCAGCCCCGTGGCCGGCGACGACGCCAGCAGCGCCCGCACGCTGGTGCGCATCGACTACGACGACGCGCAGGGCCCGCTGCTGGCCACCTCGGTCAGCGGCGAACTGGCCTCGCTGACGCCGCGGCGCCTGCGCCGCGCCCTGCGCCAGTGGCCGCTGCTGACGCTGGGCGTGATGGCCCGCATCCACTGGCATGCGCTGCGCCTGCTGCTCAAGCGCGTGCCCTTCTTCGGCACCACGCCGGCGCGGCCGCAGCCGCACTGACACCCGCACCGACAGCCGCCCCGCCGCGCCGGCCCACCCCCGTCCCCTCCGACGCCTCCGCCCAGAGAACCGCCATGCCCCAGTCCGCCACCACCCTGCCCTCGATGCTCGCGGTGCCCGGCAGCGCGCCCGCTGCCGCACGCGCCGTGTTCGCGCTGCTGGCCAAGCTGCGTGTCGGCCGGCTGGACGTGCAGTTGCCCGACGGCAGCCAGGCCCACTTCGGCCAGGCCGGCGCCGGATCCGACGGCCCGCACGCCACGCTGCGCCTGCGCAACTGGAACGTCTGCAGCGCGGCGCTGCGCTCGGGCGACATCGGCGTGGCCGAGACCTACATCGCCGGCGACTGGACCACCACCGACCTGGCGGCGCTGCTGGGCCTGTTCATCGCCAACCGCGAGGCGCTGGACAGCGTGGTCTACGGCCACTGGTGGGGCAGCCTGCTGCACCGCATGCGCCACTGGCTGAACCGCAACTCGCGCGCCGGCAGCCGCCGCAACATCCACGCCCATTACGACCTGGGCAATGCCTTCTACCGGCTGTGGCTGGACCCGACCATGAACTACTCCAGCGCCTGGTTCCAGGGCGACCGGCAACAGCCCATGGCCCAGGCCCAGCAGGCCAAGATGCGCCGCGCGCTCGGCGAATGCCGGCTGCGCGACGGCCAGCGCCTGCTGGAGATCGGCTGCGGCTGGGGCGCACTGGCCGAATGCGCGGTGCGCGAATACGGTGCCCGCGTCACCGGCGTCACGCTGTCCACCGAGCAGCTGGCCTTCGGCCGCCAGCGCCTGGCCAACGGCGGCCTGCTGGGCCAGGCCGAGCTGCGCCTGCAGGACTACCGCGACATCGCCGACGGCCCGTTCGACGCCATCGTGTCGATCGAGATGTTCGAGGCCGTGGGCCGCGACTACTGGGCCAGCTGGTTCGACACCGTGCGGCGCAACCTCGCGCCCGGTGGCCGCGCCTGCGTGCAGACCATCACCATCCGCGACGACCTGTTCGACCGCTACGTCAGCGGCACCGATTTCATCCAGCAGTACATCTTCCCCGGCGGCCTGCTGCCCAGCCCCGCGGCCTTCCGCGCCGAGGCGCAGCGCGCCGGCCTGGTGGTCGAGCAGGAACTGGCCTTCGGCCGCGACTACGCCGAGACGCTGCGCCGCTGGCGTGCCGACTTCCTGCGCCAGGACGAGGCCGTGCGCGCCCAGGGCTTCGACACCCGCTTCGTGCGCACCTGGGAGTTCTACCTCGCCTACTGCGAAGCCGCCTTCGAAGCCGGCAACACCGACGTCATGCAGTTCACGCTGCGCCACGCCTGAGGCGGCGCAACGGTCCCCCGCACACGCGCGCTCGCCACACCCAATCACCCCGCCCCGACATGGCCGATCCCGCCCCGCTCCCGCCTCGGCGCCGCCTGTTGCGGCAGTCCCTGGCCACCGTGCTGGCCGGAGCGGTGCTGCCGGTGACGCTGCGCGCGCAGCCAGCCGCCAACCCATCCAGCGCCCCACGCGCCGAACCGCCGGCCGAGGTGAAGGCCGAGCTGGCCGAGGCCCGCCTGCGTGGCAGCGCCACGATGCGCTGGCTGGGCCTGCAGATCTACGACGTGCGCCTGTGGAGCCCCACTGCCCTGGTGGGCGCCGACTGGACCGGCCAGGCGCTGGCCCTCGAGCTGCAATACGCCCGCGCGCTGGACGGCCAGCGCATCGCCGAGCGCTCGATCAGCGAGATGCGGCGCATCGGCCCGTTCGACGACGCGCGCGCCGCGCGCTGGCAGGCCGAGATGGGCCGGCTGTTCCCCGACGTGAAGGCCGGCGACCGCCTGACCGGCCTGCACCGCCCGGGCGCCGGCACGCGCTTCTTCCACAACGGCCAGGCGCGCGGCGTGGTGGCCGACACCGACTTCGCGCCGCTGTTCTTCGGCATCTGGCTGTCGCCGCGCACTTCCGAGCCCGGCCTGCGCAGGCAGTTGCTGGGTGATGCGGCATGAGCGCGACCACCGTGCGCGCCTGGGACGGTCTGTGCTACGGCGCGCTGGGCGCCCCGCTGGCCTTCGTGGCGCTGCCGCTGTACCTGCTGCTGCCGGGCCACTACGCCGCGCAGCTGGGCGTGCCGCTGGCAGGCCTGGGTGCAGTGCTGCTGGCCACGCGCGTGGCCGATGCGCTGGTCGACCCCTGGCTGGGCCGGCTGGCCGACCGCGTGCTGGGCACCGGCCGCCGCGCCGCGCTGGGCCTGGCCGGCGGGGCCGCGCTGCTGCTGGGGGCCGGCTTCGTGGCGCTGTACTTTCCGCCGGTGCAGGGCGCCGGGCCGCTGCTGGCCTGGTGCGCCGCGGCGCTGGTGCTCACCTATGCCGGCTACAGCGCGCTGGGCGTGCTGCACCAGGCCTGGGGCACGCGGCTGGGCGGCGGGCTGGCGGCCCAGTCGCGCTGGGCCGGCTGGCGCGAGGGCCTGGCGCTGGCCGGGGTGATCGCCGGCAGCGTGCTGCCCGGCCTGGCCGGCATGGTGGTGACGGTGGCAGCCGGTCTGTCGCTGCTGGCGCTGGCGCTGGCGGCACTGAGCGGGGCGCCGTTTCACGCCAGCACGGCCGCGGCCGGCGCCGCCGACGACACCGGCACGCCGTGGACGCTGCCTTGGCACAACCGCGCGTTCCGCCGGCTGTTCGCGGTGTTCGTGGCCAACGGCGTGGCCAGCGCGATCCCGGCCACGCTGCTGCTGTTCTTCGTGCGCGACCGGCTGCAGTTGCCGGCGCTGGAGCCGCTGTTTCTCGGCAGCTACTTCACGGCCGCGGCGCTGGGCCTGCCGCTGTGGGTGCGGGCCGCGGCGCGCTTCGGTGCGCTGCGCAGCTGGGGTGCCGGCATGCTGCTGGCCGTGGCGGTGTTCGCCTGGGCCCTGCGCCTGGGGCCTGGCGATGCCGCCGCCTTCACGGCGGTGTGCGTGGGCTGCGGCCTGGCGCTGGGCGCCGAACTGGCGATTCCCGGCGCCATGTTGGCCGAGGTGATCCGCCGCGCCGGCCACGGCCAACGCCACGAGGGCCGCTACATCGGCTGGTGGCATGCGGCCACCAAGCTGAACCTGGCGCTGGCCGCCGGCCTGGCGCTGCCCGCGCTGCAGGCGGCCGGCTACCGCCCCGGCGCGGCCAGCGCAGCCGGTCTCGATGCCCTGGCCCTGGCCTATGCCGGCCTGCCCTGTCTGATCAAGCTGGCCGCGGCCGGCTTGCTGTGGCGCTCGCGCCAGTTGCTGGAACCCCGATGACCACCTCGCCCCGCATGGCCGCTGCACGGCCGGCTGCCCACCCCGCGCGCCACCCCGCTCGCCACTGGCGCCGCACGGGTGCCGCCCTGCTCACGGCGCTGGCGCTCGCCGGCGGCCTGGGCCTGACCGGCTGCGCCACGCCGCAGGTGGCCGACTACGCCGCGCAGCAGCCCCCGCTGGACCTGCGCCGCTACTTCGACGGCACGCTGATCGCGCACGGCCTGGTCACCGACCGCGGTGGCCAGGTGCTGCAGCGCTTCACGGTGCGCCTGACCGGCACCTGGCAGGGCGACACCGGCACGCTGGACGAGCAGTTCAGCTATGCCGATGGCCGCCGCGAGCAGCGCGTGTGGACGCTGCAGCGCGGCGCCAACGGCCGCTGGACCGGCCGCGCCGCCGATGTGCTGGGCGAGGCCCAGGGCCAGGCTGCCGGCAATGCGTTGAACTGGCGCTACACGCTGAAGCTGCCGGTCGACGGCCGGGTCTGGGAGATCGACTTCGACGATTGGATGTTCCTGGTCGACGAGCGCGTGCTGATCAACCGTGCGGTGATGAGCAAGTTCGGCATCCGCGTGGGCGAGGTGCTGCTGTCCTTCCGCAAGCTCGCCCCTGGCGAGACGGGCTGAGGCCGCGCCATGCCGCTGAACCCCCGCATCACCGACTGGCGCGGCCGCTGCGTGTGGCTGGTGGGCGCCTCGTCGGGCATCGGCGCCGCCACCGCCACGCTGCTGTGGCGCCGCGGCGCGCAGGTGGTGGTGTCGGCGCGGCCGTCCGACAAGCTCTGCGCCTGGGCCCGGGCCCATCCTGGCGCCTGGACCCTGCCGCTGGACAGCACCGACGCCGCCGCCGTGCGCGCCGCCACCGGCGAGGTGCTGGCGCACCACGGCCGCATCGACCTGGCCATGTACTGCGCCGGTCACTACCGCGCGATGCGTGCGGCGCAGTTCGACCTGGCCGACGCCGTGCGTCACCAGCAGGTGAACTATGTCGGCGCCCTGCACCTGCTCGATGCGCTGCTGCCCACGCTGCAAAGCCAGGCCGAGGACGGCCAGCCGGCGCACCTGAGCCTGGTGGCCAGCGTGGCCGGCTACCGCGGTCTGCCCAACGCGCTGGCCTACGGCCCCACCAAGGCCGCGCTGATCAACCTGGCCGAGAGCCTGTACCTCGACCTCGCGCCGCTGGGCGTGGGTGTGTCGCTGGTCAACCCCGGCTTCGTCGAGACCCCGCTGACGGCGCAGAATCGCTTCCGCATGCCCGCACTGATCACCCCCGAGGCCGCCGCCGAAGCCATCGTGCAGGGCTGGTCCGACGGGCGCTTCGAGATCCACTTCCCCAAGCGATTCACCCGGCTGATGAAGACCCTGCGCCTGTGCCCCGACGGGCCCTACTTCGCCGCGGTGCGCCGTGCCACCGGCTGACACGCGCATGGCGATGCCCGCATCGGTGGCCGATCCCCGGCTGGCACGGGTGATCACGCTGTTCGAGCAGCTGAGTCCGCAGTCGCTGGCGCAGCTGGGCGAGGTGTACGCGACCAACGCGCGTTTCGTCGATCCATTCAACGACGTGGTCGGCCTGGCGCCGATCCAGCGCATCTTCGCCCACATGTTCGACGCGCTGGAGGCGCCGCGCTTCACGGTGCTGACCCGGCTGGCCGATGGCGACGAGGCCTTCCTGAGCTGGGACTTCGACTTCCGCCTGCGCGGGCGGGCGCTGCGCATCCACGGCGGCACGCACCTGCGCTTCGCGGCCGACGGCCGCGTGCAGTTGCACCGCGACTACTGGGATGCCGCGCAGCAGGTCTATGAACAGGTGCCCGTGCTGGGCGCGGTGTTGCGGCTGCTGCGCCGCCGCCTGGCCGCAAGCTGAGCGCAACGGCTCAGTGCTGGCCTTCGGTCAGCGTGTCGAGCTGGAAATTGCCGCCCTTGTGCACCAGCCAGATGTCCTGGTACACCGCCTTGCCCAGCTTGGCCGGCGGCGGGAACGGGGCTGCCTTGCGGATCATCTGCACGATCCACGGGCCCACCTCGGGCGCGGCGGGCGGACGGCGGATGCGCACGTCAATCAGGTTGCCCTCGGCATCGATCTCGGTCTCGACGATGGCCACGCCGTACAGCAGCGGCGGCATCTTGCCCTTGTAAACGCGCATCGGGTACGTGGCGTACAGGTGCTTGGCGGCCTCGGCGCGGTAGTCGGCATCGCTCTCGGCCTGGCTGGGCTGCAGCGCCGGCGGCAGCGGCGCCGGCACCATCGCGAACTGGGCCCGGGCGGGGGCCATGCTCAGGACGCCGACGGCCAGAGCAGCCAGGGACAGGCGGGAAACGCGGTGCAGGGCAAGCATGGGCGAACAGTGTAGAGGCCGGCCGTGAAGACGCGCCGTGACAGCCGGCACGCTAGCACAGGCGTGTTCTTTGTTACATCCGCCAGACGCGGGACCGTGGGCTCAGCGCAACCAACCCTTGCGGCGGAAGTAGATGAACGGCGCGGCCACCGAAGCCACCATCAGGCCCAGCGCGAACGGATAGCCCCAGGGCTGGCTCAGCTCGGGCATGTGCTGGAAGTTCATGCCGTAGATGCTGGCGATCAGCGTGGGCGGCAGCAGCGCCACGCTGGCCACCGAGAAGATCTTGATGATCTTGTTCTGGTTGATGTTGATGAAGCCGACCGTGGCGTCCATCAGGAAGTTGATCTTGTCGAACAGGAAGGCCGTGTGGCTGTCCAGCGAGTCGATGTCGCGCAGGATCTGCCGCGCCTCCTCGAACTGCTCGGCGTTGAGCATGCGGCTGCGCATCATGAAGCTGACCGCGCGGCGCGTGTCCATCACGTTGCGGCGGATGCGGCCGTTCAGGTCTTCCTCCTTGGCGATGGCCGAGAGCGCATCACCGGCGGCGTTGTCGTCCACGTCCTGCTTGAGCACCCGCGCCGACACCTTCTCCAGCGCGTCGTAGATGCCCTCCAGCGCGTCGGCCGAGTATTCGGCATCGGCGTCGTAGAGCTTCAGCAGCACGTCCTTGGCGTCCTCGATCAGCGCCGGGATGCGCCGCGCGCGCAGCCGCAGCAGGCGGAACACCGGCAGGTCTTCGCCGTGCACCGAGAACAGCACGCCGTCCTTCAGGATGAAGGCCACGCGCACGTTGCGCGGCGTGATGTCGTCGTCGATCAGGAAGTCCGAGCGGATGTGCAGCTCGCCGTTGTCTTCCTCGTAAAAACGGGCCGACTCTTCCAGGTCGTCATCGACGATGTCATCGGGAATGGCCAGGCCGAAACGGCTGCTGATCCAGGCCTTCTCCATCGGCGAGGGCGATTCCAGATCCAGCCACACCGGCTGGCAATGGGCCATCTCGCTGGGGTCGGCGATCTCGGTCTGCACGAGCCGGCCGTTGGCCAGCGTGAACATGTTGAGCATGGAGACTGCTCCTGCGCGGCGCGGCGGCCTGTGCAGCAGGCGGCCGGCGAAGATCCGTGGGGAATGGGGGCTTGCGTGTGTACCGCCTCACCCCAGAACGGATCTGGAGTGGACGGTCACCGAGGGTGACTCTGGTCCAAGGCCGTGCTCCAAAGCGACGATCCGCGGATTATGGCATCGCGCCATTCGGCGCCCTGTCAGTTCAGGCGGTGGGCAGCAGGCGGTCGATGGTCTCGAGCAGCTGCAGCGGGCTGAAGGGCTTGGTCAGGTACTCGTCGGCGCCGGCGGCCCGTCCGGCCTCGCGATCGCCACCATCGGCGCGGGCGCTCAGCAGCACCACGCGGGTGGCGGCCAGTGCAGGGTCGGCACGCACGCTGGCGCACACCTGCAGGCCGTCATGGCGACCCGGCATCATCACATCCAGCAGGATCAGGTCGGGCCGCCAGGCGGCCACCACGGCCAGCGCCTCGTCACCGTCGGCCGCTTCCTGCAGCTCGAAGGGCTCTTCCTCCAGCGTCATGCGGATCAGGCGCCGGATGTCGGGCTGGTCGTCGACGATCAGCACGCGGGGCATGGGGCCGTGCACGCGGCCGCCCGCGCGCTCAGGCCGCTGCCGCCAGACCGCCGAGCCGGTCGCGCACCAGCTGCTCGATGTGGTCGTAGGGCACCGGCTTGTGGAACACGCGCACACCCTCGGGCAGGCCACCGCGCTGGGCGATCTCGGACTCGGACAGCGCCGTGACCACCACGATGTCCATCGCGCCGAAGGCCGGGCCCTGGGCACGCAGCGAGGCGATCATCTTGAAACCATCCATGCCGGGCATGTTCAGGTCGGTGATCAGCAGGTCGGGGCAGCTGCGCCCCATCTGCAGCAGCGCGTCGAAACCATCGCGTGCGCCGCTCACTTCCAGCGGCAGTTCCCAGCCCTTGATGACCATGATCAGCAGCTGCAGCAGCTGCGGCTCGTCCTCGACCACCATCACCTTGAACAGGCTGCCGTCGCCCTCGGGCTCGGTGCGGCCCTCGCCGGCCAGCGCGTTGCGACGCTCCTCGATCAGGCGCTCGACCGCCGTGCGCGAGATGCGACGGTGGCCACCGGCGGTCTTCCAGGCCGGCAGCACGCCGCTCTCGACCCACAGCTGCACCGTGCGCAGGGCCACGCCCAGCCGTTCGGCCGCTTCTCGGGTGGACAACACGTCGTCGTTGGTGGCGCTCTTACGCATCGGGCTGCCGCCGGTCACGGCTCCTGGGTCTGGGGTGGTGCCTCGGCATGCCGCTTCGGACGTCGGGGCGCCGTGCCAACCTGCGCCGGCCGGGCCGCCCCGGCGCCGCGATGCACGCAAATGCCGCCGTTTTTGCCACTTTACCGCGATTGCCGGCCGCGACGGCCGCCGATCTCATGGTAAGTGCGGATGGAAACTCTGCCAGTATGTAACAAAACGCGTCCCAGCGAACGGCCCGCAAGCTCTGTGCAGGAACTGGCAAACCTCAGCATCCTACACCGGGCATGGCTATTGTCAGACGGCGCGAAACAGGCGCACACTGGACTCGGACGGGCGCGGTTCGACAAGCAGCCCGACCGGTTGTGAAGGCCCGTCCACGCGCACTGGAAACCATTTGAAAGGACGCTTCGATGAACCTGACGATCAGCGGTCACCACCTGGAAGTGACCCCGGCGCTTCGTGAGTACGTGCTCACCAAGCTGGATCGGGTGACGCGACATTTCGACCAAGTGGTCGATGTCTCCGTTTTGCTGACGGTCGAGAAGCTGAAGGAGAAGGAACGCCGACAGAAGGCCGAAGTGACGCTGCATGTGAAGGGTCGTGACATCTTCGTCGAACAGTCCCACGAGGATCTGTACGCGGCGATCGACCAGCTGATGGACAAGCTGGACCGCCAGGTCGTCCGCCACAAGGACCGCCTGCAGGACCACCACCACGCCACCACCAAGCGCAGCATGATGCTGGACGCCGAAGCCCCTTGACGTACACCGCGCAGGGCTTCCAGCCCTCCCACAAAGCGGCCCCTCGGGGCCGTTTTTCATCGCCGCGCGGCGACTTTTCATCATCTTGACAACATCCCGCACGTGCGGGGCAAGTCCACACTGCAGTGCAGCAAGCCCTTTCTATAATGCGTCGCTCTGTCACCCGACCCGTGGTCGCGCCAATCGACGCCAGGCGCTGCATGGGGGCAAAGCCATGAACCGTCTCGCCGCCATCCTGCCGGCCAGCAATGTGCTGGTGGATGTGGATGCCACCAGCAAGAAGCGCGCATTCGAACAGGCCGGCCTGCTGTTCGAAAACCAGCATGCCATCGCGCGGGCCACGGTCACGGACAACCTGTTCGCCCGAGAACGCCTGGGCTCCACCGGCCTGGGCCATGGCGTGGCCATTCCCCATGGCCGCATCAAGGGCTTGAAGAATCCGCTGGCCGCGGTGATCCGCGTGCAGCAGCCGATTCCGTTCGACGCGCCCGACGACGAGCCGGTGGGCCTGCTGATCTTTCTGCTGGTGCCCGAGGCCGCCACGCAGCGCCATCTGGAAATCCTGTCCGAGATCGCCGAGATGCTGTCCGACCGTGCGCTGCGCGAGCAGCTGAAGACGGCCGAGACCGCCGAGGCGCTGCACAAGCTGATCTCGGACTGGGCGCCGCTGAAGTCGGTGGCCTGACGCTCTCGCTGCCGGCAGCCACCGCGTGAAACCCACATCCATCAGCGCCGAGGCGCTGTTCGAGGCGCAGCGCGAGGTGCTGCGCTGGGAGTGGATCGCCGGTCACGCGCACCCCGAGCGCCGCTTCGACGACGCCGCCGTGCGCGACGCGCAGAGCGCCGCTGACCTGGTCGGCTACCTGAACTACATCCACCCCTACCGGGTGCAGATCGTCGGCCGCCGCGAGGTGGCCTACCTGTCGCAGTCGGCGCCGGAAGACCAGGAGCGCCGCATCGCGCGCATCGTCACGCTGGAGCCGCCGGTGCTGATCGGCGCCGACGGCGTGGCCCCGCCCGACCGGCTGGTGGCCATGTGCGACCGCGCCGAGATTCCGCTGTTCGTCACCAGCGAATCGGCCGGCCAGGTGATCGACATCGTGCGCGCCTACCTCGCGCAGTTGTTCGCCGACCGCATCACGCGCCACGGCGTGTTCATGGACATCCTGGGCCTGGGCGTGCTGCTGACCGGCGAATCGGGCCTGGGCAAGAGCGAGCTGGGCCTGGAACTGATCAGCCGCGGCCACGGCCTGGTGGCCGACGACGCGGTAGATCTGTACAAGGTGAGCCAGAGCGCGCTGGAAGGCCGCTGCCCCGAGCTGCTGCAGAACCTGCTGGAAGTGCGCGGCATCGGCCTGCTCGACATCAAGGCCATCTTCGGCGAGACCGCCGTGCGCCGGAAGATGCGCCTGAAGCTCATCGTGCACCTGGTGCGCAAGGAGACGATGGAGCGCGAGTTCGAGCGCCTGCCTTACGAGCCGCTGTACGAGGAGATCCTCGGCATCCCGGTGCGCAAGGTGGTGATCGCGGTGGACGCCGGCCGCAACCTGGCGGTGCTGGTGGAGGCCGCGGTGCGCAACACCATCCTGCAGCTGCGCGGCATCGATACGTACCAGGAATTCATCCAGCGCCACCAGCGCGCGATGCAGCAACCGGACGACTGACGCCCCCGCCAGGCGGGTGCGGGCCGGCCCGTGTGCGGCCCGGCGCCCGGCCCGCTGGCGCTCAGAAGCGGTTACTTACCCCGGTGCGGACAGGCTGGCTTGTTGCACACGGCATACAGCGACAGCGCGTGGTCCTGCAGGTCGAAGCCATGGCTCTGGGCGATGGCGCGCTGGCGCTGCTCGATCTCGGCGTCGTAGAACTCCTCGACGCGGCCGCAGGTCAGGCACACCAGGTGGTCGTGATGCCGGCCCTCGTTGAGCTCGAACACCGACTTTCCGCTCTCGAAATGGCTGCGCGACAGCAGGCCGGCCTGCTCGAACTGCATCAGCACGCGGTAGACCGTGGCCAGGCCGATGTCGGCGCCCTCGACCAGCAGGGCCTTGTAGACGTCCTCGGCGGTCATGTGGCGCTCGGTGGTGCGCTGGAAGACCTCGAGGATCTTGATGCGGGGCAGGGTGGCTTTCAGGCCGCTGCTCTTGAGCTCGTCGACGCGGGCTTGCGGGGTTCCGTCGGTGTGCGGCATGGTGGCATCGCTAGAATCGCCGGATCATATCCAGCCGCCGGTGCTGCGCAATGCAGTGCCCTTTCGCACCCCCACCGCATGGCAGGCCTCTTGCGCAGCATGTCCCCCGTTCGTTCCGTCGCCCGCCTGCCGCTGGCCCTGATGCTGGCCCTGGGCCTGGGCGGTTGCTCCTACCTGCCGTCGCTGCCCAGCATCAGCCAGGCCGACACCTTCCTCGGCGTGATCACCCCCTACCGCATGGACATCGTGCAGGGCAACGTCGTCACCAAGGAACAGGTGGCGCTGATCAAGCCGGGCATGGCGCGTGCCCAGGTGCGCGACATCCTCGGCTCGCCGATGCTGACCGACGTGTTCCACGCCGACCGCTGGGACTACGTGTTCACCATCCGCCGCCCCGGCACCGAGCCGCAGCGCCGCAGCGTGGTGGCCTGGTTCAAAGGCGACAAGCTCGAGAAGCTCGAGGCGCCCGACCCGCCCGGTGAGCACGAGTTCGTCAACTCGATCAGCCGCGTGCGCGCCGACGCCAAGAAGCCGGTGCTGGAACTGACGCCCGAGGAACGGCAGGCCCTGCCACGCCCGGCCAAGGTGGATGCGCCACCGACCGAGACACCGCCGCCGCAGCGCAGCTATCCGCCGCTGGAGGCCTCGTGAGCACGCCGCTGCGCATCGCCATCGCCGGCGCGTCCGGCCGCATGGGTCGTATGCTGGTCGAGGCCGTGCTGGCTGCGCCCGACTGCCAGCTGGCCGGCGCGCTGGACGTGCCGGGCAGCCCGGCACTGGGCCAGGATGCCGGCGCGTTCGCCGGCCGTGACACCGGTGTGCCGATCACGTCCGACCTGACCGCCGGCCTGGCCAACGCCCAGGTGCTGATCGACTTCACCCGCCCCGAGGGCACGCTGGCGCATGCCGCGGCCTGCGCGGCCGCCGGCGTCAAGCTGGTCATCGGCACCACGGGCTTCAGCGAGGCCCAGAAGGCCGAGATCCGCGGCCACGCCGAGCGCACCGCCATCCTGCTGGCGCCCAACATGAGCGTGGGCGTGAACGTGGTGATGCGCCTGCTCGACCAGGCCGCCCGCGCGCTGAGCCAGGGCTACGACATCGAGATCATCGAGGCCCACCACCGCCACAAGGTCGATGCCCCCAGCGGCACCGCGCTGGCCATGGGTGAGACGGTGGCCGCGGCGCTGGGCCGCGACCTGAAGGATTGCGCCGTCTACGGCCGCGAGGGCGTGACCGGCGAGCGCGATCCGTCCACCATCGGCTTCGCCACCATCCGTGGCGGCGACATCATCGGCGACCACACGGTGCTGTTCGCCGGCACCGGCGAGCGCATCGAGATCTCGCACAAGTCGTCCAGCCGCGCCGGCTACGCCCAGGGCAGCCTGCGCGCCGCGCGCTTCCTGGCCACGCGCGCCAGCGGCCTGTTCGACATGGGCGACGTGCTGGGCTTCAAGGCCGCCTGAGCCATGCCCCCACGTCGCTTCGCTCCTGCCCCCCGAGGGGGCTCTCAGCCCCTTGGGGCGGCCCGGCGGGGCTGAGGCCATGCAGGGTCTGGCACAGTTCTGGGCCGAGAGCGACGCCATCGGCCGGGCCGTGGCGGTGCTGCTGCTGGCCATGTCGGTCAGCGCCTGGGTCGTCATCCTCTGGAAGGGCCATGGCCTGAACCGCGCCCGGCGCGATCTGGCGCTGGCCATCGCCGCGTTCTGGGGCGCCGACACGGTGGACACCGGCCGCCAGCGCCTGTCGGCCCTCGACCGCGAGGCGGTGCTGCTGCCTTTGCTGGACGCCGCTGTGGCCGACGAGGCCACCGGCACGCTGGCCACCCGCGCCGACCGCGCCAGCCAGATCACCCGCCGGCTGCGCGACGCCATGCACCGCAGCCTGCTGCGCCTGCAGTACGGCCAGGTGCTGCTGGCCTCGATCGGCAGCACGGCGCCGTTCATCGGCCTGTTCGGCACGGTCTGGGGCATTTACCACGCGCTGCTGAGCATCTCGGCCGCCGGCGCCATCACCATCGACAAGGTGGCCGGCCCGGTGGGCGAGGCGCTGATCATGACCGCCGCCGGCCTGGCGGTGGCCATCCCGGCCGTGCTGGCCTACAACCTGTTCGGCAAGTGGGTGGCCGGCTGCGAGGCCGAGCTCGAAGGCTTCGCGCACGATTTGCGCGAGATGGTCGTGAACGGCGGCCGTTGATGCACCACCGCGGACGCGCCCAGCGATGAGCTTTGGCCGCCTTGAGCGATCGTCGGCCTCGCAGCCGATGAGCGACATCAACATGACGCCGCTGATCGACGTGATGCTGGTGCTGCTGGTGATCTTCATCATCACCGCGCCGCTGATGAGCAGCAGCCTGCGGCTCGACCTGCCCAAGGCCCAGGGCGCCACGCCCAGCGCCGCCCCCAGCGCGGTGGCCGTGGCGGTAAACGCCCAGGGCCAGCTGTTCTGGGGCGACGAGCCGGTGAAGCCCGACCAACTGCAGGCCCGCGTGCGGGAAGCCGCCGCCCGCGACGCCACCACCGAGGTGCAGCTGCGCGCCGACCAGGCCGTGCCCTACGGCCGCATCGCCGAGCTGATCGGCCTGGTGCAGCAGGCCGGGCTGGTGCGCATCGGCTTCGTCACCGAAGGCCCGCCGGCGCGCTGAGTCCCGGCCCTGGCCGCATGCGGCCAGACCCCCCTCCTACAATCGGGGGTATGAACGAGAAATACGCCCCCGCCGAGGTCGAAGCGGCCGCCCAGTCGCACTGGAACGCGACCGATGCCTACCGTGTGGTCGAGGACGACACGCGGCCCAAGTTCTACGCCTGCTCGATGCTGCCCTACCCCAGCGGCAAGCTGCACATGGGCCATGTGCGCAACTACACCATCAACGACATGCTCACGCGCCAGCTGCGCATGAAGGGCATGAACGTGCTGATGCCCATGGGCTGGGACGCCTTCGGCTTGCCGGCCGAGAACGCGGCGATGAAGAACAAGGTGCCGCCGGCGCAGTGGACCTACTCCAACATCGCCCACATGAAGGGCCAGATGCTGGCCATGGGCCTGGCCATCGACTGGAGCCGCGAGGTCGCCACCTGCCAGCCGCAGTACTACCGCTGGAACCAATGGCTGTTCCTGAAGATGCTGGAAAAGGGCATCGCCGAGCGCCGCACCCAGGTGGTGAACTGGGACCCGGTGGACCAGACCGTGCTGGCCAACGAGCAGGTCATCGACGGCCGCGGCTGGCGCTCGGGCGCGCCGGTGGAAAAGCGCGAGATCCCCGGCTACTACCTGAAGATCACCGACTACGCCGACGAGTTGCTGTCGGCGGTGAGCAACCCGGAAGACCCGAATTACCTGGCCGGCTGGCCCGAGCGCGTGCGCCTGATGCAGGAGAACTGGATCGGCAAGAGCGAGGGCGTGCGCTTCGCCTTCACGCACGACATCCGCGATGCCAGCGGTGCGCTGATCGGTGACGGCCGCATGTGGGTGTTCACCACCCGCGCCGACACCATCATGGGCGTGACCTTCTGCGCCGTGGCGCCCGAGCATCCGCTGGCCACGCACGCGGCGGCGTCGAACCCCACGCTGGCCGCCTTCATCGAGGCCTGCAAGGCCGGCGGCACCACCGAGGCCGAACTGGCCACCAAGGAGAAGGAAGGCCAGGCCACGGGCCTGTTCGTGACGCACCCGCTCACCGGCGCGCAGGTGGAGGTGTGGGTCGGCAACTACGTGCTGATGAGCTATGGCGACGGCGCGGTGATGGGCGTGCCGGCGCATGACGAGCGCGACTTCGCGTTTGCCAAGAAGTACAGCCTGCCGATCCGCCAGGTGATCGCCGTGGAAGGCGAGGCCTTCAGCACCGACGCCTGGGCCGAGTGGTACGGCGACAAGCCGCGTGCGCGCTGCGTGAACAGCGGCGTGCTGGACGGTCTCACCCACAAGGAGGCGGTCAGCAAGGTGGCCGAACTGCTCGCCGCCAAGGGCCTCGGCGAGAAGAAGACCACCTGGCGCCTGCGCGATTGGGGCATCAGCCGCCAACGCTACTGGGGCACGCCGATCCCGATCATCCACTGCGAGTCCTGCGGCCCCGTGCCGGTGCCCGAGAAGGACCTGCCGGTGGTGCTGCCGGAAGACTGCATCCCCGATGGCAGCGGCAACCCGCTGAACAAGAGCGAGGCCTTCCTGAAGGTGGACTGCCCTTGCTGCGGCAAGCCGGCGCGCCGCGAGACCGACACGATGGACACCTTCGTGGACAGCTCGTGGTACTTCATGCGCTACTGCGATCCGGTGAATGACCAGGCCATGGTGGCCGAGGGCACGAAGTACTGGATGCCGATGGACCAGTACATCGGCGGCATCGAGCACGCCATCCTGCACCTGCTGTACGCCCGCTTCTGGACCAAGGTGATGCGCGATCTGAAGCTGGTGCAGGTCAGCGAGCCCTTCACCAAGCTGCTCACCCAGGGCATGGTGCTGAACCACATCTACAGCCGCCGCACCGCGCAGGGCGGCATCGAGTACTTCTGGCCGCACGAGGTCGAGAACGTCTTTGATGCTGGCGGCAAGGTGGTGGGCGCCAAGTTGAAGAGCGACGGCTCGGCGGTGGACTACGGCGGCGTCGGCACGATGTCGAAGTCCAAGAACAACGGCGTCGACCCGCAGGAGCTGATCGACCGCTACGGCGCCGACACCGCGCGCCTGTTCGTGATGTTCGCCAGCCCGCCCGAGCAAACGCTGGAGTGGAACGACGCCGGCGTGGAAGGCGCGCACCGCTTCCTCAAGCGCGTGTGGGCCTTCGGCGCGAAGAACGCCGAGGCGTTGAAGCGCGCGACGGCGGGCGATCTGTCCCAGGCCGCGCTGCGTGCCGAGGCCAAGGCGCTGCGCCGTGAGATGCATCTGGTGCTGCGCCAGATGAGCCACGACTACGAGCGCATGCAGTACAACACCGTGGTCTCGGGCTGCATGAAGCTGCTGAACGCGCTGGAAGGCTTCAAGCCCGACGGCAGCGATGGCGACACGGCGGTGCTGTGCGAAGCCGTCTCGGTGCTGCTGCGCGCGCTGTACCCGGCCTGCCCGCACATCACCCACGGCCTGTGGACCGAGCTGGGCTACGCCGCCCGCCTGGGCGAGCTGCTCGATACCCCCTGGCCCGCGGTGGACGAGGCCGCGCTGGTGCAGGACGAGGTGGAACTGGTGCTGCAGATCAACGGCAAGACCCGCGGCGCCGTGAAGGTGCCGGCCGCCGCCGACAAGGCCGGCATCGAGGCCGCTGCGCTGGCCAGTGCCGAGTTCGCCAAGTTCGCCGAGGGCAAGGCACCGAAGAAGGTGATCGTGGTGCCGGGCCGCCTGGTCAACGTGGTGGTGTGAGCGGCGTGGCCACCACGCCCGTGCACCCACCCGCCCTGCCCCGCCGCCGCCTGCTGCGCCACGGCGCAGCGCTGGTGGCCGGTGGTGGCCTGGGCGCGCTGCTGACCGGCTGCGGCTTCGCGCTGCGCAGCGAGCCGGTGCTGCCGTTCAGCAAGATCGCCCTGCTGGGCTTCACCGAGGCCTCGCCGCTGGGCGCCGAGCTGCGACAGCGTCTGGGCAGCCAGGTGCAGGTGCTGACGGCACCAGCCGGGGCCCAGGTGCTGCTGCGCGTGCAGGAAGACCGGCGCCAGAAGGTGGTGGCCGCGTCCACCGCTGCCGGCCAGGTGCGCGAGCTGACGCTGCGCGTGCGCTTCAGCTTCCGCGCCGAAACGCCCGCCGGCCGCACGCTGATCCCCGACAGCGAGCTGATGCTCGAGCGCGACATGAGCTACAGCGAGACCTCGGCCCTGGCCAAGGAGCAGGAAGAGGCCGAGCTCTACGCCGCGATGCAGACCGACATCGTGCTGCAGGTGCTGCGGCGGTTGTCGCGGGTGCAAATCGGCTGAGGCTGCAAGCCCTCGCCGCGGCCCGGTTCTGGCGCCACAATCGCGCCTCAAGATGCAACTGCGCAGCGACCAGATCGACGCCCACCTGGCGCGTGGCCTGAAGGCCGTCTACACCGTGCACGGCGACGAGCCGCTGCTGGCCCAGGAAGCCGGTGACGCGGTGCGCGCCGCAGCCCGCGCCGCAGGCTATGGCGAGCGCAAGGTGTTCACCGTCAGTGGCGCGCATTTCGACTGGTCGGGCGTGCTGGGCGCGGCCCAGGCGATGAGCCTGTTCGCCGAGCGCCAGCTGATCGAGATCCGCATCCCCGGCGGCAAGCCGGGCAAGGATGGATCGGAGGCGCTGCAGCGCTACTGCGAGTCGCTCAGCGACGACGTGCTGACCATCGTGCACCTGCCCAAGCTGGACCGCCAGCAGCAGCAGTCGGCCTGGTTCACAGCACTCGATGGCGCAGGCGTCAGCATCCGCGTCGACCCGGTGGAACGCCGCGCACTGCCGCAGTGGATCGCCCAGCGCCTGGCCAAGCAGGGCCAGCGCGTGGCGGAGGGCGAGGCAGGCGTGCAGACCCTGGGCTTCTTCGCCGACCGCGTGGAGGGCAATCTGCTGGCCGCCCACCAGGAGCTGCAGAAGCTGGCCCTGCTGTACCCGGCCGGCGAGCTGAGCTTCGAGCAGGTGGAGGCCGCCGTGCTGAACGTGGCGCGTTACGACGTGTTCAAGCTCAGCGAGGCCGTGCTGGCCGGCCAGACCGCACGGGCGCTGCGCATGCTGGACGGTCTGCGCGCCGAGGGCGAGGCCACGGTGCTGGTGCACTGGACGCTGGCCGAGGACATCCGCGCGCTCAAGCGCGTGAAGGACGCCATGGCCCACGGCAAGCCGCTGCCGATGGCGCTGCGCGAAAGCCGCGTGTGGGGCAACAAGGAGCGCCTGTTCGAGCGCGTGATCCCGCTGCTGGCCGAACACCAGCTGGCGCACCTGGTGGAAGCCGCCAGCGTGTGTGATGGCATCGTCAAGGGCCTGAAGCACCCGCACTGGCCGCTGGAGCCCTGGGATGCGCTGAAGCGCCTGGCCATGATGCTGGTGCAGGCCGTGGCCGCGCCGCCGGCCCCGCGCGGGCGCGCCGCGGTGCGCGTGCGGCTGGCCCTCGAAGCCTGAACGGCTGGTTGGGCATTCAGCCTGCCGGCCGCGGGTCGGTGTCGAGCAGGCCGTAGAGGTTCGTGTCGTAGCTGCGGCCCTTGGCCGTCCAGCGCTGGCGCAGCCGCCCTTCCAGCGTGAAGCCCAGGCGCAGCAGCAGTGCACACGATGCCGCGTTGTCCGGGTTCACCTCGGCCTCGATGCGGCGCAGGCCCAGCGCGCCGAAGGCATGGGCGCAGGCGGCCTGCGCGGCCTCGCGCATGTAGCCCTGGCCCCAAAGCTCGCGCGCCAGCACATAGCCCAGCTCGATGCGGCGGCTGCCCTCGTCGTGCTTGAACAGCAGCAGCGTGCCGATGGCGCGACCATCATCCCGGCGCACCAGCACGCGCTGCTGCGCGGTGCCGGTGGCCTGCAAGGTCTGCATCCGGGCCAGCCAAGCCTCGGCATCGGCGCGATCCACCCAGCTGGCATAGGGCAGGAACTGCGTGGCCCGATCGTCGCCGTTGACGGCCAGCAGGTCGTCGAGGTGGGCGTCCGCCACCGGCAGCAGGCGCAGGCGCGGGGTCTCGATGGCATCGGTGGCGGGCAGGGGCATGGCGGGGTTCTCCAGGTCCAGGTTCAGGCGCGGTCCACCCGCACCGCCAGCACCACCGAGGTGGTGGTCTTGCGCACGCCATCGGTTTCGCCAATCTCATCCAGCAGGGCATCCAGCCGGGCCGTGCTGTCGGCGCGCAGCACGGCGATCAGGTCGCTCTCGCCGCTCACCGTGTACAGCTGGGTCAGCTCGGGGATGGCCTGCAGGCGCAGCACCAGCTCGCGCGAGCGCTTGGGCTCCACGGAGATGCCCACATGCGCCATCACGCGCGGGCGCTCCTCGTCCTGGCCCAGGCGCACCGTGTAGCCCACGATGGCGCCGCTGCGCTCCAGGCGCTGCAGCCGCGCCACCACCGTGGTGCGGGCGATGCCCAGCTGGCGCGCCAGATCGGCCGTGGACGCGCGGGCATTGGTGCGCAGCAGTGCGACGAGCGCGCGGTCGGTGGCGTCCTGAATCATTGCGTCGATCAGCTTGGTCGAAACGGCGAGATTCTGAATCATCCTGACGAAACTGGCCTTTCAATCGGCAAGCCTCTTGACCAGACTCCAGCGCATTGCCCCTCCCTGCCCCCAGACCCCAGGAGCCCAGACCATGCGCATTGCCCTGCTCGGCGCCGGCCACATCGGCCAGACGATCTCCCGCCTGCTGGCCACCAGCGGCGACTACAGCGTCACGCTGATCGACCGCGACCCCGCCGCGCTGGCCCGTGTGGCCGCCGCCATGCCGGCCGACGCCGCGCTGCACACGCTGCAGGTGGACACCGAGGACACCGCCGCACTGCTGACCGCGGTGCGCGCCGGCCTGGGGCAGCAGACGATCGTCAATGCGCTGCCGTACCACCTGGCCATCACCGCGGCCACCGTGGCGCGCGAGGCCGGCTGCCACTACTTCGACCTGACCGAGGACGTGGCCGCCACCAAGGCCATCCAGGCGCTGGCCGAAGGGGCACCCACTGCCTTCATGCCGCAGTGCGGGCTGGCGCCGGGCTTCATCGGCATCGTGGCGCACCACCTCGCCAGCCAGTTCGACACCGTGCGCGACGTGCAGATGCGCGTCGGCGCGCTGCCGGCCTTCCCCACCAACCAGCTGAAATACAACCTGACCTGGAGCGTGGACGGCCTGATCAACGAGTACTGCCACCCCTGCGAGGCCATCCACGACGGTGCCTTCATCCAGGCCCTGCCGCTGGAAGGCCTGGAGCACTTCAGCCTGGACGGCGTGGAGTACGAGGCCTTCAACACCTCGGGCGGCCTGGGCACGCTGTGCGAAACCTGGGCTGGCCGCGTGCGCCACCTCGACTACAAGACCGTGCGCTACCCCGGCCACCGCGAGCGCATGAAGTTCCTGCTGGATGACCTGGGCCTGGCCACGGATCAGGAACTGCTCAAGGGCATCCTGCGCAAGAGCATGCCGGCCACCATGCAGGACGTGGTGCTGGTCTTCGTCACCGTCTCGGGCATGAAGCGCGGCCACTTCGTGCAGGAGGTGTTCGCGCGCAAGATCTTCGCCGACCGGGATGTCACGAACCCGCTGTCGGCGATCCAGATCACCACGGCCGCCGGCATCTGCGCCGCCGTCGACCTGTTCCGCGAGGGCCGGCTGCCGGCCAGCGGCTTCATCCGCCAGGAGCAGGTAGAGTTGCCCGCCTTCCTGGCCAACCGCTTCGGTCGCGCGTATCAGCAGTCGCGCCAGGTCGAATCCATCGCTTGAACGGCATGACCATGAACGCCTCCGACCTCCTCGCCCGACTGGGCGTCCCCGCCTCGCAATTCACCGGCGGGGCGCTGCGCGCCCGCTCGCCCATCGACGGCGCCACCACCGGCCAGGTGCCGCTGGCCACGGCCGAGGACATGCGCGCCGCCATCGGCCGCGCGCAGGCCGCCTTCCTGGCCTGGCGCGCGGTGCCGGCGCCGCGCCGCGGCGAACTGGTGCGCCTGTTCGGCGAGGTGCTGCGCGCCCACAAGACCGATCTGGCCGCGCTCGTCACGCTGGAGGCCGGCAAGGTGTCCAGCGAGGGCGAAGGCGAGGTGCAGGAGATGATCGACATCTGCGACTTCGCCGTCGGCCTGTCGCGCCAGCTGCACGGCCTCACGATCGCCAGCGAGCGCCCAGGCCACCGCATGATGGAGCAGTGGCATCCGCTGGGCGTGGTGGGCGTGATCTCGGCCTTCAACTTCCCCGTCGCGGTGTGGGCCTGGAACGCCGCGCTGGCACTCGTCTGCGGCGACAGCGTGGTGTGGAAGCCCAGCGAGAAGACGCCGCTGACCGCACTGGCCACGCAGGCGCTGTTCGAGCAGGCGCTGGCGCGCTACTCGGCGGCGGGCAACGAGTCCCCGGCGGGCCTGAGCCAGCTGCTGATCGGCCATGCGGATGTGGGCGAGGCGCTGGTGGACGACCCGCGCGTGGCGCTGGTCTCGGCCACCGGCTCCACCCGCATGGGCCGCGCCGTGGGCCCGCGCGTGGCGCAGCGCTTCGGCCGCTGCCTGCTGGAGCTGGGCGGCAACAACGCCATCATCGTCAGCCCCACGGCCGACCTGGATCTGGCTGTGCGCGGCATCGCCTTCGGCGCCTGGGGCACGGCCGGCCAGCGCTGCACCACCACGCGCCGCGTCATCGCGCATGCCAGCGTGCACGACGAGCTGGTGGCGCGCCTGGAACGCGCCCGCGCCAGCCTGAAGATCGGCGATCCGCGCGAGGCCGGCGTGCTGGTGGGCCCGCTGGTCGACCAGGGCGCCTTCGACGCCATGCAGGCCGCGCTGGCCGACGCCCGCACCCAGGGTGGCGAGGTGCGCGGCGGCGCGCGTGCCAATGTCAACGGCCAGGCCGACGCCTGGTATGCCGCGCCGGCGCTGGTGACGATGCCAGCGCAGAGCGCCGTGGTCTGCCACGAGACTTTCGCGCCCATCCTCTATGTGCTGAAGTACGCGACGCTCGATGAAGCCATCGCACTGCAGAACGGCGTGCCGCAAGGCCTGTCGTCGGCCATCTTCACCAACGACCTGCGCGAAGCCGAGACCTTCCTGTCGGCCACCGGCAGCGACTGCGGCATCGCCAACGTCAACATCGGCACCTCGGGCGCCGAGATCGGCGGCGCCTTCGGCGGCGAGAAGGAAACCGGCGGCGGCCGCGAGAGCGGCAGCGACGCCTGGAAGAACTACATGCGCCGCGCCACCAACACGGTGAACTACTCACGCGCGCTGCCGCTCGCCCAGGGCGTGCGCTTCGACGTCTGACGGCCGCCGGGCTTTTCAAGACCGGCGGTTTCGGCGCATCATCGCGCCCACCATGTCCGACGCCCTCTACGACATCGTCGCCATCGGCGAAGGCCTGATCGAGTTCAACCAGCGCGATCCGGCCCGGCCCGAGTTCCACCGCGGCCACGGCGGCGACACCAGCAATGCGGTGATCGCCGCGGCCCGGCTGGGCGCGCGCTGCGCCTACATCAGCCAGGTGGGTGACGACACCTTCGGCCATGAGCTGCTGGCGCTGTGGCAGCGCGAGAAGGTCGACACCGAGGGCGTGCGCGTGGTGGCCGGCGGCCAGACCGGCCTGTACTTCGTCACCCACGGCGACGGCGGCCACCAGTTCAGCTACCGACGCCAGAACAGTCCGGCCACCCAGCTCACCCCCGGCCACCTGCCGCGCGCGCTGCTGGCACGCACGCGCTGGCTGCATGTGTCGGGCATCTCGATGGCCATCAGTGGCACCGCCTGCGACACGGTGCTCGACGCCGTGGCGCTGGCCCGCGCAGAGGGGGCGCAGGTCAGCTTCGACCTGAACCACCGGCCGCGGCTGTGGTCGGGCGCGCGCGCACTGGCCATGGCGCGCGCCGTGCTGCAGCAGTGCGACCTGTTCCTGCCCAGCCTGGACGAGATCCACGCCCTCACCGGCATCGGCCAGCCCGACGCGGTGATCGACTGGGCCCATGCGCAAGGCGCCGCCCGCGTGGCGCTGAAGCTGGGCGCCCAGGGCTGCCGCGTCAGCGACGGCCACAGCCGCGAGACCCTGCCCGCGCATCCGGTGCAGGCGCTGGACGCCACCGGCGCCGGTGACTGCTTTGCCGGCGCCTGCCTGGCGCAGCTGGCGCACGGCGTGCCGCTGGCCCAGGCGGCGCGCGCCGCCAACGTGGCTGCCGCCCTCAGCACCCGCGGCTGGGGCGCGGTGGCGCCGCTGCCACGCGCCACCGACATGGCCGCCGCCGGCATCGCCTGGCCGTATTGAGCCCCCACACGACCTCCGTGCACTGCGCCAACTGCGGCCAGCCCCTGCCGCAACCGGTCACCGCCTATTGCGGCCATTGCGGACAGGAAACCCGGCTGCGCCCGCCCACGCTGCTGGAGCTGGGCCAGCAGTTCGGCGGTGCCTACCTGTCCACCGAGGGCGCGCTGTGGCGCACGCTGGCGCTGCTGCTGCGCCGGCCGGGCGAGCTGACCGTGCAATACCTGCGCGGCCGGCGCCGCCACTATGTGCTGCCGCTGCGCCTGTACCTCACAGTGAGCGTGCTGGTGCTGCTGCTGATGCGCACGGTGGCCCATGTCAACGTCAACGTGGCCGACCTGCCGGCCGACAGCCACCGCATGCCGAATGTGCAGCTGCGCCTGGGGCCGGGCGAGGCCGGCATGAAGGACGGCGTGTTCTATTGCCAGCGCCTGCCGGCCTGGATGTGCGCCAACCTGCAGCAGCGGCTGGACCTGGCGCCGCAGGCGCTGGCACGCCAGGTGAGCACGCTGGGTGAGCGCTTCCTGGGCAACCTGGGCACGGCCATGTTCGTGCTGCTGCCCAGCTTCGCGCTGTGGCTGCAACTGGCCTACCGCAACCGGCGCCTGCACTACACCGAGCACCTGGTGTTCGCGCTGCACCTGCACGCCTTCTGGTTCCTGATGCTGGGCCTGATGCTCAGCGGCTGGGACTGGCTGATCGTGCTGGCGCTGCTGGCGGTGCCGGTGCATGGCTGGCTGGCGCTGGGCCGCGTCTACCGCGACCGGCGCTGGGTGCGCGCGCTGCGGGTGCTGGCCATCGGCCTGGCGCAGGGGCTGGCACTGCTGGTCACGACCACGGCACTGGGGCTCTATACGCTGCTGGCGTGAGGCGACGCCCGGCCGCGCGGCGCCCCCACCCTACACTGCCGCCGCAGCGGGGCTGCTCGACCCCGGAGGGAGGATTCCATGGACTTTCACGCCGCGCGCATGGCCCCCGGCTGGACCTCGCCGTCCGACCTGTCAGCCCCGTCGGCCCCGGCCACACGCCAGCTGGCGCTGCGATTCACCGGATCGGGCAGCGAGTACCTGCGCATCTGGATCGTCAACCTGCTGCTGACACTGGTGACGCTGACGCTGTACGCCCCGTTCGCCAAGCTGCGGCGGCTGCGCTGGCAGTACGCCAACACGCTGGTCGACGGGCAGCCGCTCGGCTTCCATGGCGATGCGTGGAAGATGCTGCGCGGCCACCTGCTGATCCTGGTGTTCGCGGGGGTGTACCTGGCTGCCGGGCGCTTCTCGGCCACGGCCGGCCTGCTGGCCTCGGCCGCGCTGGCGGCACTGTGGCCGGCGCTGTGGCAGGCCTCGCTGCGCTTTCGTCTGGCCAACACCAGCTGGCGCGGCGTGCGCCTGCAGTTCACCGGCAGCCTGGGCGAGGCCTATGCGGCCGTGGCGCCGATGCTGCTGCCGGCTGCACTGGCGCTGGCCTCGTTCGTGCGGCCGGCCGAGCCCGGCACCGAGGCCCCGTGGTGGCTGGCGCTTGCGCCGCTGGCGACCGGCCTGTTGTGGCCATGGGTCGCCTTCCGCATGAAGCGCTACCAGCATGCCCACTACCACTGGGCCGGGCAGACCACGCGGCTGGACACCACCGCCGGCGCGTTCTACGGCGTCAACTTCCGCGCCGGCATGGTGGTGGTGTTGCCGGTGTTCCTGGTGGGCGTGGTGGCCGCCATCCTGCTGCCGGCGCTGTCGTCGCACAAGCAACCCGCCCACACCGGCGCGGTGGTGTTCATCGGCCTGATGGGGATGATCGCGCTGGGCTACGTCACCGCGCTGATCTTCGGCCAGGCCTACCTGCTGGCGCGCATGCAGAACCTGATCTGGGGCCACACGCGCTCGGACAAGCTGCGCTTCCTCAGTGCGCTGGAGGTGCGCCCGGTGATGGCCCAGCTGGCCCGCAACCTGGTGTTCACGGCCCTGACGCTGGGCCTGTACTGGCCCTTCGGCTGGGTGCGCCTGACCGCGCTGCGCCTGGGCAGCCTGCAGATCGAGGCCAGCGAAGACCCCGCCCTGTGGGTGGCCGGCACCGCCCCCAGCGCCGGCAGCGCGGTGGGCGACGCCGCCGGCGACCTGCTGGACATCGACGTCGGGCTCTGAGCCCGGCCTGCACCCCATGACCGCCAGCGACCTTGCCCCCCTGACCGTCCAGTACTTCGATGGCCACAGCGCCAGCCCGCAGACCGCGCGGCTGCGGCGTGCCGGCAGCGCGCTGCTGATCGAGGCCGACGCCGACGGCCGCGAACTGCGCCGCCTGCCCTGGCGCCAGGTGAGCTGGCCCGAACGCAGCCGCCATGGCCAGCGCCAGGCCTACCTGCCCGGCCACGGCCTGCTGGTGGGCCCGGATGCCGCAGCCTGGGATGCCTGGGCCGCGGCCCAGGGCGCCGGGCCGGGCTGGGTGAACCGATGGATCCTCAGCTGGCGCGGCGTGCTGGCGGCGCTGGTGCTGGCCATCGCCGCGGTGCCGGTGGCCTGGCTGTGGGGCCTGCCGGCGCTGGCGCGTGGCGTGCTGGCCTTCGTGCCAGCCAAGGTGGACACGCAGCTGGGCGACGCCGGCCTGGCGCAGTTCGAGCGCGAGATGCTGCGCCCCAGCGCGCTGCCCGATGCGCGCCAGGCGGCCATCCGCAGCCAGTTCCAGCAGGCAGTGCAGCGCACCGATGCGCAGCGCCGTGCGCGCGGCCTGGCGCCGCTGCCGGCCTACACGCTGCACTTTCGCGCCACGCCCGAGCGTGGCATCGGGCCCAACGCCTTCGCGCTGCCGGGCGGCCACATCGTGCTGACCGACAGCCTGGCCCAGCTGCTGGCCGATCGGCCCGAGGTGCTGATGGGCGTGCTGGGCCATGAGCTGGGCCATGTGCAGCACCGCCACGGCATGCGCATGCTGGTGCAGGGCGCGGTGGTGGCCGGCGTCAGCAGCCTGGTGCTGGGCGATGTGTCGTCGCTGCTGGCCCTGGTGCCGGTGGTGTTCAGCCACGCCGCCTACTCGCGCGGCTTCGAGTTCGAGGCCGACGCCGAGGCGGCGCGCCTGCTGCGCGCCAACGGCCATTCGCCGCAGGTGATGGCCCTGCTGTTCGAGCGCCTGCGCGCCGGGCCGGCCCGCGCCGGCAGCGCCCGCCAGGACGGCGACGGCGCCACGGTCGAGTTGCCGATCGGCCTGGCCACGCACCCGCCCGACGCCGAGCGCGTGCGGCGCATGGTGGCCACCGACTAAAATCCGGGTTTCCCCCTTTCCCGGCCTTTGCGCCGCCACGCCGATCCGGTGTGCCCGCCCCCCTGTGGACGGCGCGCGCCGGCGAGGCGTCCCAGCCCTGCCCGCGCCATGACCCTCTCCACCATTTCCGCCCTGTCGCCGCTGGACGGCCGCTATGCCGGCCGCCTGGCCCCGCTGCGCCCGCTGATGAGCGAGTACGGCCTGATGCACCGCCGCGTGCAGGTCGAGGTGGAATGGTTCATCGCGCTGTCGGACGCCGGCTTCACCGAGTTCAAGCCGCTGTCGGAAGCCAGCCGCGGCTACCTGCGCGGCCTGGTGCTGCGCTTTGCAGAGGCCGATGCCAACGCCATCAAGGACATCGAGCGCACCACCAACCACGATGTCAAGGCGGTGGAGTACTGGCTGAAGGCCAAGTTCAAGGGCCATCCGGAGCTGGAAGCCGCCGGCGAGTTCGTGCACTTCGCCTGCACCAGCGAGGACATCAACAACACCAGCCATGCGCTGATGCTCAAGGGCGCCCGCGCCGACGTGCTGCTGCCCGCGCTGGACAAGGTCATCGCCACGCTGCGTGGCATGGCCCACGGCCTGGCCGACCTGCCGATGCTCAGCCGCACCCATGGCCAGACCGCCAGCCCCACCACCGTGGGCAAGGAGATCGCCAACGTGGTGGCGCGCCTGACCGCCGCGCGCGCACGCATCGCCGACGTGAAGCTGCTGGCCAAGATGAACGGCGCCGTGGGCAACTACAACGCCCATCTGGCCGCCTACCCGGCGCACGACTGGCAGGCCTTCAGCCGCATCGTGGTGGAAGAGCGCCTGGGCCTGACGTTCAACCCGTACACCATCCAGATCGAGCCGCACGACTACATGGCCGAGCTGTTCGACGCCATCACCCGCGCCAACACCATCCTGATCGACTGGAGCCGGGATGTGTGGGGCTACATCTCGCTGGGCTACTTCAAGCAAAAGCTGAAAGACGGCGAAGTCGGCAGCAGCACCATGCCGCACAAGGTCAACCCGATCGACTTCGAGAACGCCGAGGGCAACTTCGGCATCGCCAGCGCGCTGCTCACCCACCTGAGCCAGAAGCTGCCGGTCAGCCGCTGGCAGCGTGACCTGACCGACAGCACCGTGCTGCGCAACATGGGCGTGGCACTGGGCTATGCCGTGCTGGGCCTGGACAGCCTGGCCAAGGGCCTGGGCAAGCTGGAAGTCAACCGCGCCGCGCTGGCCGCCGATCTGGACGGCGCCTGGGAAGTGATGGCCGAGGCCATCCAGACCGTGATGCGCCGCCACGGCCTGCCCGAGCCGTACGAGCAGCTCAAGGCTTTCACCCGCGGCCAGCCGATGACGCGCGAGCTGATGCTGGGCTTCATCGAGAAGCTGGACCTGCCGGCCGACGAGAAGGCCCGCCTGCTGGCCATGACGCCCGCCAGCTACACCGGCCTGGCCACCACGCTGGCTGGCCGCATCTGACCCTGCCGGCCCCGCGCCGAGCGACTGACCCGAAAGCCCCACGACGATGCGCTTCACCGACCGCCTGCTCGCCGCTGAGAAGCGTGCCGATTCCCTGCTGTGCGTGGGCCTGGACCCCGAGCCCTCGAAGTTCCCTGGGGCCTGGAAGGGTGATGCCGGTCGCATCTTCGACTTCTGCGCACGCATCGTCGACGCCACGAAGGATCTGGTGCTGGCCTACAAGCCGCAGATCGCCTACTTCGCGGCGCACCGGGCGGAAGGCCAGCTGGAAGAGCTGATGGCCTACATCAAGCGCAACGCGCCCGAGGTGCCCATCATCCTGGACGCCAAGCGCGGCGACATCGGCGCCACCGCCGAGCTGTATGCCCGCGAGGCCTTCGAGCGCTACCAGGCCGACGCGGTGACGCTGTCGCCGTACATGGGCTTCGACTCGCTGGAACCCTGGCTGCGCTGGGACGGCCGCGGCCTGTTCCTGCTGTGCCGCACCAGCAACCCCGGCGGCTCGGACCTGCAGGCGCAGGCGCTGGCCGACGGTGGCCTGCTGTACGAACACGTGGCCAAGCTGGCCGCCGGCGACTGGAACCGCAACGGCCAGGTGGGCCTGGTGGTGGGCGCCACCTTCCCGGCCGAGATCGAGCGCGTACGGGCCCTGGCGCCCACGCTGCCGCTGCTGATCCCGGGCGTGGGCGCCCAGGGCGGCGATGCCGCGGCCACGGTGCGCGCCGGCTGGCGCGCGGCCGCTGGCAGCGCCACCGGCCCGATCGTCGTGAACTCGTCGCGCGCGGTGCTGTACGCCTCGTCGGGCGACGACTTCGCCAGCGCCGCCCGCGCGGTGGCCGACACCACGCGCCGCGCGCTCAACGCCGCGCGCTGAACGCCAACCGCCTGCCCGCCGCGGCCGAGGGCCGCGCGGCAGACGGCGGATGATGCCCCGCCTCGACACCCCCAGGGGTTAAGGGCTTTCCAGCCCTTGAGCGCCCGCACGGATCGGTGACACTGGTCCGGACCACGGCCCTGGGCCGAACCGCCCACTCCGGCATGACCCTGCTGAAAGACGCCAGCCAATCCGCAGCGCGCCAGGTGCTGCAGTACCGGATCGTGCGCTCGGTGTTCCTGATCTACACCTTCTCCTGCGCGTTCGCGCTGGTGGCGCTGCTGGTGCTGCGGCACCGCGTCGACCTCCCCACCTTCCGGCTGATGCTGAGCGGCTACGGGCTGATGACGTTCGGCGGCCTGGTGGCGCTGCGCATGCCCGAGCGCTGGGCCGGCACGGCGCTGAGCACCATGGTCGTGGTGACCCTGGCGCTGGTGGGGCTGAACAGCGCGCTGGGCGGCTGGGGCCTGACGACGCCGGGCCTGGTGTTCTACGGGCTGCTGGTGGCCATTGCCAACGTGGCCGGCTCGGCGCGCTTCGGCTGGGTGGCCACCGGCCTGGCCGCCGCCATGGTGCTGGCGCTCAGCGCCGGGCAGGCGGCCGGCCTGCTTGGTGCGCCCACCGGCCCCGGCACCGGTCTGGCACCGCTGCCCTTGCAGACGGTGGCGCAGTTGCTGGCCATCGCCACCGGCGCGGCCGTGGGGCGCGCGGTGGTGGGCCTGATCGCGCAGCACATCACCGCCGCCGAACAGCGCGAGGCGCGCTTTCGCAGCCTGCTGGGCTTTGCCACCGTGGCCTACTGGGAGACCGATGCGCAGCTGCGCCTGCGCCGCGTCGAGGCGCGCAATGCCCAGGGCGAGTTCAAGCCGCTGGGCCAGGCCCTGGGGCGCACGCCCTGGGAGCTGCCGGCCATCGAGCTGGGCGACGCGGCCTCGGCCGAGTTGCGGCGCATGCTCAGCGGCCAGGGCGCACTGCACGACCTGCCGCTGGCCTGGCGCCGGCCCGATGGCAGCATGCGCCACCTGCTGGCCAGCGGCGGCGCGCGCCTGGATGCCGATGGACGGCTGGCCGGCTTCTGGGGCGTGGCACGCGACGTGACCGACCACCACCAGGCCCGGCTGGCGCTGGCCGCCACCGAGTCGCGCTACCGCGACCTGTTCATGCGCACGCCCAGTGCCATGGTGCTGCACCGGCGCGGCGCCATCGTCGACGCCAACCCGGCCGCGGCCGAACTGCTGGGCTACGACAGCGTGGCCGCGCTGCTGGGCCATGACATCCTGAGCGAGCACATGGGGCCCGACGAGCGCACGGTCGCGCAGGCGCGGTTGGCCACGCTGAACGATGCCAACGCCACCGCGCCCGAGGCCGACCGCGTGATGCTCACCCGCGACGGCCGCAAGGTGTGGACCCGGGCCTCGGCCGTGCGCGTGGTGCGTGATGGCGAGCCACTGGTGCTGGCCATGTTCCGCGACGAGACCGCGCGCCACCAGGCCGCCGAGGCGCTGCAGCGCAGCGAGGCCCTGCTGCAGCGCGTGGTGTCGATGAGCCCCGACATCATCACGCTGACCGACCTGCACACCGGCCGCTACGTGATGGTCAACGACAGCTTCTGCCGCGTGCTGGGGCGGGCCCGCAGCGAGGTGCTGGGCCGCACCGCGATCGAGCTGAACGTCTGGCACGACCTGGCCGACCGCGACCGCCTGGTGCAGCAGGTGGCACGCGACGGCCAGGTGCGCGACCTGGTGATCGGCTTCAACACCGGCGCGGGCGTGGCGCGGCTGATGCTGGCTGCCACGCGCTTCACCCGCGACGGCGAGGACTACCTGCTGATCAACGCACGCGACATCACCGAACTGCTGCGCCTGCAGCAGGAACGCGAGGCCATGCTGGCCAACGCGTCGATCGGCATCGCCTTCACGCGCGACCGGCGCTACGAGCTGGCCAACCCCTTCTACGAGCGCATGCTGGGCTGGGCGCCCGGCACGCTGGCCGGCCAGCCCGGCGCCGTGACCTGGCCCACGCTCGAGGACTACCGCGCGCTCGGCGAGGAGCTGGGCCCGGCGCTGTCGCGCGGCGAGGCGGTGAGCGGCGAGCGCGAGGCGCGACGGCGCGACGGCAGCCGGTTCATGATGCGCTTCGCGGCCAAGGCCATCGACCCACAGCGCCCCGCCGAGGGCGGCACGATCTGGATCGCCGACGACGTGACCGAGGCCCGCCAGGCCGAGCGCGAGCTGGCCCGCGCCCGCGACGCCGCCGAGGCCGCCAGCCGCGCCAAGAGCGCCTTCCTGGCCAGCACCAGCCACGAGATCCGCACGCCGCTCAACGGCCTGCTGGGCATGGCCCGCCTGGCGCGCCAGCCCGGGGTGGAGCCGGCCCGGCTGCGCCTGTACCTGGACCAGATCGGCGAGAGCGCCGAAACACTGTCGCAGCTGATCTCCGACATCCTCGACCTGTCGAAGATCGAGGCCGGCAAGCTGGCGGTGGAGGCGGCACCGTTCGCGCTGGATGCGCTGCTGCAGTCACTGCAGCAGGCCTATGGCGCGCTGGCCGCCGCACACGGCCTGGGCTTCGAAGCCCGCCTCGACCCGGCGCTGCCGGCCTGGGCGCAGGGTGACGCACTGCGCCTGCGCCAGGTGCTGGTGAACCTGCTGCACAACGCGCTGAAGTTCACCACCGTCGGCCAGGTGGCACTGCATGCGCGCCCCATCGCCGCGCCCGATGGCGACGGCCCGCCCTGGGTGCGCTTCGAGGTGCGCGACACCGGGCCGGGCATCGACGCGGCCACCTGCGCGCGGCTGTTCCAGCCCTTCACGCAGGCCGACCAGTCGATCACCCGGCGCTTCGGCGGCACCGGCCTGGGCCTGTCGATCAGCCGCGAACTGGCGCAGCTGATGGGCGGGCGCATCGGCGTCGACAGCGAGCCCGGCCGCGGCAGCTGCTTCCATGTGGAGCTGCCGCTGCCGCCCGCCCCGCCGCAGGACAGCCCCGCCACCACCAGCAGCGGCGTCGACCCCGCGCTGCGCGGCGTGCGCGTGCTGCTGGTGGAGGACAACGCCGTCAACATGGTCATCGGCGTGTCGCTGCTGGAGCACTGGGGCCTGGTGGTCACGCAGGCCGAGGACGGCGAGCGCGCCCTGGCCGCACTGGACGATGCGCTGGCCGCCGGCCAGCCGATCGAGGTGGTGCTGATGGATGTGCAGATGCCCGGCCTGAGCGGCTACGACACCACGCTGCGCCTGCGCCAGCGCTGGACGGCGGCCGAGCTGCCGGTGATCGCGCTGACCGCCGCCGCGCTGACCTCCGAGCGCGACCGCGCGCTGGCCAGCGGCATGACCGACTTCGTCACCAAGCCGGTGGAGCCGGCGCGCCTGCGCGAGGCGCTGCGCCAGGCACTGGCCGCCCGGCAGCCTGCCGCGGTGGCAACGGGCCCGGTCGGAGCGTGACCGATCACCGCGCGCCTTCCCGCGTGAATCGGGGGGGCCTGTCCACCCGAACGCGGGCCGAATCGCTAAATTCTGCAGGTAACCTGGCGCCGCTGGCGGTGACCGGGCCGAGTCCGAACCCAAGAGAACACCATGTCGTTGGCCCTGGCGGTCGCGGTGGCCACCGCGCCTGCAACCCTTCCTGCCTGCACCTGGGACCGCCCAGGCCACAACCCCTTCACCGGTGACCTGGTGGCGGCGGTGGACCGCTATGCCGACATCCCCGCGCCGGTGCGCGCGCGCCTGAAGGCCCGCATGGCGCAGCGGCAGTACGACGAGATCGTCGACATCCGCCGCGACCGCATCGATGGCCGCAAGGCCAGCTACCGTGCCGAGATCCGCGACATGCACTTCGGCTCCGGCCAGGTGTGCGGCACGGTGACGCGCGCCCGCTGGAGCGAGCAGGCGCTGGAGCGCGGCCTGGTGTACTGCGAGGACGGCCACTGCCTGCTGGTGCCCACGGTGTGCCGCAACCTCAGCCGCATCCAGCGCAACGCCGGCGTGGCTGCCGCCGGTGGCCAGACCGGCCGGCCGGAAGCGGTCGCGGCGTCTTCCGGCAGCGCGGCGCCCAGCACGGGTGGCGGTGGCGGTGGCGGTGGCGGTGGCGGTGGCGGTGGCGGTGGCGCTGCGGCCGCTCCCGGTTCTGCGGCCACGGCGGCCACTTCAGCCACGGCCGGTACCGACGGCGCGGGTGGCCAGGACATGGCGGCCGCGCCGGACTCCTTTGCGCGCGGTGCCGCGCCCGGGACGCCGGCCGATCAGGCACAGGCCGCAGTCGACGCCACCCACGCCGGTGGGCTGAGCCAGAGCCAGGGTGGCGGCAGCGCCGACCACGCGACGGTGCGCTGGCCCCTCACCGGCAGCGACAGCGGCATGAGCCCGTGGATCGGCGGCGGTACCGGTGCGGCCACCGGCAGCAGCGTCGTGCCGCAGCCGCTGGCCGGCGCAGCGCCGTCGATGTCGGGCATCGCCTTCGTGTCGCGCCAGAACCTGGCCGACGGTCCGGCGACAGCCACCCCGGATCTGCTGCCCACCCAGTTGCCCACCCAACTGCCGGCCGCGCCGGTGCCCGAGCCCGGCACCGTGGCGCTGTGGGCCCTGGGCCTGGCCGGTCTGGGCCTGGTGGCCCGGCGACGGGCGCCGGGCCGCGCCCCGATCAGTCGAGCGTGACCTCGGTGCGCACCGTGCCGGCGCGGTCGGCCACGGCGGTGAGCGCGATGCGCGTGCCACGCGGTGCGCTGACCACCCATTCGGCCACCGCCCGGTCGGCGGTGACGGCGCGCGTGGGCAGGAAGGCCTGCAGCGAGTTCTTCGCGGCATGGCCCTCCAGCGGCCCGGCCTCGACCCGGCGCTTGCCGGTCTGCAGCGTCACGCCCTCGGGCAGGTGCAGCTCGAACACCGTGCCGCGCACCACCTTGCGCTCCTGCGCGCGCTGCGTCACGTAGCTGGGCAGGTAGCCCGAGTTGGCCACCGCGAAGCGGATGCGCCAGCTGTCACCGCCCAGTGATCGCACCTCGGTGCGCAACACCTCCAGCTTGGGCAGCGACAGGCCGATCTGGTTCAGCCAGGCCGGAAAGCGCGCCACCTCCTTCTCGCGCAGCGCCGGCGGCGGGTTGCGCCAGAAGTTCAGCCGGTCCCAGCCGCCCAGCTCCACCATGCCCAGCTGCGGGTGGCGGTAGGGGTACCAGGCCACGTGCGCCTGGCCGCCGCACACCGTGTCGCTCCACTTCAGCAGCTTCAGGTCGTCTTCGGGCGGATGGTCGCGGTACCAGTGGATGAAGTCGTAGTCGGTGATGCCGGCTTCGCGGTTGGGCGCCCACAGCTCCACGGTCCAGAACAGCGCGCCCAGGTGCTCGTACAGCCAGTCCTGCGTGCCGGTGATGACTTCCTTCGGGTGGTACTTGAAGTCGTGGAAGATGCTGATCGCCGGGTAGCCGGTGAGCTTCTCGCCTATGGCCGACAGGCGCTTGATCATCCACAGATCCTCGGGCGTCATGTCGTCGTCCTTCTGCGTGCCCATGGGCCGCAGGATGACGCCGGAATGCGTGTGGAAGCTGACCGCCGCGCCGATGTTCGGATGCTGGACGATGAAGTCGACCATGGCCCGCACCTCGGGCTCGCTGGTGGGGTACGGCCCCGCACCGGGCTGCTGGAACTCCTGGCGCCACTGCGACGGGAAGTTGCGGTTCAGGTCCAGGCCTTCCTTGTCGGGGTTGACCTTGACCTGCAGGCCGTCGAAGTGCGTCAGCGAGCCCTCCGGCATCACGCGCCAGTACTGGCCGCCGAACTCGCCCGGCTCGCGCGGGATCATCAGCCGCGCATCGTCGGGGTGCGCCTTCCAGGGCCCGTGCGGATCGGGAATGCGCATGTGCAGTATGCGGCCGTCGCCATCCATGTCCTGCACCGTCAGGCCCTCCACCGGCTCCTCGTCCCACGGGTAGGGCCGGGTGGAGCTGCGGATGTAGCGCGGCTTGTCGGCCAGCGCCAGCTCGGCGCCATCGGGATTCAGCCGCGGGCACAGGTAGACAGCGCGGGTGTCCAGCAACTGCGTCACCGCCGCGTCGCTGCCATGGCCCGACACCAGCTGGTGCAGCCAGTACAGGCAGGCCGTGCTGGCCGTCAGCTCGGCCGCATGGATGTTGCCGTCGACCCAGATCGCCGGCTTGTCGGAGGCGGCGCCGGTGGCGGTGTTGGTGAGGGTGAGCAGCCAGATGTCGCGCCCCTCGAAGCTCTTGCCCAGCGACGACAGCTGCACCAGCTGCGGCCGCGCGGCAGCGTAGTCGCGCAGCAGTTGGGTGAGCTCGGCGTGGCGGTAGAAGGTGTCGAAGCGGGGGGTGGGGGGGGGAGGCGTCATGGAGCTAGCCCTTCAAAGGCAGAGCCAAAGCCGCGAAGGCCAAGGTGAGAAGTTGTTGCAGCGCATCATTGACCACTGCTCTTCACGCATGTACTCGACACACCAATGGCGCCCACTGCGTCCGAGCGTTGTCTAGGAAGTCCACAGAAATCGCGACTCAGCGGCTGGGCAATGGTGACCTTGGGCACGTGACCTAACCAGGAGAATCGCAGGCGGTCTGCGGAGTCATAGTCGGAGTAATCAATCTTCGTGTTCTCAATCTGAAATGTTGTGGCCTCTCTCCGAACCAAGATTCGGCCATCCAACAAGTTCGCCCTGAGGCTCGCGACTGCCGGTTCACCGCGAACGCTGATCCCTGCTGTATTGACCAATGTGTTGTGTTGAACGTCTGCACCGATCGACCGATTGATGTCGACTCCGCTTTCATTGCAGAAGGCAACGATATTGTTGGCAATGCGACCTGCCGAATGTTCAAACCTGCACACCTTGTCGCGGCAGGCATTGGGCGATGTGCCCCCGCCACCGAGAGAAATGCCAACACGCGTCCCGCTCCGAGACACATCAGCCGTAGTGCAAAGCACAAGATTTCGCTCGATTCGACCACCCTCTCCGGCTCCTTTCATGAAGACGCCGTAAGTCGGATGGCGGTTGGTGCGCGCGAAGTTCGACACCGTATTATCAAGTACACGCCAACGACTGGCAGCGACGATATCGACCGGTGAGACTGGATTATCCGTCCGCCTGACTCGCTCGTTGCTCAGGGTATTGAACTGCAGAAGACCATCATCAGGGAAATGCCCTTCATGCCCATTGACCTTCACGTGTGCGTTGAAATTTAGCAAGCGGTTGTTGCGTATCACCGCATGGTGTCCATTTCCGACGATATGAAATGCGTGCTCGCAAGTGCTGTCGTCAGAACATGCCCCCTTTATTTCTAAATTCTCAAAATGCCAATACGGATGCGCAACGACAAACCCCTCCTGCGCTACAAAGTTCAGTCGAACCAGCCCCGGTCGGCCCGCACGGACAACGATCGGGCGTTGCGCGAGTCCTCCGCGCTTTGTCCAGATGCTGCGCGACACGATGTATTCGCCCGGCATGAGTTCGATCACCATTCCGGGCTCGGCATCGGCTATAGCCTGAAGCAGTTCCGACAAGTTCTGGACGAGTATGAACCTCGACATGTCGTGACTGGCCTCCGACAGAGGGTCCGTGATCAGGACATCAAGGACTGCTCCGTCTCGCCAGCGCGAAGGTGCCAACGCTTGGAGCTGTTGTCCCTTGACACTGACTGACGCCAGCTCCGTGGTCGGAACTGGCCGCTCTACCCGACGCTGGACAAAGCGCAGGCCAGGAATTAGCCACTGTTCTAGGCGGGGATGTCCTTCGACGCGACGCTCCAAGTGTCGAATCAGCGATCCGGCCCCGAACTC
Source organism: Pseudaquabacterium inlustre (assembly GCF_038066595.1). NCBI lineage: Bacteria > Pseudomonadati > Pseudomonadota > Betaproteobacteria > Burkholderiales > Sphaerotilaceae > Pseudaquabacterium > Pseudaquabacterium inlustre. The sequence goes on from NZ_JBBUTH010000008.1 coordinate 122,281, forward strand.
CGAGGCAGCAATGACCACATCCAATGGGCTGCGGCCAGTGACGTACACCAGACCTGCCAGTGTTAGAACGCCAACCAACAGCGCGCCCAGCGCGACCCGGATCAAAGGTCTTACGACGTGCCGCATAAGATCAGCCGTACCCTGACGACGCGCCACCCACGAACACCCTCAACTCCCCCGCCCCGAACGCCGTCCAGTCCTCGCCGCGCGTGAGTGGCTGGGTGGCCACGATGGCCACGCGGTCGCCGGGCGAAGTCAGTGCGCCGAAGTCCACGCTCAGGTCCTCGTCGGCCAGGTGGGCTGCGCCGAAGGGGTGCTTGCGTTCCAGCCAGTGCAGGTGGGTGCTGCAATGCGCCCACAGCGCCTGGCCGTTGCCCAGCAGGCAGTTGAAGGTGCCGTGGCGCGCCGGCTGGGGCAGCAGTTCGGCCAGCGTGTGGGTCAGTTCATCGACCGTGGGCACGCTGGCGTGGGCCTTGGCCAGTTCCTGCATCAGCCAGCAGAACGCGCGCTCGCTGTCGGTGTCGCCCACGGGGCGAAAGCTGCCGTGCAGCCGGGGGTTGAAGTCCTTCAGGTCGCCGTTGTGGGCGAACACCCAGTAGCGGCCCCACAGCTCGCGCACGAAGGGGTGCGTGTTCTGCAGCCGCACTTGGCCCTGCGTGGCCTTGCGGATGTGGGCGATGACATGGCTGCTCTTGATCGGGTAGCGCTTGACGAGGTCGGCCACCGGCGAGTGCAGCGCGCTCTCGGGGTCGACGAACAGGCGCACGCCCTTGTCCTCGAAGAAGGCGATGCCGAAGCCGTCCTTGTGTTCGGTGGCGCGCGTGGCCAGGCCGGCGAACGAGAACATCACGTCGGTGGGCGTGTTCGCGTTCATGCCCATCAGCTGACACATCGCGGCACGCTCCTCGCGGGTTCGGTTCAGAGGCCCGGCACGAACAGCTTGGCGATGCCGCGCAGGCTGACCAGGTTGCCCGGGTTGCCGGTCTCTTCCAGCACGCCGGCCATGCGGCGCAGGATGCGCGCGCTCTTGTTGGCGCGCCAGATCAGCAGGTCGGCCAGCCAGGGGTGGTTGTTGACCCGGTTGGCGCGCTCGTAGAGGTCGAAACGCGGCTTCAGCGCAGCCAGGCTGTGCTCGTAGGCCTGGCGCACGAGGGTGTCGATGGCGGCCTCGGCCGCGGCTGCACCGCGGTCGCCCAGCAGGGCTTCGGCGGCCAGCAGGCCGGTCTCCATGGCCTTGCCGATGCCCTCGCCGGTGAAAGCATAGGTGCTGCCGGCGGCCTCGCCTGTGACCAGCAGGCCGGGCCGGCTCCAGCGCGCGCCTTCCAGCGAGCAGCGCAGCGGTGCGCCTTTCAGCTCGCCCACCACGGTGCCGCCGGCCATCAGCTGCGCGGCATGCGGGTGCACCTCGGTGAAGGCCTGGAACAGCTCGCGCAGGTTCACGTCCTGCATCGAGCCCTTGCCGTCGGCGGCCTGGTCATGGCTGTGGGCCAGGCCCACGCCGATGTTGAACACGCCGTCGCGGCACGGAAAGATCCAGCCGTAGCCCTTGCGCAGGCGCTTGTGCCACACCACCTCCAGCGCGCGGATGCGCGGGGCCATGGCCTCGTTCTTCACATAGCCGCGCAGCGCGATGCCGCTGGGCGTGTGGCGCTCGCACACGCCGGCGGCTTGCAGGGCCTTGGGAGCGGCGCCGGTGGCCAGCACCACCCAGCGGGCACGGATGTCGTGCGCCTGGGCACCGCCCGGGGCCTTCAGGCGCGCACCGGCCACGCGGGCGCCATCGCCTTCGCCGTCCAGCAGCGGTGCCTCGAAGCGCCAGGGCGCGAAGAAGCGCACGCCGGCACGCTCGGCCGCACGCTGCAGGATGTGGTCGAGCTGGCGGCGCGGCAGCACGGCCAGGCGGCCGGGCACATCGACACGGCCGCCGCGCGGGCCGATGCAGCCCACATGCGCCACCGGCTGGGCCAGGGCCATCACCTCGTCGTGCACGCCCAGGCGCTGCAGCGCGTGGTGGGCATCGGGGATCAGGCCGTCGCCGCAGATCTTGTCGCGCGGAAAGGGGTGCTGATCGACCTGCACCACGTCCACTCCATGCCGGGCCAGCCATTGCGCACAGGCGCTGCCGGCGGGACCGGCGCCCACCACCAGCACATCGCAGCGCGCGGGCAGCAGGGGCGTGGGGACGGTCATGGTGCGTGTCGGGGTGCTGAAGCGGCGCGCCGCCAGGGGCGTGCCGGGTGAAAGGTGCGCGATTGTAGGCAGGCCGCCACGGCTTGACCGGCATCAACGCCGGCCCGCCGGCGCAGTGCCACAGTGGGCTCAAGGAGAGATGACATGAGCACCCATCTGAACGGCCAGGACAAGACAGCGCTGCATGCGGCACTGGCCGCGCGGCGCACGCAGATCGAAGCCCAACAGCGCAGCCACCTGGCTGGCCAGACCCGCGTGGAGCATGCCCGCGAGGTGCTGCTGCAGGACGGCGACGACGCGCCACAACGCGACGCCGACCGCGAGGTGGACCTGGCCATCTCGGACCGCGAGGTGGTGGAACTGGCCGCCATCGACGCCGCCCTGGCCCGCTTGGCGAGCGGCCACTACGGCCTGTGCAGCGACTGCGACGGCGAGATCCCGCTCGCGCGCCTGAAGCTGGAGCCGCAGGCCCTGCGCTGCGTGGCCTGCGAGACCCAGCGCGAGCGCCTGCGGCCGCGCACCGCGTCGATGTAGGCCGGCCGCCCGTCGCACACGCCGTCTTCCCTTTCGACTTTCATTCCACTTTGCCAACCCGGCGCCCGCGTTGCGGCGCCGACACCGGAGAACCGTCATGTCCCTGTTCCACGCCGTCGTCTGGCTCGACCACCACCAGGCCCAGATCCTCCAGTTCGACGCCGAGCATGTCGAGGCGCAGAAGGTCAAGGCCAGCAGCCGCCACACCCGCACGCACGGCAGCGGCGTGCGCACCGAGCACGAGTTCTTCGGCCATGTGTGCGACGCGCTGTCCGGCATCACCGAGGTGCTGGTGACGGGCTCGAACAGCGCGATGGCCGACTTCCGCCACTACGTCGAGAAGCACCGCGCGCCGGTGGGCAAGCAGATCGTCGGCTACGAGCCGGTGGACCACCCCACCGAGAACCAGCTGATCGCCGAGGCGCGCAAGTACTTCGTCAAGTACGACCGCATGAACGGCACGCCCACGCCGATGTGAGCCCGGTCCGCGCGTCCCGCGCGGGCTGAAACGAACAAGGGCGCCCCGCGGGGCGCCCTTGTTCATGGTGCGGCCGGAGCGGCCGCCGCGCGATCAGGCCGCCTTGACCTTCAGGCGCCAGGCGTGCAGCAGCGGCTCGGTGTAGCCGCTGGGCTGCTCCTTGCCCTTGAACACCAGGTCCAGCGCGGCCTGGAAGGCGGCGCCGTTCGGGTTGGCCACCAGGCTCTTGTAGGCCTTGTCGTCGGCGTTCTGGCCGTCCACCTTGGCGGCCATGCGCGCGAAGCTGTCGCGCACCTGGGCTTCGGTGACGACGCCGTGGTGCAGCCAGTTGGCCACGTGCTGGCTGCTGATGCGCAGCGTGGCGCGGTCTTCCATCAGGCCGATGTCGTTGATGTCGGGCACCTTGGAGCAGCCCACGCCCTGGTCGACCCAGCGCACCACGTAGCCCAGGATGCCCTGGATGTTGTTGTCGATCTCCTGCTGCTTCTCGGCCTCGCTCCACCGGGCCTCGGCCACCACGGGGATGGTCAGCAGGTCGGTCAGCAGCTTGTCGGTGATGGCGGCATTGCCGGCGTCGCCGCTGGCCTCGATGGCCTGCTGCACCTCGGCCACTTTCACCTGGTGGTAGTGCAGCGCGTGCAGCGTGGCGGCGGTGGGGCTGGGTGTCCAGGCGGTGTTGGCGCCGGCCTTGGGGTGGCCGATCTTCTGCTTGAGCATCTCGGCCATCAGGTCGGGCATGGCCCACATGCCCTTGCCGATCTGGGCGCGGCCGCGCAGGCCGCACTGCAGGCCGATCAGCACGTTGCGGCGCTCGTAGGCGGCAATCCAGGCGCTGCCCTTGATGTCGCCCTTGCGCATCATCGGGCCGGCCAGCATGGCGGTGTGCATCTCGTCGCCGGTGCGGTCGAGGAAGCCGGTGTTGATGAAGGCCACACGGCTGCTGGCGGCGGCGATGCAGGCCTTCAGGTTGACGCTGGTGCGGCGCTCCTCGTCCATGATGCCCAGCTTCACGGTGCTGTCGGGCAGGCCCAGCAGCTGCTCGACACGGCCGAACAGCTCGCTGGCGAAGGCCACCTCGGCCGGGCCGTGCATCTTGGGCTTGACGATGTAGACGCTGCCCGTGCGGCTGTTGCGGATGCCCGCAGTGCCCAGACCCTTCAGGTCGTGCAGCGCGATGGCGGTGGTGATCACCGCGTCCATGATGCCCTCGGGGATCTCGCCGCCGCCGGCCAGCAGGATGGCCGGGTTGGTCATCAGGTGGCCCACGTTGCGCACGAACATCAGGCTGCGGCCGTGCAGGCGCACGTTCTCGCCGCGGGGGCCGTGGTACATGCGGTCCAGGTTGAGGCCGCGCGTGAAGGTCTTGCCGCCCTTGCTGACCTCCTCGGTCAGCGTGCCGCGCAGGATGCCCAGCCAGTTGCGGTAGCCCAGCAGCTTGTCTTCGGCGTCCACCGCGGCCACCGAGTCTTCCAGGTCGAGGATGGTGGACAGCGCCGACTCCAGCACCAGGTCGGCCACGCCGGCGGCGTCGCTCTGGCCGATGGGCGTGCCGCGGTCGATGCGGATGTCCAGATGCAGGCCGTTGTGCTGCAGCAGCACCGACGAGGGCGAGGCCGCATCGCCCTGGAAGCCGACGAACTGCGTGGCGTCCTTCAGGCCGGTGACATGGCCGCTGCTGAGCGTGACATGCAGCGCGCCGTCGTGCACCGTGTAGCGCGTTGCCTGGGCGTGGCTGCCCTCGGCCAGCGGGGCGCTGTCGTCCAGCACCTGGCGGGCGAAGGCGATGACCTTGGCGCCACGCACCGGGTTGTAGGCGCCGGCGCGCTCGGCGCCGCCCTCTTCACCGATGGCGTCGGTGCCGTACAGCGCGTCGTACAGGCTGCCCCAGCGGGCGTTGGCGGCGTTCAGCGCGTAGCGGGCGTTCAAGATCGGCACCACCAGCTGCGGGCCGGCCTGGGTGGCCAGCTCGGCGTCGACATTGGCGGTGGTCACGGTGAAGTCGGCCGGCACCGGCTGCAGGTAGCCGATGCGCTCCAGCTGGGCGCGGTAGGCCGGCATGTCGGTGATCGGGCCGGGGTGGGCGCGGTGCCAGGCGTCCATCTCGGTCTGCAGGCGGTCGCGCTCGGCCAGCAGCGCGGCGTTCTTGGGCGCCAGCTCGTGGGCGATGGCGTCGAAGCCGGCCCAGAAGGCCGCACGGTCCACCCCGGTGCCGGGCAGCACCTCGGTGTCGATGAACTGGGCCAGCGGGGTGGCCACTTGCAGGCGATGGATCGTGGTGCGTGCGGTCATGGGGTCAGCTCCTCAGCGTGACGGGGAAGTGTGGAAAACGGAAGTCAGCGGGCCGGAAAGAAGCCCAGCACGTCGCGCAGGCTGCGGCCGATGCGCGTGGGCTCGCAGTCCAGCTGCTCCAGCGGTGCATCGGCGCGGTTGACCCACAGCGTGTGGAAGCCGAACCAGGTGGCGCCGATGGCGTCCCAGCCGTTGCTGGAGACGAACAGGATCTTTCTCGCGGGCAGGGCCAGCGCGTCGCAGCCCAGCTGGTAGACGCGCGGATCGGTCTTGAAGCAGCGCACCGCGTCGGCCGACAGCACCGGGTCGAGCCAGTCGCCGAAGCCGGCGCTCTTCACGGCCACCGCCAGCATCTCGCGGTCGCCATTGCTCAGGATGCCGGCGCGCACCCCGCGTTCGCGCAGCGTGCGCAGCACCTCGCCGTTCTCGGGGAAGGCCGAGAGATGGCGGTACTCGTTCATCAGCCGGTCTTCGGCCGCGCGGCCCAGCGGCAGCTGCAGTTGCTGGGCACAGAAACGCAGCGCCGCGCGGGTGATGTCCCAGAACGGCCGGTAGCGCCCGCTCATGCTCAGCAGCCGGGTGTACTCGATCTGCTTGTCGCGCCAGGCCTGGGCCAGCGCCGCGCCCTGGCCGGCAAACAGCTGCTCGGCCGCCAGCGCCACGCTGTACACGTCGAACAGCGTGCCGTAGGCGTCGAACAGCACGGCGTCGGGCGTGTGGGCGGCGGTGGCAGGCAGCTTGTCCATCGTGGCCCGAACTCTATTCCGAACCTGAGCACCGATTAAGCAGATGAAAGTTCTTGGATTGATGACTTGATTGAATGCAATCAACCGCGTGGTTTCGCGATTGATTCGTGACTTGCGAGTGTGTAATCTGCGCCCGTGGACCGACTAAAGCAGATCGAATCGTTCGTGGCGGTGGCCACCAAGGGCAGCCTGACCGCCGCCGCCCAGGCCGCCGAGGTGGCGCCCGCCGTCATCGGCCGGCGCATTGACGCGCTGGAAGAGCGCCTGGGGGTCAAGCTGCTGGTGCGCACCACGCGGCGCATCACCCTCACCCACGAGGGCAGCGCGTTCCTGGAGGATTGCCAGCGCATCCTGTCGGACATCGCCAATGCCGAGGCCAGCGTCACCGCCGGCGGCGTGAAAGCCAGCGGCCACCTGCGCATCACCGCGCCGGCCGGCTTCGGCCGCCGCCATGTGGCCACGCTGGTGCCGGGCTTTCTGGCCCAGCACCCCGACGTGAGCCTGTCGCTGAACCTGTCGGACCGCGTCGTCGACATCGTCAACGAGGGCTTCGACGTGGCGGTGCGCGTGGGCGACATGCCCGACTCCAGCCTGGTCAGCGTGCGCCTGGCTGACAACCGGCGCCTGTGCGTGGCCGCGCCCGGCTACCTGGCACGCGCCGGCATGCCGGCCACGCCGACCGATCTGGCGCGCCACCAGTGCCTGACGCTCAGCAGCGACGCCAGCCAGACGCGCGGCTGGGCCTTCACGGTCGATGGCGAGGTGCAGCACCTGCGCCCCGGCGGCCGGCTGGACTGCAGCGACGGCCAGGTGCTGCACGCCTGGTGCCTGCAGGGCCTGGGCATCGCGTGGCGCAGCACCTGGGAGGTGGAAGCCGACCTGGCCAGCGGCGCGCTGGTGGCCCTGCTGGACGACTTCGCCTCGCCACCCAACGGCATCTACGCCGTGGTGCCGCAGCGCAAGCACCTGCCGCTGCGCGTGCGGCTGTGGATCGATTTCCTGAAGCACAGCTACGGTGATCCGATGTACTGGCGCAAGGGCGCGCCCGGCACCGGAGAATCCGGCCGATGACCGCCGCCCCCGACGTGCTCGTGACCTGCCTGTGTGCCGGCTGGTGCACCACCTGCACCGCCTACCAGGCCACGATGGCCAGCCTGGCCGCCGCCTGGCCGCAGGTCCGCTTTGCCTGGATCGACATCGAGGACGACAGCGACGCGCTGGGCGACGATGCGCTGGACATCGAGAACTTCCCCACCGTGATGATCCAGCGCGCCAGCGCGGCCGGGCCCGAGCAGTTGTTCTTCGGCACGCTGCTGCCGCACGGCAGCACGCTGCAGCGCACGCTGGAGGCGCTGCAGGCCGGCAGCCTGGCCGCCGGCAGCCCGGTGCCGCCCGACATGGCCCGGGCCGTGTGGCGGCTGGGGCCGCAGCGGCCGCTGCCGGCCCGCAAGGACTGAAGGAGACCCGTGATGCAACGTCGCCCGTTCCTGTCGCTGCCGGCCTGGGGCCTGGCGTCCAGCTTGGCCGGTGCCACGGCCCATGCCCAGGGCCGCAAGGACAGCCTGGTGCTGGCCATGACGCTGGAGCCGCCGGGGCTCGACCCCACCGCCGGCGCGGCCTCGGCCATCGGCGAGGTGGTGCTCTACAACGTGCTGGAGACGCTGACCAAGATCCGGCCCGACGGCAGCATCGCCCCGCTGCTGGCCGAGCGCTGGACCGTGACGCCCGACAACAAGACCTGGGCCTTCCACCTGCGCCCCGGCGTCACCTTCCACAACGGCGAGCCCTTCAACGCCCAGACGGTGAAGTACGCCTTCGAGCGCGCCGGCGCCGCCGACAGCCTGAACAAGGACAAGGCGGTCTACGCCAACATCGTCAACATCAGCGCCACCGACCCGCTCACCGTCGTCATCACGCTGAAGAACGTCAACCCCGACTTCCTGTTCCAGATCGGCCAGGCCACCGGCGTGATCGTCGAGCCCCGCAGCGTGGCCACCAACGCCACCAACCCGGTGGGCACCGGCCCCTACCGGCTGGAGTCCTGGGCCAAGGGCGCGCAGATCACGCTGGCGCGCTGGGACGGCCACCGCGACGCCAAGGCCATCGCGCTGCGCCGCGTGAGCATCCGCTTCATCAACGACGCCGCGGCCCAGGTGGCGGCATTGCTGGCCGGTGACGTGGACCTGTTCCCGCGTGTGGCGGTGGCGCGGGCGCTGCCGCAACTGCGCGCCGACAAGCGCTTCCAGGTGCTGGTGGGCGGCACGCGCGCCAAGACCATCCTGGCCATGAACAACCGGCGCAAGCCGCTGGACGACGTGCGCGTGCGCCGCGCCATCGCCATGGCCATCGACCGCAAGGCCGTGGTCGACGGCTCGGCCGATGGCTTCGGCACGCCGATCGGCAGCTTCTACGTGCCCGGCGCGCCGGGCTTCGTGGACCTGACCGCGGTGAACGCCTTCAACCCCGACCGCGCCCGCGCGCTGCTGAAGGAAGCCGGCGTCACCACCCCGCTGGAGCTGAGCCTGAAGTTGCCACCGGTGCCCTATGCGCGCCAGGGCGGCGAGGTGATCGCGGCCATGCTGGCCAAGGTGGGCATCGTCGCCAAACAAGAAAATGTGGAATGGGCGCAGTGGCTGGATGCCGTCTACAAGCAGAAGGCCTATGACCTGACCATCGTCAGCCATGTGGAGCCGCTGGACTTCGGCAACTTCGCGCGGCCGGGCTACTACTGGAACTACGAGAGCGCCAAGTTCAACGCGTTGTGGGCGCAGATCCAGGCCACGGCCGACCTGGCCCAGCGCAACCGGCTGATGGGCGACGCCCAGCGCCTGGTGTCCGACGACGCCGTGGCCGCCTGGCTGTACCAGCCCACCTTCATCACCGTGGCCAAGACCGGCCTCAAGGGCGTGGGCCGGGACATGCCGATCTTCGCCAACGACCTGTCCGCGCTGAGCTGGTGAGCCACGGGGCCATGCTGGCGGCGCACGACCCCTTCGGCCATCCCATCCAGGTGCAGCGGCCCGACAGCGTGGCCGCCGTGGCTGGTTTCATCGAGGGATTTCTGGCCTACGAGCCGCGCATCCTGGCCGTGCTGGCAGCGGCCGAGCACGACGACAGCCTGATCGTGCAGACCTGCGCCGCCGCGCTGTGGATGTTCAGCGAATCGCCGGCCGGCCCGCCGCAGGCGCGCGTCCACCTGGCGCGTGCGCGCGCCGCCGGCTGCCCCGCCAGCGATCGCGAGCGCCAGTTCGCCACCGCGGTACAGGCCTGGGTCGAGGGCGACCTGGCCAGCGCGCTGGCCGTGCACGCCGAGCTGGCCCGCGCCCACCCGCGTGACCTGGCCGCCATCAAGCTGGGCCAGTACCACGCCTTCAACCTGGGCGATGCGCCCACCATGCTGCGGCTGGCCCTGCCGGCCCAGGCCGCCGCCGCCGATGTGGCCTGGACCCACGGCCTGCTGGCCTTCGCGCACGAGCAGTGCCACCACCTGCACGAGGCCAAGGCCTGCGCCCGCCGCGCGCTGGCGCTGCGCGCCGCCGAGCCCTGGGCCGAGCACGCCATCGCCCATGTCATGCTCACCGACGGCCGCTTCGCCGAGGGGCGCGACTTCATGGCCCGCGCCAGCGCGCCGTGGCAAGGGCTGACGTCCTTCATGCGCACCCACAACGGGTGGCACCTGGCGCTGTTCCACCTGGAGCTGGGCGACGAGGCCGCGGCGCTGGCGCAGTACGACCGCGAGGTGTGGGGCGTGGACAAGGGCTACAGCCAGGACCAGGTGGGCGCGGTGTCACTGCTGGCGCGGCTGGAGCTGGCCGGCGTCGATGTGGGCGATCGCTGGCAGGACCTGGCCGACCACCTGGCCGGCCGCGTGCACGACCAGGTGCAGCCCTTCCTCGACCTGCAGTACCTGTACGGCCTGGCGCGCGCCGGCCGGCCCGAGGCACTGGCGCTGCGCGACGCCATCGTGGCCTTCGCGCCACGCGCCCCCGCCACCAGCCGCTCAGCCTGGCAGCAGGTGGCGGTGCCCGCCGCCCACGGCCTGCTGGCCCATGCGCAAGGCCGCTGGGCCGAGGCCGCCGAGGCCCTGACCGTGGCCTTGCCGCGCCTGGTGCGCATTGGCGGCAGCCACGCCCAGCGAGACCTGTTCGAGCAGATCTGGCTGGATGCCGCCCAACGCGCGGGCGACGCGGCCACCGTGCTCAATGTGCTGCAGCCGCGGCTGAACGCGGCGCCGCAGTCGCGGCGGCTGGCGCGCCGGCTGCGCACGGTGCATGCGGCCTTGGGGCTGCCAGACAGGCACTGAGCGCCACGCGAAGGGCGCGGTTGTCACCCCCGCAAATCCGGGGTTTCCGCATGATCGAGCGCAGCCCACCCCAGGCGTGCACTTCCTAAGCTGGAGGCCTCATTCACGAGGGAGGACTGCCGTGATCGCGAAACACTGGCTCCAGTCGGGCCTGCTGGCCCTGGCCGCCACCGCCCTGCCGGCGGCACATGCCGTCAACAACATGCCGCAGGTGATGCAGGACACCGTCACCAACCTGAAGATCGACCTGGGCTGGGATGTGGGCGGCAGCGGGTACGTCAAGGGGCAATACTGGGACGTCTGGTTCGCCGAAACCTGGGATGACCTGGCAAAGGCCTGGCGCGTCGAACTGAGCTATCTGCACAAGACGGGCCCGCATGGGGAACAGATCGAGAACGTCATCCATGCCCTGCCGGTGGCCGTGGTGGCCGCCGGTGGTTCCAGCTTCTCCGGCGGTACCGAAGACCATCTGCCGTCCACGCCGCACACGCTGGCCCACCAGTGGAATCTGGCAGCCTGGGCCCAGTCGGTCGACAACCAGGGCCAGTCGCCGGGCGGCTTTGCCGCATTCCAGGTGGCCCATGTGCCCGAGCCGGGAACCTGGCTGATGCTGGCGGGCGGTCTGGCCGCTCTGGCGCTGCGCGCGACGCGTCGGCGCTGACGCTGCGCGTCGGGCGCTTGCGCCCGGCTACGGTGCCTCGGGGTGCCGTGTCTGCGCCGTGCTGGGCTGTGGCGGCAGGCCCTGCAGGTGCCCGGCCTCGGCCCACTGCACGATGCGCAGCGTGCCGCCCTCCCAGCGCAGCCGGTTCAGACCGGTGTTCGGGATCTCGCAGGTGCGCGGGCCGGCCAGCGGCTGGCCCTGCGCGGTGCGCCACAGCATGTCCAGCACGCCCCCGTGGCTGAACACCGCCACGCGGCGGCCCGCGTGCTCGGCCAGCAGCGCATGCAGCGCCTGCATCACACGGCCGTGGAACACCGCGTTGCTCTCGCCGCCGGGCGGCGCGTAGTCGGCCTCGTGCCGCACCCACTGTTGCCAAACCTGCGGGTGCTGGCTGCGGATGGTGGGCACATCCAGCCCTTCCAGCACCCCGAAACCCTGCTCGCGCCACAGCGCCTCGGGCAGCGGCAGCAACGGCGGCACACGCCCGTGCCGACGTGCCACCGACTCGGCGGTGGCGCGGGCGCGCTGCAGGTCGCTGGTGATGATCAGGTCCAGCGGCTCGTCGACCAGGCGCTGCGCCAGGCGCTCGGCCTGCGCCAGGCCCATCGGGTTGAGCGGCACGTCGATCTGCCCCTGGAAGCGGTGCTGGCGGTTCCAGTCGGTCTCACCATGGCGAATCACGAGCAGTTCGGTCATCGCGCCATTGTCCGGGCAATCCCCAGGGCCGCCGCGCAGCCTGGGTGACACCACAGGCCGCCCGGCGCGGCATCATCCGCCGCACCACCAAACCCCACACGAGGAGACCGCATGCGCCTGAGCACCCCCATCCGCCCCCTGCTGCTGGCCGCGCTGCTGGGCCTGGCCACCGCCGCGCCACTGGCCCCGGTGCAGGCGCAGGGCCTGCCGATCGCCCGGCCCGAGGCCGTGGGCCTGTCGTCCGAGCGGCTCACGCGGGTGAGCGACTGGCTGCGTGCCGAGGTGGCCGCCAAGCGCATCCCCGGCGCGGTGGTGATGGTGATGCGCGGCGGCAAGCTGGCCTATGTCGACGCCGTCGGCCAGCGCGACCCGGCCAGCCCGGCGCCGATGAAGACCGACGACATCTTCCGCATCTACTCGATGACCAAGCCCATCGTCAGCGTGGCCGCGCTGATGCTGGCCGAGGAGGGCAAGCTGCTGCTGGAGGCGCCCATTGCGCGCTACATCCCGGCCTTTGCCGACGTGAAGGTGGGCGTCGAGAAGACCGACGCGCAAGGCCACAAGACGCTGGAACTGGTGCCGCCGCGCCGCCCGCCCACCGTGCAAGACCTGCTGCGCCACACCGCCGGCCTGACCTATGGCTTCTTCGGCGACGGCCTGGTCAAGCAGGCCTACCAGAAGGCCGGCATCACCGCCGCCGGCGACATCACCAACGCCGAGTTCGCCGAGAAGATCGCCAAGATGCCGCTGGCCTTCCATCCCGGCAGCACCTGGGACTACAGCAACGCCACCGACGTGCTGGGCCGCGTGATCGAGGTGGCCTCGGGCCAGACGCTGGGCGCCTTCCTGCAGCAGCGCATCTTCGCGCCGCTGGGCATGAAGGACACCAGCTTCTACGTGCCCGAGCCCGAACGCCAGGCCCGGCTGGCCGAGCCCCTGCCCGACGACCGCGTGATCGGCGTGGGCGCGCAGGTGGGCAACCCGCGCCAGGTGGAGAAGATGGAATCGGGCGGCGGCGGCCTGGTGAGCACCGCGCCGGACTACATGCGCTTCCTGGCCATGCTGCGCCACGGCGGCGAACTGGAAGGCAAGCGCCTGATCAGCCCGGCCACGCTGGCCTACATGACGGCCGACCACCTGGGCAGCAGCGTGGCACGCACGCCGCTGTACCTGCCCGGCCCGGGCTACGGCTTCGGCCTGGGGTTGGCGGTGCGCACCAGCGCCGGCGAGGCCGCCTACCCGGCCGCGGTGGGAGAGGTCTACTGGGGCGGCGCCGGCGGCACCTACATGTGGCTCGACCCGGCGCAGGACCTGGCCGTGGTGTTCATGATGCAAAGCCCGAAGATGCGCGTGCCCTACCGCAGCATCCTGCGCAACATCGTGGCGGGGGCGGTGATGGAGCCACGGGTGCCCAACAGCCGGTGAGCGGCGCACGACGCCCCCTCTGGCGCACCGGACTGTGACAAAACGCAATCCGGTGCGCCCGATCCACCGTTCCCTCGTGCGGATCGGTCACAACCGGGCTCGCGCCCCGGGTTTGCACGGATCGGGGTTACAAGTCGACGCAGTTCGGGCCTCGAAACCACCCATTCGCGTGCCGACAACCGAACCATCGGGTGCCGAGGTGGACGGCAGAATCGCAACGGTTGACGGATGAGCTCGGATCGAGACCCACCCGTCATTCCCTTCTGCAGTCCAGGGAAGGCACTCGACAGCAGTGTTGTTCTGCAAAGGGCAAACCACGCGAAAGCGTGGGACGCAAAGTCAACGGTCTAAAGGGCGGCAGCCCCATGACGGCAGGACTGCCAGACGCCACGCGCAGTGCCCGCTGCACTTCGCCATGACCAGCGCCCCCACGGGCTGGGGGTGCCCATCGTCTGCGCCAGTCCGCCGCTCGTGGCTGCAGTCACGAGTTGGAGCATGTCGATGGTTTCCGGTCCCCTCCTGACGCGCCGCGCTGCATCCGCTGCGTCCATCCGCGGTTCCCTGCCGCCGCGTCGCATGCTCGCGGCCTGGGCCGCCGGCTTGGCGGCCTGCACGCTGCCTCTGGGGACCCTGGCCCAGGTGCCGGACTGGGCTCTGGGTCGACTGCTGCTGATGCCGCGCGCCGGATTGAGCAGCGCCGACCTCGGCAAGGCGCTCAAGCCGCACGGCGGCAGCACGCGCAAACTGGGTCAGGACAACCTGCACTTGCTGCAACTTCCCGTCGGCGCCTCTGAAACAGCCGTGCTGGCGCAACTGAAGAAGCATCCGCATCTGAAGTTCGCCGAGTTGGACCGACGCGTACCAACCGCCCTGGTCGCCAACGATCCCTACATCGGCAGCCAGTGGCATCTCGGTCGCATCCAGGCGCCGAGCGCCTGGGACACCAGCCAGGGCGGTGGCGTGACCATCGCCATCCTCGACTCGGGTGTGCTGCCCACCCATCCCGACCTGCGGCAGGTGGCGGGCTGGAACATGGTGGACAACAACAGCAACACCGCCGACGTCACCGGCCATGGCACCTCGGTGGCCGGTGCGGCCGCGGCCATCGCCAACAACGCCAGTGGCGTGGCCGGCGTGGCCGGCGCCGCCAGCGTGATGCCGATCCGTGTGGCCGACAGCACCGGCTATGCCTACTACAGCACCATCGCGAGTGGTCTGAGTTGGGCCGCCGACCGTGGCGCGCGGGTGGCCAATGTCAGCTTTGCTGGCGTGTACGCCAGCGCAGCCGTTCAAAGCGCAGCGCAGTACTTCCGCAGCAAGGGCGGATTGGTGGTGGTCAGCGCCGGCAACACCGGCAGCAATGACGGATCGCCCGCCGTGACCTCGATGATCCCGGTCTCGGCCACCGACAGCGCCGATGTGCGGGCCAGTTGGTCCAGCTATGGCAACTACGTGGCAGTGGCCGCGCCCGGCGTCGGCATCTGGACCACTGCCGCCGACGGCAGCTACCGCGCCGCCTCGGGCACCTCGTTCGCCGCGCCGGTGACCGCCGGTGTCGTGGCGCTGATGATGGCCACCAACCCGGCGCTGGGGCCATCGCAGGTCGAGAGCCTCCTGTACGGCACCGCCACCGACCTGGGAGGCGCCGGCCGCGACATCTACTACGGCCACGGCCGTGTGGACGCAGCCGCCGCGGTCGTTGCTGCGCGCAGCGCCGTGGCGGCGGACACCCAGGCGCCCAGCGTGGCCATCACCACGCCAGCGGGCGGAAGCACAGTGAGCGGCGTGACCACGATCGATGTCGCTGCCAGCGACAACATTGGCGTCACCCGCGTCGATTTGATGGTCAACGGCAAACTGGTGGCCTCAGATACCGTGGCGCCCTACCAGTTCGCCTTGGACTCGGCCACGCTGGGCAACGGCAGTGCCTCGCTGAAGGCTGTGGCCTATGACTCGGCGGGAAACAGCGCCTCTTCGACCAGCCTGGCCGTCACGGTGGCCAATGCCAGCCTGCTGGTGGCCGACAGCACGCCACCGGTGGTGGCCATCACCCAGCCAGCCCAGGGCAGCAAGGTCAGCGGAACCACCGCAGTCAGCATCAGCGGCAGTGACAACCTGGGCACGGCCGCGCTGAAGCAGTCGCTGTACCTGGACGGCGTACTGGTGACCAGCGGCACCGGTGGCAGCCTGTCCTACAACTGGAACACCCGCAAGTCGGTACGGGGCACGCACACGCTGACCGCCGTAGCCCGCGACGCCGCCGGCAACGAGACCCGGACCTCGGTGACGGTCAGCAACTGAGGGGCCGCGGCCGCTCCAGTCGCGGCGCGCCCAGCGCAGCCCAGCAAAAAGGCCCGCCGAAGCGGGCCTTTGCCATGGAGCCGAGCGACGTGTTCGCCGGCTCAGGCAGCGCGCGGACGGCGACGCATGGCCGTGGCCGTGCCCATGCCCAACAGAGCCAGACCAGCCAGGAACACCGAGCCCGGCTCAGGCACCTGGTTCTGACCACCGCCACCGCCTCCACCGCACCCCGTGGTTCCGCTGATGCAGCCAGCGAACTCATAAGACTTCCCGGTGTTGCCCACACCCTGGAACTTCGCGCCGTAGGGGCTGGTGAAGGTGACCCCGTTGGTGGTGAAGTTGCCGGCCGTGGTCAGCGTCATCCGGAAACTCGACGAACCGCCTTCGGCCATGCCGTCGCCAATGTCGCCGCCGCTGCAGCCGTTGGAGGTGTAGACGCACAAATCCACCCTCTTTAAGGTGGGCAGCGTATCGTTCAGCACCGAATCCCAGGTGCCGGAGGTGTCGGTGACACCGGTCAGCGTGGGCGACACCACGTCAATGCCCAGCGCCGTCAGCGTGTTTTGACCCGGGCCGCTGGAGTTGTTGGCGATCGTGACGTTGAAAGTGGCGCTGGTGGCCGTCAGGGCCGTCAGCACGAAGTTGGCAGACGCATTCAGGGTGGCGCCGTCCCGCACGGTCTGAAACAGCAGCGTGCCGCTGCTGCTGACCGATGCAAAGTTCAAGTCAGCCGCCTGGGCCGAGCCAGCCAAAGCCGCTGCAGCCACCACCCAACCACGAAGCGAAGTCATGCCCAACACGTCGAATCTCCAGCCGACCGCAAGAGGGTCTCCGCACAAACGAAAGCAAATCTCGAGCCAAAGGCAAAAAACTTCCACTGATCAATGAGTTGGCACTGACCAGCTCCGAAACTGTCACATCATGTCGCGACGGCCGTCAAGTTTCCCGACAAGACTGCGTGGGACTGGCCACCCGCCCGGGTGGGACCCACCGCCAGCGCCGGCAGCTTGCGATACGCTTGGTTACCAGGAACCGCGCGCGTGACGCTGCGTCCGGTTTCACCGATCTGGGAGACCGCTTGACGCTGCGCAGTCCGTTCTCGACCCCGTTCCGCCTGGCCCCTGGCCTGCTGCTGGGACTTTGGCTGGCCGGCTGCGGCGAGGCGCCCGACGCCAGCCACTCAGCCACCGAGGCGCGGTCCCTGCTGTCGGCCGGCCATGCCGCCAGCGCCGTGCAGGCGGTCAAGGTCGCGGTGGCGGCCCAGCCCGACGCACCCGAGCCCCGCCTGCTGCTGGGCCAGGCGCTGCTGGCCGCCGGCGACGGGGTGGCGGCCGAGGTGGAGATCAGCCGCGCGCAGTCGCTGGGGGCGTCCGCCGACGATGCCTTGCCGCTGCTGGCCGAGGCGCTGCTGGCGCAGCGCAAGTTCGAGCCCCTGCTGGCCTTGATGCGCGAGCCGCCGCTGCCGGCCCGCGCCGATGCGCGCGCCAGCGTCTGGCGCCACCAGGCCGAAGCGCTGGCCATCCGCGGCGAGCGCGCCGAGGCCCGCAAGCGGCTGGCGTTGGCCTTGGAGGCGCAGCCGGCCCATGTCGGCGCACGCCTGCTCGACGCACGGCTGCTGGCCGCCGACGAGGCACTGCAGCCCGCCCTGGCGCGCATGGACGCCCTGCTCGGCGAGGTGAACGACCAACCCGACCTGTGGCTGTTCAAAGCCGAACTGCTGGCCCGGCTGCGTGCGCCGGACAGCCAGCGCCAGGCTGCCCTGGAACGTGCGCTGGCCTTGCGCACAGACCTGGTGCCGGCGCATGCAGGCCTGATCTCGCTGGCCCTGGAGCGCGGCGACCTGGCGCTGGCCGGACGGCGGCACCAAACCTTGGCTCAACTGCAGCCGCACCATGCCAGCACGCTGTACTTCGAGGCCGTGCTGGCCGAGCACGCCGGCGATGGCGCGCGGGTACGCGGCCTGGCCCAGGAACTGGTGCGCCGCCTCCCAGAAGACACGGCCATCCTGATGCTGGCCGGCCGCGCAGCCATGGAGGCTGGCGCCTACGGCCAGGGGATCAGCCTGCTGGCACGCGCAGCGCGGCTGGCGCCCCGAAATGCCGAGCCCAGCCGATTGCTGGCCCAGGCCCAGCTGCGCACCGGCTGGCCTGACAAGGCCCTGGCCGCACTGCGCCCGTTCATCGGCGAGGCCGCGCGCGATGCCGACGCCCTGCTGCTGGCGGCCCGCGCCATGCGGCTGAAGGGCGACGCCCCAAACGCCGAAGCGCTGGCCCGGCGTGCGCTGGCCCTGCGCCCTGACGACGGGCGCTGGCGCCTGACCGTCGCGCTGTGGATGTCAGGTCGGCTGCGCGAGGCCATTGCCAGCGATCCGCTGGACGGTGGGTCGGCCGAGCTCGAGGCCGGCGGCCTGCCAGGCCTGGTCCGTCTGCAACTGGCCGCCCGCGACCTTGCCGGCGCGCGGCGTACGCTGGACGCGCTGGAGCGCGCGCAGCCCGGGGTCGCTGGCTGGCAGATCCTGCGCGCCCGGCTGGCGCTGGCGGAAGGTCAGCGCGCGACCGCACGCCAGCGGCTGGAGCAAGCGCGCGAGCGCGACCCCGCCCACCCTGCTGCGGTGGCGCTGCTGGCGCGTCTCGACCTGGACGAGGGCCGTCCCGATGCGGCCATGGTGCGCCTGGACAGCCTGCTGGCGGTCTCGCCGCGCAACCTGGACGCGCGCCTGGCCAAGGTACAAGTGATGCGCCAGCGCGGCGCCGAGCCGGCGCAGGTGCAGGCCGTGCTGGCCGAGGCAGTGCGCCTGCATCCGCAAGACCCCAAGGCACACCTGGCGCTGATCGACGCACTGGCGGCCGACCAGCGCGGCGACGCCATGCTGGTGGCGGCCAAGGCGGCCACCGCCGCCGTGCCCGATCATGTGGACCTGATGGACCGCCTGGGCCGCGCCCACCTGATGCAGCGCGAACTGCTGCAGGCCGAGACCACCTTCAAGCGCCTGGCCGCGTTGATGGACCGACGCGCCTACCCCTATGTTCGCGTGGCCGAGGCCCAGCTGGGCCGCGCCCAGTTCGACAGCGCGCGCGAAAGCCTTCGCGTGGCGCGCCAATTCGAGCCTGACGACATCGAGGCCCTGCGTGCCTCGGTGGCGATGGCGCTGCGCGACGGCCGCGTCGACAACGCCCGCGCCCTGGCACAGGAGGCGCGCCAGCGCTGGCCGCAGTTGCCGCTGGCGGCGGCACTGCTGGCCGACATCGCCGCCAGCACCCAGCGCTGGGCCGAGGCGATCAGCGCCTACCGTGAGGCGCTGGCGCGGCAGCCCGGCTCGGCTGAGCTGACCCAGCGCCTGCACGACGCCCTGCTGGCCGACGGCCAGGCGGAGGCCGCCGCGCAGACGTTGGCGAACTGGCAACGCGCCCATCCTGACGACCCGACGCTGTTGCAACACCTGGCGTCGGCCAGCCTGGGCCGGCGCGATTGGCCGAACGCCGAGCGCCTGTACCGCCAGTTGCTGGGTCAACGCCCGGACGACCTGCTCGTGCTGAACAACCTGGCCATGGCACTGCTTCGCCAGCGCAAGCCCGAGGCCCTGACCCTGGCCGAGAAGGCACTGGCGCGCGCGCCGCAGCATCCGGCGGTGATCGACACCGCCGCGCGGGCCCACGGCGAGGCAGGCCAGTGGGCTCGCGCCATCGAGCTGCAGCGTCGTGCGGTGAGCCTGCAACCGCTGGACCGCGGCCTGCTGCTGAACCTGGCCTCGCTGCAGTTCCGCGCCGGTGAGTTGGAGGCCGCGCGCGAGTCCTTTGTGCAGCTGACCCGCATCGGCCTGGGCACGCCCCTGGGTGCCGAGGCAGAGCAACTGCGCCAGCAGTTGGGTCTGCCGGCCGGCGGCGCCCTGCAGGGCAACGAGGCCTGGCAAGCCTCAGCACCATCCGCGGGCGCGACCCCGGCCGGCGGCCCAACCGGCTGGCTGGCCCGCGCCGAGACAGCGGCCGCGGCGGTGCTGGCACTGGGCCTGCTGGGCGGCTTGGCCTTGCTGCTGCGCGCCGCAAGGCACCCGCCGTTCGTGCTGGTGCGCCAGACCCTGCCGCTGGCCGCTCCGCCCGAGCGGGTGCGCGCGCTGCTGGGCGACCTGCGCCAGTGGCCAACCTGGAGCACGCTGCCGGGCCTGGCCGATGACCGCGCGCCGCGCTTTGACGCCGTTGCCAACAGCACGGCGTCAAAGCGCTGCGAGTGGCCAGCGCGCGGCGCCCTGCCTGGCGGCACGCTGGAGCTTCTGCCGGCATTGGAGGCCGGCCATGTGCTGGCCGAACGCATCGACGAGGGCACACAGGGCCTTCGCCAGCTGTGGGACTTCGCACCGCAGCCCGACGGCGCCGGCGGCACGCTGCTGACCTGCACCGTGCGCGAACCGGCCCACTTCGGCCGCCACCTGCGCCTGATGTTCAGTGGTCACCTGCGGCGCCTGTCCTCGCAATTGCAGGCCGACCTGGCCCGGCTGCAGGCGCTGAGCAGCCACGGCGAGCAGGGGCACGAGAACGCCTGACCTACGTCGAAAGCGTTGATACTGGCGCCCCTGCTTGGGGTGCTGAACCCGCCGGGCCTCGCGGGTCGCGCTGGCCGGCGTGGCGCCCACGGTGGACCTGACCGGCCTCGGCCATGTCACCTGCGGCGATGCCAACAGCCACTCGCTGGTGGTGGCCAGTCGTCACGCCTGCGGCGGCGCAGTCGGGCGTTGGATGCCACCAATGACTCGCGCACCCAGGCACAACGGCTGGCGGTTATGCCGGCGGCCCCGGATCACGCCCCGTCTCCGGTGCGCGGCGGTGCGCCGCTGGTCGCCGATCTGAGCCAGTACATGTTGCGGGTGGATCTGCGGTATGGCTGGGCCGAGCCCTTTGCCGTCATTGGCAACGGCGGCCATGCTCGCTGTGACGGGGGCACCGCCGTCTCGCAGGTCAACAACTTCGAGCAGGTGTTCATCGGTGCGTCGCCTTTCAGCCCTGGCCAGGTGCCCGAGCCGATGAGCCTGCTGCTGGCGGGCGCCGCCACGCGCCGCCGCACCGCGCGCTGAACCAGGCGGCCCAGTACTCAACTGGCCGCCAACGCCTGATCCAGATCCGCGATCAGGTCGTCGATGTGCTCGATGCCCACGCACAGGCGCACCGTGTCCTCGCCCACGCCGCTCTTGGCCAGTTCCTCGGGTGACAGCTGGCGGTGGGTGGTGCTGGCCGGGTGGGTGGCCAGGCTCTTGGTGTCGCCGATGTTGACCAGTCGGGTGAACAGCTGCAGCGCGTCCAGGAAGCGCTCGCCGCCGGCGCGGCCGCTCTTCACGCCGAAGGTCAGCAGGCCCGAGGCGCGGCCGCCCATCTGGCGCTGCACCAGCGCATGGTCGGGGTGGTCTTCCAGGCCGGCGTAGTTCACCCAGCCCACCTTGGGGTGCTGCTGCAGATGGCGCGCCACGGCCAGCGTGTTGTCGCAGATGCGGTCCATGCGCAGCGCCAGGGTCTCCACGCCCTGCAGGATCTGCCAGGCGTTGAACGGCGAGATCGCCGCGCCCATGTTGCGCAGTGGCACCACGCGGGCGCGGCCGATGTAGGCCGCCGGGCCCAGCGCCTCGGTGTAGACCACGCCGTGGTAGCTCACATCGGGCTCGTTCAGGCGCTTGAAGCGCGCCTTGTGCTGCGCCCACGGAAACTTGCCGCTGTCGACGATGGCGCCGCCGATGCTGGTGCCATGGCCGCCCAGGTACTTGGTCAGGCTGTGCACCACGATGTCGGCGCCATGCTCGATGGGCCGGCACAGGTAGGGGCTGGGCACGGTGTTGTCGACGATCAGCGGAATGCCGTGGCGGTGGGCGATGGCCGCCAGTGCCGCGATGTCGGTGATGTTGCCGCGCGGGTTGCCCAGGCTTTCCACGTAGATGGCCTTGGTGCGCTCGTCGATCAGCGGCTCGAAGCTGGCCGGGTCGCGGTCGTCGGCAAAGCGCGTGCTGATGCCGTACTGCGGCAGCGTGTGGGCGAACAGGTTGTAGGTGCCGCCGTACAGGCTGGTGGAACTGACGATGTTGTCGCCGGCCTCGGCGATGGTCTGGATGGCGTAGGTGATGGCCGCCTGGCCCGAGGCCAGTGCCAGCGCCGCGATGCCGCCTTCCAGCACCGCCACCCGCTCCTCCAGCACCGCCTGGGTGGGGTTCATGATGCGGGTGTAGATGTTGCCTGGCACCTTCAAATCGAACAGGTCGGCGCCGTGCTGGGCGCTGTCGAAGCTGTAGGCCACGGTCTGGTACAGCGGCACGGCCACGGCGTGGGTGGTCGGCTCAGGCTGGTAGCCGGCGTGGACGAGCTGGGTCTCGAAGCGCCAGGCGCGGGTGTCACGGGTCATGTCTTCTCTCCTGCTTGCATGGGCCAGGGTTGGCAATGGCCACCGTGCCGATCGACACCGATCGACACGGCAGCCGGCCAGTCTAGGCCCCGACCGACGCGGCACGCCATGCGAAGAACGCGCATCGATGCGTGAAATCCGCAGCAGGCGCGACGCGCCCGACCCGGCCATCCCCCCGCGTTCTCGGGAATGCGCCCCACCGCGCGGCGTGGCCAAAGACTAGAGTCTCGGGTTTTCCCGCCATGCCCACCCCGCACCGCCCCCGCCTCCCACGCCGCCTGGCCACGGCCGCCCTGTGCGCGCTGGCCTGGGCCGCCGGTGCGGCGCAGGCCCAGGTGCCGGGCATCGACGCGGCGCTGAACGCCGGCGTGGCCGCGTTGCCGATGGTGGCGCCGCGCGCCCCCGCCGGCCCGGTGGTGCCGGCCACCGTGGAGCGCTGGCGCGAGGAGGCCAAGCTGCTGGAGCATGGCGGCAACGGCATGGACCGCGACCCGGCGCGCGCCGCCACGCTGTACTGCCAGGCGGCGCGCCACGGCGATGCCGAGGCGCAGTTCAACCTGGCCTGGATGCTGGCCAACGACCGCGGCGTGCTGCGCGACGACGTGGCCGCCGCCCACCTGTTCGCGGCCGCGGCCGAGCAGGGCCTGCCGCAGGCCATCCAGATGGCCAAGCGCCTGGGCGAGCCGCGCGGCGAGCCGCCGGTGTGCCTGCGCCCGCCCGACAGCGACCGCGCGCTGGCCGCTGCCGATGCCAAGCCCGTGCCGCCGGCCCTGCCCAACCGCGCCGCCGCGGCACGCGTGCCGATGTCGCGCGCCGCCTGGCATCCGCTGTTCGACGAAGCGCCCAAGCCCATCGTCGACTTCGTCAAGATCGTGGCGCCCGAGTACCAGCTGTCGCCGCAGCTGGTGCTGGCCATCATCGCCACCGAGTCGGGCTACAACGCCAACGCCCAGTCGCCCAAGAACGCGATGGGACTGATGCAGCTGATCCCCGACACGGCGCGCCGCTTCAACGTGCGCAACATCATGGACCCGGCGCAGAACATCCGCGGCGGCATGGCCTACCTGCGCTGGCTGCTGGCCTTCTTCGAAGGCGACGTGACGCTGGCCGCGGCCGCGTACAACGCGGGTGAGGGCGCCGTGGTGCGCTACCGCGGCGTGCCCCCGTACGCCGAAACCCGCGCCTATGTGCGCAAGGTGGTGGCGCTGCTGGGCGACGGCAGCCGCCAGCCCTTCGACGCCCGCGTCACCGAGCCCACGCCCGCCCTGCCGCTGATGCGCAGCGTGACGGGCGCAGTCCACATCCGCTGATCAGGCGGCGGCCGGTGCGGCGGTGAGCTTGCCGCCGATGAACTCCGACAGCCAGCCGAAGGCCGTGCCGATGGCGATGGACACCAGCGTGGGCAGCAGCGCATCGGCGGGCGCCAGACCCTTCGGCAGGATCAGGCCGGCCACGCAGGCGAAGCCGTAGACGCTGGCCGGGATGGTGCCCAGCAGGCCCACGTGCGCCGCCATCACGATGGCGGCGGCGCCAAGGCCCACGGCCACCGGGGCCGCCAGCGCGCCCACGGCGCCCAGCTGGCCGGCCAGCATCACGCTCAGCATGCCCACCAGCGCACCGAAGGCCATGCACACCACGGTCTTGGTGGCGCCGGCCGTCTTGCCGCCCGAGTGGTAGAAGCAGGCCCAGGCCACGAAGGCCTGCCACACCTGCACCTGCAGGGCCGCCAGCGGCCCGAGGAACAGCCAGGTGGCCAGCACGGCCAGGCCGCCAATGGAAAAGGTCAGCGCAAACAGCACGCTCATGGTTTGTCTCCGGATGTGTGGGTATGGGAACACCCATGCCAGCCACCCGGCCGGCATGGCGGTGCGCACGGGTGCGCGCCGCCAGCGGCCACCGCAAGACACGGGCCATGCGCCGTGTGTGCCACTTCGGCCATCCAAGTACCCGATGAGCGCGGGTTAACGCCGATCCTGCGCAGGCGGTCTGCGCCGCACTGACGCAGGGTAGCGGCTCAGTGCAGCATGGCGCCCGAGGCCAGCTCGGTGCCTGCCAGCACCTGCGGCGGCACCACCTGCCAGCGCTGCGCCCAGTCGTGGAACTGCGCCAGCGGCAGCGGCTTGCTCATGTGGTAGCCCTGGCCCTCGTCGCACTTCAGGCCGTGCAGCAGCTTCAGGATGGCCTCGTTCTCGACGCCCTCGGCCACCACGGTCAGGCCCAGGTTGTGGGCCAGGTCGATGGTGCTGCGCACGATGGTCGCGTCGCCGCTGCTGCGCTCCATGCCCATCACGAAGCTCTTGTCGATCTTCAGTTCGCTGACCGGCAGCCGGCGCAGGTAGGCCAGCGACGAGTAGCCGGTGCCGTAGTCGTCGATCGACAGCTTGTAGCCGCGGCTGGCCAGCTGGTTCAACGTGGCCTCGGCGCGGGCCGGGTCGTCCATGATCGCGCTCTCGGTGATCTCCAGGCAGAAGCCCTCGGCCTTGGCGCGGTGGCGGTGCAGGATCTCGTCGAGCTTGTCGGGCAGCTCCTGGTCCATCAGGTCGCGGGTGGACAGGTTCACCGACACGCGGCGCACGTTGGCGCGGGCCAGCGCGGCCTGCGCGGCGGCGGCCTGTTCCACCATCCACAGCGTCAGCTGGCGGATGAAGCCGGTCTGCTCGGCAAAGGGGATGAACTGCAGCGGCGGCACCAGGCCGCGCTCAGGGTGCTGCCAGCGCACCAGCGCCTCGGCGCCGCACACCACGCCGGTGGCGATGTCGATCTTGGGCTGCAGGTACAGGCGCAGTTCGTCGCGGTCGACGGCGCGGCGCAGCTCGCTCAGCAGCGACAGCGTCTGCGCGCTGGCGGTGTCCACCGACGGGTCGTAGACCTGGGCGCCGCCGGTCTGGCGCTTGGCGGCGTACATCGCCACCTCGGCGCGGCGCAGCAGACCGTCGGCGTCCAGGGCGTGCTCGGGCCACAGCGCGATCCCCACCCCGGCCGACAGGTCGATGGTCTGGTCGTCCAGCGTCAGCGGCTGCTCGAAGCACACCGCCAGGCGCTGCGCCACGGCGGCCGCATGGGCCATGCCGGCACCGCGCAGCAGCAGCGCGAACTCGTCACCGCCCAGGCGCGCCACCAGGTCGCTTTCGCGCACCAGGTGCGGCAGGCGCTCGGCCACGCTGCACAGCACGCGGTCGCCGAAGTCGTAGCCCAGCACGTCGTTGACATGCTTGAAGCGGTCCAGGTCCAGCATCACCACAGCCATCTCGTCGTGGTCGGCATCGGCCTCGCCGATCGCCGCCTGCAGGCTGCCGCGCAACGCGCTGCGGTTGGGCAGCTGGGTCAGGCGGTCGCGGAAGGCCAGGTCGCGCAGCGCCTGCTGCTGCTCGGCCAGGCTGCCCCGCATGTGGTCGAAGGCGCGGCTGAGCTCGCCGATCTCGTCGCGGCGCTGCAGGTGCGCCAGCGGCACCGTGGCGTCGCCGCGGGCCAGCGCGTCGCTGGCGCGGGCCAGCTGGCGCAGCGGCCGGGTCACGCGTCGCGCCAGCCAATGGCTGCCGGCACCGAACAGCACCAGGCCCAGCAGCGTGATCAGCGCCAGCGTGGCCTGCAGCACGCGGTAGTGCGCCACCACCGCGTCCACCGATCCGGCCAGGCGCAGCACCACGCGGCCCTCGTTGCCGGCGGCCACCGGCACGGTGCGCACCAGCCAGCTCTCGGCGCCCAACGCCAGCTCGCCATCGGCCAGCTGCTCGGCCAGCGGCTGGGGCGACACGCCCGCCGGCAGGCTGCTGACCAGTACCCGCGCCGCGGCGCGCAGCGGCTGGGCCAGCACCGTGGCCTGCAGGCCCGAGACGGCATGCATGTCGTCCACCAGCGCGCGGTCGAGTGGGAAACCCATCGCCACCCAGCCCACCAGCACCGGCGCGCGCATCGGCACCAGCACCAGCTGCAGCGGCCGGCCATCTACCAGGGCCACCTGGGTGCGGCCCTGGCGCTTGGCCAGCTCGGGCGCGGCGCGGCGCAGGGCCTCGGCCAGCGCGGGGTCGGCGGCCTCGTGCGTGGCCACCACGGCCAGCTGCGTGTCCAGCAGCGCCGCGTCGGTGGCGCCGATGCGGCGGCGGTGGTTGTCCAGCGCCGAGCGCAGCGTGGCCACATCGTGGCTGGCCACGGCATCGCGAAAGCCATAGTCGGCCGCAAGCAGCGCCGCGCCCTGGTGCAAGGTGGCCGAGCGCTGGTCGAGCAGGCGCTGCCACACCTGGGCACCCAGCGCGATGCGCTCGTCCAGGCCGCGGCGGGCGTTGACCTCGATGCCCTGGCGGATGGCCACGAAGCCGGCCAGCTGCACCAGCAGCAGCAGCGCCAGCGACACCACCACCAGGCGCGCCACCAGGCCGCGGGTCACCCACCAGCGGCGCAGCTCGCCCGCCACGGGCAGGGACGGCGAGGGTGATCGGGCGTCCATCAGCTGCCCCCACCCAGGCGGAACTGGGCGCGCTGCGGCGCACCGGCGGCGGCCACGGTGACCGCCTGCTCGGCGGCCGGTGCCCCCGGCGGCAGCTCGGGATGCCAGGCGCGCAGCCGGTAGGCGCCGGCCGGCACGCCGGCCAGCGTGGCCTGGCCATCGGCACCGCTGCGGCCGACATGCGGCGTGTCCAGCACCACCACCCAGGCGGCCATCTGGTCATGGATGTTGCAGCCCAGCACGGCGATGCCGGGGCGGTCGAACACCACCGGCGCGGCCGGTGTGCCGACGTAGAGCTTGATCTCGAACTTCTTGGTCGGCGAGAACGAGTAGACATGGTGGCGCACCGTGTCCTCGTTCGGAAAGCTCACCGCCGTGCCCACCGGCACCACGGTGACCTGGGGCTCGAACTGCTTGTGCCGCTGCACGATGGCCACCCCGGCGGCCGGCTTGAGCGCGGCGCGCGCCTCGGGCGACTCGGCGAACACCACGGCGCCGGCCAGCGGCTTGCCGGCGGCATCGGTCACCTGCACCTGCAGGGTGCCGGCGGCGGCGGGCAGCAGGGCCGCACCAAAGGCCGGCACCATCGCCAGACGGGCGACAGACGGCAGCAGGGCAGGAAGGCTGGGCATGGGCGGAAGGCAGGCGGACGGACGACCGGAGCCCGCGCCGCAGGCACGGCGAGACCCGACACTCGTCTATCGGCCGCGCGGCGCGCCGACTTGAGGCACGGCGGCCGTGGCCGCCCGCCCCCCCCCCCCCCGGCGCTGGCCGGGCGCTTCAGTCCGCCAGCGTCTGCGCGCTGGCGATCACGCCGCCACCCAGGCACACCTCGCCGTCGTACAGCACGGCCGACTGCCCCGGCGTCACCGCCCATTGCGGCTCGGGAAAGCGCAGCGCAAAGCGGCCGCCGTCCAGCGCCTGCAGCGTGCACGCCGCATCGGCCTGGCGGTAGCGCGTCTTGGCGGCCAGCGGCCCATCGGCCGGCGGTTCACCGGCCACCCAGGCGCAGTCGTCGAAGCTCAGCTCGGGCGACTGCAGCCACGGGTGGCCGTGGCCCTGCACCGCCACCAGGCGGTTGCGCGCCAGGTCCTTGCGCGCCACGAACCAGGGCTCGTGGTCGCCAGCACCGCGCGCCGCGCCCTTCTCCTTCACGCCGCCGATGCCCAGGCCCTGGCGCTGGCCCAGCGTGTAGAAGCTCAGCCCCACGTGCTGGCCGATGCGGCGCCCGCGCTCGTCGACGATGTCGCCGGGCGCGTGGCTGAGGTAGCGGTTCAGGAACTCGCGGAACGGTCGCTCGCCGATGAAGCAGATGCCGGTGGAATCCTTCTTCTTGGCGTTGGGCAGGCCGATCTCGGCGGCGATGCGGCGCACCTCGGTCTTGGGCAGCTCGCCCACCGGGAACAGGGTGTTGGCCAGCTGCGCCTGGTTCAGCCGGTGCAGGAAGTAGCTCTGGTCCTTCAGCGGGTCCAGGCCCTTCAGCAGTTCATGCCGGCCGGTGGCCGCATTCAGCCGCACGCGCGCGTAGTGGCCGGTGGCGATCTTGGCCGCGCCCAGGCGCATGGCGTGGTCGAGGAAGGCCTTGAACTTGATCTCGGCGTTGCACAGCACGTCGGGGTTGGGCGTGCGGCCGGCCTGGTACTCGCGCAGGAACTCGGCGAACACGCGGTCCTTGTACTCGGCCGCGAAGTTCACGTGCTCCAGTTCGATGCCGATCACGTCGGCCACCGCGGCGGCGTCCAGGAAGTCCTGGCGCGACGAGCAGTACTCGCTGTCGTCGTCGTCTTCCCAGTTCTTCATGAAGATGCCGACCACCTCGTGGCCCTGCTGCTTCAACAGCCAGGCCGTGACGGCCGAATCCACGCCGCCGGACAGGCCGACGACCACACGCTGCAGGGAACCGGGAGCAGGAACGGGAGACATGGCCCGATTGTCCCTTGCCCGCCCCGAACCCCGTCACGGCCAGGACATGGGCGCTGCGAAGAATCCGCCGCTCCACTGCCCCTGAGGAGGAGCCCATGTCCCACCACCGTCGCGCGCGCCCGGCCGTCGTCGCCGCCTGTCTGTTGTCCCTCGCCACCCTGGCCGCGCTGCCCGTCACCGCGCAGGCCGCCGGCACGCTGCAAGGCTGGGCCGTGATGCCCGCGGCCACCTTTGCGCCCGGCCCCACCTCGGGCCAGTTCGCGTTCACCAACAGCGCCAGCCCCGCCAACAACCCGCCCTACCTGAACGCGCAGCCGGTGCAGGGCTTCTCGGCCGTGCTGGCCGGGCCCACGGCCGGCAGCTACTACGTGATGCCCGACAACGGCTTCGGCAGCAAGGCCAGCTCGGCCGACACGCTGCTGCGCGTCTATGCCGTGGCGCCCGACTTCCGCACCGCCAGCGGCGGCAGCGGCACGGTGGCGGCCGCCAGCCACAGCAGCGGCGCCGCGCTGGGCAGCTTCAGCGCGGCCAGCCACATCACGCTGGCCGACCCCGACCGCAAGCTCGGCTTCGCGATCCAGGCCGACTACCTGAACTACTACAACAACGCCGCCAATCCGCTGGTCGACCCGGCCATCAAGGCCGGCCGCCTGCTGACCGGCGCCGACTTCGACATCGAGTCGGTGCGCAAGGACAAGCACGGCAACCTGTGGTTCGGCGAGGAGTTCGGCCCCTTCCTGGTGAAGACCGACGCCACAGGCAAGGTGCTGCGCCAGGAGATCCCGCTGCCGAACTTCAAGCCGGCCGGCTCCACGGCCACGGGCGGCTTCGTGATGTCACCGAGCAACCCCTTCCTGGGCAGCGGCACGGCCAACCTGCGCAACTCCAACGGCTTCGAGGGCATGGCCATCAACCCGGCCGGCGACAAGCTGTTCACGCTGCTGGAAGGCACGGTGACCGGCGACGACGGCACCAACAAGGCCCTGCGCATCGACGAGTTCAGCATCGACGCCGAGGCCTACACCGGCCAGCAGTGGCTCTACAAGCTGGACGCCGCCGGCACCAACATCGGCGACATGACCGCGGTGAACGACCACCAATTCCTGGTGATCGAGCGCAACGGCACCACGGCCACCAGCGCCACCGGCACGCCGTTCAAGAAGATCTTCCTGATCGACATCGCCGAGGTGGACGCCGCCGGCTTCGCCAAGAAGACCGAGGTGGTGGACCTGATGAACGTGGCCGACCCGCACGACCTGAACGGCGACGGCAGCACCGCCTTCACCTTCCCCTACGTGACCATCGAGGATGTGCTGATCCTCGACAGCCAGACGCTGCTCGTGATCAATGACAACAACTTCCCCGGTGGCGGCGGCCGCGCGCTGACCTCGGACCACACCGAGTTCCTGAAGATCGGCCTGAGCACGCCGCTGAATGTCAGCGCCGTGCCCGAGCCGGGCAGCTACGCGCTGATGGCCGGTGGCCTGGCCCTGCTGGGCGCGGTGGCACGGCGCCGCCGCGGCTGACTGGTGCACCCGGTCGCCGGGTACGGCGACCACCCGCCGGGCGGGTGCCCAGGCGGCTTGGGGCGGCCCGGCGCTCGCCTGGGTCTCCTCAGCCCGCCAGCGCCCAACGCCCGTCGTCCAACTGGCGGGCATCGCCGTCGGCCAGCAACTCGTCCAGGTGCTGGCCGATGCTGCGGCGCTCGACGCCGGTGATCCAGTCGGCCTCGTGGTCGGGCTTGTAGATCAGGCGGCGCGCGGCGAGCTGATCCAGCGTCTGCGGGCCATCGGCCAGCATGGCCAGCAGGCGCGCGCGGCGCTCGTCGATGCGGCCGGCAAAGGCCCTCAGTGCCGCCAGGAACTCGTCGCGGTCGGTCAGCACCGCGCGGTGGTGCGAGGTGACCCACACCCCCGCCTCCAGTGCCGCCACGGCGCGCAGCGTGCGCCGGAAGTCGGCCAGGCTGGACGTGGCATCGCCGTAGTACGGGCCGAAGCTGGACAGGTCGATGTCGCCGATGAAGGCCAGGCCCTCGCTGTCGACGATCAGCGCGCAATGGCCGGCGGTGTGGCCCGGCAGGTGCTGGGCGCGCACGGTGACGCCGCCGCCCAGCGACCACTGCGCGCCGTCGGCGTAGCCGGTGGCGTCGGGCCGCGGGGCGTAGGCGAAGTCGCGCTCGATGCGCGCCTTCAACGCCGTGAGCACCGCCTCCTCGTAGCCGAAGTGGCGCGCCAGGCCGTCCCAGCTCTGCGCGGCCGCCAGGTCGGCCTCGTGCACCTGCACGGCGGCCTGCGGCACGCGGCTCAAGCCCGCCATGTGGTCCTCGTGCACATGGCCCAGGATGACCCGGTCCACGGTGTCGAAGGCCTCGCCGATGCGCTGCGCCACCAGCGGCGTGTCGAAGGCCACGCGCTCTTCGGCGCCGCTCACCAGCACCTGGTTGCCGTCAGGGTACTTGCCGGATTTGTCGCCGAGGTGGATGGTCACCGACCCGAAGCTGCGCACCTCGCCGCTCATCGCACGGCCCCGTGCACCGAGGCGTGGGTCGTCACCGCGTCCAGCGGCAGGCGCTTGCCGGCCAGGTGGTCCTCGATGCATTGCAGCAGCAGCGGGCTGCGGTGGCGGGCCACGCTGGCGCGCACCTCGTCGGGCGTGAGCCACAGCGTGCGCACGATGGGCGCGTCCAGCGCGCGGCCGGGCTCGGGCTCGCCCACGCTGCCGCAATAGGCGAAGCGCACGAAGGTGATGTCCTCGGCCGGCCGGGGCAGGCCATCCACCAGGCGCTCACCACGCTGGAAGCGCGACAGGTACACACCCACCAGCGCCTGTGGCACGAAGGCACAGGCTGTCTCTTCCAGACACTCGCGCGCAGCGGCCTGTTGCGGGGATTCGCCGGGGTCCAGGTGGCCGGCCGGGTTGTTGAGCCTCAGCCCCTCGGGCGTCATCTCCTCCACCAGCAGGTAGCGCGGGCCGTCGGGGTCATTGCGCGACACGATGGCGGCCACGGTGACGCTGGGCTTCCAACGCGAGTCAGTCATCGGTGTCTCTGGCAGCGGTTCATGTCGCGATGATGCAGTGTCAATGGGGTGCGACCTCTATCACGCGCGCGACGGCCGCAAGAATGAAGTCAGGTAAGCTTCTTGCAGACAAAAGGGCGCCTTCCAAGGCGTTGAAAGCACGCGCG
The DNA here is from genome assembly GCF_038066595.1 of Pseudaquabacterium inlustre. Classification (NCBI taxonomy): domain Bacteria; kingdom Pseudomonadati; phylum Pseudomonadota; class Betaproteobacteria; order Burkholderiales; family Sphaerotilaceae; genus Pseudaquabacterium; species Pseudaquabacterium inlustre. Next base: position 153,830 of record NZ_JBBUTH010000008.1, read on the forward strand.
GTGCGGGGCACGAGCCCACCGCGCCCACCCGACACGACGAGGAGTTCCGTTCATGGCTTTGTTGATTGGCGTCCCGAAGGAGACGGCCGCGGGCGAGAAGCGCGTGGCCACCGTGCCGGAGGTGGTGGAAAAGCTCATCAAGCTGGGCTTCCGGGTGGCGGTGCAAAGCGGCGCGGGTGATGCGGCCAACTTTGCCGACGACACCTACCGCGCCGCCGGCGCCGAGGTGCTGCCCGATGCCGCCACGCTGTACGCCCAGGCCGATGTGGTGTTCAAGGTGCGCGTGCCCACCGCCGAAGAAGTGGCCCAGCTGCGCGAAGGCAGCACGCTGATCGGCTTTGTCTGGCCGGCGCAGAACCCCGAGCTGATGCAGCAACTGGCCGCCAAGAAACTCACCGTGCTGGCCATCGACTGCCTGCCGCGCCAGCTGAGCCGCGCGCAGAAGATGGACGCGCTGACCTCGATGGCCGGCATCAGCGGCTACCGCGCCGTCATCGAAGCCGCCAATGCCTTCGGCCGCTTCTTCAACGGCCAGGTCACGGCCGCGGGCAAGATCCCGCCGGCCAAGGTGTTCATCGCCGGGGCCGGCGTGGCGGGCCTGGCCGCCATCGGCACCGCCGCCAACCTGGGCGCCATCGTGCGCGCCAACGACACGCGCGCCGAGGTGGCCGACCAGGTCACCTCGCTGGGCGGCGAGTTCGTCAAGGTCGACTACGAGGAAGAAGGCTCGGGCGGCGGCGGCTATGCCAAGGTGATGAGCGAAGGCTTCCAGGCCGCGCAGCGTGCGATGTACGCGCAGCAGGCCAAGGAGTGCGACATCATCATCACCACCGCGCTGATCCCCGGCAAGCCCGCGCCGCGGCTGATCACGGCCGAGATGGTGCAGAGCATGAAGCCGGGCTCGGTGATCGTCGACATGGCCGCCGAGCAGGGCGGCAACTGCGAGCTCACCGTGCCGGGCGAGGCCGTGGTGCGCCACGGCGTCACCATCGTGGGCTACACCGATCTGGCCAGCCGCCTGGCCAAGCAATCGTCCACGCTGTACTCCAACAACCTGCTGCGCCTGACGGAAGAGCTGTGCAAGGCCAAGGACGGGCAGCTGAACGTCAACTTCGAGGACGACGCGATCCGCGGCCTCACGGTGGTCAAGGCCGGTGAAGTGACCTGGCCCGCCCCGCCGCTGAAGCTGCCCGCGCCGCCGGCCCCCAAGGCTGCGGCCGCCGCCGTGCCCAAGGCACCGGCCCACGGCCACGGCCCGGGCGAGCCGATGTCGGGCCAATCGCTGGCCATCGTGTTCGGCATGGGCGCCCTGCTGTTCGGCCTGGTGGGCCTGTACGCGCCGGCGGCGTTCCTGAGCCACTTCACCGTCTTCGTGCTGGCCTGCTTCATCGGCTACATGGTGGTGTGGAACGTCACGCCCAGCCTGCACACGCCGCTGATGAGCGTGACCAACGCGATCAGCTCGATCATCGCCATCGGCGCGCTGGTGCAGGTGGCGCCGCCGCTGGATGCCGGGGGTGCAGCCAACCGGCCGAATGCGCTGATCCTGGGCCTGGCGGTCTTTGCGCTGGCGCTCACGGCCGTCAACATGTTCGGCGGCTTCGCGGTCACGCGTCGCATGCTGGCGATGTTCCGCAAGTGATCCCGACAACGACAACAACAAGGACCGGAACATCATGACTTCGAGCCTGGCCACCGTGTCGTACATCGGCGCGACCATCCTCTTCATCCTCAGCCTGGGCGGGCTGGCCAACCCCGAGACCGCCCGCCGCGGCAACCTGTTCGGCATGGTCGGCATGACCATCGCCGTGCTGGCCACCGTGCTGGGCCCGCGCGTCACGCCGGCGGGCATCCCGTACATCGTGGGCGCGCTGGCCATCGGCGGCGCCATCGGTGTCATCGCCGCCAAGAAGGTGCAGATGACGCAGATGCCCGAGCTGGTGGCGCTGATGCACAGCCTGGTGGGCCTGGCGGCCTGCCTGGTGGGCTTTGCCAGCTATGTGGACACCTCCACCGTCTTCCCCACCGAAGCCGAGAAGGCCATCCACGAGGTGGAGATCTATGTCGGCATCCTGATCGGCGCGGTGACCTTCTCGGGTTCCATCGTGGCCTTCGGCAAGCTCAGCGGCAAGATCGGCGGCAAGCCGCTGCTGCTGCCGGCACGCCACTGGCTGAACCTGGCCGGTCTGCTGATCGTCGTCTGGTTCGGCCGCGAATTCCTGCATGCGCACGACATCCAGGCCGGCATGACGCCGCTGCTGGTGATGACCGTGATCTCGCTGCTGTTCGGCATCCACATGGTGATGGCCATTGGCGGCGCCGACATGCCGGTGGTGGTCTCGATGCTCAACAGCTACTCGGGCTGGGCCGCCGCGGCCACCGGCTTCATGCTCAGCAACGACCTGCTGATCGTGACCGGCGCGCTGGTGGGCAGCTCGGGCGCCATCCTCAGCTACATCATGTGCCGCGCGATGAACCGCAACTTCATCAGCGTGATCGCCGGTGGCTTCGGCGGCGGTGCGCCGGCGGCCAAGCCGGCCGGCGGGGCTGCGGCCGAGCCGCAGGGCGAGGTGAGCCCGGTCAGCGCGGTGGAGACCGCCGAGCTGCTGAAGGAAGCCAAGAACGTGATCATCGTGCCCGGCTACGGCATGGCCGTGGCCCAGGCCCAGCACACGGTGTACGAGATCACCAAGCTGCTGCGCGAGAAGGGCGTGAACGTGCGCTTCGGCATCCACCCGGTGGCCGGCCGCATGCCGGGCCACATGAACGTGCTGCTGGCCGAGGCCAAGGTGCCTTACGACATCGTGCTGGAGATGGACGAGATCAACGAGGACTTCCCCGACACCGACGTCACGATGGTCATCGGCGCCAACGACATCGTGAACCCGGCCGCGCAGGACGACCCCAACAGCCCGATCGCCGGCATGCCGGTGCTGGAGGTGTGGAAGGCCAAGACCAGCATCGTGATGAAGCGCAGCATGGCCAGCGGCTATGCCGGCGTGGACAACCCGCTGTTCTACAAAGAGAACAACCGCATGCTGTTCGGCGATGCCAAGAAGATGCTCGACGAGGTGCTGGGGGCGCTGAAGGCCTGACCCGGCCGCCCCGCCTGCACCCGAAAGGCCCGCTTGGCGGGCCTTTTTCATGCCCGGCGTAGACAGCTCGCCCTAGGCACGCTATCGACTACCCTGAGGCTTGGCCCGTCAGGAATCCGCAAGAATCCCGGCATGGACAAGATCTGGCTCAAGCATTACCCCGCAGGCGTGCCGGCGGACATCTCCACCGAGGCCTACCCGTCGCTGGTGGCCCTGATCGACGACAGCTTCCGCACCTACCGCGACCAGACGGCCTACCTGTTCATGGGCAAGGCCATCCGCTTCGGCGAGGTGGACGACGCCTCGCGCGCGCTGGCCGCCTGGCTGCAGGCCAGCGGCCTGGAGCGTGGCGACCGCGTGGCCATCATGATGCCCAACGTGCCGCAGTACCCGGTGGCGGTGGCCGCCATCCTGCGTGCCGGCATGGTGGTGGTGAACGTGAACCCGCTCTACACCCCGCGCGAGCTGGAGCACCAGCTCAAGGACTCGGGCGCCAAGGCCATCATCATCCTCGAGAACTTCGCCGCCACGCTGCAGCAGGTGATCGACCATGTGCCCACCAAGAAGGTGATGCTGGCGGCCATGGGCGACATGCTGGGCCTGGTCAAGGGCGCCATCGTCAACCACGTGGTGCGCCGCGTGAAGAAGATGGTGCCGGCCTTCAACCTGCCGGGCACCGTGCGCTTCAAGGACGCGCTGTCCGAGGGCCGCGGCAAGACCTACACCGCGCCCAAGATCGGGCCCGAAGACATCGCCGTGCTGCAGTACACCGGCGGCACCACCGGCGTCAGCAAGGGCGCCGTGCTGCTGCACCGCAACCTGGTGGCCAACATCCTGCAGGCCGAGGCCTGGTACCAGCCGGCGCTCAAGAAGATTCCGGCCGGCGAGCAGATCGTCACCGTGTGCGCGCTGCCTCTGTACCACATCTTCGGCTTCAACACGAACATGATGCTCAGCCTGCGCATGGGCGGCTGCAACATCCTGATCCCGAACGCGCGCGACTTCGGCTCGCTGCTGAAAGACCTGGCCGGCCAGCGCTTCCACAGCTTCCCGGCCGTGAACACGCTGTTCACGGCATTGGCCAACCACCCCGACTTCGACAAGGTCGACTGGAGCCACCTGAAGATCAGCGTGGGCGGCGGCATGGCCGTCACGGCCGGCACCGCCCGCCTGTGGCTCGAGAAGACCGGCTGCCCGATCTGCGAAGGCTACGGCCTGTCGGAGACCAGCCCTTCGGCCACCTGCAACCCGGTGGACAGCACCTCGTACTCGGGCACCATCGGCCTGCCGATGCCCGGCACCGAGCTGAAGCTGCTGGACGACGATGGCCGCGAAGTCGGCCCCGGCCAAGCCGGCGAGATCGCCATCCGCGGCCCGCAGGTGATGGCCGGCTACTGGCAGCGCCCCGATGAAACCGCCAAGGTGATGACCGCCGACGGCTTCTTCCGCACTGGCGACGTCGGCATGGTCGACGAGCGCGGCTACTTCCGCATCGTCGACCGCAAGAAGGACATGATCCTGGTGGGCGGCTTCAACGTCTACCCGAACGAGGTGGAAGACGTGCTGAGCCAGATGCCCGGCGTGCTGGAATGCGCCGCCGTGGGCGTGCCCGACGAGAAGTCGGGCGAGGTGGTCAAGGTGGTCATCGTCAAGAAGGACCCGGCCATCACCGAGGCCGACGTGCGCGCCTACTGCGAGAGCAACCTCACCGGCTACAAGCGGCCGCGGGTGGTCGAGTTCCGCACCGATCTGCCCAAGACCAACGTCGGCAAGATCCTGCGGCGAGAACTGCGACAGGCCACGAAGTGAACCCGCCGCCCGTCGATCGCGACGCGGCTTCCCTTCCCGACGATCCCGCGGTGGCGGCCCAGCGCCGCTACGCCAAGACCGAGGCCGGCCGCGCCGAGGTGCGCGGCCGCGCGCTGGCCCTCAGCCGCCAGGCGCGCAACCTGCTGCTGATCATCGAGCCCGGCCGTGCGGCCGCCGACTGGATGGCCATGGTGCAGGGCTGCGGCCCCGCCGAGTTGCAGGCCCTGCGCGAGGCCGGGCTGATCGCGCCGGCCACCCCGGCGGCGCCCGTCGCCGGCACGGCCGCACCAGCCCCCGAGGCCGCGGCGCCGGCCGCCGGCACCCGCCCGACGCTGGCCCAGACCCTGGCCGGCCTGGGCTACCGCACGCTGTACGACCGCATCACCGCCGAGGCGCGGCCGGTGCTGGGCCTGATCAAGGGCTACCGGCTGGTCCTCGACGTCGAACGCTGCAACGGCCCCGACGAGTTGCGCGCGCTGGCGCTGCAATTCGTCGAGCAGGTGCGCGTGACCGAGGGGCCGGCCGCTGCGCTGGCGCTGGCCGGCCGCCTGACGGCGCCCGAGCCGGCCGCGAATGCGGGCGCGCCGGGCTGAACCGGCCGCGCCCTGCGGCACACTCGGCCGATGCCTCCCCGTCTGCATGTCGACACCCCGCTCTCACCCGGCGCCGAGATCGCGCTGCCGCCCAATGCCACGCGCCATGTGCAGGTGCTGCGCCTGCAGCCCGGCGATGCGCTGACGCTGTTCGACGGCACCGGTGGCCAGTGGCAGGCCGAGGTGCTGGCAATGGGCCGGCGCGAGGTGACGGCGCGCGCCATCGCGCACGAGGCGCTGGAGGTCGAGCTGGCCCAGGCCGTGACGCTGGCGCCCGGCATGCCCGCCAACGAGCGCATGGACACGCTGATCGAGAAGGCCACCGAGCTGGGCGCCACGGCCATCGCGCCGCTGGTGACCGAGCGCTCGGTGCTGCGCGTGGCCGGTGAGCGCGCCGAGCGCAAGGCCCAGCACTGGCAGGCCGTGGCCGTGTCGGCCTGCGAGCAGAGCGGGCGCAACCGCGTGCCGCCCATCGCTGCGCCACAGACCCTGGCCGCCTGGCTGCCCGGCGCGCTGGGCGCCGCCGGTGCGGGGGCCCGTGGCCTGCAGCTGAGCCTGGACACCACCGCCCCGCCGCTGCGCCAGGTGCTGGACGCCGCAGCGCCGGGCACGCACTGGGTGCTCCTGAGCGGCCCCGAGGGCGGCCTGAGCCCCGCCGAGCAGGCGGCCGCCGAGAAGGCCGGCTTCCAGCCCGTGTCGCTGGGCCCGCGCGTGCTGCGCGCCGACACCGCGCCGCTGGCCGCACTGGCCGTCATCGCCGCCCACGGCCACACGGCCTGAACAGGACGCACCGCCCATGAACCGCCCCCTGGCGCTGCTGGTGATCTGCCAGGGCCTGCTGATGGTCAACAACGTGACCTTCATCGCCATCAACGGCCTGGTGGGCCTGGCGCTGGCGCCGGCCGGCTGGATGGCCACACTGCCGGTCACCGGCTATGTGGCCGGCGGCGCGCTGGCCACCGGCATCGTGGCGCGGGTGCAGCGCCGCTGGGGCCGCCAGCGCAGCTTCCAGCTGGGGCTGGTGGTGGCCATCGTCAGCGCGCTGTTGTGCGCCTGGGCCGCGGCCCACGCCAGCTTCTGGCTGCTGTGCGCGGCCACGCTGCTGGCCGGCTTCTACAACGCCAACGGCGCGCTGTACCGCTTTGCCGCCATCGAGCTGGTGCCGCCGCAGGCCAAGGAGCGGGCCATCTCCTGGGTGCTGGCGGCCGGCATCCTGGGCGGCGTGGTGGGCCCCAACCTGGCCACGCACAGCCGTGACCTGCTGGCCGGCGCACCGTTTGCCGGCGCCTACCTGGTGCTGGCCGGCGTGGCCGTGGCCAGCCTGGGTGTGATGAGCCTGATTCCCTTTCCGCCGCTGCCGGGCCAGGGCGGTGGTGCGGTGCAGGGCCGTCCGCTGGGCGAGATCGTGCGCCAGCCGCTGTTCATCATCGCCGCCGCGGCCTGCAGCATCGGCTACGGCGTGATGAACCTGCTGATGGCCGCCACGCCCATCGCCATGGCCCAGTGCAGCCACCCGTTCTCGGCCGCCGCGCTGGTGCTGGAGTGGCATGTGCTGGCGATGTTCGTGCCCAGCTTCGTCACCGGCCGGCTGATCCAGCGCTTCGGCGTGGAGCCGGTGATGGCCGTGGGCCTGCTGCTGAACCTGGGCTGCGTGGCGTTCGCGCTGTCGGGCAACGACGTCATGCACTTCCTGGGCGCGCTGATGGTGCTGGGCCTGGGCTGGAACTTCCTCTACATCGGCGGCACCACGCTGGCCACCGAGGCCTGGCGCCCCGAGGAAAAGACCCGCGCCCAGGCGGCGCTGGACTTCTGCGTCTACACGACGATGACGCTGACCTCGTTCAGCTCGGGCGCGCTGGTCACCACCGGCGGCTGGCAGGCCATGAACCTGGGCGCGCTGCTGCCGCTGGCGCTGATGGGGGCCGCGCTGCTGTGGCTGCGCCAGGTGCGGCCGGCGCGCTGATCACTCGGCGCGCGGCGCCCGCGCCGAGCCGGCGATCAGGTCGAAGCGGAACAGCCGGCACTCGATCGGACCGTTCCACATCGGCACGCGGCGGGCTTCCTTCAGGCGCAGGGCCTGCGGCAGCTTCATGTCGGGGCTGAGCACCCAGGCCGTCCAGCCGGCATAGGCGCGCTTCCAGTGCGCGGCCAGGCCGCTGAAGAAGGCGGCGCCGGCGGCGTCCTTCTCGCCCTCGGGCGCACCCGCAGGGCCTTCAGCGAAGCCCTCGCGCACCGCGCGCTCGGCGCCGCGCTCGCCGCGCGAGCCCTTGGCCTCGATGCGCTCGCCGTACGGCGGGTTGAACACCAGCAGGCCGGCCTCGGCCGGCGGCGGGCGCTGCAGCGCGTCGGCGGTCTTGAAGACGATGGCATGGCCGACGCCGGCGCGCTGGGCATTGCGCGCGGCGAAGTCGGTCATGCGGAAGCTCACGTCACCGGCGTGGATGGCCACGGCCGGCGCGTGCACGGCCGCCTGCGCCTCGGCCTTCAGCTGGCCCCAGGCGGACAGTTGCGTGCGGAACGGCAGCATGCGCTCGAAGGCGAAGCGGCGCTTCAGCCCCGGCGCGATGCCACAGGCGATCTGCGCGGCCTCGATGGCGATGGTGCCGGCGCCGCAGCAGGGGTCGAGCAGCGCACCGTCTTCGGGCCGGCCCTGCCAGCCGGCGGCGGCCAGCATCGCGGCGGCCAGGGTTTCCTTCAGTGGCGCCTCGCCCTTCAGGCCGCCATCGCGCTCGTCGCGCCAGCCGCGCTTGAACAGCGCCTCGCCCGAGGTGTCGGCATACAGCGACGCGGTGTCGGCCGTCAGGTGCAGCACCAGCGGCAGATCGGGGTGGCGGGTGTCGACGCTGGGGCGGCTGCCGGTGGCGTCGCGCAGCACATCGCACAGCGCGTCCTTCACGCGCAGCGTGGCGAAGTTCAGGCTCTGCAGCGGACTGCGCGTGGCGCTGGTGTCGATGCGGAAGGTCTGCTCGGGCGTGATCCAGTCGCCCCACGGCACGCGGCGCGCCAGGTCGTACAGGTCGTGCTCGCTCTCGTAGGGGCCGAAGGCCAGCGGCCACAGCACGCGCTGCGCCAGGCGGCTGTGCAGGTTCAGCTGCATCGCCACGCGGGCATCGCCCAGCACCTGCACGCCGCCACGCTGCTCCACCACGCGGCGGCGGCTGGGGTCGGCCGGCACCACGGCGCGGTCCACGCCCAGCAGGGCCGCCACCTCGTCGGCCAGCAGCGGCTCGACGCCAGCGGCACAGGGCAGGAACAGCGACACCGGCGTGTCGCCCACCGGCGCGATGGCCTTGACGGGCAGGCGCACCGGGCCGCGGGCCGGCATGCCGGGGCCACCGGGACCGCGCATGGCCGGACCGCCAGGGCCGCCGGAACGCGGGCCGGGCCCACGCGCCTCGGTGTGGCGCTGGGTCTTGTAGCCGCCGATCGGCGGACGGGGGGTCTTGGTCAAAGGGCTTTGCGCAGGTTGGCGGGCGCGATCTTCAGCGCCTCGCGGTACTTGGCCACCGTGCGCCGCGCCACCTGGATGCCCTGCTCGGACAGCATGTCCGACAGCTGGCTGTCCGACAGCGGCTTGGCCGGGTCTTCGTTGGCCACCAGCTGCTTGATCAGCGCGCGCACGGCGGTGGAGCTGGCGTTGCCGCCGGCCTCGGTGTTCAGGCTGGAGCCGAAGAAGTACTTCAGCTCGAAGGTGCCGAACGGCGTGTTCATGTACTTGGCCGTGGTCACGCGCGAGATCGTGCTCTCGTGCAGGCCCAGTTCGTCGGCGATTTCGCGCAGCACCAGCGGCTTCATCGCGATCTCGCCGTGGGTGAAGAAGCCCTTCTGCCGCTCGACGATGGCCTGGCTGACGCGCAGGATGGTGTCGAAGCGCTGCAGGATGTTCTTCATGAACCAGCGCGCCTCCTGCAGCCGCGACGACAGCCCACCCGCGGCCCCGTTGCGCTGGCCGCGGATGGCCTGCGCATAGAGGTCGTTGATCTTCAGCTTGGGCATCACGTCGGGGTTGAGCACGGCCTTCCAGCCGCGCCCGGCCTTCTGCACGATGACGTCGGGCACGATGATGTTGGCCTCGGCGCGCGTGAACGGCCGGCCCGGCTTGGGCTCGCAGGTCAGGATCAGCGCCTGGGCCTCGCGCAGCAGCGCTTCATCAGCGCCGGTGGCCTGCGTCAGCTTCTTCATGTCGCGCCGCGCCAGCAGCTCGAGGTGCTGCTCGGCAATGCGCATGGCCAGCTTGCGCGCCGGGCTGGCCGGCTTCTCGCGCAGTTGCAGGCACAGGCACTCACCCAGGTTGGCGGCGCCCACGCCGGTGGGCTCCAGGCTCTGCAGCCACTTCAGGCCGCAGCGCAGGCGCTCGAACAGGTCTTCGCGCGCCTCCAGGTCGTCTTCGGGGATGTCCAGCGAGGCGGCCACGCGCTCGGCGATCTCGGCCAGCGGGTCGGCCAGCCAGCCGTCCTCGTCCAGGCTCTCGATCAGCACCATCACGGTGGCCGCGTCTTCGTCCGACAGGCGCATGCCCAGCAGCTGGCGGCGCAGGTGCTCCTGCAGCGTGGGGCCGCTGCTGGCCGCGTCCACCGGCTCGAAGTCGTCGTCGCCGCTGCCCGAGGGGCTGTTGCTGGGCGCCTCGCGGATGCCGTCGAAGTCGTCACGCTCGGTGCCGTTCTCCCAGTCGTCGCGCTCGGTGGCGCCGAACTCGGCGGTGTCCACGCCGGCAGGCTCGTCGCTGCCGGCGTCCTCGCGCTCGCTCAGGCGCTCCTTCTCGCGCTCGGCGCCGGCACCGCTCTCCGGCGTGGCGGCCACGCGTTCCAGGCCATAGGCCAGCGAGTCGTCGCCGCCGTCCTCCACGTCGAGGAAGGGATTGGCCTCGAGCATCTGCTCGATTTCCTGGTGCAGCTCCAGCGTGGAGAGTTGCAGCAGGCGGATCGATTGCTGCAGCTGGGGCGTCAGCGCCAGGTGCTGCGACAGGCGGACCTGCAATGAAGGCTTCATGACTTCGGGCCTGTCATCACATCTTGAAATGCTCGCCGAGGTACACCCGGCGAACGTCGGCGTTCTCGACGATCTCGGACGGCGTGCCTTCGGCCAGCACGCGCCCCTCGCTGATGATGTAGGCGCGGTCGCAGATGCCCAGCATCTCGCGCACGTTGTGGTCGGTGATCAGCACGCCGATGCCGCGCTGCTTCAGGAAGCCGATGATGCGCTGGATCTCGATCACCGCGATCGGATCGACGCCAGCGAAGGGCTCGTCGAGCAGGATGAAGCGCGGCTGCGTGGCCAGCGCGCGGGCGATCTCGACACGGCGACGCTCGCCGCCCGACAGTGCCGGCGCCGGCGAGTCGCGCAGCTTCTCGATGCTCAGGTCGTGCAGCAGGCCGTCCAGGCGCTGCTGGATCTCGGTGGCCGCCAGCGGCCGGCCGTCGGCGCCCACCTGCAGCTCGAGCACCGCACGCACGTTCTCCTCGACCGTGAGCTTGCGGAAGATCGAGGCTTCCTGCGGCAGGTAGCTCAGGCCCATGCGCGCGCGCTGGTGGATGGGCTTGCCTTGCACGGCCTGGCCGTCGATGCGGATCTCGCCGGCATCGGCACGCACCAGACCCACCACCATGTAGAAGGTGGTGGTCTTGCCGGCGCCGTTGGGGCCCAGCAGGCCCACCACCTCGCCGGCGCCCACGGCCAGGTGCACTTCCTTGACCACCTGGCGCGAGCCGTAGCTCTTTTGCAGCCCCTGGACCGTCAGCCCTTGGAGCCCTTGGCTCTGGCCGATCGGGGGCTGCGCCGCCATCGCCACGCGCTCTGGCGCCTGGGCGGATGTCACCGCCGCTCCCCGAGGGCCGGCGTGCTCTTCAGCGGGGCCTGCGCGGGTGCGGACGCGGCCTCGGCGGCCATCGCGGCGGCGGCCTCGGTGCCGGGGCGTGGCGTGATCACCGCGCGCACGCGGCCGCCGGGGTTGGTGGCGGTGGTGGCCCCACCGCCCTGCACATTGAAGGTCTCGGCCTGGCCGTCCCAGACGATGCGCGCGCCCTGGATCTCATCGGCCAGCGTGGCGCCGCGCAGGCGCCGCACCACGGCCGCGCCTTCGAAGCGGATCACGCCGGTCTTGCTGTCGTAGTCGATGCGCTGGGCCTGGCCCTCGACGCTCTCGTCGATGCCGTCGCGCTTTTGCTTCACGCGGGCCGGCTTGTCGGCCGTGCCGCTGGCCTGCACCACCTGCCAGCCTTCGGGCGTCTCACGCACCTCCAGCTTGTCGGCGCGCAACAGCAGCGTGCCCTGGCTGATCACCACGTTGCCGCTGCACTGGCTGATCTGCTTGGCCAGGTTCACCACGCAGGGCTGATCGCTTTCCAGCGCCATCGGCTTGGTGCGGTCGGCGCGCTCGGCCAGCGCCGGTCCGGCCACCGCCAGCGTCAAGGCCAGGGCGGCACCGGGCAGCAGCCGGGCGGCGGACGGGGTGAGGGCGGGCAGGATGGGCATCGAACGGCACAAAACTTGCAGACCATTCTAGGCCCAAGTGCCGTTCGCTGCGGAATACCCGGATGCCAAATCTGTGGCATCCGGTGGGCCTTGGTGACGCCGTCAGCGCGGCGTCAGAAACCCAGGGTTTTCCAGAGGATGTATCAGGCCTTGCGCGCCATCGCGATCAGCGCGTCGGTGACGGCCAGTGCGCGAACCTCGCTGCCGGCCATCGACGGCGCGGTGCGCCAGCGGCCCTGCACGCCCAGCGTGGGCACGCCGTCGATGCCATAGCCCTCGGCCAGCTGGCGCGCCAGGCGCACCTTGGTGGCCACGCCGAAGCTCTTCATCGCCTCGACGATCTTGGCGCCATCGGCACCACTGGCCTGGGCCCAGGCCAGCACGTCGGCGTCGTTGTTGAACGGCTTGCGCTCGATGTGCACGGCGTTGAACACCTTGCGGTGCAGCGCCTCGACCTGGCCCAGGGCCTCCAGCGCGTAGTACAGGCGCTGCAGCGGCTCCTGGTTCGGGCGGAACGAGATCGAGACGCGGCGGAAGGCCACCTGGTCGGCCGGCAGCTTGCGCTGCCAGGCGTCCAGCGCCGGCTCGAAGGCGTTGCAATGCGGGCACCAGTAGCCGAAGAACTCGACCACCTCGATCTTGCCGGCGGCCACGGCCAGCGGCTTGTCGAGCTTCTTGTAGTCCTGGCCCTCGACCGGGCCGCCCTGGGCCAGGCTGGGCAGCGCCAGGCCGCTGAGCAGGCCCGCGGCGGGCAGACCGATCACGATGTCACGACGGTTCATTCGACTTCCTTTGCCCGGCTCAGGGCATGCATTTCAGGGGTGGATCGCCCATGGAGTCAGCCGACCGCCACAGGTTCAACCCTGGTTCAACGCTCGACACGCACCAGCGTGGACTCGACACCGGCCGCGCCCAGCTTGTCGCGCAGGTCGTCGGCGGCATCGCGCTCGTCGAACGGGCCCAGGCGCACGCGGTAGACCGTCTTGCCCGACTGCTCGCGCGCCATCACCTTGGCCGTGAAGCCCGACATCGCCAGCCGCGCACGCTGCGCCTCGGCGTCGTCGGGGTTCGAGTAGGCGCCCGCCTGCACGAAGAACATGGCCGGCTTGGCCGCCGGCGCCGTGCCGTTCTGGCCGGCCAGGATGGCCGCCGGATCGCGTGCCGGCGCCGATGCGGCCGCCGATGCACGCGCGGTGGCCGCCGAAGCCGGCGCCGCGGGGGAGTGGGCCTGGGCGCCGGTGGGCGCGGCCGGGGCCGTGCCAGGTGCCGGGCTGGTGGCCACGGGGGCCGGTGCGGGCGTGGCCGCCGGTGCGGGGGCGGGGGTGGCCGCGTCCGGCGCGCTGGCGCCCGAGGCCACCGCGGCCCGCGGTGCGGCGCCCTTGCCGGCCAGCGGTGCGTTCGGGTCCCAGTGCTTGTTGCGCTCGGCCTCGGCGGCGTCCTGCTCGGCGGTGCGCTGCGGCAGCTTGTTGACGAAGGGGATCGGCGCCTTGGTGATGTAGAGCGCCACGCCCAGCGCGACGGCCAGGCCGATCAGCAGGCCGACGACCAGGCCGACGCCGAAGCCACCGCGCGCCGGTGCCGCCTTCACGGTCTTCACCGTGCCGCCCGCCTTCGCCGCGGCCATCAGGCCGGCTCCCCGGCGTCGGTGGGCGCGGCCTCGCGCGCCATGGCCTCGGGGGCGCTGACGCCCAGCACCGCCAGCGCATTGCGCAGCACCTGGGCGGTGGCGGCCAGCAGCGCCATGCGCGCACCGGCCAGCGCCAGGTCATCGACCAGGAAGCGCTCGGCCGCATACCAGCTGTGGAAGGCGGCGGCCAGGTCGCGCAGGTAGAAGGTGACGTCGTGCGGCGCCAGGTCGGCGGCGGCGGCGGCCAGCATGCCGGGGTAAGCCGCCAGCTTGAGCATCAGCGCGGTTTCGGTCGGCGCGGTCAGCAGCGACAGGTCGGCCGGAGCGTCCACCGCCGCGCCCTGCTTCTCGCGCCAGGCGGCCAGCACCGAGCAGATGCGCGCATGGGCGTACTGCACGTAGAACACCGGGTTCTCGTCATTGGCCTTCAGCGCCAGGTCGACGTCGAAGGTGAACTCGGTGTCGGCCTTGCGGCTGACCAGGAAGAAGCGCACCGCGTCGCGGCTGGTCCAGTCGATCAGGTCGCGCAGCGTCACGTAGCTGCCGGCGCGCTTGCTGAGCTTGACCTCCTGGCCGCCGCGCATCACCAGCACCATCTTGTGCAGCACGTAGTCGGGGAAGCCGGGCGGGATGCCCAGATCCGCCGCCTGCAGGCCGCCACGCACGCGGGCGATGGTGCCGTGGTGGTCGGTGCCCTGGATGTTGATGCACTTGCTGAAACCACGCTCGAACTTGTGGATGTGGTACGCCACATCGGGCACGAAGTAGGTGTACGTGCCGTCGGACTTGCGCATCACGCGGTCCTTGTCGTCGCCGTACTCGGTGCTCTTGAGCCACAGCGCGCCTTCGGACTCGTAGGTCTTGCCGTTGGCGATCAGGCGCTGCACCGCCGCCTCGACGCGGCCACTGGTGTACAGGCCGCTCTCGAGGTAGTAGTTGTCGAAGCGCAGTCCGAAGGCCTGCAGGTCCAGGTCCTGCTCGTGGCGCAGGTAGGCCACGGCGAACTGACGGATGCCGTCCAGGTCGTCCACATCGCCGCTGGCGGTGAATGCGCGGTCGTCGGCCTTGACGGTGGCCTGGGCGCGGAAGGCGTCGGCGATGTCCTGGATGTAGTCGCCGTTGTAGGCGGCCTCGGGCCAGCCGGCGTCACCGGGCTTCAGGCCCTTCAGGCGGCACTGCGTGCTGTGCGCCAGGGTGCCGATCTGCACGCCGGCGTCGTTGTAATAGAACTCGCGCGTCACCGCCCAGCCCTGGGTGGCGAACAGGCTGCAGATCGCATCGCCCAGCGCCGCCTGGCGCGCATGGCCCAGGTGCAGCGGGCCGGTGGGGTTGGCCGACACGAACTCGACCATCACGCTGCGGCCGTGCGCCGGCTGGCGGCCATAGGCCTCGCCGGCGGCCAGCACCTCGCTCACCACGGCCTGCTTGGCGGCGGGCTTCAGGCGCAGGTTGATGAAGCCGGGGCCGGCGATTTCCAGCGCGTCCACCCAGCGCTGCACGGCGCCTTGCGCGTTCAGCGCCTCGACCAGGGCGGTGGCCAGCTCGCGCGGGTTGCGCTTGGCGGCCTTGGCCAGCTGCATGGCCGCGGTGATGGCGAAGTCGCCATGGGCGGCCTGCTTGGGCGACTCGAAAGCGGGCGTGAACGGGGTGTCTGGCGCGAGCTGCTGCACCGCGGCACCGAGTGCCGCCAACAGCTCCTGCTTGGCTTGGATCATGGGGCGGGATTCTACGGGGCGGGGTGGCGGCGCCCCGGCCGCCGGCGCGCCGAACGCCTGGTTGCAATTGCGTGGACCGGCGGCCTACAGCCGGGCCCCGGCGGTGCCGAAGACAGACCTTGGAGTCCCAGCAGCCATGGCCCTTTCGTCCGTCTTCGCCGATCTCAGCGCGCCGCTGGCGCCGACCGCCGCACCGCCAGTCGCCGAACCGCCCGCGTCGGCGGCCCCGGCGCCGGCCGCGGCCGCCGGCAACGCGCTGCCCGACCGCATCGGCAAGTACCGCGTGCTGGCCCGGCTGGGCGAGGGCGCCACCAGCGAGGTGTTCCTCGCCGAGGACGAGTTCCACCAGCAGCAGGTGGCGATCAAGCGCGCGCGCGCCGCCAGCGCGCAGTTCGGCGATGACCTGCACTACCGTGAGCGCTTCTTCGCCGCCGAGGCCGACCTGGTCGGCAAGCTGCAGCATCCCAACGTGGTGCGGCTGATCGACGCGGTCGAAGACCCGTTGCAGCCCTACCTGGTGATGGAGTACGTGCCGGGCAGCACGCTGCGCCGCTTCTGCCGACCCGACAACCTGCTGTCACTGGAGCAGGTGGTGGAGATCGGCTTCAAGTGCGCAATGGCCCTGGGCTACGTGGCGCGCAAGGGCTTGATCCACCGCGACGTGAAGCCGGCCAACATCCTGGCGCTGCTGCACAACGACCTGGTGACCGACATCAAGATCACCGACTTCGGCAGCGTCTTCGACCAGACCAGCGACCGCACGCAGGTGTTCCGCGTCGGCTCGCTGGCCTACATGTCACCCGAGCAGCTGGACGGCACGCAGGTGGATGCGCGCGCCGACATCTACTCGCTGGCCGCGGTGCTGTACCACCTGGTCTCGGGCCGCCCGCCCTTCGAGGCCGGCAACCAGGTGGCGCTGATGAACATGATCTACCACCAGCCGCCGCAGCCGCTGGGCAGCCTGCGCGAAGGCGTGCCGCCGCGCATGGAGGCGCTGCTGATGCGCGCGCTGAGCAAGCAGCGCGACGAGCGGCCGGCCGACTGGGACAGCTTTGCCCGCGAGTGGGCGCTGCTGGTGGCCAATGCCGAGGTGCCGCTGGGCCGCCAGCAGGACGTGCTGGACTCCGAGCGCTTCAACCTGCTGCGCAGCCTGGAGTTCTTCAGCGGCTTCGGCGACGTGGAGCTGTGGGAGGTGGTGCACCGCGCGCAGTGGCTGCGTCACCGCCACGGCACGGCGCTGTACCGCAAGGGCGAGACCGGCAACACCTTCCACATCATTGCCCAGGGCCGCATCGAGGTGTACCGCGACGGCCAGCGGGTGGCGCGCCTGGGCGCCGGCACCTCGGTGGGCGAGATGGCCTACCTGGCACCCAGCCCCGACCTGCGCGTGCACGCCGCCGACGTGATCGTCTCCGACATGGCCACCACGATCTCGTTCACGCCCGAGTCGATGGACACCTTCAGCCCGAGCACGCGGCACCTGTTCGATGCGGCCTTCATCCGCGTGCTGGTGCGCCGGCTGCATGCCGCGCACGAGGCGCTGCATCACCCGCGGCGCATCCTCTAGCGCCAGCGCAGGCCCCACCCGGCCCGCCCGGCGTGGCCGACGCGTGATGGCGATCAACAGGTTTGCGTGGCGCCGGTGCACCGGCCGCCCGCCGGCGGCGTTGAATCATTGCCGGTGCGTGGGCGCTCTGCTCCAATCGGCATCGGCCATCCGGCCGCATCCACATCACCCGAGGAAGAGGACCCCCACCATGCTGAAGCAGTTGTCCACCGTTGCCGTCGCGATGTTCCTGGCCGCCGGCGTGACCACGCACGCCTTCGCCGAGGACAAGGCCGCCTGCGAGAAGCAGGCCGACGAGAAGAAGCTGCACGGCGCGGCCAAGAACAGCTTCGTCAAGAAGTGCTCGGGCGGCGCCGCCGCCGCCAAGTCGCCGGCCGCCGAGGCCTGCGAGAAGCAGGCCGGCGAGAAGAAGCTGCACGGCGCGGCCAAGAACAGCTTCGTCAAGAAGTGCACCGCCGACGCCAAGTGATCGGCCTGCGCCGATGCCGGGCCTGAGGGCCCGCGCGCAGCACCCGCAACAGGCCGGCTTTGCCGGCCTTTTGCATGGTGGCGCCGGCCTCGGCCGGGGAACAGCCGGTGGTCAGACCGTGAACAGCCCGCGTGCCAGCAGCACGGCCAGCAGCGGCAGCACCAGCATCAGGTGCGAGGCGCGCATCACGCGCCGGCGCAGCGTGGCCACCGCATCGGCCGCCGGCAGCGCGCCGCCGGCCTGGTGCGCCGCCAGCCAGGCCCGCACCTGGGCATGGGTGTGCCAGGCCGCCGCCAGCATCAGCGCCACCAGGGCCAGCTTGGCCCACAGCAGCGGCTGCGCCAGCAGCCAGGCGGCGCCCTTGGGGCTGGCGGCCACGCGCGCCAGGCCGGTGGCCAGCACCAGCCAGCCGGCGATGAAGGCCACGCGGTCGACCACGCCCAGGCGCGCCAACGCCGCGGCATTGAGCCATTCGCTGCGCGCCAGCGCGGCAGTGCTGGACAGGAACACCACCCAGCTCAGGATGGCCAGCAGGTGCAGGTAGGCGAAGGCGGTGTCGGCAAGCATGCGCGCCAGTCTAGCGAGGGCCGCGCCCGCCGCCGTCTTGACGGCGCCCGGTGGTGGCCCGGCGCGGACGATGGTACGGTGGCGGCCCGCGCGCCCCCGATCCGCCGCGCGCCGCCCGATCTGACCGAGGAGACCCGCCCGATGCCCGACCGCCGACAGATGCTGCAGCGAAGCGCCGCCGTGGCCGGACTGCTGGGCGGCCTGGGCCTGCTGCCCGAGCCGGCGCAGGCCGCCTGGCACCAGGCCGCGTTCGAGGCCCGCTCGCTGGCCGAGCTGGCCAGGGTGCTGGGCCTGTCGGCGCCGGTGGAAAGCCGCGAGGTGACGCTGGCCGCACCCGACGTGGCCGAGAGCGGCGCCGCCGTGGCCGTGGGCTGCGCCACCACCCTGGCCGGCGTGAAGCGGCTGATGATCCTGGTGGACAAGAACCCGGTGCCGCTGTGCGTGATGTTCGAGCCCGGCGAGGGCCTGGTGCCCGACATCAGCACGCGCGTGAAGATGGCCCAGTCCTCCGGCGTGGTGGCGGTGGCCGTCACCGGCGACGGCCGCGTGCACTACGCCCACCGCGACGTGCAGGTCACCGCCGGCGGCTGCGGCGGCTGAACACGAGGAGCCCTCCGATGCCCGATCCGACCCTGATCCGCGCCAAGGCCACCGGCGACAAGACCGTGGTGCGCGTGCTGATGGCCCACGAGATGGAGTCTGGCCAGCGCAAGGACCCGACCAACGGCCGCAGCGTGCCGGCCTGGTTCATCCGCGAGCTGAGCATCACGCTCAACGGCCGCCCGCTGCTCAGCGCCCAGTGCGGGCCCTCGATGGCGCGCAACCCCTTTCTGCAGTTCACCGTGCGGGGCGCCAAGGCCGGCGACCGCATCGGCGTGAG
Source organism: Pseudaquabacterium inlustre (assembly GCF_038066595.1). Taxonomy (NCBI): domain Bacteria; kingdom Pseudomonadati; phylum Pseudomonadota; class Betaproteobacteria; order Burkholderiales; family Sphaerotilaceae; genus Pseudaquabacterium; species Pseudaquabacterium inlustre. The sequence continues at coordinate 172,623 of NZ_JBBUTH010000008.1, forward strand.
CTGGATCGACAACCGCGGCGAGCGCCGCAGCGACGAGGCCGCGGTGGGCTGACGCCAGCCGCCGCTCAGGCGGCGGCGCCGGCCTCGTGCTCGGCCGCGTGGCGGCCGGCGCGCTCGAGCAGCGGCGCCAGCAGTTCCAGCGCCTCGGCGAAGCTGAAGCTGTGGATGTGCCGGCCCAGGCGCTCGGCGGGCTCGCCGAAGGCCGCCTGCAGCAGCGGGAACTGGGTGTCGAACAGTTCGCCGGCGGTGGTGTCGTGGCTCACCAGCAGCGGCTTGAGCGACAGCAGGCCACCCAGCACCTGGGTCCAGTCGACCGCGGTCACGGCCGGGGCGGGCGCGGGCGCCGGCACCTCGCCGTCCAGCGCCCGGTCGAGCGCGCCGAAGAACTCACCCAGCGCCGTGCCCAGCGCCTGCTGCAACGCGCGCAGCGCCGCGGCGTCGCGCGGGCGTCCGCCCTCGGCCTGCGGATCGAGCGCCTGCTCCAGCGCCTGCGCGTGGTGCTGCAGCGTCTCGGCACCCAGCGTGGCCGCGGCGCCGGCGATCGAATGCGCCAGCCGGCGCAAGGCCGTGGCCGGTGCGGAGCCGGGCCGCCATGCCTCGGCGGGCAGTTCGGCGGGCGGCTCGGCAGGTGTTGTCCCCCCATCCGGGCCCTGGCCCAGGCGCACGAGGTCGGGGCCGTGGTGGCCGCGGAACAGGCGCAACGCGCGCAGGTACAGCGCCCAGTTGCCGTTGACGCGCGACAGGCCCAGCGCCAGGTCCAGGCCGGGCATGGCCGCCAGGCGCGCGCGCTGCGCGGCCTCCAGGCCGGCCGGCTGCAGGGCCGCGCTCGGGCGGCGCTGGCGCAGCCAGCCCATCAGGCACTGGCGCAGCTGCTGCGGCTCGACCGGCTTGGCCAGGTAGTCGTCCATGCCGGCGGCCAGGCACTGGGCGCGGTCGTCCTCGAAGGCATTGGCGGTCATGGCCACGATGGGCAGCCGCGTGGCGCCCTCGAAACTGCGGATCTGCGCCGTGGCGCGCAGCCCGTCCATCACCGGCATCTGCACGTCCATCAGCACCAGGTCGTAGGGGCCGTTGGGGCAGTCGCGCACCAGCTGCACGGCCTCCTCGCCGTTGGCCGCCACGTCCACCGTCACGCCCAGCGCACCCAGCAGCGTGGAGGCCACTTCCTGGTTGATCGCATTGTCCTCGGCCAGCAGCACGCGCGCGCCCTGCAGCACCACGGCATCGCCGCCACCGGGCGCCGGCAGCGCACGCGCGCCGGCCAGCGGCGCGCCCGCCGAGGCCAGGGCCGGGCCGCTGGCACGGCGCAGCGGCAGCTCGAACCAGAACAGGCTGCCCTGGCCCAGCACGCTGCGCACGCCCATGCGGCCGCGCATCAGCTCGGTCAGGCGCTTGCTGATCGCCAGCCCCAGGCCGGTGCCGCCGAAGCGCCGGGTGGTCGAGGCATCGGCCTGCTCGAAGGCCTCGAACAGGTGCGGGATCTGGTCCTCGCGCATGCCGATGCCGGTGTCTTCCACCTCGAAGCGCAGGCGCACCTGCTGGCCGTCCTCGGCCACCGGGGCGATGCGCACCATCACCCGGCCACGCTGTGTGAACTTGACGGCATTGCCCACCAGGTTCAGCAGCACCTGCTCCAGGCGCAGGCGGTCGCCGTGCACCACGGCCGGGCAGCCGGGCATCTCCAGCGACAGCGCCACCTGCTTGGCGCGGGCGCGGTCGATCAGCATCGCGGTGACGCGCTCGACGCTCTCGCGCAGGCCGAAGTCGGTCTCGTCCAGCGTGATCTTGTGCGCCTCGATCTTGGAGAAGTCGAGGATGTCGTTGATCACCTGCAACAGGTGCTGGCTGGCGTCGGTGATGCGGGCCAGGTGGTCGACCTGGCGCGGCGTCAGCGGGTCGCGGCGCAGCAGGTGGGCGAAGCCGACGATGGCGTTCATCGGCGTGCGGATCTCGTGACTCATGTTGGCCAGGAAGGCGCCCTTGGCCTGGTTGGCGGCATCGGCGGCATGCTTGGCCTGCTCGAGCGCGATCTCGATGCGCCGCCGGCGCACGATGCGCAGCAGGTCGCCGCCGATCAGCGCCAGCGCGCGTTCGTCGGCGGCGTCGTAGCCCACGGCCTTGTCGGCCACGCACAGCAGCAGGCGCACCTCGCCCTCGTCGACCACCGGCACGCACAGCGCCCGCGCCAGGCCCGGCGGCACGCCGGCCTGGCGTGCCGCGTCGCCTTCCAGCGCCACCACGCGCCGCTGCGCCAGCACCGATTGCCAGACGCCCTGCCAGGGCGCGGTCAGCGCCGGCGCGGCCACGTCCTCGCCCGACAGGCCCACGCAGGCCTGCTGGCCCAGCAGCAGCTGGCCGTCCTCCACCACCACCAGGCAGCCGCCGGTGCTGGCGGTCTGGCGGCAGGCCACCTCCAGGCCGCCCTGCAGCAGCTCCTGCTCGCCCAGCATGCTGGCCTTCTGGCTCAGCGCCAGCATCGCGCGCAGGCGCTGGTCCTCGCGCGCCAGGCGGGCGTTCACCGATTCGAGCTCGGCCGTGCGCGTGGCCACCAGCACCTCCAGCTGCTGGCGGTACAGCGCCAGCTCGCGCTCGGAGCGCACGCGGTCGGAGATGTCGGTGCCGGTGCCCACCAGCAGCGGCTCGGGCGAGCGGTCGATGCGCCGCGAGACGAACAGGTAGGGCATGCGCCGGCCGTCGCGCGCCACCAGCGAGGCCTCGACCCGGCTCTCGCCCCGGTCGAACACCTCGCGCACGCTGTCGGCGATGCGCTGGCGCTCGTCCTGGTCGAAGTACTCGGTGGCCGCGCGCTGCATGATCTCGTCGCGGCTGTAGCCGGTGACCTCCTCGAAGCGGCGGTTCCACAGCACCGGCCGGCCCTGGCGGTCCAGCGCGAAGAACAGCCCGGCCACCGAGTCGACCAGCTGCTCGCGAAAGCGCTGCTCCTGGCGCTGGGCCTGCTCGGCGGCGTTGAAGTCGAGCGCGAAGCCCAGGTCCTGCGCCAGCCGCGTGAACAGCGCCACCTGCTCCTCGTCGAAGTGGCCGACGATGTCGGAATACACCATCAACGCATGGCGCACGGTGCCACCGGCCGGCACCGGGAAGGCCGCGAAGGCCCGGTAGCCATGGGCCAGCGCCGACTCGCGCAGCGGGCTGGCCGGCGACTCGACGATGTCGTTGAACACGCACACCTGGCCCTGCGCCACGGCCTGTGCCGCCGGGCCTGGCGGCTGCTTGGACGGCAGGCGCAGCTGGTCGAGGTAGTGCTCGGCCGAGCCCGAGTGCGTGATCGGGAACAGCCCGCCGCCGCCGGGGTCGAGCCCGCCCACCCAGGCCAGGCGGAAGCCGCCCACGTCGACGACGATGCGGCACACCTCGTTGAACAGCCGCGTGCCGCTGTCGCGCACGCGCACGATGGCCTCGTTGACGCGGCTGAGCATCGCGTAGGCCTGGTTCAGGCGCTGGATGCGCACCTCGTGCAGGCGGCTGTCGGTGATGTCGCGCCACACGGCCGAGACCATCATGCGCCCAGCGAACTGCACCCGGCGCAGCGTGATCGCGGCGATCTGCAGGCCGCCGTCGGCCTTGCGGTGGCGGGTGTCGAAGCGCACCGTCTCGCCGCCCAGCGCGCGGCGCACCACGGCCAGCACGCCTTCCTCGTCGAGGTCGCCCTGCAGGTCCATCGGCCGCAGCCGCGCGAAGGCCTCGCGGCTGTAGCCCAGCCCGTTGCAGGCGGCGTCGTTGAAGTTCATGAAGGCCAGCGTCAGCGGGTCGAGCAGCACGATGGCGTCGGTGGTCTGCGCGAACATCGTGTCGACCAGGCGGTGCTGGTCGGTGATGGCCTGGGCCCCCTGGCGGGTGAGCGTGACGTCGCGCGCCACGCCCAGCAGGCCGGTGGGCTGGCCGTCGGCGTCGTACAGCGGCGTCTGCACGATCTCGAACAGGCCGCGGTGCCCGTCGCGCGCGAAGTGCAGCCAGCGCTCGCCCACGTCGGGCCGGCCGGTGGCGATCACCGAGGCGTCGTGCGCACGCATCGCGGTGGCCGATTCGGCGTCGACGAAGTCGGCATCGCTGCAGCCGATGATCTCGGCCTCGGGGCGGTCGAGCAGGCGCTCGAAGGCGGCGTTGCAGGCGCGGTAGACGCCCTGCGTGTCCTTCATCCACACCAGGTCGGGCAGCGCGCGCAGCAGGTCCTTCAGCCGGCGCTCGCTGGCCGCCAGCTGGCGCGTGGTCTGGCCCTGCGAGATGGCGGTGGCGGCCAGCTGCACGGCGAAGGCCAGGTCGTCGGCCTCCTCGGCGCCGGGCCGGCCGGGACGGCGGCGGTACAGCGCGAAGGTGCCCAGCACGCGGCCCTGCGCGCCGCGGATCGGCTCGGACCAGCAGGTGGCCAGGCCCAGGCGCAGCGCCGCCTCGCGCATCGGCGCGCAGCTGGGCTCGTTGGCGATGTCGTCGACCACCCGGCGCTGGCCGGTGGCGGCGGCGGCGCCGCAGGGCGGCGCGTCGGCGGAGATCGGCACGTTGGCGATGAGCTGCCGCCACTCGGCTGGCAGGCTGGGCCCGGCGATCTCGACCAGGTGGCCGCTGTCGTCGTCGCGCAGCATCACCGCGCACAGGCTCTCGGGGTGCTGCTGCTCGTGGTCGCGGCACAGGCGTTCGAGCAGCGCGTCCAGTGGCGCGCCCAGCGCCAGGCTTTCCATCAGCACCAGGCGGCGGCGGTCGCGCTGCTGCGCGCGCAGGCGCTGGGCGATGTCGTGCACCAGCGCGAACAGCAGCTCGCGCCCGTGGACCAGCGTGATGCACAGCCGGATCTCCACCGGGTGCTGGTGGCCGTCGGCGGTGCACAGCGTACTCTCCAGCACCGCGCCGCCCAGGCTGCGCCAGCTGGCCCAGTGCCGCGCCAATTGGTCGGCCGCCCAGGCCGGCGACACCTCGCCGGCATGGCGGCCCACCAACGCGGCGGGCTCGCGCCCCACCCAGTCGCCGGCGGCGCGGTTGGCATAGGCCACGCGGCCGTCGGCATCGACGCCGAACACCGCGTCGCCCGCCTGGTCCACCGCCGCCTGCATCAGGCGCAGGCGCTCCTCCATCGCGGCCCCGAGGCCGTCGGGCACCCCGGTGACCAGCGGCGCGGCAGCCCGCGCCTCAGTCATCGGCCAGGCGCGCCATGATGGCGGCGAACTCGCCACGGATGGCCATCAGGGCCTGCACCAGTGCCGGGTCGAACTGCCGGCCGGCATGCGCCTGGATGTAGCCCAGCGTGTCGTCCAGCGTCCAGGGCGCCTTGTAGACGCGGCGCGTGGTCAGGGCGTCGAACACGTCGGCCAGGGCCATCAGCCGGGCCGGCAGCGGGATGGCCTCGCCGGCCAGGCCGTCGGGGTAGCCCAGGCCGTCCCAGCGCTCGTGGTGGTGCGTGGCGATGGTGCGCGCCACCTCGAGGAAGCGCACCGCCGCCGAGGCCTCGCCGTCGGCCCCGCCATGCATGGCCATGGCCTTGCGCACCGCCTGGTCGATGGCCTGCCCGCCGATGCGGGCATGGGTCTTCATGATCTCGAACTCGTCGAAATCCAGCCGCGAGGGCTTGAGCAGGATGCTGTCGGGGATGCCGATCTTGCCGATGTCGTGCATCGGCGCGGCCTTGACGATGCGGTCGAGCTGCACGTCGTCGAGCTCGCCGCCATAGCCGCCCATGCGCTGCAGCTGGCGGCCCAGCGCCTCGATGTACGACTGCGTGCGCAGGATGTGGTTGCCGGTATCGCTGTCGCGGGTCTCGGCCAGCTCGGCCATCGCGCACAGCGTCAGGTCCTGGGCCAACAGGCTCTCGCGGATGCGGCGCGCCAGCTCGACCTCGAGCCACTGGTTCTGCTCGCCCAGCCGGTCCTGGGCCTGCTTGAGCGCCAGGTGGGTGCGCACGCGGGCCAGCACCACCGCCGGCTTGATCGGCTTGCCGATGTAGTCGACCGCGCCCAGCGCGAAGCCCTGCTCCTCGTTGACCTCGTCGCTCAGCGCGGTGACGAAGACCACCGGGATGGCCCGCGTGCGCGGGTCCTCGCGCAGCCGGGTGAGCACGGCATGGCCGTCCATCTCCGGCATCATCACGTCGAGCAGGATCAGGTCGGGCAGTTCGCCACTGGCCAGCAGCGCCAGCGCGCTGGGGCCTGTGCGGGCACCCAGCACGCGGTAGTGCGGGTTCAGCAGCTTGGACATCACCGCCAGGTTCAGCGGTTCGTCGTCGACGACCAGGATGGTCGACGGCTTCATCGCGGTTCTCCACCGACACGGGCACCGGCGCCGGTACCAGTGCGATTGCCCACCGGGCATCGTGGTACTGCGGATGCGCCCGGTCGCCGTCCGGCCGACGGCCACGATCGCCCCCGGCCTGGGCCGGCAGCTTTGCAATCCATCTTAGGGCATCGGCGGGCGCCGCGGCGCCGGCGCAGCCCGCCGCCGACAGGGCTTTGCGCGCAGGGTTCACGCCCGCGGCCGAAACCTGCGCGCCGCGGCGCGCGCTACTTGGCGGCCTTGGCGTCGGCCACCGCGGCTTCCATGGCCTGGCGCAGCTTGTCCATGATCGGGCCCATGCGCTGCTGCACGCCCACCAGGCTCTTCTGCATCACCAGCGGCATCTTCTCAATCATCGCCACGCCGGCCGGGCTGCGGTAGAAGGTCAGCAGGCCGTCGACCTCGTCCTGGGTGAAGGATTCACGGTAGATGCCGACATACAGCGGCTTGAGCGAGGCGTAGCTCAGTTCCTCGCGCATCACCTTGGCCAGGCGCGCCGGCGCGGCATCCAGGACGCGCCGCTGCTCGTCGCTGAGTGTCTGGCCCTGCACGGCAGCCTGCATGCTCTGGCGCATCATCTGCTCGATGTTGGCGTACATGCCGTCGAGCAGGCGCTCGGCCTTGGTGACGGTGAGCAGGGCTTCGATCGAGGCCTCGCTGGGCGGCGCGGCCTGCGCGGTGGCAAGCGTGGCGGCCAGACAGATCAGGGTGACAAGACGGCGCATCGCGGGCTTTCCGGACGGTGACGGGGACGGACGCGCGCAGCATAACCTCCAGCCGGAGGTGGCCGGCGGCGCGACGCCGTGCCGGGGCCTCTCGACGGGCATCGCGACGGGCATCACGCCAGGCGTCACGCCGAGGCCGGTGGCGCCGCGGCCTCCACCCGGCCCACCACCACCGGCGTGGGCGGCGGCGCGGCCTCGGCCAGCGTGATGGCGGCCTGCACGGCGCGCGCGGCGGCCTCGGCATCCGCCGCGCTGGCGGCGTGCACGGTGAGCAGCGGCTCGCCGGCGGCCAGCGCGCTGCCCAGCGGGCGCAGGCCGCTGAAGCCCACGCGCGGGTCCACCGCATCGCCCGGCCGCGCCCGGCCGCCGCCCAGCGCCACCACGGCCAGACCGAGTGCGCGGGTGTCGATGCGGGCGATGTGGCCGGCCCGCAGCGCCGGCACCGGCCGCACCACCGGGGCCACAGGCAGGCGCGCATCGGCCAGCACGTCGGCCGGCCCGCCCAGCGCCGCCACCATGCGGGCGAAGCGCTCGGCCGCCGCGCCGCTGGCCAGCGCCGCCTCGGCCCGCGCGCGGGCGGCCGCCACGCTGGCGTCCAGCCCGCCCAGGTGCAGCAGCTGCGCGGCCAGCGCCAGGGTCAGTTCCAGAAGGCGCGGCTCGGGCGGCTCGGGCGCCCCGGCACGGGCGCCGGTCAGCAGGGCGATGCTCTCGGCCACCTCCAACGCATTGCCGGCGGTGCGGCCCAGCGGCTGGTTCATGTCGGTGATCAGCGCCTGGGTGGGCAAGCCGGCGCCGCAGGCCACGTCCACCAGGTTGCGCGCCAGCGCCTGCGCCTCGTCCAGCCCCGACAGGAAGGCGCCGTTGCCCACCTTGACGTCCAGCACCAGGCCCTGCAGCCCGGCCGCCAGCTTCTTGCCGAGGATGCTGGCGGTGATCAGCGGCACCGACTCCACCGTGGCCGTGACATCGCGGATGGCATACAGCCGCTTGTCGGCCGGCGCCAGATCCGCCCCGGCGCCGACGATGGCGCAGCCGGCCGCCCCCAGCGCCGCCAGCAGCTGCGTGCGCGGCGGGTTCACCGTGTAGCCGGGCAGGGCCTCCAGCTTGTCGAGCGTGCCGCCGGTGTGGCCCAGGCCGCGGCCCGAGATCATCGGCACCACGCCGCCGCAGGCCGCCACGATGGCCGCCAGCGGCAGGCTCACCTTGTCGCCCACGCCGCCGGTGGAATGCTTGTCAAGCACCGGGCCGGGCAGGCGCGCGTCGCGCCAGTCGAGCACCTGGCCCGAGTGCGTCATGGCCTGGGTCAGTGCCACGCATTCGGCGCGCGTCATGCCGCGCCAGACGATGGCCATGGCCAGCGCGGCGGCCTGGCCCTCGCTCCAGCTGCCGTCGACCAGGCCGCGCACGAAGGCCTGGATCTCGGCCTCGGTGATCGCCCGGCCGTCGCGCTTGGCGCGGATGATCTCGGCAGCGCGCATCAGGCCCGGCCCCGCCGTTCAGCCGCCCAGCTCGGACCAGCGGTCGTGGCGGTCACGCCGTTCCTGCCGGTAATTGGTGACCTCCAGGCGCAGGCCGTCGGGATCGGTGAAGAAGGTGGCCACATAGTCGGGCGCGTACTCCGAGTGGGTGTGGGCGTCGCTGGCGGCGATGCCGGCGGCCTGCAGCGCGCGCGCCACCTCGGCCACATCGGCCGCGCTGTCCACGCGCAGGCACAGGTGGTGCAAGCCGGGCGCGTAGGGCTCGTGCGGCGTGGCCACGCGCGCCGGCCGCAGCACGATGCCGTGCAGGCGGTTGTAGAACTGCACGTGCGCATCGCCGCCCAGCGTGAAGCGGTTGCTGCGGTAGCCCAGGGTCTTCTCCAGCACCTGGGTGTAGAAGGCCTCGGAGCGCGCCAGGTCGCTGACCGTGAGGTAGATGTGGTCGATGCCGATGACCTCGGGCATGGCGGGCCTCCTGCGCTGAATGACGGGCTGGGGCGGCGGCCTCAATAGCTGCCCGGCGCGGCGGTGTTGCCCGCGCCGGCGCCGGTGAGCACGCGCTCGATGTCGCCCAGCAGGCCGCTGGCGCCGAAGCGCAGGCGGCGGGCGTTCAGCGCGCCTTCGCCGAGGATCTCGCGCACCAGGCCGATGTAGAGCGCCGCGTCGGCCACGGTGCGGATGCCGCCCGAAGCCTTGAAGCCCACGGCCGCGCCGCGCGGGTGGGCGGTCTGGTGTTGCGCGATCGCCTCCAGCATCACGCAGGCCGCCTCGGGCGTGGCGCCGGTGGGCGTCTTGCCGGTGCTGGTCTTCAGGAAGTCGACGCCGGCCTCCAGGCCGATGGCGCTGGCCTGGGCGATCAGGGCCGTCGTGGCCAGCTCGCCCGATTCGATGATCAGCTTGAGCACCCGGCCCGGGCAGGCCGCGCGCACCGCCTGCACCACGGCGGCGGCGCCGGCCGCATCACCGGCCTGCAGCGCGCGCCAGGGCAGCACCAGGTCCACCTCGTCGCCGCCGGCGGCCACGATGGCCTGGGTGTCGGCCACCGCGCGGGCGAGGTCCAGGCTGCCGTCGGGGAAGTTGGCCACAGCGGCCACGGCCACGCCGGCCGGCGCCTCGGCCTTGGCCTGGGCCACGAAGCGCGGCCACACGCACAGCGCGGCGGGTCGGCCCGCCGGCCCGGCGGCCTTGGCGGCCAGCGCGGTGATGGCCGCCGGCGTGTCGCCGTCGTTCAGGCTGGTCAGGTCCAGGCAAGCCAGCGCGGTGCGGGCGTCGTTCAGCAAGGTGTCGCTCATGTCGATCGATGGGGCTTCAGCGGCGCACCACGGCGTCGCCTGGTTCGAAGTCGGCCACCTTCAGCGGGCTGCGTGCGGCCAGGTAGGCGCGCAGCACCTCGGCGTCGTTGTAGCCGCTGTCGGTGTAGCCGGGGTGCTCGCGCAGGCGCGGGTAGCCGTCGCCGCCCAGCGCGGTGAAGTTGTTGATCGCCAGCTTGTAGCGGCGCTGCGGGTCGATGGGCTGGCCACCGACCAGCGCCTGCTTCAGCACGCCGCCCTCGATGACCATGCGCACGCCGGCGGTCTGGGCAAAGGCGCCCGAGCCCGGCGTCATCCGGGCCGCGGCACGCAGGTAGTCCAGCAGTTCGGTGCCAGTGAGCTCGGCCACGCCCACGGTGTTGGAGAAGGGCTGCACCTTCATCACGTCGCGGTAGGTGATGGTGCCGGCGGGCAGGCTGTCGCGCACGCCGCCACCGTTGATCAGGGCCAGGTCGGCGCCCATCTTGTCCATCATCGCGCGGGCGATCAGCGTGCCCAGCGTGGTGGGCTGCTTGCGCACGGTGCTACGGTCGCCGTCCAGCACGCCATCGGCCTGGGCCACCGGCACGTTCAGCCGGGCCTGGCCGCGCTCCTGGAAGGGTTGCAGGAAGGCACGCAGGCCCGTGTCCTCGGGGATGCGCTCGGTGTAGGTGGCGCGCGTGCCGTCGGCCAGCTTGCGGCTCAGGTTGACCGGCAGCAGCTGGTACTTCACCAGTTCCACGCGGCCGGCCTCGATGACGAAGTCGGCGCGGCCGACGTACTTGCCCCATTCATGGGCCTGCACGATCCAGGCGCCGTTCTGGCGGTCGGGCGCGCAGGGCTGGCCGGGCACATAGGCCTCGTTGCGCCGGTTCTCGGCCAGCATGCACACGGGGTCTTGGCTGTGGCCGCCGACGATCAGGTCCAGGCCCTTGACGGCACGCGCCATCTCCACGTCGCCCGGCGCGTTGACGCCGCGGTTGCCATCGGGGTAGTGGCCCATGTGGGTGGCGGCGATCACCATGTCGGCCTTGGCGCGCAGCTCGGGCACCAGCTTCGCGGCTTCGTCGATGGGCTTGCGGAACTCGGTGCCGCGCACGTTGTCGGGCAGCACCATCTTGGCCGTGTCGTTGGTGGTCAGGCCCATCACGGCGATCTTGTAGCCGCGCCGCTCGAAGATGCGGTAGGGCTCGAACAGGCGCTGGCCGTCCTGGTAAATGTTGGCCGACAGCAGCGGGAAGTTGGCCCAGGCCTTCTGGCGCAGCAGCACGCTGCGCGGCTTGTCGAACTCGTGGTTGCCCACGGCCGAGGCATCGTAGCCCAGGCGGTTCATGCCCTGGAAGTCGGGCTCGGCGTCCTGCAGGTCGCTCTCGGGCACGCCGGTGTTGATGTCGCCACCGTCCAGCAGCAGCAGTTCGCCGCCAGCGGCCGCCACCTCGGCGCGCACGCGGTCGATCAGCGTCTTGCGCGCGGCCATGCCGTACTCGCCATCGGCATTCGGCCAGAAGCGGCCGTGGTGGTCGTTGGTGTGCAGGATGGTGAGCTTGAGCGGCGCGCGCGGCGCCGGCGTGGCGTCGGGCTGGGGCGCGGTGGCGCAGCCGGCCAGCAGGGCGGCGGCCAGCGCCAGCGGGGTGAGCAGGACGGAGCGGCGATGCAGGGGCATGGACGACGGCACAGGGGCGGGCTCGGGACGAAGGCATGGAGCATGCCATAGGGGCATGGCGTCAACCCGCATCCTGCAGCAGCGCCAGCGCCAGCTGTCGCACCAGGGCCAGCGCCGGCGCCTCGGCCCGCCCGGCCAGCGTGACCAGCGCGAAGCGCGCGGTGGCGTCCAGCGGCGGCGCCAGCGTGAGTTCCACCAGATCGGGCGCCGCGGCGCGGATGGCCAGCAGCACCACGTCGCTGTGCCGCGCGGCCTCGGCCAGGCTGCCGACCTCGTCGCAGCGCAGCGTGACGCAGCGCTGCGGATGCGCCTGCGGGCCGTAGCGCTCGACCAGGATGCGCGCGACCTCGTCGCTGAGCGGCGTGGAGGCGATGCCGTGCGCCGCCACCTGATCGAACGTCGGCGCGCGGCGGCTGCGCGCCAGCGGGTGGCCGCGCCGCACCAGGAAGGCGCCGCGCATCTCGCCCACCGGCTCGCTGTGCAGGTCGGGCGCCGGCACCAGCGAGCGCGCGTCGATCACCAGCGCATCCAGCTGCCGCGCGCGCAGCGCCTGCACCAGCAGCTCGGTGCCGCCGCGCGCCACCTCCACCTGCAGGCCCGGCGGCTGGCCGGCCACCTGCAGCAGCAGCGGCGTCATCAGCATCGCGCCGGGGCCCGAGCCCAGGCCCACGCGCAGCCGGCCGGCCAGGCCCTGGCGCATGCGCGGGCCGCTGCCGCGCAGCTCGTCGGCGTCGAACACGATCTGACGCGCACGCACCAGCACCGCACGGCCGAAGGCGCTGAGCTCGTTGCGCCGGCCCACGCGGTCGAACAGCGGCTGGCCCAGCTCGTCCTCCAGCGCGCGGATGCTGCGGCTGAGCGCCGGCTGGGTGAGGTGCACATCGTCGGCCGCGCGGCTGAACGAGCCCAGCTCGGCCAGTGCGATGAAGTGGCGCAGCTGGATCAGCGTCATCGGCAACCTTCGGCGCAATGCATGCAGTGAGCTCATGCTAATGCAAAGAACAATGCATTGGACGCACGAAATGGCGCTGCCTACGATGGCCTGGCGTCGTCGATCTTTGTGTCCCCACCCCTTGCCGAGGATTCCGCCATGCGCCCCCGCCTGCTTGCCCGCCGTGCCGCCCTGTTCGCCCCGCTGCTGCTGGCCTGTGGCCTGGCGCTGGGCGCCGATGCCTACCCCAGCAAGCCCGTCAACCTGATGGTGCCCTACCCCGCCGGCGGCCCCAGCGACGCCATCGCCCGCCTGCTGAACCAGCCGCTGGGCAAGCAGCTGGGCCAGCAGGTGCTGGTGGAGAACCTGGGCGGCGTGAGCGGCGCGCTGGGCGCACAGAAGGTGCTGGCCGCGCCGGCCGATGGCCAGTACATCTTCCAGGCCTCGCCCAACGAGGTGATCCTGGCGCCGCTGGCCAATGCCGCGGTGAAGGTCAAGGCCGAAGACTTCCGCCTGGTGCACCCGGTGGCCGATGCGGTGATGGTGCTGCTGGTGCGCAAGGACCTGCCGGTGGCGAATGTGGACGAGCTGATCGAACTGGGCAAGAAGAACAAGGACAAGCCGCTGACCTACGGCAGCGTGGGCATCGGCTCGCTGTACCACTTCATCGTGGAAGACCTGCAGCACCGCACCGGCATGCCGGCCGCGCATGTGCCGTACAAGGGCAACGCGCCGCTGCTGCAGGACGTGGCCGGCGGCCAGGTCGACTTTGCCGTGCTGGTGTACAGCGCCGCGATGGGCGCGATGGCCGAGCAGGGCCGGCTGAAGATCATCGGCCAGCTGGGCGCACAGCGCTCGGAATTGATGAAGAACCAGCCCACGCTGAGCGAGAGCCGGCAGCTGAAGGACTTCGCGTTCACGATCTGGACCGGCTTCATGGTGCGCAAGGACACGCCGGAAGACGTGGTGCAGCGCCTGCACAAGGACATCGCCGCTACGCTGCAGGACGCCGGCGTGCGCAGCCAGCTGGCGGCGCAGACGCAGGTGGCCTCGCGGCCGATGACGCTGGCCGAATCGGCCCGCTTCTTCGAGACCGAGACGGCGAAGTACCGCGCCCTCGCTCGCCAGATCAAGCTGCAACCGCAGTGAGCCCACAGCCATGAACGACCACGTCAGCCCGGCCTTGCTGGCCCTGAACGGTGCCGATCCGATGGCCTCGCTGGCCACGCTGGATGCGCTGCGCGACGCCGCGCCCGAGTTCGTGGCGCTGCGCCGCGACATCCACCGCCACCCTGAGCTGGGCTTTGACGAACACCGCACCAGCGCGCTGGTGGCCGAGCGCCTGCAGGCCTGGGGTTACACGGTGCACCGCGGCCTGGGCGGCACCGGCGTGGTGGGCACGCTGCAGCGCGGCAGCGGCACGCGGCGGCTGGGCATCCGCGCCGACATGGACGCGCTGCCGATCACCGAGGCCAACACCTTCGCCCATGCCAGCTGCCATGCCGGCGTGATGCATGCCTGCGGCCACGACGGCCACACCGCCATGCTGCTGGCCGCCGCGCGCCACCTGGCGACGCACGGCCAGTTCAGCGGCACGCTGAACCTGATCTTCCAGCCGGCCGAGGAAGGCCAGGGCGGCGCGCTGTGCATGATGGCCGACGGCCTGTTCGACCAGCACCCCTGCGACGCCGTGTTCGCGATGCACAACATGCCCGGCATCGCCCAGGGTCGGCTGGTGTTCCGCGAGGGCGCGGCGATGGCCTCGTCCGACTACGCCACCGTCACGCTGCACGGCGTGGGCGGCCACGGCGCCATGCCGCACCTGGCGCAAGACCCGGTGGTGGCGGCCGCCAGCATCGTGATGGCGCTGCAGACCGTGGTGTCGCGCAACATCGACCCGCTGCACACGGCGGTGGTGACCGTGGGTGCGCTGCAGGCCGGCCAGGCCAACAACGTGATCCCGGCCAGCGCGCGGCTGGAGATCAGCGTGCGCGCGCTCGACCGTGACGTGCGCCGCACGCTGGAAGCGCGCATCAAGGCGCTGATCAGCGCCCAGGCCGAGAGCCTGGGCTGCACGGCGCAGATCGACTGGCGCCCCGGCTACACGGTGCTGGTGAACACGCCCGACGAAACCGCCTTCGCCCGCCAGGTGGGCCTGGAACTGCTGGGCGCCGGCCGCGTGACCGAGCAGGGCCCGCCGCTGACCGGCAGCGAGGACTTCGCCTTCATGCTCGAGCGCGTGCCCGGCAGCTACCTGCTGATCGGCAATGGCGACGGCGCCGCGGTGGGCGACCATGCCCCGGCCCATGCCTGCATGGTGCACAACCCCGGCTACGACTTCAACGACGACAACCTGGCCATCGGCGCCGCCTACTGGGTGCGGCTGGCCGAGCGCTTTCTCGCCGACCCCAAGACCCTGGACACGGAGGCTCCGCCGGCCCCCTGATACCCTTTCGCTTCTGCAGGAGAGTGCCGGCACCGCCCCAGGCGGCGTCGGCCACCGAAGGCGCAAACTCCCATGCACGCTCAGGTCCCGTACTGCACACCACCATCGCCGTCTGGAGAGCCTTCACGCCCGGCGTGAAGCACCGAAGGAGCAAGGCCCGCGCACGGTGCGCGGCGCTGAATCTCTCAGGTACCGAGGACAGGGGGAGCGGCAAGCCCGATCCGGCATCCATCGCGCCGGACGCGGGCACCCGTTTGTGGAGTGCTTCCCATGCATGTGATCGTCCTCGGCGCCGGCCTGCTCGGCGTGACCTCGGCCTGGTTCCTGCGCCAGCAGGGCCATGACGTGACGGTGATCGACCGCCAGGCCAGCCCGGCCGCGGAGACCAGCTTCGCCAACGGCGGCCAGGTGTCGGTGAGCCATGCCGAGCCCTGGGCCAACCCCGGCGCGCCGGCCAAGCTGCTGAAGTGGCTGGGCCGCGAGGACGCGCCGCTGCTGTTCCGCCTGCGCGCCGACCCCGCGCAATGGCGCTGGGGCCTGGAGTTCCTTCGCCAGTGCACGCCCGGCCGCACGCGCCACAACATCCTGCAGATCGTGCGCCTGGGCACCTACAGCCGCGCCACGCTGCAGCAGCTGCGCCAGGAGATCGGCCTGCAGTACGAGCAGCGCACCCAGGGCATCCTGCACTTCTACACCTCGGCGGCCGAGTTCGAGGCCGCCGTGGCCCCGGCCGAGCAGATGCGGGCGCTGGGCTGCGAGCGCCGCCTGGTCTCGGCCGACGAGGCCGTGGCCATCGAGCCGGCGCTGCGCCACATCCGCCCGCAACTGGCCGGCGCCACCTACACGGCCGAGGACGAATCGGGTGACGCCCACCGCTTCGTGCAGGAACTCGCCAAGCGCTGCGCCGCGGCCGGCGTGCAGTTCCGCATGAGCCACACCGTGACCGCGCTGCGCCAGGCCGGCGGCCAGATCGACCATGTGGAGGCCACCGATGCCGAGGGCCGCTTCCAGCGCCTGAAGGCCGACGCCTATGTGCTGGCCATGGGCTCGCTGAGCCCGCGGCTGGCTGCGCCGCTGGGCATCCGCCTGCCGATCTACCCGGCCAAGGGCTACTCGGTGACCATGCCGGTGAAGGATGCGGCCATGGCGCACCAGGTGTCGCTGACCGACGACGAGTACAAGCTCGTCTTCTCACGCCTGGGCGACCGCCTGCGCATCGCCGGCACCGCCGAACTCAACGGCTACGACCGCGACCTGAACCGCGTGCGCTGCGAGGCCATCGTGCGCCGCGTGGAAGAAGTGTTCCCCGGCGCCGGCGACACCACGCAGGCCCAGTTCTGGACCGGCCTGCGCCCGGCCACGCCCAGCAACGTGCCCATCATCGGCCGCAGCAAGCTCGCCAACCTGTTCATGAACACCGGCCACGGCACGCTGGGCTGGACCCATGCCTGCGGCTCGGGCAAGAGCATTGCGCGCATCGTCAGCGGCCTGCGGCCGGAGGTGGCGTTCTCGTTCGCCGCCTGACCGGGCGGCCGGGGCGTCAGGCCTTCAACGCCGGCACCACCGCCGCCAGCAGCTTGGCGGCCTGGTCGGCCGTGGCGCTGGCGGTGTTCAGCGTGTGGGCGTGGCTGAGGTTCTCGTCGGCCATGCCGGCGCCCATGTTGGTCAGCATCGACAGGCCCAGCACCTTCAGGCCGGCATGGCGGGCCAGGATGGTCTCGGGCACGGTGCTCATGCCCACCGCCTGCGCGCCCAGCAGCCGCAGCATGCGGATCTCGGCCGGCGTCTCGAACTGCGGGCCCAGCACCCAGGCGTAGACGCCCTCGTGCACCGTGATGCCGGCGGCGCTGGCGGCGGCGGCGGCCTGGTCGCGCAGCGCGGCGTCGTAGGCGTTGACCATGTCGACGAAGCGCTGGTTGTCGGTCTCGCCGTGCAGCGGCGTGCGTTGCACGATGTTCAGGTGGTCGCTGATCAGCATCAGCGAGCCCGGCGGCATGGCCGGATCGAGGCTGCCGGCGGCATTGGTCAGCACCAGCGTGCCACAGCCGAGCGCGGCCAGCGTGCGGATGGCGCCCTTCATGCCGGCCGGATCGCCGGTCTCATAGGCATGCTTGCGGCCGCGCAGCAGGGCCACCGGGCGGTTGGCGATGCGGCCCAGGCGCAGCGTGCCGGCATGGCCGGCCACACCCAGCGCCGGAAAGGCCGGCAGCTGCGCATAGGGGATGTCGACCGGGTCCATCACCAGGCCGGCGATGCCGTCCCAGCCCGAGCCCAGCACGATGGCCAGTTCGGGCGTGTCGTCGCTGGCGCTGCGGATGCGTTCGACGCTGCGGCCGATCAGGTCGAGCAGTTGGGAATCGTTCATGGGGCAGGGGGAAACGTGAGATGCGAAGGGCCGAAGCTGGCGGGCAGCAACTGGCCTAATGTGAATTGTGCGCGCACGGCATGCAGATCGGCCACCCACACCGGGCAATCGTCGGCGGCAAATTCGCGCAGGCGCTGGCGGCAGCCGCCGCAGGGGGTGACCGGCGCGTCCGCCACGCCCACCACCACGGCGCCCACGATGCGCGTGCCGCCGGCCAGCACCAGCGTGCCGATGGCCGTGGCCTCGGCGCACTGGCCCTGCGGGTAGGCCGCGTTCTCGACATTGCAGCCGGCGTGAATGCGGCCGTGTTCGTCCAGCAGCGCCGCGCCCACCAGAAAGCGCGAGTACGGCGCGTGGGCGCGCAGGCGGGCCGCGCGGGCGGCGGCCAGCAGAGCATCGAGGTGGTGCTCGAAGCGAGGCAAAGCCAGCGCCGGGCCGCCCCAAGCAGGCTTTGCGCCCCCGCGGGGGGCCGGCGCAACGCGACGGGGGGCGGACATTACCGTTCTTTCAGATAGGGCGTGCCCAAGGCCGCCGGCGCGCGCGCATGACCGATGAAGCCGGCCAGCAGCACCACGGTCAGCACATAGGGCAGGGCCTGGATGGCCTGCACCGGCACCTGGCCGCCGCCCAGCGCCGCCGGCAGCGCCACGCCCTGCAGGCGGATGGCCACGGCGTCCAGAAAGCCGAACAGCAGGCAGGCCCACAGCGCGGCCACCGGGCGCCACTTGCCGAAGATCATCGCCGCCAGCGCCATGTAGCCACGGCCGGCCGTCATGTGCGGCACGAAGTTGGCGTTCTGCGCCAGCACCAGGTAGGCGCCGGCCAGTGCGCACAGCACACCGTTCATCGCCAGTGCGCCGTAGCGCAGGCGCAGCACGCTCAGGCCGGCGGCATCCACCATGGCCGGGTTGTCGCCGGTGGCGCGCAGGCGCAGGCCCAGGCGGGTGCGGTACAGCAGCCACCACACGCCAGGCACCAGCGCCAGCGCCAGGTAGACCAGCGCGTTGTGGCCCGCCAGGCCCAGCCCCAGCACCGGGCCGATCACCGGGATGGCCTTCAGCGCCTCGCCCAGCGCCACCCCCTGCGGCCCCAGACGCACGGCATCGGGCAGGGCCGGCGTCTGCCCGCCCTGCTTGAACCAGGCGATGCCCAGCACGATGGTCAGGCCGGCGGCGATCATGGTCAGCGCCATGCCCATCACCACCTGGTCGCCGGTGTGGCTCACACACGCATAGCCGTGCAGCATCGACAGCGCCACGCCCACCATCAGCGCCGCGGCCAGCGCCAGCGGCCAGCTGCCGGTGAACGCGCCCACGGCGCCCGCGGCAAAGGCCGAGAGCAGCATCTTGCCCTCCAGGCCCAGGTCGATGACGCCCGAGCGCTCGCTCAGCAGGCCGGCCAGCGCGCACAGGATCAGCGGGGTGGAGACCCGCAGCGTGGACGCCAGCAGGCCGCCCAGGAAGATCAGCGTGTCATCCATGCGCGGCTCCTGCGGCCACGGCAGCGCGCGGCTGTAGCGCCATCACCACGCGCGACAAGGCCGGCGCCGCCACGCGCGCCATGGCGCCCGAGAACAGCACGATCAGGCCCTGCAGCGTGGTCACCATGTCGCGGCTGAATCCCGGCACCTCGAAGGCCAGCTCGGCGCCGCCCTGGTACAGCGCGCCGAACAGCAGCGCCGCCAGCACGATGCCCAGCGGGTGGTTGCGCCCGATCAGGCTGACCGCGATGCCGGTGAAGCCGGCGCCGGCCACGAAGTCCAGCAGCAGCTTGTGCTGCACGCCCGAGAGCTCATTGACGCCCACCATGCCGGCCAGCGCGCCCGAGATCAGCATGGCCAGCATCACCTGGCGCCTGGGATGGATGCCGGCGTAGTGCGCGGCCTCGGGCGAGTGGCCCACGGCGCGCAGTTCGTAGCCGGCGCGCAGCCGCCACAGCAAGGCCCACACGCCAACCGCGGCGGCCAGGGCCAGCAGCAGGCTGGCGTTCAGCGGCGTGCGTGGCCATTCGATGCCCAGGCCCGCCAGCAGTTCGTGCATGCCGGGCAGGTGGGCGCTGTCGGCGAAAGCCACGGTTTCCACCGTCATGCCGCCGGGCGCCTTCAGGTGGTTGACCAGCAGCCAGGCCAGCAGGGCCGACGCGATGAAGTTGAACATGATGGTGGTGATGACCACATGGCTGCCGCGCCAGGCCTGCAGCGCCGCCGGCACCGCCGCCCAGGCCGCGCCGAAGGCCATCGCCGCCACCACCGCCAGCGGCAGCATCAGCACCGCCGGCAGGCTGTTGCCGAAGGCCAGCGACACGGCCGCCACGCCCAGGCCGCCCACCATGGCCTGGCCCTCGCCGCCGATGTTGAACAGCCCGCCATGGAAGGCCACGGCCACCGCCAGGCCGGTGAAGGTGAAGGTGGTGGCGTAGTACAGCGTGTAGCCCAGGCCCGAGCGCGTGCCGAAGGCGCCCTTGACCAGTTGCGTGATGACCTGCACCGGGTCGAGCCCGATCACGGCCACGACGATGGCGCTGACGGCCAGGGCCATGGCCAGGTTGATCAGCGGCAGCAGGCCGATGTCGGCCCAGCGGGGCAGTTCGACGGGCCGGCTCACAGGCAGGGATCTTTCATCGGGACAGCTTCTGCAGCGGTGCCGCCGGCCACCGGAAATCCGACGGGCAGCACCTCGGGCGATTCATCATCCAGCTGGCGCAGCACCTCGGCCCAGCCGTGGCGCGGCTGCCAGCCCAGCGCGCGCTGGGCGCGGCTGGCGTCGTAGACGCGGTCGATGCCGGCGGGCAGCGCCCAGCCGCGGGCCGCGAAGGCAGCGGCCAGTTCGGGCACGCGCTGGCGGATCAGCGCGGCGGCATCGGTCTTCAGCGCCACGGCATCGGCGGGCTGGAAGGGCGTGGCGCCGCTGAGCAGGTAGGTACGGGTGCCGGGCTGCGCCTGGGCCAGCGCCAGCGCATGGGCCTCGGCCACATCCCGCGCATCGATGCCGCGATGCAGGCGCGCCACGGCCATGGCCGGTGCCGGTTCGGCGAAACAGCGGCCCATGCGCAGCACGGTGAGGCCGAAGGCGCCGGCATCGGCCCAGCGCGCCAGCAGCGCTTCGGCCGCCAGCTTGCTGCGGTGGTAGACGGTGCGCGGCTGCGGCACGGTGTCTTCGTCCACCCAGCCCGCCGCGTGGACCGGCGTGCTGGCCGCGCCGTACAGCGCCGTGGTGCTGGTGTAGACGAGGTGGCCCACGCCGGCCGCGCAGGCGGCGCGCGCCAGCGCCTCGGTGGCCTGCACGTTGACGCGCTCGAACTCGGCATCGGGCACCTGGCCCACCTGCGGCGCATGCAGCGCGGCGCAGTGCACCACCGCATCCACGCCCGCCAGGGCGCGCTGCAGCAGCGCGGCATCGGCCAGATCGCCCACCCAGTGCGCGGTGGACGAGGGCACGCGGTCCAGGCCCTGCACGGCGTGGTCGCGCGACAGGCGCCGCATCAGCGCGCGGCCGATGCGGCCGCTGGCGCCGGTGACGAGAACCTTCACTGGACAACCCTCCGGTCACTGCGTGACCACCTCCCCGAGGGAGGAACGCGCTCCCTTCGGAGCGGCCGTGCGGGAGCGCTCACGCCGCCTCCCGCGCGGTGGCGCCGGCCATCAGCCGGCCCAGCGCGGCCTCGGTGCAGTCCTCGATGGCCAGTTCGCCGGCGATGCGGCCGCGGTCCATCACCAGCACGCGGTCGGCCAGGGCCAGGATCTCGTCGAGCTCGCTGCTGACCACCAGCACCGCGCCACCGGCATCGCGCATGGCGCGCAGGCGGCCGTGGATGAACTCGATGGCGCCGATGTCCACGCCGCGCGTGGGCTGGCCCACCAGCAGCACCTGCGGTGGCGTCTCGGGCGCCAGCGCCTCGCGCGCCAGCACCAGCTTCTGCTGGTTGCCACCGGAGAACTTCGACGACTGCAGCAGCGCGTTGCGCGGCCGCACGTCGTAGGCCTCCATCCACTGGGCGGTGGCCTCGCGCATGGCGCGCTGCTTCATCCAGCCTCCGGCGCCGACGAAGCGCTTGAGCCGGTGGTAGCCCAGCACCGCGCTTTCCCAGGCGCTCATCTTCAGCACCATGCCGCAACGGTGGCGGTCTTCGGGCACATGGGCCAGCTTCAGGCGCCGTGCGGCGGTCGGGTCCAGCCAGCGGCCGGGCGCGTCGAAGCGTTCGCCGCCCAGCGTGATCTGCCCGGCCTGCGGCGCCAGCATGCCCGACAGCGCCGCCAGCAGCTCGGTCTGGCCATTGCCCGACACGCCGGCGATGCCGACGATCTCGCCGGCCTTGAGGTCGAGCGACACGTCGGCCAGACGCGGCACGCCCATCTCGTCGGCCCAGCGCAGGCCTTGCACCGCCAGCAGCGTGGCGCCGGGCGCGCGCGCTGCGGCACCGGCATCGCGGCCCAGGTTGACGCGGCGGCCCACCATGGCCTCGGCCAGCGCATCCAGCGAGGTGTCGGCAATCGGCGTGTCCAGCACCACGGCGCCCTGGCGCATCACGGTGACGGCATCGCACAGCGCCATGATTTCCTTGAGCTTGTGCGTGATCAGCAGCAGCGTGGTGCCCTGGGCACGCAGCCGGCGCAGCGTGACGAAGAGTTGTTCGGTCTCCTGCGGCGTGAGCACGGCGGTGGGCTCGTCCAGGATCAGGATGCGCGCGCCGCGGTACAGCGCCTTCAGGATTTCCAGGCGCTGGCGCTCGCCCACCGGCAGCTCTTCCACCGCCAGATCCAGCCGCACCTGCAGGCCGGTGTCGCGCATCAGCGCCTCGAGCTTCTCGCGCACCACGGCGCGGGCCGCGCCCAGGCGCCAGTCGGGTTCGGCGCCCAGCATGATGTTGTCGAGCGCGCTCAGCGGCTCCACCAGCATGAAGTGCTGGTGCACCATGCCGATGCCCAGCGCAATGGCCTCGCGCGAGCCGGGGATCTGCACCTCGCGGCCCTCGATGGCGATGCTGCCCGCCTCGGCCTGGTAGAAGCCGTAGAGGATGGACATCAGCGTGGACTTGCCCGCGCCGTTCTCGCCCACGATGCCATGCGCCGTGCCGGCGGCCACCGTGAGGTTCACGTCCCGGTTGGCCTGCACCGCGCCAAAGCGCTTGCAGATGCCGCGCATCTGCACGGCCGGAGGCAACCCTCCGGCAGAGGTTGCGCTCATCAGTACTTGCAGCTGTTGTCCGCCATGTAGTCCGCGACCTTGATCTTGCCGGCAATGATGTCGGCCTTGGCCGCGTCGACCTTCTTCTTCATGTCGGCGGACACCAGCTTCTCGTTGTGCTTGTCCAGCGCGTAGTCCACGCCGCCTTCCTTCAGGCCCAGCACGGTGAGCTGACCCGGGTTGGTCTTCTTGAACAGGTTGTAGACGGCCACGTCCACGCGCTTGACCATGCTGGTCAGCATCACGCCGGGGTGCAGGTGGTTCTGGTTGCTGTCCACGCCGATGGCCAGCTTGCCACCGTCCTTGGCGGCCTGGTACACGCCCACGCCGGTGCCGCCGGCGGCAGCGAACACCACGTCCACGCCCTTGGCGAACTGCGCCTTGGCCAGTTCACCGCCACGGGTGGGGTCGTTCCACGCGGCCGGCGTGGTGCCGGTCATGTTGCTGGTCACTTCCACCTTGGGGTTGGCGTACTTGGCGCCCTGCTCGTAGCCGCACTGGAACTTGCGGATCAGCGGGATGTCCATGCCGCCGACGAAGCCCACCTTGCCGCTCTTGCTGGCCAGCGCGGCCATCATGCCGACCAGGAACGAGCCTTCGTGCTCCTTGAACACCACCGATTCGACGTTGGGCAGCTTGACCACCGAGTCGATGATGGCGAACTGCTGCTTGCCGAACTCCTTGGCCACCTTCTCCACCGTGCTGGCCTGGGCGAAGCCCACGCCGACGATCGGGTTGGCGCCCTTGTCGGCCATGCGGCGCATGGCCTGCTCGCGCTGGGCCTCGTTGCTGATCTCGAAGTCGAGATAACCCTTGCCGCCGGCTTCCTTCTTCCAGCGCTCGGCGCCGTTGTAGGCCGCTTCGTTGAAGCTCTTGTCGAACTTGCCGCCCATGTCGTAGATCACGGCCGGGTCGGCGTGGGCGACGTTGGCGCCCAGGGCCAGGGTGGCGGCCAGGGCGAGGCGGGTGCGCAGCGAGGTGTTCATGTTGGGATGGTCCCCGGGGTTGCTTGACGTGGCGGGCAGGATAGCAAGACTCACGCCGACTTGGACTCCGTACATGCCATCCAAACCGCCACCCAGGCCCCGCAGGCAGGGGCCGGCGCAGTGCCGGCGTGCGGAACCGGCCGGCCCAGGGACATCGGCCCCGGCCGCCAGGGCCGCGGGTAGCATCGCGCGATGAGCCTGCCCGACGCCCGCCCGCCCCTCGACGACGACGCGCTGCTGCGCCAGGCCCGGCGCCTGCCCAAGGTGCTGCTGCACGAGCACCTGGACGGCGGCCTGCGCGTGGCCACGCTGCTGGACCTGCTGCACCAGCGCGGCATCGCCGCGCCGGCCGAGGACGTGGACACGCTGGCCGCCTGGTTCGACGCCCGCGCGCATGCCGGCTCGTTGGTGGAGTACCTGCGCGGCTTCGCGCTCACGGTGGCGGCCATGGCCACGCCCGAGGGCCTGGCCCGCGTGGCCTTCGAGGCGGCCGAGGACGCACGCGCCGAGGGCTGCGTGCTGGCCGAGTTCCGCATCGCGCCGCTGCTGTTCGAACCGCATGGCGTCAGCGGCGACGCCGCGGTGGAGGCCATGCTCGACGGCCTGTCGCGCAGCCCGCTGCCCAGCGGCCTGATCGTCTGCGCCATGCGCCACGAGAGCGACGAACAGATCGCCCGCGCTGCCGAACTGGCGCTGCGCTTCCACCACCGGCCCGGCCGCCCCGGCGCGGCGCGCGTGATCGGCTTCGACCTGGCCGGCCCCGAGGCCGGCTGGCCCGCCAGCCGCCATGCCGCCTTGCTGGCGCGCGTGCGCGGGGCCGGCCTGGGCCTGACGCTGCACGCCGGCGAGGCCGATGCCGGTGCCCGCGTGCTGGAGGCCGCGCGCCTGGGCGCCAGCCGCATCGGCCACGGCGTGCGCCTGGCCGACCTGCTGGACGACCCCGGCGCCGGCCAGGTGCTGGCCGAGGTGAAGTCGCATGGCATCCACCTCGAGATCTGCCCCACCAGCAATGTGCACACCGGTGCCGCCGCGTCGCTGGCACTGCACCCCATCCACCGGCTGTGGCAGGCGGGGGTGTCGCTGTCCTTCCACACCGACAACAAGCTGATGTCGCGCATCGACCATGCCGGCGAGGCCGCCAACCTGGTGCGCGCCGGCCTCGGCTGGGGCGATCTGGTGCACATGGGCCGGGATGCGGCGGTGGCGTCCTTCCTGCCCGAAGCCGCCCGCGCCGAGGCCCTGCGCCAGCTGGATGCATGGGCCGAGCTGGAGCGCCTGGCACCCGCACGCCCCACACCGGCTGCCTGATCGCCATGAAAAACGGCGCACCGCACTTGGGCGGTGCGCCGTCGGGGCGCCATGGCAGCCAGTCAGTCCGGCGGGGCCGCAGCCCCGCGTCGCTGCGCTTACTGGAAGTCGGCGCTCAGGCTCAGCGTCACCAGACGCGGGGCGCCCAGGTAGTAGGTGGGCGCCGTGCCCGCCACGGTACCGGCCGTCGAGGTGTAGGTCACGGCGTTGTTGCCGGTGCCCGAGCTCGGGTTGCGGTACTTGGTGTTGCCGATGTTGCTGATGTTCAGGCGCAGCGTCGGGCTCTTGACGATGCCCATGTCGGCGAACTTGTAGCCGAAGTCGAGGTCGCCGGTGGTGTAGGCCGGAGTTTCCTCGTCGTTCATCAGCGTGGCGTACTGCTTGCCGGTGTGCTTGAGCTTCAGGCGCGCGTAGTACGGGCCGGCGGCGTACTGCAGCGCGGCCGCCACCATGGTCTCGGGCGTCAGCGTCATCTGCTTGCCGCTGGTGGGCAGCTTGACGGCGGTCGAGGCCTGCAGGTCGTCCTTCAGCTTGCTCTTTTGCAGCGTCAGCGAACCGTAGACCGTGAAGCCGCCGAAGAACGGTGCCGAGCCGGCCTCGAGCTCCAGACCACGGTTGTTGGTGGCGCCGGCATTGGTGTAGGTGGACACCAGCGTGGCCTGGTCGGTGGCGGTGGCCTGGCGGTTCTTGAAGTCGGCGTTGAACACCGTGGCCGACAGCGAACCCAGGTTGGTCTGCAGGCGGTAGCCCACGTCCAGCATCACCGAGGTCTCGGGCTTGATCTCGACGTACGGCGTGATCACGCCGTTGACCAGGCGCACATTGCTGCCGGTGAAGGCGAAGTTGGGCGGCGCCTTGAAGTTCTTGGCGATGTTGGCGAAGACCTGCTGCTGCTTGTCCAGGTTGAAGCGCACGCCGGCCTGCGGCAGCACCTCGTTGTAGTCACGCTGGATGCGGTAGGTGGCCAGGGTCTGGCCTTCGCTCTGGGCGCTGGTCACGTCGCGGGTGACATGCGGGGTGCGGACCGACAGGGTCAGCAGGCCGCGGTCGCCCATGAACGTCATGTTGTCGCTGACGTAGGCCTGGTAGGCGGTGCTGATGGTGTCCCAGTCACGGCCCTGGTAGCACACGCCGGTGCTGCGCTTGATGCAGTCACGCAGCCAGATGTCGGCGGGCGAGCCATCGGCATTGAGCTGGGTGATCGGCTGGGTCTGGCGGTGGTCGGCGCGCTCGTACCACAGGCCGAACTTCAGCGCGTGGTCGCCCCAGGTGGTGTTGAGCTCGGCGGTGACGCCGGGACGGTGCGTGCGGGTGACGCTGGCGCGGCCCACGCGCACGGTGTCCAGCGTGTCGCCGTCACCGTTGATGTCGACGGCGCCGCCGCTCAGGCCGGTGGCCTCGGACACGGCGCGGTCGGACCAGCCGCCGTTGCCGAAGCCGTACCACAGGTAGGGCTGCACCTTCAGGTAGGTGTCCTTGGCCACCTTGAACGAGCCCGACACCGACACGATGGCGTTCTCGAACGGGTTCAGCGCCACGCCGTAGTAGATGGGCGCCGACTGCGCGCTCTCGACCTGGGCCGTGCCGTTCACGCCGGCGACGCGCGGCTTGAAGGTGGTGCTGTAGTCGTAGTAGTAGCCCTTGGAGTTCAACTCCGCGAGCGTCATGTTGTAGAAGTTGTTGTTGACCGCGCGGTTGTAGACCAGCGAGCCCAGGATCACGTTGTCCTGGTTGATGTCGAAGCGGAACGCGGCATCCAGGTGGTCACGCTTGGCCTGGCCCTCGCCCTTCCACTTGTCAGCCTGCGAGTGCGACAGGCTCACGAACACCTTGGCGCGACCGTCGGCGAAGCGGCCGCTGTCCACGCGCACGAAGGTGCGGCTGAGGTTCAGGCCACCCACGGTCTGGGCCACGCGCACGCGGCGCTTGTCCTCGGGGTCGCAGGTGCTGATGCTGACGTTGCCGCCGGTGGCGCCGGCGTGCGGCGACTCGGAGTCGGGGCTGCCCTGCGCCACGCTCATCGTGCAGACGTTCTCCTGGTCGATGTACTCCTGCGGGTAGACCGCGAAGTTGCCCGAGTCATTGACCGGCACGCCGTTGATCGTGAAGCCCAGCTGGTCGCTGTTGAAGCCGCGCACCGACAGGCCGCCGCCGAACAGGCCGGTGGCGTCGTGGTTGAAGGTGTTGATGCTGGGCAGCATGGCCAGCGCCTGGTACGGGTTGCCCGTGGCGCGGTCCTTCTCCGTGGCGGCCTTGGTCACCGTGCTGCGGGCCTTGGCGACGTCTTCCTTGAGCATCTGGCCGGCGCCCAGGCGGTCGCCCTGGCCGGTGATGACCACCGTGCCGATGCGCACGTTGTCGTCCTTGGCGCGCGGCTGGTCGGCTTCATTGGTGGCCTGCTGCGCGAAGGCCGAAGCGGCGGCGCCCGCCAGCAGGACGGCCAGCGCGCGGGCCACCGGGGTGGCACGGAAGAAGGAACGGTGATGCATGTTCAGGACTCTCCGGACAGAACGGGATGAGATCGGCGAAACCGCCAATTCTTGGGGCGAGCTTTGACAGCTGGATGATCCGTATGGATCAAGTTGCCGATTTACAACGATATGTAAGCCAGCAAGTTGGATGCCAGAACCTGATCGTTTGGTCAGGCATCCACCCACACCAGGGGGAGGTTCGGGTCGGCTCTCTAGAATGGGTCGACCCCACCCCCACGTCGAGCCCACCATGGTTCCGCACCTCATCACCGCACTCACCGGCCCGATCAACGAGCTGGAGGCGCGCATCCTCGACTCGATGCCCGCCATCGAACGCTGGTTCCGGCTCGAATGGATGGAGCACACGCCGCCGTTCTACTGCTCGGTGGACCTGCGCAACGCCGGCTTCAAGCTGGCGCCGGTGGACACCGAACTGTTCCCCAGCAGCTTCAACCACCTGACGCCCGAGATGCTGCCGCTGGCGGTGCAGGCGGCGATGGCGGCCATCGAGAAGATCTGCCCCGAGGCCAAGAACCTGCTGCTGGTACCCGACAACGACACCGGCTCCAGCTTCTACCGCGCCAACCTGCAGTGCCTGGTGCAGGTGTTCACGCAGGCGGGCCTGAACGTGCGCCTGGGCTCGCTGGACCCGGCCGTCACCGCGCCCACCACGCTGCCGCTGCCCGACGGCGAGAGCCTGACGCTGGAGCCGCTGCTGCGCACGCCGCGCCGCCTGGGGCTGAAGGACTTCGACCCCTGCACCATCTTGCTGAACTGCGACCTGGCCAACGGCACGCCGGCGGTGCTGGAGAACCTGCACGAGCAGTACCTGCTGCCGCCGCTGCATGCCGGCTGGGGCGTGCGCCGCAAGAGCCGCCACTTCGAGAGCTATGAAGAGGTGGCCAAGAAGTTCGCCAAGCTGTTGGGCATGGACCCCTGGCTGATCAACCCGATGTTCGGCCGCTGCGGCGAGGTGAGCTTCGGCGACGCCTCGGGCCTCGATTGCGTGCAGGCCAATGTGGACGCCATGCTCACCAAGGTGCGGCGCAAGTACAAGGAATACGGCATCAACGAGAAGCCCTTCGTCATCGTCAAGGCCGACAACGGCTCGGGCGGTGCCGGGCTGATGACCGTGCGCGACGCCAAGGACCTGGCCGACGCCGATGGCCTGGCGCGCATGCGCGAGCGCCTGGGCACGGTGCGCGGCGGCGAGGCCGTCACCGAGGTCATCATCCAGGAAGGCGTGCCCACCTACGAGCGCGTGAACGACGCGGTGGCCGAGCCGGTGGTCTACATGATCGACCGCTACGTGGTCGGCGGCTTCTACCGCGTGCACGCCGAGCGTGGCATCGACGAGAACCTGTCGGCGCCCGGCGCGCGCTACGTGCCGCTGGCCTTCAGCGAGAGCCACCAGCTGCCCAAGCCCGGCGCCAAGCCCGGCGCGCTGGCACCCAACCGCTTCTACATGTACGGCGTGATCGGCCGCCTGGCGATGCTGGCCGCCAGCTACGAGCTCGAAGCGACCGACCCCGACGCCGAGGTCTACGACTGACCGGTGTTGCCGCGGCGCAGCGGCTGGCTTGACGCACTGCACAACAGGCGGCGCACAATAGCCGTTTTGGCTTTCGGGCGTGGCAGTTCGCGCGTCCGCCACCTTCCGTGAGCTCAGCCCACGCGCCCAAGACCCCCGCCGCCCTGGCGGCACTCACCCTCGGTGCCCTGGGTGTGGTGTATGGCGACATCGGTACCAGCCCGCTGTACGCGCTGAAAGAGGTCTTTCACGCGGGCCATGTGCCGGCCACGCCCGAGAACATCCTGGGCGTGCTGTCGCTGATCTTCTGGACGATGACCATCATCGTCTCGGTCAAGTACGTGCTGCTGATCCTGCGCGCCGACAACAACGGCGAAGGCGGCCTGATCGCGATGCTGGCGCTGGCCACCACCGCGGTGAAGGACAAGCCCGCGCTGCGCAGCGTGCTGATGACCGCGGGCCTGTTCGGCACCGCCATCTTCTACGGCGACGGGGTGATCACGCCGGCAGTGTCGGTGCTGTCGGCGGTGGAAGGCCTGGAGGTGGTCTCGCCCGCGCTGCACGCCTGGGTGATCCCGATCACGCTGGTGGTGATCACGGTGCTGTTCTCGGTGCAGCGCTTCGGCACCGGCGGCATCGGCAAGTTCTTCGGGCCGATCACGCTGGTGTGGTTCATCGTGCTGGTGGCGCTGGGCCTGCCGCACGTGGCGGCCCACCCGGCCGTGCTGGTGGCGCTGAACCCGATGCATGCGGTCGGCTTCTTCACCGCGCACCCGCTGGTGGCCTTCATCGCGCTGGGCGCGGTGGTGCTGTGCGTCACCGGTGGCGAGGCGCTGTATGCCGACATGGGGCACTTCGGCAAGAAGCCGATCCGCATCGCCTGGTACGGCTTCGTGATGCCGGCGCTGGTGGTGAACTACTTCGGCCAGGGCGCCATGCTGCTGCGCGAGCCCGAAGCCGTGGTGAACCCGTTCTTCCACATGGCGCCCGACTGGGCCCAGCTGCCGCTGGTGGTGCTGGCCACGGCGGCCACGGTGATCGCCTCGCAGGCGCTGATCTCGGCGGCCTTCTCGGTCACCAAGCAGGCCATCCAGCTGGGCCTGCTGCCGCGCATGGCCATCCGCCACACCTCGGTGAAGGACACCGGCCAGATCTACGTGCCCTTCATCAACTGGGGGCTGTGGGTGTTCATCGTGCTGGCGGTGGGCCTGTTCAAGACCTCGTCGAACCTGGCCGCGGCCTACGGTATCGCCGTGACGCTGGACATGACCATCACCACGGTGATGACCTTCTTCGTCATCCGCTACGGCTGGAAGTACCCGCTGCTGCCCTGCGTGCTGGCCACCGGCTTCTTCTTCGTCATCGACATCACCTTCTTCGCCAGCAACATGCTCAAGCTGGTGGCCGGCGGCTGGTTCCCGCTGGTCATCGGCATCGGCATGTTCACGCTGATGCTCACCTGGATGCAGGGCCGCAAGCTGATGGCCGAGCGCCTGCGCGACGAGGCCATCGACCTGAAGAGCTTTCTGGAGGCGGTGTTCGTCAGCCCGCCCACGCGCGTGGACGGCACGGCCGTGTTCCTGTCGGCCGACATCGACATGACGCCGAACGCGCTGCTGCACAACCTGAAGCACAACAAAGTGCTGCACCAGTACAACCTGTTCGTCACGGTGCGCAGCCACGAAGTGCCCTGGATCGGCTTCGACAAGCGCATCGAGATCGAGCCGCTGGGCCACGACTGCTGGCAGGTGGTGCTGCACTTCGGTTTCAAGAACGACCCCGACGTGCCGCAGGCGCTGCGCCTGCTGGAAGACCGCGGCATCCCGCTGCCCGACATGGACACCAGCTACTTCCTCAGCCGCGACATCGTCATCCCGACGATCGGCCAGGGCATGGCGATGTGGCGCGAGAAGCTGTTCGCCGGCATGCACCGCAACGCCTCGGCGGCGGCGGACTTCCTGAACCTGCCCTCCAACCGCATCGTGGAGCTGGGGGCCAAAGTCGAGATCTGATGGGGCACCCGGCGCTCGGCCCGCCGGCTTTGCCTCAGGCCCCGGCCGGCATGTTGAACACCTGCCTCAGGTAGGCGAGAAAGGTGGTGTCGTCGCACAGCGTCTTGCCGGGGCTGTCGCTGATCTTGGCCACGGTCTGGCCGTTGCACTGGGTCAGCTTCATCACGATGTGCAGGGTGTGCAGGCCCATGTCGTTCGTGAGGTAGGTGCCGATGCCGAAGCCCAGCTGCGTGCGGTCGGCAAAGTGGCGGTACAGCTCGAAGGCCTTGGGCAGCGTCAGCCCGTCACTGAACACCAGGCGCTTGGTGTTGGCGTCGATGCGCAGCTTGGCGTAGTGGGCCAGGGCCTTCTCGCCCCACTCGATCGGGTCGCCCGAGTCGTGGCGCAGGCCGTCGAACAGCTTGGCGAAGTACAGGTCGA
This sequence comes from Pseudaquabacterium inlustre, assembly GCF_038066595.1. Classification (NCBI taxonomy): domain Bacteria; kingdom Pseudomonadati; phylum Pseudomonadota; class Betaproteobacteria; order Burkholderiales; family Sphaerotilaceae; genus Pseudaquabacterium; species Pseudaquabacterium inlustre. The sequence goes on from NZ_JBBUTH010000008.1 coordinate 203,707, forward strand.
AGTCGGCCAGGAAGGCGTCCATGCCGACCACGTCGGTGAGCGCGATCCCTAAGTCGCCGCGGTACTCCTGCACCCAGCCTTCCAGCGCCGCCTTCTGGAAGTCGCGCAGCCGCACGCCCAGGGCCTGGTAGGTCTGCATGAACTCGTGCGCCATGGTGCCGATGGGCACCAGGCCCAGCTCGCGCGCCAGCTTCACGTTGCTGGTGCCGCGGAAGTACTCGGGCACCTCGCGCGCCAGCGTGCTGATCACCTCGCGGTGCCAGGCGCCCGAGAAGCGCCGGCGCACGCCGAAGTCGAAGAACTCGAAGGGGTTGCGGCGCTTGGGCTCCTGGGCGAAGGCGCGCAGCAGCCGCACCTTCTCGGTCAGGCGCCGGCGGCCCTCGGCCAGCGCGCCGGCCTGGTCCACCCGGCGGAAATACAGCTCGTTGACGATGGCCAGCACATGGATCTCGAAGGCCATCACATGCACCTGCGGGCCGCGGGCCACGATCTCCAGCGTGCCGGCGTTGTCGCGCACCTGGATGAAGTCGCGCTGGAACTGGAAGATGCGCAGGAAGTCGACGAAGTCGCTCTTGATGAAGCGCAGCCCGGCCAGGTAGTCGAGCTCCTCGCGGCGGAAGCGCAGCGAGCACAGGTGGTCGAGCTGCTCGTTGAGCTCGGGGATCAGGTGCGTGAGCGGGTAGTCGCGCGCATTGCGGCACACGAACACGTACTCGGCCTGCGTCTGCGGAAACCGATGCAGCATGGCCTGCCACATCGTGAACTTGTAGAGGTCGGTTTCGAGCAGGCTGTTGATGACGGGTTGCATGGCTGGCGCCGGCGCGAAGACCGGCCGCGGCTTTCCTCAGGCGGCGGCCAGTATAGAAGCCGGCCCCAGATCAGGCCGTGGTGAGGGCACCGCGCCGGATCTGATCGCGCTCCAGGCTCTCGAACAGCGCCTTGAAGTTGCCCTCGCCGAAGCCCTGGTCGGCACGGCGCTCGATGAACTCGAAGAACACCGGGCCCAGCAGTGTCTGGCTGAAGATCTGCAGCAGCAGGCGCTTGTCGCCCCCTTCGGTGCTGCCATCGATCAGGATGCCGCGCGCCTTCAGTTCGGGCACCGGCAGGCCGTGGCCGGGCAGGCGCTCGTCCAGCATCTCGTAGTACACGTCGTTGGGCGCGGTCATCAGCGGGATGCCGGCCAGCTGCAGCGCGTCGACGCTCTTCTGCAGGTCATCGGTCTGCAGCGCGATGTGCTGGATGCCCTCGCCGTTGAACTGCATCAGGAACTCCTCGATCTGGCCGCTGCCCTTGCTGCTCTCCTCGTTCAGCGGGATGCGGATCAGGCCGTCGGGCGCGGTCATCGCGCGGCTGGTCAGCCCGGTGTACTCGCCCTGGATCGCGAAGTAGCGGATCTCGCGGAAGCCGAAGATGCGCTCGTAGAAGCCGCCCCAGAACGCCATGCGGCCGCGGTAGACGTTGTGCGTCAGGTGGTCGACCATCTTGAAGCCGTGGCCGACCGGGTGACGGCTGTCCAGCGCCTGGTACTCAGGCAGGAACTCGAAGTCGATGTCGTAGATGCTCTTGCCATCTTCATAGCGGTCGATCAGGTACAGCGGCGCACCGCCGATGCCCTTGATCGCCGGCAGGCGCAGCTCCATCGGCCCGGTGGGAATCTCCACCGGCTGCGCGCCGCGTTCCAGCGCCAACGCATAAGCCTTGTGCGAGTCCTTCACGCGGAAGGCCAGGCCACAGGCGCTGGGGCCGTGCTCGGCCGCGAAGTAGGCCGCCAGGCTGCGCGGCTCGCGGTTGACGATGAAGTTGCAGTCGCCCTGGCGGTACAGCAGCACGTCCTTGCTGCGGTGGCGCGCCACCAGGCTGAAGCCCATCTGCTCGAACAGCGGCTCCAGCACGCCCGGCGTGGGGGAGGCGAACTCCACGAACTCGAAGCCCATCAGGCCCATCGGGTTGTTGAACAGGTCGGCCATGCGTGTCACTCCTGACGGAAATCAATCCGCGCACTGTAGGCAGCATGGCGCGCGAAAAGATCGCGTGTGGCGGTCGCAATCGCCCGCATTCATGCGATAACTTCGCACTAATTCAAGACAATGCGAGATGCCAATGGACGAAGTGGAGCTCGACGCGATCGACCGCCGCCTGCTGGGCAAGCTGCAGCAGGATGCCCGCGCCACGGCGCAGGCACTGTCCGAGGCGGCGCACCTGTCGCCCGCCCAGAGCAACCGCCGCCACCGCCGGCTCGAGGAAACGGGCGTGATCGCCCGCTACGAGGCACGCCTGGCCCCCGCCGCGCTGGGCCTGCATGTGGTGGCCTTCGTGCACGTGACGATGGAGCGCGGCCACGTCGGCCAGATCGCCGACTTCAAGGCCTTGATCGGCGACCTGCCGCAGGTGCAGGAGTGCTACGCCGTGACCGGCGATGCCGACTACGTGCTCAAGGTGGTGGCGCGCGATCTGAAGAGCCTGTCGGACTTCCTGATGGGCACGTTGATGCGCGCGCCGGGGGTGGGCGCCGTGCACTCGACCGTGTGCCTGGACGAGATCAAGTGCACCGGCGCCCTTCCGCTGTAGCAGCCGGCCGAGCGCGCGGCCGCTCCGGAGCCGGCCGGCGACCCGCTCGGCGGGTGGCGCTGCGTACCCGCAGCGCCGGGTGCCCCAGTCAGCGCAGGTGGTGCACCGGCGCCTGCGCGTAGACCGGCGTCGGGATGCCGGCCAAGCGAGCCTTCAACTGCAGCGACAAAAACTGGCTGTAGTGCCGGCTCTGGTGAAGATTGCCGCCGTGGATCCACAGGTGCGGCACCTGCGTGGGCTTCCACATGTTGCGCAGCTCACCTTCCCACGGGCCCGGGTCCTTGGGCGTGTCGGAGCCCAGGCCCCACACCTTGCCGATCTTGTCGGCCACCTCGGGCGAGATCAGGTCCACCAGCCACTGGTTCATCGAGCCGTAGCCGGTGGCGTAGACCAGCACGTCACACGGCAGCTCGGTGCCGTCGGTCAGCGTCACGCTCTTCGGGTTGATGCGCTCGATGTTGACCCGGCTCTTCAGCTTGATGCTGCCGTTGGCCACCAGCTCGGAGGCGCCCACGTCGATGTAGTAGCCCGAGCCGCGGCGCAGGTACTTCATGAACAGGCCCGAGCCATCAGCGCCGAAGTCCAGCATGAAGCCGGCTTTCTCCAGCCGGCCGTACAGGTCCGCCTCGCGACGCTTCATCTCCTCGTACACGGGGATGTGGAAGGTGTGCATGATCTTGTACGGCACGCTGGCGAAGATCAGGTCGCCCTTGTGGTGGTCGATGCCGTTCTGGATCGCCTGCTCGCTGTACAGGCCGCCGAGCGCCAGCTCCATCAGCGCCGCGCTGGGGGCGATGTGGGTGGAGCTGCGCTGCACCATGGTCACGTCGACGTCGTTCTCCCACAGCGCGGCGCAGATGTCGTGGGCCGAGTTGTTGCTGCCCAGCACCACCACCTTCTTGCCCTTGCAGGCGTCGGGGCCGGGGTGCTGGCTGCTGTGGTGCTGGTCACCCAGGAAGGTCTCGGCGCCGGGGATCTTGGGCACGTTGGCATAGCCCGACACGCCCAGCGCAATCACCAGCTCCTTGGGGTGCAGCACCACGGTCCGGCCGTCGCGCTGCACGGTCACGTCCCAGCGGCCGGCCTGCTCGTCGTAGCGGCAGCCCTGGGCCTGGGTGGAGGCCCAGTAGTTGATCTCCATGATCTTGACATAGGCCTCCAGCCAGTCGCCGATCTTGTCCTTGGGCGCGAACACCGGCCAATCGTTCGGGAAGGGCAGGTAGGGCAGGTGGTCGTACCACACCGGGTCGTGCAGGCACAAGCTCTTGTAGCGACGGCGCCAGCTGTCGCCGGGCTTGGCGTTCTTCTCGATCACCAGGTGTGAGACGCCCAGCCGGCGCAGCCGCGCCGCCAGCGCGATGCCGCCCTGGCCGCCGCCGATGATCACCACCTCGGGCTGCACGCTGTGGCCCAGGTTGGCGGCTTCCTCGGCCTTCAGCTCCGACCAGCTCTTGCGGCCCTTGTGCACGCCGTGCTCGGCGCCGGCGGCGCGGTGCTCGCCGGTCTTCTCCTCATGGCCCTTCAGCTCCACCATCGTGGTCAGCAGCGTCCAGGCCTTGCCATCCTTGAGGCGCAGCAGGCCCTTGCCGCGTGACAGCCGGGTCTCGAAGGTGAACCAGGCCTCGGTGATGCCGTCGGCCTCGGCCGCATCGCCTTCGAGCTGCCAGTTCGATGGCGCCACGTCGTCCAACCGCGCGGCCAGCATCGCGCGGATCTGCTCGGGGCTTTCCTGCGTGCAGATGTTCCAGGTGAAGCTGACCAGGTCACGCCAGTAGCACTCGGCGCCGAACAGGGCCACGGCGGCGTCGAGCTTGCGCGCGCTCAGTGCCGCATCGAAGGCGGCCAGCCAGGCGCGCGCCGCGGTGTTGGCTTGGGATTCACTCATCGTCTTGTCTCCATCAAGGGTTGCAGTGCCGCGGCGCAGGCCGGGGCGCCGCGGGCCTTGATCAAGCGCAAGCGGCGTGCCGCACGCCAGGGTCAGCCGTGGGGGGCGGCACTTGCTGCACCGCGGCATGCACGCGCCGCCGTCGCCACGCTGGGGAGACCGCTGAAGGCAGGCCGGCGCCTATTGCATTGCAGCAAAGCTGAGCGGCCTGCCCGGCGGCGCGGCCGCCACTGTCACAGCGAGACAGGTGTCACGGCGCCGCTGTGACAGGTGGCTCGCCCGGCGCAGGCTCGCCGGCCTCGCCATCGCGGGCGTTGGGCGACTTCACGCCCAGCCGCGCCATGCGGCGGTACAGGGTCATGCGCGAGCAGCCCCACTGCCGCGCCAGTGCCGAGACATTCCAGTGCGCCGCGCGCAACGCCTGGCGCAAGGCCTCGGCCTCTTCGGCGCCGGGCCTCGAGGGGGGCAGCGCCGGGGCGGCCAGCGCCGGTGCCGTCCCCACCAGCGGCGGCGCGCCAGCCAGCAGCGCATCGGGCAGGTCGGCGGGCTGGATCACGCCGCCGCTGCACACGCTGCGCGCATAGGCCAGCGCATTGGCCAGCTCGCGCAGGTTGCCCGGCCAGCGGTGCGCCAGCAGCAGCGCGCGGGCCTCGGGCGACAGCACCGGCGCACGCTCAACGGCGCCGGTGCCCGGCCGTGGCGCCGCCAGCAGGCGGTCGATCATCACGCCCAGGTCGGCGCGCTCGCGCAGCGGAGGCAGCTGGAAGTGCGCGCCGTTGAGCCGGTAGTACAGGTCGTCACGGAAGCGCCCCTCGCGCACCAGCGCCTCCAGCGGGCAGTGCGTGGCGGCGATGACGCGGATGTCCACCGGCACCGGCCGGCTGGCGCCGATGGGCAGCACCTCGCGCTCGGCCAGCACGCGCAGCAGCCGCGCCTGCAGTGCGCGCGGCATGTCGCCGATCTCGTCGAGGAACAGCGTGCCGCCATCGGCACCCTGGATCAGCCCGCGCTTGGCGCGCGGCCCGGCGCCGGTGAAGCTGCCGGGCAGGTGGCCGAACAGCTCGCTCTCGATCAGGCCCTCGGGGATGGCGGCGCAGTTCACCGCCACGAAGGGGCGGCCGCGCCGCTCGCTGGCGGCATGCAGGGCCTTGGCGAAGTACTCCTTGCCGCTGCCGGTCTCGCCGGTGAGCAGCAGGCTCACCGGGCTGTTGACCAGGCGCGCCGCGCGCTCGAGCTGACGGTCGAGCCGCGCATCGCCGCCCGACAGTGCGGCCAGCGGCGCTGGCAGGCTGCGCCGCTCGGGCGCCGCCACCGGCGCACACACGGCCGCCGGCGGCGGCGAGGCCAGCAGGAACAGCAGCCGCCCGCCGCCGGCCAGCATCACCGCACGCTGGTCGGCCGGCCGCGCGGCGACGAAGCGGCCCAGGTCTTCCGGCCGCGCATCCAGCCAGGCCGACAGCGGCTGGCCCAGCAGCGACTGGCCCTGCAGGCCGGGCAGGCCCTGCAACAGCAACTGGGCGCGCCGGTTGTGGCCGATCAGCCGGCCGCCAGCGTCCAGCGCCACCAGGTAGTCGGGGTTCACGTCCAGGAACTGCGGCGCCGGGCTCAGCCGCAGCACCCAGTCATGGCGGAAGCGGTGCAGGAACTGCGCGTTCTCCACATGCTGGGCGTACACCTTCACCAGCTGCAGCGCCAGGTGCTGGCTGCTCTTGGGCTGGCTGCTGCTGAGCTGCGAGATGTCGAGCACCGCACTCAGCTCGCCGGCGGGGCTGAACACCGGCGCGGCGGTGCAGGTCAGCGGGATGTGGGTGGCGTCGAAGTGGTCATCCAGGTGCACGGTGAGCGCCTGGCCGGTGCTGATGCAGGTGCCCACGCCGCAGGTGCCGGCATGGTGCTCGCTCCAGTCGGCGCCCAGGTACAGGCCGGCGCGGCGCAGGCTGGGCTCGACCACCAGGTCGCCCAGAAAGTCCACGGTGACGCCGCGCGCGTCGGTCAGCAGCACCACATAGCCCAGGCCGGCCACCTGCTGGTACAGCGCCTCCAGGCCATGCCGGGCGATGTGGAGAAAGGCCTCCATCTGGTCCTGGTGCTCGCGCAGGCGCTGCTGCGGCAGGATCACCGCCTCCTGCATGCGCGTGGGATCGAGCCGGTGCTGCTGCACGCAGCGCAGCCAGCTGTCGCGGATCACCTGCTCGTGGCGCGCGGCAGCCGCAGCGCCCACGCCATCGGCCGCCACCTGCATCACGGTGGCGATGTGCTGGTGCTGGGCAGCGTGCATGGCGGGCGCTTTCGGTGCGGCGGGCAGGGCCTGCCACCATCGCGGCGCGGCCGCGCACTGTCAACCGGGGGGAAGCCCCCGGCCGGTCAGCGCGACGCGCTGCGGTCGAACTGCGGGTCCACCGCCACCTGCAGCCCGGTGGCCAGGTGGTTGGTCTTGGCCGCCAGGCCCACGATGGCCAGCAGCTCGGCATGCTGGGCATCGGTCATGCCCTTGGCGCGCGCCGCCGCGGTGTGCGAGTGCACGCAGTAGCCGCAGCCATTGGCGATGGACACGGCGATGTAGACCAGCTCCTTGGTCAGCGGGTCCAGCGCACTGGGCGTGGCCATCAGCGCCTTCACCTCGGCCCAGGTGCGCTCCAGCAGCGCGGGGTCGAAGGCGAGTGCGCGCCACAGGTTGTTGACGAAGTCGGTCTTGCGCGTGGCCCGGATGTCGTCGAACACCGCCTTCACGCGCGGATCGGCCTCGGGATCGGCAGGGGTGGCGACGGTGCTCATGGGTGCGTTCGGTCAGAGGCTGAAGCCGTAGTCGATGGTCAGCGGCGCGTGGTCGCTGAACTTCTGGTCCTTGTAGATCGCTGCGGTGTGGGCGTGCTCGGCCAGGGCCGGCGTGGCCAGGTGGTAATCCAGCCGCCAGCCCACGTTCTTGGCATAGGCCTGGCCGCGGTTGCTCCACCAGGTGTAGCAGGCGTCGGTGGTGTCGGGGTGCAGGCGGCGGTACACGTCCACCAGGCCTCCCTGGCCCTTGGCCGCACCCAGCAGCGCGGTCATCCAGGCGCGCTCTTCGGGCAGAAAGCCGCTGTTCTTCTGGTTGCCCTTCCAGTTCTTCAGGTCGGCTTCCTGGTGCGCGATGTTCACGTCGCCCACCAGGATGAACTCGCGCGTCTTCTTCAGCCGGGCCAGGTGCGGCGCCATGATGTCGAGGAAGCGGAACTTGGCCTGCTGCCGCTCCTCGCCGCTAGAGCCGCTGGGGAAGTAGCAGCTGATGATGGACAGCTTGCGCCCCGGCTTGTCGAAACGCAGCTCCACCCAGCGGCCCTCGGCGTCGAACTCGGCGTCGCCCAGGCCGACCTTCACGTCGCTGGGCTCGTGCCGGGTGTACAGGCCCACGCCCGAGTAGCCCTTCTTCTCGGCGTAGTGGAAGTGCCCGGGCATGCCGGCCACGGTATCGAAGCGGCCGGCCACGTCCTCGTGCTGCGCCTTGACTTCCTGCACCCCCATACAATCTGCGTTTGCCTGCGCGGCCCACTCCAGAAAGCCCTTGTTGGCGGCCGAGCGGATGCCGTTCAGGTTCAGCGTGACGAGACGAAAGGCCAAGGGAGCTCCATGTCGATGACGACCCCCACCACCGCACCGGCCGATGCCCTGGCGCAGGAGTTCGTGCAGTTCGCGGTCGAGTCCGGCGTGCTGCGCTTCGGCGAGTTCAAGACCAAGGCCGGACGGCTGTCGCCCTATTTCTTCAACGCCGGTCTGTTCGACGACGGCGCCAAGCTCGGGCGGCTGGCCGGATTCTATGCACGCCGCCTGCTGGCCTCGGGCATCGAGTTCGACCTGCTGTTCGGCCCGGCCTACAAGGGCATCTCGCTGGCCGCCGCGGTGGCCATCGAGCTGGCGCGCGCCGGCCGCAATGTGCCCTTCGCCTACAACCGCAAGGAAGCGAAAGACCACGGCGAGGGCGGCACCCTGGTGGGCGCACCGGTCAAGGGCCGCGTGCTGATCATCGACGACGTGATCTCGGCCGGCACCTCGGTGCGTGAGTCCATCGCCATGATCACCGCCGCCGGCGCCACGCCGGTGGGCGTGGCCATCGCGCTGGATCGGCAAGAGAAGGCCACCGAGAACGGCCAGGACGCGCCCTGGTCGGCTGTGCAGTGGGTGCGCGAGCACCTGAACCTGCAGATCAGCGCCATCGCCACGCTGGCCGACCTGCTGCAGTACCTGCAGGCCACCCAGGCCCCCGATCTGGCCGCCCACCTGCCGCGCGTGGCCGCGTACCGCGACCGCTACGGCGTATGACCCCGGCACCGCGCTGGCGCCGCCACGCGGCTGGGGCCGCGGCCGCCGTGCTGCCCGCCCTGCTGGCACTGCCCACCGGCGCGGCGGGCCAGACGGCACCGGCCGGCGGCCCGGGCATCTACACCTGTGTGGACGCGCAGGGCAAGCGCATCACCTCCGACCGGCCCATCCCCGCCTGCCTGGCGCGCGAGCAGCAGCTGCGCAACAAGGACGGCTCGGTGCGCCAGGTCATCCCGCCGACGCTGACGCCCGATGAGCGCGCCGAGCGCGACGCCGCCGAGCGCCAGGCGGCCCAGCAGCGCGCGGCACAGAACGACGCCGTGCGCCGCGACCGCAACCTGATGGCGCGCTACCCCAACGAGGCCGCCCACCAGAAGGCGCGCGAGGCCGCGCTGGACACCGTGCGCCTGGCGATCAAGACCACCGAGCAGCGCATGAAGGACCTGACGGCCGAGCGCAAGCCGCTGCAGGACGAGGTGGAGTTCTACAAGGGCCGCCAGCTGCCGCTCAAGCTCAAGCAGCAGCTCGACGCCAACGACGCCGCGATGGACGCCCAGCGCGCCGCCAGCAAGACCCAGGCAGCCGAGCTGGCGCGCATCAATGCGCTGTACGACGCGGAACTGCAGCGCCTGCGCGCGCTGTGGACGGGCACGCAGCCGGGCGCGCTGCCGGTGGCCAACACCTCTACCGAGTCCGGCCAAAGCGCCCGGCGCTGAACGGCGCGGCGCACGCCGCGCCACCGAACCTCAGGCCAGCCTGGCCTTCAGCAGCTCGTTCACCTGGGCCGGGTTGGCCTTGCCCTTGCTGGCCTTCATCACCTGGCCGACCAGCGCGTTGAAGGCCTTGTCCTTGCCGGCGCGGTATTCCTCGATGTTCTTCGGGTTGGCGGCCAGCACCTCGTCGATGATCTTCTCCAGCGCACCGGAGTCGTTCATCTGCTTCAGGCCCTTGGCCTCGATGACGGCATCGACCTCGGCGGCTTCACCCGACCACAGCGCGTCGAACACCTGCTTGGCGGCGTTGTGGCTGATGGTGCCGTCGGCAATGCGACCGATCAGCGCGGCCAGCGTGGCGGCCGGCAGCGGGGCGTCGGCGATGTCGCGGCCTTCGGTGTTCAGGCGCTTGCTCACCTCGCCCATCAGCCAATTGGCCACCAGCTTGGGCTGTTTGCACAGGTCACGCGCGGCCTCGTAGTAGCGCGCGAACGGCAGGCTCTGCGTCACCATCGCCGCGTCATAGGCCGGCAGGCCGTCGGCGCTCTGGAAGCGCTGGGCCATGGCCGCGGGCAACTCGGGCATCTCGCCCTTCACCCGTTCCACCCAGTCGGGCGCGATCACCAGCGGCGGCAGGTCGGGATCGGGGAAGTAGCGGTAGTCGTGCGCGTCTTCCTTGGTGCGCATGGCCCGCGTCTCGCCCTTGTCGGGGTTGAACAGCACGGTGGCCTGCTGGATGGCCAGGCCGTCCTCGATCTGGTCGATCTGCCAGTTGACCTCGTAGTCGATGGCCTGCTGCAGGAAGCGGAAGCTGTTCAGGTTCTTGATCTCGCGCCGAGTGCCGAAGGGCGCACCGGGCTTGCGCACGCTGACGTTGGCATCGCAGCGGAAGCTGCCTTCCTGCATGTTGCCGTCGCAGATGCCCAGCCACATCACCAGCGCGTGCAGCGCGCGGGCGTAGGCCACGGCCTCGGCGCTGCTGCGCATGTCGGGCTCGGTGACGATCTCCAGCAGCGGCGTGCCGGCGCGGTTCAGGTCGATGCCGGTCTGGCCATGGAAGTCTTCGTGCAGGCTCTTGCCGGCGTCTTCTTCCAGGTGGGCGCGGGTCAGGTTGACCACCTTCTCCACCGCCTTGTCACCCTCGCCCACGCGGATGGTGACGCGGCCACCCTGCACCACCGGGATCTCGTACTGGCTGATCTGGTAGCCCTTGGGCAGGTCGGGGTAGAAGTAGTTCTTGCGCGCGAAGATCGACAGCGGCGCCACCTTGGCGCCCACGGCCAGGCCGAAGCGGATCGCGCGCTCGACCGCGGCGCGGTTCATCACCGGCAGTGTGCCGGGCAGGGCCAGATCCACCGCGCAGGCCTGCGTGTTGGCATCGGCACCAAAAGCCGTGCTGGCGCCCGAGAAAATCTTGCTGGCGGTGGAAAGCTGGGCATGCGTCTCGAGGCCGATGACGACCTCGTAGCCGCGGATGAGGGCGGGTGTGCTCATGGGAACGATCAGATGCCGGCCGGGGCGCGGGTGTGCCAGTCGGTGGCCTGCTGCAGCGCGTGGGCGGTGTGCAGCAGCGTGCCTTCGGCGAAGTAGTTGCCGATCAGCTGCAGGCCCACGGGCATGCCGCCTTCGCCGAAGCCGGCGGGCAGGCTCATGCCGGGCAGGCCGGCCAGGCTGGCGGGCAGCGTGAAGATGTCGGCCAGGTAGGCCTGCAGCGGGTCGGCGTCCTGCGCGTGCAGGGCCCAGGCCACCGTGGGCGCCACCGGGCCGGCGATCACGTCGCACTGGCGGAAGCAGGCCTGGAAGTCGTCGGCGATCATGCGCCGCAGCTTCTGCGCCTGCAGGTAGTAGGCGTCGTAGTAGCCATGGCTCAGCACATAGGTGCCGATCATGATGCGGCGCTTGACCTCGGGGCCGAAGCCCTCGGCGCGGCTCTTCTTGTACATGTCCAGCAGGTCGGTGTACTGCTGGGCACGGTGGCCGAACTTGACGCCGTCGAAGCGGCTCAAGTTCGAGCTGGCCTCGGCCGGCGCGATGATGTAGTACACCGGAATCGACAGCTGGGTGCGCGGCAGGCTCACGTCCACCAGTGTGGCACCCAGCTTCTGCAACTCGGCCAGCGCGCCACGCACGGCGGCGTCCACATCGCTGGACAGGCCCTCGGGGAAGAACTCCCTGGGCAGGCCGATGCGCAGGCCGGCCAGCGGCTGGCTGGCGCTGGCGCCCTCGCGCGGCGTCAGCATCTGGGCATGAAAGTCCTGCGGCGGGCGCTGGGCGCTGGTGGCGTCACGCTCGTCGAAGCCGCTCATCGCGCCCAGCAGCAGCGCGCAATCCTCGGCGCTGCGCGCCATCGGGCCGGCCTGGTCCAGGCTGGAGGCGAAGGCGATCATGCCGTAACGGCTGCACACGCCGTAGGTGGGCTTGATGCCGGTGATGCCGGTGAAGCTGGCCGGCTGGCGGATCGAGCCGCCGGTGTCGGTGCCGGTGGCCGCCGGCAGCAGGCGCGCGGCCACCGCGGTGGCCGAGCCGCCTGAGGAGCCGCCCGGCACGCGCGTGGCGTCCCAGGGGTTGTGGGCCGCGAAGTAGGCCGAGTTCTCGTTGGCCGAGCCCATCGCGAACTCGTCGCAGTTCAGCTTGCCCAGGCTCACGGTGCCGGCGGCGTTCAGCCGGGCGACGACCGTGGCGTCGAAGGGGCTGGCATAGCCGGCCAGCATCTTCGAGCCGGCGGTGGTGGGCGCCCCGCGGGTGACGAAGATGTCCTTGTGCGCGATCGGCACGCCGGTCAGCGGGCCGGCCTGGCCGGCGGCGCGCTGCGCATCGGCGGCGCGGGCGCCGGCCAGCGCGGCCTCGGCATCCACATGCAGGAAGGCGCCGAGCGACTGTTGCGCCTCGATGCGGCCCAGCAGGTGGCGGGTGACTTCCTCGCTGGAAACCGTCTTGTCGGCCAGCGCGCGGCCGAGCTGGGCCACGCCCAGGTTGTGCAGATCGCCGCTCATTCAATGACCTTGGGCACGAGGAACAGGCCGTCTTCCACCGCTGGTGCGCTGGCCTGGTTGGCGGTGCGGTCGGGAGTCTCGGTCACGGCGTCGTCACGCAGGCGCAGCTCGACCGCGTGCAGCGCCGACAGCGGCGTGTACAGCGGCTCGACGCCGGTGGTGTCGACCGCGCGCATCTGCTCGACGATGCCGAAGAAGTCGTTCAGCTGGGCCAGCATCTGCGGCTCTTCGGCGGGGCTGAGTTCGAGGCGAGCCAGGTGCGCGATGCGGCTCACGTCCTGTGGGGTCAGGGGCATGGGGAATGGGTGCAACGGTGGGTTTCCGAAGGGGGAAACACCGGGGTGATGCGGTATTATCTTCGGTTATCCACACCCCTACGCGCCCGTTGTCGGCCGCAGCGTCTGCGCTGCCTTCGCCAGCGTTCCCGCAGGGGTGTGCCGAGCCCCATTCGAGCCTTTTCGAGCCCCCTTCCAGCCTGTGCGCCGCGCCCGTGATGGCCGCGCGCACCCCGGCGAACCCGCCGCCTGCTGCCGCGCGTCGCCTCTCCTGCCCAGATTGCGTCTCCCCATGTACGGATCCCTGCGCCGCTATTTCTCCACCGACCTGGCCATCGACCTCGGCACCGCCAACACGCTGATCTACGTGCGCGGCAAGGGCATCGTGCTCGACGAGCCCTCGGTGGTGGCCATCCGCCACGAAGGCGGCCCCAACGGCAAGAAGACCATCCAGGCCGTGGGCAAGGAGGCCAAGGCCATGCTGGGCAAGGTGCCCGGCAACATCGAGGCCATCCGCCCGATGAAGGACGGCGTGATCGCCGACTTCACCGTCACCGAGCAGATGCTCAAGCAGTTCATCAAGATGGTCCATCCGCGCTCGGTGCTGCGCCCCAGCCCGCGGATCATCATCTGCGTGCCCTGCGGCTCCACCCAGGTCGAGCGCCGCGCCATCCGCGAATCGGCACTCGGCGCCGGCGCCAGCGAGGTCTACCTGATCGAGGAACCCATGGCCGCGGCCATCGGCGCCGGCCTGCCGGTGAGCGAAGCCTCGGGCTCCATGGTCGTCGACATCGGCGGCGGCACCACCGAGGTGGGCGTCATCTCGCTGGGCGGCATGGTCTACAAGGGCAGTGTGCGCGTGGGCGGCGACAAGTTCGACGAAGCCATCATCAACTACATCCGCCGCAACTACGGCATGCTGATCGGCGAGCCCACCGCCGAGATGATCAAGAAGAACATCGGCTCGGCCTTCCCCGGCAGCGAGGTGAAGGAGATCGAGGTCAAGGGCCGCAACCTCAGCGAAGGCGTGCCGCGCTCGTTCACCATCAGCAGCAACGAGATCCTCCAAGCCCTGACCGACCCGCTGAACCAGATTGTCTCCAGCGTGAAGAACGCGCTGGAGCAGACGCCGCCCGAGCTGGGCGCCGACATCGCCGAACGCGGCATGATGCTCACCGGCGGCGGCGCGCTGCTGCGCGACCTGGATCGCCTGCTGGCCGAGGAAACCGGCCTGCCGGTGCTGGTGGCCGAAGACCCGCTGACCTGCGTGGTGCGCGGCTGCGGCATGGCACTGGAGCGCATGGAGCGCCTGGGCTCGATCTTCACCTCCGAGTAAGGTCCGAAGCACCGGCCGTGGCACACCCACCGCCGCGCCCGCCCTGACATTGCGCCTGCGCCGCAGCCCCTCATGTCGCTCGGCACGATCGACCGTACCCCGCCGCCCTTCTTCCGCCAGGGCCCGTCGGCACTGACCAAGCTGGTGCTGTGCTCGGCGCTGGCCGTCTTCCTGATGGCGGCCGACACGCGCTTCAAGCTCACGCGACCGCTGCGCGCCGCGCTGGCCACCGCGCTGCTGCCGGTGCAGCAGGCGCTGAAGTGGCCGGTGCGCCTGGCCGACGAGGCCGGCGGCTACCTGCAGGGCCTGGATGCCGCGCGCAGCGCCGAAAACGCCGCCCGCGTGCAGCTGGCGCGCCAAGCCGAGCGCGTGGCCCGCGGCGACCAGCTGGCCCAGGAAAACGCCCGCCTGCGCGCCTTGCTGGAATTGCGCCCGGCGCTGGCCGTGCCCTCGGTCAGTGCCGAGGTGCTGTACGAGGCCGCCGACCCGTATTCGCGCAAGCTGTTCATCGACCGCGGCGAGCGCCACGGCGTGACGCTGGGCGCGCCGGTGGTCAACGAGGCCGGCGTGCTGGGCCAGGTGACGGCGGTGTACCCGCTGTCGGCGCTGGTGACCTTGCTGACCGACCGCGACGCCGCGATCCCAGTGCTCAACGAGCGCACCCAGCAGCGCAGCGCGGCCTTCGGCGGCGCCGAGGGCGGCGGCGCGCTGGAGTTGCGCTTCGTGGCCGCCAACGCCGACGTGAAGGCCGGCGACCGGCTGCTGACCAGCGGCATCGACGGCGTCTATCCGCCGGGCCTGACCGTGGGCACCGTGACCCGCGTGGACCGCCGCGCCGATGCCGGCTTCGCCCGCATCCTGCTGGCGCCCGCGGCCGGCATCGACGGCGTGCGCCACCTGCTGGTGCTGCAGCCCACGGCGCAGCAGATGCCGCCACGGCCCGAGCCCGCGCCCGAGCCGGCCAAGGCCGACAAGTCCGCCAAGGGTGCCGGCAAGGCCGCGGCCAAGTCGGGCGCCGCATCGGCCACGGCCGCAGCGTCCGCCGCCCCTGCCAGCGCTGCCGGGAGCCGGCCATGATCCGCCCGCTGGGCTCCGCCAACCAGCTGCTGCTGCCGGCCAACCCGCTGTTCATCGGCTTCTCGCTGGTGCTGGCGGTGCTGCTGGAGATGACGCCGATCGGCCGCCATCCCGGCTCGCCCGACCTGGTGGCCCTGGTGCTGGTGTTCTGGAACGTCTACCAGCCGCGCCGCGTCGGCGTGGGCTGGGCCTTCGTGTTCGGCCTGGTGATGGACGTGCACGAGGGCGCGGTGCTGGGCCAGCATGCGCTGGCCTACACGCTGCTGGCCTACTTCGCGATCACCATGCACCGGCGGCTGCTGTGGTTTCCGGTGCCGGCGCAGGCGCTGCAGGTGCTGCCGCTGTTCGCGGCGGCGCACGGCGTGTCGCTGCTGGCGCGCATGATCGCCGGAGGCATGTTCCCCGGCTGGGGCCTGATGCTGGCGCCGCTGGCCGAGGCCGCGCTGTGGCCGCTGGTGGTGTGGCTGCTGCTGGCGCCGCAGCGCCGCGCCCCTGATCCCGACGAAAACAGACCGCTGTGACGGAACTGAAGGATCTGGATCGGGAGCTGGGGCGCTTTCGCACCCGCCTGATCGCCGCCGCGCTGTTCGTGCTGCTGTGCTTCGGCCTGCTGGGCACGCGGCTGTTCTGGCTGCAGGTGGTGCGCCACGATGACCTGGCCGAGCAGGCCGAGGCCAACCGCATCGCGGTGGTGCCCATCGTGCCCAACCGCGGCCTGATCATCGACCGCCACGGCGTGGTGCTGGCCACCAACTACTCGGCCTACACGCTGGAGATCACGCCGGCCAAGGTGCAGGGCGAGCTCGACAAGGTCATCGACGCGCTGGCCGAGGTGGTGGAGATCGCACCCAAGGACCGGCGGCGCTTCAAGCGCCTGATGGACGAGAGCAAGAGCTTCGAGTCGCTGCCGATCCGCAACCGCCTGTCCGACGAGGAACTGGCGCGCTTCACCGCGCAGCGCTTCCGCTTTCCGGGCGTGGATGTGCGCGCGCGGCTGTTCCGCACCTACCCGCTGGGCGAGACCGGCTCGCACCTGGTGGGCTACATCGGCCGCATCAACAACGCCGAGCAGAAGGCCATGGACGACTGGGCCGACGAGGACCAGGCCAACTACCGCGGCACCGAGGTCATCGGCAAGCTGGGGCTGGAGCAGCGCTACGAGCGCGAACTGCACGGCACGACCGGCTTCGACCAGGTGGAAACCTCGGCCGGCGGCCGCGCCGTGCGCCGCCTGGGCAGCCACCCGGCCACGCCGGGCAACACGCTGCGGCTGAGCGTGGACATCAAGCTGCAGATGCTGGTGGAGCAGCTGTTCGGCGAGCGGCGCGGCGCGCTGGTGGCCATCGACCCGCGCACCGGCGAGGTGCTGGCCTTCGTCAGCAAGCCCACCTTCGACCCCAACCTGTTCGTCGACGGCATCGACGTGGACAGCTGGCGCGAGCTGAACGAGTCCATCGACAAGCCGCTGCTCAACCGTGCGCTGCGCGGCACCTACCCGCCGGGCTCCACCTACAAGCCCTTCATGTCGCTGGCCGCGCTGGCCACCGGCAAACGCACGCCACAGCAGGCCTATGCCGACCCCGGCTACTTCAACTTCGGCAACCACCGCTTCCGCGACGACAAGGAGGGCGGCCACGGCATGGTGGACATGTACCGCTCCATCGTGCAGAGCTGCGACACCTACTACTACATCCTGGCCAGCGAGATGGGCGTGGACCTGATGGCCGAGCAGCTGGCGCCCTATGGTTTCGGCCAGCTCACCGGCATCGACCTGGACGGCGAGGTCAAGGGCGTGCTGCCCTCCACCACCTGGAAGCAGAACGCCTACCGCAAGCCCGAGCAGAAGCGCTGGTACGCAGGCGAGACCATCTCGCTGGGCATCGGCCAGGGCTACAACAGCTTCACCATCCTGCAGCTGGCCCAGGCCACGGCCACGCTGGCCGCCGGCGGCCAGCGCCACAAGCCCCACCTGGTGCGCGAGGTGGTCGACGTGGTGTCGGGCGCCTCGCGCAAGGTGGCCGCCGAGCCGCTGACGCCGGTGCCGATCAAGCCCGAGCACATGGAGGTGATCCGCCGCGCGCTGGTGGGCGTGAACATCGAGGGCACCTCGGCCACCGCCTTCCGCGGCGCCGGCTACCAGGCCGCCGGCAAGACCGGCACGGCCCAGGTGGTGAGCATCGGCAAGAACGAGAAGTACAACGCCGCCAAGATGGCCGAGCACCTGCGCGACCATGCGCTGTACATGGCCTATGCGCCGGCCGAGGCGCCGCAGGTGGCGCTGGCACTGATCGTCGAGAACGCCGGCTTCGGCGCCCAGGCGGCCGCGCCGATCGCGCGCCGCGTGTTCGACTACCTGCTGCAGGGCCAGTGGCCCAGCGACGAAGACATGGCCGCCACCCGCCAGGGCCAGAGCAGCGCACCGATCGGCACGCCGCGGCGCGCGGCCGAGGTGCCGCTGCCGGGCCAGCCGATGGCGCCGGCGTTGGGCGCCAGTGCCGCCAGTGCCGCCAGCGCTGCAAGCGCCGCCGGTGCCAGCAGTGGCGCCCGCACGGCCAGCGCCGCTGCGGCCACCCCAGGAGCCTCGCGATGAGCGTCGTGTTCGAACGGCCCAGCCTGTGGCAGCGCCTGAAGCCGGTACTGGGCGGCTTCGACGGCCCGCTGACCGCGGTGGTGCTGATGCTGGCCGCGCTCGGGCTGGTGACCATGTACTCGGTGGGCTTCGACCACGGCACGCGCTTCGCCGACCATGGCCGCAACATGATGATCGGCGCGGTGGTGATGCTCATCGCCGCCCAGGTGCCGCCGCAGCGGCTGCAGACGCTGGCCGTGCCGCTGTACACGCTGGGCGTGCTGCTGCTGCTGGCCACGCTGGCCTTCGGCATCACCAAGAAGGGCGCCACGCGCTGGATCAACCTGGGCATCGTGATCCAGCCCAGCGAGATCATGAAGCTGGCCATGCCGCTGATGCTGGCCTGGTGGTTCCAGAAGCGAGAGGGCCAGTGGCGCACGCCCGAGTTCGCCATCGCCGGGCTGCTGCTGCTGGTGCCGGTGCTGCTGGTGGCCAAGCAGCCCGACCTGGGCACGGCCATCCTGGTGCTCTCGTCGGGGCTGTACGTGCTGTTCTTTGCCGGCCTGTCGTGGCGGCTGATCGTGCCCGTGCTGCTGCTGGGTGCCGTGGGCATCACCACCATCGTGTTGATGGGCGACACGCTGTGCCAGCCCGAAGTGGCCTGGCACGGCCTGCGCGACTACCAGAAGCAGCGTGTGTGCACCCTGCTCGACCCCACGCGCGACCCGCTGGGCAAGGGCTTCCACATCCTGCAAGGCATGATCGCCATCGGCTCGGGCGGCCTCACCGGCAAGGGCTTCATGAGCGGCACGCAGACGCACCTGGAGTTCATTCCCGAGCGCACCACCGACTTCGTGTTCGCCGGCTTCGCCGAGGAGTTCGGCCTGCTCGGCGCCGGCCTGCTGCTGGTCTGCTACATCGCGCTGATCTTCCGCGGCCTGGTCATCGCGGCCCAGGCGCCCACCGCCTTCTCGCGCCTGCTGGCTGGCGCCATCACGCTGAGCTTCTTCACCTACGGCTTCGTCAACCTGGGCATGGTCAGCGGCATCCTGCCAGTGGTGGGCGTGCCGCTGCCCTTCATCAGCTATGGCGGCACTGCGATGGTGACGCTGGGCCTGGCGCTGGGCATGCTGATGTCCATCGCGCGCAGCCGCGGGCTGATGCAACGCTGACTGGGGCACCCGGCCTTGCGGGTACGCAAGGCCACCCGCCGGGCGGGTGCTCAGTCGGCTTGGGGCGGCCCAGCGCTCGACTGAGCCGCGTCTGCCACCGTCGGGCCCCAGGCCACCAGCGGAAAGCGCACCGTGAACAGCGCCCCCGGCGCCTGGCCCTGCGCCATCGCCACACTGCGTGGACGGGCGTCGGCGATGCTCATCTCGGCGCCATGCTGCTGCACGATCTCGTTGACGATGGCCAGGCCCAGGCCGCTGCCGTCGGTGTTGGTGCCGAGTGCGCGGTAGAAGGGCTCCAGCACCAGCGCGCGCTCGGCCTCGGGGATGCCCGGGCCGGTGTCCTCCACCTGCAGCACCACCACCTGGCCGAACGGGTCGTCCATCACGCGCACCGTCACCGTGCCCCCGGCCGGGGTGTACTGCAGCGCGTTGTCTACCAGGTTGCGCACCAACTCGCGCGCCATCACCGGCTGGCCCAGCAGGCGGCCGTGCAGTGCCGCGTCGGCCTCGGGGCCCTCGTAGCCCAGGTCGATGCGCTTGTCCATGGCCTTGGGTACGAAGTCGCGCACCGTCTCGCGCGCCAGCTCCACCAGGTTCACCGTCTCGGGCTGGCGCGCCAGCGTGCGTGCCTCGGCACGCGCCATGGCGAGCAGCTGGTTCACCATGTGCGCGGCGCGCTCGCTGGAATGCGCGATGTACTGCAGCGAGCGGCCCAGCGACTTGGCGTCCTGCTGGCCGGCGTCGATCTCGCGCTGCGCCAGCTCGGCCTGCATGCGCAGGCCGGCCAGCGGCGTCTTCAGCTGGTGCGCGGCATCGGCCAGAAAGCGCTTTTGCGTGCGCATCGACTGGTCCAGCCGCGCCAGCAGATCGTTGATGGCGCTGACCAGCGGCGCCACCTCCTCGGGCACGTCGCGCTCGGGCAGCGGCGCCAGGTCATGCGGCTCGCGGCGGCGGATGCGCTGCTGCAGTTCATTGAGCGGCTTGATGCCGCGCGCCAGCGCAAACCACACCAGCAGCACGGCCAGCGGCAGCACCACGAACTGCGGCACGATCACGCCCTTGATGATCTCGGTGGCCAAGCGCGAGCGCTTGTCCAGCGTCTCGGCCACCTGCACCAGCACCGGCAGTTCGCCCGGCACGCCGGTGGGCGGCAGCCACAGGTAGGCCACGCGCACGCCGTCGCCTTGCAGCTCGTCGTCGCGCCAGCGCAGCTCCTGCGGCGCGGCGGGGGTGTCCTCGGGAACCGGCAGGTTGCGGTCACCGGCCACGAATTCGCCCCGCGCCCCCAGCACCTGGTACAGCACGCGTTCGGCGTCGTCGGTGCGCAGCACCTCGCTGGCCACCTCGGGGTGGCGCAGCCGGATGGTGCTGGCCTTCTCGATGCTGCCCGGCTCCACCACCACCTGCCGCGCCACGGTGCGCGCCATGGCCGCCAGCTCACGGTCGAAGGGCCGGCTGGCGATGCTCTGCGCCACCAGCCAGGTCAGGGCCACGCTCAGCGGCCACAGCAGCAGCAGCGGCGCGAGCATCCAGTCGAGGATCTCGCCGAAGAGCGAGCGCTGTTCGCGGGGGGTGTCCATGGTGATGCGTGGCAGGATAACGCCCGGCCGTTCGCACAGCGCGAACCCAACCCAGCGATCGCCGCGGATCCGGCTCTGCCGGGCCGCTCGCGATGCCCCCTTGAGGGGGAAGCGCCGCAGGCGCCTCGGGGGTGGGCCTCAGTTCGGAATTTTCTCGAGGCAATAGCCCAGCCCCCGCACCGTGGCGATGCGGATCGGCCCCTGCTCGATCTTCTTGCGCAGGCGGTGGATGTAGACCTCGATGGCGTTGTTGCTGACCTCTTCGCCCCACTCGCACAGGCGCTCGACCAGCTGGTCCTTGCTCACCAGCCGGCCGGCGCGCTGCAGCAGAACCTCCAGCAGGCTCAGTTCGCGGGCCGACAGTTCCACCATCTGGTCGCTGATGTACGCCACGCGGCCGGTGGCGTCGAAGGTCAGGGGCCCGTGCTTGATGACGTTGGACGCCGCGCCCAGGCCGCGCCGCGTCAGCGCGCGCACGCGCGCCTCCAGTTCCTGCAGCGAAAACGGCTTGGCCATGTAGTCGTCGGCGCCCAGGTCCAGGCCCTTGACACGCTGCTCCACCGAATCGGCCGCGGTCAGGATCAGCACCGGCACCGCCGAGCCGCGGCCGCGCAGCTTGCGCAGCACGTCGAAGCCATGCATCTTGGGCAGGCCCAGGTCGAGGATCAGCAGATCGAACTCGTGCGCCGCCAGCGCCGCATCGGCCTCGCTGCCGCTGCCCACCTGATCCACCGCGTAGCCGGTGGCCCGCAGCGAGCGCAACAATCCGTCGGCCAGCACCTGGTCGTCTTCCGCGATGAGAATCCGCATCTTCGTCTCCTGCTGGTGCCCTGCCGTGACCAGAACCCGGCGCGCACCGGCCGGCTGGACTCGAATTGATTCTAGGCAGCCCGACACTTGCACATCCTGACAGCACGGCCCGGCGCGGGTTCATCTGCACTGTGGACTTGACCAGGCTGTTCAAACATACAGTAACTCGGCTATCATCGGGCCACGTACCCGAGGAGAGCCCACCATGGACGCACCCGTGAAAGCACTGAACACCGAAAAAGCCAAGGCCCTGCAAGCCGCCCTCGCCCAGATCGAGAAGCAGTTCGGCAAGGGGTCCATCATGCGGCTGGGCGACGGCGAGGCCGTCGAGGCGCTCGAGGTCGTCTCCACCGGCTCGCTGGGCCTCGACATTGCGCTGGGCGTCGGCGGCCTGCCGCGCGGCCGCGTCGTCGAGATCTACGGCCCCGAGTCCTCGGGCAAGACCACGCTCACGCTGCAGGTCGTGGCCCAGATGCAGAAGCTGGGCGGCACCTGCGCCTTCATCGATGCCGAACACGCACTCGACACCGCCTACGCGCAAAAGCTCGGCGTCAACCTGCAAGAGCTGCTGATCAGCCAGCCCGACACCGGCGAGCAGGCGCTCGAGATCGTCGACGCCCTGGTGCGCTCCGGCTCGGTCGACCTGGTCATCGTCGACTCGGTGGCCGCGCTCACCCCCAAGGCTGAACTCGAAGGCGAGATGGGTGACAGCCTGCCCGGCCTGCAGGCCCGCCTGATGAGCCAGGCCCTGCGCAAGCTCACCGCCACGATCAAGAAGACCAACTGCATGGTCGTCTTCATCAACCAGATCCGCATGAAGATCGGCGTGATGTTCGGCAACCCCGAAACCACCACCGGCGGCAATGCGCTCAAGTTCTACAGCTCGGTGCGCCTGGACATCCGCCGCACCGGCAGCATCAAGCGCGGTGAAGAGGTCATCGGCAGCGAGACCAAGGTCAAGGTCGTCAAGAACAAGGTCGCGCCTCCGTTCAAGACCGCCGAGTTCGACATCCTCTACGGCGAAGGCACCAGCCGCGAGGGCGAGATCATCGACATGGGCGTCGAGGCCAAGATCGTCGACAAGTCCGGCGCCTGGTACGCGTACAACGGCGAGAAGATCGGCCAGGGCAAGGACAACGCCCGCGAGTTCCTGCGCGAGAACCCCGACATCGCGCTGGAAATCGAAAACAAGGTGCGTGAGGCCCTGGGCGTGCCGCTGCAGCCCGGCCCGGCCGGCGACGCCGAGGCCTGAACCCAGGCACCGGGGTGCCGCCGCGTCCCGCCTCGCTGAAAGTGCGCGCGCTGCAATGGCTGGCGCAGCGCGAGCACAGCCGCGCCGAATTGCGCGCGCGGCTGCTGCGCGCCGCCGCCGGCCGACCGGTGCCGCCACCCGCCGTCAGTGCGCCGGGTTGGGCGGCCCCGCTCGAAGGCCCGGCGGGCGACGGTGATACCTTCGCGGCCGATGCCCCCGACGATGATTCGCAGGCGGGCGCTGATCCGGTCGATCACGCCCCCGAGGTCGATGCGCTGCTCGACTGGTTGAGCGCACGCGGCTACCTGTCCGACCAGCGCTTCATCGACAGCCGCATCCACACCCGCCAGGGCCGCTACGGCAACCTGCGCATCGAGCGCGAACTGGCCCAGCACGGCCTGGCCCCCGACGCCGACACCCGCCAGCAACTGCGCGACACCGAACTGGCCCGCGCCCATGAGGTCTGGCAGCGCAAGTACGGCGCGCCCGCGGCTGACCCCGGCGAGCGGCTGCGCCAGATGCGCTTTCTGGCCGGCCGAGGCTTCTCGTCCGACGTGGTGCGGCGCGTCATCCGCGGCCTGACCGACGACGAGGCCTGAAGCCTCCGGAGCCCCCCCATCCAGGGGCCCCCTCCAGCGCCTGCCAACCCGTCTTCACGACGTGCCGAAACGGCACAAGCGCAATGCCCGACTGCGCCACCGCGACACTCGTTCGGGTTTTCCGCAGTGCAACATGATAAATTGCGCAGGTTTGCTCGCCCCGCCTCGGGCGCCGGGCCAACACCGGGCTTGCCCACGGCGCGCCGTGCGCAGGCAGCACAAAGTTCTCTCGACAGCCAAGAGCCCACGATGAAAATCCACGAATACCAAGGCAAGGAAATCCTGCGCCAGTTCAATGTGCCGGTGCCGCGCGGCATTGCGGCGTTCTCGGTGCAGGAGGCGGTGGAAGCCGCGCAGAAGCTGGGCGGCCCGGTGTGGGTGGTCAAGGCGCAGATCCACGCGGGCGGCCGCGGCAAGGGCGGTGGCGTGAAGGTCACCAAGACGCTCGACGGCGTGAAGGACTTGGCCGGCCAGATCCTGGGCATGCAGCTCAAGACCCACCAGACCGGCCCCGAAGGCCAGAAGGTGCGCCGCCTGTACATCGAGGAAGGCGCCGACATCGGCAAGGAGTACTACGTCTCCCTCGTCACCGACCGCGCCTCGCAGAAGGTCGCCTTCATCGCCTCCAGCGAAGGCGGCATGGACATCGAGGAAGTGGCCCACGCCACGCCCGAGAAGATCACCACCGAGCTGATCGACCCGCTCACCGGCCTGGGTGACGCGCAGGCCCGCAAGATCGCCGAGGCCATCGGCCTGAAGGGCGTGTCGGTCGACCAGGCCGTGCCGCTGTTCCAGAACCTGTACCGCTGCTACATGGACACGGACGCCAGCCTGGTGGAGATCAACCCGCTGAACTGCGACAGCAAGGGCAACCTGATCGCGCTGGACGCCAAGTTCAACTTCGACGCCAACGCGCTGTTCCGCCACCCCGAGATCGTGGCCTACCGCGATCTGGACGAGGAAGATCCGGCCGAGGTGGAAGCCAGCAAGTTCGACCTGGCCTACATCAGCCTGGACGGCAACATCGGCTGCCTGGTCAACGGCGCCGGCCTGGCCATGGCCACGATGGACACCATCAAGCTGTTCGGCGGCGAGCCGGCCAACTTCCTGGACGTGGGCGGTGGCGCCACGGCCGAGAAGGTGACCGAGGCCTTCAAGATCATGCTGAAGAACCCGGACGTCAAGGGCATCCTGGTGAACATCTTCGGCGGCATCATGCGCTGCGACACCATCGCCGAGGGCGTGATCACGGCCTGCAAGGCGGTGAACCTGGGCGTGCCGCTGGTGGTGCGCATGAAGGGCACCAACGAAGACCTGGGCAAGAAGATGCTGGCCGACAGCGGCCTGCCCATCATCGCCGCCGACACGATGGCCGAAGCCGCGACGAAGATCGTCGCCGCCGTCAAGTAAGCCCAGGAGAACACGACATGTCCATCCTCATCAACAAGGACACCCGCGTCATCACGCAGGGCATCACCGGCAAGACCGGCCAGTTCCACACCAAGGGCTGCCAGGCCTACGCGAATGGCAAGAACGCCTTCGTGGCGGGCGTGAACCCGAAGAAGGCTGGCGAGAGCTTCGAAGGCATTCCCATCTACGCCAGCGTGAAGGAAGCGGCCAGCGCCCAGGGCGCCACGGTCAGCGTGATCTACGTGCCGCCGGCGGGCGCCGCGGCCGCGATCTGGGAAGCGGTGGAAGCCGACCTGGACCTGGCGATCTGCATCACCGAAGGCATTCCGGTGAAGGACATGCTGGAAGTGCGCAACAAGATGAAGGCCAAGGAAGCGGCCGGCGGCAAGAAGACGCTGCTGCTGGGCCCGAACTGCCCGGGCCTGATCACGCCCGAAGAGATCAAGATCGGCATCATGCCGGGCCACATCCACCGCAAGGGCCGCGTCGGCGTGGTCAGCCGCTCGGGCACGCTGACCTATGAAGCCGTGGCGCAGCTGACCGAGCTGGGCATCGGCCAGTCCAGCGCCGTGGGCATCGGCGGCGACCCGATCAACGGCCTGAAGCACATCGACGTGATGCGCCTGTTCAACGACGATCCGGACACCGACGCGGTGATCATGATCGGCGAGATCGGCGGCCCCGACGAGGCCGAGGCCGCGCGCTGGGTGAAGGCGAACATGAAGAAGCCGGTGGTGGGCTTCATCGCCGGTGTGACCGCCCCTCCGGGCAAGCGCATGGGCCATGCCGGTGCGCTGATCTCGGGCGGCGCCGACACGGCCGACGCCAAGCTGGCGATCATGGAGGAGTGCGGCTTCACCGTCACCCGCAACCCCAGCGAGATGGGTCGCCTGCTCAAGGGTCTGCTGAAGATCTGAGCCCCGGCGCACCAACGGCGCCGCTGAGGCGCCGCGACCGGTGACACCTATTCAACGACAGCCACCTGCGGGTGGCTGTCGCGCTTTCGGGCGCCGGCGTCCGCCTTCAGACGCCCGCCAACGCCATCGCCACCGCTTGCGTAGTTTTACGAACGGTGGCGGGCCCTGCGCTTCCTACACTTCCAGGTTGCCCCGTGCGGCGCCGCGTGCGCCGATCCACGGGACCACAAGACCGCCGGAGAGACTTCCATGGACCTGATGTCCGCCGCATTCTGGGCCGCGCTCGGCTCGATCATCCTTGCCAACATCCTGCTGTCGGGCGACAACGCGGTGGTCATCGCCCTGGCCGCCCGCTCGTTGCCCGAGCACCAGCAGAAGAAGGCCATCTTCTACGGCAGTGCCGCCGCCATCGTGATGCGGATCGGCCTCACGCTGCTGGCCGCCGAGATGCTGAAGTGGCCCTACCTGAAGATCATCGGCGGCGTGCTGCTGGCCTACATCGGCGTGTCGCTGCTGCTGGAAGACGATGGCGACGGCGATGTCGGCAGCGACAAGAGCGGTGGCCTGATGGCCGCCGTGCGCACCATCCTGGTGGCCGACCTGGTGATGAGCCTGGACAACGTGCTGGCCGTGGCCGCTGCGGCCAAGGGCGACACCACGCTGCTGGTCATCGGACTGGCGATCAGCATCCCGCTGATCATCTTCGGCAGCACCATGCTGCTGAAGGTGATGGAGCGCTTCCCGGTCATCATCACCATCGGTGCCGGCCTGCTGGGCTTCCTGGCCGGCGAGATGATGCTCACCGACCCCGCCGTCGCCCAGCACCTGGGCAGCGTGCCGCACTGGGTGGTGCAGGCGGCCGGCGCCCTGGGCGCCCTGGGCGTGGTGGCCGTCGGCCTGCTGCTGCAGCGCCGCCAGGCTGGCCACACCGCCGAGGCCTGAGCCCGGCCACCGCGGCGGGTGCGTGACAAGACACCGCCCGCCGCCCCCCGGTGATGCTGCGAAAGGCCCGCAGTTTCCCAGGCTCTGCTGTTTTCTGGCCTAATCCTGCCCCAGAAGGGGAGTAGCCCCCCAGTTCGCCGCCGGTGCGCCCGCACCTTGCGGCCTGGGTCGGCGGGTCGTCAATACGAAGCATTGCTTCCGGCCCGTCGGGCGGTGTGCCATCCAGGCACCGCCGGGCAAGACCTTCGACGCGTGCACCGCCTGGCGTGCATCGGGTCGAAGGCCGCGGTCCCCCCCGCGCATCTGGCATCCGATCTCCGAGCGCTGCCGCGTCGCCACAACGACTCGACACCTTCCGGAGATTCCATGACCCTGTTTTCCCCCGACTGGTTCGCCGCATTGGCAGCCATCGTCCTGATCGACCTGGTGCTCGCTGGCGACAACGCCATCGTCATCGCCCTGGCCGCGCGCAACCTGCCCGACACCCTGCGCAAGCGCGCGGTGCTGTGGGGCACGGTGGGCGCCATCGTCGTGCGTGCCGCCATGACGCTGGTGACGCTGTGGCTGCTGAAGATCCCCGGCCTGATGCTGGCCGGTGGCCTGGGCCTGGTGTGGATCGCCTACCGCCTGCTGGTGCCGGCCGACGATGGTGACGACCATGGCACGCCGGCCGCCAGCTTCTGGGGCGCGATGAAGACCATCGTCATCGCCGACGCGCTGATGGGCATCGACAACGTGCTGGGCGTGGCTGGCGCGGCCCATGGCGACATGACCCTGGTGATCCTGGGCCTGCTGATCAGCGTGCCCATCGTGGTGGCTGGCAGTTCGGTGGTGCTGCGCCTGATCGACCGCTTCCCGGTCATCGTGCAGCTGGGCGCCGCGGTGCTGGCGTTCACAGCGGCCAAGATGATCGTCGCCGAGCCGCTGCTGGACGCCGTGTTCGACCCGCATGCGCTGGCCCGCTGGGCGCTGTATGCGCTGCTGATCGCCGGCGTGCTGCTGGCCGGACGCTGGGCGCAGGCCCGCCGCCAGCCTGCCGAGACCTGAGACGCAACGGCGGCGCCCACGCCGTCCCCCGCCCACGTGAGCGGCGGATGACCGCAGGCCTGCGCCTGTGCTAACGTGCCCCGGCCATCCATCACCGGGCGTCACGGGAGGCGCAGTGGCCTGGTTCTCGTTTCTTCGTCGCGAGTCTGCCGCGCCAGCCATGGCGCGGCCGCTGCCCCTGCTGGCCGGGCGCTACCGCATCGGCTCGCGCCTGGGCGGCGGTGCCGTGGGCGAGGTCTACGAGGCGGTTGATCTACGCACCGGCGCGTCGGTGGCCGTCAAGCGCATCCCGCTGGGTGCCGACATCCCGTCGGCCGAGCGCGCCGAATGGCTGGCCCGCCTGCACCGCGAGGCCGACATCTCCCGCCGCCTCGAGCACCCCGACATCCTGGCCGTGCACGAGGCCGGGCTCACCGCCCACGAAGCCTGGCTGGCGATGGAGCGCGTGCACGGCAACGACCTGAGCCGCTACACCCAGCCCAGCCGCCTGCTGCCCGAAACGCTGGTGCTGCGCATCGGCGCGCGCGTGGGCGCCGCGCTGGCGCATGCGCATGCGCGCGGCATCGTGCACCGCGACCTGAAGCCGGCCAACGTGGTGGTCGACCTGGGCACCGGCGTGCTCAAGCTGATCGACTTCGGCGTGGCCCGCGTCGACGACGCCGCGCAGACACGCACCGGCATGACGCTGGGCACGCCGGCCTACATGGCGCCCGAACAACTGGCCGGCGCGCCCGCCAGCGCCGCCACCGACACCTACGCGCTGGGCGTGATGCTGTTCGAGCTGCTGGCCGGCCGCCGCCCGCACCAGGCCGACACCCTGGGCGAACTGCTGCGCTCCACCCACCGCGAGGCGCCGGCGCGCCTGGCCGTGCTGCGCCGTGACCTGCCGGCCACCGTGGTCGCGTCGGTCGAAAGTCTGCTGGCCCGCGAGCCCGAACAGCGCCCGACCGACCTGGCCGACTGGGCGGCCAACCTGGCGGCGCTGGCCGCCGTGATGGCGCGCGTTCTTGCGCCGGATGTCGCGTTCCGACTGTAGGGGGCCGCGATGATCCCCCGTGGCTTCCGATGCAAAATCGCCCGCTCCCCCGGCCCACGCGCGCAGCGCCCAGCATGACCTTCGAGTTCTTCCACGCCGTCGACACGGGTCGCTCGCGCACCAACAACGAGGACTCGGTGGCGGTGGACGAAGGCAATGCGCTGGCCGTTCTGGCCGACGGCATGGGCGGCTACAACGCTGGCGAAGTGGCCAGCGGCATGGCCACCAGCTTCATCTGCACCGAGCTGGGCCGCTGGCTGGCCCAGGCCGCACAGCGCGCCAGCGACCTGGAAGTGCGCCGCGCGATGGACATCTGCGTGGACAACGCCAACCGCGCCATCTTCAACGCCGCCAACGCCAACCCGCAGTACGCCGGCATGGGCACCACACTGGTGGTGGCGGTGTTCCGCGAAGGCCAGCTGCGCCTGGGCCATGTGGGCGACTCGCGCGCCTACCGCTGGCGCGGCGGACAGCTGACGCAGATCACGCGCGACCATTCGCTGCTGCAGGAGCAGATCGACGCCGGCCTGATCACCCCCGAGCAGGCGGCCTTCTCGGCCAACAAGAACCTCGTCACCCGCGCCGTGGGCGTGGAGGACACGGTGCTGCTGGAAACCCATCTGCACGAGCTGCAGCCGGGCGACGTCTACCTGATGTGTTCCGACGGCCTGTCGGACATGCTCGATGACCCGATGATCGCGCGCCTGTTGCAGACGCACGACGCGCTGCCGGCCGCCGGCAAGGCGCTGATCGACGCGGCCAATGAGGCAGGTGGAAAGGATAATATCGCTCTCATACTCGTGCGGGTAGCGGGAGGGACCGCGGCGCCCGGGCGTCCGTGGTGGAAGTTCGGCCGCTGACGCGGCAGTTCTGCAGCGATGCAGGCGTTCTCGAGCCCATCCCGGGCTGGATGAAAACGTAGAAGGTCAAGCATGGGCAAGCTGGTGGTGTCTCTCGACGGCGTGGTGATCAAGGAAGTCCAGATCACCAAGGACAAGACCACGCTCGGCCGGCGGCCCTACAACGACATCGTCATCGACAACCTCGCCGTCAGCGGCGAGCACGCCGTGCTGCAGATGGTGGGCAACGACGTCTTCATCGAAGACCTCAACAGCACCAACGGCACCTACATCAACGGCAAGGCGATCAAGAAGCAGCTGCTGGCCCACAACGACACGGTCGAGATCGGCAAGTACAAGATCAAGTTCCTGGTCGAGGAAGGTGGCGACTTCGAGAAGACCATGATCATGCGGCCGGGCGGCAGCACCGGCGTGCCGCCGCACCCCTCGTACCTGCAACCGGCCGGCGCCAGCCCGGCGGGCGTGTCCAGCCCGATGGGTGGCATGGGCGGCCTGAGTGGCGCAGCGGCCTTGGCCGGCACCACCGCGTCGATCAAGGTGCTCACCGGCGCCGCCGCCGGCCGCGCCGTCACGCTGACCAAGGTGGTCACCACGGTGGGCAAGCCTGGCGTGCAGGTGGCATCGATCACCCGCCGGCCCAACGGCTACGTGCTGGCCCATGTGGAGGGCCAGCAGCGCCCCACGATCAACGGCGTGCCCATCGCCGGCGACACCGCACCGCTGCACCACGGCGACCTGATCGAGCTGGCCGGCACGCAGATGCAGTTCGTGCAGGGCTGAGCGCCCTGCCGCGGCCAGCGGCGGCACGTCTCCCGGCCACGTGATCGACTTCACATCGCCGCGCTCCGCACGGCACGCAGTCGTTCAGGTCGTGGACAACTGAGCGGCCTCAGGCTTGCATCCGCCGCAGGGGGCGGCGACGATCGCGCCACCGCCGCGGCTCGGCTCGCCGACGCGCGACGGACCCGCCACCCACCCCGGCTGGCACCCTTCGCAATCGTTCCCGCCCGCCCGGATGGCGGCTCCGTCCTCCATGCAGATTCGCGTCCTGGGCTGCTCTGGCTCCATTGCCGCAGGCTGCCGCACCACGGCCTTCCTGCTCGACGACGACGTGCTGATCGACGCCGGCACCGGCGTGGGCGATCTCACGCTCGATGAACTGGCCGGCATCCAGGACATCCTGCTCACCCATTCGCACCTTGACCATGTGCTGGGTGTGCCGCTGCTGGCCGACAGCGTGATGCGCCGCCGCACCGGCCGCCCGCCGATCCGCGTGCACGGCCTGCCGGCCACGCTGGACGCCCTGCGACAGCACCTGTTCAACGGCCAGATCTGGCCCGACTTCACCCGCCTGCCGTCGGCCGAGCGGCCCATCCTGACCCTGCATCCGTTCGACACCGGCGAGGTGCTGAACCTGGGCGCGCGCCGCGTCGAGGTGCTGCCGGCCCAGCACACCGTGCCGGCCGTGGGCTTCGCCGTGCTGGCCAGCCAGGGCGCCTGGGTGTTCACCGGCGACACCGGCCCGAACGAGGCCCTGTGGCAGCGGCTGGCCCAGATGCCGGTGGCCCACCTCGTCATCGAAACCGCCTTCCGCAACGACGAGCACCGCCTGGCGGCGCTGAGCCGCCACCTGCACCCGTCTGCGCTGGGCCAGGAACTGGCCCGGCTGCAGGACGGCAGCACCGTGTGGATCACCCACATCAAGCCGGGCGAGCTGGACACGGTGATGAGCGAGATCACCGCCCTGGCGCCCCGCCACAGCGTGCAGGCCCTGAGCGCCGGCCAGCGCCTGACACTGACGTGATGCGGCAGGGGTGACGAAAAACGTCACCCGACCGACGCGCCGTGTGACACAACGCGGCACCCCGACCGGCCCGGTCGTGAAGAAACACCGCGCCAGACCCCTGAACCCCTCACATCCGGTGTTGGCACGCGTCCTGCGATGAAGCACTCGTCGTCCCCACCCACCCGTTTCCGTTCCACCCGAGGAGCTGCACCATGAAGCGCAATCTGCAACAAGGTTTCACCCTGATCGAACTGATGATCGTCGTCGCGATCATTGGCATCCTGGCCGCCGTGGCCCTGCCGGCCTACCAAAGTTATGTCACCAAGGCAGCCTACTCGGAAGTGATTGCCGGCGCGGCGAACTTCAAAAAGGGCGTGGAGATTTGCTACAGCCAGACGAATGCGCTGGCGGACTGCGGCACGCCGGGATCGAATGACGTTCCGAGCAACATGACCGCCACCACCACCGGCGCACTCAACAAGGTCGAGACCGGCGCTGGTGGCGTGCTGACCATGACGCCGAATGCCTACAAGGGCATCGACGCCGGCGACACCTGCGTGATGACGCCTGCGGCCGGCAATGGTCGAATCACTTGGACCTTCAGCGGTGCATGTGTGACAAAGGGCTACGTGAAGGGCGCCGCCGCCACCGGCACAGGCACCTGATCTCGGTTCCCATCAACGCGTGAGTTTCAAGGGGGCTTCGGCCCCCTTTACGTTTTGCACAGGATGTCTTTGCGACACGCACGCTGGCGCATGCCCTTGGCTGTTGCGCTGCTGTTTGCACCCACTCTGCTCCCGGCCATCGCCTGGTTGGTCGTTCGACATCCGACGGACATCGTCGGACTGAGTCCCAGGGTGGATGACATCGGGGGGCCCTGGTTCGTCTTGGGCCTTTCCGTGGTCTGGTTGGTCGGGCCGCTGGCGCTGTTTGGGCGCTCGCGTTTGGCGGTGTGGGCGCTGGCCCCCTTTGCTCTGCTGGCGGTCCCAGAGGCCTTCTACCTGCTCAAGTTCGGGCAGCCATCCGGGCCACATGTCTACGGCGTGCTGGCGGAAACCCACGCGGACGAGGTTCTGGCCTGGTTGGGGCCTTGGTGGGGCTGGGTACTCCTGACCATCATGGTGTCGATCGCAGCCACGGTCTGGGCCTGTCGACAATGGTGGATTGCAGATTGGCATTGGCAACATCGCTCACGCCTATGGTGCATAGGGGGCCTGGCCGCCATGCTGCTGATGGTCATCGCATTGGTTCTGGCGGAGGGGCAGATCGCGGACGCCCGTGACCTGGAGGAGCTGCCATCTGATCCGTTGACGGA
The DNA here is from genome assembly GCF_038066595.1 of Pseudaquabacterium inlustre. Classification (NCBI taxonomy): domain Bacteria; kingdom Pseudomonadati; phylum Pseudomonadota; class Betaproteobacteria; order Burkholderiales; family Sphaerotilaceae; genus Pseudaquabacterium; species Pseudaquabacterium inlustre. The sequence continues at coordinate 236,142 of NZ_JBBUTH010000008.1, forward strand.
GGATCGTGAGGGCCTGGCAGCCCGGTTGGAGGACAGCTATCCATGGGGCTTGCCGCTGCGCCTTGCACGCTTCGGTCATCACTTGCGCCGCGTTGAAGCTCGCGCGCAAGCCGTGGGTCGTCTGGACGTGGGGGTGCGCTGGATCTCACCCGCACAACAAGACACGCCCGCGGTACATGTCTTGGTGATCGGAGAGACGGCACGGCCCGATCGCTGGGGTCTGTTTGGTGGTGCTCGCGATACGACACCAAGACTCATCGCCCGCTCCGGCATCATCGCCTTCTCGGATGCGGTTTCAGCCGCTGCCGCGACACGGGAGTCTGTGCCACTCCTACTGACTGCAAGTGAGGCGTATGACGCACCCTCGTTGATGGTGGCATTTCGCCAAGCCGGTTTCCGAACCCATTGGCTCAGCACGCAAGGCGCCGCGGGAACGCACGAAACTCCTATCGCCGTGCTGGCACATGAGGCCGATGAACACTTCTATGCCAACCCGGTCGATTACAAAGGACGAGGCGCCCTCGATGGCGCACTGCTTCCACGCCTGAAGGAGATCTTGTCCAGGCCCGAGCCACGCAAGCTCATCGTCTTGCATACCCTTGGCAGTCATCTGCACTATGCCCACCGATACCCGCCCGAGTTTGAGCATTTCGTGCCCGCCCTGGCCTCGAGCGACCGGCCTGACATCTGGCACGACAGACACACACCAGCGCTGATCAATGCGTACGACAACTCGGTCAGGTACACGGATTGGTTTCTCGACGCCGTGATTGCCGAACTTCAAGGCACGGGACTGTCGGCCACCCTGATGTTTGTGGCTGACCACGGAGAGGCCTTGTTCGATGGCCAGTGCAGGCGCGCAGGTCATGGATTCGCGGCTGAGGTCAATTACCGTGTGCCGATGTTCTTCTGGTTGTCCGACGCCTGGCAGGCAGCCAACCCGCAACGCACCCGCGCGCTGCGGGCAAACCGGGATCAACCCGTCTCCGGTCGCTCTGCATACGCCACCATGACCAGGCAGGCGGGATTCAACGTCACCAAACCAGGCGCATTCCCAGACCTTGGCAGCGTCCCATACACCCCGCCAGTGCGTTGGACCCTCCACCACGGGAACTTCGATCGTGACCTGCGCGGTCGCAGTTGCTCCGGCCCCTCCCCGAAGCTTGCTCAGGTGGGCGCCAGCGCCCACTAGATGCCTCAAGGCCTTCGTCGCAGCCTGCGCGAGACGGCCAATTCTTGAGGGCAGAGGCCCCCTCCAACAGAGGCCATGTGTGCAGAAGGCTGGCTGCTAGCATCCGACCGCGATTTCACGAATCAGCAGATGGCAACAGCCTCAGGCGCCTGTGCTGACCAACGCAGACGCTGGACCCCTCAAGACCCGGCGCGTTCACTGCAGTTCCTGCCATCGCTGCGTTCCACATGCACCCCTCCATCCCGCGCCCTTCCTCGCTCGCTCCCTCACTCTGGCTCGCCGCCCTCCTCGCCTGCTGCGTGCCCACGCTGCTGGCCTACAACGCCCCGCCTTCGGCCACGCTGCTGAACCAGTGCGTGGCGGTGGCGGCCTGGGGGGCGTGGGTGCTGGTGCTGGCGCCCGCGCGCTGGCCACGGGGTGCGGGGTCGTTGCTGGCGGTGCTGGGTGTGCTGGGGGTATCGGCGCTCAGCGCCTGGTGGCTGGGTGCGCTGCCCCGCTCGCTGAGCCTGGCGGCGGCCGGCCTCATCGCCGCGGCCGCCTTGCTGGTGGGCACCGGTGCCGATGCCGCTCGGCGGCATGAGGGCCCGGCGCTGTTCGAGGCCTTTTGTGTGGGCCTGCTCGGGGCCGGCCTGGCCAGCACGGTGGTGGCCTGGGTGCAGGTGTTCATGCCGGGCTGGGCCGATGGCAGCCTGATCGCCACCAGCGGCCTGCCGGGCCGCGCGGTGGGCAACCTGCGCCAGCCCAATCACCTGTGCAGCCTGCTGCTGTGGGCCATGGTGGCCGCCGTGGCGCTGCATGAGCTGGGACGGCTGCCGCGCCGCGCGCTGGCGGCCGTGGTGGCGCTGCTGGTGGTGGGCGTGGAACTCACGGCCTCGCGCACCGGCGCCGTCGGCCTGGGGGTGCTGATGCTGTGGGGCCTGCTGGACCGTCGCCTGTCGCGCACCGCGCGCTGGACGCTGGCAGCCACGCCGCTGCTGTATGCGCTGGCCTATGGCGCGATGGCCTGGTATGGCGAGCTGGCGCACCAGGCGCTGGGCGCCGAGGCGCGTATCGATGCAGGCGGCCTGGGCGATGGTGGCAGCCGCAACGGACGCAGCAACATCTGGCGCAATGCGCTGGCACTGATCCAGGCCCAACCCTGGCTGGGCGTGGGCTTCGGCGAGTTCAACTTCGCCTGGACGCTGACACCCTTCCCCGGTCGGCCCACGGCCTTCTTCGACCACACCCACAACCTGATGCTGCAGCTGGCGGTGGAACTGGGCCTGCCGCGCGCCGGGCTGGTGCTGGCCCTGCTGGCCTGGGCGCTGTGGCAGGGCGGGCGGCGAGCCATGGCGGCGCCAAGCGCAGCCGGCAGCGCCGGGCGTGCGGCGCTGGTGCTGGTGCTGCTGGCCGGCCTGCACAGCCTGGTGGAGTACCCGCTGTGGTACGCCTACTTCCTGCTGCCGGCCGCCTTCGCCTGGGGCTTCGTGCTGGGCCTGCCCGATCCGGCCGCTGGCCTGCAGCCCAGCCGGGCGGCCGAGCCGTTGCCGCGCGGGCCGGGCCTGGCGGTCGGCCTGGCGCTGGGCCTGGCCATGATGCTGGGCGGTGCGCTGGCGCTGCTGGACTACCGCAGCGTGGTCGTCATCTACGCACCCCCGCCGGGCAGCACCCCGCTGGCCGAGCGCATCGAACGGGGCCAGCGCAGCCTGCTGTTCGCCCATCACGCCGATTACGCGGCATCCACCAACGAGGTGCCGGCTGCCGCCCGCGCGCTGGGCCTGGCGCGCGGCACGCACTCGCTGCTGGACACGCGCCTGATGATCGCCTGGGCGCAGCACCTGCACGCGCAGGGGCAGGAGACCCTGGCGCAGGGCGTGGCGGCACGGCTGCGCGAGTTCGACAACCCCGAGGCGGACGACTTCTTCGCCCCCTGCGAGGGCGGTAAGACGACGGGCTTTCCGTGCCAGCCGCCGGCCAGCACGCCCGGCTGGCGCGACTACCTGCCTGCGGCAACCGCCGGGCGCTGACGGCGCCGGGCGCGTGCCCGGCCACGGCTCAAGTTCAGGCCAGTGCCACCCAGTGCCCGCTCTTGCCGCCCTGCTTCTCGACCAGGCGGATGCCGGTCATCTCCATGCCCTTGTCGGCCGCTTTGCACATGTCGTACACGGTGAGCAGACCGACCTGAACGGCGGTCAGGGCTTCCATTTCCACGCCGGTGCGGCCCACGGTCTCGGCCGTGACCTCGATGTGCACCGCGCTGGCCGGCTCGTCGAGGCGGAACTCGACCGCCACGCGGGTCAGCGGCAGCGGATGGCACAGCGGCACGAGTTCGGCGGTGCGCTTGGCGGCCTGGATGGCGGCGATGCGCGCGATGCCGATCACGTCGCCCTTCTTGGCCGTGCCGCCGGCAATCAGCGCCAGCGTGGTCGGCAGCATGCGGATGGTGCCCACGGCGCGCGCCACGCGGTGCGTCTCGGTCTTGGCGGCCACATCCACCATGTGGGCCTGGCCTTGGGCATCGAAATGGGTCAGCGGCGAGGTCATGGCAGCGAGCAACGGGCGGGCAATGAAGGGGTGCGATGATAGGCGACGCCGACTTGCACCGAGGCTCCGCTTGAACGCTCACCCAGCCCTGCCCACCCTGCTGCCCCGGGGCCTGGCCAGGACGCGCCGCGCGCTGTGCGCGCTGGTTTCAGCAGGCTTGCTGATCGGGGCTGCATCGCCGCTGCAGGCGCAAGGCGCCGCTGGGCCGGCACCGGCCCTGCGCCTGCCGGCCCTGGGCGAGTCCGCCTCCGACGAGTTCGGCCTCAGCACCGAAAAGCGCGTGGGCGAGCAGATCATGCGCGAGATCCGCCGCGACCCCGACTACCTGGACGATCCCATCCTGCTGAGCTACCTGCAGGGCCTGTGGCAGCCGCTGGTCAAGGCCGCGCAGGCGCGTGGCGACATCGGCGTGGACACGGCCACGCTGTTCCCGTACGAGGCCTTCCTGGTGCGGGACCGCAGCGTCAACGCCTTCGCGCTGCCCGGCGGCTACGTGGGCGTGCACCTGGGGCTGATCGCGCTCACCGCCAGCCCCGACGAGCTGGCCTCGGTGCTGGCGCACGAGCTCTCGCACATCACGCAGCGGCACATCGCGCGCAGCGTCAGCGCGGGTTCGCGCAGCAGTTCACTGGGCCTGGCGGCCATGCTGCTGGGCCTGCTGGTGGCCGGCCGCTCGGGCAATGTCGACGTGGCGCAGGCGGCCATCGCCGGCGGCCAGGCGGCCATGGCGCAGTCGCAGCTGAACTTCTCGCGCGACATGGAGCGCGAGGCCGACCGCAACGGCTTCGCGCTGCTGGGCGACGCCGGCTTCGCGCCCTCGGGCATGGCCGGCATGTTCGACAAGCTCGACCAGTCCAGCCGCCTGAACGACAGCGGCGGTTACCCCTACCTGCGCAGCCACCCGCTCACGGTTGACCGCATCGGCGAGGCGCGCCAGCGCGTCGAGACCAACGGCAGCGTGGTGCTGCCGCCGCCCACGCTGCGTCACACGCTGATGCAGGCCCGCGCCAAGGTGCTGATGGACCCGTCGGTGCAGGCCCTGCGCCGCCTGCAGGACCTGGATCTGCGCGCCGCCGAAACCAGCCTGCCGCTGGCCGAGCGCCTGGCCGCGGCCAGCGCGGCCGCACTGGCCTCCACGCAGCTGCGCGACTTCGCACGCGCCGAGCGCGCCGCCCGGCTGATGACCGCCCTGCAGGCCGCGGCCGCGCCGGGTGCCGTGGATGCGGCCTCGCAGCGCGACCTGCACCAGTTCGCGGCCGAGGTGGCGCTGGCGCGTGGCGACGTGGCCGCGGCCCGCACGGCGCTGCTGCCCGACAGCGCTGATGCCGGCCGCGCCAGCCTGCTGCTGCGCGCGCGCCTGGCGCTGGCCGAGGGCCAGCCCGCGGCCTTGCGCACCAGCGCCGAGGCCCTGCAGACCTGGCTGGCCGAGCACCGGCAGGACAGCAGCGCCTGGCAGCTGATGGCCCAGACCAGTGACCGCCAGGGTCAGAAGCTGCGCGCCGTGCGCGCCGAGGCCGAGGCACAGGCCGCGCTGGGCAACCTGGGCGGCGCGATCGACCGCCTGCGGGCCGGCCAGCAGCTGGCGCGCAGCGGCCAGGTAGGGCTCGACTTCATCGAGGCCTCGGTGATCGACGCGCGCCTGCGCGACCTGCAGGGCCAGCGCCGGCAGCTGATGGCCGAGCAGCAACAGCAGGGCTCGCGCGGCAGCCGGCCCGACAGCGGCGACAACCACCTGCAGCACTGAGCGCGCGTCGGGCGGCGAACGCCTTCCGGCGTCCGTCGTCCTGACTCAGAACTCGTTGCGGGTGAACAGGCGCTCGATGGCCACGTCGATGACCATGCCGCACAGGCTGTAGATCAGCGAGCCGATCAACGCCGCGCCAAAGCCAGTGACGTTGAAGCCGTCGAGCACGCCAGCGGCTGACCAGAACATCAGCGCGTTGATCACGAACAGGAACAGCCCCAGCGTGACCAGCGTGACCGGGAAGGTCAGCACCACCAGCAGTGGCCGCACCAGCGTGTTGAGCAGGCCCAGCACCAGCGCCGCGACCATGGCCGCGCCAAAGCTGGCCACGGTCACGCCGGGGTAGAGGTGGGCCACCAGCAGCAGCGCGGCCGCCAGCAGCATCCATCGCACAAGCAGCTTCATCATGGTCGCGAGCATAGCGCCGGCCGGGCCTGCGGCCCATGCGCGACGTGGGTTGCGCACCCTCGGCGGCATACGGGTGACGGTATGACAAAAGCAGGCTGGCACGGCCTGCCCGTGCCCAGGTGATGCCTGGCGGCGACAAAAGCGCTCTCCACAGGGCGCCAAAGCGGGTTTTACGAGGGAAAACAGCTTCTCAGCCCCATGGGGTGGCAGTACCATTGCAGCTGCAGAGGCCACAGAGAGAAGCGCGGGTTCATGCAACCCCCGACCCAGGCCCCGGCACATCAACCACTCACGTGATGGAGAGTATCCAGATGGCAACTGCGAAGAAGGCCGCTCCGGCCAAAAAGGCGGCTCCGGCGAAGAAGGCCGCGCCCGCTGCGAAGAAGGCGGCTCCGGCCAAGAAGGCCGCCGCTCCGGCGAAGAAGGCTGCGGCCCCGGCCAAGAAGGCCGCCGCGCCCGCCAAGAAGGCTGCTGCTCCGGCCAAGAAGGCCGCCGCCAAGAAGCGCACGCCCAACGCCGCCTTCATGAAGTCCCTGACCCCCAGCGCCGCCCTGGCCGCCGTGATCGGCGACAAGCCGCTGCCGCGCACCGAGGTCACCAAGAAGGTGTGGGAATACATCAAGAAGAACGGTCTGCAGGACAAGGTCAAGAAGACCATGATCAACGCCGACGCCAAGCTGAAGGAGATCTTCAAGCAGGCCCAGGTGTCGATGTTCGAGATGACCAAGCTGATCAACTCGCACCTCAAGTGATGCCTCGCGCGGTGCCTCGGTCAACGAGGCCCGCCGATCGCCACACACACGGCCGGCTTCATGCCGGCCGTTTTCATTCCGGCAGGCCGAAGAGCCGCGCGCCGTTGCCCCAGGCGATGCGCCGCGCTGAATCCGCCGGCAGGCTGCCCAGCCAGCGCCGCGCCTCGGCCATCAAGGCCTCGTAGGCGCCCCAGCGCGGGTTGATCCAGGTGTCCGAGCCGACCAGGAAGCGCGTGTCGAACTCGCGCAGCAGCGCCTGCCATTCGGGGCTCAGGCGGCCCTCGCCATCGGTCAGGCCGGGGCGGTACGACAGCTCGCCCATCAGCGTGGGGTGGCGCTGCAGCAGCGCGCGCACGCGCGCAATGGGCACGCCACCGATGCCGGTGTGCGCCCACACCAGGCGCGCCTGCGGCGCATGGGCCATCAGGCGCTCGATGGCATCGTCGTCCACATGCGCCAGCACCACCAGGCCGCGCGCCTGCGCCAGCTGCATCAGGCGGCGGGCGATGGGGCCGTCGGCATTGCGGCTGTCGTAGAGGTGGAACTCGCCCAGGCCGCGAAAGGGCCCCGCGCGCGTGCCGGCGGCCAGCTCCTGCTGCACCATCGTGGCGATGGTCTCGTCGGCGAACCAGCCGGTGTAGTCGGCGCGGTTGCGGTACAGGCGCACGAAGGGCACCACCGTCACACCGGCCGCACGCGTGGCCTCGGTGGCTGCGGCCAGTGACTTGGTGCCGTCGTTGGGCCGGCTGTTGGCCACCACGGCGCGCACGCCGGCACGCTGCATCATCGCCAGCACCTCGGCCACCGGGTAGGGGCAGTCGGCGCCCAGCGCGCAGGCCTCCTCGTTGTAGTGCAGGTGGGCATCGAACAGCGGGCCGTCGTAGGCCGTGCCTGCGGCCACCTGCGCTGCCTGCGCCGCCAGCACCGGCCAGGCCAGCGCCAGCACCGACAGGCGGGCCCGGCGCAGCGCACGGGCGGTGAACAGGCGTGATGCAGGGCGCATGGCGTGCTCCAGTTGGCGTTGGGCCGGCCCGGGCACGCTGCCGCGGGGCTTCAGCACCGGCCGAGGCTGCCGAAGATACGCCAATGGCCGATGGCCGCCCGCGCGCCGCGACCGGGCGCATGGCCGACCCGCCGTACACACCCCGCCGTCATGCAGTACCCCCACACCCCCGAGCGCAGCACCGAGCTGCTGCGCCAGGCCTTGCCGCTGATGTCGCGGCAATCCGCCGCGCTGCACCCGATGAGTTACGCGGTCTGGTATGCCTACGTGGCCGACACCGCCTCACCGCTGCGGCTGGAGGTCGACCACCACCTGGCCCAGCGCGGCTCGCTGGACGAGGCCACCACGGCGCAGCTGTTCCACCGCTACCTGGCCGAGCATGATCCGCAGACGATGCAGCGTGTCAGCGAGGGCCTGCGGCAGCTGATCGGCGGCATGTCGGCCCACGCCGCACTGGCCAAGGACCAGACCTCGCGCTACGGCCTCACGCTCGAACGCATGGCGGCCGAGCTGGCCGAGGCGGGCGATGGCGGCCTGCCGCCCGACGCCGATGCCGACGCCGCCGGGCACCCGCCGGCCATGCTGGAGGAGCTGATGGCGCACACGCGCCAGATGCAGACCGACATGGCCCGGCTGCAGCAGCGCCTGGCCGACAGCCAGCGCGAGATCGACCAGCTGCGCCACGAGGTGCAGCGGGCGCGCGAGGAATCGCAGGTGGACGCGCTCACCGGTCTGCCCAACCGCCGCGCCTTCGACCGCCGCCTGGGCGCCGAGCTGTCGGCCAGCGCAGGTGGCGCAAGCGGCGCCGACGCACGCCGCCCCTGCCTGCTGATGATGGACCTGGACCACTTCAAGCGCATCAACGACAACTACGGCCACCCCTTCGGCGACCAGGTGCTGCGCGCCGTGGCCCAGGTGCTGCAGGCCGTGGTGCGCGAGCCCGCGCTGGCCGCGCGCGTGGGCGGCGAGGAGTTCGCCGTGCTGCTGCCCGCGGCCACGCTGGACGAGGCCCTGGCGCTGGCCGAGAAGCTGCGCGCCACCGTGGCCGGCAGCCGCGTGCGCCGCAAGGGGCACGAGGCACCGATCGAGCGCATCACCCTGTCGCTGGGTGCGGCGGTGTGGCATGCCGGCGAGGCGCCCGAGGCGCTGATCGACCGCGCCGACCGTGCGCTCTACACCGCCAAGGCGGCCGGCCGCGACCGCGTGGCGGTGGCCGACCACTGAGGCCAGCGCAGCGCCCGCCACCGAGCGACCCCTGGGCCCACCACGGCGGCCACGCGGCGTCCAGCCGGTGGTTCAGACCGGCTTGCCCGGCGCGCGCGTGGCCGTGTGACCGGCGCCCGTGCGCGCAGGCGGCGCCGCCGGCTCGATGGCCAGCCACTCCAGCCACGCCAGTGCCAGGTCGCCGGCGGTGGCCGCCTGGCGGCTGATGGCCAGCAGCAGGGCCTGGGTGGCCTGCGCGGTGGCCGCATCGGTGGGCAGGTCGTCCGAGGCCCCCGCCGGGCCGGCCGGGCCGGCCGGCGGTGCACCGGCCGGTGCCAGTGCCCGCGCCTGGGCCAGGGCCTGGCGCGCGGCCAGCACCGCGCGGTCGGCCTGGCGTGCCGCCTCGTGGCAGGCATGCAGCGTGGTCAGGCGCTGGGCCTGCTCGCTGGTGTGGGCCGACAGGGTCACGCGCAGCGTGGGCGGTTCGGCCACCAGGTGAGGCAGGCGGCCATCGGACAGCGCCGCGCCCAGTCGTTGAATTTGCGCCTCGCCTGGCAGGCCGCTCAGCTGCGCCACCTCGGCCAGCGCCTGGTCGCGCCGCGCCGCGCGGTCTTCGGCATGGCGCTGGGCCTGGGCCAGCTGCGTGGCCACGCGGGCCAGCGCGTCGTCGCGGCCGGGCGTGTCGGCCGGCAGGTCCATCAGGGCCGCCTGCTGCGCCCGCGCCATGCGGCCCAGCGCGTCGGCGGTGGCCCCTTGCAGGTGGTACACGCGCACGGCCACCCATTGCCGGGCCAGGGCCTGCGCACGGCCCGGCTGGGCCTCGCCCAGTGGCGCCAGCAGGGCGGTGAGCACCGGGTCGTCGAACTGCTGCCACCAGGGGCCGGCAAGAGACGCGGCCACGGCCACCACCGGCGCCACCGGCGCCACCTGGGTGGCCTGGGCTGCCTGGGCCGCTGAAGCCGGCCACAGCACCAGCAGGGCCTGCAGCGCCAGCACGGTGCGCACCGCCACCCGGCCGGCGCGCAGGCGCGGCCCCCGGGCACCGGGCATCGCGAACGGGCGACGGCCGCTCATGCCGCGCTCATCCAGCGGCCGGCACCGCGGCCGGCATGCAGCGGCACGCCGCGGTTGGCGCTGGCGGCCAGGCGCGGGTGGTCGGTGCTCATCAGCACGCAGCAGCCGTGCAGCGCCGCGGCCGTCCACAGCGACAGGCGCACGGCCGTGATCTGCAGTGCCGACAGGCCGGCCTCGGGCTGTTCCACCACCACCAGGCGGCGGCGGCCCACCAGGGCACGGGCGATCAGCACCAGGCGCTGCTCGGCCGCTGCCAGCTGGGCCGGACGGCGGTGCATCACATCCGACAGGCCCAGGGCATCGAGCTCCAGCGCCGCCAGGTCGAAATCGTCGCCCGCGTCGGGCTGCACCAGGCGGCGCGCCACGGCCACATTGCCCAGCGCTGTGAGCTGCGGATCGAGCGCATCGCCCAGCAGCGCGCGGCCGATGTGGCGGCGCTGCAGCAACTGGCGCTGCGCCGGACTGAGGCCGCGCGCGTCCAGGCCCAGCACGTCCCAGCGGCCCAGCGGCTCGCGCACCAGTGCGGCGGTTTCCAGCACGGCGCGTTGCAGATCGGGGCTGCCGCCGCGCAGGTGCACGATGTCGCCCGCCTCGGCCTCGAACACCAGCGGCAGGCCGTCGGCGGTGCGGCCGTGCACCCACAGCGCCCGCGCCGGTTGCGGGGGCTGACCGGGCAGCACATGGGGCAGCGCGCTGAGCGCGCGGGCGCGGCGCCACGCGGGCGTGATCGCGGGGGACAACAGCGGGGCGAGGGGCGGGTTCATCGCAGGCCTTTCATGGCAAGGACGCCATGCCATGAAGGCTAGGCCGCGCGCTGCGCGGCGCTGTTGCGCGAACGTTGTGGGAGGTAAAGGCAGCCGGCGACGCATCCCCGCGTCGCCGGATGCCCTGCCTACCGTCCCAGCAGCGGCTTCAGGAAGCGTCCGGTGAAGCTGGCCGCGCAGTCGGCCACGGTCTCGGGCGTGCCGGCCACCACCACGGTGCCGCCGCCGGCGCCGCCTTCGGGGCCCATGTCGATCAGCCAGTCGGCGGTCTTGATGACGTCGAGGTTGTGTTCGATCACGACGATGGTGTTGCCGGCCTCGCGCAGTTGGTTCAGCACGCGCAGCAGCAGCTCGATGTCGGCGAAGTGCAGGCCGGTGGTCGGCTCGTCCAGGATGTACAGCGTGCGGCCGGTGTCGCGCTTGCTGAGCTCCAGCGCCAGCTTCACGCGCTGGGCCTCGCCGCCGCTGAGCGTGGTGGCGCTCTGGCCGAGCGTGATGTAGCCCAGGCCCACGTCCAGCAGCGTCTGCAGCTTGCGCGCCAGCGCCGGCACGGCGCTGAAGAAGCCGTGCGCGGCCTCGACCGTCAGGCCCAGCACCTCGTGGATGTTCCTGCCCTTGTAGAGCACCTCCAGCGTCTCGCGGTTGTAGCGCTTGCCGGCGCAGGTGTCGCAGGGCACGTAGACGTCGGGCAGGAAGTGCATCTCCACCTTGATCACCCCGTCGCCCTGGCAGGCCTCGCAGCGGCCGCCAGCCACGTTGAAGCTGAAGCGGCCGGCGCCGTAACCGCGCTCGCGCGCCATCGGCACCTCGGCAAACAGTTCGCGGATCGGCGTGAACAGGCCGGTGTAGGTGGCCGGGTTGCTGCGCGGCGTGCGGCCGATCGGGCTCTGGTCGACGTTGATCACCTTGTCGAAGGCGTCCAGGCCCTCGATCTCGTCGTGCGCCTCGGGCTCGGCATGGCTCTGGTAGAGCTTCTTGGCCACGGCGGCGTACAGCGTGTCGTTGATCAGCGTGCTCTTGCCCGAGCCCGAGACGCCGGTGACGCAGGTGAGCAGGCCCACCGGAATCTCCACCGTCACGCCCTTGAGGTTGTTGCCGCGGGCGTTGACGATGCGCAGCGACGTGGCCGTGCTCTGCGTGAAGCTGGGCCAGCTGCCATCGGGCAGGCGCTTGCGCGGCGCGGCCGGCTCGTCCGCGGCTTCAGCCGCCGGCTTGGGCAGCCAGGCGCGGCGCTCCTTCGGCACCTCGATGCGCAGCGCCTGCGCCAGGTAGCGGCCGGTCAGGCTCTCCGGGTGGGCGGCCACGGCCTCGGGCGTGCCCTGGGCGATGACGCGGCCGCCGTGCACGCCGGCGCCGGGGCCCATGTCGATCACGTGATCCGCCGCGCGGATCATGTCCTCGTCGTGCTCGACCACCAGCACGCTGTTGCCCAGGTCGCGCAGGTGGCGCAGCGTGCCGATCAGGCGCTCGTTGTCGCGCTGGTGCAGGCCGATGCTCGGTTCGTCCAGCACGTACATCACGCCGGTCAGGCCGCTGCCGATCTGGCTGGCCAGGCGGATGCGCTGGGCCTCGCCACCGCTGAGCGTGTCGGCGCTGCGGTCCAGGCTCAGGTAGTTCAGGCCCACGTCGTTCAGGAACCTCAGCCGCGCGCGGATCTCGCGCACCACCTTGTCGGCGATCTCGGCCTTGGCGCCGGTGAGGTGCAGCTGCTCGAAGTAGGCCAGCGCCTCGGCCAGCGTGGCGTGCTCGATCTCGAAGATGGCCTGGCGTGGCACGGCCGGCTGGCCATCGGCCCCATCGGCGCCCACCAGAAACACATGGCGCGCCTCGCGCCGCAGCCGCGCGCCGTGGCAGTGGGCGCAGGGCTTGGCGGCCTGGTAGCGGGCCAGATCCTCGCGCACGGCGACCGAGTCGGTCTCCTTGTAGCGGCGCTCGAAGTTGGGAATGATCCCTTCGAACGGGTGCGCGCGCTTGACCATGCGCGGCTTGCCCTTGGCCGTCTCGGCCTGGTAGACGAACTCGATGTCCTGTTCGCCCGAGCCGTACAGCAGCGTGTGGCGCGCGCTCTCGGGCAGTTCCTCGAACGGGGCCTCGATGTCGAAGCCGTAGTGCGCGGCCACGCTCTCCAGCAGGCTGAAGGTGTAGGCATTGCGGCGGTCCCAGCCCTTCACGGCACCGCCGGCCAGGCTCAGGCTGGGGAAGGCCACCACGCGCTCGGGATCGAACACCGTCTGCTGGCCCAGGCCGTCGCAGGCCGGGCAGGCGCCCATCGGCGCGTTGAACGAGAACAGCCGCGGCTCCAGCTCGGCCAGCGCATAGCTGCACACCGGGCAGGCGAACTTGCTGGAGAACAGGTGCTCCTTGCCCGTGTCCATCTCGAAGGCGATGGCGCGGCCCTCGGCGGCGCGCAGCGCGGCCTCGAAGCTCTCGGCCAGGCGCTGCTTGGCATCGGGCCGGGCCTTCAGGCGGTCGATCACCACGTCGATGTCGTGCTTCTCGTTCTTCTTGAGTGCCGGCAGCTCGGTGGCCTCGACGATCTGGCCGTCGACGCGGAAGCGCACATAGCCCTTGGCCTGCATCTCGGCGAACAGCTCGACGAACTCGCCCTTGCGGTCACGCACCACGGGGCTGAGGATCATCAGCTTGGTGTCCTCGGGCAGGGCCAGCACGGTGTCCACCATCTGCCCCACGCTCTGCGCCTGCAGCGGCAGGTTGTGATCCGGGCAGAAGGGTGTGCCGGCGCGCGCGAACAGCAGGCGCAGGTAGTCGTGGATCTCGGTCACCGTGCCCACGGTGGAGCGCGGGTTGTGGCTGGTGGCCTTCTGCTCGATGCTGATGGCCGGGGCCAGGCCCTCGATCACGTCGACATCGGGCTTGTCCATCAGTTGCAGAAACTGCCGCGCGTAGGCGCTCAGGCTCTCCACATAGCGGCGCTGGCCCTCGGCGTACAGCGTGTCGAAGGCCAGGCTGCTCTTGCCCGAGCCCGACAGGCCGGTGATCACCACCAGGGCGTGCTTGGGGATGTCGAGGTCGATGGCCTTGAGGTTGTGGGTGCGCGCGCCGCGGATCTGCAGGTGGCTGGAAGCGGTGATGGCGCCGGCGGGTGCAACGGGTGCTGCGGCATTCTGGGGGCGGGACATGGGGACGCGGCGGTTCGAGGGCAACCGACCATCATAGTCGGCCCGCCCGATGCGGGCCACCGGGCGGGGGGTGCGCCCGGCCGGGCGCCGCGTGGTGCGGACGCGACGCAGACGGTGCCTGCCCACTCTGGGGTGATCGCTCCAGAACCGCTGTTCATACTGAATCGGAGTCGTACCCGGGGAGGGTATGAACACAGCTCGGTCCAAGCGCAAAGGTGTTGCAGTGAGCGCCAAACACGATCTTCTGCCGGTGGGAGGGCCCAGCACGGCGCCAGCGAACGTCCGCCATGTGGTGTTCAACCCGCAGGCCCGCGCCTGCCTGGGCTGCGGCGTGCGCCGCAGCTCGCTGTTCGGCGTGCTGGACGTGGCGGCGCTGGAGCACATCCACGGCCACATCGCCGACCTGCAGGTGCAGCCCGGCCAGCGGCTGTTCTCGGCCAACGATCCCGGTCTGGCGGCCTTCACGCTGCGCGAGGGCGTGGTGCGCATGGAGCGCATGAGCGAGCGTGGCGAGCGCCGCATCGTGCGCCTGGCCGGCCGCAGCGACCTGATCGGCCTGGAGGCCCTGCTGGGCCAGACCTACTCGGCCGACGCCGTGGCCTGCACGCCGGTGAAGGTGTGCCGGCTGCCGCGGATGATGATCGACGAGCTGGCCAAGGACCACGCCGAGATGCGGCGCGACCTGATGAAGCGCTGGCAGGCCGCGCTGGACGAGGCCGAGGAGTGGCTCACCGAGTTGTCGGCCGGCAGCGCGCGCTGGCGCATGCTGCGCCTGCTGCTGAAGATCAGCGAGTTCAGCGAGCCCGACGGCCGCGTGTGGCTGCCCTCGCGCCAGCAGATGGGCGCGATGCTGGGCATGACGGTGGAAACCGCCAGTCGCCTGATCTCGGCCCTCAAGCGCGAAGGCGTGGTGCTGGCCGCCGACGCCGGCCATGCGCGCCTGGCCATGCCGCAGCTGATGGCGGCGCTGCGGGCGTTGAGCGACGAGCCGTGACAGCATCCAACGGAGCGAGCCGGGCGAGCGCCCGGCCGCCCGAAGCCACCCGGCCTACCCGCCCGGCGGGTGGTGCCGCGTACCCGCGGCACCGGGTGCTTCATATCCATAGACGATAGGCCCAGAAGGCCTCGTCCTCGGCGATGCGCTGGCGCAGCTCACTGGGCGTGAAGCCGGTGACGCGGCGCGTCTCGCGGCACAGGTGGGCTTGGTCGGCGTAGCCCACGTCGCTGGCCACCTCGGCCCAGCGCGGGCGCTCGCCGTCCGGCTCGGCCCGGACCTGGAAGAAGGCCGCCTCGGCACGGCTGAGCACGCGCAACTCGCGCATCGGCAGGCCGGTGTGGCGTTTGATGCGCCGCTCCAGCTGGCGCAGGCTGCGGCCCGGGCCGGAGGTGGCGGCGCGCTGGGCCACGGCCACCGCCCAGTCGCGCGCATGGTGCAGGCCCAGCGGCTGCGCCGGCCGCGCGGCCTGCCAGCGCGGCAGCACGAAGGCTTCCACCGCGGCCACGCGCGCGGCGGTGTCGGGCGCGGCGCGCACGGCCTGGTCCAGCGCCTGCCAGCCCGCGGCGTCGCGGGCCTGGGCCAGCAGCGGCGCCGCCGGCAGCAGCTGGTTGCACCAGGCGGCGCTGTCCAGTCCGGTCAGCGCATGCAGCGCGTCGGGCTGCAGCAGCACCCAGAAGCCCAGCGCCGGGCCGGGGTTCCAGCTCACCATCGGCCGGGTCTGCGGGCCGGAGATCAGCCAGTCGGCGCCCACCGGCGTGCGCGGCGCGCCGGCCAGGCCGGGCGCGTCGGGCTGGTCGGTGCGCACGATGGCCGCATCGCCGGCCAGCACCCACACCAGCGAGCAATACGGCGTGGCCGGAAAGTGGTTGAAGCGCTGCGCCTCGCTGAGCACGCAGCCGCGGGTGTCGCGCTCGGTGTAGGCGCGCACGCAGCCGCCGATGGCCGCGCTGGGCAACAGCAGCTGGCTGCGGGTGTCGGGGGCCAGCGGGGCGGTGCCGGCAGGGCTGGGCATGGCGCCAGTGTAGAAGCGTGCCGCTGACCGGCGGTGCAAGGCCCGGCGATGTCGTGAAGCTTCAAGACAGCGCCGCCATGGCGCCGCAGCATGGCCGCCATGAACCCGCATGCCAGCCTCCCATCCCCCCACCGCAGCGACGCTGCCGCCGCTCCCAGCGCACCACCTGCAGCCCGGCCACCCGGCCCGCCCACGCCCTGGTGGGGCCTGGGCACCATGCGTGCGATGCGCGCCGATTACCTGGGCTTCGTCACCCGGCTGCAGCGCCAGCATGGCGACGTGACCTTCATGCAGCTGGTGCACGAGCAGGCCTACGACCTGTTCGCACCCGAGCTGATCCGCCAGGTGCTGGTCGACCAGCATGAGCAGTTGCAGCGCTGGGAGCGCGGCCCCGAGGTGTTTGCCGAACTGGTGGGCCAGAACGTGCTGGTCACCGAGGGCGCCACCTGGCAGCGCCAGCGCCGCATGCTGCAGCCCGGCTTCACGCCGAGGCGCGTGGCCGGCTATGGCCGCCTGATGGTGGACGCCGCACGCCACGCGCTGGACATGGCGGTGATGCCCGGCGCCGACCGCGCCGACGTGGACATGGACGCGCTGTTCACCCGCCTGACCATGGACGTGATCCTGCGCACGCTGTTCGGAGCGGCGGCCACGGCGCGGGAATCGGCCGACGCCGCCTGGGCCGTGAAGACCGCCAACGCCACCGCGATGCGCGAGATGTTCTGGCCCGTCACCCTGCCCGACTGGCTGCCGCTGCCCGGCAAGGCCGACAAGCGCCGCGCCATCGACATCCTGCACAGCCTGGTGCGGCGGCACATCGCGCGGCGCCAGGCCGCCCCCGCCGACCCAGCGCCCGCCGACGACCTGCTGGCCATGCTGCTGGCCGTGCGCGACGACCACGGCGCCGGCCTGGACCCGCAGGAGCTGATGGACCAATGCCTGGTGACCTTCACCGCCGGCCACGACACCACCGCCAGCGCGCTGCTGTGGTGGAGCGCGATGCTGGCACACCACCCCGAAGCCGCCGCCCGCGCCCAGGCCGAGGTGGATGCCTTGCTGGCCGGCCGCGACCCCACGGCCGACGACCTGCCGCAGCTGGCCTGGCTGGGCGCCACGCTGAAGGAGACGCTGCGCCTGTACCCGCCGCTGGGCGCGCTGATGACCCGCCGCACCCGCGCGCCGGTGCAGGCCGGGCCGTGGACGATCCCCGCCGGCGCGCTGGTGCGCATCTCGCCCTGGGTGGTGCAGCGCGATGCGCGCTGGTTCCCCGATCCCGAGACCTTCCGGCCCGAGCGCTTTCTGCCGGTGGACCGGGGCGGCGACGCACCGCCGCCGCGCGGCGCCTGGCTGCCCTTCGGCACCGGCCCGCGGGTGTGCATCGGCCAGCACTTCGCGCTGCTGGAAATGACCCTGGTGGCCGCGATGCTGCTGCAGCGCTACCGCCTGGCACCCATCAGTGGCCAGCCGCTAGGCGCGCCCGAGATGCAGGTGACGCTGCGGCCAGCCGGCGGCCTGCGCCTGCAGCTCAGCCGGCGTTGACCGCCAGCACGCGCAGGATCTCGCTGCCGTAGGCCTCGAGCTTCTTGGCGCCCACGCCGCTGACGCCGGCCAGCGCATCCAGCGAATCGGGCGCCTCGCGCGCCATCTCGGCCAGCGTGGCGTCGTGGAACACCACGTAGGGCGGCAGCTTGTGCGCGCGGGCGATCTCGGCGCGCCAGGCCTTCAGCGCGGCAAAGCGCTGCAGGCCGGCCTCGTCCAGCGGCAGCGGCGGGGGTTTCTCCGCTCCACCGCGGCTGCTGCCCGACGACCGCCGGCTGCGACCCTTGGGTGCCTCGCTGGGCACGCGCAGCGTCACGGTGATCTCGCCCTTCAGCACCGCGCGGGCTGAATCGGTCAAAGACAGCGTGTTGTATTCGCCTTCGCTTTGCACATGGCCCAGCGCAATCAGCTGGCGCAGCACGCTGCGCCACTGCGTCTCGGCGATGTCGGCGCCGATGCCGAAGGTGCTGAGCGTGTCGTGGTGGCGCTGCACCACCTTGTCGGTGCGCTTGCCACGCAGCACGTCGATCAGGTGCCCGGCGCCGAAGCCGAAGCCGCTGGCCTGGTGGCAGCGGTAGATGCAGCTGAGCAGCTTGCGTGCGGCTTCCGTCGCATCCCAGGTTTCCGGCGGGTGCAGGCAGTTGTCGCAGTTGCCGCAGGGCTCGCTGTGCTCGCCGAAGTAGGCCAGCAGGCGCACGCGCCGGCAGTCGTGCGCCTCGGCCAGCGCCAGCAGCGCGTCCAGCTTGGCGCGCTGCAGGCGCTTGAAGTCCTCACCCGCCTCGCCATCGTCGATCATGCGGCGCTGGTTCACCACGTCGGCCAGGCCATAGGCCATCCAGGCGTCGGCGGGCAGGCCGTCGCGGCCGGCGCGGCCGGTCTCCTGGTAATAGCCCTCGATGTTCTTGGGCAGGTCCAGGTGGGCCACGAAGCGCACGTCGGGCTTGTCGATGCCCATGCCGAAGGCCACGGTGGCCACCATCACGATGCCCTCTTCGCGCAGGAAGCGGTCCTGGTTCACGCGGCGCGCTTCACTCTCCATGCCGGCGTGGTACGGCAGCGCGCTGATGCCCTCGCTCTTCAGCCAGGCCGCCGTGTCCTCCACCTTCTTGCGGCTCTGGCAGTAGACGACGCCGGCATCGCCCTCGTGCTCGTCGGCCAGAAAGCGCAGCAGCTGCTTCTTGGCATCGGCCTTCTCGACGATGGTGTAGCGGATGTTGGGCCGGTCGAAGCTGGCGATGAACAGCTGCGCCTCGGCCAGCGCCAGGCGCTCGATGATGTCGGCGCGGGTGTGGTCGTCGGCCGTGGCGGTGAGCGCGATGCGCGGCACCGTGGGGTAGCGCTCATGCAGTTCGCTGAGGCCCAGGTACTCCTCGCGGAAATCATGGCCCCACTGGCTGACGCAGTGCGCCTCGTCGATGGCCAGCAAGCCCAGCAGGCCGCGCTCGTGCAGTGAATCGAGCATCGCCAGGAAGCGCGGCGTGAGGATGCGCTCGGGCGCGGCGTACAGCAGCACCAGTCGGCCGGCCAGCAGATCGCGCTCGATGCGGCGCGCCTCGTCGCCGTCCAGCGTGCTGTTCAGGAAGGCGGCGCTGACGCCCAGTTCGTCCAGCGCACCCACCTGGTCCTGCATCAGCGCGATCAGCGGGCTCACCACCAGGGTCACGCCATGGCCGGCGCGGTGGCGGGCGATGGCCGGCACCTGGTAGCACAGGCTCTTGCCGCCGCCGGTGGGCATCAGCACCAGCGCGTCGCCGCCCTGCGTGACCTGCTGGACGATGGCCCCCTGCTGGCCCCGGAAGGCGGTGTAGCCGAAGACCTGCTGCAGGATGTCCAGCGGGTCGGTGGAATGGGTGTCAGCGGCGCGCGAGGTGGGCATCGGGACGCGATGGTACCGACCGGCACGCCCGCCGCCGGGCCGGCCCCGCCGAAAGAGGGTGCGCCACCCTCCTCCGGGCGGCTGCCAGCGGCCGCGGCGGGTGGCTAAGATGCCGTTTCGGGGACAATCGCGCCCCTTCCACCTTTCCGTCCCCGCGCAGCAGGAGCACCGGCCATGGCCTCGGTCAACAAAGTCATTCTCATCGGCAACCTGGGTCGTGACCCCGAGGTGCGCTACACGCCCAGCGGCAGCGCCGTGTGCAACGTCAGCCTTGCCACCACGCGCAACTGGAAGAGCAAGGACAGCGGCGAGCGCCAGGAAGAGACCGAATGGCACCGCGTGGTGTTCTTCGACCGTCTGGCCGAAATCGCCGGCGAGTACCTGAAGAAGGGCCGCCCGGTGTACGTGGAAGGCCGCCTGAAGACCCGCAAGTGGACCGACAAGGACGGCGTGGAGAAGTACACCACCGAGATCTTCGCCGAGACCATGCAGTTGCTGGGCGGCCGTGAGGAAGGCGGCATGGGCGGCGGCGGTGGCGGCATGGGCCGCGGCGCCCCGGCCGGCGGTGGTGGTGGCGACGACTACGACGACATGGGCGCCGCCCCGGCGCCGGCCCCGCGTCGCAGCGCCCCGCCCCCGCGCGCCCCGGCCGCCGCGCAGCGCCCGGCGCCGAAGTCGAGCACCGGCTTCGACGACATGGACGACGACATTCCGTTCTGACCGTCCAGCCGGTCTGAACGCATCCACAGGGCCCGGCGACGGGCCCTGGTCACGTCTGGCGGAGAAACGTCACACGGTCGCCACCGGCGTCACCGGCGAGCCCACCGCGCCCGGCAGGCGCAGCGGCGGGGCGGTGAGCAGGCAGCGCGAGCGGCCGTTCGCGCGCAGCCAGGCGGCCAGGTCGCCCAGCCACCACAGCTCGCCCAGCGGCACGCCCAGCTTGAACAGGCAGTGCTCGTGCAGCGGCAGCGCGGCGCGCGGACCCGGCACATCACGCGCGGGGTAGCCCTCCACCGCGTAGTTGTCGGCGCACAGTGCGGCCACGCCGCTGTCGGTCACCCACTGCAGCAGGGCCGGGTCGCGGCCGTCCAGCACCGGGCAGGCGTGGTGCAGCACCTGGGGATCGGGCTCTCGGTTCATCTCGAGCACGGCCTCGGCAAAGCCGGTGTGGATCAGCAACAGATCGCCCGGCTCGACCACCACGCCGTCGTCGGCCAGGATGCGCATCAGCAGCGCATGGTCGACGAACACGCGCTCGCGGCCCAGGTGCGCCGCCAGGTCGACCATCACGCCGCGGCCCTGGATGGGTGATTCGGCGAAGTTGGCGATGCCCAGCGCGCGGGCGTACGAGCCGTCCTCGCCGCAGCCGCAGGCGGCCAGCAGGCGGTCGCCGGGGCCGACGATGTGCTCGTGCGCGCGGTAGCCGTTGTAGTACACCTTCTCGGGCTCGCCGTCGCCATCGGCGTCGAACCAGCTGCCCACATGGGCGAAGCTATCCCACTGCGTGCTGTACTGCAGGCTCATCGTCACCTGGTCGTCGCAGATCACGTCGGTGGCGCGCTCGGCCACCAGCGACAGCGGCTGGTTCATGAACGGCTGGCCGTTCAGCGCCGTGGGGCGCAGCGTCGGCGGGTGGCGGCGCGGGTTCAGCACCGCGCCGCCGGGGTAGTCCAGCGGCAGGCTCAGGCCGAAGGCCAGGCCCTCGCGCACCTCCGCCACCGCGGCGCGGCGGCGCTCGGGCGTGATCAGGTTCAGACGGCCCAGCTGGTCGTCGGCGCCGAAATCGCCCCAGGTCGAGCCCTCGGGGCGGCGCACCCAGCGGCGGGTGGTGGTGGTGTCGGTCATGGCGGGCTCCCTGGGTTGGCGTGATCGCGTCGGTGTCGCGGCCGATGCTGCCGCGCGACCCGGTGGCTGACCACCCGGGCTTGTGCGGCGCCGGGCTGTCGCTGCTGCGACAGACAGCACACCCGGTGCACAGCGGGCACGGAACCTCTGGCGACGCCAGGGCTCACAATGCCGACCGGTCCGTGCGCGTGGCGCGCGGGCATGCCGGACACCGCATGGAGACCTTGCGCATATGAAGAAACTGCTGCTGACGTTGTCGATGGCCGTGGCCGTCGGTTCCCTGGGCATGGCCCCGCATTTCGCCGAGGCCAAGCGCCTGGGCAGCGGCAAGCCGGCCGGGCTGCAACGCCAGATGCCGGCCACGCCCGCCAAGCCGGCCACGCCACCCACCCCGGCCCAGGCGCCGGGCGCCCAGCCCGCAGGCCAGCAGGCCGCCCCGGCCATGGCCGGCGCCACCGCCGCGGCGGCGGCCGCGCCGGCCAAGCGCTCGTGGATGGGCCCGCTGGCCGGCCTGGCCGCCGGCATCGGCCTGGCGGCGCTGTTCAGCCACTTCGGCATGGGCGAGGGCCTGGCCAATTTCGTGATGATCGCGCTGCTGGCCGTGGCCGCGTTCGCGCTGCTGCGCTTCGTGCTGGGCCGCCTGGGCGCCAAGCGCCAGCCGGCCGCCTCCGGCATGGGCTCGATGGGCAACCTGGGCCTGGCCGGTGCCGGCGCCGGGGCGGGTTCGGGCGGCGGCCTGGGCGCGGGCCCGGCCATGGCACCGTCGCCGGCCCAGCCGGTGCAAGCCACGCCGATGACCGAGCGCAGCAGCCTGGCCGATCCGGTTGGCGCCGCCAGCACCGCCGGTGCCGGCCCGCTGGACGCACCGGCCGCCGCCGAGCCGGCCCTGCCCGCCGGCATCGACCGCGACGACTTCATTCGCCTGGCCAAGATGGTGTTCGTGCGCATGCAGGCCGCCAACGACGCCGGCAATGTCGATGACCTGCGCAAGTTCACGACGCCCGAGCTGTTTGCCTCGCTGCGGGTGGATCTGCAGGAGCGCGGCGCCGCCAAGCAGCAGACCGATGTGGTGCAGCTCGACGCCACCATCGCCGACGTCACCCGCGACGGCATGGGTCAGGACGTGGTGAGCGTGCGCTACTCGGGCCTGATCCGCGAGGAAGCCGAGCGCCCGGCCGAGCCCTTCGCCGAGTTGTGGCACCTGGTGCGCCCGGTGGGTGGCGAATGGGCCATCGCCGGCATCACGCCGCTGAACTGACGCGCCCACGCGACGGGGGCTGCCCCCACCCACCCGGCCGGCCACGCGCCCGGCCGGATGGGCTGAAACTCGCCGGTACCCCGCGCGGTGACGGCGGCTGACTACACTCCCGCCTTCGTTCTTCACCGCCTCACGGGGTGCCCGCTTGACGACCCGCCTGCCCATCTGCTTCACCACCCAGCCGCGCCGCACGCTGCGCGCGATCACCCTGGCCACGCTCACCGTGCTGGCGGCAGCCGGCACCGCGCCGGTGCTGGCCCAGCAGGCGGCGGCGCCGGCCGCGGCCGCCTCGGCGCCCAGCGTGCGCGCCGAAACCGCCAAGCCGCTGCAGGAAGCGCAGGAGGCGCTGAAGGCCGGCAAGCACCAGGAGGCCCTGGACAAGCTGACGGCGGTGGAGGCCATCGCCGGCATCACACCGTACGAGCGCTATGTGGTCGGCCGCTTCCGCCTGGCCGCGGCCAGCGGCAAGGGCGATACAGCGCAGGCGATGGCCGCGCTGCAGGGCGTGATCGACACCGAATTCCTGCCCGAGGCCGAACGCCGGCCGCTGAACGAGGCGCTGATCCGCCTGGCCGTGCAGCACAAGCAGTACGCGGTGGCCGTGCAGCGCTACCCGGTGTACGTGGCCGCCGGCGGCAACAGCACCGAACTGCGCGAGCTCTACCCGCGCCTGCTGGCCGAGACCGGCGACCAGGCCGGCGCCGTGCGCGAGTTCGCCGCCCTGGTCAAGGCCGAGGAGGCTGCCAACCGCGTGCCTGGCGAGGTGCTGCTCAGCCGCCTGGCGGTGGCGCAGAACACACTGAAGGACGACGCCGGCTACCTGGACACGCTGGCCAAGCTGGCCGGCACCACTGGCAAGTCCGACTACTGGAATGAGCTGATCGCGCGCACCGCGCAGCGCAACGGCTTCGCCGACGAGCGCCTGCGCCTGGACCTGTATCGCCTGAAGCAGGCCGTGGGCCTGAGCCTGCCGGCCGGTGAGGTGGGCGACATGGCCTACCGTGCCAGCCAGATCGGTCTGCCCTCCGAGGCGCAGAAGCTGCTGGACGATGGCTTCAACAGCGGCGTGCTGGGCAAGGACGCCAATGCCGCGGCCGACCGCAAGCTGCGCGAGGCCGTGACCAAGGCCGCCGCCAACGACCGCGCCAGCCTGAACGACGCCGAGACCGCCGCCCGCAACGCCAAGGACGGCAACGTGCCCTTCGCGCTGGGCATGGCGCTGTCGGGCGCCGGCCAGCACGACAAGGCCCTGGCCGTGATGGCCGTGGGCCAGGCCAAGGGCGGCCTGCGCCAGCCCGACGACGCGCTGCTGCACCTGGGCGTGGTGCAGGTGCGCGCCGGCAAGGTGGCCGATGCGCTGGGCACCTTCGCCCAGGTCAAGGGCAGCGACGGCACGGCCGACCTGGCCCGCCTGTGGACGCTGTACCTGAAGAGCCCGGCGCGCAAGTAAGCGGCGCGGCAGACCGCTACCATCGCCGGCACCCACTCTGAAGGATGCTGCGATGCGCGCCCTGATCTTCGGCCTGCTGCTGTTCCTGGGCCTGCATTCGCTGCGCATCGTGGCCGATGGCTGGCGCAGCCGGATGGTGGCCCGCCTGGGCGAGAACGCCTGGAAGGGCCTGTACACGCTGGGCGCGCTGGCCGGCCTGGCCCTCGTCGTGTGGGGCTACGGCCAGGCCCGGCTGGCGCCGGTGGTGCTGTGGGCCTCGCCCACCTGGACGCGGCACCTGGCCGGCCTGCTGATGCTGGCCTCGATGGTGCTGCTGGTGGCGGCCTATGTGCCGCGCAACGGCCTGAAGGCCCGGCTGCGGCACCCGATGGTGCTGTCGGTCAAGGTCTGGGCGCTGGCCCACCTGCTGGCCAACAACACGCTGGCCGACCTGCTGCTGTTCGGCAGCTTCCTGCTCTGGGCGGTGCTGGATTTCCGGTCGCTGCGCCAGCGCGACCGCGCCGCGGGCACGGTGGCGGCGCCTGGCACCACCGCCGGCACGCTGCGCGCGCTGCTGATCGGCGCACTGCTGTGGGCGGCGCTGGCCTTCTGGGGCCACGGCCTGCTGTTCGGCGTGCGGCCGTTCGGCGCCTGAGCGCCTGGCGCGCCTAACCGCGCCGGAACGTAGGCAAAGGCAGGTTGCCGAACAGGCGGTCGAAGACCGTCTCGCTCTCGATCTCGTTGACGTCCAGACCGTCGATGGGCGCCGGCGACAACGATTCCGGCTCCAGCGGCATGGGGGTCGTGTCGGGCCAGACGTCGCGTCGATCGCGAGACTCGGCCGTCATCGGCGCTGCGCGGTGGGTGCTCATGGTGCCGCCAGCATAGGGGGCAGCAGGCCGCCCGAAGCCCCGAACAGGCGGCCGGCGGGGGCCTTGTTCAGGCCTCGGCCGGCCGCGTCGCCTGTCGCCTAGAAACCCACGCGCAGCCCGGCGGTCAGCGCCCGGGCGCCGCCGGGGCTGCGCTCGCGCGCCGGCAGCACCGCGCTGGCATTCCACACCAGGGCGTTGCCCAGGTTGGCCAGCTTCAGCGTCCACAGCGCATCGGCCTGGCCCCAGCGCTGGCGCCAGCCGGCGCTCAGGTCGACCACGTTGGCGCCGGGCGTGGCGCGGTCGGTGGCCGGCACGCGGTGCTGCGCGGCCAGGTGGCGCAGCACCAGGCCCAGGCTCAGCGCCCCGCGGCTGGCCTGCAGGCCGGCCTGCAGCCGCAGCGGCGCCAGGCGCGGCAGCGGCTCGCCGCTGGCCCGGTTGTGGCCGCGCACCAGGTCGAGCCCGGCGCTGGCATCCAGCGCCCAGCCGGCCTGCTGCCAGCGGCTGCGCGCCTCCAGCTCCAGCCCGTGCAGCGCGGCCGGCACGCCGATGAAGCGGTACTCGGGCACGCTGCCGCTGCCGTCGGGCAGCGCGATGTCGGTGCCGCTGGCATCCAGCGCGATGTAGTTGGCAAAGCGCGTGCGCCAGGCCTGCACCTGCACGCTGTGGCCGCCCTGCTGCCATTGCAGGCCCAGCTCGGCATGCAGGCTGCGCTCGGCGGCCAGCGCGGCGTCGCCAAGCTCGTAGGCCCCGGTGGCCACGTGCAGGCCGTTGGCGAACAGCTCGTAGTAGGCCGGCGCACGCTCGGTGCGGCCCAGCGTGCCGCGCACCGACCAGCCCGGCGCGCCCAGCCAGGCCCCCGGCAGCGGCGCCTGCGCGCCCAGCGACCAGCTGGTGGGCGTGAAGCGGCGGCTGGTGGCGGCGCCGAAGCGCGGTTCGGCGGCATCGGCCGCATCGCCGTCGGACTGCACCGTGGCGCGCTCGCGCCGCGCGCCGGCGCTCAGCGTCAGGCCGGGCAGCGCCCATTCCTGCAGCACGAACAGCGCGTCGTTGCGGGTGCGCGTGGCGGGCACGAAGGCCTCCTCGCCCAGGGCCGAGAAGTCCAGCCGCTCGGCCTGCAGGCCCACGGTGCCGCGCAGCGTGCCGGCGCCCAGCGCCAGCGGCGCCTGGCGGGCCTGCAGACGCAGCTCCTGCCCCTGGCTGCGGAAGGTGGTGCCGACCTCGCCCGTGCCTTCTACCTCCTGGTGCTGGTAGCGGGTGCGGCTGTACTGGCCTTCCACCGCGCTGAACGGCCCGGCCAGGCCGCGGCGCTCGCCGGCCAACGCCACGCGTTCGCGTTGCAGCTGGATGCCGACATCGGGCTCCACGACCACGCCGTAGTGCTGGCGCAGGCCGTCCACCGCCACGCCGACGAAGCCCTGGGCATCGGCCCACGAGACGCCCACCGCGCCGGCGCGGCCGCGGCCGCCGCTGTTGGCCACGCGCGTGGCGGGCGTGGCGGCCTCGCCGTCCCCGGCCGGCGGCGTGAAGCGCGGCGTGCGCAGGTCCTGGCTGTGGCGGTCGGCAGCGTCCACATGCCAGTTCAGGCCGGCCATGCCGCCTTCCAGCACCACGGCGCCGGCCTGTTCGCGCGCCGCGCCGCCCAGGCGGAACTCGGCCCGGCCGCCGACCTCGCCCAGCGGGTTGCGCGGGATGCGGTTGTCCAGCGTGTTGACCACGCCGCCGGTGGCATTGCCGCCGTACAGCAGTGCGGCCGGGCCACGCAGCACCTCGATGCGCTCGACCACCAGCGGATCGACCGCCACCGCATGGTCGAAGCTGAGGTTGGATGCGTCGGCCGACGCGCCGCCGTTGTCGAGCAGGCGGATGCGGTCGCCGTCCAGCCCGCGGATCACCGGCCGGCTGGCCTGGGGCGCGAAGCCCGAGGCGGCCACGCCGGGCAGGCCGGCGAGGGTGTCGCCGAGCGTGCCGGCGCGGCGCTGGGCCAGGGCTTCGCCGGTCAGCACCTCGGCCGGCTGGGCCAGCTGGGCCGAGCCCAGCGGGTTGCCGGTGATGACCACGGTGCCCACGCTGGGGCTGGCGATGGGGCTGGCAACAGGGCTGGCGGCGGCCTGCGCCCGGGCGGTGCCGGGTGACACGATGGCCAGCGCCACGGCCGACAGCGGAAGAACGAAAGACAGTGCGTGCGGCGCGCAGACACGCGCGCGGCGGAGGGACGACAACGACATGGAAGGCTCGGATCCTGGCAACGGATGACGGGCATCCGGCCGCGCCCGGGCCATGCCCTCAGGACATGCGCAGGCGCCGGCCGGTGCGGCGGGTCAGACGGAGACAGGCAGGGCCGGTGGCGCGCGGGCCTGGAACGGCGCGGCCGCGGCGCTGAGCCGGGCCGGCCAGGGGGGCGCCACCGGCGCGGTGGCCGGGGTCGGCGCGGCCGCGAAAGCCAGTGGCTGCGGCGGCGCCAGCGCGCCGATGGTGGCCAGCACCAGGCAGATGCTGCACAGCGCATCGGCGGCGGGATCGGCCGGGGTGTCGAGCCCGGTGGCCGGTGCGGGCGCGTCGGCGCGCGGGGCCGGGACAGGGAAGGACGGCGTGGCGGCCGCATCGCCCACGGCGCCGGCCACCGCCGCCGCCACCGCCGGCGGTGCGTGCCCGGCCGCAGCCGACAGCACGGCCGCGTCGCGGCCGGCCAGGCTGTGGCCCAGGCCGTGCACCAGCCCCCAGTGCTGTGCCAACAGCAACAGCAGCGCCAACGCCAGCGCCGGGCCCAGGGCCAGCGGGCGCGAACGTGGGGTGGGGAAGGGGCGGGTGGCCATGGTGGGGGCGCGAGGATAGCAGCGCGCAGCCGCTGACGGCGGGTGGCGGCGCTCAATCCCCCGCGGTGGCGGGCGGTCGGGTGGCACCGGCGCCGTCAGCGCCATCAGCGCCATCAGCGCCATCAGCGCCGAGCGGCTCGATCAGCGCCGGCCCCTCGTTGCCGGCGCGGCTGACGGTGCGCGCCACCGGCCAGGTGCGCAGGGCATCGGCCACCTCGCTGCGCCCCTGCAGCAAGGGCGCCAGCGCGTCCACGTCCTGCAGGTCGCGGCGCAGCCAGGTGGCCCAGTCGTTGGGCGCCAGCATCAGCGGCATGCGGTCGTGGATGGGCGCCATCACCGCGTTGGCAGCGGTGGTGATCACGCAGCAGGTGAGCAACCACTCTCCGTCTTCGCCTGCATCGGCCGGACGCCAGGCCTCGAACAGCCCGGCCATTGCGAAGAACGGCGCGTCGGTGGGCGAGATGTAGTGCGGCTGCTTGAACGGCTTGCCATCGGCGCCGGTGGCCGGCGTCCATTCATAGAAGCCGCTGGCCGGCAGGATGCAGCGCCGCCGCCGCAGCGCCTGGCGGAACGAGGGCTTCTCGGCCACGCCCTCGACGCGCGCGTTGTTCAGCTTGGCGCCGATGCTGACGTCCTTGGCCCAGTGCGGCACCAGGCCCCAGCGCATCGGCTCGCACACGCGCTGGCCATCGCGGGTGTCGTAGACCACTGGCACCGGCATCGTGGGGGCCACGTTCCAGCGCCGCTCGAAGGGCTGGATGCGGGTGAGGCTGAAGCCCGAGACGAGCGTCTGCGGGTCGTAGGCGACGACATAGCGGCCACACATGGCGGGGCTCCCGGGTGATGGGGGGGGGGAGGCGGATGGACGGGGACGGCAGGGGGGATGGTGGCACACCCCCGCCGGAGGGTGGAGGTGGGAGGGCTGCACAGGGTGCCCCCGCCGGCCCCACCGCGGGGTGATGGAGGGCCGGCAGCCGGGCCGACAAGATGCCGCCCATCGATGCCACCGCCGTGAGGAGCCCGCGATGAACCTGCTGCCCCAGCCCCTGCGCCGCGTCTTCCACCCCTTCCTGGCCCTGGCTGGCGCGCCGGTCCAGGCGCCCGCCCCGGCGCCGCTGCTGCAGGCGCCGCCGCTGGCCGAGGAACCGGCGCATGCCGAGGCTCTGGCGCAGCAGGCGGCCGAGGCGCTGGCCACCCGCGGCTGCGGCTGGTTCGATTCGAGCTACGAGCTGCGCCAGGGCCTGGCGGTGAGCGAATGCGCGCTGGCCGACTGGGCGGCCTGGGCCACCGCCACGCTGGACACGGTGCGGCTGGAGCCCTCGTCAGCGCAGCTGCAGTGAGGGCGCCGGCGCACGCACGCCGGCCGGCGCGGCCTGCGGCGCGTGGCGGTGCAGCATCCAGCGGTGGAAGGGCGCTGCGCGGCCCGAGGTGGCCAGTGCCAGGCGGGTGACCCAGTCGTGCGTGCGCGGCGCCGGGGCTGCGGCCACGCCCAGGGCCAGCAGGCCACCCAGCGCCAGCGCCGCACCGCGCACCAGGCCGGCGCCGGCCTGCCGCGGCCAATGGCCGGCCAGCAGCACCGCGCCGCTGGCCAGGCCCCCCAGCGCAGCGCCCGACAGCACCTCGCTCCACGAATGCGCGCCCACCGCCACCCGCGAGACGGCCACCAGCGCGGCCAGCCCGTAGCCGGCCAGGCTGCCCGCCCCGCCGCGTGCCGGCCACCAGGCGGTGACTGCCAGGCGCAGCAGCGGCGGCCAGACCGCCGCGGCGAACATCGCATGGCCCGAGAAGCCGGTGAAGTCCAGCGCCGGCAGGCCCCAGCCGTAGCCGAGAAAGGCCACCTTGCTGGCCGTGGTGAGTGTGGCCGCCAGCGCGGTGGCGGCCAGCCAGCCCAGCGCCGTGCGCGCCTGGCCGGGCCGGCGCAGCAGCCACAGCACCGCCAGCGCCATCAGCGGCAGCAGCAGCTGCGCCTCGCCCAGGCGGGTCAGCAGGTGCCAGGCCGGTCCGGCATCCCCCCCCGCCGGGGCCAGGCCCGGCGCGGCGGGGCTCAGGGGCGCACTCACCGGCTCAGCGCGCCGGCGCCTTGTAGCGCTCGACCTGGGCCGCCTCAAGCCGGTAGCCGCTGGTGCCCATCGGCGAATCGCCGCGCTTGGCCTTCAGCACGCCGCTGACCCACACCGTGTCCATGCTGCGAAACCCGGCCGCCGGCTTGGCCGGCACCACCAGCACGATCTGGTTGGCCGGCGGCGGCGGCGTGTGCACGCAGGCGCCGAAGTACGGCACCAGCAGGAACTCGGTGAGGCCGGCCTTCTCGTCCTCCAGCGGCACCACATAGCCGGGCAGCTTGACCTTGATGCCGTCGAGCTGGGCCTCGGTGGGCGCGTTGTCCCAGGCCTCGCGCAGCAGGCGCATCAGGTCCTGGGCCTTGGGATCGGTGTCCTGCAGCTGCGCGGGGTTGGCGATGCCGCGGTCCTTGAGCTGCTTCATCGGGTCCCAGCCCTTGGGCACCAGGTCGTCCCAGCGCAGCTCGGTGTAGCCGCCGGGGCCGGGCTTGGTGAGCGGTTGGGCGGCGGCCAGGCCGGGCCACAGCGGCAGCGTGGCCAGCGCGGCCAGGCCGCTGCGGCGGGTGAGGAGCGAACGGTGAGCGGTCATGGGGTGATCGATGCGCGACGCGCAGCGAAGTTCAAGGGTTCGGGGCGGCCCGCGGGTGCAGGGCTCAGATCCTGGGCGTGAGGCCGTCGGCCAGCGACAGGCGGTAGGCGCGCCAGCCCGGCACCAAGCTGGCCAGGAAGCCGCCGGCCAGCACCGCGGCCATCAGCGTCCATTCTGCGCGCCCCGGCCAGGCCAGCTGCAGCGAGATGCCATGCTGCGCCTGCACCCAGGGCGCCAGCGCAGCCACCGACAGCGCGCAACCCAGGGCCCCGAGCAGCACGCCCAGGCCGGTGACCAGTGCGCCTTCCAGCGCCAGCAGCGCCAGCATCTGGCGCGGGCCGGCGCCCACGGCGCGCAGGATGGCCAGCTCGCGCCGGCGCTCGTTCAGACCGGCCAGGATCACCGCCACCAGGCCGGCCAGGCTGACCACGGCCACCAGCGCGCTCATGGCCTGCAGGCCGCGCTCGCCCAGCGCCACCACGTCCCACAGCTCGTCCAGCGCCACGCCGGGCAGGATGGCCAGCAGCGGCTCGTCGCGCATCGCCAGCACCTCGCGCTGCACCGCGAACACCGCGGCGCGCGTCTTCAGCCCCACCAGCGCGGCGGTGACGGTGCTGGGCAGGGCCGGTGTGTCGGCGTGATCGTCGTGGTCGTGATCGTGGGCATGGTCGTGCCCCGGCGCGCCATGCGCGGGCCGGGCCGCGGGGGGCGGCGCGGCCGGCGCGACCGGCGTGGCCGGCCCGGCCGGCATGCGCATGCCGCTGGCCCAGTCGCGGTGGATGGCCTCCACCGCCGGCAGCGGGATGTGCACCGTGCGGTCCACCGGCGTGCCGGTGGCGGCCAGCACGCCCACCACGGTGAAGGGCTGGTCGTCGTGGTCGTTGTGTGCCATCGCGCCGTCGCCATGCGCCAGCACGATCTTCTGGCCCAGGCCGTAGCCCAGGCGGCGCGCCACCTCGGCGCCGATCACCGCCTCGTGCACGCCGTCGCTGGCGCCCGCCGCGTCTGCCGGCGCATTGCCGAACGCGCGGCCCTGGGCCAGCACCAGCGGCTGCCGGGCGCCGTAGCGGAAGTGCTCGAAATAGCCCGCCGTGGTGCCCAGCACGGCAAAGCCGCGGTGGCTGTCGCCCAGCGACAGCGGCACCACCCAGGCCACGGCACGGTGGCGGGCGATGGCCTCGGTGCTGGCCAGGCGGATGCCGGTGGCCGGGTTGCCGATGCGGAACACCGAGTACAGCAGCAGCTGCACCGCGCCCGTGCGCGGGCCGACGATCAGGTCGGTGCCCGACACCGCCTGCGAGAAGTTCGCCCGCACGTCCACGCGCAGCCGCTCGATGCCCAGCAGCAGCAGCGTCGACAGCGCGATGGCCGCCAGCACCAGGCCCAGCGAGAAGCGGCGGTTCCAGGCGCTGCGCGCGGCCAGGCCCAGCAGCGGGGTCATGCGCCGGCCTCCTGGGCCGGCGCTGCCGCCGCTGCCGCGGCGTTCAGCGTCGGCAGGTCGGCCACGCGGTCGAAGTGCGCGGCCAGGCGCGCATCGTGGCTGACGAACAGCAGCGCGGCGCCGGCCTCGGCGCAGCACGCCAGCAGCAGGGCCATGAAGGCCTCGCGCCGGTCTTCGTCGAGCGCCGAGGTGGGTTCGTCGGCGATCACCACCTCGGGTGCGCCGATCAGGGCCCGTGCCGCGGCCACGCGCTGCTGCTGGCCCACCGACAGGCGGCCGGCCGGCTGGCGCCACAGCGCCGCCTCGAGCCCGCTGCGCGTCAGCAGCTGCTCAGCCGCGTCGGGTGCGGCGCGGCGGGCGCGTTCGGGCGAGAAGCGCAGCGGCAGGCGCACGTTGTCCAGCACCGACAGGTAGGGCAGCAGGTTGAACTGCTGGAAGATCACGCCCAGGTGCGCGGCACGGCGGCGGTCGCGCGCGGCGGCGCCGAGCGTGCGCCAGTCCTGGCCCAGCAGGTCCACCTGGCCGGCATCGGCCAGCAGCACGCCCGCGGCCAGGGCCAGCAGCGTGCTCTTGCCGCAGCCGCTGGGGCCGCGCAGGAACACCCGCTCACCGGCCGCCAGCGTGAACTGCGCGATGGCCAGCGTGTCGCCCGCGCGCGGCGCGGCGCCGGGCCAGCGGTAGCGCACGCCGCGCAGGGACAGGGCGGCAACCGGCGGGGTGGCCGGCACGGTGGCCGGCGGACGATCCGGGGGGGCGGTGGTCATGGGCCGCGCATCCTACCGCCGGCCGGCGGCCGCCGGATGACGGCCCACTGCGCCGCCGGCGCGGGCCGCTCAGCCGCGGCGGCGCCGTGCCAGCGCGCCCAGCGCCACCAGGCCGCCCAGCATCAGCGCGTAGCTGCCGGGCTCGGGCACGGCGGCCAGCTGGCGTGCGGCCACGCCGGTGTCGGCGAAGTCGGTGAACACGCCGTCCACGCCCAGCTGCATGTAGTAGGCCATCTCGGCCTGGGGGTCGGCGAAGCCGTAGCCGCTGGCGTCGTTGCGGAAGGTCCAGGTGTGCACCAGCAGGCCGGCGGCATGGGCCGCCTCGATGACACCGGTGGAGCCGTCGACGCGGCGGTCGTTGATGCCGACACTGCCGTCGCCGGTGCGGTCCACGCCATCGGCCACGGTCTTCACCAGGTAGGGCTTCCAGGGGCCGATGCCGTCGGCATACAGCTTCACCGCGGCCAGGCCGGCGGGCGTGAGCAGGTCGGCGAAGGTGGTGCTGCCACCGGCGGCCGCGATGTCGTAGGGCTGGGCATAAGGCGCCACCAGCGACATCGAGCCATCGGCATTCACGTCGTCGGCATCCACCAGCTGCACCAGCTTGATCTGGGTCTGGCCGTTCAGGTACTTGAGGTTGGCGGTCTCGAAGCTCTGGATGAACACCGGCGCGCTGGCCGTGTTGCCATAGGCGGCGTGCAGCGTGCTGACCAGCTTGTCCTCGAAATAGGTGGCCGAGAAGCCCAGGGCCTGTGCCTGCTGCGCCATGTAGGTGCTGTGCTTGAGCTCGGGGTAGATGCCGATCGTGCGGCCGGTGGCCAGGCTCTGCGCCTTGGCCAGCGCGATCACCTCGTCCAGCGTGGGGATCTTGAAGTCGCTGTCATACGGCGTGACGTTCTTCGTCAGGTCCACCGTGCGGCCACGCGTCTGCACCGCGTTCAGGCTCTTGATCTCGGCCAGCGTGAAGGTGTCGGCGAAGTAGGCCGTGGTGCTGACGCCGTCGAGCAGGCGCGTGGTCTTGCGCTCGGCGCCGAACTTCGAGGCCACGTCGGTGGTGCCGTCGAGGATGGGCTCGTGGCGGGCGATCAGCACGCCGTCCTTGGTCAGCACCAGGTCGGGCTCGATGTAGTTCGCGCCCAGCTGGATGGCGGCGTAGTACGAGGCCAGCGTGTGCTCGGGCCGGTAGCCCGAGGCACCGCGGTGGCCGATGACGATGGGCGCGGCGCCGTCCAGCGTGTTCCAGGTGGCGGCCTGGGCCGGCAGGGCACAGGCGATGGCGGCGGCAACGGCCAGGCTGGCCGCGACAAAGGTCTTCATGGGCTTCCTCCAGGGGTGACTGCGTGCCCTGGGCGTCCGGCGCACCGCCTCCACGCGGCGCACCGGCTCCCCGCCCGGCACGGCGGCCAGCCTAGCCAGCACCGATGACCGGGGTGTGACCGGCGCTTCGTCGCGCACCGCTGCGGTTCGTCGTGCGTGGCGTGCGCCCCGTCGCGCCGGGCTGTCGGCCGCTGCAGCCGCTGCCTAGAGTTCAGCCCATCGACACCGCCACACCGACCCAGGAGCCCGCCATGACCCCCCTTCGCCTGCACCACCACCTGCTGTCCATCGCCCTGGCCGCCACGGTCACGCTGGGCCTGCTGGCCGGGGTGGGCGGCGTGGCCCACCACGAGGCCCACAGCGGCCTGGCCGCGCAGGCCCAGGCCGAGGTGCAGGCCCAGGCGCTGCGCCTGGCCAGCTCGGCCAGCGCCGGCGCCCTGCCGACGCTGTGAATGCGCGGCGCCTGAACGCACGACGGGCCGCATGCGCGGCCCGTGTTCCCAAGACTCCTCTGCCTGAGTCCCCGTGATCCGGGGCGGCACTTGCGGTCCGGCCTGTGTGCCGGACCTTTTTTTCGTGCGACGGCTGGTGTGGTCGCTCAGGCCAGCGCGTGACCCTGGCCGGTGCGGAAACGCGCGATCACGTCGCCCAGCTGCGCGGCCTGGTCCTTCAGGCTCTCGGCGGCGGCGGCGCTCTGCTCCACCAGCGCGGCGTTCTGCTGCGTCATGCCGTCGAGCTGGGTGACGGCCTGGTTGACGGTGCCGATGCCGGCGCTCTGCTCGCTGGCCGCGGCGCTGATCTCGCCGATGATGTCGGTGACACGCTGGATGCTGCTGACGATCTCGTTCATCGTGCTGCCGGCGTCCTGCACCAGGCGCGAGCCGGACTCCACCTTCTCGACGCTGGCGCCGATCAGGCTCTTGATCTCGCGTGCGGCCTCGGCGCTGCGCTGGGCCAGGCTGCGCACCTCGCCGGCCACCACCGCGAAGCCGCGGCCCTGCTCGCCGGCACGCGCGGCTTCCACCGCCGCGTTCAGCGCCAGGATGTTGGTCTGGAAGGCGATGCCGTCGATGGTGCCGATGATGTCGGCGATCTTCTTGGACGCGTGGTTGATCTCTTCCATCGTGCTGACCACCTGACCCACCACCTGGCCACCGCGCTGCGCGACGTCGGCGGCCGAGCCGGCCAGCTGGTTGGCCTGGGCGGCGGCATCGGCGCTCTGGCGCACGGTGCCGGTCAGCTGCTCCATCGAGCTGGCCGTCTGCTGCAAGCTGCTGGCGGTCTCTTCGGTGCGCTGGCTCAGATCGGTGCTGCCGCTGGCGATCTCGGTGCTGGCGGTGCGGATGTTGCCGATGGCCTGGCTGACCCGGCCCATCGCGCTGCCCAGACGCAGCAGCGCGTCCTTCAGCGCCTGGCCTTCGCGGGTGCGCACCGGAATGCCGTCCACGTCCAGCGCCATCGCCTCGCTGTCGGTGCCCAGGTGGCCCACCAGCTGCGCCATCTCCTGCGCGGCGTTGGCGGCATTGCGCATCATCTGCGCCATGAAGATGCCGAAGCCGCCCTGCAGCACCACGTAGCCGGCGTGCAGCACCACCTTGCCGAAATCGGGGGTGGCCATGCAGTACACGCCCACGCCGGCCGCCTGCAGGCGGTCGAAGGCGACGTGGTGCACGGCGATCAGGCCGGCGGCGGCCACGATCGGCTTCCAGTCGCGGTAGACCAGCAGCAGGCCCAGCGTGACGAACACGCCGAAGTGGAATTCCAGCGTGCCGCGGCCCAGCTGGATGTGCAGCGCCACGCTGGCCATCAGCGCCAGCGCCAGCACGATGCGCGAGCCCGGCGTGCCCGGTGCACCCAGCATCGCGCCGGCGCCCACCGCCGCCAGCACCACCGCACCGACGATGGCCGTGCCCAGCTGGCCGTAGGTGGCGCCCACGCCCACGGCGAACAGCGCGCTGAACAGCAGCACGCCGAAGATCAGGCGGTCGGCCGTGGTGGACAGGGACAGGGAAGACTTGTTGCTTTGCGGATCAGGCATGGCGGAGCGCTCTCGGGAGTCGGACATTGGCTGGGGTGGTGTGCAGGCCCCCCGCTCCCGCGGATCCGGCCCGGACGCCAACCTTGCTTCGTCACTATCGGCCGCTGGCGCGCACCAAAAGAGGTCGAAGACCGCGCGCAATCCATGGCTTTTTCACGCCCTGGCACGGTCGGCGCGCCAGATGACCCCGCAAACAGCGCCGTCGAGGGCTTTTCCCGCCGCACAGCCCCTTTACACACCAGCATCACTGCGCAAGCCCGGCTTGACAGCGCCCCGCTGCAATCGGGCGCTTGTCGATTCAACTGTAAAGAGAGATTACCCATGCGGTGGATGGTGCGCGCGGCAGGCTGGCTGGCGCTGGCAGGAACGATGGCCCTGGCGGCCTGTGGCGGCAACAGCTCGGACGACGGCAACGCGCAGCTGCGCCTGCTGAACGCGACCAACGGCTACCCCACGACGACGGCTGGCTACGCCACGCTGGACCTCTACATCGACGGCGCGCGGCAGAGCAGCAACAGCGGCTTGGCCTACGGCACGCCCGGCAGCTACCAGGGCGTGAGCACCAGCGATTCGCGCCTGACCGTCATCACCGCCGGCGGCCAGACCACGGCGCTGTCGAGCTCGTCGCGCAGCTTCACCAAGGACACCTCGTACACGCTGATCGCCTACGGCTGGGCCGGCGCGCTGAAGACCGCGCTGCTCGAGGAGAACACCGACGCCGCCGATTCCGGCAAGAGCAAGCTCACGGTGCTGAACCTGGCCAGCGACGCCGGCTCGGTGGACGTGTACGTGATGGGCACGGCCGACTCGCTGGACAGCGCCACGCCGCTGGCCAGCGGCGTGGCCGGCGGCAGCAGCGTCTCGTCGCTGAACCCCGGCGTGGGCACCTTCCGCGTGGTGGTGACCGCCGCCAACGACAAGAGCGACGTGCGCCTGGACGCCACCGGCCTGACGCTGGCCAGCACCCAGGTGGGCACGCTGATGCTCACCTCGGGCTCGGGCGGCACGCTGGTCAACGCGCTGATGGCGGTGCAGAAGGGCACGGTCACGGCGCTGAACAACACCAAGGCCCGCGCCCGCGTGGTGGGCTCGGTGTCGGGCAACGGCAAGGTGACGCTGCAGACCATGGGCGCCACGCTGGCCGCGGCCGCCACCTCGCCCAGCATCGGCAACTACACGCTGATCGACGGCTCGACCTCGGCGCCGGTGACGGTGAGCGTCAACGGCACCGCCGTGGCGGTGGCCAACCAGGCCCTGGTGGCCGGCGGCGACTACACGCTGATGGTGTGGGGCGATGCCTCGGCGCCGCAGTTCACGCTGGTGACCGACGACAACCGCCTGCCGAGTGTGACCAGCAACGCCAAGCTGCGCCTGGTGCACGGCGTGGCCGGCCTGAGCGCCCCGCTGACCCTGGCCGCCGACTTCAGCGCCGTGGCCAGCAGCGTGGCCCAGGGCCAGGCCTCGGCCTGGGCCAACGTGACGGCCAGCACCTCGATGCGCCTGGAAGTGACCTCGCCGCTGACCAGCACGCCGCTGTGGACGCTGACCGACGCCACCATCTCCGCCAAGGGCCTGTACACGGTGTTCATGCTGGGCGACAGCAGCGCACCGCAGGCGGTGCTGCGCAAGGACCGCTGACTGCGGCCCGGGGCGCGCGTGCCAGGCGCCGCGCCGCTCAGAGCGCCTGGCGCCAGGCCAGCGCCCACACGCGTGAACGGGCATCGCCGCCCAGGCGGTCGGCACCGGCCTGCAGGCTGAGGCCCCGCCAGTCCACGCCCAGCGTCAGGCGCCGCTGGTGCAGCTGCCATTCGGCGGCCAGGCCCAGGCCGGTCCAGCCGGATGCGGTGGCCGAGGCGGCCGGGCGCTGCCAGGTGAGGCTGGGCAGCGCGGCGTGCCAGCCGGGCACCGTGTCGAGCCGGCCGCCCAGGCGCTGACCATCGGGCAGTTCCACGCCGGCCGCCAGCGCGGCCCGCCAGGGCTGCCAGCGGGTGACGGTGGACTGCCGGTTCTGCCCCTGGATCAGCGGCGCATAGACCAGGAAGCCGTCGGCATCGGTGCCGGCGGTGGCGGTGTCCAGCGTGGCCTGCTGCTGCGGCAGGCCGCGCCAGCGCAGCCAGCCGCCATCTCGCAGCGCCAGCCGGGCCCAGGGGGTCCAGCCCGCCGGCGAGGCCTCGCCCTGCCAGTCGACCCGCCCCGCCAGCAGCAGGCCCGCGCCATGGCGCCCGGCCGGTTGCTGGAAGGGCAGGTTCAGGCGGTTGTCGGCCTCGTTCGAGGCCAGCGCGAAGCCGTAGCGCTGCGTCGCCGCGTCCAGGTGCACCGGGCCGTCGATGTCGCGCTGCCGCCAGCGGCCCAGCGCCAGCGCCTGCACCTCCCAGGCCGCCTGCCAGCGCCCCGGCGCGGGCACGAAACCCAGCGCCTGCGCGCGGCCCAGGGCCAGCCCGGCGCCGGTGAAGGCGCGCAGCCGCACGCGGGTCTGCCAATCGGTGTCGGCCGCCAGCGTGTGGCCGCGCGCCACCTGGGCGGCCAGCGCCAGCGCATCGTGCGAGGCCACCAGCGTGGCCTGGCTGCGCGCCAGCACGGCGATCTGCCAGCCATCGAAGGCGCCGCCGCGCTGCTGCCAGCCCAGGCGCGCCTCGTCGTCGATCTGCGCCAGGTTGTCGCCGGCACGCGGCGACACCTGGGCCCATTCACGGCGGTGCCAGTGGCCACGGCCCATCAGGCCCAGCGCCAGCGCATCGGCATGGTGGTCGCTGCGCAGGCCGAACGTGACGACGCCGCCGGCGGAAACCTCCGCGGCGGCGTCGTTGTCGGCCGCCGCGGCGGCACAGGCCACCGCGGCGCAGGCGACCGCCACACCGGCCGCCCGCCACCGGGGGCGGCGGGCGTGGGTGGCGGTGCGGGTCACAGGCCGATGTCCAGCGAGATGAAGCTGCCGTCGGTGAAGGTGAGCACGCCGCTGCTGACCGCCAGCGTGCCGATCTTCGAGGCGTCGCCCAGCCACAGGTCGGCGCTGGAGGCGCCCGCGGTCCACTTCAGGGCCAGGTTCGAGGTGGCTTCGGTGAGCTTGAAGTCGGTGACGTCGCCGGCCGCGTTGCGGCTGCCGGTCAGCGACACCACGGTGCGCGGCGTGCCGCTGACCAGGGTGCGGTACTGCATCGTCAGCCCGGTGGACCGGCCGGCTTCGCTGTCGCTGATCCAGCCCGAGCCCATGCTGAGTTCCAGCGTCGGGCGGTTCGGCGCGGTGATGGTGCCGACGAAGCTCAGGTCCACCTGGTAGCTGTTGCTGGTGCTCTTGGCCGCGGTGGCGTCGTAGCTGGCCATGCCGGTGCCGGTGTAGGTGAGCACGCCCTTGATGAACTCGGTGGTCGTGCCGCCGCTGATCGTGCGCAGCGCGCCGCTCAGCGTGCCCTTGGTCGGTGCCAGCACGTTGCCGCTCTTGTCCCAGGTGGTGTCGGTCAGCGAGAGCAGGCCCTCGAACTCGGCCGAGGCGTTGGCGAACATCAGGTTCAGCACCATGGCGCCCGCGGTGTGCGCGCCGGAGGCCGTGCTGCCCGCGGTGCCAGGCTTCACTTCGTAGCCATTGGCGTCGAAGCTGACCGGCAGCTGCATCAGGCTGCTGGGCTTGAGCGTGACCGTGGACACCGTGGCGCCGGCCGCGGTCTTGGCCACCAGCGAGCCGCTGGCCGCGCTGCTCACCGTGCCGTCAGCGTTCAGCGTCTGCGTGCCCTCGAAGGCCAGCGTGTGCTTGAACGCGCGGGTGTCGATGCGGGTGGTGCCGTTGACGAAGGCCGCCGGCAGGTCGCCGGCGATCACCAGCTTGGTGATGTCACCGTTGGTGCCGCTGAGCGTGGCCGTGGCCGTGCCGCTGAACTTGCCGTAGTCGGCGCTGCTGGCATCGGTCTGCAGCGACTCGTTCAGCGTGAGCGTGCAGCCGCTGGTGGTGCAGGTCTGCACGCGCTTGCGCGCACGCGTCACGTAGCTGTAGGCGCCGGCACCCTTGCCGTCGGCCGGCGGGGTGATGGTGAAGCCATGCCGCCACTCGGTGCGGACGGTGCTGCCGCCGCTGCTGGTGTAGGTGACGTAGTAGCGCGCGCCGCAGCCGATGAAGTTGGCATTGGCCGGCCCGGTGGCGGGCTTGGTCGTGTCCTCGTCCTGGTACACCGTGCAGCCGGCCGGGTAGGCGTTCTGCTCCGACAGGTAGCTGCCGTCGGTGTAGACCTGGCTGCTGTCACCGCGGCTGACGCCGGTGGTGGTGGCCGGCACGCGGCCGGCCTTGTAGTCGTTGTAGAAGTCGATGCCCATCGCGATGGCACCCACGTCCTTGGCCATCACGTCGACCGGCACGCGCACGTCGCTGAACGCCTGGCTGAACGCATAGGCCTGCTGGTTCACGGCGCCGCTGGCGATCGAGCTGGCACCGCCGGTGCTGAACATCGCGGTCCAGTCGCTCTTGATCTGCGTGAACATCAGCTTGGCCGCCGCGATGGCGGTGGCCACCGCGTCCGCCACCGGCGTGGTGCCGCTGCTGGCGGCCGTGCAGCTGGTGGTGCAACCCAGGTTGGCCACCACGGTGGCCAGGCTGGACGAGCTGACGCCCGCGCTGAGCGTGGTGTCGGCCAGCACGGTGCTCACCGCGCTGCTGAGGGCCGACGACACATTGGTCGTGCCGGTCTCGAGCTTGATGCTGGTGGTGGTGGCGGCGCTGGCCAGCTTCTCGACCACGCACTGGGTCTTGGCGCCATTGTCGCCGGTGGCGCAGCCCAGTTCACCGCTGTTGGCCATCTGCGCCACAGCGGTCAGCATCACGGCGAGCTTCTTCTCGTCCTCGCTGGCGGCGGCGCTGACGCTGGCGGCCGGGGTCACCTTGGTCGGGTCGAAGCCCAGCAGCTGCGTGACGGTGGACACCGCCTGCGTGGCATTGGTGGCGGTGACGCCGCCGCTGGCCTTCACGGCAGCCGCCACGGCCATCTCGCTGAAGGGCGTGACGCTGGCCGTGGTGCTGGCGCTGGCGGTGCTGGGTGCCACCAGCACGCTGCGCATGGCAAAGCCCGAGGGCAGCACCTTGGCGGTCTTGAGCACTTCGTCCACATGGGTGGTGGTACCGTCGGACTTGGCCGACACCTTCACCACATAGGGCTGCGACTTCGGCACCTTGAACACCGGCAACGTGTACTTGCCGCTGCTGTCGGTGGTGGTGCTGGCCAGCACGGTGCTGGTGTCGACGCTGCCGTCGGCCTTGACCGGATGCACCTTCACGTCGGCGTTGGCCATCAGGCCCTTGGCGGCCGTGCCGCTCAGCGTGATGCTGGCATCGGTGTCCTGCGTGGTCGCAATCGGATCAGCGGTACCGCCTCCGCCGCCGCAGGCGGTCAGCAGGCCGGCACTGGCCAGCAGGGCACTCAGGGTTTGCCACTTCATTTATTCGAACTCCCTTGGATCACCAGTAGGACGGTCCGTGGAGCCGGACCGTCGGGGAGCTCGATTGTTGTGAAGGGATTTCTAAATTGCTTCGTCCGTTTGGCCGATGATTGCCGGATTGTTTCCAGGTTACAACAGCGGGCCCGTGCGGCGGTCGAGCAGCATCGCGTCGCCGTAGCTGAAGAAGCGGTAGCGCGACTCGATGGCGTGGCGGTACAGCGCCCGCACATGCTCGTGGCCGGCAAAGGCGCTGACCAGCATCAGCAGCGTGCTCTTGGGCAGGTGGAAGTTGGTGACCAGGCGGTCGACCACGCGGAAGTGGAACCCGGGCGTGATGAACAGCGTGGTCTCGCGCGCGCCGGGCTGCAGCGTGGCGTGCCCGGCCTGGGCGCTGGCCAGCGCGGCCGATTCCAGCGCGCGCAGCGCCGTGGTGCCGGCCGCCACCACGCGGCCGCCCCGCGCACGCGCCGCGGCGATGTCGGCCACCGCCTGGGCGCCCACCTCGTACCACTCGCTGTGCATCTTGTGCTCGGCCAGGTTGTCGCCGCGCACCGGCTGGAAGGTGCCGGCACCCACATGCAGCGTGATGCGCGTGCTGAGCACGCCGCGCGCGGCCAGCGCGTCGAGCACGCCCTGGTCGAAGTGCAGGCTGGCGGTGGGCGCAGCCACGGCGCCGGGCTTGCTGGCGAACACGGTCTGGTAACGCTGCACATCCTCGGCGCCGTCACCATGGGTGATGTAGGGCGGCAGCGGCACGTGGCCATGGGCTTCCAGCAGCGCCAGCGGGTCGGCCGGCAGGCGCAGGTGGAACAGCGCGTCGTCGGGCCCGCAGCGGCCCAGCACCTCGGCCTCGAAGGCGCCGCGGGCAAAGCTCACGTAGCTGCCCGGCTTGGGCGACTTGCTGGCGCGCAGATGGGCCCAGACCTCGTGGTTCGGCAGCACGCGCTCGACCAGGGCCTCGACCGCGCCGCCGGTGGACTTCTCGCCGTGCAGCCGGGCCTTGATGACGCGCGTGTCGTTGAACACGACCAGGTCGCCCGGCGACAGCAGCGACGGCAGCTCGCGGAACACCCGGTCGACCGGCGGGCCGTCGCCGCGGCCGTCGAGCAGGCGCGAGGCGCTGCGTTCAGCCGCCGGATGCTGGGCGATCAGCTCGGGCGGCAGCGGGAAATCGAAATCGGCAACGGTGTAGGTGCGCATGTCAGTACCGCCCGGCCGTCCGAAGGTACTGACACACCCCCTCGGGGGGCAGCGAGCGAAGTGAGCGTGGGGGCTGGTTCATGTCTGTCAGGCTGTACCGGCCTGAGGAGTCGATTCGGGGCCGGATTGTTCCATGCACGCACCCGGCATGCGGCAGCGCAGGGTCACTTGCGCCGGTACATGTCCTCGTCGGCGCGGCGGATCAGCGAGTCGGCGCGGCGCGCGTCGTCGGGGTAGAGCGCCAGGCCCACGGCGGCGCCGGCGGGCTCGGTGTCGCGCCCGGCCAGGGTCTGCAGCGGCTCGCGCAGGCGTGCGTCCACCAGCGCGCGCAGGCGCTCGGCGTCGGCGCGGTCGGCCACGCTGTCCAGCACCACCAGGAACTCGTCGCCGGCGTAGCGCGCCACGTCGTCGCCGGGGCGCACGGCCTCGCGCAGGCGGCGCGCCAGCTCCTGCAACACCTGGTCGCCCACCTCATGGCCGTGGCGGTCGTTGATCTGCTTGAAGCGGTTCAGGTCGACGAACAGCACCGCGAACGGACGCACGTCGCCGCTGCGCCGGCACTGCTGCAGGCGCTCGTCGAGGCGGCGGGTGACGGCCTCGCGGTTGGCCAGGCCGGTCAGCGGGTCGGTCATCAGCCGGCGCTGCATGGTGACGAAGCTGCGCGCCAGCTCGCCGATCTCGTCGCGCCGGCCGATGGCCTGCGGCAGCTCGGCATGGCCTTCACCGAAGCGCCGGGCCACGCGCGCCAGGCCGGCCAGGTCACGCGACACCACGCCCAGCACGCCCAGCCCGATGGCCAGCACCGCCAGCGCGGCGCCACCGGCCAGCAGCATGGTGGTGCGGAAGTTGTCGCTCACGCGGTGCAGGAAGTCACTGCGCGGCACGGCCACCAGGATCACCCAGTCCAGGCCGGCGTTGTCGCGCATGCGCGCATGGGCCACCTGCACCGGCTGGCCGTCGGGGCCGTCGAACACGTCGGTGCGCGGCAGCTGGCCGCTGTGGCGCTCCAGCAGCGCCTGGTAGGCCTTGTAGGTCTCGCGCACCAGCGGGTTCTCGTGCTCGGCGGCGTTCAGCCGGGCATTGCCGCCATCGGCCTGGCGCTTGAGGTGCGCGCCGCGCGACACGCCGATCAGGTTGCCGTCGCGCTCGACCACGAAGGCCAGGCCGTTGGCGCTGAGCGGCAGGCCGCGCAGGAACTCGTTGACGCGCTGCAGCGACAGGTCGGTGGCCACCACGCCGCGGAACTCGCCCGCGGCATCGCCGACCCGGCGCGCCCGCGTGGCCACCAGCTCGGCGGTCTTGAAGTCGATGTAGATCGAGGTCCAGGCGTGCAGCGCGCTGCTGTGCGCCACCTTGAACCAGGGCCGCTCGCGCGGCTCGAAGATGCGCTGCTCGACCACCG
The DNA here is from genome assembly GCF_038066595.1 of Pseudaquabacterium inlustre. Classification (NCBI taxonomy): domain Bacteria; kingdom Pseudomonadati; phylum Pseudomonadota; class Betaproteobacteria; order Burkholderiales; family Sphaerotilaceae; genus Pseudaquabacterium; species Pseudaquabacterium inlustre. Next base: position 279,815 of record NZ_JBBUTH010000008.1, read on the forward strand.
CCTCGCCCAGCGCCCCGTGCATGCCGCTGAAGCGCAGGATGCTGCGCGGCCCGCTGCCGGCCAGGCGCAGGCGCAGCTCGGCGTCGTCCTGGCCGTGGCGCCACAGGCCGAAGAAGTGGCCGTCGATGTCGCCGTAGTAGGCATAGTTGTTCGGGTCGCGGTGCACCGAGGTGGCCAGCCAGAAGCGCGTGCGCAGCGCATCCATGCCCTGCGCCACCGTGGGCGGCGCGGCCACGCCCTTCGGGAAGGCCGTCTCCAGCACCGCGGCCGAGCCGGCCACGTGGCGGTCCACGGCCTGGGTGATGCGGTTCACCGTCTCGGTCAGCAGCAGGTCGGACAGCGTGTCCACCGCCTGCTGGCCGGCGTTGTACGACAGCGCGCCGATGCTGCCGGTCAGCAGCAGCACCAGCGCGATGTAGGGCAGCGTCAGCATCTGAGGCAGCGTGAGTCGGGCTAGCAGGTGCATGGGTCAGGTACTGCCGGAACAGCCGCAGGATCAGCGCGGCACGGCGCTGGCCGCCGGGCCCGGCGTGGCGCCGGCGGTGGGCACCGCCGCAGCGGCCGGCACGGCGCCCGAGGCGGCGCTGGCCGCGCCCTCGGCGCCCTGGGCCGCGCCGTCCAGCCCGATGGCGGGCACGAAGGCACCGTCGGCATAGCGCCAGTCACCGCCCTCCTCGCGCACCAGGCCCTCGGCCGGCGCCGGCAGCGGCGCGGCGGGCGGCACGCCGTCCAGCGCGCGGGCCATGTGCTCGATCCAGATCGGCAGCGCCAGGCCGCCGCCGGACTCGCGCGCGCCCAGGCTGCGCGGCGTGTCGTGGCCCATCCACACCACCGTGACCAGGCCGCGCTGCACGCCGTCGGCGCCCACGCCGGCCTGGAAGCCGGCGAACCAGGCGTCCACTGCGTCGTTGGTGGTGCCGGTCTTGCCGTACAGGTCGCCACGGCCCAGCTGGGCCTGGGCGCGCGCGGCGGTGCCGTAGCGCGCCACGTCGTTGAGCATGCTGTTGACCAGGAACACGTTGCGCGCCGGCACCGCGCGCTGGGCTTCGTCCGGGGCCGCCGGCGGCGGGGCCTGGAACAGCAGCTTGCCCTGGGCGTCGGTGATCTTCTCGATGACCACCGGGCTCACCGCCCAGCCGCCATTGGCCAGCACCGCATAGCCTTGCGCCAGCTGCAGCGGCGTGACGCTGCCGGCGCCCAGCGCCAGCGTCAGGTCGCTCGGCTGGCGCGCGGCCTCGAAGCCGTAGCGCCGCACCCAGGCCAGCGCCGGCGGAATGCCCACCTGTTGCAGCACGCGGATCGACACCAGGTTCTTCGAGCGCGTCAGCGCCTGGCGCAGCGTCATCGGGCCGTCGAAGTTGCCGTCGCTGTTCTGCGGCGCCCAGCCGTCGGCGAAGGTCAGCGGCGCGTCGTTGACCAGCGTGCCGGGCATCACGCCATCTTCCAGCGCGGCCGAGTACAGGAAGGGCTTGAACGACGAACCCGGCTGCCGCCAGGCCTGCGTGACATGGTTGAAGGGCTGCTGCTGGAAGTCGAAGCCACCCACCAGCGCACGCACGCGGCCGCTGTTGGCGTCCATCGACACCAGGGCCGCCTCCACCTCGGGCCATTGCGTGATGGCCCACGGGCCCGGCTCGCCGCCCTTGTCACCGTTCTTGCCGGGGGTCTGCATCACGCGGATCACCGCGCCGCGGCGGATGGCCAGCTCGTCGCTGGCCCGGGGCGCCAGGCCCGGCGCGGCGCGGCGCAGGCCGTCGCCGGTGATGCGCACCCGCTCGCCGTTGGCCAGCAGCACCTGCACCTCGCGCGGGCTGGCCGACAGCACCACGGCGGCGCGCAGCACCTCGTCGTCGCGCACGTCCTTCAGCGCCTGGGCGGCGGCCTGCTCCAGCTCGGCGCTGCCGTCGGCCGGCAGCTCGGCCTCGTCTTCCGGGCCGCGCCAGGGCTGGCGCTGGTCATGCGCCATCACGCCGCGGCGCACGGCGGCCCAGGCGGCCTGCTGATCGGCGGCGCGCAGCGCGGTGACCACGCGCAGGCCCTGCGAATAGGCCTCGGTGCCGAAACGCTCCACCACCGTGCGGCGCACCATCTCGGCGACGTACTCGGCATGCAGCACCCCGTCGCGCGCCTTGCCGATGGCCAGCGCCTGGGCCTTGGCCGCCGCCTGCTGCTCGGGCGTGATGTCGCCGGTGGCCACCATGCGCGCCAGCACGATGCGCTGGCGGTTGGTGGCGCGCTCGAGGTTGGTGATCGGGTTGGCGAAGCCGGGGTTCTGCGGCAGGCCGGCCAGCATCGCGCACTCGGCCAGGTTCAGCTGCGCCAGCGGCTTGCCGAAGTAGGTGTCGGCCGCGGCACCGAAGCCGTAGGCGCGCTGGCCCAGGTAGATCTGGTTCAGGTACAGCTCGAGGATCTTGTCCTTGGACAGGTTGCGCTCGATGCGCAGCGCCAGCAGCGCCTCCTTGATCTTGCGCTCGGGCGTGAAGCGTTGCGACAAGAAGAAGGTGCGCGCCACCTGCTGCGTGATGGTGGACGCGCCCTGGCGCAGGCCGCCGGTCAGCTGGGCCGCGATGGCGCGGGCCACGCCCAGCCAGTCGATGCCGCCGTGGCTGTAGAAGCGTGCGTCCTCGGTGGCCAGCACGGCCTTGACCAGCATCGGCGGCATCTGCTCGATGGGCACGAACTGCCGCCGCTCGCTGCCGAAGGCCGCGATCTCCACGCCATCGGCCGTGAACACCTGCAGCGGCTGGCGCGGCTGGTAGGTGGTGACCGGGTCCAGCGAGGGCAGTTGCGGCAGGTACCACAGCACCGCAGCGCCCAGCGCCAATGCGCCGGCAGCCACCGTGGCGCCGGCGACGATGAGGGCGCGGCGCAGCCAGGGGCGAATCAGGAGGGGCGGATGCGACGAAGCGGGCGCGGCAGGTTCGGTCGTCAAGGCAGGCCGGGGCGGTGGGCCGAACTGGCCCGGGAGCCGGATTATCGGCAGGGCGACGGGGGGCCAGGCAGGCATGTGCGTCCGGCCGTGCCAACAGGGGCAGCTGGTTTGCCCGGCTCCGAGTCCATCCCCTTGCCTGACACTATGCCCAGGCCTCCCCCAAGGCCTTCGCCTGCTGCAACACCAGTTCCACCGCCGCCTCCTGCTGATCCGGCGGGTACTTGTACTTGCGCAGGATACGTTTGACCATCAGCCGCAGCTTGGCCTGCACACTTTCGCGGGCCGACCAGTCGACGGTCAGGTTCTTGCGCAGGCTCTCGGCCAGTTCGTGAGCGATCTTCTTCAGCGTCTCATCGGTCAGCTCACGCACTGCCGATTCGTTGTTGGCCAGCGCGTCGTAGAAGCGTACCTCGTCCTCGTTCAGGCCCAGTTGCTCGCCGCGCGACGCTGCCTCGCGGAATTTCTTGGCCATCTCCACCAGCTCTTCCATCACCTGCGCGGCTTCAATGGATCGGTTCTGGTAGCGCAGCACCACGTGGGCCAGCATGTCGGAGAACTTCTTGCTCTGCACCACGTTGCTGGCGAAGCGTGACTTGATCTCGCCTTCGAGCAGGCGCTCCAGCAGTTCGACGGCCAGATTGCGCTCGGGCAGGCTGCGCACCTCGGCCAGGAAGGCGTCGTCGAGGATGCCGATGTTGGGCTTGTCCAGGCCCACGGCGTCGAAGATGTCGACCACCTCTTCGGAGACCACGGCCGAGCTGATGATCTGCCGGATCGCCAGTTCGCGCTCCTCGTCCGTCTTCTTCTGCGCCGTGATCTCGCGCTTCGTCAGGATCACCTTCACAGCCTGGAAGAAGGCCACCTCCTCGCGCACGGCCTTGGCCTCGTCGAGCGTGCAGCACAGCGTGAAGGCCTTGCTCATCGCCAGCGCCAGGTCGGCGAAGCGCTTCTTGCCGTCTTTCAGGCCCAAGACGTAGTTCGCCGCGCCAGCCAGTGTCTTGTGTCCGCCTGTCAGGAAGTCGCTGTAGTCGAAGCCATACCCGTTCGTGCCGGCGAGCATGCCGCGCAGCGCGTCCAGCTTCTCGGCCAGCACGCTGTAGGCCTTGTGCGCGTCCACCGTCGGCCGGCCGCGGCCTTGAGCGGCGGTGTACTCCTTCAGCGCCGACTTCAGCTCGTTGGCGATGCCAATGTAGTCCACCACCAGCCCACCCTGCTTGTCCTTGAACACGCGGTTCACGCGCGCAATGGCCTGCATGAGGTTGTGGCCCTTCATCGGCTTGTCGACGTAGAGCGTGTGCACGCAGGGCGCGTCGAAGCCGGTGAGCCACATGTCGCGAACGATCACCATGCGCAGCGGGTCGGCCGGGTTCTTGAAGCGCTTCTCCAGCCGCTTCTTGACCTGAGCGCTGTAGATGTGGGGCCGCAGCAGCGCCTTGTCGCTGGCCGAGCCCGTCATCACGATCTTGATCGCGCCTTGTTCGGGGTCGGCGCTGTGCCAGTCGGGCCGCAGCTTGATGATCTCGTCGTAGAGGTGCACGCAGATCTCGCGGCTCATAGCCACCACCATGGCCTTGCCGGTCTGCGCCTGGTTGCGCTCCTCGAAGTGCGCCACCAGGTCGGCCGCCACCTGGGCGATGCGCGGCGCGGCGCCCACCACCTTCTCCAGCGCCGCCCAGCGACTCTTCAGCTTCGCCTGCTGACTCTCTTCCTCGTCTTCGGCCAGCTCATCGACTTCGTCGTCGATGGTGGCCATCTCATCGGCCTTGAGGCCCAGCTTGGCGAGCCGGCTCTCGTAGTAGATGGCCACGGTGGCGCCATCTTCCTTGGCCTGCTGCATGTCGTAGACGCTGATGTAGTCGCCGAACACCGCCCGCGTGTCGCGGTCTTCACCTGACACCGGCGTGCCCGTGAAGGCCACGAAGGTGGCGTTGGGCAGCGCGTCGCGCAGATGCTGCGCATAGCCCACCTGGTACTTCGCGGTCGGCGCGAACTCGGCCCGGTGCGCGGCCGGCTGGCCATCGCCCGTGGTCAGCGCGCTCGATGCCTTGGGCGGCGACTTCGGCGTCTTCAGCTTGGCCTCGAAGCCGTACTGCGTGCGGTGCGCCTCGTCGGCCATCACGACGATGTTATGGCGGGCAGAGAGCAGCGGGAACGTGTCCTCGTCCTCGCCCGGCATGAACTTTTGGACGGTGGCGAACACGATGCCGCCGCTCGGGCGGTTGCCGAGCAACGCGCGCAGTTCCTGCCGCGTATTCGCCTGCACCGGCTGCTCACGCAACAGATCCTGCGCCAGGCTGAACACGCCGAAGAGCTGGCCGTCCAGATCGTTGCGATCGGTGATCACGACGATGGTAGGGTTCTCCATCGCCGGCTCCTGCATCACGCGCGCCGCAAAGCAGGTCATCGTGATGCTCTTGCCGCTGCCCTGGGTGTGCCAGACCACACCACCCTTGCCGCGAAGCCGTGCATCACTGTTCGGGTGCGAGGCGGTCACCACCTGCGCAATGGCCGCGCGCACCGCGTGGAACTGGTGATAGCCGGCGATCTTCTTGACGAGTTGGCCGCCATTGCCCAGCTCATCCTCGAAGAGCACGAAGTAGCGCAGGTAGTCGAGCAGGTAGGCCGGCGCCAGCGCGCCTCGCACCAGCGTCTGCAGCTCATGGAACTTGCCCAGCGGGTCGAGCGTGTTGCCGTCGATCGTGCGCCAGGCCATGAAGCGCTCGCTGTCGGCCGAGAGCGAGCCGAGCAGCGCCTGGCTGCCATCAGACACCACCAGCACCTCGTTGGTCTGGAAGATGTCCGGGGTCTGCGCCTTGTAGGTCTGGATCTGGTGGAAGGCCTTCCACACATCGGCGTTCAGGTCGGCCGGGTTCTTCAGTTCGATCAACACCAGCGGCAGGCCGTTGACGAACAGCACGATGTCGGGCCGGCGCGTGTGGTGCGGCCCGGTGATGGAGAACTGGTTGACGGCGAGCCAGTCATTGCGCGCTGGTTGTGTGGGGTCTTCGGCCCAGTCGACCAAACGCACAAAGTCGCCGCGCGTTTCGCCGTCCTGCTGGTATTGCACCGGCACACCGCCCACCAGCAGCCGGTGGAAATGGCGATTGGCGGCCAGCAGCACCGGGGTGCCCAGGTCCAGCACCTGGCGGATGGCGTCCTCACGTGCCGTGGCTGGCACGGTTGGGTTCAGCCGGGCCACCGCAGCGCGCAAGCGCCCCAGCAGCAGCACCTGGCGGTGGTTGTCGCGCTCGGGGGCATCGCCATCGGGCGCGATGTCGGGCCCATAGCGGTGCTGCCAGCCCACATCGGCCAGCCATGCCAGGCACTCCTGTTCGAGCCGGTCCTCCGTCATGGGCTCCCTGCCAGCAATTCGACATAGGCAGCGTAGCTGAACAGGCGATTCTTCTTCTGTCCGGTCAGCTCGCTCAACATCCCCAGGTCCTGCAGCAGCTTCACCGCCGCAGTGGCCGTGGGGAAGGTGGTGTCCAGCTTCTGCCGCGCCTGTTCGATGGTGAAGCGCGGCATCAACGGCAGCAGTTCGAAGAGGCGCAGAGCAACCGCACCCACGCGGGGAGCAGCCAGCAGGCGCTTACGGTCGGCATTGATCAGGCTCGCCATCGCGACGATGCCGCGCTCGGCGTCGGTGGCGGCGGCTTCAACGCCATCGAGGAAGAAGCCGACCCAGCCTTCCCAGTCGCCTTCGGTGCGAACCGCCGACAGGCGCCGGTAGTACTCGGCCTGGTGCTGCTTGAGGTATCCGCTCAGATAGACCAGCGGCTCGGGCAGCAGGCCCCACTGCTCCAGCAGCGCCGCGATCAGCAAGCGGCCGATGCGCCCGTTGCCGTCGAGGAAGGGGTGGATGGTCTCGAACTGCACGTGCACCAGGGCCACGCGCACGAGGGGCGGCAGCTCTGGCGCAGGGTCATGGATGAAGCGCTCCAGGTCGGCCAGCAGCCCTGGCACCTGGTCTGGCGGCGGCGGCACGAACGCGGCCCGCCCGGGCCGCGCGCCGCCGATCCAGTTCTGTGAGCACCGCAACTCGCCCGGCTGCTTGCCGGCGCCGCGTGCGCCATCGAGCAGCAGGCGGTGGGCGTTGCACAGCAAGCGCACCGAGATCGGCAGGCCGTCCTCGCTGCGCAGGTTGTCGCGCACGAGGCGGAACGCCCGCAGATAGTTGGTCACCTCTTCGACATCGGCCGTGTTGGCCAGCATCTGGCCGGCCTCGTCGTCGAACAGGTCGGTCAGCGTGGCCTGGGTGCCCTCGATCTGCGAGGTGAGCAGCGCCTCCTTGCGGATGGCGCTGTAGAGCAGCCAGTCGACCGATGGCACCAGGCCAGCCACGCCACCCAGCCGGGCCAAGGCCATCTCGGCGCGGTGGTTGGTGGCCGTGTAGCTGTCAGCCGCCAGCGGCGGGTCGGCCGGCGGCAGCGCATGGGGCACGAACGCCTGCACCGCCTCGCCCAGCGTGGTGGTGGTGATGGTGGTGCCGGTGGTGCGCATCGTATGAAAGCTGGCTTGAGCAGCCGGTCTTCATAGTAAAGCGTTCTTTAATTTATAGGAAGCCGGCGATAGCAGGCTTGTAGAGGCCCGGCCTGTGCGATCAGGCCGATTGCCACCCCATCTCCGCCGCCACCCTGCGAACGCCGGCCAAGAAGACCTGAAAGCTTCGGGACCGGTTGTCCCCGGCGTCTCTCAACGTCTGCCCCATCCGTTGCGATGCCTGCCCCTTCTGGAAGGTTGGCAGCATGCGCTGCACCTCCACCGAAGGCTTGGCCCATGCATCGGGATCGGCGAAGCGCTTGCGTACCGCAGGAGCGCAGACGCGCGGATCGTCGTAGGCCTGCGCCAGCGCGTCGAGATCGCCCAGGTACCAGCCTTCCAGTTCCTGGCACACGAGCCGAATCAACGTGTCGGCGCGTCCGCTGTCCACGCAAAGCTTGGTCAGCCTCGCCTTCACATCCTGACAAGCGGCGGAGTCGTTGTCCCGCAGCACGACGAATCGGTCGCCGGGGATGCGCCAAGCGGCCAACTTGCGGGGCACGCTTCGGTCCAGATCGCTCTTGCCCTCGTGCGGCACACACAGAAAGTGCTGTCCCGCCACCCAGCCGGGCATCAGCCTCGGCAACAAGCCGTCGAGCAAGTGCTTCATCGACGGCTCTTCCAGCAGGAAGACGAGCCGCCCCTGCATCAGTTGACGCCCTCGAACAGACCCTGCTTCCACAGATAGCCCGGCAGGTCACCCGCTTCGAACAACGCGCGCAGGTTCTCGGAGGCAGCGGCGCAACGCACCGTGGTGAAACCCCCGTCCTTGCGCAGGCAGAAGATCTCTTCGAGCGTCAGCGCATTCAGGAAGTCCGGCGAGTGGCTGGAGATGAACACCTGGCCACCACGTCGCGAGTAATCGCGAAACTCTTCGGCCAACTGCGGCAGCAACTCTGGATAGAGCTGGTTCTCAGGCTCTTCCACGGCCAGGAGCGGATACGGCTTGGGGTCGTTCAACAGCACCAGGTAGGCAAACATCTTGATCGTGCCGTCCGAGACATGCCGCGCGATGAAGGGGTCCTTGAAGCTGCCGTCCTGGAAGCGCAGCACCAGCCGCCCATCCTCGGTCTGCCGCGGCTCGACCACCGACACGCCAGGCACACGCTGCCGCATCGCTTCCAAGATGCGGTCGAACGCAGGCCGGTGATGCTCGAAAAGGTAGTTGGCCACCAGCGGCAGGTTGTCGCCGCGCGTTGACAGGTGCTCCGCGAAGCCATCTTCCTGGCTCGGTCGGGCGTCGGAGACGTGGAAGTCCGAGATGTGCCAGTTCTCGATCATCAAGCGGAACGCACTGGCCGCCTTGAATCGCTCGAACTGGCCGAGGCCCTTGATGGCCAGGATGTCGGGCGCGTCCAGTTCCTGCTCTTCGCGCAGCAGGGCCTCGTCGATCTTTGAGAAGTCCTCTTCGTTGGTGATCGCGTAGCCGCGGCCGTTCGCGAAATCGAGGAAGTGGAAGGGCTTGCCGTTGGCGCCGCGCTTGTAGCGCAGCACCTCGCGCGCCACCACGGCGCGCCCGGTGGCGTCGGGCGCGATCCTCAGGATGTAGGTCACCAGGCGCTCGTAGCCGGTGATCTCCAGGCGGAACTGCAGCGTCAACTCGATCGGCTGATCCGCGAATCCTCGGCTGGCCAGTTCCTTGTAGCCGCCGCGCTTGGACACCGCCTTGCCGACGTTCATGGCCAGCGCGTCCTTCAAGAAGGAGAACACGTCGAACAGCGTGCTCTTGCCCGTGCCGTTGGCGCCCACGAGCACGCACAGCCGCGGGATGTTCTGCAGTTTCGTATCGCGGAACAGGCGGTAGTTCTTGATCTCGATGGATTCAATCTGCATGGGTGGCCTCGGCGATGGCCTCTTCGGCTTGGGGCAAGCGTAGCTGACCGGAGATCAGGCGGGGCAGGAGAGTGTCGCGCACCTCAGCGAGCGACTGCGCTTGCAGTTCCAACGCCCTACGTCGCTGGTGCAATGGGAGCGCCACCGCCTCGTAGGCCGCAACGCAGTGCTCAGGTGGCAAGACGTAGGGCAAACCGTGGATGTGGTTCCGATTCAGGGTCGGGACGGCGGAACCGGCATTGAAGGCCTTGAAGTCCAAGCGGCGCAGCGTCTCGTACGCGAAGCAGGGCGACGCTCGCCGGAACTCCTTCACCCACAGCGTCGTATTGAGCGGCCAGTAGTCGCCCAGTTCGAGGAACACTCGCCCGAGGACACCCGAGCGCCCAGTGACGACGCCAGGACCCTTTGCCATCGCCTCGTCGTGCGTGCCTGATAGCCCACTGGCAGCGATGATCGGAAATGCGCCCGAACGACGGTCTTGAGCAGGCAGGTCGAACCCACGCTGCAGGACGAGCAGGTCCTCCAGCTTGCCGACCGACCATCCCCAGGGAACCGGTCCCAGCGCCGACTCCTCGAACCCCTCCGGGAACAAGGCTGCCGTGGCTTCGTCCATGCCGGCCGGGGCGAGGCCTTGGCTCTTGGCGCGAACGGGATCGAAGTCGACGAACCACGACTTGAACAGCGCCTGCGCGATGGCTTCGAGGGTGGTGTTGGTTTCGCGCAGGAGGGCGATGCGGTCGTCGAGGGCTCGCAGAACCGCCGCAATCTTTCGTTGCTCGCCGATTGGCGGCACCGCCAGTTTGATTTGCCGAAGTGATGTAAGCGGCTGACCGATACCCGGCGTGCCTACCTGCGAAGAGTTCTTGAGAAGCTCGAAGCGCCCAACCGTTGACTTGAAGAAGTAGTAGATGAAGTCCGGTCTTGCGCGGTCAACATCGCAAGTCAGCTTCATAAGGCTTGAGGACAGAACGTACCTCTCGCCATCGTCCGGGACGATTCCGACTTCGCCTATTGCGCCACGATGAGGGAAGACAAGGTCATTCGGCGACAGGTTTGCCGAGTTGAGTTCTGCAGCTTTCTCCGGCGTGATGAAAACGAACTCACCCGAGAATGATCGACCGCCAGTCAAGTTGGTGCCTCGGACAACGCGAACGCCTGCGTCAACGTAGCAGTCGCTCTTCATCCGCGAGCCAAATGGACCGATCGAAATGCTTCCCGCTCCCGGGGCCTTGATCTCGTCGATCGAGACCACGGGCCACTCAGAACTCATACCCGAGCCCCCCGAGCTTCCGCCGAATCACGTCATCCAGTTCCGCCCCCTTCGCCATCTGCTCCCCGAGCTTCTCGGTCAACGCCTGCATCTTGGCCTCGAAGCCCTCGCCATCGTCCTCTACCGCTTCAGCGCCCACGTAGCGCCCCGGCGTCAGCACATGCCCGTGTTCGGCAATCTCGGCGAGCTTCACGCTGCGGCAGTAGCCCGGCGTGTCAGCGTACTCACCCGCGCCCGCATCACCGCGCCACGCTGCCACCGTGCCCGCGATGCGCTCGATCACCTCGTCCTTCAGCTCGCACTGCACCCGGCTGATCATTGTGGCCAGCTTGCGCGCGTCGACGAACAGCACCTCGCCCCGGCGCTGCGGCTTGGTCCTGGCCAGGAACCACAGGCAGGCCGGGATCTGCGTGTTGAAGAACAGTTGCCCCGGCAGCGCGATCATCACCTCCACCACATCAGCGTCCACCATCGCCGCGCGGATCTGGCCTTCGTTGTTCTGGCTGCTGCTCATGCTGCCGTTGGCCAGCACGATGCCGGCACGGCCACCGGGCTTCAGGTGCCACAGCATGTGCTGCAGCCAGGCGTAGTTGGCGTTGCCTTGCGGCGGGTCGCCGTACTCCCAGCGCGCATCGCCACTCAGGCTGGCGTGCCACCAGTCGCTGATGTTGAACGGCGGGTTGGCCAGGATGAAATCGGCGCGCAGGTCGGGGAACTGGTTCTTGGTGAAGGTGTCGGCCGGCTCGCGGCCGAGGTTGAAGTCGATGCCGCGGATGGCCAGGTTCATCGCGGCCAGCCGCCAGGTGGTGGGGTTGGCCTCCTGCCCGAAGATGGCCACGTCGCCCAGCTTGCCGCCGTGGCTGACGATGAACTCCTCGCTCTGCACGAACATGCCGCCTGAGCCGCAGCACGGGTCGTACACCTTGCCGTGGTGCGGCGCCAGGACGGCCACCAGCGTCTTGACGATGCTGCGCGGCGTGTAGAACTGGCCGCCGCGCTTGCCCTCGGCGCTGGCAAACATGCCCAGGAAGTATTCGTACACCTGGCCCAGCACGTCGCGCGCTTCTGATGCGCTCTGGCCGAAGCCGATGGTGGAGATCAGATCCACCAGCTCGCCCAGCTTGCCGTCGGGCAACTGGGCACGGGCGAAGCGCTTGTCGAGGATGCCCTTGAGCTTGGGGTCCTCGGCCTCGATGAGACTTAAAGCGTCGTCGATGCGTTTGCCAATGTCCGTCTGCTTGGCCGCGGCGCGGATCGCCTCCCAGCGCGCTGCCTCGGGTACCCAGAAGACGTTGGCCTCGCGGTAGTAGTCGCGGTCTTCCAGCTCGGCTTCGATGTCGGCCGGCGCGGCGCTGTCGAGGTGGTATTCGTCGACCGGGTCGGCGAAGCGCGCCGCCAGTTCGGTGCGGCGGGCCTGGAAGGTGTCGGAGATGTACTTCAGGAAGATCAGGCCCAGCACCAGGTGCTTGTACTCGGCCGCGTCCATGTTGGCGCGCAGCTTGTCCGCGGTGGCCCAGAGGGTCTTCTTGATGTCGTCGATCATTCGGGCTCGTGTTCTTTGGCGGCCGCTGCGGGTGAACGGCGCGGCAGTCTAGCAACGCCCGGGGGCCGGCCCGGGCGTGCTTTCAAGCAACGCGACGGCGCCCAGCGCACCCGACGGCAGAATGCCCCCATGCCGTCGCCCGCTGCCAACGCCCCCGCTGCCCCGCGCGAAAAATCCGCGCCGCAGAAGGCGATGGAAAAGCTGGGCCTGCGCCGCGACATCGACCTGGCCCTGCACCTGCCGCTGCGCTACGAGGACGAGACGCGCATCACACCGATCGCCGCCGCGCGCGATGGCGATGCGGTGCAGGTGGAAGGCGTGATGCGCGACTGCCGCATCGAGCTGCGCCCGCGCCGCCAGCTGGTGGCCCGGCTGGCCGACGACAGCGGCGAGCTCACGCTGCGCTTCCTGAACTTCTACCCCAATCACCAGAAGACCCTGGCCGCCGGCCAGCGCGTGCGCGTGCGCGGCGAGGTGCGGCACGGCTTCTTCGGCCGCGAGATGGTGCACCCGCACTTCAAGGGCGTGGAACCCGGCGCGCCGCTGGCCCAGGCGCTGACGCCCGTCTACCCCACCAGCGCCCAGCTGCCGCAGGCCTACCTGCGCAAGGCCGTGGCCTCGGCACTGCACCGCGCGCCGCTGGACGAACTGCTGCCGCCCGGCACCGTGCCCACTGGCCTGCCGCCGCTGCGCGAGGCATTGATGCGCCTGCACCACCCGGCGCCGGGGCTGGCGCTGGCGGCGCTGGAAGACCGCAGCCACCCGGCCTGGCAGCGGCTGAAGTTCGAGGAGCTGCTGGCCCAGCAGCTCAGCCAGCTGATGGCCCGCGCGCAGCGCGGCGCCCAAGCCGCGCCGCGCCTGGTGGCCCAGCAGGGCGGCCTGGTCGACCGGCTGCTGGCGGTGCTGCCCTTCCAGCTGACCGGCGCGCAGCGCCGCGTGGTGGAAGAGATCGCCCAGGACCTGGCGCGCCCGCGCGAGCATGACGCCGCCGACGCCGCCGACGCCGCCGACGCCACCCACGCCACGCCGATGAACCGCCTGCTGCAGGGCGACGTGGGCTCGGGCAAGACCGTGGTGGCAGCGCTGGCCGCCGCCGTGGCCATCGACTGCGGCTGGCAATGCGCGCTGATGGCGCCCACCGAGATCCTGGCCGAGCAGCACTTCCGCAAGCTGGTGCAGTGGCTGGAGCCGCTGGGCATCGGCATCGCCTGGCTCACCGGCAGCCGCAAGGGCAAAGGCCGCAAGGAGATGCTGGCCCGCGTGGCCAGCGGCGAGGCCGGCCTGGTGGTGGGCACGCACGCCGTGATCCAGGACGACGTGCACTTCGCCCGCCTGGGCCTGGCCATCGTCGACGAGCAGCACCGCTTCGGCGTGGCCCAGCGCCTGGCGCTGCGCGAGAAGCTGCATGCCAGCAGCGGCGACGCCAGCGCGCCCGGCAGCGCGGTGCTGGAGCCGCACCTGCTGATGATGAGCGCCACGCCGATCCCGCGCACGCTGGCGATGACCTACTACGCCGATCTGGACGTGAGCACCATCGACGAACTGCCGCCCGGCCGCACGCCGGTGCTGACGAAAGTGTTCGCCGACGACAAGCGCGAGATGGTGGTGGCCAACATCGCCGCCGAGGTGGCCAAGGGGCGCCAGGTCTACTGGGTGTGCCCGCTGATCGAGGAGAGCGAGAAGCTCGACCTGGAGAACGCCACCGCCACGCACCAGCGCCTGGCCGACGCCCTGCCCGGACAGGCCGTGGGCCTGCTGCACGGGCGCATGCCGGCGGCCGAGAAGGCGGCCGTGATGGCGGAGTTCTCCGAAGGCCGCATGGCGGTGCTGGTGGCCACCACGGTGATCGAGGTGGGCGTGGACGTGCCCAACGCCAGCCTGATGGTGATCGAACATGCCGAGCGCTTCGGCCTCAGCCAGCTGCACCAGCTGCGCGGCCGCGTGGGCCGCGGCGCGGTGGCCAGCGTGTGCGTGCTGCTGTACCAGGGCCCGCTGTCACCCACCGGCAAGGACCGCCTGCGCGCCATGGCCGAGACCACCGACGGCTTCGAGATCGCCCGCCGCGACCTGGAGATCCGTGGCCCCGGCGAGTTCATGGGCGCGCGCCAGAGCGGCGACGCGCTGCTGCGCTTTGCCGACCTGAACGAGGACGCGCCGCTGCTGGCGCTGGCGCGCGAACAGGCGCCCCGGCTGCTGCGCCAGCACCCCACCGCGGCGCAGGCGCATGTGGCACGCTGGCTGGATTCACGGGCGGAGTTTTTGAAGGCCTGAGCGCTCAGTGCCGCGCCCGTCGCCGCGCGAGGCCTTTCTCGACTTCGCCCTGCTCGGCCACGCCGCGCAGCCGGCTGCGCCACTGTGCCACCGCGGTGCAGCCGTAAGGCTCGGCGGTCGCTGCGGGCCCGTCGGCGGCGGCCCCCTCGCGCGCAGCCTCCAGCGCAGCGGCCAGCGTCTGTCGACGCTGCGGCTCCCATCCCAGGCGTGTGCCCAGGCTCAAGCCCATCTGGCGCGTCAGCAGGTCGCGCCCGGCCGATGCCAGCAAGGCGGCCGTGGCGTCGCACACGGCGCGGCGGTTGGCATCTGCCTGGGCCACGGCGGCGGAGCACGTGGCCATCAGCGGCGCCCAGCTGGTCATCGGCCAGGCCATCTCGATGCCGATGGCGCGCGCCCCAGCCGCTGGCAGCAGGTAGGTCGGCAGGTCGTCGGGCCAGTGCCGGGCCATGAGCCACGGCAGTTCGCCGAAACCGCTGTCGGCGCTGCGCGACTGGGACAAGCCATGCAGCACCTCGTCGGTGGCGGCCGGCTCCTGCCCCCAGAGCGCCAGCCAGGCCAGCGCATTGCTGCGATCCACTTGCAGCCAGTGCCGGGCCGACAAGCCGGCGCAGGCAGCCGGCACGGCCTGGCCGGTGCAGCGGCGCAGCGCCTGTTGCAGCACCCAGGCATCGCCGGCACGGCGCGCCAGCTGTACCAGGCCCTGCAGCGCCGCTTCGCGCAAGGCAACGGCGCCCGGATCGGACACACCGGTCGCGTCCTGCGCCAGCGTCGGCCGGTCCAGCATCAGCAACCAGCCGGCGGCCTGGGCACGCGGCCCCGGTGCAGCGCGCAGGTGCTGGGTCAGCCGGGGCCAGGCCGCGTCCAGCCGCATCGTCACGGCCAGGTCAGCGGCATCGGGTGCCTCTGGCGCGCCCTCCGACCCTGCGGCATGCGAACCGTCACCCGGCTGGGCAGGCGATGCGGGCAGGTCCACCAACACGGCGCCCGCGCCGCACAGCGCCAGCGGTACCTGCCGCCGGGGCCCGGGCACCTGCGGCGACAGCCGCCAGACCTCGGGGGAGAGCGGGGCCGATGCCGTGCTGTCCGCGGTGGCCCCGAGCCCGACCCGCACTGCGCTGGCGGGTTGCGAGGCCGCTGCCGCATGCGTAGTCGAAGGGGATGCCAAGGTGCGCGGTGCCGGATCAGAAGCCCCAGGCGCAGGCTGCCCGGGGCCGGCCAGCCGCCAGCCCGCGCCAACGGCCAGCATCAGCAGCACCACGCCGACCCCGGCCGCCAGGCCGGCACGCGCTCGCCCCGCGCGCTTGGCCCGGCTCACCCAACCGGACACCGGATCAGCGGGCATCGGGCTCAGTACCCGGCAGCGCGCACCACCTCGTTGGCAATCGGCCGCCCCTGGTCCAGCGCGGCCAGGTTGGCGGCGGCGATGGCGGCCGCCGTGCGCGCATCGGTCTGCGCCGCGGCGTGCGGCAGCACCGTCACCTGCGGGTGCTGCCAGTAGCGGTGATCGGCCGGCAGCGGCTCGGTGGTGAACACGTCCAGCACGGCGTGGCCGATGTGGCCGGCATCGAGTGCGGCCAGCAGGTCGGCATCGACCACATGCGCGCCGCGCGCCAGGTTCACCAGGCCGGCGCCGCGCGGCAGGCGGGCCAGCAAGGCGGCGTCGATCAGGCCGCGGGTCTCGGGCGTCAGCGGCAGCAGGTTCACCAGCACCTGGGTGCCGGCCAGCGCGTGGTGCAGGGCCTCGGTGCCCTGCCGCACGGTCAGGCCGTCGAGTGCCTGCGAGGTCGCCGACGCGCCCTGACGCCGCCACACCGTCACCGGGTAGCCGTTGGCCGCCAGCCGGCGCGCCACCGTGCCGCCCATCTGGCCGGCGCCCAGCACCAGCACCGGCACCTCGTCGGCACGGCGCTGAGCATGCGGTTGCCAGCGGCCGGCGGCCTGGTGGCGGGCATAGGTGAAGAAGCCGCGGTGCAGCGCCAGCACGGCCCACAGCGCAGTCTCGGCCATGGCCTCGTTCATCATCGGGTCGACCATGCGCGCAATGGGCACGCCGGCCGGCAGCGTGGCATCGGCCAGCAGGCGGTCGACGCCAGCCCACAGGCTCTGGATCAGACACAGCTTCGGCAAACCCTGCAGGCTGCCGGGCGGCGGGTTGGCGACGATGGCGGCGGTGATGTGGTCGTCAGGCACCTCGCCGCGCGCGGTGAGCAGACGGTGGCCGCCGGGCAGGGCCTGGGCCAGCGCGGCGTTCAGGGCATGGACCCAGGCATCGAGTTCAGCCGCGTCGTCGAAGCTGCCGGCCAGAAGAATGTTCATGCGGTGTCGGGTGGCGCTCAGGCCGCTTGCGGGGTGGGTGGCGACGCCAGCGGCGCGCGCTCGATCAGGCCTTGCAGCGCACAGGCCACGGTGGCGGCGCGCACGGCCGCGCGGTCGCCGCTGAAGTGCTGCGACACGGCCTGCACCTGGGGGGCGCCGGCCGCATCGCGCCAGGCCCAGGCCAGCCACACCAGGCCCACCGGCTTGGTGGCCGTGCCGCCGCCCGGGCCGGCCACGCCGGTGACGGCCACCGCCAGTGCCACCGGCGCACGCGCCAGCAGGCCGCCGGCCATGGCCAGCGCCACCGGCTCGCTGACGGCGCCGTGCGCGTTGATCAGCTCGGCCGGCACGCCCAGCAGCTCGGTCTTGGCGCGGTTGCTGTAGCTGACCACGCCGCGCTCGAACCAGTCGCTGCTGCCGGCCCGGTCGGTGCAGGCGCCGGCGATCAGGCCGCCGGTGCAGCTCTCGGCACTGGCCATCGTCAGGCCGCGGCCGCGCAGCGCATCCGCCAGCGTGGCCACCAGGGTGTCGATGTCAGGGCTCATCCCAGGATGGCTTTCCACAGGGCGATGACCAGCAGCGTGCAGCCGGCGGCCACCAGGTCGTCGAACAGGATGCCGAAGCCCTCGCGCCAGCCGATGGCGGTGCCGGGGCGCTGCTTGTAGCGCGCATCGGCCCAGCCCACCGGGCCGGGCTTGGCGGCGTCGAAGAAGCGGAACAGGCCAAAGGCCACGGCCTGGGCCCAGAACGTGGCCGGCATCAGCAGCCACAGCACCAGCCAGAAGGCCAGGATCTCGTCCCACACGATGGCACCGGGGTCGCTGATGGCCAGGTGCTGGGCGCAGCGTGTGCAGGCCCACCAGCCGATGGCCAGCCCGGCCAGCAGCACCGCGGCCCACATCGGCTCGGTGATCCAGTGGCGCAGCACCAGGAAGCTGGCCCAGGCCCACAGCGTGCCCACGGTGCCCGGCGCCTTGGGCGACAGGCCGCTGCCGAAGCCAAGTGCAATCCAGCGCGCCGGGTGCCCCAGCATGAAACCGGCGGTGGCGCGGCGCGGCGCGGCGCCCACGATCATCGGCCCGTTCATGGCGTGGCGAAGTGGTCGAAGCCGCGCAGCGCCAGGGCCAGCGGTCGGCCCGCGCCGTCCAGCAGGCGCAGCGCCGGGGCCGAGGGGTCCGCGGCCTCGATGCGCCCGATGCGCCGCACGGCCACCGCCGGTCCGCCGGGGTTTGTTGAATTGGCGGCCTCGGCGGCGGCGCGCACCGCGCCATCGGCATCGGCCGGGGCGGTGAACAGCAGCTCGTAGTCGTCGCCGCCGGCCAGCGCGTACGCGCGCTGCACGGCCAGCGGCTGGCTGGCCAGGTCGGGGCTGACGGGCAGCGCGTCCACGTCGATCACCGCGGCCACGCCCGAGCGGCGCAGGATGTGGCCCAGATCGCCCGCCAGGCCGTCGCTGACATCGATGGCCGCCGTGGCCAGGCCGCGCAGCGCGCGGCCCAGGGCCACGCGCGGCTGCGGCAGCTCCATGGCCCGGCGCACGCGCTCGAAGGCCTCGCCCGGCAGCGCCAGCGTGCCGCGGAACACCTCCAGCGCCAGCCGCGCATCGCCGATGCCGCCGCCCACCGGGTGGCTGACCCACAGCGCATCGCCCACGCGCGCGCCGTCGCGCCGCAGCGCCTGGCCGGCCGGCAACTCGCCGAACACGGTGATGCACAGGTTCAGCGGCCCGGCCGTGGTGTCGCCGCCCACCAGCGCGATGCCGTGCGCATCGGCCAGCGCGAAGAAGCCTTGCGACAGCCCGGCCAGGAAGGCCTCGTCCACGCGCGGCAGCGCCAGCGCCAGTGTGCAGGCCACCGGGTCGGCGCCGCAGGCGGCCAGGTCGCTGAGGTTCACCGCCAGCGCCTTGTGGCCCAGGCGCTCGGGCGCCACGGTGGACAGGAAGTGCCGACCCTCCACCAGCATGTCGCTGGACACGGCCCATTGCCGGCCCGCCGTGGGCTGCAGCAGCGCGCAGTCGTCGCCCACGCCCAGCACGGTGGCGCCGCTGGGCGCCTGCGGCCGGGTGAAGTACTTCGCGATCAGGTCGAATTCGCCGAGGGACATGGCGGCAGATTGTCGCCGCGCCTGCGTGGCGCGGCCCGCCGGCGCCGGCGCCGTCAGGTCAGGCCCAGCTCGCGCAGCAGCGCGCGCAGCGCCTGGGCCGTCACCGGCTTGCGCAGCGTGGCGTCCAGGCCGCTGAGCGGGGCCATGTCCACCGTGGGCGGGCTGCCGCTGCACAGCACCAGGCGCGGGCGCTGGCCGGCCGGCGCTTCCTGCACGATGCGCTGCATCAGCGCCAGGCCGGTGCCGTCGGGCATGTGGTGGTCGCTGATCACCGCGGCCACGTCGCCGCGCTGCCAGCGCAGAAAGGCCGACTGGGTGTCGGCGGCCTCGGCCACCTGCAGGCCCTCGCCGCGCAGCAGCTCGCCCATCAGCAGGCGGCTGACCGGGTCGTCGTCCACCAGCAGCACCACGCGGCCGGCGCCCGGGGCCGAGGCCGGCGCGTCGGGCCCCGGCGACGGCGCGGCCGGTCCGGATGGCGCCTGCGCCGGGGGCGGCTCGGGGGCCGGTGGCGGCAGCGGCAGGTTCACGGTGACGGTGGTGCCGCGGCCGGGTTCGCTGTCGAGCGCGATCACGCCCTGCATGGCCTCGACCAGGCGTTTGCAGATGGCCAGCCCCAGGCCGGTGCTGCCCTCGGGGGGCGCCTCGGCGGGCGCGTGCAGCGTGCCGAAGGGCTCGAACAGCGCATGCTGGCGCTCGACGCGGATGCCCACGCCGGTGTCGCGCACGGTGATCAGCAGCCGGTCGTCCCGGCCATCGACCGAGGCGTGGCACTGCGCGCTGACCTGCACCTCGCCGCGGGGCGTGTACTTCACCGCATTGCCGATCAGGTTCACCAGCAGCTGGCGCAGGCGCAGGCCGTCGGCCAGCACGCGCCGCGGCACGGCGGGGTCGATCTGCAGACCCAGGCGCAGGCCGCGGCTCTCGGCCGCCAGGCGGTGGTTGTCCACCAGCTGCGCCATCAGCGCCGACAGGTCCAGCGGCGCCGGGTGCAGCGTCAGCCGGCCGGCCTCGAAGCGCGCCAGATCCAGCACATCGTCGATCAGCTGGGTGAGCGCCGAGGACGAGTCCTGCGCGATGCGGCACACCTGGCGCTGGGCCTCGTCCAGCGGGCCCTCGGACAGGCGCTGCAGCGCCAGCGTCACGGCCTGCAGCGGGCCGCGCAGCTCATGGCTGGCGCTGGCCACGAACAGGTTCTTGGCCTGCATCGCGTCCAGCAACTGGGCCTGCAGCGCGCGCTCGGTGGACACGTCGACGATGTAGCCGGTCCAGGCCGTGCGGCCGCCGTCGAGCTCGCGCACCGCCACCTCGCAGTGCAGCCAGCGTTCGCCTCGCAACGGATCGTCGTAGCGCCAGGTCAGCTTCATCGGCCGGCGCTGGCGGGTGCTGTCGCGGCGTGCCTGGCGCAGCAGCGCGGCGTCCTCGGCGCGCATGTGCGGCGTGAGGGTGTCGAGCAGGCCGCCGGCCTCGTCGATCGGCGTGCCGAGGAACTGCCCGGCGGTGGGGCTCAGGTAGCGCTGCTCGCGCCGGCCATCGGCCGACAGCACGGTCTGGAACACCACGCCGGGCAGGCTGGCGGTCACATCGGCCAGGCGCTCCTCGGCCTGGCGGCGCTGGCGCACCTCGGTGCCCAGGCGGCGCATCCACCACAGGCTGGCGCCGGCCAGCAGCAGCAGCGCCGCGCCCGACACCGCCAGCCACGGCGCATGGCGGCGCCACGGGAAGCCGGGCATGAAGTCCACCGCCACCCAGCGGCGCAGCATGCGTGCACGCTCGGCCGGCGGGATGTCGGCCAGCGCGCGGTCGATCAGCGGGATCAGCCCGGCGGCCTCGGACGAGGTGGCGAAGTGGAACTGCGCCGGCAGTTCCTCCACCTGGGCCACGGTGCGCAGCACGCCGTTGTTGTCGTTGTTGATGCGCAGGTTGGCGTACAGCTTCACCTCCACCGCCGCATCGGCCAGGCGCCCGGCCACCAGGTCCATCGCGCCGCCGCCCGGTGGCGCGTCGACGATGCGGATGTCGGGGTAGCGGCGGCGCAGCAGCTCGCGCAGCGGATGCTGCGGGGCCAGGGCCAGGCGGCGGCCGCGCAGGCTGTCCAGGTCCCAGTACATCGGGGCGTCGCTGCGCGCCACGATGTAGTACGGCATCTCCAGGTAGGGGTGCGAGTAGGTCACGTCCTGCGCGCGGCCGGGCGTGTAGGTGAGGAAGGGCACGACATGGATCTGCCCGGCCCGCAATGCGTCGAGCATGCGCGCCACGCTGTCGAAGGGCACCACGTCCACCGCCACGCCCAGGCGCGCGGCCACCTGCTGGGTGTAATCGGCGGCGATGCCCGAATGCCCGCCCTCGGGCGTGGCCTCGTTGAGCAGCTCCAGCCCGCGCACCGCGCCCACGCGCAACACGCTGCGCCCGGCCAGCTGCTGCTGCTCGGTAGGCGACAGCTGCAGCATCGCCACGGCCGGCTGGCCCTGGCGGTCGATCTGGCGCATGGCCGCCTGCAGTTCGGGCAGCGGCGTGGCGCGCAGCGCGGCAATGCCCTTGCTGAGCGCCGAGGCCAGCAGCGGCCAGTCACGGCGCACGCCGAAGTGCATCTGCCCGGTGGCATAGGTCAGCGAGCGCTTGACCTGCAGCCCGGCCACGCCGTCGCGCTGGATGCGGTCCATGGCCATCAGCATGCTGCCGACGTAGTAGTCCTCCTCGCCCAGCGCCACGGCGTGCAGCGCGGCCGAGGTGTTGGCCTGGTCGGTGACCAGCGCCTCAGGGTAGTGGCGGCGCACATAGGCCTGGGCCACGTAGCCGCGCTCGATGGCCACGCGCCGGCCGTTCAGCGTGGGGTTGTCGGCAAAGCGCGTGTCGGCCGCGCGGCCGATGATGGCGCCCGGGTTCGGCGCGGTGCCCAGCGTGTAGGCCATGTAGGCCTCGCGCGAGGGCTCGTAGCCCACGGTGGCCATCAGGTCCACCTCGCGCTCGCGCAGCGCGGCCAGCGCCTCGGGGAAGGACGGCAGCACCACCGGGCGCAGGCGCAGGCCCAGCGACTGCGCCACATGGGTCAGGATCTCGATCTGGATGCCCGAGATCTCGCCGCTGTCGGCGATCACCTCGTAGGGCCGGTTGTCGGGCAGGTTCAGGCCCACGCGCAGCTCGGGCAGCTGGGCGATGAAGGCGCGCTCGTTGGCATCCAGCAGATCGCGCGCCGGCAGCACCGGCGTGCCGCCGGGCGCCAGGCGGAAGCGGAAGTGGTCGCGCGCGCCCACCGGCGCCGCCGCCTGGCAGGCCATCACCGCCAGCGTCAGACAGACCAGCAGGCGGCGCAGGGCGTGCATCGGTACTGCCGGTTCGGGCGCAGGCCGCCGCAGGCTCAGGCGCCGCGTCCGCGCAACAGGTTGGCCAGCTCGACCGCCGAGCGCACGCCCATCTTCTCGAACACGCGGGCTCGGTGCACCTCCACCGTGCGCACGCTGATGTCCAGCTCGTCGGCGATCTGCTTGTTGGCCAGGCCGTCGATGACCCGGCTCATGACCTCTTGCTCACGCTCGGTCAGCTCGGACAGCGATTGCGCCACGCGCTGGCGCTCGCGCCGGCGCAGCAGCGCCTCGGTGCTGGCCGCCAGGGCCTGCTCGACGCGGTCGACCAGGGCGTTGTCGGAGAACGGCTTTTCCACGAAGTCGAAGGCGCCGCGCTTGACCGCCGACACCGCGGTGGGCACGTCGCCATGGCCGGTGAGGAAGATCACCGGCATGGCCTCGATCAGGCCGCGCTCGACCAGGCGCTCGAACAGCACCAGCCCGCTGGTGCCCGGCATGCGCACGTCCAGCAGCAGGCAGGCCGGCGCGTCGGGCCAGATGTCGGCCAGCGCCTGGCTGCCCTTGGCGTGGGTGGCGCGTTCGGCCAGCCAGGCCTCGAAGGCCTCGGCATTGGCGAAGCCCTCGGACAGCAGCCGGCGCGAGCGCAGCAGCCAGGCCAGGGCGTCGCGCACCACGGGCTCATCGTCCACCAGGTACACCACCGGCAGACCCAGCGGTGGCGAGATCGGCACGGCGGTCATGGCGGCGGAGTATCGGGCATGGCCGGCGTCGCGGCCAAGCACCGCCTGTGGCGGCGCTGCGCCATGTCAGGACGCGCCGGTGGCGGCCTCGACCGGCGGCGCCGCGCGCCCGCCCCGCTGCGGCGGTGGCGGCAGCGAGAAGCGGAACACCGTGCCGACCAGCTGGCCACCGGCATCGCGCAGGTTCTCGAAGTCCATCGCGCCGCCATGCTGCTCGACCACGGTGCGGCACAGCGACAGGCCCAGGCCCATGCCCTCGGGCTTGGTGGTGAAGAAGGGCGTGAACAGGCGCTGCGCCACGTCGTCGGCGATGCCGGGGCCGGCGTCGCGCACGCTGAACTCCACCCAGCGGCCGGCGGCGGGCTCGGCCGCGCCGGCGTCGGCGGCCAGCCCCGGCAGCAGGCGCACACCCAGCGTCAGCACGCGCTCGGCCAGCGGCGTGTGCGCCTCCATGGCCTGGATGGCGTTGCGCGTGAGGTTCAGCAGCACCTGCTCGACCATCGTGCGGTCCACGCGCACGCGCGGCGGCGGCTGCACGATGTCCAGCACGATGCGCGCACCGCTCTTGCGGGCCGACAGGCGCACCAGCGGCAGCACCGAGTCGATCAGCACGTCGGCGCCGATCAGCTCGTGCGCCTGGTGGCGCCGGCGCACGAAGTCGTGCACGCTCTTGATCACGCGGCCGGCGCGCTCGGCCTGCTCGGCGATGCGTTCGGTGGCATGGCGCAGCAGGCCGCGCAGCTCGTCGGGGCTGGGCGGCGGGCGGCGCAGCGCGGCGCCGGCACCGACACCAGCGGTGGGGGCGACGTCGGCGGCGTCGGCCTCGGCCAGCAGGTTCAGCGAGCCGGTGGCATAGCTGGCAATGGCCGCCAGCGGCTGGTTCAGCTCGTGGCTCAGCAGCGAGGCCATCTCGCCCACGCTGGCCAGGCGGGCGGTGGCCTGCAACCGTTCCTGCTGCTGGCGCGACAGGTCTTCCACGCGACGCTGGGCGGACAGATCCAGCACCGCGCTCATCCAGCCGGTGTGGTGGCCGGTGCCGTCGACCAGCGGCGCCTCGTACACCATCACCGGGAAGCGCTCGCCGTTCTTGCGCTGGAACTCGGTCTCGTAGCCCTCGCGCGAGGGCGGGTTGTGCGCGTCCGAGGCCAGTCGCTCGGCCTGGCGGCGCTGGTAGGTCGCCACCTGGTCGGGCGGCCAGTACGGCGGCATCGTGGCCTGCATCAGCTCGTCGGGGCTGAAGCCCACCATCGCGCAGAAGGCCGGGTTGACGTAAACGATGCGGCCGGCACGGTCGCGCGCCCGCAGGCCGGTGATCAGCGAGTCCTCCATGGCCTTGCGAAAGGCCAGGGCCTCGGCCAGCGCGGCCTCGGCGCGGGCACGGCGGCGCGTGTCACGCACCAGCATCAGCACCACCGCGAACAGGCCCGCCGACAGCCCCAGCACCAGGGCCGTGGCCAGGTTGGGGATCAGGCTGGGGCGGCGCTCGGCGGCGTCCACGCGCACCTGCAGCGGCGCGCCGGTCAGGTCGATCAGTCGGTCGGCCACGAACACGCCGGCGCCGCGCACCGCGCCGCTGCGCGCCAGGCGGGTGCCGTCGGCCTCGACGAAGCTCAGCTCGTGGCGGCGCGCGCTCTCGGGCAGGCGCACCGTCTCCAGCAGCTCGGGCAGCATCAGCGTGGCCACCGCAAAGCCCACCAGCTGGCCGGCCTGCTGCACCGGCACGCAGGCGTCCACCACCTCCACGCCCAGGCCGCCGGGCATGGGCACGAACTGGCTGGGCGTGAAGGCCGGGGCCATCGCCCGCTGCGCGGCGGTGCAGGCCAGCTGGGCCTCGAAATCCACGCTGCTGCGCGGCAGGCGCTGGAACAGCGGCTCGTGCCAGGGCGAATCGGCGGCCACGGCGATGCGCATGGCGCGGTCGCGCAGCTCGATGCGGCCGATCTCGCGCTGGGCGCGCAGCAGCGCGGCGGCGTTCTGGCGCCAGGCGCCGTCGTCGCCCTCGTCGCCAGCGCGCGGCTGCAGCGCCTGCAGACCCTGCAGCACGCGCTGCACGCCGCGGCGGATCTCGCTCTGCACCGCGGCGGCCACCTCGTCGGTGCGCTCCTGCGCGCGGGTCTCCTCGTAGCGCAGCGACAGCAGCACCAGCAGCGTCTGCGCCACCAGCAACAGGCCCACCAGCGCGCCCCACAGCAGCGCGCGGCGCGCGCGGCGCGGCGGTGCGGCCAGCGGTGGCAGGGCGGGTGCGGGGGCGGCCGGGGCCACGGAAGGCGTCATCGTCGGCAAGTATTGGCGCGGCCGACGGCCGGTCTGGTACGCAGTTTCGCGCATGGGCTTGCGCCCCGGCCGGGCGCACACTGCGGCCGGCTGAGGCGGGCACGCGTGCCCCATGCCGATGGCGCATGACGCCATGCCTCAGCGGCGTACCGCGCCGAACCCCGCTGCCTAGAATCGCCGACCCACTGTCGCCCCGGCGACGGCGCCCGCAGGCGGCGGCCCTCGCCCGCACGGCCGACCACTCCAAAAACGCTCTCTCGCACCCGCCATGTCCACCTACGAAGAAAAGCGCGCCGAGCTGCGCCGCAGCGCCCTCGAGTACCACGAGTTCCCGACGCCCGGCAAGATCGCGGTGACGGCCACCAAGCAGCTGGTGAACCAGCGCGACCTGGCTCTGGCCTACAGCCCCGGCGTGGCCGCTGCCTGCGAGGAGATCGTGGCCGACCCGGCCAACGCCTGGCGCTACACCTCGCGCGGCAACCTGGTGGCCGTGGTCTCCAACGGCACCGCCGTGCTCGGCCTGGGCGACATCGGCCCGCTGGCCTCCAAGCCGGTGATGGAGGGCAAGGGCGTCCTGTTCAAGAAGTTCGCCGACATCGACGTCTTCGACCTCGAGATCAACGAGAAGAACCTCGACAAGCTGGTCGACATCATCGCCGCGCTGGAACCCACCTTCGGCGGCGTCAACCTCGAGGACATCAAGGCCCCCGACTGCTTCTACGTCGAGCGCAAGCTGCGCGAGCGCATGAAGATCCCCGTCTTCCACGACGACCAGCACGGCACCGCCATCGTCGTGGGCGCCGCCCTGCTCAACGGCCTGAAGGTGGTGGGCAAGAAGATCGACGAGGTCAAGCTCGTCACCTCCGGCGCCGGCGCCGCGGCGCTGGCCTGCATCAACCTGCTGGTCAAGCTGGGCCTGCCCAGGAAGAACATCTTCGTCACCGACCTGGCCGGCGTGGTCTACCAGGGCCGCACCGAACTGATGGACCCGGACAAGGCCGAGTTCGCGCAGGACACGCCGCACCGCACGCTGGCTGAAGCGATCGCCGGCGCCGACGTGTTCCTGGGTCTGTCGGCCGGCGGCGTGCTCAAGCCCGCGATGGTGGCCAGCATGGCCGCCAAGCCGCTGATCTTCGCGCTGGCCAACCCGACGCCGGAGATCATGCCCGAGGAAGTCAAGGCGGTGCGCGACGACGCCATCATGGCCACCGGCCGCACCGACTACCCGAACCAGGTCAACAACGTCCTGTGCTTCCCGTACATCTTCCGCGGTGCGCTGGATTGCGGCGCGACGACGATCACCGACCAGATGGAGATCGCCGCGGTGCACGCCATCGCCGAGCTGGCCCAGGCCGAGCAGAACGACGTGGTGGCCGCCGCCTACTCGGGCGCGACGCTGAGCTTCGGGCCCGAGTACCTGATCCCCAAGCCGTTTGACCCGCGGCTGATGATCAAGATCGCCCCGGCCGTGGCCCGCGCGGCCGTGGCCTCGGGCGTGGCCTCGCGCCCCGTGACCGACTACGACGCCTACGAGATGAAGCTGCAGAGCTTCGTCTACGCGTCGGGCAACACCATGAAGCCGATCTTCTCGGTGGCCAAGAAGGCGCAGCGCAAGAACGTGGCCTTCGCCGAGGGCGAGGACCGCCGCGTGCTGCGCGCCGCGCAGGTCATCGTCGACGAAGGCCTGGCCCGCCCCTGGCTGGTGGGCCGCCAGAGCATCATCGAGCGCCGCATCGAGAAGTACGGCCTGCGCCTGAAGCCGGGCCGCGACTGCGAGATCGTCAACATCGACAACGACGCACGCTACAAGGACTTCTGGCAGACCTACCACCAGCTGACCGACCGCAAGGGCGTCACCGAGCAGTTCGCCAAGATCGAGATGCGCCGCCGCCTGACGCTGATCGCCAGCATGCTGCTCTACAAGGGCGAGGTCGACGGCATGATCTGCGGCACCTGGGGTTCCACGACCCAGCACCTGAACCACATCGACCAGATCATCGGCCGTCGCGCCGGCGTCAAGACCTACGCCTGCATGAACGGCCTGATCCTGCCGGGCCGCCAGGTGTTCCTGGTCGACACGCACGTCAACTACGACCCCAGCGCCGAGCAGCTGGCCGAGATCACCATCCTGGCCGCCGAGGAAATGCTGCGCTTCGGCGTCACGCCCAAGGCGGCGCTGCTGTCGCACAGCAACTTCGGCTCCAGCAACCACCCGTCGGCGGTGAAGATGCGCGACACGCTGGCGCTGGTGCAGCAGCAGGCGCCCTGGCTGGAGATCGACGGCGAGATGCACGGCGACGCCGCGCTCGACGCCGCCTACCGTGGCGAGCTGATGCCGCGCAGCACGCTGACCGGCGAAGCCAACCTGCTGGTGCTGCCCAACATCGACGCCGCCAACATCAGCTACAACCTGCTGAAGACGGCCGCCGGCGGTGGCATCGCCATCGGCCCGGTGCTGCTGGGCGCCGCCCGCCCTGCGCACATCCTGACCCCGTCGGCCACGGTGCGCCGCATCGTCAACATGACCGCGCTGACGGTGGCGGACGCCAACGCTGCGCGGTGACTGGTGCACCCGGCCCCGCGGGTACGCGGGGCCACCCGCCGGGCGGGTTGGCGGGCCCGCTTGGGAGCGGCCCGGCGCTAGCTAGCCCGCCTGTTGGCGCACTCGGCGCCGCGGGTACGCGAGGCCACCCGCCGGGCGGGTTGGCGTGCCCGCTTGGGAGCGGCCCGGCGCTGGCCTGCCTGATGGCGCGCCCGGCCCGGCAGGGGATCATCCAGACGCCGCACCAAATCGGTGCAAATGCTGAATGCGCTTGCAAGCCGTCGCAAAGTTCATGACTTTCCGGCTTGACAACTTGAAATCCCCGAAAGAACAAGCACTTAGGGTTTTGTGAGTACCCACTCATATCCTTGGTTCATTGCCCAAATTTGAGGCAATGGCTTGAGTTTTCGGGGGCTCTCAAGTACCATGCTGTGCTCAGTTTTCAGGGTTAACCCGTGGCAAAGACCGTCCGGTCATCGTTCATGTCCTCCTGGCGTTCGCTGGGTGTCATGGCGGCGGTCGTGTCGGCGCTGTGGGCCGGTGCGCCGGTCCACGCCAGGGGCCCGGTGGACAACGGCAGCACCGTGGCCCTGGCCACGCTGCCGCCCGAAGCCCAGCAGACGCAGCGCCTGATCCACGCCGGTGGCCCGTTCCCGTACGCAAAGGACGGTTCGGTCTTCGGCAATCGCGAACGTCTGCTGCCAGCGCAAGCGCGCGGTTTCTACCGCGAGTACACCGTGCCGACGCCGGGGTCGCGAGACCGTGGCGCCCGGCGCATCGTGTGCGGCGGCCGTCAATCCACCCAACCCGAAGCCTGTTATTACACGGCCGATCATTACGCGAGCTTCCAGCTCATCGCGCCATGACCGGCCAGACGAATCGGAACCCACCTCTGTTTCTGGAAGGAACGTGACCATGCTGCTGCAGACCGTCCGTCCCAACATCGTGCAGGCCATCCGGGCCTACCGTGTCGATGATCTGATGCAGGCCGCCGAGAACGCGGGCCAGCACTTCCTGTATGCCAACCTGGATGGCACGCAGAACAAGCAGGAAGTGCTCGAGAAGATCGCTGAGTCCTTCCTGTTCCCGGCGCACTTCGGCAAGAACCTCGATGCGCTGTACGACTGCATGACCGACCTGGTGCACCGCGCCGGCACGCAGCCGGGCTTCGTGGTCGTGCTCGAGCAGTTGCCCGACAACGCCCGCTTCGACCGCGAGGCGCGCGAGCAGCTGCTCGACGTGTTCCGCGACGCCGCCGATTTCTGGGCCGAGCGCCGCGTGGCCTTCCGCTGCTTCTACTCGTTCGCGGTGGCCCGCAGCACCGAGACCAGCGCCTGGGAACGCGTGAACGAGGCCGCCCAGGCGGCCGAGAAGACGCCGCCCAAGGCCGCCTCGAAGAACGGCACCAACCCCAACTTCGGCATGAACATGCCGATGATGTGCAGCGCCTTCGACACCGCGATGTGGGTCAACGGCGCCTGACGACAGCGCGCTGACATCGTCTGCCGACGGGCGGCCTGCGGGCCGCCCGTTGTCGTTTCAGCTGGTCACGGCCTCGCCGGCCTGGGCCACCAGCGTGGCCAACGCATTGCGCAGCGGCAGCATGGTGGGCACGCGGCCTTCCAGGGCCGCCGCCTCGGCGCCCAGCGCCAGCGCCTCGATCTCGCCGGCGCCGATGGCGCCCGCCGCGCCGCGCAGCGAGTGCAGCGCGCGCGCCAGCGTGGCCGGGTCGTCCGAGGCCAGCGCCTGCCAACCGCTGCCGCCGGGCTGGTACAGGCCGACGAAGCGCTCCAGCACCCGGGCGTAGACGTCGCCCCGCCCGCCCGCATGGGCGATGCCCAGCCCGGCGTCGAGCCCGGCGATGGCCGCCCACAGCGCGCCGGTGCGGCCGGGCTCGGGCGCCACGGCCGGTTGCGGCAGCCAGCGCAGCAGGGCCTCGAACAGCTGCAGTGGATCCACCGGCTTGGCCACGTGGTCGTTCATGCCGGCGGCCAGGCATTCGGCCCGGTCGTCGGCAAAGGCGTTGGCGGTCATGGCCAGGATCGGCAACTGCGCGGCCTGCGGCATGGCGCGCAGCGCGCGGGCGGCCTGCAGGCCGTCCATCACCGGCATCTGCATGTCCAGCAGCACCAGGTCGTAGGCCTGGCGCTGCACGCGCGCGAGCGCCTGGGCGCCGTCGCCGACCACGTCCACGCGCAGGCCCACGTCGGCCAGCAGGGCCACCGCGACCTCCTGGTTCACCGGGTTGTCCTCGGCCAGCAGCACCCGCGCCGCACTGGGGCGCGCGCGCAGCCGCTGCTCGGCGGCGTGCAGGGCCTCCATCGGCGGCGCGGCCACCGGCGCCGCGCCCAGGCGCCACTGGCGGTGCACCAGCATGCGCGACAGCGCGTCGAACAGCGTGGACGGCGTCATCGGCTTGACCAGCAGCCCATCGAAGCCGGCGGCACGGGCGCGCTCGGCCGGCGCGCTGCCGTCGTCGGTGCAGGTCAGCAGCGCGGGCGGCAGGGCGCGCCGGGCCTGGGCACGCAGGCGCTGCAGCGCCTCGGCGCCACCGAAACCAGGCATGGTCTCGTCCAGCAGCAACAGGTCGAAGCCGGCCGAGGCCTCGTCGCGGCAGGCCTCCAGCACGGCCGGGCCGTCGGCCACCGTCACCACCTGCAGGCCCATCTGGCCCAGCATGTCGGCCACCGCCTGGCGCACCGCCGGCAGGTCGTCGGCCAGCAGCACGCGGCGGCCATGGAACTGGCCGCGCTCGGCCACCGGCGGCGGGGCCAGCGGCTCGGCCAGCAACGCGGTGAACCAGAAGCGGCTGCCCTCGCCCGGCCGGCTTTCCAGGCCCACCTCGCCACCCATCAGCTCGGCCAGCCGGCGCGTGATCGCCAGGCCCAGGCCGGTGCCGCCGAAGCGCCGCGTGGTCGAGGCATCGGCCTGCTCGAAGGCCTGGAACAGCCGCGCCTGCTGGTCGACCGGAATGCCCACGCCGGTGTCGCGCACCTCGAAGCGCGCGCGCACCAGGCCGGGCGGCGGTGGCGCCCCGGTGCCGGCCGGCGGTGGCGGCAGGCGCTCGGCGCGCAGCACGATGCTGCCGCGCTCGGTGAACTTGGCGGCGTTGCCCAGCAGGTTCAGCAGCGCCTGCGACAGCCGGGTGGCATCACCGCGCAGGCGCATCGGCAGGTGGTCGGTGTCGACGACCAGCTCCACGCCCTTGGCACGCACGCGGTCGGCCACCAGCGTGACGACGCGGCTGATCACCGTGTCGAGGTCGAAGTCGGCGCGCTCGAGCTCGAGCTTGCCGGCCTCGATCTTGGACAGGTCGAGCACGTCGTTGATGATCGCCAGCAGGTGCTGCGCGGCGGTGTCGATGTGCGCCAGGCGCTCGCTCTGGCGCGGCTCGGCGGCCTCGCGCCGCAGCAGGTGGGTGAGGCCGACGATGGCGTTCATCGGCGTGCGGATCTCGTGGCTCATGTTGGCCAGGAAGGCGCTCTTGGCCTCGCTGGCGGCCTCGGCCCGGTCGCGCGCCTGCACCAGCGCCTCGTTGAGCTCCTGCAGCCGCAGCTCGGCCTGCTTGACCGCACTGATGTCCGACAGCACCACGAACAGGCCACGCACGCCGGCCTCGGCGCCCTCGACCGGCGACCGGTCGGGCACCAGGTGCGCCAGCGCATGGCGCAGGCCGCCCTCCAGGGCCGGGGCCGGCAGCGCCAGCGCCACGGTCTGGGCCTCGCCACCCAGCGCCGCCAGCAGCGCGTCGGCCACCGCGCGCACCACCTGCGGGCCCAGGGCCTCGGCAGCCGGGCGGCCCAGCAGCTGCTCGGGCGTGCGGTCGAACCAGGTTTCGCAGGCCCGGTTGGCGAAGCGCCAGCACAGCTGCGGATCCCAGTAGCCGACGACGTTGGGAATGGCATCGGCCACCGCCTGCGTGAAGCGCAGCGCCCGCGTCTGCGCGGCCACGGCCTGTTCCAGCTCGGCGGTGCGCTCGGTGACGCGCTCTTCCAGCCGGTGGCGGTGCTGCGCCAGCTCGTCCGCGATGCGCTTGCGCTCGGTGATGTCGCGGCAGGCGGCCAGCGCCAGCCAGCGGTCGCCGAACAGGAAACGCGCGCTGCTGACCTCGACCTCGAGGCGGCTGCCGTCGCCACGCAGGAAGGTGGTCTCGAACAGCTGCGGCACCGGCACCGCGCCGGACATCGCACCGCGCACCTGCTCGGTGGTCCATTGCACGTCCCATTCCCAGACATGCAGGCGCTGCACCGCCTCGGGCGGCCGACCCAGCAAGGCGGCGAAGGCCGGGTTGAACTCGACGACGGCCCCCTCGTCGTCGAGCACCACCACGCCGTCGTGCGCCTGCTGCAGCAGGGCCGCGCGCAGGGCCAGGCCTTCGTCGAGGCGGCGCTGCATGCGCGCCAGCTCGCCCACGTCGCGCATCACCGTGAACACGCCGACCACGGCGCCGTCGGCGTCGCGCAGCGGGCCCATGGTGACATCCCAGGGCCGCAGCTCGCCGCCGGGCGTGGCGGCCAGCTCGGCCTGCAGGCGCAGCGTGCCGCCCTCGCGGCGCACACGGCGTTCAAGCGTCGCCGCATCGGCGCCATCGGCCAGCAACGCGCCGGGCGGTGGCAGCGTGTGCGCCGCCCGGCCGATCAGCGACGACGCCGCCACGCCCAGCAGCCGCGCGGCCGCGGCATTGCACAGCAGCACCCGGCCCTGCGCGTCCTTGGCGGTGATGGCGTCGTCGGTGCCGTCGGCGATGGCGGCGTACAGCGACAGCTGCTGCAGCGCCTCCTGCTGCAGCGCGCGCTGCTGCCGGCTGCGGCGCAGCTGCTCGCGCTGGCGCAGCGTCCGGGCGCCGAAGGCCAGTGCCAGCAGCGCCAGCACGCCGGTGGCGGCGATCCACACCAGCTCGCCGGCCAGGGCCGCGAAGGCCTCGCGCTGCGCGACGCTGGCCGCCACCCACCAGTCGGTGCCCGGCACCGGGCGCAGTGCGCCGAACACGGCCTCGCCGGCATGGTCGTCCAGCGCCTGAGAGGGCTGGCCGGGCGTGGCGCTGGGCAGTGCGGCCGCCGGAAAGCGCGGCTCGCTGACGGCCTGGCGCAGCGGTGGCGGCGTGGCCGCGCCATCGGGCGGGCCCAGCAGGCGCAGCTGGCCATCGTGCTCCTGCCACAGCCGCGTGCGGGCGCTGTGGCTGGCGGTGGGCCAGCCGGCCAGGCGCTCGAACAGCGCCAGCCGCGCATCGACCCGCAGCACCGCGGCGATCTGCGCCGGCTGACCGCTGTGCACGTAGGGAATCACCAGGTGCACGCGCGGCACGCCCTCGGCATCGGGCGCCGGCGCCGTGACCTGCACGCCGCCGCTGACCCGTGCGCGCTCAAGCGCCTGGCGCAGCGCGTCGTCGACCACCAGCGGGCCGTCGGCGGCGACCACGCGGGCCTGGGCGTCGAGCACGGCGACGCGGTCGGCGCCGTCGGCGCGGCGCATCTCGGCCAAGCGCTCGACCAGGCGCTGACGGGCCTCGTCGTCACCGCCTTCGAGCTGGCGGTACAGGTCGA
Organism: Pseudaquabacterium inlustre; assembly: GCF_038066595.1. Taxonomy (NCBI): domain Bacteria; kingdom Pseudomonadati; phylum Pseudomonadota; class Betaproteobacteria; order Burkholderiales; family Sphaerotilaceae; genus Pseudaquabacterium; species Pseudaquabacterium inlustre. The sequence goes on from NZ_JBBUTH010000008.1 coordinate 313,023, forward strand.
CCATGTAGGCGCTGCTGCGCACGAAGCGCGCCTCGGCATGGCGCTCGGCCAGCCAGGCGCCCAGCTCGCTGGCGCGCAGCTCGGCGACGAAGGCCACGCGCGCGGCCTGCTCCTGGCGGTGCTGCGCATAGCGCGTGGCGGCGGCCACCACGCAGCCCGCCACCACCGAGGCGGCCAGGGCCCAGACGGCCAGACGCCCGAGGCGGTCAGGGATGGGAGGGCGGCTGCCGGAGTCGTCGGGGCGCAACATGCACGGGGGAGATGGCGTCCGCGTCATTCTGAGACAGCGCCAAGGCACTGCCGGGCCGCACAAACCCGACGCTTGAGCGCGGTCCCGCCGCCTTCAGGGGCTTTCGGGCCCCAGGGGCCGGTTCACGCGCCCGGTGCGGCCGGCGCGCTGCCCACGGCCTGGGCCAGGGCCACGTACTCGGCCACCGGCACTTCCTCGGCACGGCGCTGCAGGTCGAAGCTGCCGGCGAAGCCCTGCTCGGCGAGCCAGCGGCCCAGGCTGTGGCGCAGCAGCTTGCGGCGCTGCGAGAAGGCCGCGGTGACCAGCGCGCCCAGCCTGGCGGGGTCGAGCGCCGGCGGCGTGGCCAGCGGCCGCATGCGCACGATGGCCGAGTCCACCCGCGGCGGCGGGTCGAAGGCCTCGGGCGGCACGTCCAGCGTGGCCTCGATGGCATAGCGCCACTGCAGCATCACCGACAGGCGGCCGTAGTCCTTGCCGCCCGGGCCCGCGGCCATGCGGTCGACGACTTCCTTCTGCAGCATGAAGTGCTGGTCGCGCACGCGGTCAGCCACCTCCAGCAGATGGAACAGGATGGGCGTGGAGATGTTGTACGGCAGGTTGCCCACCACGCGAAGCGGCTTGCCGGCGGCATCGGCCAGCGCGGCGAAGTCGACCTTCAGCACATCGGACTCGATGACCGTGACACCCTCGCGCTTGCGCCAGCGCGCGGCCAGGTCGCGGTCGAGCTCGATGACGGTGAGCGCGCCGCAGCGCTCCAGCAGCGGCTGGGTCAGTGCGCCCAGGCCAGGGCCGATCTCGACCAGCGGCTCGCCCGGCCGCGGATCGATCTGGCGCACGATGGCGTCGATGAGGGCCGTGTCGACCAGGAAGTGCTGGCCGAAGCGCTTGCGCGCAACGTGACCGCTCACAGCGGCGGCTCGCGCATCTCGATGTAGGCGCGCAGCCGCAGCTCCTTCACCCAGTCGGTGTAGGCCTGCTCGAACTTGGCCTCGCGCAACTGGTTGCGGGCCTGCTCGCGCACCTCCTTGGGCTCGAGCGAAACGTTGCGGCGCTCGTCCACGCGCAGCAGGTGCACGCCGAAGCGCGAGACCACCGGGGCCGACAGCGCGCCGGGGGCCAGCTTGTTCATCGCGTCCTCGAACTCGGGCACGAACTGTCCGGGCGCAGCCCAGCCCAGGTCGCCGCCGTTGGGCGCGCTGCCGTCTTCCGACACCTCGCGCGCCACGTCCTCGAACTTGCGGGCGCCGCTCTCGATCTGGCGGCGCAGCTCTTCCATGCGGCGCAGCACGGCCGGCTGCTGCGTGGCATCGCCCACGCGCAGCAGGATGTGGCGGGCGTGGGTCTGCGTCACCTGGTAGAAGTCGGGCTGCTGGCGGTCGACCACCTTCAGCACGTGGAAGCCCGCGGCGCTGCGCACCGGCTGCGGCGTGACCTTGCCGATCTCGAGCTCCTTGACGGCCTCGATGAACAGGTCGGGCAGGCGTGCCGCCGGGCGCAGGCCCAGTTCGCCGCCGGTCTCGCGGTTGTTGTCCTCGCTGAGCTCGCGCGCCACCTGGGCGAAGGACTCGCCGCGCTGCACGCGCTCGAGCGCGGCCTTGGCGATGGCCTGCTTGCTGGCCACCACCGACTCGCTGGCGCCCTCGGGCAGCTTCACCAGGATCTGCGCCAGGTTCAGCTGCACCTCGCCGGCCAGGCGGGCGCGCTGCTCGTCGAGCAGCTTGTCGATGTCGCCGTCGGTGATGCGGATGCGGTTGAGCACCTCGCGTTCGCGCACGCGCTCGACCAGCAACTGGTCGCGCAGGTTGTTGCGAAAGCGCGCCCAGTCCATGCCTTCGGCCTTCAGCCGCTCGCGCAGCTGGGGCACGGTGATCTGGTTCTGCGCGGCCACGTTGGTCACGGCGCGATCGAGCTCGGCATCGTCGACCTTGGAGCCCGAGTCGCGGGCGTAGGTGATCTGCACGCGCTCGTCGATCAGCGCCTCGACGGCCTGCTGGCGCAGCGACTCCTCGGACGGCAGCTGGCCGCCCTGGCGGCGCAACTCGGCCTGGGCGCGGTCCAGGCGCAACCCCACCTCGACCGAGGTGACCAGCTCGGTGTTGACCACCGCGACGATGAAGTCGCCGTTGCGGCTGTTGCGCTCGGCGCTCCCCAGCTTCACGGCGGCGCGCGGCGCGGTGGCCGCCGCGGCGGCCTGGGCCATCGCAGTGGGCGCGGCCAGGCAGCCCGCCAGCGCCAGGGCGCACAGAAGCGCCCCGCCGGAGCCGGCGCGACGCTGGACGCGCGCCGCGGCACGGCGGACGGTGGGGCCAGCGCGAAGGCCGGTGCAGGGGATGTGGGTCATGGATCGAAGCGGGAGAACGGCTGGCCCGGCGTATCACGCAGCAGCCGGTAACCGGGGATATTGTCCTTCAACACCTGCAGCGGGTTTGCCCCGATGCGCGACAGGCCCGAGAGCTCGAGCTGCACCGAGATCTGCGTGTGCGCCTCGGCCCGGCCGGTGGACAGGCGGGTGAAGACCAGGCGGCCGATCCAGCAGGCGCTGTCGTACTCGACGCCGACGATGGAGTCGGTCAGCCGGCTGTCCTTCATGCTGTAGTTCAGCCGGCCCACGCCATAGACGGTGCCGCCGCAGCCGCCCGAGGCGCCCACCGGCCGGCTGGTGCCGCGGTAGATCGGCCACTGCCAGCCCAACTCGGCCTGCTCGGACAGGCCGCGCGCCAGGCGGTAGCCCATGCTCACCGTGTGGAACGGCGCCGGCGTGTAGCGCGCGCCCAGGATCGAGCGCACGACGCGCGAGCTGTCGGGGTTGTACTGCAGCGCCGCGTCCAGCCGCCAGGGGTTGAACACCGGCGTCGAGGCGTCGAACAGCACGTCGGAGAAACGCTGCGACTGCGGCTCGCCCGAGACCACCACGCGCTGCTCGCGCAGGCGGATGCGCTGGGCCATGCCCAGGCGCAGCAGCTCGCCCCCGGTGGCCGCGTCGACCATGCGGCTGGTGACGCCGGCGGTGACCTGGTGCGCGTCCTGCACGCGGTCGATGCCCGAGAAGGCGTTCTCGGCATAGATCGACACGGTGTTGAAGTCGCGCTCGGCGGTGTCGAACAGCGGCAGCTGAGACTGGTCGCGGTAGGGCGTGCGCACGTACAGCAGGCGCGGCTCCAGCGTCTGGCGCAGCGCGCGGCCGAACCAGCGGCTGTCGCGCTCGAACACCATGCCGGCGTCCAGGCTGGTGGTGGGGATCACGCGGGTGTGGCGGCGCAGCGCGGCGTCGGCCTGGTCGATGCGGTAGCTCGCGGCATTGAGCGACAGCTTGGGCGTCAGCCACCAGCCGGCGTTGCCGAAGGGCCGCGACAGGCTGCCCAGCGCATGCCAGCGCCAGCCGGTGGGCAACGTGGCCGAGGCGCTGCCGTCGGGCCGGTCGAAGTGGTTGAGCTCGGTCTCCAGCGCCGCGCGCAGGCCCAGCGGCAGCAGCGGCGCCGCGCGCAGCCCCAGTTGCGGACTGCGGCGGTAGGGCGCCACGATCAAGTCGTCGCCGCTGCCGGTCTGCAGCACCTGCCAGTGCTGCACGCGCGCATAGGCGGTCACCGCGCCCCAGGGCGTGGCCAGGTCCTGCTCGGCACGCGCATCGCGCGGCAGCAGCCGCGGCGAGGTGGTGGGCACGGTCTGGCTGAAGTCCTTCCAGTAGGCGTCGTCCGATACCTGGTAGGCCTTCAGGCTGTAGCGCAGGCCGCTCCCGCCCAGGCCGGCCAGCACCGGCACCTGGCCCTGCTGATCGAGCTGCAGCGCATGGCGCGAGGTGCCGGTGTCGCGGTCGTAGGGCAGCAGGTGCAGCTTGAGCTGGCCGCTGTGCGCCGGCTCGAGGTAGCGGAACTCGCTGCCCAGCGCCAGGCCGCGGCGCGTCAGCACGGTGGGCGTCAGCGTGGCGTCGCGGTTGGGGGCGATGTTCCAGTAGTAAGGCACCGACACCGTGGTGCCGTTGCGGCTGTCCAGCGGCACGATGGTGGGCGGTAGCCAGCCGCTCTTGCGCGCATCGCTGAGCGGGAAGCTCACCTTGGGCAGCGCCAGCAGCGGCAGGCCCAGGAACTCGAGCACCGCGCCCTCGGCCACGCCCTCGTTGGCCGCCAGGTCCAGGCGCACGCGGTCGGTGCGCAGCAGCCAGTCGGGGCCCTGGCCGTCGTCGCGCGGGCAGCTGGTGTAGACCGCCTTCTGCAGGCGGCTGCGCGCGCTGTCGAGGAAGTCGATGCGCTCGGCCTTGCCGCCCGAGCCCAGCTCGAACAGCTCGAACTCGGGCTGCTGGAAGAAGCCCTCGAAGCGCTGCACCTGCAGCTGCAGTTCGCTGCCGCGGTAGCGCACGCCGGGGCGCTGGATCTCGACCCGGCCGCGCGCGGTGGCGGTGTCGCTGGCGCTGTCGTAGCTCAGCCGGTCGGCGCGGATGGCGGTGCCGGCGCGGCGGAACTCCACCGCCCCCTCGGCCACGGCGTCGATGTCGGGGCGCACGGTCAGCTTGTCGGCCTGCAACAGCACCGGGCGCTGCTGCGCGGCCTCGCCCTCGGGCGGATCGGTCAGGCGCGGGCTGGATTTCAGCGCGGGCGGGGCGTCGGCGACCGGTGCCGGGGCTGGCACGGAAGGGGCGCCGGGCGCCGTCTGGGCAGCCACCGGCTGCACCAGCCAGGGCGCCAGGGCGGCGGCCCAGGCCAGCGGCAGCATCACGGGCGCGATGCGGGGGTGGCGGCGTTGACGGGGGCGGACGGCTGGGGGCACGGGCGGTGGACGCGGGCGCACCCGGGGCACGGGGCGGAAGACAGGGCGGGAAAACGGGCTGACCGGCGAGGCCGGCACCCGGCCCGGCAGGGTGGGCTTCGTAGAATCGGCGGATTATCCATGAGGGTGTCTGCCGCACCCTGCCCGCCACGATGAGTTCCGCCGCTGCGCCCGCCGCCACCTCCGCGATCCCCTGGACCGACACCGCGCGCGAGGCCGCCTTCTGGCGCTGGTTCACGCCGCTGGCCGCGCGCGAGGGCCTGGATGCCGCCACGCTGGCGCCGGCCTCGGCCGATGCCAGCTTCCGCCGCTACCTGCGCGTGCAGGGCGCCGGCGGCCGCAGCTGCATCGTGATGGACGCGCCGCCGCCCCAGGAGGACGTGCGCCCCTTCGTCGACATCGCCGGGCGCATCCAGCGTGCCGGCCTGCACGGCCCGGTGGTGCTGGACGCCGATGCCACGCACGGCTTCCTGCTGCTGACCGACCTGGGCAGCGAGCTGTACCTGCGCGCGGTGCAGACCGCCGACGGCAAGGGCCCCAGCGAGCGCGCCGAGCCGCTGATGCGCGACGCCATCGCCGCGCTGCTGCAGTGGCAGCAGAAGGTGGACGCCACCGGCCTGCCCGAGTACGACGACGCGCTGCTGCGCCGCGAGCTGGCGCTGTTTCCCGACTGGTGCGTGGCCCGGGAATTCGGCATCACCTGGACGCCGCAGCAACAGGCCACCTGGGACACGCTGTGCGACCGCCTGGTGGCCAGCGCGCTGGCCCAGCCGCAGGTGGCCGTGCACCGCGACTGGATGCCGCGCAACCTGATGGTGAGCACGCCCAACCCCGGCATCCTGGACTTCCAGGACGCCGTGCGCGGGCCGGTCACCTACGACATCGCCTCGCTGCTGCGCGACGCCTTCGTCAGCTGGGAAGAAGAGCGCGAGATCGACTGGGCCGTGCGCTGGTGGCAGGGCGCCCGCGGCGCCGGCCTGCTGGGCGAGACCGCGCTGGCCGAAGACTTCGGCGAATGCTGGCGCGCCATCGAGTGGATGGGCCTGCAGCGCCACCTGAAGGTGCTGGGCATCTTCTGCCGCCTGAAGCACCGCGACGGCAAGCCGGCCTACAGCGCCGACCTGCCGCGCTTCTTCGCCTATGCCACCAAGGTGGCCGTGCGCTACCGCGAGCTGGCGCCGCTGGTGCGGCTGATCGAGCCGATGAGCGGACCGCTGACGACCACGGGCTTCTCGCTGCGCTGACCGGTGGTTGGCGCGGCGGGGCTAGCAGCCGCCCGTCTCGCACCCCGCCGCCGCGAGCCACGGATCGCGGTCCTCGCCGCCGAAGGCCTGCAGCAGGAAGTCGAGGAACACCCGCGTGCGCGCCGGCAGGTGCTTGCGCGAGGGCAGCGCGGCCCAGATCGTCAGCGAGAACAGGCGCCAGGCGGGCAGCACGCGTTCCAGCGCGCCTTCGAGCAGCGCGTCCTCGATGACGAACGACGGCAGACCGGCCACGCCCAGGCCGTGCAGCGCGCCGGCGTACATGGTGTCGGTGTGGTGCGTGGTCAGCAGCGGGCGGCGCGGCACCACGGTGATGGTTTCGAGCCCGCCGCCGGCACCCGCATCACCGGGCCGCTGGCGCTGGAAGGCGATGCCCTGCTGCAGTTCGCTGATCGGCGGCAGCAGCGTGTCGTGCCGGGCCAGGCCGGTGGGGTGATCGGGCCGGCCGTGCCGGGCCAGGTACTCCGGTGCGGCGCACAGGATGACCTCGGTGCGCGCCAGGCGCCGGGCCACGAAGTCGCCCTGCAGCGGCAGGCGCGTGGCCAGCAGCGTGAGGTCGAAGCCTTCGTCCACCGTTTCCACCGGGCCGGGCGAGTGCAGCTCCACCGTCACCTGCGGATGGCGGGCATGGAAGGCCGGCAGCAGCTTGGCCAGCTGGTGCACGGCCAGCGCCGGCGGCAGCAGCACGCGCAGGTGGCCGCGCGGCTCGCGCGTGTCGCGGCCGGCGGCGGCGGCGGCCTCGTCCACGTCGGCCAGGATCTGGCGCGCGCGCTCCAGGTACTCGGTGCCCACGTCGGTGAGGGTCAGGCGGCGGGTGGTGCGCTGCATCAGCCGGGCGCCCAGTTGCTCCTCCAACTCGGCCACCAGGCGCGTGACCACCGGCGGCGTCAGGTCCAGGGCCCGCGCCGCGGCCGCGAAACCGCCCTCATCGGCCACCCGCACGAACACGCGCATCGCACGCAGCTGATCCATCGCCTTGCCTCTTGTTGGCCCACATTGCAGCCAGATGACGGCCGCATTACATCTGTGTTTTAGTTCAAACGAATTTTCAAGACCTAGATCATTCCATCAATTGGAATGGTGCATTCGCCCGCTGCGGCTGTTTGAGTTTCGGGTAATTACCTAGAGTCACGGTCATCGACGCACCAGAGCCACCCGATCACGAGGCCGGCCCGTTGCATTTGCCACCCTGCTGACTCAGGAGCCCATCATGACCGTTCGTTCCACCCTGCTCACCGTCGCCACCGCCGCCGTCGCCCTGCTCGGCGCCGCCACCTGCCAGGCCGCCCCGGCCGGCGAGTGGTACCCCGCTGGCGAAGGTGAAGTCATCCAGCGCACCCAGCCGGTGCGCAGCACGCTGACCCGCGCCCAGGTGACCGCCCAGGTCGAGGCCGCGCAGCGCGCCCACACCCTGGCCGCCGCCGGCGAGCTGAGCACCGTGCCCGCCGCCGCCCCGGCCCCGACCGCCCTGGCCCGCGCCGAAGTCAAGCGCAGCACCGTGGCCGCCGCCCGTGCCGGCCAGCTGGCCAGCGCCGGCGAAGGCCTGGCCGAAGCCCACGCCGTGGCGCCGCGCGCCAAGGCCGCTGCGGCCGGTCAGTGAGCCGATGCCCTGGAGGCCCTGCGGGCCTCAGGGCATGCCGGCGATCACCTGCGCCACGGCGGCCGTGAGCCGCTTGGCGTAGGGCACATGCAGGAACTCGTTGGGCCCGTGGGCATTGCTCTTCGGGCCCAGCACGCCGCAGACCATCATCTGCGCCTTCGGGAAGCCCTGCTGCAGCATGTTCATCAGCGGGATCGTGCCGCCCTGGCCGATGTAGCCCACCGGCGCGCCGTAGTGCGCCAGGCTGGCCTCGTTGAGCGCACGCTCCAGCCAGGGTGAGAGTTCCGGGGCGTCCCAGCCGGTGGCGCCCAGCTCGCCGGCCCGGCCGTCGGGCTGGAAGGTCACCTTGGCCTGGTAGGGCGCGTTGTCTTCCAGCAGCGTCTTCAACTTCAGGCTGGCCTCGTGGCCGTTCACCAGCGGCGGCAGGCGCAGGCTGAGCTTGAACGCGGTGTAGGGCCGCAGCACATTGCCGGCGCTCTTGAGCTCCGGAAAGCCCTCGACGCCGGTGACGCTGAGCGTGGGCCGCCAGGTGCGGTTCAGCAGCGCCTCCACCGGGTCTTGCGTCATCGGCAGCGTGGGCGCGCCCTCGGCACCGCAGGCCCAGGGGTAGGACTTGAACACCGCATCGCCCAGCGTGGCCGCCGCGGCCTCGGCCTGCGCCACGCGGCTGGCCGGGATGTGGCAGTGGAAGGCCTCGGGCAGCAGCCGGCCGGTGCCCGAATCCTCCAGCCGATCCAGCACATGGCGCAGGATGCGGAAGCTGGACGGCACCACGCCGCTGGCATCGCCCGAGTGCACGCCCTCGGTCAGGATTTCCACCTTCAGCACGCCCGACACCATGCCGCGCAGGCTGGTGGTCAGCCACAGCTGGTCGTAGTTGCCGGCGCCCGAATCCAGGCACACCACCAGGCTCACGTCGCCCAGGCGGGTGCGCAGCAGGTCCAGGTAGGGCGGCAGGTCGTGGCTGCCGCTTTCCTCGCAGGTCTCGATCAGGCCGACGATGCGCGGGTGCGGCAGGTTCTGGGCCTTCAAGGCCTCCACCGCGGTGACGGCGGCATAGATGGCATAGCCATCGTCGGCGCCGCCGCGGCCGTAGAGCAGGCCGTCCACGTACTTGGGCGTCCACGGGCCCAGGCCGTTGCGCCAGCCGTTGAACTCGGGCTGCTTGTCGAGGTGGCCGTACATCACCACGGTGTCGGTGCTGCCGGCCTTGGTGGATTCGATCTCGAAGAAGATCACCGGCGTGCGGCCTTCCAGGCGGATGACCTCCAGCGTCAGGCCCGGCACCTTGCGCGCCTCCACCCACTGCGCGGCGTCGCGCACCACGCGCTCGATCAGCCCGTTCTTCTGCCAGTCGGTGTCGAACATCGGGCTCTTGGCCGGCACGGCGATGTAGTCGGTCAGCGCGGGCAGCAGGGCTTCGTCCCAGCGGCGATCGGCAAAGGCGCCCAGCGCGGCGGCTTCGTCGGGTTGCAGCGGTTGCAGCGGATCACGGGCGTTCATGGGCACTCCTGGCGCGGATGGGCGGGGCCATCGTGCGGCCCCGGCGGGTGAATGGGCCGCGGGTGGGCGGCCGAACCGGCAGTTTAGGCCGCGGCCCGCGGCTGTGCCGGCGCCGACACCGGCGCAAAGCGCGCCTGCAGCCAGGCCGTCAGGTCGGCCAGCACGCGGGCCTGCTCGGACTCGTTGAAGATCTCGTGCGCCAGGCCGGGGTAGGCGGTGGTCTGCACGCAGGCGGCCGGCGCGGCGGCGGCAAAGGCCGCGCTGCCGCGCGGTGCCACGCAGCGGTCGGCACCCGCATACAGCAGGCAGGTGGGCGTGCGCCATTGCGCGGCGCGTGCGCGCACCAGGGCGCCGGCGTCCAGCATGAAGCGCACCAGACGCGGCGCGATGCGGTCGTGCACCCGCGGGTCGGCCACGTAGGCGCGCACCACGGCCGGATCGCGACAGACCCACTCGGGCTTCAGGCCGTTGGCCACGGCCAGGTTCGGGGCGATCGGCCCCAGCACCGCCAGCAGGGCCTTCTGGGCCGCATTCATGCCCAGGTCCAGCGCTGGCGAGGACATCACCAGCCCGTCGACCGCCTGCCACCACGGCGCCGGCTGCGCGGCCAGGCCCTCGGCCACATAGCGCCCCACCACCAGGCCGCCCAGGCTGTGGCCCAGCAGCACCAGCGGCAGGCCGGGGTGTTGCGCGCGCACCTGCGCCAGCACGGCGCCCAGGTCGGCCAGCAGGCTGTCTGCGGCCGGGATCACACCGCGCGGTCCCTCACTGGCGCCATGGCCGCGGTGGTCGTAGGCCGCCACGCCGAAGCCGGCAGCCGCAAGATGCCGCGCCACATGGGCGTAACGGCCGCTGTGCTCGCCCAGGCCATGCACCAGCAGCACCTGGCCGCGCAGCGGCGCGGTGGCTGGCACACCCGGGGCAAGATGCAGGCGCAGGCCGTCGGCGGTGACGAGTTCGGTCATCGGGCCAGTCTACGGTGGTGCCGCCTACACTGGCAGCCGCATCCACCCTGGCTTTCCCCTGCCCCGCCACCCTACAGCGCGCGCCGCCCGCGGCCGTGCCGGCCCATGCCCCAGCCTGCCCCCTCGCGTTCCGCTGCGCCCCTGCCGTCGGCCACCGTGGCCCTGGCGGTGCTGCTGCTGACCGGCTGCGCCGCGGTGCCCGAGCTGCCGCTGCCCGACCACCCGCCGCCCGCGCCGGGCCAGCCCTGGGCGCGGGTGTCGATGCGCGCCGCGGTGCCGGCCAACGACCGCTTCTCGCTGCGCGTGCTGGCCGACGAGGCGCAGTGCCAGCAGCCGCAGCTGCTGACCCAGGGCAGCCCGCGCCAGCCGGCGCCCGCCGCGCGGCTGCGGGCCGGCCAGCGCGTGACGCTGGAGTTCGTGGTGCACCGCACCGGGCAAAGCGCCTGCAGCGTGCGCTGGAGCTTCGTGCCGCGCGCCGACCGCCTGTATCTGGTGCAGGGCATGACCGTGGCCGACGGCTGCCCGGCCCAGCTGTTCGACACCACCCAGCCCGAGCGCCCGCAGGCACCGCCCGACCTGCTGCTGCGCAGCACGTCCACCCAGGCCTGCGTGCCGCTGGGCCAGGCGCAGGCCGCGCGCAGCCAGGCCGTCTCGCCGATCCGCGGTGGCCAGGTGAACGGCGAGGCGGTGCTGAACCCGCGCGCCACCACCGACGACCTGCGCGGGCTGATCACGCCATGAGCCGCCGCCTGGCCCCCACCACAGCACTGGCCGCTCTGGCCGCTCTGACCGCGCTGGCCATGGCCGCCATCGCCGGGCCCGCCCGGGCGCTGACGCCCGCCGAGCTGTTCGCCCAGGTGGCGCCCAGCGTGTGGCGGGTGCAGACCTTCGACCGCGACGGCCTGCCACTGGGCCAGGGCAGCGGCGTGGTGACCGGCTTTGCCGAACTGGTGACCAACTGCCATGTGCTGGCCAAGGCGCAGCGCGTGCAGATCCGCCGCGACGGCCTGCCGCAACCGCTGCCGGCGCGCCTGGCGCGCTGGGACGTGCAGCGCGACCTGTGCCAGCTGTCGGTGCCCGGCCTCACCGCGCCGGCCGTGCGCCTGGGCCGTGCCGACCAGGCCACCGTGGGCCAGGCGGCCTACACCGTGGGCCATCCCAAGGGCCTGGACCTGACGCTGGCCGCCGGCCTGGTGTCGTCGATCCGCCGCAACGACGCCGGCCAGCTGGTGCTGCTGCAGACCTCGGCCGCGATCTCCGGCGGCTCGTCGGGCGGCGCGCTGTTCAACGAGCAGGGCGAGCTGCTGGGTCTGACCACGCTGGGCATCTTCGGCGGCGACAGCCAGAACCTGAACTTCGCGATCCCCGCCGAATGGATCCTGGACCTGCCCCGACGGCACGAGGCCGCCCGCGCGGCGGCCCGGGCAGCGGCCGCCGCCAGCCGCTGAAGTCCCACCCGGCAACCCGGTCTTGATACCCGGAGGGGGTATGGTCTAAGATACCCACATGGGTATCAAGCACCGCCATTCCTTCGCCGCCGGCCTGACGGCCGCCGCCTTGTCGATCGCCGCGCTGGCCGCCGCCGGCCTGGCACAGGCCGCCACGCCGGTGCCCACCGTGGTCACACGCGGCGCCGCCGCGGCCGGTGCGCAGTCGCTGGACGGCGTGCTGCAGCCGGTGCGCCAGGCCACGCTGGCCGCCCAGGTGGGTGGCAACGTGGTGGCCCTGCTGGTCAAGGCGGGCGACCGCGTGAAGGCCGGCCAGCCGGTGGCGCGTGTGGACGAGCGCGAGCTGCAGGCCGGCGTGCTGCGCAGCGAGGCCGGCGTGGCGCAGGCCGAGGCCGAGTGGCGCAACGCCAAGCTGGCCGCCGAGCGTGCGCGCGAGCTGCGCGGCCAGGGCTTCGTCAGCCAGGCTGCGCTGGACCAGGCCGAAACCACGCTGAAGGGCGCCCAGGCCGGCGTGGCGCAAGCCCAGGCCGGCCGCGCCCAGGCCAGCCTGGCGCGCGGCTTCACCACCGTGGCCGCGCCCTACGACGCCGTGGTGCTGGCCACCCATGTGGAAGCCGGCGACCTGGCCACGCCGGGCCGCGCCATCGCCACCGTCTACGCCCCCGGCGCGCTGCGCGCCGTGGTGCAGGTGCCGGCCTCGCTGGCCGCCGCAGCCCGTGGTGCGCAACAGGTGCAGGTGGAACTGGCCGACGGCCAGCGCGTCACGCCGGTGGCGCGCAACCTGCTGCCAGGCGCCGACGCTGTGTCGCAGACCGTGGAATGGCGCCTCGACCTGCCGGCCGAGCTGGCCGCCAAGGCGGGCGCCGGTCAACCGCTGCTGCCGGGCCAGCAACTGCGCGTGCACTTCCAGGGCGCGGCCGGGGTGGCGCCCGCCCCGGCCGCCGACGCGCCGCTGATGGTACCCGCCGCCGCGGTGCTGCGCCGCGGCGAACTCACCGCCGTCTACGTGGCCCAGGGCCCGCGCTTCGTGCTGCGCGCGGTGCGCACCGGCGCCAGCCGCGGGGCTGATGGCATCGAGATTCTGGCCGGCGTGAAGCCCGGCGAGCGCCTGGCCGCCGACGCCGTGCGCGCCGGCCTGGCCGATGCCACGCCGGCCACGCCAGCCACCCCGACCCCCTGAATCCGTGAGCCCGCACCCCGACGCCCGAGACCCGCAGGCCATGCCCGATACCCCGACCCCCATCCCGGTGCCCGCCCCCCTGGGCGTGGCTGGCCGCCTGGCCGCCGCCTTCCAGGCCAATGCCCTGACCCCGCTGCTGGCCCTGGTGGCGCTGCTGCTGGGCCTGTTTGCCGTGCTGGTGACGCCGCGCGAGGAAGAGCCGCAGATCAACGTCACGATGGCCAATGTGCTGATCCCCTTCCCGGGGGCCAGCAGCGCCGACGTGCAGGCCATGGTGGCGCGCCCGGCCGAACAGGTGCTGGGCCAGATCGCCGGCATCGAGCACACCTTCTCGGTGTCGCGCCCCGGCATGGCGGTGCTGACCGTGCAGTTCAAGGTGGGCGTGCCGCGCACCGAGGCGCTGGTGCGGCTGTATGACGTGCTCAATGCCAACCAGGACTGGCTGCCGGCGGGCCTGGGCACGCTGGCGCCCATCGTCAAGCCCAAGGGCATCGACGACGTGCCGGTGCTGGCCGTGACGCTGTGGGCGCCGCAGGACGGCAGCGCGCTGGCGCTGGAGCGCGTGGCCCACACGCTGGAGGCCGAACTGAAGCGCGTGCCCGGCGCGCGCGAGGTGCAGACCCTCGGCGGCCCCGGCCGCGTGGTGGAGGTGGCGCTGGACCCGACCCGGCTGCGCGAGCGCGGCGTCGACCTGCTGAAGCTCAAGGCCATGCTGGCCGCCGCCAACGTGGGCATGCCCGCCGGCGCCGTGGCGCAGCGCGGTGCCGCCGGCACGCTGACCGTGCAGACCGGCGAGTTCCTGGCCTCGGCCGACGAGGTGGCGGGCCTGATCGTCGGCAGCCACGCCGGCCGCCCGGTGTACCTGCGCGAGGTGGCCACGGTGCGCGACGGCGCCGCGCAGCCGCAGCGCTATGTGTGGTTCACGCCCGGCGCGGGCCAGGCTGCCGCCGGCGCCAGCGCCGCCAGCGCCCCGGTGGGCGCCGTGCACCCGGCCGTCACGCTCACGGTCACCAAGAAGCCCGGCCAGAACGCGGTGGACGTGGCCGCCGGCGCGCGCGCCCGGGTGGAGCAGCTGCGCAACACGGTGCTGCCCGAGGGCATCGAGGCCACCATCACCCGCGACTACGGCGAAACCGCCGCCGAGAAGGCCAACAAGCTGATCCAGAAGCTGGGCTTCGCCACGGCCTCCGTCATCCTGCTGGTGGGCCTGGCGCTGGGCCGGCGCGAGGCCATCATCGTCGGCGCCGCGGTGATCCTGACGCTCACCGCCACGCTGTTCGCCAGCTGGGCCTGGGGCTTCACGCTCAACCGCGTGAGCCTGTTCGCGCTGATCTTCTCGATCGGCATCCTGGTCGACGACGCCATCGTGGTGGTGGAGAACATCCACCGCCATCAGCAGCTCGATCCGGCCAGGCCGCTGCGCGAGATCATCCCGGCGGCGGTGGACGAAGTGGGCGGCCCCACCATCCTGGCCACGCTGACGGTGATCGCCGCGCTGCTGCCGATGGCCTTCGTGTCGGGCCTGATGGGCCCGTACATGAGCCCGATCCCGATCAACAGCAGCCTGGGCATGGCGCTGTCGCTGGCCATCGCCTTCACCGTGACACCCTGGCTGGCGCTGAAGCTGATGAAGCCGGTGGCCCCTCACGGCGACGGCGCGACTGCCGGCCACGGCGGCCTGGCGGGCAAGCTGGAGCGCGGCTTCGAGCGCCTGCTGCGCCCGCTGCTGGCCAGTGCGCGCAAGCGCTGGCTGCTGCTGGGTGGCATCGTCGCGGCCTTGCTGCTGTCGGTGGGGCTGGCCGTGGTGCCGACCTGGGCCATTGGGGTGGTGCTGAAGATGCTGCCCTTCGACAACAAGAGCGAGTTCCAGCTTGTCGTCGAGATGCCGGCCGGCACGCCGCTGGAAGACACGGCCGCCACGCTGCAGACCCTGGCCGCCCACCTGGCCACGCAGCCCGAGGTGCGCGACCTGCAGGGCTATGCCGGCACCGCCAGCCCGATCACCTTCAATGGCCTGGTGCGCCAGTACTACCTGCGCGCCGATGCCGAGCAGGGCGACCTGCAGGTGAACCTGGTGGACAAGCACCACCGCAAGGAGCAGAGCCATGCCATCGCCCAGCGCCTGCAGCCGGCGCTGATCGCCATCGCCCAGGCACACGGCGCGCGGCTGAAGCTGGTGGAGGTGCCGCCCGGCCCGCCGGTGCTCAGCCCGCTGGTGGCCGAGGTCTACGGCCCCGACGAGGCCGGCCGCCAGCGCGTGGCCGCCGAGGTGGCCAAGGCCTTCGCTGCCACACCCGACGTGGTGGGCATCGACACCACGCTGAAGGAGGACGCGCCGCGCGCCTTCCTGCGCGTGCAGCGCCAGCACGCCGAGAGCCTGGGCATCCCGGTGGCGCAGATCGCGCAGACGGTGCAGGCCGCGCTGTCGGGCACCGATGCCGCCTGGCTGCACGATGGCAGCAAGTACCCGGTGCCCGTGCGCCTGCAGCTGCCGCGTGACGCGCAGGTGGGGCTGGACGCGCTGCTGGCCCTGCCGCTGCTGGCCGCCAACGGCCAGCAGGTGCCGTTGTCGGAGTTGGTGCGCGTGGAGCGCGGCGTGATCGACAAGCCGCTGTTCACCAAGGACCTGCAGGGCGTGAGCTATGTGCTGGCCGATGTGGGCAGGCGCGATGCGAAGCTGGCCCCCACGTTGCCCGATTCACCGCTGTACGGCCTGGCCGCCATCCGCAGCCATCTCGACAAGCTGGGCCTGCAGGAGTACTGGATCGCCCAGCCCGCCGACCCCTACCGCGCCTACGCGCTGAAGTGGGACGGCGAGTGGCAGGTCACCTACGAGACCTTCCGCGACATGGGCGCCGCCTACGCTGTGGGCCTGATCCTGATCTACCTGCTGGTGGTCGCGCAGTTCAGAAGCTACGTGACGCCGCTGGTGATCATGGCGCCGATCCCGTTGACGATGATCGGCGTGATGCCCGGCCATGCGCTGCTGGGCGCGCAGTTCACCGCCACCAGCATGATCGGCATGATCGCGCTGGCCGGCATCATCGTGCGCAACAGCATCCTGCTGGTCGACTTCACCCGGCTGCAGGTGGCCCAAGGCCTGGGCTTTGCCGACGCGGTGGTGCGCTCGGCCGCGGTGCGGGCGCAGCCCATCGCGCTGACGGCGCTGGCTGCGATGATCGGCGCGCTGTTCATCCTCGACGACCCGATCTTCAACGGCCTGGCCGTCTCGCTGATCTTCGGCATCCTGGTGTCCACGCTGCTCACGCTGGTGGTCATCCCGGTGCTGTATTACGCCGTGTACCGGCGCCACCACGAGACCGCCTGAGCCACGACGCCGGCGGCATGAGGAGACAGACAGCATGGCCCACATCGTCATCATCGGCGCCGGCATCGGCGGCATGCCGGCGGCGTATGAGCTGCGCGAACTGCTGCCGCGCGAGCACCGCATCACCGTGGTCGGCGCACAGGCCTACTTCCAGTTCACGCCGTCCAACCCCTGGGTGGCCGTGGGCTGGCGCGAGCGCGAGGACATCACCTTGCCCATCGCGCCGCTGCTGGAGAAGAAGGGCATCGCCTTCGTGGCCCAGGCGGTACAGGCCATCGACGCACCGGCCAACCGCGTGACGCTGGCCGATGGCCAGGCGCTGGACTACGACTACCTGGTCATCACCACCGGCCCCAGGCTCAGCTTCGACGAGGTGCCGGGCGCCGGACCGCATGGGGGGCACACCCACTCGGTGTGCACCGTGGACCATGCCGAAAAATTCTGGGCCGAGTACCAGGAATTCCTGAAGAACCCTGGCCCCATCGTCATCGGCGCGATGCCTGGCGCCAGCTGCTTCGGCCCGGCCTACGAGTTCGCCTTCATCGTCGACGCCGACCTGCGCAAGCGCAAGCTGCGCCACAAGGTGCCGATGACCTACGTGACCAGCGAGCCCTACATCGGCCACCTGGGACTGGGCGGCGTGGGCGACAGCAAGAGCATGCTGGAAAGCGAGCTGCGCAACCACGACATCAAGTGGGTGTGCAACGCCCGCACGCACAAGGTGGAGGCCGGCAAGCTGTTCACCACCGAGGTCGACGCGCTGGGCAACGTCTACAAGGAGCACGAGCTGCCGTTCAAGCTGGCCATGATGCTGCCGGCCTTCAAGGGCGTGGATGCGGTGGCTGCGGTGCCGGGGCTGTGCAACCCGCGCGGCTTCGTGCTGATCGACGCGCACCAGCGCAGCAAGGCCTTCCGCAACATCTTCTCGGCGGGCGTGTGCGTGGCGATTCCGCCGGTGGAGGCCACGCCGGTGGCCACCGGCGCGCCCAAGACCGGCTACATGATCGAGACCATGGTCAGCGCCATCGCGCACAACATCGCCGACGAGCTGGCCGGCCGCCCCGCCACCGCCCAGGGCACCTGGAACGCCATCTGCCTGGCCGACATGGGCGATACCGGGGCCGCCTTCGTGGCGCTGCCACAGATCCCGCCGCGCAACGTCAACTGGTTCAAGAAGGGCAAGTGGGTGCACCTGGCCAAGGTGGCCTTCGAGAAGTACTTCCTGTCGAAGATGAAAAGTGGCAACTCCGAACCCATCTACGAAAAGTACGTGCTCAAGGCCCTGGGCATCGTGCGCCTGACCGACCGTTGAACCGCCCCTGTTCCGCCCCCTCGTCCTGTTCCACAACCGTTCCCCAAGGAGATATCCCATGACCATCGAACGCTGGATCCGTGTCATCGCCGGCACCTTCATCATGATCTCGCTGCTGCTGGGCGTCGAAGGCAGCCCGCTGTTCGTCAGCAAGTGGGCGCTGGCCTTCACGGCCTTCGTCGGTGCCAACCTGTTTCAGTTCGGCTTCACCAACTTCTGCCCGCTGGCCATCATCCTGAAGAAGCTGGGCGTGCCGGCCTCGCGGGCGGCTTGCGCCAGCTGATCGCCTCCGGCGTGCCCGGCCTTCGGAGTTGGCGACAATGGGCCGCTCTGCACAACACCTGCCGGCTCGGGAGGCCTGCACCATGGCGAAGTTCACCGACGAAAGCGCACGCACCGATCTGCTCAACCGCCTGAAGCGGGCCGAAGGCCAGCTGCGCGGCATCCAGCGCATGATCGAGGGCGGCGAGCCCTGCCTGGACATCGCCGGCCAGATGGCTGCGGTGCGCAAGGCGCTCGACAGCGCCTATGTGCGCATGACGGTGTGCTTCATGCAGCAGGAGCTGCAGACCCGCCTGGCGCCCGACGCCAAGCGCGAGGCCGAGTTGACGGCCGTGCTCGACGACGTGCAGACGCTGCTGGGCAAGGTGCGGTAGGCCACGCCCCTGGCGCCTCACTCCACCGTCTGGCGATAACGCGCCAGGGCCACGGCCGCCGCGGCCAGCAGGAACAGCCCCATCGGCCACAGCTCGGGCCACACCTGGCCCCAGCCATTGCCCTTGAGCAGGATGCCGCGCACGATGCGCAAGAAGTGCGTCAGCGGCAGCACCTCGCCCAGATGCTGCGCCCACACCGGCATGCCGCGGAACGGGAACATGAAGCCCGACAGCAGCAGCGAGGGCAGGAAGAAAAAGAAGGTCATCTGCAGCGCCTGCAGCTGGTTACGCGCCAGCGTGCTGAAGGTGAAGCCCACGCCCAGGTTGGCCAGCATGAACACACCGATGGCGCCCATCAGCAGCGCGAAGCTGCCCACCATCGGCACCTGGAACAGCAGCGCCGCAGCGGCCAGGATCACGCCCAGCTGGATGTAGCCGATCACCACATACGGCAGGATCTTGCCCAGCATCACCTCCAGCGGCCGCACCGGCGTGGCCAGCAGGTTCTCCATCGTGCCGCGCTCGCGCTCGCGGGTCATGGCCAGGCCGGTCAGCATCACCATGGTCATCGTCAGGATGGTGCCCACCAGGCCCGGCACGATGTTGTAGCGCGTGAGCCCTTCGGGGTTGTAGCGGCGGTGCACGCGCCACTCGAACGGCGCCTCGCCGCCGGCGCGTGCGGCCAGCGGGCCGCTGAGGTCGCGCGCCAACGCCGGCCCGGCCAGCAGCGGCAGCGCCGCCAGCGCATTGCCCGAGGCTGCCGGGTCGGTGGCATCCACGCTCACCAGCACCACCGGCTTCTCGCCGCGCACGATGGCGCGCTCGAAGCCCGGCGGAATCACCACCATGAACTGCACCTCGCCCGATTCGACCCACGCTGCGGCCTCGGCCTCGCTGGCGGTCTCGTGCACGATCCGGTAATAGCCGCTGGTCTGCAGCGCGCTGGCCAGGCTGCGGCCCAGCGGCGTGGCCTCGGCCATCACCAGCACCGTGGGCAGGCCCTTGGGATCGGTGTTGATGGCGTAGCCGAACAGCACCAGCTGCATCACCGGCACGCCCACCGCCATCGCGAAGGTCAGCCGGTCGCGCAGCATCTGCTGGAACTCCTTGATGAAGATGGCCAGCAACCTCTGCAGCGAGAAGGTCCGTGTCATGCGAAGTTGTCCTTCGCCCGGTCCACCAGGCGCACGAAGGCGTCTTCCAGGTCGGTGGCGCCGGCCTCGGCCACCACCTCGGCGGCTGTGCCCTTGGCCAGCAGCTGCCCGTAGGCGATGTAGCAAAGCTCGTGGCAGCGCTCGGCCTCGTCCATGTAGTGCGTGGACACCAGCACCGTGATGCCGTCGGCCGCCAGGCGGTGGATCTCGTCCCAGAACTCGCGCCGCGCCTTGGGGTCGACGCCGGCGGTAGGTTCATCGAGCAGCAGCAGGCGCGGGCCGTGCAGCAGGCAGGCGGTGAGCGCCAGACGCTGCTTCCAGCCGCCCGACAGCGAGCCGGCCAGCTGCTTCTGCCGGCTGGCCAGGCCCAGGCGGTCGAGCGCGGCGTCCACCGCCGCGCGGCGGCCCGGCAGCTCGAACAGGCGTGCCACGAAGTCCAGGTTCTCGCGGATCGACAGGTCGTCGTACAGGCCGAAGCGCTGCGTCATGTAGCCCACCTGGCGCTTGATCAGCGCGGCCTCGCGGCGGATGTCGTGGCCCAGGCAGCGGCCCTCGCCGGCATCGGGCTTGAGCAGGCCGCACAGCATGCGGATGGTGGTGGTCTTGCCGCTGCCGTTGGGCCCCAGGAAGCCGCAGATGCGGCCCTGGCCCACCGTGAGGTCGATGCCGTCGACGACGGTGCGGCCGTCGAAGCGCTTGGTCAGCCCGGTGACTTCAATGGCCTGGGTCATGACGCCCGCCGCACGTCCAGCGGCTGGCCGGGCTTGAGCCGCTGCGCATCGGCCGGCGTCTCGGGCCGCGCCTCGACCATGAACACCAGCTTGGCGCGCTGGGCGTTGGAGTAGATCACCGGCGGCGTGTACTCGGGCTGGGTGGCGATGCGCGTGATGCGCGCGGCGATCGGCGCACCGCAGCCATCGCACTGCAGGCGCACGGCCTGGCCCGGCTGCAGCGTGCCCAGTTCGGCCTCGGCCACCCAGAAGCGCGCCTTGATGGCGCCCGGTGGCAGCAGCGACACCACCGGCGCGCCGGCCGGCACCCATTCACCCACGCGGTAGTAGGTGTCGGCCACCTGGGTGCCGGGGCCGGCGGTGTCGGGTGCGCGCTGGGTCTTCTGTTCCAGCCGCCAGCGGCTTTGCGCCAGCACCTGCTCGGCGGCCTGGGCGGTGGCGCGGGCGGCGGCGCGCTCGTCGGGGCGGCCGGGCAGTTCGGCCACCTTCAGTGCGGCCTCCAGCTCGGCCACGCGGGCGGCCGATTGCGTGGCGGCGGCCTGCACATCGTCCAGCCTGGCTGGCGAGATGAAGCCCTGCGTCACCAGCTGCTGCTGGCGCGCCAGCTCGCTGCGCGCCAGCGTGGCGGCGGAGCGGGCCTGGGCCAGCTGAGCGCGGGTGACGGCGATCTCGTCGGCGCGGCGGCCGCTGTCGGCGTTGCGCGCGGTGGCCAGGCTGGCGGCGGCACGGGCGGCGGCCTCGTCACGCGCAGCGGCTTCCGATTGCGATTCCAGCGTGAACAGCGGCGCGCCGGCGGCCACGGTCTGGCCCGCCTGCACCGGCAGCGCCACCAGCGCGCCGCCCAGTGGCGCGGCCACGCGCACGTAGTCGCCCTCGGCGTAGCCGGTCCAGCCGCCGGGTGGCGGCGCCTGGCAGGCCGAAGCCAGCGCGGCCAGGATCAACACGGCCGGGGCTTGGCGGCGGCGCGGCGCGTGCGCCGGGCGGGCGGCGGGTGGGTGCACGTTCATCGGGCGGCTCCTTGAAGCGCGGCCAGCGCCAGGTCGATGCGGGTGGCGATGGCGGCATCGCTGCCCACGGCGGCGGCCACGCGATCGGCGGCGTCGACAGGGGCTTCGGGCGCGGCGCCCGCTGTGCGGTCCGGGGCGGGGTCGGGTGAGGCGCCTGTGGCCACGCCCGCCAGCCCGGCCATCGCCGGTGCCAGCGCGGCCAGCGTGGGCGCCACCATCAGCGGGGCCATCACCGCCCCCATCAGAAAGGCCACGGTGCCCAGGGGCGGACCGGCGGCGAAGCGGCCCTCGCGCTGGGCCTCGGCCACCAGGCCCAGCAGCAGGCCGAGGTGGCGCGGCATGTTGTCGCGCACGAACTCGGTGGCCACCGCCTCGCCGGCCGCCGCATCGGTGGCCAGGCGCACCAGCAGCGGCCGCTGTGCGCGCACGAACTGCGCCAGCGCCAGCAGCGTGCCGCGCAGCCGCGCCAGCACCGGGCCCTGCAGCTCGGCCTGCGCGCTCAGGCCGGCGAACAGCTCCTCGTACAGCTGCTGCAGCACCGCGCGCAGGAAGGCGTTCTTGCTCTCGAAGTGGTAATGGAACATGCCCGGCGCCACGCCCGCATGCTCGGCCACGCGGCGCTGCGACAGGCCGGCGCAGCCCAGCTGCGGGTACAGCGCACGGCCGCTGCGCAGCAGGGCCTGGTCGAGTTGCTGGGACGGGCGGGGCATGGCGGCCATTATTGGTCGATTGACCAGTAACCACCACCCCCCAGTTTTGCGCCAGCGCAAACAGTGGCCTGGCGGGCGGCCTGGCGGGCGCCCGGGCCGCGCCTTGCCGCAGGCGGTGCGCAGCGCGCCCGGACCCGGCTGGCTATACTCCGCCCCCACAGCGCCGATTTGTTCCGGATTGCGGGCGCTTAATCAAATGCCGCTAAAGAGGGACGCCCGACCCGGTGTCCGCTTTGCGGCGCCGGGTTTTGTCTTTTCGGGCACACGTATCCATGGCCTCCGTCGGTCACGTCACACCGCAGACCCTGCGCTTCGATGCGCCGCTGCCGCTGCGCAGCGGCGCCACGCTGCCCGCCTACGACCTGATGGTCGAGACCTACGGCACGCTCAATGCCGACAAGTCGAACGCCGTGCTGGTGTGCCATGCGCTCAACGCCAGCCACCACGTGGCCGGCACCTACGAAGGCCAGGACAAGAGCGAGGGCTGGTGGGACAACCTGGTGGGCCCGGGCAAGCCGCTGGACACCAACCGCTTCTTCGTCATCGGCGTCAACAACCCCGGCTCCTGCTTCGGCTCCACCGGGCCGATGCACACCAACCCGGCCACCGGCACGCCCTGGGGCGCCGACTTCCCGGTGATGACGGTGGAAGACTGGGTCGACGCCCAGGCCCGCGTGCTCGACCGCCTGGGCATCCAGCGCCTGGCCGCCGTGCTGGGGGGCAGCCTGGGCGGCATGCAGGCGCTGAGCTGGACGCTGCGCCACCCGCAGCGCGTGGGCGAATGCGTGGCCGTGGCCACCGCGCCCAACCTCAGCGCGCAGAACATCGCCTTCAACGAGGTGGCGCGCCGCGCCATCATCACCGACCCCGATTTCCACGGCGGCCACTTCTACGCCCACGGCGTGGTGCCCAAGCGCGGCCTGCGCGTGGCGCGCATGATCGGCCACATCACCTACCTCAGCGACGACTCGATGGAGGCCAAGTTCGGCCGCTCGATGCGCGAGGCCGAGCTGGCCTACAGCACCCAGGACATCGAGTTCCAGATCGAGAGCTACCTGCGCTACCAGGGCGACAAGTTCAGCGAGTACTTCGACGCCAACACCTACCTGCTGATCACCCGCGCGCTCGACTACTTCGACCCCGCGCGCGAGCACGGCGGTGATCTGGCCGCCGCCTTCGTGCCGGCGAGCGACATCCGCTTCACGGTGGTCAGCTTCACCACCGACTGGCGCTTCTCGCCCGCGCGCAGCCGCGAGATCGTCAAGGCCCTGGTCGACAACCGCATCGCCGTCAGCTACGCCGAGATCGACGCGCCGCACGGCCACGACGCCTTCCTGCTCGAAGACCCGCGCTACCACGGCGTGCTGCGGGCCACCTTCGAGCGCATTGCGCGGGGGATTGCGAAGTGACCGCCGAACTCGAAGTCATCGCCAGCCTGGTGCCCGCCGGCAGCCGCGTGCTCGACCTGGGCTGCGGCAGCGGCGAACTGCTGGCGCACCTGAAGGCCACCAAGGGCTGCACCGGCTACGGCGTGGAGTTGGCCGACGACAACGTGCTGGCCTGCGCCCGCCGCGGCGTCGAGGTCATCCAGCTGAACCTGGAAGAAGGCCTGGCGCTGTTCGACGACCGCAGCTTCGATGTGGTGCTGCAGCTGCAGACCCTGCAGCACCTGCGCAACACCGAGAAGATGCTGCGCGAGACGGCCCGGGTGGGCCGCATGGGCATCGTGAGCTTTCCCAACTTCGCGCACTGGCCCAACCGGCTGAGCGTGCTGCGCGGGCGCATGCCGGTGACGCGCGCGCTGCCCTACGAGTGGTACGACACGCCCAACATCCGCGTCGGCACCTTCGCCGACTTCGAGGTGCTGGCGCGGCGCAACGGCCTGCAGATCCAGGACAGCTTCGGCCTGCATGCCGGCCAGGTGGTGCGCCGCCACCCCAACCTGATGGCCAGCGTGGCGGTGTTCAGCTTCCAGGGGCGCTGAACCACGGGCGCGGGGCCTGGCCCGGCGCGGTGGCGAAAGTGCCAGAAATGACACATTCACCCATCGGGTGAGGGCGGCGCGCTCAATTGCGTGCGGCTGCGGCCGAAACAGCGGCGTACTGCGCCAATCGAGCCGCAACCATGCCCCTGCCTGCCTTCCGCCCCCTGCTCACCCGTCTGGCCGCGCTCGTCGCGGCCGCCTGCGCCGCCACGGCCCAGGCCGCCCCCGACAACCCCGCCGACCTGAGCCTGGAAGACCTGCTCAAGGTGGATGTGGTCACCGCCTCGCGCAAGGCCCAGGCGGTGCAGGACGTGGCGGCCGCGGTGTACGTGATCACGCGCGAGGACATCGAGCACTCCGGCGCCAGCAGCCTGCCGGCGGCGCTGAGCCTGGCCCCCGGTGTCGAGGTGCAGCGCCTGGCCAGCGGCCGCTGGGCGGTGGGCACGCGCGGCTTTTCCGGCCGCTTCGCCAACAAGCTGCTGGTGCTGATGGACGGGCGCAGCATCTACTCGCCGC
The DNA here is from genome assembly GCF_038066595.1 of Pseudaquabacterium inlustre. Taxonomy (NCBI): domain Bacteria; kingdom Pseudomonadati; phylum Pseudomonadota; class Betaproteobacteria; order Burkholderiales; family Sphaerotilaceae; genus Pseudaquabacterium; species Pseudaquabacterium inlustre. Next base: position 337,390 of record NZ_JBBUTH010000008.1, read on the forward strand.
TGTTCTCGGGCGTGCTGTGGGAGATGGAAGGCACGCTGATGGAGGACATCGAGCGCATCGAGGTCATCCGCGGGCCCGGTGCCGCGCTGTGGGGCGCCAACGCCGTCAACGGCGTCATCAACATCATCACCCGCCAGGCGCGCGACACCCAGGGCACCCTGGTGGCGGCCAGCACCGGCACGCTGGAACGCGGCTCGCTGGCGCTGCGCCATGGCGGCACGCTGCCCGGCGGCCACTGGCGCGCCTGGATCAGCCACCAGGACGCCAAGCACTTCGACGACCTGTCGGGCCAGCCCGGCCACGACGGCTGGCGCACCACGCGCGCCGGTTTCCGCGTCGACCGCGCACTGACCGGCGACACCACGCTCAGCCTGTCGGGCGGCCTGACCGACAACACCTCGGGCGACCGCTGGTACACGGCCAGCCTGGTCTCGCCCACCGGCGTGAACGTCGACGACATCGTGCAGCGCACCAACGCCACCCACCTGCTGGCGCGCGCCAGCCGCCTGGGCAGCGACGGCAGCGAGACCGTGGTGCAGGGCTACCTGGCAACCGACCGCGTGGTCGGCGGGCGCTTCTTCGACCAGCACCGCATGACCGTCGACCTCGACGCGCAGCACCGCCCGCGCCCCATCGGCCACCATGACCTGGTGCTGGGCGCCACCTGGCGCAGCTCGCACGACAGCGTGGGCTCGGGCCCCGGTCTGTTCGCCTTCGGCCAGCCGCAGCGCACCTTCACGGTGGCCAGCCTGTTCGTCAACGACGAGATCACGCTGCGCCCCGACACGCTGCGCGCCACCGTGGGCGCGCGCATCGAGCACAACAGCTTCACCGGCTGGGAGCCGCAGCCGCACCTGCGCCTGGCCTGGACGCCCAACCCCACGCAGACGCTGTGGGGCGCGCTGTCGCGGGCGGTGCGCACGCCCTCGCGCGCCGAACGCGACATCCAGGTCGACCTGCGCGCGGTGCCGGCCAATCCGCCAACCCCCCCGGTGCTGCTGCGCAGCATCACCACCGAGGCCCGGCCGCTCGACTCGGAGCTGATCGACGCCTTCGAGCTCGGCTACCGCCAGCAGTTCGGCCCCAGCGTGGCGCTGGACGTGGCGCTGTTCTCCAACCGCTACCACCGGCTGACCGGCGGCAGCAGCGGCGGTCAGAGCTTCGAGCTGGCCCCGGTGCCGCATGTGGTGCAGCTGCTGCTGCCGGGCAACGGCCTGCATGGCCGCACGCGCGGCGGCGAGCTGGTGCTGGACTGGCGCGTGCAGCGTGGCTGGCGCGTGCAGGCCACCTACTCGCATGTCGAGACCTCGGTGATGAGCAACAGCGCCGACCCGGTGTCCATCGGCTCGGCCGCGACCCAGGGCGCCGGCACGCCCGAGCGCCTGCTGTCGCTGCGCAGCACGCTGGCGCTGGGCGGCAACGTCGATGCCGACGCGCGGCTGCGCCATGCGTCGGCGATCTCGGGCGCGGCCACCACGCCGGTGCCGGGCTACACCACGCTGGACCTGCGCCTGGCTTGGCATGCGCGGCCGGGGCTGACGCTGGCGCTGATCGGCGAGAACCTGCTGCGCGCGCACCACCTGGAGGGCGCGCCCGAGCTGCTGCCGTCGCAGACGCTGCGCGTGCCGCGCATGGCCCACGTCAAGGCGCTCTGGCAGTTCTGAGCCCGCACCCGGCCATGAGCCACCTGCACAGGCTGCGATGGCGCCAGCAACGCTGGCGTGGGCTGCCGCGGCTGGCCGCCGCCTGGCTGGCGGCGCTGGCCCTGGGCAGCCCCGTCAGCCAGGCCCAGCCCGCGCTGAGCGACGCCCAGGCCAAGGCCGCGGTGCTGCTGAACTTCGCCCGCTACATCGACTGGCCCGAGCGCGCCTATGCCGCCAAGGACGGCGGCTTCGTGTTCTGCCTGGCCGGCCGCGACAGCCTGGGCGGCGCGGCCTCGGCGCTGGAGGGGCGCACGCTGCACAACCGCCCCACGCAGGTGCGGCGCGTGCTGGGCATCGAAGAACTGCGCGGCTGCCACGTGCTCTACATCGCCGAGGCCGAAGAACGCCGCCAGCAGCCGATGCTGCGCGCACTGGCCGGCGAGCCGGTGCTCACCGTCGGCGACGCGGCCGGCTTCACCGAGGCCGGCGGCGCGATCGGCGTGACGCTGGAGGACGGCCGCATCCGCTTCGACATCAACCGTGCCGCGCTGGACAGCGCCCAGCTGCGCGCCAGCGCCAACCTGCTGCGCCTGGCGCGCAGCGTGCGCCCCTGAGACACCATGCGCCCGAAACCTTCGCCAACGCCACGCGGACCGCAGGCCGGGGGACAGGCATGACGCGCTTTCGCGACCTGCCCATCCGCACCAAGCTGCTGGTGAGCATCGGCCTGGCCGCGGCCATCGGCCTGGTGCTGAACCTGGTGCTGTTCACCGCCAGCGATCTGCGCTCGCGCCGCGCGGCGGTGGAGTCGCAGCTGGCCAGCATCGCCGCCATCGTGGCCGAGACCAGCGCCGCGGCGATCCGCTTCGACGACCCCGAGGCCGCGCAGGCCACGCTGGTCGGCCTGAGCGCGCGCCCCGAGATCGTGGAAGCGCGCATCACCCTGCCCGGCGGGCGCGTGTTCGCGCTGTACCCGCGCGTGGTGCCGCCCGCGCCGGGCAGCGCCGGTGCCTCGGCGGCCGCGCCGGTCACGGCCGCGGTGCAGGCCGGCGACCGGCACCTGCTGCACCTGCGCCAGCCGGTGCGCCAGGACGGCGAGCTGATCGGCGAGGTGCTGCTGGTGGCCGACCTGGCCGGCGCCCGGCGCGACACGCTGGCCAGCCTGTCGGTGGCCTCGCTGACCTCGCTGCTGGGCTTTGCGGTGGCCATGGCGCTGGCCATGCGCATGCAGCGCTCGATCTCGCAGCCGCTGCTGCAGCTGGCCCGCGTGGCCGAGGGCGTGGCCACCGACGGCGACCATGGCCGCCGCGTGCAGCTGGACCAGCGCGACGAGGTCGGCGAGCTGGCCGCCCGCTTCAACGCCATGCTGGGCGAGCTGCAGTCGCGCGAGCAGGAGCTGCAGCAGCACCGCGACCGGCTCGAGCAGCAGGTGGAGCAGCGCACCGCCCAGCTGCGCACCGCCAAGGAGCAGGCCGAGGCCGCCAACGTGGCCAAGAGCCGCTTCCTGGCCAACATGAGCCACGAGATCCGCACGCCGATGAACGGCGTGATCGGCATGGCCGACCTGCTGCAGGCCACCTCGCTGACCGACACCCAGCGCCGCTATGCCGAGGCGCTGCGCCAGTCGGCCGAGGCGCTGCTGAGCCTGCTCAACGACGTGCTCGACCTGTCCAAGATCGAGGCCGACAAGCTGGAGCTGGTGGACGAGCCCTTCAGCCCGGCGCAGCTGGCGGAACAGGCCGCGCTGCTGTTCGCGCCGCAGGCCGCGGCCAAGGGCCTGGCCCTGGTGTGCCGGCTGGCGCCCGGCGTGCCGGCCTATGTGCGTGGCGACGGCCACCGCGTGCGCCAGATCCTCGCCAACTTCCTGAACAACGCGATCAAGTTCACCGAGACCGGGCAGATCGTCATCGGCCTGGAACCCATGCCCGGCGGCATCACAGGCGCCGCGCCGGGCAGCCGCGGCTGGCGCCTGTCGGTGGCCGACTCCGGCATCGGCGTCACGCCGCAGGTCAGCGCGCGGCTGTTCCAGCGTTTCATGCAGGCCGACAACACCACCACGCGGCTGTACGGCGGCACCGGCCTGGGCCTGGTGATCTGCCGCGAGCTGGCCGACCGCATGGGTGGCCGCGTGGGCATGGACAGCACGCCCGGCCAGGGCAGCGAGTTCTGGGTGGAGCTGCCCGAGCGCGCCTGCGCGCCGCCGCCCGGCGCCAGCCCGCCACCGCTGGGCCGGGCGCCCGCCGGGCTGCGCGTGCTGCTGGGCGCCGCCCACACCGCCACGCGCACCGCGCTGGCCGAGCTGCTGGCCACGGCCGGCGCCGAGGTCGTCGAGGCCCCCACCGAGGCCGACTTCGACCGCGCCATCGCCGGCGGCGGCCCGCGCTTCGGGCTGGTGGTCGTCGACAGCCTGCTGCCGGCCGCCGGCACCGCCGAGCGGCTGCGCGCGCTGCGCCAGCGCTGCGGCCCCGACACCCGCCTGGTCACGCTGGTGCCGCTGCAGGCCGGTGGCGACACCGCGCTGGACGAGCGCGAGGCCGACGGCGTGCTGCTGCTGCCGGTCACGCGCAGCGCACTGGCCCTGCTGCTCGAACGCCTGTTCACGCCGCGCCGGGCGCGGCGCAGCGGCGCCGCCGACGTGCCGGCCCACCACCTGCGCTTCGACGCCCGCGTGCTGCTGGTGGAGGACACCGCGCTGAACCGCGAGATCGCCGGCGCGCTGCTGCAGGGCCTGGGCTGCACCGTCGACACCGCCGAGAACGGGCTGCAGGCGCTGGAGCGCGTGGCCGCGCAGCGCTTCGACCTGGTGCTGATGGACTGCCAGATGCCCGAGATGGACGGCTACGAGGCCAGCCGCGTGATCCGCGCCCGCGAGGCCGCCGCCGGGCCCGGCACCGCACCGCTGCCCATCGTGGCGCTGACCGCCAATGCGCTGGCCGGCGACCGCGAGGCCTGCCTGGCGGCCGGCATGAGCGACTACCTGGCCAAGCCCATCACCGCCGCGCGCCTGGCCGAGATGCTGGCACGGCACCTGGCGCCGCTGCCTGCCACGGCCGCGGCCACCGCCCCGGCCGCGACCCCTGCGCCGGCACCCGCACCCGCCGAGGCCCCCGCAGCGGCCCCGGTCGCCGTGCCGGCCCCGGCAACCCCGGCCGCACCGCTGTTCGACCCGCGCGTGCTGTCCGCGCTGCCGATGGTGGCCGACGGCTCCGACCCCGGCTTCATGGCCCATGTGCTGCGCAGCTTCCTGCGCGACAGCAGCGAGACGCTGAACCGCTGGGCCGAGGCGCTGGAGGCCGGCGACAGCCAGACCGCGCTGCGCAGCATCCACACGCTGAAGTCCACCAGCGCCCAGGTCGGCGCGCTGGCGCTGGCGGCGCTGGCCGCCGAGGGCGAGGCGCGCATGCGCCACGGCCTGGCACCCGAGACCGGCTGGCGCGCGCGTCTGGCCGACACCCAGGCCAGCACGCTGCAGGCCATCGTGCAGCACCTCGACGCGGGCCGTCCTGCCGCCAGCCCCCCATGACGGCCCCCGCACCGGCCGAGGAGCCCACCCAGCGCCGCAGGAACGGCAGCGACGCGCTGCTGCGCAGCGCCTACGCGCACCTGCCGCTGAGCGTGACCTTCTCGCTGGTGGCCCTGCTGGTGTTCATGGGCCTGCTGGAGCCCTACCTGGCACCGCCGGTGTTCCACACCTGGGTGGCGCTGATGGTGCTGGCCGTGGTGGTGCGCGGCCTCAGCGGCTGGCTGTACCGCCGCCGCGGCTGGCCGGCCGGTACGCAGGCCCCGCCGGTCTGGCGCCGCGCCTACATGGCCGGGGCGCTGCTGTCGTCGCTGTGCTGGTCCTTCGGCCCCACCTGGCACCTGGCCCACCCCGACGCGCGCGGCGCCTCGGTGATGAGCGGCGCGCTGCTGATCGTCTGCGCCGCCGCGGTGCCGGCCATGGCCGCCCAGCCGCGCGCGCTGATGCTGTTCCTGGTCGGCGCGATGGCGCCGCCGGCGCTGGCCGCGTGGTTCAGCGGCGGCGCCGATGCCCGGCTGCTGGCGCTGGAGATGGGCTTCGGCCTGGGCGTGCTGCTGCTGGCGGCCGTGCGCATCGGCCGCACCATGGCGGCGCAGTACCTGACCCAGCAGCAGCTCAAGCAGACGGCGGCCCAGGCCGAGGCCATGCGCGCGCAGGCCGAGAGCGCGTCGCTGGCCAAGACCCGCTTCCTGGCCAACATGAGCCATGAGCTGCGCACGCCGCTCAACGCGGTGATCGGCGCCGCCCAGCTGCTGCGCGCCGAGGCCGCGGACGCCGAGCGCCAGGGCCAGCTGGTCGAGGCCATCCAGCAGGGCGGGCGCAACCTGCTCGGGCTGATCGAGAACATCCTCGACCTGTCGCGCATCGAGGCCGGCGCGCTGACCCTGAACGTGGCCGATTTCGACCTCGTGGAATGCGTGGAGGCGGCGCTGTCCACCGCCGCGCTGTCGGCGCGCGCCAAGGGCCTGGCGCTGGCCTGCGTGGTCGACCCCGCACTGCCCGCCTGGCGCCACGGCGACGCGGCCCGGCTGCGCCAGGTGCTGCTGAACCTGCTGGGCAATGCGGTGAAGTTCACCCTGCGCGGCGAGGTGGTGCTGCGCGTGCAGCCCGGGGCCACGCCGCAGTCGGTGCGGCTGAGCGTCAGCGACACCGGCGTGGGCATGCCCGCCGACACCCTGGCGCGGGTGTTCGAGCCCTTCCGCCAGGGCGACGAGGGCGCCGACCGCCGCTTCGGCGGCAGCGGCCTGGGCCTGGCCATCGTGCACCAGCTGGTGCAGGCCATGGGCGGGCAGGTGCAGGTGCGCAGCCGCCCCGGCCTGGGCAGCAGCTTCACGCTGGAGCTGCCGCTGCCGGTGGCCCAGGCGCCCGTGCCCCAGGCGCCGCGGCTGGGCCACCGCGTGGCCTTCGTCGAGCCACACGAGGCCAGCGCCGAGGCGCTGCAGGCCCTGCTGCAGCGCCTGGGCTGCGACGCGCGCCGCTGCCGCGACGGCCACGAACTGCGCACCTGGCTGGCCGGCGCCCCACCCGACGCGCCGCCGGCCTGGCTGCTGCTGGCCAGCGACGCGTCCGAGGCCGACGAACTGCTGGCTGCTGCCATCGACTGGATCGAGCCCGAGCGCGTGATCTCGCTGGCCGCCGAGTTTTCGCTGGAGGCCAGCGCCGCGCGAGACAGCCTGCGCATGGCCAGCGAGCTGCTCAAGCCCGTGACCCGCGCCGCGCTGGCCGGCCGGCTGGGGCCGCGCGCCCAGGTCCGGCCACCCGCCTCGGCCGCGGCCGAGGCGGCGCCGCAGGCCCTGCTGACCCAGGAGGCCTATGAACGCCTGACCCATGTGCTGGTGGTGGAGGACGATGCGCTGAACCGCGCCATCGTCAGCGGCCTGCTGGTGCATGCCGGCTGCCGCGTGACCGAGGCCGGCGACGGCCCGCAGGCCCTGGCCCGCCTGGCCGCGGCGCGCCGCGTCGACCTGGTGCTGATGGACTGGCAGATGCCCGGCATGGACGGCCTGGAGGTGACCCGCCGCCTGCGCCAGGGCGAGGCCGGACCGGCCGGCCGCGACGTGCCCATCGTGGCCCTGACCGCCAACGCCTTTGCCGAGGACCGCGCCGCCTGCCTGGCGGCCGGCATGAACGACTTCCTGACCAAGCCGGTGCTGGCCACCGCGCTGCTGGCCGCGGTGGCGCGCTGGACGCCGTCGGCGGCCACGGCCACGGCACCGCCCGCACCATCGGCCCCATCGCCCCCATCGGCTCCATCAGCCCAGCCGCCGGCCGGCGGCCCGCCGGTGTTCGACCCCGGCGTGCTGGCGGCGCTGCCGATGGTGGCCGACGGCTCGGCGCCCGAGGTGGCCGACGAGCTGCTGGCGATGTTCGACACCACCACCGCCGAGGCGCTGTGCGACATCGACCGCGCGATCGCCGACGCCGACCTGCCGCGCCTGCAGCGTCTGGTGCACACGCTCAAGTCCACCAGCGCCAGCGTGGGCGCGCTCGAGCTGGCGGCCCTGGCCGCCGGCGCCGAGGCCGGGCTGCGCCGCGGCGAGCCGCCCGCCGCCGACCTGGGCCAGCGCCTGGCCGCCGCCTGGGGCCGCCTGCAGCCGCAGCTGCAGTCGCGTCAGCGCGCCGCCGCCCCCACACTGGAGGCCCAGCCATGAACGCGCCTGACCGCCTGCTGCAGGCGCTGTCGGGCCTGGGCCCCGACGGCCAGGCGCCCGCGCCGCAGCCACCGCGCCTGCTGCTGGTGGACGACGATCCGATGCTGCGCCACATGGCTGCGCGCACGCTGCGCCACGCCGGCTTCACCGTGGTGGACACCGCCGACGGCACGGCCGCGCTGGCCGCGTTCGCGGCGCAGGCCTTCGACCTGGTGCTGCTGGACGTGATGATGCCGGGGCTGGACGGCTTCGAGACCTGCCAGCGCCTGCGCGCGCTGCCGCGCGGCGCACGCGTGCCGGTGATCATGCTCACCGGCCTGGACGACACGGCCTCGATCGAGCAGGCCTACGGCCATGGCGCCACCGACTTCATCACCAAGCCGATCAACTGGACGCTGCTGTCGCACCGCGTGCGCTATGCGCTGCGCGCGGCCGAATCGGCCGGCACGCTGAGCCTGGGCCGCGAACGCCTGGCGCGCGCGCAGCGCCTGGCCGGCATGGGCAGCTGGGCCTTCACCGCCGACGGCCGGCTGGAATGCTCGCCCGAGCTGGCCCGCCTGTACGGGGCCGACACGCCCGACCAGACCCACTGGTTCTCCACGCCCGAGGCGCTGCTGACCCGCGTGCTGCCCACCGAGCGCGACGCCGTGGCCCAGGCGCGCCGGCGCCTGCTGGACGAGGGCCGCAGCTACCAGATCGAGTACCGCATCGAGCGCCTGGACGGCCAGCTGCGCACGCTGCACGAGCAGGGCATGCCGCTGCAGGACGAGAGCGGCCTGCGCCTGGGCGTCGAAGGCATCACGCAGGACATCACCGAGCGCGTGCAGGCCGCGCAGCGCATCCGCCAGCTGGCGCACTACGACGCCGTGACCGGCCTGCCCAACCGGCAGTTCTTCGCCGAGCTGGCCGCCCCGCTGCTTGAGCGCGCGCGGCGCCAGGGCCTGCACTGCGCGGTGCTGCACATCGACCTGGACCAGTTCAAGGCCGTCAACGACGCCTTCGGCCATGGCGGCGGCGACCAGGTGCTGCAGTGCCTGGCCGAGCGCCTGCGCGGCTGGATCCGCGGCAGCGACCTGGCGGCCGCGCGCGGCCCCTGCGAGCCCTGCCCCGGCACCGACGCCGATGGCGGCGTGGTGGCGCGCGTGGGCGGCAACGCGTTCACGCTGCTGATCACCGACCTGGCTGGCCAGGCCCCGGCCGCCGCCGTGGCCCAGCGCCTGCTGAAGGCCGTGGGCCTGCCGATCACGCTGCCCGGCGTGGCCGCCCCGCCGCTGGTGCTGAGCGCCGGCATCGGCATCGCGCTGTACCCCGGCGACGCGCCCGACCTGGCCGGCCTGACCCGCTGCGCCGAGCAGGCCGCGTACGCGGCCAAAGCCCGCGGCCGCGGCCAGCTGCGCTTCTTCGACGAGACGCTGGACGCCCAGGCCGCCCAGCGCCTGCGCCTGGAGGCCGAGCTGCGACGTGCCATCGCCGGCGGCGAGCTGCGCCTGCACTACCAGCCCAAGGTGCTGCTGGACGCCCAGGGGGGCGCCGGTGGACGCATCGCCGGCGCCGAGGCCCTGGTGCGCTGGCAGCACCCCGAGCGCGGCCTGGTGCCGCCGGGCGAGTTCATCGCGCTGGCCGAGGAGACCGGGCTGATCGCCCCGCTGACCGACTGGGTGCTGGCCGAGGCCTGCCGCCAGCTGCAGGCCTGGCAGCAGGCCGGCCTGCCAGTGCCGGCGCTGGCCGTCAACCTGTCGGCCCCCAGCTTCGCCGACCCCGGCCTGGACGAGCGCCTGACCGCGCTGCTGGCCGCCCACGGCCTGGCGCCCGACCGCCTGGTGCTGGAGGTGACCGAGAGCCTGCTGATGCGCGAGCCCGACGCCACCGCGGCGCGGCTTGCCGCGCTGCGGGCACGCGGTTTCGGGCTGGCGCTGGACGACTTCGGCACCGGCTACTCCTCGCTGAGCTACCTCAAGCGCTTCGCCATCGACGAGCTGAAGATCGACCGCAGCTTCATCGTCGACGCCGCGCAAGGAGGGCGCGACAGCGCGCTGGCCAAGGCCATCATCGCGCTGGGCCGCGACCTGGGCCTGCGCGTGGTGGCCGAGGGCGTGGAGACGCCCGAGCAGGCGGCCTTCCTGCGCGGCCACGGCTGCCTGTACCAGCAGGGCTGGCTGTACGCGCGGTCGCTGCCGGCCGACGGCTTCGCCGCGCTGCTGGCCGACGGCCGGCCGCTGGGCCCGGCCTGATCCGGCCCGCGCCGCGCTTGTCCGCGATTTGCGCGCCGCCAGCGGTGCTGTTCGCCGCATGCGCGGCATGGGCGCTGCCTACAGTGCTGGAGCCCCCATCACGCCTGCCCTGCCCTCGTCCATGCGCGCCAATCTCCCCGTCACCCAGCGTGAGCACCCGTTCCCGGCCGGCGAGCTGCTGGTCTCCACCACCGACCTGCAGGGCCGCATCACGCACTGCAACCGCGCCTTCGTCGAGGTCAGCGGCTACAGCTACGACGAATTGCTGGGCCAGCCGCACAACATGATTCGCCACCCCGACATGCCGCCGGAGGCCTTCAAGGACATGTGGGCCACGATCGGCCGCGGCCGCCCCTGGACCGGCGTGGTGAAGAACCGCTGCAAGAACGGCGACCACTACTGGGTGGAGGCCAACGTCACCCCGATCCTGGCCAACGGCAAGCCCGAGGCCTACATGTCGGTGCGCCGACAGCCCACGCGCGAGCAGGTGCGCGAGGCCGAGGCCCTGTACGCGCGCCTGGCCGCCGAGCGCGCCAACGGCCGCGCCACCTTCAAGCTGCATGCCGGGCGGGTGCGCCTGCTGGGCTGGCGCGACCTGCCGGGCCGGCTGCACCGGCTGTCACTGACCGGCCGGCTGGCGCTGGGCATGGGCCTGGCGCTGCTGGCCACGCTGGGCGCCGGCGCCCTGGCGGGCGGGTGGGCCGCCACGGCCGCCGCGGTGCTGGGCGGCGGCGCCGTGACCGCCTGGTTCCACGCCAGCGTGCAGCGCCGCCTGGACGAGGCCGAGCGCTTCGCCAACGACCTGTCGGCCTGCAACCTGCGCAGCCGGCTCGACCTGGTGCACCCGCACCCGCTCAGCGCACTGGCCCGCGCGCTGGCCCAGATCCAGATCAACCTGCAGGCCGTGATCGGCGACGCGCGCCAGGAAGTGGACGGCACCGCCACGTCCACCGGCGAGATCAGCCGCGGCGCGGCCGACCTGTCGCAGCGCACGCGCGCCCAAGCCGAGGCCCTGCAGCGCACCGCCGCGTCGATGGAGCAGATGGCCGCCGCCGTGCGCCAGACGGCCTCCACCGCCGGCGACGTGGCGCGCCAGAGCGAGCACACGGCCCAGGCCGCGGCCGCCGGCGGCCAGGCCATGGCCGGGGTGGAAGGCGCCATCCGCACCATCGAGCAGCATTCGAAGTCGGTGGCCGAAATCGTGCAGGTGATCGAGGGCATCGCCTTTCGCACCAACCTGCTGGCGCTCAACGCCGCGGTGGAGGCAGCGCGGGCCGGCGAGCAGGGCCGCGGCTTCGCGGTGGTGGCCGGCGAGGTGCGCGCGCTGGCCCAGCGCAGCGCCGACGCGGCCCGCGAGATCCGCACGCTGATCCACCGCTCGGTGGAAGAGGTGGCCGACGGCACGCGCCGGGTGGTCGACGCCAACCAGACCATCGGCCGCACCGTCGACGAGGTGAACCGCGTGGGCGGGCTGATCCACGACATCACGCGCGCCGCGTCCGAGCAGTCGCTGGGCATCGGCGAGGTGAATGCCGCGGTCAGCGAGCTCGACCACATGACCCAGGCCAACGCCGCGCTGGTGCAGCAGACCGTGGCCGCCGTGGAGATGCTGCACAAGCGCAGCGCCACGCTGGAGCGCACGGTGCACGTGTTCCGCACCTGAGCCCGCCCCCCGGAGCGCGGGGGCCCGGTCCAACACGCATGAGACGCGGCTGAGACGCTGGCTGGGCAGCATCGGGGGTCTTCCTGGTGCTGTGGAGACGAACCATGCGTCGCGCGTCCTTCCTCCGTCCGCTGGCCGCGGCCCTGCTGGCCACCGGCCTGTTGCCGGCCACGGCTGGCGTCATCGCCACCAATGTGCAGATCAACTTCAGCGAAGCCGCCACCTTCGCCAGCGGCATCGACCGCACGCTGAGCCTCGGCGAGGCCCAGGCGGCACGCCTGGTGGCCGAGCGGCTGGGCACCTGGATCGGCACCGAGGCCAGCTTCTTCGTGACGGCCAGCCACGGCGTGTCGATCAGCGACCCCGGCGTGGCCGTGGCGCCGGGCACCGCGCGCGATCTGCTGCACGTGACGGCCAGCGCCAGCGTCAGCGGTGGCCTGCTGGCGGCCAGCCCGTTCACACAGAACCTGGGCGCCACCTGGCACTGCGCCGGCACCGCCACGCGCTGCACCGACACGATGGTGGTCCACACCCTGGCCCAGGCCACGCCCGCGCTGGCCGCCATCACGGCACCGGCCCAGGCGCTGCAGCCCTGGCGCCTGCAGGCCAGCGCCAGCGCCGAGCCGCTGTTTGCCGGCGCGCAGCTGCTGGCAGGTGAGCTGTCGCTGTCGGGCCAGCTGCGCCTGAGCGCGCAGTACCAGAGCAAGACCGCCCAGGCCTATGTGGCCGATGCGCTGCTGGCCACGGCCGGATCGGCTGCACCCGCCACGGCCGCGCGCTGGGCCAGCGCGGCGGCCGACGTGAACACCCTGCGCAGCGCCAGCTGGACCGACCTGGCCGTGGACCGCAGCCTGCAGGCCGCCCGCAACCCCGAGTTGGAGACGGCCCAGCGCCTGCTCACCGTGGCCCGCGACAGCGCCACGCTGCTGCAGACCGGCAGCACGCCCGGCATGGCATTCGCCACGCCGTTCTCGCTGACCCGCCAGCTGTGGAACCTGAGCGCGCAGGCCGCGCCCGCACTGGGCCGTGGCCTGGCCGGCAGCACCAGCGACAACCTGTTCGGCAACGACCCCGCGGCCGAACTGGCCGTGCTGCAGGCCACGCTGGCCGCGCGCGACGACGCCAGCTTTCTGGCCGGCCTGGCCGATGCGCTGGCCCACCCGGCCGTGGCCGGCAGCGCCCCGGTGCTGACGCTGGACGGCGCCGCCCTGGGCCTGGCCGGCGCGCAGATCGGCATCTACCTGTCCGGCGATGCCTTCACCGGCCTGGCGCAGCTGGCCCTGCCCGGCGCCCAGCGCCACACCCTGCTGCGCAGCGGCTATGACCGCATCACCCTGCTGGAGGGCCCGGCCGACGGCCTGACGGTGCTGGCCGCCGCCAACGGCGCCGGCGAGATGCTGCGGCCCGGCGACGGCGAGCTGTACGTGGGCGAGACCTTCGGCGGCATGCTGGAACTGGGCGGCGCCGGCGCCCCGGCCCTGCTGCAGCTGAACAACACCTACGGCGAACAGATCATGGTGGTGGCCAGCTGGGGCGTGAGCGCCGTGCCCGAGCCCGCCAGCGCCGCGCTGCTGGGCGGTGGCGCGCTGCTGCTGATGCGGGCGCTGCGCCGGCGCCCGTCCACCCCGCGCCGGACGCCGCTCCCATAATGGGTGCATGACCCTCACCGAGCTGCGCTACATCGTCGCCGTCGCCCGCGAGAAGCATTTCGGCCGCGCCGCCGAGGCCTGCTTCGTCAGCCAGCCCACGCTGAGCGTGGCGATCAAGAAGCTGGAGGAGGAGCTGGATGTCAAGCTGTTCGAGCGCGGCGGCGCCGAGGTCAGCGTCACGCCGCTGGGCGACGAGATCGTGCGCCAGGCCCAGCAGGTGCTGGAGCAGGCCCAGGCCATCAAGGAGATCGCCAAGCGCGGCAAGAACCCGCTGGCCGGCCCGCTGCGCCTGGGCATCATCTACACCATCGGCCCCTACCTGCTGCCCGAGCTGGTGAAGCACGCCATCGCGCAGACGCCGCAGATGCCGCTGATGCTGCAGGAGCACTTCACCGTCAAGCTGTTGGAGATGCTGCGCACCGGCGAGCTCGACTGCGCCATCATGGCCGAGCCCTTCCCCGACACCGGCCTGGCCGTGGCGCCGCTGTACGACGAGCCCTTCATCGTGGCCGTGCCCGCCACCCACCCGCTGGCCACGCGCGAGACCATCAGCGCCGAGGAGCTCAAGCGCGAGACCATGCTGCTGCTGGGCACCGGCCACTGCTTCCGCGACCAGGTGCTGGAGGTGTGCCCCGAGTTCGCGCGCTTCTCGAGCCAGACCGAGGGCATCCGCAAGAGCTTCGAGGGCAGCTCGCTGGAGACCATCAAGCACATGGTGGCCTCGGGCATGGGCATCACCGTGGTGCCGGTGCTCAGCGTGCCCAAGGAGCCCTCCGAGCACGTGCGCTACATCCCCTTCACGCCACCGGCCCCCACGCGCCGCGTGGTGCTGGCCTGGCGCCGCAGCTTCCCGCGCTACGAGGCCATCGCGGCCTTGAGGAACGCGGTGTACGCGTGCCAGCTCAATGGGGTGACCTTGCTGTCGTGAGTGCCGAGACGGTGGTTGGTGGCAATGCGTTGGGGGCTGCGATCAAGCCGCTTCAGGCGTTCGCAGTGCAAAGCACTTCGGAACAGAATCGCGATCCCGCATACATCAGCCAACTATCGGTTCAGAGGTGGCAGTGCATTCTGAACCCCAGAGGTGCGCGCCAGTTCCGCGCCTAGCTGGGTGACGGCCTCGAGACCGCGTTGGCGAGTTCTCGACTCAGGAGCCCATAGTCGGCCGTGCACACGCTTTGAGTTACGGCAAGACGACTCGCAGCCGCGAGGCTGCTCCTGTCCGACCTCACTCCCAAGCCGCGTCAGCCACAATCCGCCCCGATGAGCGACGCCACCCCGCCACCGCCCGCGCAACCCCGCAACCCCCTGCATGGCGTCACGCTGGAAGCCATCGTCGAAGCGCTGCGCGCCGAGTACGGCTGGCGTGGCCTGGACGAGCGCATCCCGCTGCGCTGCTTCGCGTTCGAGCCCAGCGTCAAATCGAGCCTGAAGTTCCTGCGCCGCACGCCCTGGGCGCGCGAAAAGGTCGAAAGCCTGTACCTGTTCATGCTGCGTGAACGGCAACGCGCCCAGCGGCGCGGTTGAGCGGCGCGCTGCGGGCCCTCAGGGGGCGCCGAACCAGCCCTCGGCCTGCGCCGCGTCCAGCCGCTCGCGCATGTAGTCCCACAGCGCCGGGCAGCCGGCGGCGATCGGCGGGCCGATGCGGGCCACCACCTTGGCGTGGCTGACGCCGTTCTCGCGCCAGCTCTGGCCGTGGTTGGCCAGGTTCAGCAGCGCGGGCATGGCGCGGTCCACCGCATGGGCATAGCGCGCCTCGGGCGTGGCCTCGTCCTCGAACTCCTGCCAGGCGTCGATGAAGCGCTGGCCGCGGCCCTCGGGCAGCAGGCCGAAGATGCGCTGCACGGCGGCGCGCTCGGCGGCCTTGCGCTCGGCCCAGCCGTGCTCCACGTAGACCAGCGTGTCGCCGGTGTCGATCTCGCCCACGTCGTGCACCAGCAGCAGCTCGACCACGCGGCCCACGTCCACCGGCTCGGCCGCCAGGTGGGCCAGTGATTGCGCCATCAGCGCGATCTGCCAGCTGTGCTCAGCCGAGTTCTCGTAACGATCGAGGCCGGCGGGCTTGGTCTTGCGGGTCACGCCCTTCAGGCGGTCGAGCTCGAGGATGAAATCGATGTGGGCTTGCATCGGGGGGCGGGCGGGCGGCTTCAGAAGCTGGAGCCGGGTTGCTGCAGGAAGGCCAGTTCCTCGTCGGTGGAGGCGCGGCCGAGGATGGCGTTGCGGTGCGGAAAGCGGCCGAAGCGATCGACGATGACGCGGTGGCGGATCGCGTAGTCGAGGTGATTGTCGTGGCCCAGCGCGCGGTACAGGCGCTCGCTCTCGGCCTGGATGGCGCGCGACTCGCTGTGCATGTAGGGCAGGTAAAAGAACGCGCGCTGCTCGGGCGGCACGGCGGCGTCGGCCCCGGCCGCCACGGCGTGCTGGGCCAGCACCAGCGCGATGCCGTCGCAGGCAAACGCGCGCGGCGTGCCACGGTGCATGTTGCGCGGGAACTGGTCCAGCGCCACCACCTCGGCCAGCCGGCCCTGGGGCGTGGCGCGCCAGGCCCACAGCTCGCCGGCCGCCGCCGCGTCCACCGTGGCGCCAAAGCGCCGGGCGATCAGTGCGTCGAAGTCCGGGTCGACGCGAAAGCGCTGCGCCGGCGTGGTCTCGCTGAACCAGAAGTGCAGCAGCGCCTCGGGCGTGGTGGTGGCGGCGGAGGCGGCGTGGGTGAAGGTGGTGGTGGCTTGGGTCATCCCGGGGGGTGTGGGGTAGGCGCTGGTGCGGTGAGCCTATGCCGCCGGTGCCGGTCTGTCCACGGCGGGACCTTGCGCGGCGGCGCGGTGATGCAGCACGGGGGCTATCGCGGCGATGGGGGTGCGGGGCTATCGCCGTGAGCAATGCAATCCATTGGCCGGGCCGGCGCGCGCTGCCTAGCATTCGCCCACCTGCCCCCCACACCGGAGCCCCGCATGACCACCGCCCGCCCCCTGCGCCCGCACGATGCCCGCCACTGGCTGGGCTGGACCGTGTTCGCCGCCGGCAGCCTGATCGGCTTTGCCGACACGGTGCGCTGGCTCAGCCACCACGGCTGAGCCCGGCCACCCGCGGGGAAGCCGCACGGCTGCGCCGGGCTCGGCAAACCGGGCACACTCGCGGCCGTGCCCGCTGCCGCTCCGTCCCCCTTGCCCGGCTCGCCCGTCCCCGGTGGCCCGTCCACCGCCCCGTTGGTCGCCCTGCACCAGGTGCACAAACGTTTTGCCGGCGGCAGCACGCTCGGCACCCAGGCCCTGGCCGGCGTGAGCCTGGCGGTGCGGGCGGGCGAGTTCGTCTCGCTGCTCGGCCCCTCGGGCTGCGGCAAGAGCACGGTGCTGCGCCTGGTGGCGGGCCTGGACGATGCCGATGCCGGCACGGTGAGCGCACCGGCGCGCCAGGCCAGCGGCGATGCCGCCACCGCCTTCGTGTTCCAGGAGCCCACGCTGATGCCCTGGGCCACGGTGGCCGACAACGTGGCGCTGCCGCTGAAACTGCAGGGCCAATCCCGCGGCACGAGCGCGCCGCGTGTGGCCGAGGTGCTGGCCCGCGTGGGCCTGGCCGACTTTGCACAGGCCTACCCGGCCCAGCTGTCGGGTGGCATGAAGATGCGCGCGTCCATCGCCCGCGCGCTGGTCACCGCGCCGCGCGTGCTGCTGATGGACGAACCCTTTGCCGCACTCGACGACATCACGCGCCAGCGCCTGAACGCCGACCTGCTGCACTGGTGGCAGGCACAGGGCCTGGCGGCGCTGTTCGTCACGCACAGCGTGGCCGAGGCCGTGTACCTGAGCCAGCGCGTGCTGGTGATGGCCGCGCGGCCCGGCCGCGTGGTGGCCGAGCTGGCGATCGACGCGCCCTACCCGCGCCCGGCCGACTGGCGCCACACGGGCGAGTTTGCCGCCGCCTGCCGCACGCTGTCGCAGGCGCTGGCCGAGGCATCCGAACCGGCCCCTGCCCACCGCCCATGAACCGCACCGTCACCAACAGGCTGCTGCCCGCCGCGGTGATGCTGGGCCTGCTGCTGGCCTGGGAGCTGGGCGTGCGCTGGGCCGGCATCCCCGACTACACGCTGCCGGCGCCCAGCCGCATCGCCCAGGCGCTGGCCGAGCATGGCGCCTCGCTGGTCGGCAGCTGGTGGTACACGCTGAAGATCACCTTCGGCGCGCTGGCCCTGGCCTGCGCGGGCGGCGTGCTGATCGCCAGCGCCTTTGCACTCTCACCCACGCTGGAGCGCGCGCTGTTCCCGCTGGCCGTGGTGCTGCAGGTGACGCCGCTGATGGCGGTGGCGCCGCTGATGCTGATCTACCTCGACAGCACCACCGCCGCGCTGCTGCTGTGCGCGTGGCTGAGCGCGTTCTTCCCGATCCTGTCGAACACCGTGATCGGGCTGCGTGCGGCCGACCCGCAGCTGCGCGACCTGTTCCGCCTGTACCGCGCCACGCCCTGGCAGCGCCTGGCGCTGCTGCGCGTGCCTTCGGCGCTGCCCTACTTCATCGCCGGGCTGAAGGTGTCGGGTGGGCTGGCGCTGATCGGCGCCGTGTCGGCCGAGATGGTGGCCGGCGCCGCAGGCCGCGAGACCGGCCTGGCCTCGCGCATCCTGGAGGCCAGCTTCCGCACCGAGACGCCCAAGATGTTTGCCGCCCTCACGCTGCTGGTGCTCACCGGCGTGATGATCTTCGCCGTGTTCAATGCCGTGTCGCGCGCCGTGCTGGGGCGCTGGCACGCGTCAGAATCCGGCCGCACCGACTGATCTTCCCGGGGGAGAGAGACCCATGCGCTTCACGCTGACCGCCACCTTTGCCGCCACCCTGATGCTGGCCGCCGGCGCCGCCCAGGCCCAGGACAAGGTGATCTTCGCCACCAACTGGAAGGCGCAAGCCGCGCACGGCGGCTTCTACCAGGCGCTGGCCGACGGCACCTACAAGAAGTACGGGCTCGACGTCACCATCCAGCAAGGCGGGCCGCAGGTGAACAACCGGCCGCTGCTGCCGGCGGGCAAGATCGACTTCCTGATGACCGGCAACCTGCTGCACAGCTTCGACAACGTGAAGAACAAGGTGCCCACCGTGGTGGTGGCCGCCATGTTCCAGAAGGACCCGCAGGCGCTGATGGCCCACCCCGGCCAGGGCTACGAGAAGTGGGAGACGCTGAAGAACGCGCCGGTGGCCCTGGTGGCCAAGGACGGGCAGTTCAGCTGGTGGCAGTGGCTGAAGGCCGTGCACGGCTTCAAGGACGAGGCGCTCAAGCCCTACAACTACAACCTCGGCCCCTGGCTGGCGAATCCCAAAAGCATCCAGCAGGGCTACTCGGTGGCCGAGCCCATCTACGCCGAGAACCAAGGCAAGTTCAAGCCGGTGGTGCACCTGCTGGCCGACCACGGCTTCAGCACCTACAGCACGGTGATCGAGGCGCGCACCGAGACGGTCAAGGCCAAGCCCGAGCTGGTGCAGCGCTTCGTCGATGCGTCCATCGTCGGCTGGGTGAACTACCTCTACGGCAACCGCAAGCCGGCCAACGCGCTGATGCTGAAGGACAACCCCGAGATGACCGAGGCCGAGATCGAGGCCAGCGTGGCCTTGATGAAAGCCCAAGGCATCGTCGACAGCGGCGAGGCGCAGGCCAACGGCATCGGCGCGATGAGCGCGGCGCGGGTGAAGGACTTCTACGAGCAGATGGTCAAGGCCGGGCTGTACAAGGCCGGCGACGTGGACCTGGCCCAGGTGGCCACCTTCCAGTTCGTGAACAAGAGGGTGGGCCAGGACGTGAAGGCCAAGCTGGGCGCGAAGTGATCGCTGCGGCCGGCGTGGTCAGTGGCGGTCAGTCGCTGAGGCTGACCTCGCCGCGCGACTCGAAGCGCACCGGCGCCAGGCCGGTGCCACCCAGCCGGCCGCGCAGCACATAGGCCACCGGGCCGGGGCCCTGGGTCTGCTGGCTGCTCTTCCACAGGCTGAAGGCCTGGCGCGCCAGCGCCAGCCCCGAGGCCGTGACCGGCACCTGCACCACCGCCTCGCCGAAGCGCGGCACCACGCCGGCCACCGCCGCGCCGCCGCCGGCCAGGGGCAGGCCGCGCAGTTCCACCTCGGCCCACACGCCATCGAAGCGCAGCTCACGGTCGGCCGGGTTCTGGATGCGCAGCTTGAGCAGGAAGCGCAGTTCCAGCCCCTCGCCCGGCAGACCCTCGACGCCGGCCAGTTCGACGCGTGGCGCCACCTCGTCGCGCAGCGTGGCGCAGCCGGACAGCCCCCATGTGACCGCGGCCGCAGCGGCGCCGATCAGCGCCCGGCGGCGGCGATGCGATCGGGTGGTGGTCAAGGCAAGGGTCATGGTGGCGTGCCTGCTGGGCAGTGGCGGTGCAGGCTCAACGCGCCGCAGCACCACGCCGCCGACATGCGCTCGCGCAGCCCGGCGGGTCCCGGCCCGGCGCTATGCTGCGGCCCATCACTTCCAGCCCGCACCGGGTGCCCCATGAGCGACCACGCCAGCGACTTTCCCAGCGACATCTACACCGAGCCGCGCGACATCGACGTGAACACCCTGGCCAACCTGGGCCCGCTGCGCCCGCTGGCCGGCGTGTGGCAGGGCATGCGAGGCCTGGACGTGAAGCCCAAGGCCGAGGGCCCGAAGAAGCAGGCCTATGTGGAGCGCATCGAGCTGCAGCCCATCGACCCGCAGACCAACGGCCCGCAGCTGCTGTACGGGCTGCGGTACCACACCTTCGTCACCAAGCCCGACCAGATCAAGACCTACCACGACCAGCTGGGCTACTGGCTGTGGGAGCCGGCCAGCGGCGCCATCATCCACACGCTGACCATCCCGCGCGGCCAGGTGGCCATCGCCGGCGGCACGGCAGCCGCCGATGCAACCCAGTTCGAGCTGGTGGCCACGCAAGGGCTGGACACCTTCGGCATCTGCTCGGCGCCGTTCCTGGACGTGGCCTTCAAGACGGTGGAGTTCCGCATCCAGGTCACCGTGCACGACGACGGCACCTGGAGCTACGACGAGGACACGGTGCTGAAGATCCGCGGCCAGGCCGAGCTGTTCCACCACACCGACCGCAACCGGCTCAGCAAGATCGCCGAGCCCACGCCCAACCCGCTGGCACGCCAGGGCTGAGCGCGGCGGCCGGCGCGGCCGTCAGCGCAGCGCCTTGTCGTCGGCGATGGCCTTCAGCAGCTTCTTCAGCGCGTCTTCCGAGGCGCGCTTGGCCGACAGCGAGAAGTCGCTCTTGAATTCGTCGAAGCTGGCGCGGCCGTCGCCCATCACGCGCAGCGTGGTCACCGGCGCGCCGCTGTCGCTGACCACCGTGCAGATCAGCTCCACGGTGAACAGCGTGGGCGGCCAGGTGACGATGCTGTCGGAGTACGAGGTGGTGCGGATGTCGGGCGTGATCACCAGGTTCAGCTTCTCGCCGGCCACCTTGGGATCGGCCGGGCCCGACAGGCGCGACACGCCGGTGAAGGCCTGCGACAGCGTGAAGTACAGGCCGCTTTCCAGGTCGCGGTACGGGAAGTAGCTGACCTTGTCGCCACCACCGCCAGGCGTGGTGATCTCGCGCTTCTTCGACTCGTCGGTGATCACCAGGCCGACGCGCTTGTCGATCTTGGTGCCGCCGGCATCGGCCAGGCTGGCCACATTGGGGTTCAGGGTGATCGGATGGGCGCAGCCGCCCAGCGTGAGCACGGTGGCCAGGGCGGCCAGCAGAACGAACAGTCGCTTCATGGGGGTCCTTGCAGGGTGGGTCACTGCAGCGCGGCGAGGAAGTCGCCGTCGGCCAGCAATTCGGTCAGCAGCTGCTGCACCAGCAGCGGGTACTGCTGCTGCGCCTTGGGGATGGCCACCGCGCCAACGAAGGACGATTCCCACGACTGGGTGGCGCGCTTGACGCGGTTGTAGCGCTCGCGGCCGTCCTGTGTGACGGTGAAGCGCGCCTCGATCTCGCCGCTGTTGGTGGCCAGGCCACCGGCGGCAATGTCGTTCTTCAGCAGCAGGCCGCCGATGACGATGCGCGACTTCGCATCCAGCTTGCCGGCCAGCATCAGCTCCTGGCGCAGCGCCTCGGCCAGGTAGGCGGCATAGTCACCGCCCACCGACGAGCTCATCGGCGAGCCGCGCAGGCCGATGGCCGTGGCCCCGGTGGCGCCGGTCTGCACCGTGAAAGCGCCCAGCGCCACCGGCACGGCACGCTTCTTCAGCGTCTCGACATGGTCGATCGACGGCGTGTAGCCGGGCGCCTGCAGGGCACAGCCGCCCAGCGCCAAGCTCACCGCACACGCCGCCCACACGGGCGCCCGATACAACGCGTTCATCCAGTCCCTCCTCGTGTTGCGCCGCCGCCTCCCGGCAGCGCACGCGCTACGCTAACGCAAGGCCAGGGGGACGACCTGGGCCTGCATCAACAGGGCGCACGAGGTGCCGGATCGGCCGCGCCGACCGGCGGGTGGCCAGCTCAGCCGGCGCGGCGGCGGCGCAGGGCGCCCAGACCGGCCAGCGCCGTGGCCACCAGGGCCAGGCTGTGCGGTTCGGGCACGGTGCCACCGGTGCTCACCGCCGTGCCGTCCAGTGCCACGGCGTCGATGAAGGCCGTGGTGTCGCCACTGTTGCCGCTCAGGCCCTCGAAGGCGAGCAGGTGGTTGCCGGCCGACAGCGTGCCCAGCGACAGCGATTGCAGCGACCAGCCCGCCGTGGTGGCAGCGACATCCGCGACCGTCTGGTTGTCGATGCTCACGCGCACCACCTGGCCGGCGGCGTAGCGCTGGCGCAGGGCCAGCGCGAAGTTCAGTTCCACTTGCTGGGCGTCGGCCAGCGTGAAGCTCTGGCTCAGTGCCTGGGTCTGGGTCTGCAGGAAGCCGAAGCGGCTGCCTTCGTAGGCCGACAGCAGGCTGTAGCTGCCCGCCACGCCGGTGCCGGCGCCGAAGTTCCAGCCCACGGCCGGGCCGGTGGGGCTGTAGTTGAAGGTCACGAAGCCATCGCTGCCCACGAAGCTGGCATTCGTCCAGTTGGCCTCGAAGCCGGCGTTGCTGAGGCTGATCGGCGCGGCCTGGGCGGCAGCGCAGCCGGTCAGGGCAAGGGCGACGGCAAGGCGGTGCAGGCGGGCGGTCTGGCGGTGCGTGGACATTCGGAATCTCTCCAACGAGGGGTGGACGGCAGCACACCCAGGGTTCGGCGGGCGGGTGGCCGTGTTGCTCTGCGATGCAGTGTCACCAAGCAACGCCGCAACCGTCGCGTCAAAAGCTCACGCCCCGCCGCGGGTTTCGGGCGCACCCCCGCAAGCCGGGGGATGGCGCGGGCGCGGGATAATCCCGCCCTTCCCCCAGCCCTTGCCTGGCCGCGGGTGCCGCTTTCCGCCCTCCGCGGCGGCCGCGCACCGTGGCGCCGCGCCCATGTCCGATCTCGCCCCCCAGGTTCGCCGCCGGCGCACCTTCGCCATCATTTCCCACCCCGACGCGGGCAAGACCACGCTGACGGAGAAGCTGCTGCTGTTCTCGGGCGCGATCCAGATCGCCGGCTCGGTGAAGGCACGCAAGGCCAGCCGCCACGCTACATCCGACTGGATGGAGATCGAAAAGCAGCGCGGCATCTCGGTGGCATCCAGCGTGATGCAGATGGAGTACCGCGACTGCGTGATCAACCTGCTGGACACCCCGGGCCACCAGGACTTCTCGGAAGACACCTACCGCGTGCTGACCGCGGTGGATGCGGCGTTGATGGTGATCGACGCGGCCAACGGTGTGGAGCCGCAGACGCGGCGCCTGCTGCAGGTCTGCCGCGCGCGCAACACGCCCATCCTGACCTTCGTGAACAAGCTCGACCGCGAGGTGCAGGAGCCGCTGGCGCTGATGGACGAGATCGAGCGCGAGCTGGGCATGACCGTGGTGCCCTTCACCTGGCCGGTGGGCATGGGCAAGGTGTTCGGCGGCGTGCTCGACCTGCGCAAGGACCAGATGCGCGTGTTCACGCCGGGTGAAGACCGCGTGGCCGGCACCGAGGAGATCGTCGACGGCATCGCCAACCCCTCGCTGGCCACGCGCTTCGGCGCCGCCTACGAGCAGGCCAGCGGCGAGATCGAGCTGGTGCGCGACGCCGCGCCGGCCTTTGATGAAGCCGAGTTCCTGGCCGGCCGCCAGACGCCGATGTTCTTCGGCTCGGCGGTCAACAACTTCGGCGTGCAGGAAGTGCTGGACGCGCTGGTCGACCTGGCCCCGCCGCCCGGCGACCGCGCCGCCATCCAGCGCACCGTGCACCCCGAGGAGCCCAAGTTTTCGGGCGTGGTGTTCAAGATCCAGGCCAACATGGACCCGGCGCACCGCGACCGCATCGCCTTCCTGCGCGTGGCCAGCGGCAAGTTCGAGCGCGGCATGAACCTGAAGGTGGTGCGCAGCGGCAAGACGCTGCGGCCCAACACGGTGGTGACCTTCATGAGCCAGAAGCGCGAGCTGCTGGACGAGGCCTTTGCCGGCGACATCATCGGCATCCCCAACCACGGCGTGCTGCAGCTGGGCGACACCCTCACCGAGGGCGAGGCCCTGCAGTACACCGGCCTGCCGTTCTTCGCGCCGGAAATGTTCCGCATGGTCGAGGTGGCCGACCCGCTGAAGACCAAGCAGCTCAAGGCCGGCCTGCAACAGCTGGGCGAGGAAGGCGCGATCCAGGTCTTCCGCCCGGTGGCCGGCAGCGTGCTGATGCTGGGCGCCGTGGGCCAGCTGCAGTTCGAGGTGGTGGCGCACCGCCTGGAGCATGAATACGGCTGCAAGGCGCGCATCAGCCCCTGCCGCTTCCAGATCGCCCGCTGGGTGACGGCCGACACCGGCGAAGGCGCGGCCGCCGATGAGCGCGAGCTCAACCGCTTCATCGACGCCAACAGCCACCGCATGGCGCACGACGCGGTGAACGCGCCCACGCTGCTGGTGGAGTACGCGCCCGAGCTGCGCGCCATCGAGAGCAACTGGCCCAAGATCCGCTTCCACGCGCTGCGCGAGCACGCGGGCCTGGTGTTCCAGAAGCAGATCGACGGCTGAGGCCCGCGGTCGATGACTGGCCTGCCGCGGCGTCGCCTGGTCCGGCTCGGCTGGGGGCTGGCCTGGGCCGCCGTGGCCGGTGCCGGCCGTGCCGCACCGCCCTTTCCCGAGCGGCCGATCACGCTGCTGGTGCCGTTCGCGCCCGGCGGCATCGCCGACATCTCGGCGCGCGCGGTGGCCGAGGTGATGTCGCGCCGCCTGGGCCAGCCGGTGGTGGTGGACAACCGGCCCAGCGCCGGCAGCATCGTGGCCAGCCAGGCGGCCGCCAGCGCCAGGCCCGATGGCCACACGCTGCTGCTGATGAGCAACGGCCATGCGGTCAGCGTGGGCCTGTTCCGGAAGCTGCCCTACGACACGCGCCACAGCTTCGCGCCGATCAGCACGCTGGGCTACTTCGACATCGGCGTGTTCGTGCCGGCGGGCTCGCGCCTGGGCTCGCTGAAGGACCTGGTGGCCGCAGCGCGCGCACGGCCGGGCCGGCTGAACGTGGGCACCATCGCGGTGGGTAGCACGCAGCACCTGGCGGCCAAGCTGTTCGAGACCGTGGCCGGCATCGACGTGACGGTGGTGCCCTACAAGACCAGCCCGGCAGTGACGACCGCACTGCGCAGCGGCGAGATCGACGCCGCGTTCGAGATCCTGGGCCCGATGGCGGGGCAGGTGCAGGCCGGCGCGCTGCGGGTGCTGGCGGTGTCGTCGGACCGGCGCAACCCGTCGCTGCCGGAGGTCCCCACGGTGGCCGAGGCCGGCGTGGCCGGCTACCAGGTGGCCTCGTGGAATGCGCTGGCGGCGCCGGCCGGCACGCCGCCGGAGGTGATTGCCACGCTGAACCAGGCCGCGCGAGAGGCCATGGCCAGCCCCGCGGTGCAGGAGCGCCTGGGCAAGCTGGGCATGCGCACGGCCGCCAGCACGCCGGCCGAGATGGCCCGGCTGCTGGACAACGAGATCCGGCGATGGGGCGAGGTGATCCGCGCCGCGCACATCGAGCCGGAGTAGCCGCCGGCCGCCCGGCCCGCGCCGCCCGCGCCAGGGCGCCGCCTCAGGTGCCGCAGAAGGTCTGGTAGCAGGCGGTCTGCTCGCGCGGCGCCGGCTCGGCATCGGCCGCGTGGCCGGGCAGCGTGTCGAAGGGCTGCTGCAACGCGGCCAGCAGCTCGTCGAAGGGCGTCAGGTCGCCCTGCTCGACGGCGGCGGTGAGCGCCGCCTCCACGCGGTGGTGGCGCGGCACGTAGAGCGGGTTGGCGCGGCACAGCGCCGCGGCATGGCCGCCCGCCGGCTGCGGCTGCTGGGCCAGGCGTGCACGCCAGCGCGCCAGCCAGGCCTCGCGCGCCGGGGTGTCGGGCAGCAATTGCGCCAGTGCACGACCGGCGGGCACACCGGACATGGGCGCGTCGACTGCGTTGTCGCCCTCCACCCCATCCGCCAGCCCGCGGAAGGCCAGCGTGTGGTCGGCACCCTGGGTCTGCAACAGCAGCAGGAACGATTCGGCCAGCGCACGGTCGGTCTCGTCGTGCTCGGGCGTGGCGCCGGCCAGGCCCAGCTTGGCGCGCATCACCGCCAGCCAGGCGGACGCGTACATCGCCGGGAAGGCGTCGATCACCGCGGTGGCCGCGGCCACCGCGCGATCGGGGTCGGCATCGATCATCGGCAGCAGGCACTCGGCGAAGCGCGCGATGTTCCAGCGTGCGATCAGCGGCTGCTGGCCATAGGCGTAGCGCCCGCCATGGTCGATGGAGCTGAACACCGCGGCCGGGTCATGGTGCTCCATGAAGGCGCAGGGGCCGTAGTCGATGGTCTCGCCCGACAGCGTCATGTTGTCGGTGTTCATCACGCCGTGGATGAAGCCCACGCCCATCCATTGCGCGATCAGCGCAGCCTGGCGCCCGGCCAGGGCGTTCAGCAGCGCCAGCGCGGCGTTTTCGGCGTCCTTCAATTTAGGGTAGTGGCGCGCCACGGTGTAGGCCACCAGGCGCTGAACGTCCTCGTGCCGGCCGCGCGCGGCAAAGAACTGGAAGGTGCCCACGCGGATGTGGCTGGCCGCGATGCGGCTGAGCACGGCGCCGGGCAGCACGCGGTCGCGCTGGATGGGCTCGCCGGTGGCCACCGCCGCCAGCACGCGGGTGGTGGGGATGCCCAGGGCGTGCATGGCCTCGCCCATCAGGTACTCGCGCAGCACGGGGCCGACGGCGGCCTTGCCATCGCCGCCGCGCGAATACGGCGTGCGGCCCGAGCCCTTGAAGGCCCAGTCGCGGCGCTGTCCGTGGCGGTCGATCAGCTCGCCCAGCAGCAAGGCGCGGCCATCGCCCAGCTGCGGCGAGAAGCCGCCGAACTGGTGGCCGGCGTAGGCCTGGGCCAGCGGCTCGGCACCGGGCGGCACGGTCTGGCCCGACAACACGGCCAGGCCCTCGGGGCCAGCCAGCGCGTCGGCGTCCAGGCCCAGTTCGTCGGCCAGCGCGCGGTTGAGCTTCAGCAGCTGCGGCTGCGGTGCCGGCGTGGGCTGCCAGGCGGTGTAGAAGCCGGGCAGGTCACGGGCGTAGCTGTTGTCGAAGGCGATGGGCGGCAGGGGCATGTCAGCGGTCTTTCAGCCCTGCAGTGTGGCGTGTGCCACCGCCACCTGCGCTGCCAGCCGCGCATTGGCCTTGATCAGCGCGATATTGCTGGCCAGACTCTGCCCGCCGGTCAGCTCGCTCACCCGCTGCAGCAGAAAAGGCGTGGCGGCCTTGCCGGCCACGCCTTGCGCCTGTGCCTCGGCCAGGGCCTGGGTGATCGCGGCGTCGATCGCCTCGCGCGGCATCGCGTGCTCGGCCGGCACCGGGTGGGCCACCACCAGGCCGCCCGGGTAGCCCAGCGCCCATTGCGCCTGCATCACCGCCGCCACGTCGGCGGGCGTGTCGAGCCGGGCGTCCACGCCGTGCGCGCTGTCGCGGCTGTAGAAGGCGGGCAGGCGGTCGGTGCCGTAGCCGATCACCGGCACGCCGTGGGTCTCCAGGTATTCCAGCGTCAGGCCCAGGTCCAGGATGCTCTTGATGCCGGCGCACACCACGGCCACCGGCGTGCGCGCCAGCTCCTGCAGGTCGGCCGAGATGTCCATGCTGGTCTCGGCGCCGCGGTGCACGCCGCCGATGCCGCCGGTGGCAAACAGGCGGATGCCGGCCAGCGCGGCCACGATCATCGTCGCGGCCACCGTGGTGGCGCCGGTGCCGCGGCGCGCCACCAGCAGCGGCAGGTCACGCCGGCTGGCCTTGGTGGTGGCGTGGCCGGCCTGGCCCAGGCGTTCGATCTGGTCGGTGGACAGGCCCGCCTTCAGCCGCCCGTCGATGACCGCGATGGTGGCCGGCACCGCGCCGTGGGCGCGCACCTCGGCCTCCACGGCCAGCGCGGTCTGGGCGTTCTCGGGCCAGGGCATGCCGTGGCTGATGATGGTGGATTCCAGTGCCACCACGGGGCGGCCGGCGGCCAGGGCCTCGGCCACCTCGGGGTGGATGTCGAGCAGGGGGTTCATGGGCGGGCTCATCGCGGGCGATTGTGCGTTGCCAGCCCGGCCGGCCCGGGTGACACAATTTGCCGCCCATGTCGACCCACACCGCTCCCTCCGCGCGTCCGCCGCGCCTGCCGCTGTACCTGGACTTGATCCGCTGGAATCGCCCGGCCGGCTGGCTGCTGCTGCTGTGGCCCACGCTCAGCGCGCTGTGGATCGCGGGCGACGGCTTTCCGGGCTGGCATCTGCTGGCGGTGTTCACGCTGGGCACGGTGCTGATGCGCTCGGCCGGCTGCTGCATCAACGACGTGGCCGATCGCGAGTTCGACCGCCACGTCAAGCGCACGGCGCAGCGACCGGTCACCAGCGGCCGGGTGGGCGCGAAGGAGGCGCTGACCGTGGGCGCGGTGCTGGCCTTCGTGGCCTTTCTGCTGGTACTGACCACCAATCCGCCCACCATCTGGCTGTCGTTCGCGGCGCTGGCCATCGCCATGGCCTATCCGTATGCCAAGCGCCATGTCAGCATGCCGCAGGCGGTGCTGGGCGTGGCCTTTTCGTTCGGCATCCCGATGGCCTTCTCGGCCGCCCAGGGTGGCAAGGACTGGGCGCTGGCCAGTGTGCCGGCGGCCGTGCCGGCGCATGCCTGGTGGCTGCTGGTGGGCAACCTGTTCTGGGTGCTGGCCTACGACACCGAGTACGCCATGGTCGACCGCGATGACGACCTGAAGATCGGCATCCAGACCTCGGCCATCACGCTGGGCCGCTGGGACGTGGCCGCGGTGATGGGCTTCTACGTCGTGTTCCTGGGATCCTGGGCGGCCATCGGCCATGCGCTGGGCCTGGGCGCGCTGTTCCTGGCCGGCATCGGCGCGGCGGCGCTGCAGGTGGCCTGGCACTACACGCTGATCCGCGACCGCAGCCGCGACGGCTGCTTCCGCGCCTTCCGCGAGAACCACTGGGTGGGTTTCGCAGTGTTTGCCGGCGTGGCGGCGGATCTGGCTTTGCGCTGAGTCATTCCGTTCGGCGTTTTGTGCAGGCCAAGCTGGAACCGCGGTCCCGGCAGCGCTCAACTGCGCCGGTCCGCCGCATGGCGGCGGACTTCGTTGCGGTGCTCGGATTCAGGGCTGCGCGGCGCAACTCGCTCCGTTCGCTGCGCTCTCTGTGCTCGAACAAGCGCCGCGAGTCAGTCGGTCAACGCGCGCTGCGCGCGCCGCCCTGAATCCTGCGCTCCTCACCGGCACAGATTCGCACCACCGGGACCGCGGTTCCAGCTTGGCGGCAAGAGCGAGACAAGGCACGACACCTTCGGCGCACACCACCGTGCACCAATCAACCGAACTCGTCGCCCAGTTCCTTGGCCCGCTGTTGCGCTGCACGCACGGCACGGGTGATGGCCTCGGCCACCGCATCGCCGCGCATCGACTGCAGCGCCGCATAGGTGGTGCCACCCTTGCTGGTGACACGCTCGCGCAGCACCTCGGGCGGCTCGTCGCTGGCGGCGGCCAGCGCGGTGGCGCCGTCGAAGGTGGCCAGCGCCAGCTGCTTGCCTTGCTCGGCCGTCAGCCCCATCGCTTCAGCCGCCGCCATCATGGCCTCGACGAAGTAGAAAACGTAGGCCGGGCCCGAGCCCGACAGCGCGGTGACGGCATCGAGGTCGGCCTCGGCCTGCACCCACAGCACCTGGCCGGTGGGCGCCAGCACCTGCTCGACCAACGTGCGCTCATCGGCGCTGACCCCCGGCGTGGCATACAGCCCGGCGATGCCGCGGCCGATCAGCGCCGGCGTGTTGGGCATGCTGCGCACGATGCGTGCGGCGGCCCCATCGGCGCCCAGGGCGCGGGCGATGGCGTCGCTGCGGATGCCGGCCATCACGCTCAGGTGCAGCGCACCGGCCACCTGGGCGGCACAGGGCGCGGCGGCCTCCTTGAACAGCTGCGGCTTCACCGCCCACACCACCAGCGCAGCGCCGGCCAGCATGGCATCGGCCGCCGCCAGCGTGCGCACGCCGAACTCGGCCTGCAGCTTGGCGCGCTGCGCCTCGTCGGGGTCGACGACCAGGATGCTGGCCGGTGCGCGGCCGCTCTTCACCAGCCCGCCGATCAGCGCGCTGGCCATGTTGCCGCCGCCGATGAAGGCGATGGTGTCTCGGGTGTCAGAAGTCATGCGCGGCAGTCTAACCAGCGGCGTACCGCAGCTTCTGCGGTTCGCAGCGGCGAGCGCCGCGCAAGATTCACCTGGGGTTGGCCATCAGGTGCAGTGCGATGGCGTGGTACGCCGGCAGCGAGGTCGGGTCGTTGTTGACGTTGCCGGCCAGCGGGTGCGAGGCGTAGCGGGCGATCACCATCTCGGCCGCCGGGTCGATGTAGATCGCCTGGCCATGCACGCCGCGCGCCATGAAGGCGCCGTGCGCGTTGTGCGACACCCACCACATGTTGCGGTAGCTCCAGCCCGGCAGCGTGGGATAGCCGCCGAAGGCGCTGCGGTCGCCACCCTTGCGGATGTCGTCGACCACGGCCTTGGGGATGACCTGCCGGCCGCCGGCCTGGCCACCGTTGCGCATCAGCTCGCCAAAGCGCGCCAGGTCGCGCAGGCTGGTGTTCAGGCCGCCGCCGGCGAACTCGTTGCCCACGCTGTCGACGCTGAAGTAGGCGTCCTGCTCCATGCCCAGCTGGCTCCAGATGCGCTCGCCCAGGTTCTGGCCCACGCCCTTGCCGGTGACACGGCGGATCACCCAGCCCAGCGCATCGGTGTTCACGGTCTTGTAGGTGAAGGGCCCGCCGTGCTCGCCCTCCTTCTTCACCGTCTGCAAGAACTCGTAGAAGCTCTTCGGCCCGCTGTAGCCGGGCGGGCGCGGCAGCACGCCGCCGGCACGCACATGGGCCCAGATCTCGGCGTTCGGGTCGGCGTAGTTCTCGCTGTATTTCAGCCCGGTGCGCATGTCCAGCAGCTGGCGGATGGTGGCGTCGCCGAAGGCCGTGTCCTGCAGCTCGGGCACGTACTTGGCCACCACGGCGTTCTCGTCGAGCTGGCCCTCGGCCACCAGGATGGCGCCGATGGTGCCGAAGAAGCTCTTGGTCACCGACATCGCGATGTGCTGGCCCTCGGGGCGGAACACGCCGGCGTAGCGCTCGTAGACCACGCGGCCCTTGTGCAGCACCACGATGCCGTCGGTGTAGTTGGCGTCGAAGGCCTGGGCCCAGGTGAGGGGCTCGGTCTTGCCCAGCGGCGTGAAGCGCACCGCGTCCAGGTCATTGCGCTCGGCGCGCGGCAGCGGGCTGACCGCGCCCACGCCGCGCGAGACGTTGGTGGTGGGGATCAGCTGGCGCTGGTGCGAGAAGCTCCAGCGCAGCTGCGGAAAGCGGTAGCCGCTGCCGTCCTCGAAGCGGATCACCTTGTCGGGCGGCGGGGGCGAGCCCACCATCCAGCCCAGCTTGGCGGGGTCGGTCTGTTCGGCACTGGGCAGTGCGGGGGCCTGGGCCTGGGCCGGGGTGAGGGCGGTCATCGTGGTCAGCAGGGCGGCGGCCAGCGCCGGCAGGGCGGGTCTGAATCGGCAGATGGGCATGGGAATGGCCTGGAGTGTGAAGCGCTGGATGATGCGAGCGCGGCCGGGTCCGCCACAGCCACGTTTTCCCAGGGCAGTGCGGCCCGCAACATCGGTCGGCCATCACGCGGGTTCATGCTGCGCCGCGTCATACCCCGCCGCTGGCGGGTCATGCATTCGGCGCATAACGTGCCGCAGCCTGGGTGGCGACGCCTACATTGCGCGCCCAGCGCCACGCCAACGGCTCACGAGGCCCGACGGCCACGGCGCAGGACCTTAGACAACCCGGACGAGACATCCATGACCCTTTCCTACGTGCATCCCACCACCGACAGCCCCTGGGGCACCTACCTGGCCCAGGTCGACCGTGTGCTGCCCTACCTGGGCCCGCTGGCCCGCTGGGGCGAGACGCTCAAGCGCCCCAAGCGCTCGCTGATCGTGGACGTGCCCATCGAGCTGGACAACGGCACGATCGCGCACTTCGAGGGCTACCGCGTGCAGCACAGCCTGACGCGCGGCCCCGGCAAGGGCGGTGTGCGCTACCACCCCGACGTCACGCTGGAAGAGGTGATGGCCCTGTCGGCCTGGATGAGCATCAAGAACGCCGCGGTGAACCTGCCCTACGGCGGCGCCAAGGGCGGCATCCGCGTCGACCCCAAGAAGCTCAGCCAGAAGGAGCTGGAGAAGCTGACGCGCCGCTACACCAGCGAGATCGGCCTGATCATCGGCCCGCACCAGGACATCCCGGCGCCCGACGTCAACACCAACGCCCAGATCATGGCGTGGATGATGGACACCTACTCGATGAACGTGGGCGCCACGGCCACCGGGGTCGTCACCGGCAAGCCCATTCACCTGGGCGGCAGCCTGGGCCGCGTGAAGGCCACCGGCCGCGGCGTGTTCGTCACCGGCCGCGAGGCGGCCCGGCGCATCGGCCTGAACCTGGAAGGCGCCCGCGTGGCGGTGCAGGGCTTCGGCAACGTGGGTTCGTCGGCGGCCGAGCTCTTCGGCCAGGCCGGCGCGAAGATCGTGGCCGTGCAGGACCACACCGGCACGATCATCAACCCCAAGGGCCTGGACCTGGCCACGCTGGTGCCGCACGCCAAGGCCACCGGCGGCGTGGCCGGCTTCGCCGAGGCCGAGAAGATCGACGACGAGGCCTTCTGGGACGTGGCCTGCGACATCGTGATCCCGGCCGCGCTGGAAAACCAGATCACCGCCGCCCGCGCCGCGCGCCTGAAGGCCCGGCTGGTGCTCGAAGGCGCCAACGGCCCCACCGGCCAGGCCGCCGATGACGTGCTGGCCGACCGCGGCATCCTGGTGGTGCCCGACGTGATCTGCAACGCCGGCGGCGTGACGGTGAGCTACTTCGAGTGGGTGCAGGACTTCTCCAGCTTCTTCTGGACCGAGGACGAGATCAACGTCAAGCTCGACAAGATCATGGTCGGCGCGCTGAAGAACATCTGGGACACGGCCGACCGCCACAAGATCAGCCTGCGCACCGCCACCTTTGCGGTGGCCTGCGAGCGCATCCTGATCGCCCGCCAGGAGCGCGGCCTCTACCCCTGAGCCTGCCGGCGCGACAATGGCGGCTTCGCCGTTCTGCCGCCTTTGCCGCCCTGTCGCCATGCGCCGTCGCCCCCTGCTCCTCGCCCTTGCCGCCACCCTGCCGCTGGTGGCCACCGCCCAGACCGCGCCGCACTGGCCGACGCAGGCGGTGAAGATCGTGGTGCCGGCGCCGGCCGGCTCCAGCCTGGACATCGTGGCCCGGCTGCTGGGCGACAAGCTCAAGGACAAGTGGGGCCAGCCGGTGCTGGTGGAGAACAAGCCCGGCGCCGGCGGCATGCTGGGTGTGGACGTGGCGGCCAAGGCCGCACCCGACGGCCACACGCTGGCGCTGGGCTTCAACGGCCCGGTGGCGTTCGCGCCCTTCCTGTACAAGAAGATGCCGTACGACCCGGCCAAGGACCTGGCGCCGGTGGTCATGGTCACCAGCCAGCCCAATGTGCTGGCGGTCAGCGCCGGGGTGCCGGCCAAGACGGTGAAGGAATTCGTCGAATGGGCCAAGTCCCGCGCCGGCAAGGTGAACTACTCGTCGCTGGGCAACGGCAGCTCGGCGCACCTGACCATGGCGCTGTTCATGGCCGAAGCCGGCTTCCAGGCCACGCACATTCCGTTCAACGGCTCGCCGCCGGCCGCCTTCGCGCTGGCCCAGGGCGAGGCCGACGCCAGCTTCATGACCGCGCCGGCGCTGCTGCCGCATGTCAAGTCGGGCAAGGTGCGCATGCTGGCCACCAGCGCCTCGCAGCGCCCGGACAGCCTGCGCGACATCCCCACGCTGGCCGAGGCCGGCTTCCCGCAGGTGGAGTCGCTGGCCTGGAACGGCCTGTTCACCGCCGCGGCCACCCCGCCGGCGGTGATCGGCAAGATCAACACCGACGTCAACGCCGTGCTGCGCGACGCCAACGTGCGCCTGCAGCTGGACCTGCAGGGCCTGAACCCGGTGGGCGGCACGCCCGAGGCCTTCAAGCGCACGCTGCAGGACGACGCCAAGCGCTGGGGCGCCATCATCCGCGCCACGGGCGTGACGCTGGACTGACCATGGCGGACGAGGGCGCTGCCGAGCGCGAGCTCGACAAGATCGACCTGCGCATCCTGCGCCAGCTGCAGGCCGACGGCCGCATCAGCAACCTGAAGCTGGCCGAGGCCGTGCACCTGTCGCCCACGGCGGTGCTCGAGCGCGTCAAGCGCCTCACCCGCGAGGGCTACATCCTGGGCTACGAGGCGCGGCTGAACCCGGCCAAGTTGGGCGCCGGGCTGCTGGTGTTCATCGAGGTGCTGCTCGACCGAACCGTGCACGACGTGATGGACAACTTCCGCGCCGCGGTGCAGGTGCGCCCCGAGATCCTGGAATGCCACCTGGTGGCCGGTGGCTTCGACTACCTGCTCAAGACCCGCGTGGCCGACATGGCCCAGTACCGCGAGTTCATCGGCACCGTGATCTGGACCCTGCCCGGCGTGCGCGAGACCCGCACCTACGCGGTGATGGAAGAGGTCAAGAGCAGCACCCAGCTGCCGATCTGAGGGCCGCCAGGCCGGCCCTCAGCCGCCCGACGATCCCCACTTGCAGGGCGAGGGCTCGGTGCGCGCCAGCGGTGGCCGGCCGCCGAAGATGGCCGTGCCCACGCGCACCAGGGTGGCGCCCTCGGCGATGGCCGCCTCCAGGTCGGCGCTCATGCCCATGCTCAGCGTGTCCAGCCGGGTGCTGCTGCCGGCCTGGGCCAGCGCGGCGTTCACCGCGGCCATCAGCTCGCGCAGCGCACGGTGCGGCGCGCGCTGCGCGTCCAGGTCGCCGGCCGGCTCGGGGATGGCCATCAGCCCGCGCAGGCGCACGCGCTCGGCCGGCAGCGCGGCCACCGCCAGCGCCAGCGCCGCGGTGTCGGCCGGCGCCAGGCCGCTCTTGCTGGCCTCGCCGCTGATGTTGACCTGCAGGCACAGCTGCAGCGGCCCCAGCGTGGGCGGGCGCTGCTCGGCCAGGCGCTGGGCGATCTTCAGGCGGTCGACCGAGTGCACCCAGTCGAAGGCCTCGGCCACCGGGCGGGTCTTGTTGCTCTGCAGCGGGCCGATCAGGTGCCACTGCAGCTGGCGGCGGATGTCGGCCAGCGTGGCGATCTTGTCCAGCGCCTCCTGCACGTAGTTCTCGCCGAACTGGCGCGCGCCGGCGGCGAAGGCCTCGCGCACGGCCTCGGCCGGGAAGGTCTTGCTGACGGCCAGCAGCGTGACCGCGTCCACGGGGCGGCCCGCACGCTCACAAGCCGTCGCGATTCGCTCTTGAACTTGCTGATAGTTGCCGATAACGGTGGTCATAATGATTTGCAAGGGGGGCGGCGCGCGCCCTCCGCATTTCCCATTTCCGACACGGGCTGCGGGCGCGACGACCAGACTGCCGCGAGCCTACCCCAGGCGACACCATGGACATCACCCAGCTGCTGGCCTTCTCGGTCAAGAACAAGGCCTCCGACCTGCACCTGTCGGCCGGCCTGCCGCCGATGATCCGGGTCAACGGCGACGTGCGGCGCATCAACGTCGAGCCGCTGGACCACAAGCAGGTCCACGCCATGGTCTACGACATCATGAACGACGCCCAGCGCAAGGCGTACGAAGACACGCTGGAATGCGACTTCTCGTTCGAGATCCAGGGCCTGGCGCGCTTCCGGGTCAACGCCTTCAACCAGAACCGCGGCTCGGGCGCGGTGTTCCGCACCATTCCGAGCAAGATCCTGACGCTGGAGCAGCTGGGCGCGCCGAAGATCTTTGCCGACTTGGCGCTGCGCCCGCGCGGGCTGGTGCTGGTGACCGGCCCCACCGGCTCGGGCAAGAGCACCACGCTGGCGGCCATGGTCAACCACCTCAACGAGAACGAGTACGGCCACGTGCTGACGGTGGAAGACCCGATCGAGTTCGTGCACGAGAGCAAGAAGTGCCTGGTCAACCAGCGCGAGGTGGGCCCGCACACGATGAGCTTCAACAACGCGCTGCGCAGCGCGCTGCGCGAAGACCCCGACGCCATCCTGGTGGGCGAAATGCGCGACCTGGAAACCATCCGCCTGGCACTCACCGCCGCCGAGACCGGCCACCTGGTGTTCGGCACCCTGCACACCAGCAGCGCCGCCAAGACCATCGACCGCGTGGTGGATGTGTTCCCGGCGGCCGAGAAGGACATGGTGCGCGCGATGCTGTCCGAATCGCTGGTGGCGGTGATCTCGCAGACGCTGTGCAAGCTCAAGGACGGCACGGGCCGCGTGGCGGCGCACGAGATCATGATCGGCACCCCGGCCATCCGCAACCTGATCCGCGAGAACAAGATCGCGCAGATGTACTCGTCGATCCAGACCGGCCAGAACCTGGGCATGCAGACGCTGGACCAGAACCTGGCCGACCTGGTGCGCCGCAACCTCATCGCCCCTGCGGAAGCGCGCGCCAAGGCCAAGATTCCGGAGAACTTCCCAGGGTGAAACTCCCCCACAATTCACCGAACTGAGCTGCCAGGGAGTCCGGCGCCGTGGAACGCGAACAAGCCTCGAAATTCGTCAACGACCTGCTGCGGCTGATGGTCACGCGCGGCGGCTCCGACCTGTTCCTCACCGCCGACTTCCCGCCCGCCATCAAGGTGGATGGCAAGGTCACGCGCGTGTCGCCGCAGCCACTCACCGGCCAGCACACGCTGGTACTGGCCCGCGCCGTGATGAACGAGCGCCAGGCCACCGAGTTCGAGCGCACCAAGGAGTGCAACTTCGCGATCGCCCCGCATGGCATCGGGCGCTTTCGCGTCAACGCCTTCATGCAGCAGGGCCATGTGGGCCTGGTGATGCGCACCATCCCGCAGGTGCTGCCCACCATCGACAGCCTGGGCCTGCCGCCGGTGCTCAAGGAGGTGGCCATGACCAAGCGCGGCCTGGTCATCATGGTGGGCGCCACCGGCTCGGGCAAGAGCACCTCGCTGGCGGCCATGCTCGACTGGCGCAACGAGCACAGCTACGGCCACATCATCACCGTGGAAGACCCGGTGGAGTTCGTGCATGCGCACAAGAACTGCATCGTCACGCAGCGCGAGGTGGGCATCGACACCGACGGCTGGGAGCAGGCGCTGAAGAACACCCTGCGCCAGGCGCCCGACGTGATCATGATGGGCGAGATCCGCGACCGCGAGACCATGGAACACGCGGTGGCCTTTGCCGAGACCGGCCACCTGTGCCTGGCCACGCTGCACGCCAACTCGTCGAACCAGGCGCTCGACCGCATCATCAACTTCTTCCCCGAAGAGCGGCGCCAGCAGCTGCTGATGGACCTGTCGCTGAACCTGCGCGGCCTGGTGTCGCAGCGGCTGCTGCCGCGCGAGGAAGGCAAGGGCCGCATCGCCGCGGTGGAGATCCTGCTGAACACGCCGCTGATCTCCGACCTGATCTTCAAGGGCGAGGTGGCCGAGATCAAGGACCTGATGAAGCGCAGCCGCGAGCTGGGCATGCAGACCTTCGACCAAGCGCTGTTCGACCTGTACGAAGCCGGCGAAGTGACCTACGAGGACGCGCTGCGCAACGCCGACTCGGTGAACGACCTGCGCCTGCAGATCAAGCTGCACAGCAACCGTGCGCGCAGCCGCGACCTCTCGGCAGGCACTGAACATTTCACCATCGTGTGATGTGTGATGAGGCGTCGATACACTCGGCGCCCATGACCAAGACCTACGAACCGATCGCTTCGCGCCGTGTGGCGTTTCTCGGCCTGGGCGTGATGGGCGGGCCGATGGCCGGGCACCTGGCGCGCGCCGGGCACCAGGTCACGGTCTACAACCGCACCGCCGCCAAGGCCCAGGCCTGGGCCCAGGAATACGGTGGCCAGGCCGCCGCCACGCCGCGTGAGGCCGCCGCTGGTGCCGAGTTCGTGTTCGCCTGCGTGGGCAACGACGACGACCTGCGCTCGGTGGTTCTGGGTGCCGATGGCGCCTTTGCCGGCATGGCGCCGGGCGCCATCTTCGTCGACCACACCACGGCCTCGGCCGAGGTGGCGCGCGAGCTGGCCGCAGCGGCCACGGCCGCCGGCCTGCAGTTCGTCGACGCACCGGTGTCGGGCGGCCAGGCAGGGGCGGTGAACGGCCTGCTCACCGTGATGTGCGGCGGCGATGCCGCGGCCTTTGCCGCGATGCAGCCGGTGGCCATGGCGTTTTCGCGCGCCGTCACGCTGGTGGGCAAGAGCGGCGCGGGTCAGCTGGCCAAGATGGTCAACCAAATCTGCATCGCCGGCCTGGTGCAGGGCCTGTCGGAAGCCATCGCCTTCGGCCAGAAGGCCGGGCTGGACATGAAGCAGGTGCTGGACGTGATCGGCAAGGGCGCCGCGCAGAGCTGGCAGATGGACAACCGTGGCAAGACCATGGTCGACGACCAGTTCGAGTTCGGCTTCGCCGTCGACTGGATGCGCAAGGACCTGGGCCTGGTGCTCGACGAGGCCCGCCGCAACGGCGCGCGCCTGCCGGTCACCGCGCTGGTCGACCAGTTCTACGGCGACGTGCAGAAGATGGGCGGCAACCGCTGGGACACCAGCAGCCTGATTCGCAGACTGAAGTAAGGGCCGGGGCAAGCCACCACCGAAACCCAGCGATCGCCCAGGATCCGGCTTTGCCGGTCCTGCGGCGATGCCCCCTTGAGGGGGCGCGCGTCAGCGCGTAGGGGGTGGGTTACTTTTTCGCGGGCGGTTGAATTTGCGCGAGTTCAGCCTCGCTGATCACCTGGAACACGCGCACCACCTTGGTCACGCCGCCCACCGAGCGGGCCAGTTCGGCGGCGCGGGCGGCCTCGCGCTCGGTGACGATGCCCATCAGGTACACCGTGCCGCGCTCGGTCACCACCTTGATGGCGTTGGACTGCAGGTCCTTGGCGTCGATGAAGGTGGCCTTCACCTTGCTGGTCAGCACGCCGTCGTTGGTGCGCGAGGTCAGCGAGCTGTTGCCCACCAGGGCCAGCTCATTGACCGTGCTGCGCACGTTCTCGATCCGGGCGATGGCCTGTTCCACGGCCTGCTTGTCGGCCTCGGAGGGCACCTCGCCGGTGATCAGCACGCTGCGGTTGTAGCTGGTGGCGTTGACATGGCCGCGCTCGCCGATGGCCTCGCGCACGCGGGTGATGGTCTTCAGCTCGATGGCCTCGTCCTCCACCTGAGCGCCGCCGGTGCGGCGGTCGGTCACCGCGAAGGCCGTGCCCACCATCGCGCCGCCCACCAGGATGGGCGCGGCGCAACCGGCCGCCAGCACGCTGCCGGCCAGGGCGGCCATCAGGGCGGTGAGGCGCAGCGCGCGGGGAAGGTCGGTGGTCAGACGGGTCATGCGGAATCCTGTTCACCCAGCAATTGCAGATCGATCGCGTCGCACAGGCAGTGCAACACCAGCAGCTGCGACTCGAGCACGCGGGCGCGGCGCTCGTGCGGCACGGCCACCAGCACATCGGTCTCGCCCAGCAGCCCGCGCAGCGAGCCCCCGGTGCGGCCGGTGATGGCGATCACGGACATTTCCTTGGACTGAGCGGCCTGCGCCGCGGCGATCAGCGCCGGCGCCTCGCCCTCGGGGTCGAGCACCAGCAGCAGGTCGCCCGGCTGGCCCAGCGTGTCGACCTGGCGCACCAGCGCGAGTTCCAGCCCGCCCTCGGCGATCAGGCCGGCCAGGGCCACGGCGTCAGCGCCCAGGGCCAGTGCGGCCAAGCCGGGCCGGTCGCGCTCGAAGCGCCCAGTCAGTGCCAGCGCCGCCACCTGGGCCAGCGCCGCGCTGGGGCCCAGGCCGGCCACCAGCACGCGCCCGCCCGATGTCAAGCCGGTCACCAGGGCCTGCGCGGCCTCGGCGATCGGCCGGCCCAGGGCCTCGGCGGCCTGGTACTGCAGGTCGGCACTCTCGAAGAAATGGTGCTGGATGCGCTGCTCTAGCATGGTGCGTGATGATAAGTGCGCGGGGTGTCGCGGCCGTTGCCGCCCGGTCAAGCCTGCCCGCCAAGCCCGCTCAGGCGTCGAACGCCCCGCGCAGCCAGCTGACCTGGCCGCCGTCGATGGCCACCACGTCGAAGCGGCAGGGCGGCAGGCGGTCGAAGCGCAGCAGGAAGTGCTGCGCGGCGCGCACGATGCGCTGCTGCTTGGCAAAGCCCACGCTGGCCGCCGCGCCACCGTGGCCGCTGCCGCGCCGCGCACGCACCTCCACGAACACCAGGGTGCCGTCGCGCTCGCGGCAGATCAGGTCGATCTCGGCGCCACGCTGGCGCGGGCCACCGGCCAGCCGATAATTGCGCGCCACCAGCGCCAGGCCCTGGGCCTGCAGATAGGCCAGCGCCCGCGCCTCGGCCTCGTCGCCCACCGCCTTGGTGGTGCGCCCCCCGCTTCCGCCTGATCCGCCGTCCCGGCCTGCTGCCTTGAACATCGACGCCACCCTGCTCCGCCAGGCCGCCGCCGCCGCGGCCGGCAGCCAGCAGTACCCCGCCGGGGCACTGTACGTGGTGGCCACGCCGATCGGCAACCTGGCCGACATCACGCTGCGCGCGCTGCACGTGCTGGGCCTGGTGGACGCCGTGGCCTGCGAGGACACCCGCGTCACCGGCGGCCTGCTACGCCACCTGGGGCTGGACAAGCCGCTGCTGCCACTGCACCAGCACAACGAGCGCGCCGCTGCGCAGGGCGTGATCGCACGCCTGGCCGCCGGCGAGCGCGTGGCCTATGCCAGCGATGCCGGCACGCCGGCCGTCAGCGACCCCGGCGCGGTGCTGGTGGCCGCCGTGGCCGAGGCCGGCTACCGCGTGCTGCCGCTGCCCGGCGCCAGCAGCGCCACCGCCGCGCTCAGCGCCGCCGGCGACACGGTGGCCCAGGGCTACACCTTCGTCGGCTTCCTGCCCGCCAAGGGCGGCGAGCGCCGCGCCGCGCTGCAGGCGCTGGCCGCCGATGCACGCTGCCAGGTGCTGTTCGAGGCACCGCACCGCATCGCCACGCTGGCGCGCGAGCTGGCCGAGGCCCTGCCGCAGCGCCCGGTGACGCTGGCGCGCGAGCTGACCAAGCAATTCGAGACCATCGTCACCCGGCCCGCCGCCGCCCTGCCCGCCTGGCTGGCCGAAGACGCCCACCGCGAGCGTGGCGAGTTCGTGCTGGTGCTGCATGCGCTGGCAGCAGCGGATGGCGAGGCCGAGGCGGCCGTGCCCGCCGCGGTGGAAAAGCTGCTGGCCCCGCTGCTGCAGGCCCTGCCGCTGAAGCAGGCCGTGGCGCTGACCGCCGAGGCCACCGGCACGCCGCGCAACGCGCTGTACCAGCGTGCGCTGGCGCTGCGCGATGAGGCCGAGGGCGAGGACGTGGCCGACAACGGCACGGACGCCGCCACGCCGCCCGGGGCCTGAGCGCCCGTCAGTCCAGCGCCAGCCGCCAGGTCTCGGACACCAGCGGCACGCCGAACTCGGCATGCGGCTCGCTGCCGGTGCACTCGAAGCCGCGGCTGGCATAGATGCCGCGCGCCGCCACCAGGCAGCTCTGCGTCCACAGCACCATCTCGCGGTAGCCGGCGCGGCGCGCGAAGGCGATGCACTCGTCGGTGAGCCGGCCACCCAGGCCCAGGCCGCGCGCCTCGGGGCGCAGCAGCAACAGGCGCAGCTTGGCGGTCGTGGCCGACTGGCGCACGACGAACACCGAACCCACGCGCTGGCCGTCCAGCTCGGCGATCCAGCAGCGCTCGACGCCGGGCTGGAACTGGCGCACGTAGTCGGCCACGATGCCGGCCACCAGGCCCTCGAAGCGCGCGTCCCAGCCGTACTCACGCGCGTACAGCTCGCCATGCTGCTGCACCACCCAGCCCAGATCGCCCGGCGCGGGCTCGCGCAGCAGCACGGTGCGGGTGGGCGCGCGGCTGGCGGGGTCGAGCAGGCCCTCGATGCGGCCCATCGCCTGCACCAGGGCCGCACGGTCGGGCGGCGGCAAGGGCGCCAGCAGCGCCGCCGCCTCGTCGCACGACTTCTGCTGCAGCGGCGCGAACACGGCCTGGCCGGCCTCGGTCAGCGCCAGCAGGCTCTGGCGGGCGTCGGTGGGGCTGGGCTGGCGCCGCAGCCAGCCGGCCTGCTCGAAGCGCTTGAGCACCCGGCTGAGGTAGCCGCCGTCCAGCCCCAGCACGCGTGCCAGCTCGCTGGCCACCGGCGCCTCGCGGTGCGCCAACTCGTACAGCACGCGCACCTCGGTCAGCGTGAATTCGCTGCCCAGGTAGGGCGCCAGCACGCCAGCGCGCTGGGTGTAGAAGCGGTTGAAGCGGCGGATCGCGTCGATCGCGGTCGCATCGACGGCGGAAGCTTGGGGATTGGGCGACGGCATGCATGCCATCGTCAATCATTTACTTGCCTCAGTCAATCAATTGATTGAAGGGCGCACCTCGGACCATCCGCCGGGGGCCGATCACTTCGGCGCGCTGGCAGCACCCGGCGCGGTCTGGCGATCGTGCTTCTGGTGGTGGATGTCGCGGCTGGCGCGGTTCTGCAGGTGCGCCAGGCGGTGGCGCTCCTGCGGCGTGACGCTGCCATCGGCCTTGGCCTTGTCCTCGGCCTTGCCGATGGCGGCTTGCTCGCGCTCCAGGCGGCGGGCTTCACGGCCGGTGAGCGCGCCCGAGGCAGCACCCTGGGCGATGCGGGCCTGCTGGCGGGCCTCGCGGCGGTCAACCCGCGGCGTCGCGGTGCTGCCGGAGGCGGCGGTGGCGCCGGGGGCCGCCGCGGGCTGGGCGTGGACCGGTGCCGCCAGCGCGGTGACGGCCAGGGCCAGGGTGGACAGCGAGAGCTTCAGGGCGGAATGCATGGCGTCGGACCTTCGTCTTGGGGTTTCGCAATGGCGCGCAGCGGGCATGCTGAGCGCCTGGCTTCTTCATCCTTTGCCGTCCGGGCCCGGTGGCTCAGACTCAACGCCAGGCTGTCGGCCCGCGTGCACGCCGCCGTTCGCAAAGTTGTGTGAATCGGCAACAGCCAGCCCGCCCGGCCCGCGGCCAGCGCAGGAACCCGCCCGCTCCTAGAATGGACCGATGATCTCGCGCGAACCCACCCTCGAGCGGCTAGCCACCGCGCAGCAGCTGCTGATCGATCCCTTCGGCCTCGACGAGGCCAAGATCGCGAATGCACTTGCCGTCATCGGCCAGCACCGCATCGACGACGCGGACCTCTACTTCCAGATCACCCGCCACGAGGGCTGGAGCCTGGAGGAAGGCATCGTCAAGAGCGGCAGCTTTGGCATCGACCAGGGCGTGGGCGTGCGCGCCGTGGCCGGCGAGAAGACCGCCTTCGCCTACAGCGACGACATTTCCGAGGCCAGCCTCCTGGACGCCGCGCGCACCGTGCGCTCGATCGCCGCCGCCGGCCAGAGCAAGCGCATCAAGGTGGGCCGCGCCGCCAAGGTGGCCGCCAGCCGCGCGCTGTACCCGACGACGGACCCCATCGGCACGCTGGACAGCGCGCAGAAGGTGGCGCTGCTGGAGAAGGTGGAACGCATGGCCCGCGCGCGTGATCCGCGCGTGGTGCAGGTGATGGCCGGCGTGGCGGCCGAGTACGACGTGGTGCTGGTGGCCCGTGCCGACGGCACGCGCGCGGCGGACGTGCGCCCGCTGGTGCGCCTGTCGGTCACCGTGATCGCCGAGAGCAACGGCCGGCGCGAGATCGGCTCGGGCGGCGGCGGTGGCCGCTACGGCCTGGGCTACTTCCAGGACGACCTGCTGGCGCAGTACGTCGACCAGGCGGTGAACGCCGCGCTCACCAACCTCGAATCGCGCCCCGCCCCGGCCGGCCACATGACCGTGGTGCTGGGCCCGGGCTGGCCCGGCGTGCTGCTGCACGAGGCCGTGGGCCACGGCCTGGAAGGCGACTTCAACCGCAAGGGCAGCAGCGCCTTCAGCGGCAAGATCGGC
Source organism: Pseudaquabacterium inlustre (assembly GCF_038066595.1). NCBI lineage: Bacteria > Pseudomonadati > Pseudomonadota > Betaproteobacteria > Burkholderiales > Sphaerotilaceae > Pseudaquabacterium > Pseudaquabacterium inlustre. Next base: position 381,229 of record NZ_JBBUTH010000008.1, read on the forward strand.
CAGCGCGTGGCGGCCAAGGGCGTCACCGTGCTCGATGACGGCACCCTCCCCGACCGCCGCGGCAGCCTGAACGTCGACGACGAGGGCCACGCCAGCCAGCGCAACGTGCTGATCGAGGACGGCATCCTCAAGGGCTACATCCAGGACAGCATGAACGCCCGCCTGATGGGCGTGAAGCCCACCGGCAACGGCCGCCGCGAGAGCTACGCCCATGTGCCGATGCCGCGCATGACCAACACCTACATGCTGGCCGGCGACAAGACCAAGGACGAGATCGTGGCCAGCATCAAGCGCGGGCTGTACGCCACCAACTTCGGCGGCGGCCAGGTCGACATCACCAGCGGCAAGTTCGTGTTCTCGGCCAGCGAGGCCTACTGGGTCGAGAACGGCAAGATCCTCTACCCGGTGAAGGGCGCCACGATCATCGGCAACGGCCCCGACGCGCTCACCCGCGTCAGCATGATCGGCAACGACCTGCAGCTCGACACCGGCGTGGGCGTGTGCGGCAAGGAAGGCCAGAGCGTGCCGGTGGGCGTGGGCCAGCCCACGCTGCGCATCGACGGCCTGACCGTCGGCGGCACGGCCTGAGCGGCCCGGCCCGCACGGGCGGGCCGGATCGTGCCAACGGTCACAGGCAGCGGCTCTCAAGCGCCAGCGCCGGACGGCCGACATTGACTTCAGGTGCGCCTTCGGCGTGCCATGTTGTTGCTGTTGCAGTCCACCCGCATGTCCGAGTTGATCGACCACCTGACGTCGCTGACACGCCTTCGCGACGCCGATGTGCTGGACACCGCCCTGGCGGAGCTGGCGCGTGACCTGATGCAGTGTGACGGGGTGGCCATCCACCGCCTGGTGCACGATGGCAGCCAGCAGCGCTGGCTGACCACCGCGATGGCCGTGCCACCCGATGTGGCCGCCAGCCCCGCCAGCCAGGCCTGCCCCCTGCTGTCACCCTGCGCGCGGCCCGAATGCGGCAGCCTGCCGCTGCGCGAGGACCGACCGCACTGGCTGAGCTGCCTGACCAGCCAGCAGGCGTGCCCGCTGCCCCGCCCGGGCTTCCGCTGGCTGCAGCCGCTGACCGAGGCCTGCGGCGTGCCCACGCCGGGCGTCATCGAATTCGCCCAGCACCAGGCGCTGGCGCCGGGGCAGCTGCGCATGGTGGCCAGCCTGCTGCGCTTCTACCGCCAGCTGCGCGGGCTGATCGACGAGAACGAGCGCGATGGCCTGACCGGCCTGCTCAACCGCAAGACCTTCGACGAGAGCTTCGTGCGCGCGGCACAGGGCCAGCTGGGCGGCACGCGGCCGGGCCAGGGCCACCGCTGGTGGCTGGGCCTGGTCGACATCGACCACTTCAAGCGCGTGAACGACACCCACGGCCACCTGATCGGCGACGAGGTGCTGCTGCTCACCGCGCAGCTGATGCGCAGCACCTGCCGCCTGGGCGACCGGCTGTACCGCTTCGGCGGTGAGGAGTTCGTGGTGCTCCTCAGCGCGCCCGACGAGTCGCACGCCTTCGCGGCCTTCGAGCGGCTGCGCAGCGGCATCGAGGCGCACGACTTTCCCCAGGTGCGCCGGCTGACGGTCAGCGTGGGCTTCACCGCCGTCGACCCCGACGACACGCCCAGCAGCGCCTTCGAGCGCGCCGACCAGGCGGTGTACGCGGCCAAGCAGGCGGGCCGCAACCGCACGCTGGCCCACCAGGCCCCGGCGGCCAGCACGGCGGGCGAGGCGGCGGTGGGCGCGGTCGAGTTCTTCTGAGCCGCGTCGCGTCGCCCAGGTGTCATGGCCGCGTCAGCGGCTGCGTGCTACATTCGCCGTCCATGCGCGCCTCGCGATTTTTCTTTGCCTACTTTTGGTTCTCGCCCCTGACCGGCGGCTGGAGAGGCAAGCGCGCGTAAAGCAAGCAGACCGAACACCCAGAAAACCGCCGGAAGCCCCGGCGGTTTTTTTTCGTCCATCCACAGGAGTTCCCCATGGCCCCGAAGTCCCCCAGCAGCCACGCCAGCACGGAAGCGGGCTATGGCTATTCGCTCAGCGAGAAGACCAGCCAGACCGACGACCAACGCATCCACGAGGTGACGCCCTTGCCGCCGCCCGAGCACCTGATCCGCTTTTTCCCGATCGCCGGCACGCCGGTGGAGACGCTGATCGCCGACACCCGCCGCACCATCCGCAAGCAGCTCGAGGGCAAGGACGACCGCCTGCTGGTCGTCATCGGCCCCTGCTCGATCCATGACCCGGCCGCGGCGCTAGAGTACGCGCGCAAGCTGAAGGTGGAGCGCGAGAAGTACAAGGACACGCTGGAGATCGTGATGCGCGTGTACTTCGAGAAGCCGCGCACCACGGTGGGCTGGAAGGGCCTGATCAACGACCCCTACCTCGACGAGAGCTACCGCATCCACGAAGGCCTGCGCATCGCGCGCCAGCTGCTGGTGGAGATCAACCGCCTGGGCCTGCCGGCGGGCAGCGAGTTCCTCGACGTGATCAGCCCGCAGTACATCGGCGACCTGATCAGCTGGGGCGCCATCGGCGCACGCACCACCGAAAGCCAGGTGCACCGCGAACTGGCCTCGGGTCTTTCGGCACCCATCGGCTTCAAGAACGGCACCGACGGCAACCTGAAGATCGCCACAGACGCCATCCAGGCCGCCAGCCGGCCGCACCACTTCATGTCGGTGCACAAGAACGGCCAGGTGGCCATCGTGCAGACCAAGGGCAACAAGGACTGCCACGTCATCCTGCGCGGCGGCAAGAAGCCGAACTACGACGCCGAGCACGTGGCCGCGGCCTGCGCCGAACTGGCCACCGCCAAGCTGCCGGAGAAGCTGATGGTCGACTGCAGCCACGCCAACAGCAGCAAGCAGCATGAGCGGCAGGTGGACGTGGCGCGCGACATCGCGGCGCAGATGGCCGCCGGCAACCGCAGCATCTTCGGCGTGATGGTGGAAAGCCACCTGAACCCCGGCGCGCAGAAGTTCACCCCGGGCAAGGACGACGTGGCCAAGCTGGCCTACGGCCAGAGCATCACCGACGCCTGCATCGGCTGGGACGACTCGATGACCGTGCTGCAGGTGCTGAGCGACGCGGTGAAGAACCGCCGCGCCCAGGCCGACGGCCGCAAGTGACGGCGGCCTGAGGCGGCCCCGCGGCCGCGTTCAGATCGACGCCGCGGGGTCGGCCGGGCCGGCGGGCGCCGCGCCGTGGCGGTGCCAGCACTGGCGCCCGCGCGCCTTGGCCAGGTACATCGCCGCGTCGGCCTGCTTCATCAGCGTGTCGCGGTCGGCGCCGTCCAGCGGGCCATAGGCGATGCCCACGGACACGCCGATCTGCAGGCTGTGCTCGCCCACCTGCACCGGCAGCGCCAGGCTGGCCAGCACGCGGTCGGCCACGCGCTCGCCGCAGTCGGCCGGCTCGGCGCCGTCCAGCAGCAGCACGAACTCGTCGCCGCCCAGCCGAGCCGCCAGGTCGTCGTGGCGGATCAGCGCCTTCAGGCGCTCGGCCACCTCGCGCAGCAGGGCGTCGCCCACGTCGTGGCCCAGTCGGTCGTTGATGGGCTTGAAGCGGTCGAGGTCGAGGAACAGCAGGCAGCAGCCGGCGCCACCGCGCTGCGCGCGCAGCAGGGCCTCGTCCACCCGCCCGTGCAGGTGGGCGCGGTTGGCCAGGCCGGTGAGCGGATCGTGCAGCGCCTGCTGGCGCCAGCTGTCCTGCTGCCGGCGCTGCTCGGTCACGTCGGCCATCAGGCCCACGAAGCGCCGGGGCTGGCCCGGCGGCACCGGCACGCGGTTCAGGCTCAGCCACTCGCAAAAGCGGCTGCCGTCCTTGCGCTGGCTCCACAGCTCGCCGCTCCACTCACCGGTGGCCAGCAGCTGCAACCACAGCTGGTGGTACAGGTCGTCGGCACGGCTGGCGCGGTCGGCTTCGGTGCGCAGCAGGCGCAGCGTCTGGCCCACGGCCTCGTGCGGCTCGTAGCCGGTCAGCCGGGTGAAGGCCGGGTTCACCGAGACGATGCGCGCGCGCTCGTCAGTGACGACGATGCCGTTGAGCGCGTTGTGGAACACGCTGGCCGCCAGCTGCAGGTCGGCCTCGCGGCGCTGGCGTTCGGCCAGCTCCTGCTGCAGCTGCTGGTTCGCCTCGCGCAGCTCGCCCAGGCGCAGCTGCACCTCGCGCTCCAGCGCCTCGGTGTGGCGGGCTACCGCGTGGTCGGCCTGCCACTTGGCGCACAGCGTGTGCGCCAGTTGCGACACCTCGATGGCGTCGAAGGGCTTCTTCAGGATCATCAGCCGGTGCTTGGCGTCCAGGCGGTCCAGCACCTCTTCCCACGCGTAGTCGGAGTACGCGGTGCAGATCACCACCTGCAGCGCGGGATCGACGCGCCACAGCTGCTCGATGGTCTGCACGCCGTCCCAGCCCGGCGGCATGCGCATGTCCACGAAGGCCAGCGCATAGGGCCGGCCGGCCTCCGCCGCGGTGCGCACACGCACCAGCGCCTCGCTGCCCTGGTAGGCCGAGTCGAGTTCGAAGCCCGGTGCGGCGGACGGCCCGGCACGCGAGGGCGCGGACTCGAACAGCGCCGCCTCCAGGTCGTCCAGGCCGGCGTCGACCGGCGGCGTGCCGCCCAGGATCTTGCGGAAGTCGTCGTGGATGGCCGCCATGTCATCCACCAGCAGGATGCGCGGCGCGGCGCCGGCGACGGCCTGCACCCAGCCGAGTTCATGCGCGGCATGCTTCATCGCCCCACCTCCACGCCCTGCACCGGCAGCACCAGCGTGAAGGTGGCGCCGTGGCCCACGCCGTCGCTGTGCACGCGCAGCTCGCCACCCATCTCGCGCGCCGCCAGGATGCAGCTGTGCAGGCCGAAGCCGTGGCCGTCGGCGCGGGTGGTGAAGCCGTGCAGGAAAATGCGCTGCAGGTTCTCGGGCGCGATGCCGTCGCCCTGGTCCTGCACCGACAGCTGCAGCCGGCCCTCGTCGTCCAGCGCGGCGGCGATGCGCAGGCTGTGGCCGCGGGCCTCGGCGGCGTCCATGGCCTGCTTGGCATTGCCGATCAGGTTGACCAGGATCTGCAGCACGCGGTGGCGGTCCAGCGGCAGCTCGGGCAGGTCGGCGATGACCTTCTCCACCGTGATGTGGTGGCGCGACAGCGCCCCGGCGTTCATGCGCAGCGCGTCGTCCACCAGGTCCTGCACGCGGGCCAGGGCCACCATCTGCCGCGCGCCGGCATAGGTCTGCTGCGTGGCGACGATGTCCTTCAGGTGGTCGATGCTGCGCGACATCTGATCCAGCTCGGTCTGCGCCTCGCGCTGCTCCTGCTGCAGCGCGGCATTCAGCCGGCCCAGGTAGTCGGGCAGCATGCGCGCCTTGGGATCCTCGGCGAAGAAGCGCGGCAGGTCGGCCGCCTGGGCCGCCAGCATGTCCACCGACTTGCCCAGCCCCGGCAGCTTGGACTGGCGCAGCCGCTGCGCCAGCAGGCCGGTGGACACGTTCAGGCTGTTGAGCACATTGCCCACGTTGTGCAGCACGTTGGTGGCGATCTCGGCCATGCCGGCCTGGCGCGCGCTGTCCACCAGCGCGGCCTGGGCGGCCTCGAGCTCGCGCGTGCGGTCCTTGACGCGCTGCTCCAGCTCGGCGTGCAGCAGCGACAGGCGCTGGTTGGCCTGCTCCAGCTCGGCGGTGCGCTCGCGCACGCGCGCCTCCAGCCCGGCATTGAGCAGGCGCACCTGGGTTTCGGCGCGGTGGCGTTCGTCGACCTGGCGGCGCAGGTCCTGGTGCACGGCCTCCCACTGCGCCGGGCCGGGCAGCGCGATGGCCTTGGGGATCAGCGGCCACAGCGCCAGCGCGGTGCCCACCGAGACCAGGGCGGTGAAGGCCTTCACCAGGCCGGCGGCCAGGTAGTCGGGGTTCCACACCGTCCACAGCCCCATGGCGTGGGTGGCGCCACAGGCCAGGATGAAGGCCCCGAACAGCACGAACACCCAGCTGAACTGCAGGTCCTTGCGCTGCCGCACCAGCCGGATCAGCATCACCGGGATGGTGGCGTAGGCCAGCGCGATGATGCCGTCGGACGCCACGTGCAGCAGCAGCAGGGGCGGGTTCCACGACAGGCAGAAGCCGTGGAGGACGTACTGCTGCAGGGTGTTCGCGAGGGACATGGGCCAGCTCCGTCGGGTGCTCGCCCCCCGTGAACTGCCCAAGGCGTGCTGCGTGGATTCAGCCTGCTTATCGGCCGGCGCGCGCCAGTCTTGAGCGCTGTGCCCGCAGACCCAGCAGGCCCAGGCCGGCGGCCATCAGCGCCCAGGCGCCGGGCTCGGGCACGGCGCTGACGGCGGTGCCCGTCACGTCCATCTCGTCCAGCGCGGCCCAGTGGCGGCCGCCGACCACGCGGTACTCCAGCAGGCGCAGCGTGGGCTGGGCGCCGCTGGCCCACTGGTAGGTGTCGGTCAGGGCGTCGGCGTTGCCGGTGATGTCGACCAGCGCGCCGCTGCCCAGCAGCTGCCAGGCCTGGCCGTCGGCGCTGCCGCGCAGTTCGTAGAGGTTCTCGTAGCCGTTCCAGCCGCCCTGGTTGTCGGTGAAGCGCAGCACCACGCTGTCGATCTGCGCCAGGCGGCCCAGGTCCACACGCACCCAGGCCGGTGCCAGCGCGCTGGCCCAGGTGCCGGCGTTCCAGGCGTTGCCGCCGATGCCGGCCACGTAGGCCAGGTTGTCGAAGACGTTGGCGGCCGACCAGCGGCCGGCGGCGCAGTCGGCGGACTGGAAGCAGCTGCTGGCCGTGGCGCTGACGCCGGGCTGGTCGGTCAGCGACACCGGGCCGGTGGCCAGGGCCAGGCCGGGCAGCAGGCTGGCGGCCAGGGCCGCGCAGCGCAGGGTGGTGGTGATCATCGGGGACATCCTTTGCTGTCGAGGCAGGTGGCACCCGGACGAAGCACAGACGCCGGGCTTGTTCCACAGCGCCGGGTCGGCGCGCCCGGCGGATCACCGCGGCGCCGCCGCCCCCGCAAGCAGGGGGGCGAGGGGGCCTGCGCGGCGGCGGGGCCCGCGCGGCGGGTGGGGTCAGGGCTCAGCCCGGCGGCAGGGCGGCCGCGCGCCGGGCGTGCTCGGCGGTCAGCGGCCGCAGCGCGGCGGCACGGGCATAGGCGCTGCGCGCCTCGTCCTGCCAGGGCCGCGCGGCCCGTGCGCCGGCAGCCCCGCCCGCACCGGCCTGCCAGGCCGCCAGCTGGAACGCCACCTCGCCCTGCACCAGCCAGGCGTCGCGGTCGGTCGGCCGCTCGCGCGTCAGGCCGCGCAGCGCCGCCAGCGCGGCCTCGCCCAGGCGCTGCGCCGCCGCGCGCTCGCCCAGGCGGTGGTGCGCCTGGGCCTGGGCCAGGCGCACCTGGGCCAGCCGGCGCTGCTGCGTGGCATTGGCCTGGCCGCCGGCCACCAGCGGCGCCAGCGCGGCCTCGGCTACGCCCAGCACCGGCAGTGCCTCGGCCGCCCGGCCCTGGCCCAGCAGCGCGCGGCCATGGTTCAGCGCCAGCGCCTGCTGGTTGGTGCGCCAGTTGGTGTGCGCCGGCTCCTCGGCGATCAGGCGGGCCAGCGTGGCCCAGGCCGGCGCGGTGGCGGCCAGCGCGCCGGCGCTGTCGCCGACGTTCAGGCTCAGGCCGCCCAGCAGGTTCTGGTCGGCCGCCACCGCGCCCTGCACGGTGCGGTTGTGCGGTGCCAGCGCCAGTGCCCGCTGGCGTTGCGCGATGCTGTCGCGCGCGGCGGCCAGCGCCGCGTCCCAGGCCTCGAGCCGGGCGTGCACCAGCGCGCGGCCGCCGGCCACGGTGCCCAGCTGGAACACGTCTTCCATGTCGGGGCTGCGGCCGTCGCCCAGGGCCTGCAGGTACCAGTGGCCGGCACGGTCCAGCGCGGCCAGCGCGGCCGGGGGGTCGTTGCGGTTGGGCTGGCCCCAGCCGTAGTGCAGCGCGGCCTGGCGCATGGCCAGCGCGCCGCGCGCGCTGACCAGCCGGCCACGCACGGCGGGCTCGGCCCGGGCCCAGCGCTGCTGGCCACCGGCCAGCACGGCCTCGCCGGCCGCCAGTTCGCGCAGCGCGGCGTCGAAGTCACGGCGCGCCTGGGCCGCCGAGGCCAGCGCCTGATGCGCCTGGGCCCAGTTCACCAGGCTGTCGGCATCGGGCACCCCGGCCACGCCGGCGCGGCTGTACAACGCCACGGCGCGGCGCGCATAGGCCGCCGAGTCCTCGAGTTTCTCGCTGACGTTGTGGTTGCCCACGGTCAGCAGATCGGCCAGACGCGCATACAAACCGGCCACATCGGCGGCGAAGCCAGCGTCGGCCTGCGCGTCCACCTGGCTGGCCAGGCGCTCCAGCGTGGCGGCGGTGGTCTGCAGCATCTCGATCTTGCGCGCAGCGCCGCCCGGCACATGGGTGATGGCGTCGCCGTAGGCCACCACCACATCGCGGCTGATGCGGCGCAGCTCGGCCAGGTGGCTTTCAGCGCGGGCGCGGGCCGCATCCGCCTGGCGTGCCTGGTGCAGCGCCACGCCCGCGCCGCCCAGCACGGCCAGCAGGGCCAGCGCGCTGGCCGCACTGGCCGCACGGTGCCGGCGCACGAAGCGGCTGGCCAGGTAGGGCCAGGTGGCGGCACGCGCGCTGACCGGCCGGCCGTCCAGCCAGGCCTGCAGGTCGGCGGCCAGCGCGTCCACGCTGGCGTAGCGGCGCGCCGGCTCCTTTTCCAGCGCCTTGAGCAGGATGTTGTCCAGATCGCCCGCCAGGTGGCGGCGCGTGGCCAGCCAGCCGGGGTCGTCCACCAGCGCCGGTGACAGGCTGCTGGGCCGCGTGGGCGTCTCGTCGAGCACGCGGCGCGCGGCCTCGGCCGGCGTGGTGGCGTCGCGGCCGGTGGGGTTCACGCCGGTGAGCAGGCGGTACAGCAGCACGCCCAGGCTGTAGATGTCGGTGGCCGTGCCCACCGGCTCACCGCGCACCTGCTCGGGGCTGGCGTACTGCGGCGTGAACGGGCGCTGGCCGGCCTGGGTGTGCTCGGCCTCGGCCGCGCTGGCCGGTGCCGGGTCCAGCGCCTTGGCAATGCCGAAATCGAGCAGCTTGACCTGGCCGCGCGCATCCACCAGCACGTTGCCGGGCTTCAGGTCGCGGTGCACCAGCAGCTGCCGGTGGGCGTGGGCCACCGCATCGGCCAGCTGCAGGAACACCTGCACCCGCTGGCGCAGCGGCAGACCGGCCAGCGCGCGGTCGATCGGCTGGCCGTCCACGTACTCCAGCACGAAAAAAGGCCGGCCGGCGGCGGTGGCGCCGGCGTCGAGCAGGCGCGCGATGTGCGGATGCTCCAGCCGCGCCAGCGCCTGGCGCTCCTGCGCGAAGCGCCGCAGCACGCCCTCGCCCGACAGGCCGGGGCGCAGCAGCTTGGCGGCCGCGCGGCCCTGGTAGCGGCCGTCGGCGCGCTGCACCTCCACCACCTCGCCCATGCCGCCGGCGCCGAGCGCGCGCACCACGGCCCAGGCGCCCAGGCGCTCGCCCACGGGCGCGGCGGGCGCCTCGTCGGCCGCGTCGTCGGCCAGGGCCTGCACCGCACCACCGTCGAGCAGGCCCTGTGTGGCGCGCTCGGCGTCGTGGGCGGCCAGCAGCGCCTGCAGTTCGGCGGCGTCGGCGATGCCGAGCCCCGCAGCCTGCAGCGCCGCCGGCGCCAGGCCGGCGGCGCGTTCGGCCGGGCCCAGCCCGGCCAGACGGCCGAACGCGGCCTTGATCGCCGGCCAGTCCGGCCCACCGGGAGGTTGGGCGGCGGGCTGGGCAGGCGATGGCGGAGGCGGCACGGGATCGGGCGGCGGGGGGGACGGATTCACGGCAACGGCATTCTGCGGGCCGGTGGGCGGCCCCCGACCCACCGGGACGCGGGGCGGAGCGGCCCGGGCAAACACGGACGCCCACTGCAGTGAGCGCAGGCAAACCGGGCCATTAGGATCACGCCGATGTCCGATTCCGCCCCGCCCTCCCCGGCCCCCGACGGCCCGACGCTGAACCAGTGGCTGCAGCAGCTCGACGCCGGCGATGCCGGGGCCGTGGACGGGCTGTATGCCGCGCTGTACGACGACCTGCGCCAATGTGCCGCCGCGCAGCTGCGCCGCGAGGCCGAGGGCCACACCCTCAGCGCCACGGCGCTGGCGCACGAGGCCTGGTTCCGCCTGAGCGGCCAGACCCGCACGCGCTGGGAGAGCCGCAGCCACTTCCTGGGCGTGGCGTCGATCATGATGCGCCGCATCCTGGTCAACCATGCGCTGGCGCGGCGCGCGGCCAAGCGCGACGCCCAGCTGCTGCCGCTGACCCTGGCCGAGGCCGAGCAGGTGGCCGGTGGGCCGGGTGCCGATGTGGTGGCGGTGCACGAGGCGCTGCTGGCGCTGGCAGAGGCCGACGCGCGGGCGGCCCAGGTGGTGGAGCTGAAGTTCTTCGGCGGGCTGGAGATCGACGAGATCGCCCAGGCGCTGGGCGTGGGCAGCGCCACGGTCAAGCGCGACTGGGCCTTCGCCCGCGCCTGGCTGCTGCGCGCCCTGCGCGCAGGCTGAGCCACCAGCCCGGCGCCTGCCGCCCAGGGCGTGACGCTTTGCGCGCTGCCGGCGACCGGCATCTAGAGGCAGGTGTCAGCCACAAGCCGCGGCGAGCCGTTAACGTGGAGGCACTGACAACGATTGCCGCCATGTCCGTTCTCACCGCTCCCGACGTCCAAGGCCTGCCGCTGGTCGACATCATCGACTTCAAGTGGCTGATGGCCGGTGCCGGACTGGATGTGCATGTCGAGCGCATGCAGGCCGACCGGGCCTATGCCTGCGCCTGCCTGGCGCGCGGCGCGGCGTCACGGGTGACGCTGCTGCAGGACACGGCCCTGCGGCTGGCCGGCACGCTGGGCGTGACGCTGCCGGCGCACTGAATCGGCACTGAGCCGGAACTGCGCCGGAACTGCGCCGGCGCTGTCCGGCCGAAAGCCGCGGCGGTGGCCGCTCAGGCGCCCGCCGCCGCTGCGGCCAGGGCCTGCACCGCCTGCCGTGACGCCCGCAGCGCCGGCGGCGTCGACGCCTCATCCCCCCAGCTGAGCAGCGCCTGCACGGCCTGCGCGCGCGCCTCGGTGCCGCGGCCCAGCGCGGCCAGGGCCAGCGCCGCCTCGCCCTGGGCCTGGGCCTGCCACCAGCGCCGTGCGGCGTTGTCGTCGCCGGCGCCCGCGGCCTGCATCAGCGCCTCGGCCTCGCGCGCCCAGGCCAGCGCCCGCGCCGGCTCGGCCTCGCGCCACAGCCGCGCCGCCCACACCCGGGCCTCGGCCGCCGGATGGCGCTCGGCAAAGGCCACCGGCCCGGCCGGCACGGGCAGGCGCGCCAGCACGGCCTCCACCACCGGGCGCGCCGCGGCCGGCTGGCCGGCGGCGGCCAGCAGGCGGGCCTGCAGCAGCGCCAGCGCCACCCAGCGCTGCTGGCCGGCCACGTTGGCCGCATCGGCCGCCACCGCCTCGCGCGCCAGCGCCTGGGCCTGCGCCAGCCCGGCCAGTGCCTGCGCATGCAGGCCCAGGGCCGACTGCAGCTCGGCCTGGTGGGCCCGCACCAGCGCGCGCTGCCAGCGGAAATCCAGGTCGTCGGGAAACTTCGCGGCCATGCGGTCGCGCAGCGGGATCTGCTGCTGCACCAGGGCCAGCGCCTCGTCGGCGCGGCCGTCGAGCTGGCGGCACCAGGCCTGCTCGCGCAGCGCGTAGGCCAGGCTGTCGGGCACGTAGACGTTGACCGGGTCGGCCGCCAGCGTGGCCTCGGCCGCGGCGCGCGAACGGTCGGCGCTGGCGCAGGCCTCGCGCCAGCGGCCCAGCATGGCCAGGCCGGTCTGGTTGCCCAGGATGCGCGCATGCACGCCGTGCAGGCGGATCGCGCTGGTCAGCGCCCGCGTGTCCCTGGCATCGCGGGCCAGCGCCCGGTCCAGCAGGGCCAGGCCGGTGCGCAGCGCGGCGTCGGCCTCGGCCATGCGGCCGGCGCGCTGGCGCAGCTCGGCCTGGCTGACCTGCATGTTGACCGCGTCGGTCAGCGCCGGCATGTCCAGGCTGGGCAGGCCGACATAGCCGCGCGACAGCGCCAGCGCCTTGTCGAGGTTGGCCTCGGCAGCGGCGTGGCGCCCGGTGTGCACCGAGGCCGACGGGTCCAGTCCCTGCAGCTTGCTGATGCGGTAGTAGGTGCCGGCCAGCTCCACGGCCAGCGCGGTGTCGCCCGCGGCATCCTGGCGCAGGCGGTCGAGGAAGTCGGCGGCGTCGGTCAGCAGCGCCTCGCGCACGCGGGTGGCGCCGGGCAGGTAGGCGATCTGGTCGTGGTACTTGAACACCAGCTGGTTGGCCAGCTGGCGCACCTGGGCCATGCGCGCCTGGGCCAGCGCACGCTGGGCCTCGGCGCGGTCGGCCTGGTGCCAGGCCAGCACGGTGGAGCCCAGCACGGCCGCCACCGCCAGCGCGCCGGCGGCACTGGCGGCGCGGTGGCGGGCCACGAAGCGCAGGCTGCGCCGGCCCCAGCCCAGCGGCCGCGCGGCCACCGGAAAGCCGCCCAGCCAGGCGCGCAGGTCAGCGGCCAGCGCATCCACGCTGGGGTAACGCTGCGCGGGGTCCTTGTCCAGCGTCTTGAGCAGGATGTTGTCGAGGTCGCCGCGCAGCTGGCGGCGCAGCGCCTGGGTGGCGGCTTCGTCGGCCGTGTCGGCTGCGTCGGTCGCTTCGGCCGATGGCGCGATGGCCGTGGCGCTGGGCCGCAGCGGCGCGTCGTCCAGCACGCTGCGCGCGGCGGCAGCGGCGGTGGTGGCGCCCTGGCCGTAGGGCCGCCGACCGGTCAGCATCACGTACAGCAGCACGCCCAGGCTGTAGATGTCGGTGGCCGTGCCCACCGGCTCGCCGCGCACCTGCTCGGGGCTGGCGTAATGCGGCGTGAACGCGCGCCCGCCCAGCAGCGTGGCGCTGGCCGCCGGCTCGGCGGCATCGGCCGCGCCGGCGGCTGCGGGGCCGTCCAGCGGATCCAGCGCCTTGGCGATGCCGAAGTCCAGCAGCTTGACCTGGCCCTGCGCGTCGACCAGCACGTTGCTGGGCTTCAGGTCGCGGTGCAGCAGCAGCTGGCGGTGGGCGTGGCTGACCGCGTCGGCCAGCTGCAGGAACAGGCCCAGCCGCGCCGCCAGCGGCTGCCCGGCGCAGGCACGGTCGATCGGCTGGCCGTCCACCGCCTCCATCACGAAGTAGGGCAGGCCGTCGGGCGTGCGGCCGGCGTCCAGCAGGCGGGCGATGTGCGGATGGTCCAGCCGCGCCAGCGCGCGCTGCTCCTGTGCAAAGCGCGCCAGCACGGCCTGCGAATCCATGCCGCGGCGCAGCACCTTGATCGCTGCCACACCGTCCCAGGCACCGTCGGCACGGTGGGCGCGCCAGACGTCGCCCATGCCGCCGCGGCCCAGCAGGCCCGCGATCCGCCAGGCGCCCAGGCGTTGGCCGCTGCGGTCCTGGCCGTCGGCCTCGGCCGCATCGGCCCAGGGCGCGTCGCCCGTGCCCCCCCCGGCGGCCGGACCGGTGGCGGCAAAGGCGGTGGACAGCATGGCCGCGGGGCGCGCCAGGAAGCCGGCCTGGGCCGGTGCCGCGCTCGGGCCCCCGCCGGCGGCCGGGGGGCCGTCGCCTGCGCTGCCATCGTCCTCGGGCAGGTGGGCCAGCAGCGAGAGCAGCTCGGCGCGCATCGCCTCGTCCACTGCGGCCTCGGCCAGCGCCGGCTCGCGCTCGGCCGGCGGCAAATCGAGCAGGCGCTCGAACAGCGCGCGCACCGCCGCCCAGCGCGCAGCGGCAGCGGCCGGGTCGCCACCAGCGGGTGCGCCGCAAGAAGCGTCGGAGGAAACGTCGAGGGACAGGTCGGACGGGTGGGCAGACATGCGTTGGCGCGCGCTGTCGCGTGCGGTCAGGGGACGAGGTTGCCATGCGGCCGGCGCGTCGCCGGGCCCCCGGAACAGGGGGCCTGCGGTGGCGCTGGCCAGACCCGCGTGACAACTCGCATGGTGGCCGAAGCGCCAGGCTGGTGACAATCCACCCCCAGGAGAGGATCAGCCGGGCCGCCTGGCCGCCGGGGAGGCGGCCGCCACCGGGCCCGCCGCAGCATGTCGTTGGAAGCCGCACCCGAGTTCGATGCCGCCGAAGTCACACAGTGGCTGAGCGGCCTGACCCAGCCGGGCGACCGCGCGGCCGGCGATCAGCTGTTCGCCCTGCTCTACGACGAACTCCGGCGCATCGCGCGCAGCCACCTGCGGCGCGAGCTGCCGGGCCACACGCTGAGCGCCACCGCGCTGGCGCACGAGGCCTGGTTCCGCATGGCCGATCAGACGCGCACGCAGTGGAAGAACCGCAGCCACTTCCTGGCGGTGGCCTCGACGATGATGCGCCGCATCCTGGTCAACCACGAGATGGCGCGCCGCGCCGCCAAGCGCGACGCCGAGCTGGTGTCGGTGACGCTGTCGGGCCTGGAACAGCTGGGCGCTGCGCCCGACCGCGACCTGGTGGCCGTGCACGAGGCGCTGCAGGCGTTCGAGACCATCGACCCGCGCGCCGCCAAGGTGGTGGAGCTGCGCTTCTTCGGCGGCCTCGAGAACGAGGAGGTGGCGCAGGTGCTGGGCATCTCGCTGGCCACCGTGAAGCGCGACTGGACCGTGGCCCGCGCCTGGCTGCACCGCGAGCTGGGCAGCGGCGCGGCCTGAGCGGCCGATCACCCGCCGATCACCTGCCCATCAGCCACGCGCAGCGGCGCGGCGGCGCGCCAGGCCCAGCACCGCCAGCAGGCCGCCGGCCAGCAGGGCCCAGCTCTGCGGCTCGGGCACGGCGGCGGTAACGGCCAGGTGGTCGAGGGTCCAGGCGTCGTAGATGGTGCCGTCGATCTTCAGCGACGTGATCGGGGCCGAGTTGCCGGTCACGTCGATGCGCAGGTAGCCCTGGCCGTACCAGCTGTAGACGAAGTTGGCGATGCTGCCGGTGGGCACCACGGTGCTGCCGTTGAGGGTGAAGCTGGCGGCCTGCTGCATGTTCTGCAGGCTGAAGCCCACCTGGCGCGCGCCGCCGTTGCCGAAGCCCAGCGTCACATCGCCCCAGGCCGAGCTGCTGCTGTAGGGCGCCGACGCGTTGTTGCCGGTGTTCAGCAAGGCATGCGAGCCGTCCCAGGTGCCCCAGATGAAGGCATTGCCGTACGGATCGGCGCCGGGCGCGAACACGCGCGGCAGGGTGCCGGTGGGGCCGTAGCTGCCCGAGGACGACGCGCTCAGCTGCACGGTCAGGCCGGGGATCAGCGCGGTGTCCTCGAAGTTCTCGATCTGCGCGCCAGCGGCCAGTCCCAGCTGGGCATCGCTGGCGCCCCAGGGCAGACCGCTGAGGAAGGTGAACTGGTACGCGGCATGGGCCGCAGGCGCAGCGCCCAGCGTAGCCAGGGCAGCGGCCGCCGCCAGGGTGATGGCGCGGCGCGCCGGACGGGCGGACAGGATCGATCGGGTCATGGCAGGCTCCCTCGGGTGGGTGACGTTGCCCACCGCGCGGTGTGGCGGGGGTCCGTCTGCCTACGCAAGGCCCCGTTGGCGCCGCGGCTCACCGCCACGCCGGCCCCCCCGCGAACGCGGGGCCGGGTGCGCGCCGTCAGTCCTGCTGGCGGCTCAGCCGCTCGCTCTTCCAGTACACGTCGTCGCCGCCCAGGCCGTCGAGGTTGGCGCGGTTGAGCACGCGCGCCAGCACGAACATCAGGTCGGACAGGCGGTTCAGGTACTGGCGCGGCGCGTCGTTGACCTTCTCCTGCGCGCCCAGCGCCACCACCGCACGCTCGGCACGGCGGGCGATGCTGCGGCTGACATGGGCCAGCGCGGCGCTGCGCGTGCCGGCCGGCAGGATGAACTCGGCCAGGCGCGGCAGCGTGGCGTTGTGCTGCTCCAGCGCGTTGTCCAGCGTCAGCAGGGCCTCGGGTTTGAGCAGCTGGTAGCCGGGGATGGACAGCTCGCCACCCAAGTTGAACAGCTCGTGCTGGACGACCACCAGCAGCTCGCGCACGTCGGCGGGCAGCGGCTCGGCCAGCAGCACGCCCAGGCTGGAGTTCAGCTCGTCCACATCGCCCATGGCCTGCACGCGCAGGTGGTCCTTGGGCACGCGGCTGCCGTCACCCAGGCCGGTGCTGCCGTCGTCTCCGGTGCGGGTGGCGATCTGGGTCAGGCGGTTGGCCATGGCGGTGGGTGTCGAGGTGGCTGCGGGGAACCGGATGTTGCCCGATTGCGCGGGCGTTCTTCCGCGCTGCGGCCTGCAGGCCTGCAAAGCACGGGGTCGGCTCAAGGTCATACCATTGCGGGTTCTGCCGGAGACCTGCCATGAACGCCCCGCTGCCCGATGCCCACCTGCTCAATGCCCCGCGCCGCCCGCTGCCCGAGGCCGCGCTGGCCGCCCTGCGCGAGCGCTTCGGCGAGCGCTGCAGCACGGCCGCCGCGGTGCGCGAGCAGCATGGCCGCGACGAGTCGCCGTTCCCGGTGACGCCGCCGGATGCGGTGGTGTTCTGCGACAGCACCGAGGACGTGGCCGCCGCGGTGGCCATCGCCGCCGCGCACCGCGTGCCGGTGATCCCCTACGGCACCGGCAGCTCGCTGGAAGGCCACCTGCTGGCGGTGCAGGGCGGCATCAGCGTGGACGTGTCGCGCATGACCGCCATCGTGCGCCTGAACCCCGAGGACCTGACGGTGACGGTGCAGGCCGGCGTCACGCGCGAGCAGCTCAACCGCGAAATCCGTGATTCGGGCCTGTTCTTCCCGATCGACCCCGGCGCCAACGCCAGCCTGGGCGGCATGGCCGCCACGCGCGCCAGCGGCACGAACGCCGTGCGCTACGGCACCATGCGCGAGAACGTGCTGGGCCTGACCGTGGTGACGGCCAGCGGCGAGGTCATCCGCACCGGCACGCGCGCCAAGAAGAGCAGCGCCGGTTATGACCTGACGCGCCTGTTCGTCGGCAGTGAGGGCACGCTGGGCGTGATCACCGAGGTGACGCTGCGCCTGTTCCCGCTGCCCGAGGCGGTGAGCGCGGCGATCTGCCACTTTCCCAGCATCGACGCGGCCGTCAACACCACCATCCAGCTCACCCAGGTGGGCGTGCCGATCGCGCGCTGCGAACTGCTCGACACCAATGCCGTGCGCTTCGTGAACCTGCAGAGCAAGCTGGGCCTGCGCGAGCAGCCGATGCTGCTGATGGAGTTCCACGGCAGCGAGGCCGGCGTGAAGGAGCAGGCTGAACTTGTGCAGGCCATCGCCAGCGAGCTGGGCGGCGAGGACTTCGAATGGGCCAGCACGCCCGAGGCGCGCACGCGGCTGTGGGCGGCGCGGCACAAGGCCTACTTCGCCGGCATGCAGGCCAACCCCGGCAGCCGCACCGTGACCACCGACACCTGCGTGCCGATCTCGCGCCTGGCCGAGATCCTGAACGTTTCGGTGGCCGAGGCCGATGCCAGCGGCCTGCCCTTCTACATCGTCGGCCATGTGGGCGACGGCAACTTCCACCTGGCCTACCTGGTGAAGGAAGGCGACGCCGACCAGCGCGCGCTGGCCGAGCGCCTGAGCCATCAGATGGTGCAGCGCGCCATCGCGCTGGAAGGCACCTGCACCGGCGAGCACGGCATCGGCCTGCACAAGATGGGCTTCCTGGTCGACGAGGCCGGCGCCGGCGCGGTGGCGCTGATGCGCAGCGTGAAGCTGGCGCTCGACCCGGACAACATCATGAACCCGGGCAAGATCTTCAGCGTCTGATTCAGGCCGCGCGCAGCCCGCGCTGCAGGCACCAGTCGGCCAGCGCGCCGGCTTCCAGCGGCCGGGCGTACAGGTAGCCCTGGCCGCGGTCGCAGTGCAGGGCCTGCATCAGCGCGGCCTGGCTGGCGGTCTCGATGCCCTCGGCCACGGTGTCCATGCCCAGCGTCTGCGCCACGCGGATGGTGGCCTCGATCAGGGCGCGGTGGTAGGCGCTGGTCTCGGCGTGCGAGACGAACGACCGGTCGACCTTGACCGTGTCCACCGGCAGCTGGTGCAGGCAGGCCAGTGACGAATAGCCGGTGCCGAAGTCGTCGAGCGCGATGCGCACCCCCAGGGCCTTGAGCTCGCGCAGGCGCTCGCGGGCCGCCTCGTCCTGCGCGGCCAGGCTCTCGGTCACCTCCAGCTGCAGCACCTGGGGCGCGATGCCGCTGTCGGTCAGGCAGGCCTGCACGCCGGCGATCAGCCCGGCCGAGCGCAGCTGCAGCGGCGACAGGTTCACCGCCAGCGAGCCCGGCGCCGCCGCGCCCAGCGTGCGCTGCCAGTCGGCGAACTGCAGGCAGGCCACGCGCAGCACGAACAGGCCCAGCTCGACGATCAACCCCGACTCCTCGGCCACCGGCACGAACTCGGCCGGCGAGACCAGGCCGCGCACCGGATGGCGCCAACGCACCAGGGCCTCCACGCCGTCGCGGCGCGGGCCGTCACCGTGCGCCGGCGGCTGCAGCGCCACCACCGGCTGGTAGACCACGAACAGCTCGTCGCGCGCCAGCGCCTGGCGCAGCTCGCCCTCCAGCACCAGGCCGCGCGCCACGCGCTCGTGCATGCCGGGGTCGAACACGGCATAGCGGCCGCGGCCGTTGCGCTTGGCCTCGTACATCGCGGTGTCGGCGTCGCGCATCACAGTGTGCGCGTCGTTGGCCGGATGCTCGGATGTGACGATGCCGATGCTGGCGGTGGAATGCACCGTGTGGCTGCCGATGCGGTAGGGCGCGGCCAGCACGTCCATCAGGCGCTGGGCGATGGCGCAGGCCTCGTCGCGGCCGTTCACGTGCTCGAGCACCACCACGAACTCGTCGCCGCCGATGCGCCCGGCCGTGTGGCTGGCGTCCGCCGCCTCGCCCGGCTGGTGCGAGGCACCCGGGCGCACCGCATCGCCGGTGCGCAGCGCCCCGCGCAGGCGCTGGGCGATCTGGCGCAGCAGTTCGTCGCCGGCGCCATGGCCCAGCGTGTCGTTGACCTGCTTGAAGCGGTCGAAGTCCATGAACAGCACCGCGTAGCCCTCGTCAGGGTGGCGGGCGCGGCGGTCGATGACCTGCTGCACATGGTCGAACACCGCCGCGCGGTTGGGCATCTGCGTCAGGCCGTCGGTGCGCGCGGCATGGCGCAGCATGGCCTGCATCTGCACCTGCTCGGTGAGGTCGATGTGGATGCCGGCCATGCGCAGCGGCCGGCCGCTGGCGCTGCGCTCGGTGACCACGCCGCAGCTCTGGCCCACGGCCCAGTCGCCCCCTGGGCGGCGCAGGCGCAGCTCGGCGCGGCAGGGCATGCTGGGGTCCTGCAGGTGGATCTCCAGCGCCTGGCGCCAGACCTGCAGGTCCTCGGGGTGCACCAGGTGCTGCCAGGTGTCCAGCGAATCGCTCAGCTCGCCACGGCGGTAGCCCAGCATGGCCAGGAAGCGGTCGTTGCACTGCATGCGGCCGTCGCGCAGGTCCCACTGCCAGGTGCCCACGCCGGCGGCGTCCACGGTGTGCGCCAGCAGCGCGGCGGTCTCTTCGCGCTGCAGCTGCTCGGTGCGGTCGACCAGCATCGCGATGGCGCCGGCCGGCAGCACATCGGGCGAGCTGGCCAGTGGCTGCAGGTCCAGCTCCAGGCCGCGGTGGCTGCCATCGGGCAAGGCCTGGCGCAGCTCCAGCCGCAGCCGTGTGCCGCTGCGCAGCGCGGCGGCCACCTGGGCCGCCAGCTGCGCGGCCGGTGGGTCGACCGGCGGCGCGCTCCCGCGGTCGTCAGGCAGGGTGATGTGCGCGGCCTGCAGCAGCGCGGCCAGCGGCTGGCCCGCCGGCTGGCCGGGCACCGCGCCACACAGCGTGGCGAAGGCATCGTTGGCCCAGTCCACCGCGCCCGCGGCATCGAGCAGGGCCGTGCCATGCACATTGCGCTGGGCCACGCGGGCCAGGCGGGTGAGCTGGCGCTGCTGCTCGCGCAGGCGGCGGTGCTGGCGGTGCACGGCGCGCGCGCTGGGCTCGCCGATCAGCAGGATCAGCAGCACCAGCAGGGCCACGGTGGCCGCGCTCCACAGGCGCAGCTGGTCCAGCGCCGCCTGGCGCTGGCGCTCGGCCGCATCGGCCACGCGCGCGGCCAGCATGGTGCCGGCATGGATGGCCGGCGGCACCTGGGCCTGCAAGGCCAGGGCGGCCGCGGCCAGGCGCTCGGCGCTGGCGGTGTCGAGGTTGGCGGCCAGGGTCTCGGCGCGGTACCACAGCCGCTCGCGCATGCTGTGCCAGTGCTCCAGCGCCTCGTCGAGCGCGGCGGCCTCGGCGGCATCCAGATGCTGCATCGCGGCGCGCTGGGCCTGCACCTGCGAGTCGAGCTGCAGCGCCTCGGTGCGCGAGCGCTCCAGTGCCACCTGCAGCTGCGTCGCCGCCTCGCTGGACGCGCCGCCAACCTGTTGGGTACGCGCCGCCGACCAGGCCAGCCCCTGGGCCGTGGCGTTGACCGACAGCGCCAGGCCGTGCAGGCGAGCGTCGCTGCGGCGCTGGCGCTCCAGCGCGTCGAAGCGCCAGTCCTGCATGCCGGCGGCGCAGGCCACCATCACCAGCAGCAGCACCACGGCCAGCCGGATGCGCTGGTGCGGGCCCACGGCCAGGCCCAAGCGCAGCAGCCAGGCGGCGGGCGCCGCACGGCGGGGCGGGTCAGACAGGTGAACTGGGCTGGAGATGGGGGGCAACGCGAGGAACTCCACGTTGCGCACCCACCCGGTTGGAACAGCGTTGGTGAGCGCGCCCCTCGGTATCGGCCTCAGCAGGGCCGACTTGACCCCGCACCGCCGGCAGTGCGTCACGCCCGCCGAGCGGACCGTTGGACGCCGGACGCGCGCGCTGGCCGGCCAGCCAGGCTCAGGCGGGCTTCAGGCCTGCACCGGCGCCGGCGCGCTGAAGCGCTTGGTCACGTCGCCGCGGCTGTTGGCGCTTTCCAGGTGCACGCCGAAGCCCCACAGGCGGGCCACATGCTTGAGCACCTCGCTGGCGCTGTCGTCGATCGGCCGGTCCTTGTGCTGGAAGTGGCGCAGCGTCAGCGAGCGGTCGCCGCGCAGGTTCACGTTCCACACCTGGATGTTGGGCTCGCGCGAGCCCAGGTCGTACTGGTGCGACAGCATCTCGCGCACCTGACGGTAGCCCGAGTCGTCGTGGATGGCGCTGACTTCCAGCTCGGGCTGCTTGTCGTCGTCGGTGATCGCAAACAGGCGGAAGTCGCGCATCAGCTTGGGGCTGAGGAACTGGCCGACGAAGCTCTCGTCCTTGAAGTTGCGCATCGCGTGGTCCAGCGTGGGCACCCAGTCGGCGCCGGCGATGTCGGGGAACCAGGCGCGGTCTTCGTCCGTCGGGTTCTCGCAGATGCGCTTGATGTCGGTGTACATCGCGAAGCCCAGCGCATAGGGGTTCAGGCCCGAGTAGCCGCGGTCGCCCACGCGCGGCTGGTACACCACGTTGGTGTGGCTCTTGAGCCATTCGATCATCACGCCGTCGGTCAGCCAGCCGTCGTCGTACATGGTGTTCAGCAGCTTGTGGTGCCAGAACGTGGCCCAGCCCTCGTTCATCACCTGGCTTTGCCGCTGCGGATAGAAGTACTGCGCGATCTTGCGCACGATGCGCACGATCTCGCGCTGCCAGGGTTCGAGCAGCGGCGCGTTCTTCTCGATGAAGTACAGCAGGTTCTCCTGCGGCTCGGCCGGGAAGCGGCGGGCCTCGGGCGCCTCGTCGGCCTTGTCGGCCTTGCGCGGCAGCGTGCGCCACAGGTCGTTGATCTGCTGCTGGGCGTAGGCCTCGCGGTCGCGGCGCTCGCTCAGTTCCTGCGCCAGGCTCTTGCGGCTGGGGCGGCGGTAGCGGTCGACGCCGTGGTTCTGCAGCGCGTGACAGGAGTCGAGGAACTCCTCAACCGTGTCGAGGCCGTGCCGCTCCTCGCACTCGGCGATGTAGTTCTTGGCATAGACCAGGTAATCGATGATGGACGCGGCATCGGTCCACATGCGGAACAGGTAGTTGCCCTTGAAGAAGCTGTTGTGACCGTAGGCCGCATGCGCGATCACCAGGGCCTGCATGGCCATGGTGTTCTCCTCCATCAGGTAGCTGATGCAGGGGTTGCTGTTGATGACGATCTCGTAGGCCAGGCCCATGTGGCCGCGCTTGTAGTTCTTCTCGGTGGCGATGAACTCCTTGCCGTAGCTCCAGTGACGGTAGCCCACCGGCATGCCCACGCTGGCGTAGGCGTCCATCATCTGCTCGGCGGTGATGATCTCGAGCTGGTTCGGGTAGGTGTCCAGGCCGTAGCGCTCGGCCGTGTGGCGGATCACGTCGTGGTACTCGTGCACCAGCTCGAACGACCAGTCGCTGGGCCCGGCCAGCTTGTGCACCGGGCGCTTGAGCGGCAAGGGGCCGCGCAGCGGGCGCTCGGGCGCGGCGGCCACGGCCGCCGGCGTGATGGCGGCGATGTCGGGCAGGGGTTCGTGGGAAACCGAGGGAGAAGTGCTCATCGTCTTCACGCCGCCTGCGCGACGCCCTCCTTCTTGAACAGGTCACGGAACACCGGGTAGATCTGCGAGGCCTCGACGGCCTTGCGCATCGCGAAGTGCGGCTGGCTCTGCGCCAGCTGGCAGTACTCTTCCCAGAGGTTCTGCTCTTCCTCGGCCACCTGCACATAGGCGAAGTAGCGCACCAGCGGCAGGATCTTGTCGGCCAGCAGCTCGCGGCAGCGGCCCGAATCGTGGTGCCAGTTGTCGCCGTCGCTCGCCTGGGCGCCGTAGATGTTCCACTCGGTCGGGTTGAAGCGGGCCTTGATGATCTCTTCCATCAGCACCAGGGCCGAGCTGACCACGGTGCCGCCCGTTTCGCGCGCATGGAAGAAGTTCTCTTCATCGACCTCCTGCGCCTGCGTGTGGTGGCGGATGAAGACGATCTCGATCTTCTCGTAGTGCCGCGTCAGGAACAGGTACAGCAGGATGAAGAAGCGCTTGGAGAGCTCCTTGCGCGCCTCGTCCATCGAGCCCGACACGTCCATCAGGCAGAACATCACCGCCTTGCTGGTGGGCACCGGCGTCTTCACGCGGCTGCGGAACTTCAGGTCGATGGGGTCGAGGAAGGGGATGCGCTGCAGCCGCGCGCGCAGTGCCTCCACCTCGGCCAGCAGCGCCGGCAGGCGGGCGCGGGCCTCGCCGTCGCCGGCCTCGGCCGCGGCCTGGGTGATGGCCAGGTCGGCCTCCAGTTCATGCAGCTCGCGCCGCGCGCCCATGCCGAGTGCGATGCGCCGGCCGAGTGCGCCGCGCATCGAGCGCACCACGTGCAGGTTGTTCGGCGTGCCATCGCTGGTGAAGCCGGCACGGTGGGTCTTGAACTCGGGCGTCTCGGCCAGCTGGGTGCGGATCAGGTGCGGCAGTGCCAGGTCTTCGAAGAAGACCTGCATGAACTCTTCCTTGCTGAGCGCGAAGCTGAAGTCGTCCTCGCCCTCGCCCTGGTCGCTGGCCTGGCCCTTGCCGCTGCCGCCGCCCTGGCCGCCCTGCGGCCGCTTGATGCGGTCGCCCTTCACATAGTCCTGGTTGCCCGGATGGACCATCTCGCGCACGCCGCCCTGGCCGTGGTGGAACACCGGCTCGGACAGGTCCTTCTTCGGGATGCGCACTTCCTCGCCACGCTCGAGGTCGCGGATGCCGCGCCCGTCCACCGCGCGGCGCACGGCCTCGCGGATCTGCGTCTTGTAGCGCCGCATGAAGCGCTCGCGGTTGCCGATGGACTTGTTCTTGCCCGCCAGCCGTCGGTCGATGATGGATTGCAACGCCATGGATCCCCCGGATTTCTCGGTGCCGGCGGCCGCCGCGCACCGGCGGTTTGCCGGTGCCGCGGGCGGCTGCCTCCCCAGGGGCAAGGCAGCCGCCAGGCCGCGTCAGAACATCGTTAGCTGGACTTGCGCACGCGCAGGTACCACTCGCACAGCAGGCGCACCTGCTTGGCGGTGTAGCCCTTGGCCACCATGCGGTTGACGAAGTCCTCGTGCTTCTTGGCCTCGTCGGCGCTGGCCTTGGCGTTGAAGCTGATCACCGGCAGCAGTTCCTCGGTGTTCGAGAACATCTTCTTCTCGATCACCGTGCGCAGCTTCTCGTAGCTGGTCCACACCGGGTTGCGGCCCTGGTTGTTGGCCCGCGCGCGCAGCACGAAATTGACGATCTCGTTGCGGAAGTCCTTGGGGTTGGCAATGCCCGCGGGCTTCTCGATCTTCTCGAGCTCGGCGTTCAGCGCCCCGCGGTCGAACACCTCGCCGGTGTCGGTGTCGCGGTACTCCTGGTCCTGGATCCAGTAGTCGGCGTAGGTGACGTAGCGGTCGAAGATGTTCTGGCCATACTCGGAATAGCTTTCCAGGTACGCGGTCTGGATCTCCTTGCCGATGAACTCGGCATAGCGCGGGCTCAGCTGTTCCTTGATGAAGGCGACGTACTTCTCCTCGGTCTCCTTCGGGAACTGCTCGCGCTCGATCTGCTGCTCCAGCACGTACATCAGGTGCACCGGGTTGGCGGCCACTTCCTGGCTGTCGAAGTTGAAGACCTTGGACAGGATCTTGTAGGCGAAGCGCGTGCTGATGCCGCTCATGCCTTCATCGACGCCGGCGTAGTCGCGGTACTCCTGGTAGCTCTTGGCGCGCGGGTCGGTGTCCTTCAGGTTCTCACCGTCATACACCAGCATCTTGCTGAACAGCGACGAGTTCTCGGGCTCCTTCAGGCGCGTGAGGATGGCGAACTGGCTCATCATCTTCAGCGTGCCGGGGGCGCACTTGGCCTCGCCCAGCGAGCTGCCCTTGATCAGCTTCTCGTAGATCTTGATCTCTTCACTCACCCGCAGGCAGTACGGCACCTTGACGATGTAGATGCGGTCGAGGAAGGCCTCGTTGTTCTTGTTGTTGCGGAAGGCCTTCCACTCGCTCTCGTTGCTGTGCGCCAGCACCACGCCGTCGAACGGGATGGCGCCGAAGCCCTCGGTGCCCTTGAAGTTGCCTTCCTGCGTGGCGGTCAGCAGCGGATGCAGCACCTTGATCGGCGCCTTGAACATTTCCACGAACTCCAGCAGGCCCTGGTTCGCCAGGCACAGGCCGCCCGAGTAGCTGTAGGCATCGGGGTCGTCCTGCGCAAAGGTCTCGAGCTTGCGGATGTCGACCTTGCCCACCAGGCTGGAGATGTCCTGGTTGTTCTCGTCGCCCGGCTCGGTCTTGGCGATGCCCACCTGCTTGAGGATGCTGGGGTAGCGCTTGACGACGCGGAACTTGCGGATGTCGCCGCCGAACTCTTCGAGCCGCTTCACGGCCCACGGCGACATGATGCGCTGCAGGTAGCGGCGCGGAATGCCGAACTGCTCTTCCAGCAGCGCGCCGTCTTCCACCGGATCAAAGAGGCCCAGCGGCGACTCGTTCACCGGGGAGCCCTTGATGGCGTAGAACGGCACCTCCTGCATCAGCGCCTTCAGGCGCTCGGCGATGGAGCTCTTGCCGCCGCCCACCGGGCCCAGCAGATACAGGATCTGCTTCTTTTCCTCCAGGCCCTGTGCGGCATGGCGGAAATAGGACACCACCTGTTCGATGGCGTCTTCCATGCCATAGAACTCGGCGAAGGCCGGGTAGATCTTGATCAGCTTGTTGGCGAAGATGCGCGACAGGCGCGGATCGTTGCGCGTGTCGACCATCTGCGGCTCGCCGATGGCCTTGAGCATGCGCTCGGCGGCGGTGGCGTAGGCCAGGGGGTTGCGCTTGCACTCGGCGAGGTAGTCCTCGAGGGACATCTCTTCTTCACGGGTGCGCTCGTAGCGCGCGGCGAAACTGCTGATGACGTCCATGCGACCTCCTTGAAAGGACCTGTGGCAGCCGATGGGCGGGAGTGCCCTCGGCTCGGGGGAAGTTCTGATGACGTCCCGGCTTCACGGGCCCGGGCGCCATCAGAGCTTTCCGGTCGGCTTGTCTTGTCAGTACTGCAGCGTGTCTCCAGCTTCGTCGATCCTGAAGGGCGGCAATGCCGTGATCAGGCCCCCCTTCGCTGCCCTTTTTATCTCTGTTTGCGTGGGTTGAGCAAGGCCCGGGCCAGGCCATCCCATTCCCCTGCAACGCCCGACGCTGTCCATCCGCTGACAGCCACGAGCCCTTGCGGTGCATGATGCGCCGAAAGCGGGCAGCCCGCATGCCGTTGCGGGCATGCGGGCTGTGGCAGGGACACGGTGGCGGCGGCCGATGGTGGCCGCAACGGGCTGCGCCGGGTCAGCGCTCGGTGGCGGCGTTGGCGCCCAGCTTGTCGAGCAGGCCGTTCAGTTCGTCGAGCGAGCCGAAGCTGATCGCCACCTCGCCCTGCAGGCCGCGCTTGGTCTGGCGGTGGATGCGGATCTCCAC
The DNA here is from genome assembly GCF_038066595.1 of Pseudaquabacterium inlustre. Taxonomy (NCBI): domain Bacteria; kingdom Pseudomonadati; phylum Pseudomonadota; class Betaproteobacteria; order Burkholderiales; family Sphaerotilaceae; genus Pseudaquabacterium; species Pseudaquabacterium inlustre. The sequence goes on from NZ_JBBUTH010000008.1 coordinate 407,627, forward strand.
CTGCGCGGTCAGCGCGTCGGCCAGTTGCTCTTCCAGCCGCACCACGTCGCGCGGCTTGTCCTTCTTGACGCGCAGCAAGGGTGTCTGACGGCCGGAGAGACCGCCCTCGCCCTGGGCCTTGGCCACCAGCTTCTCGGCGTCGCGCACGCTGAGCTTCTTGGCGGCGATCTCGTTGGCGCTGAGGATCTGCTGCGCGGCGTCCAGCGACAGCAGCGCACGGGCATGGCCCATGTCCAGGTCGCCGGCCATCAGCATCTGCTGCACCGGCGCGGCCAGGTTCAGCAGGCGCAGCAGGTTGCTGGCGGCGCTGCGCGAGCGGCCCACCGACTGCGCGGCCTGCTCGTGCGTGAGTCCGAATTCGTCCACCAGGCGCTTGAGGCCTTGCGCCTCTTCCAGCGGATTGAGGTCCTCGCGCTGGATGTTCTCGATCAGCGCCATCACCGCGGCGGCTTCGTCGGGCACCTGCTTGACCAGCACCGGCACCTCGTCCAGCCCGGCCAGCTTGGCGGCGCGGAAGCGGCGCTCGCCAGCGATGATTTCGTAGGCCGAGGCGCCGATCGGGCGCACCAGGATCGGCTGCATGATGCCCTGGCCCTTGATGCTCTCGGCCAGCTCATACAGCGAGCCCTCGTCCATGCGCGTGCGCGGCTGGTACTTGCCGGCCTGCAGGCGATCGAGCTTCAGCGTGGTGGGCTGGCCGGCGGGCGCAGCGGGCGCGTCGCTGACCTTGGGGCCGAGCAACGCTTCGAGGCCCAGGCCCAGGCCCTTGGGTTTCTTGGTGACCATGATGTTCAAGCCCGCTCGGCCGCCCGAAGGGCTTGAAGCGCCCCCTCGGGGGGCAGCGAACGAAGTGAGCGAGGGGGTTTCATGACTCGGGATTGTCGTTCAGTTGTCACCGTCAGAACCCCGGGGCCAGACCCGCACGGGCCATCACCGCGCGCAGCTGCGCCAGGCCTGCGGGCCAATCGCCCAAACCGCTGTCGCCGTTGATGTGGCCGGCGGCGCCCAGGTCCAGCAGTTCGCTGCCCCAGTCGGCGGCCATCTGCCGGCTGCGGGCGGCGTCGGCAAACGGATCGTTGGTGCTGAACACCAGGGTGCTGGCAAACGGCAGCGGCCGGCGCAGCTCACGCGCCCAGTTGTGCAGCTGCGGCGGCAGGTCGGGGCGGGTGACGTCGGGCGGCGCCACCAGCAGCGCCGCGGCCGCGCGCGCGCGGTGCTGCGAGTGCGCCGCCCAGGCAGCCACCAGGTGGCACCCGAGGCTGTGCGCCACCAGCACCGCAGGCCGCTCGTCGGCCAGCAGCGTGTCTTCCAGCCGCGCCATCCAGTCGCCGCGGCGCGGCCACTGCCAGTCGTCCTGCTGCACACGCTCGAAGCCGTGCGCCTGCTCCCAGCGCGTCTGCCAGTGCGTGGCACCGGAGTCCAACCAGCCGGGCAGCAACAGGATTCGCGGAGTCATCGGGGGGCGTGCCTTATCCTTCGGGGTTCACCCGCATTCTTCACCAATCTTCCAAGAGACACGCCATGAGCCGCTACCGCATCTTCGTCGACGGGCAGGAGGGCACGACCGGCCTTCGCATCCACGAAATGCTGGCGCGCCGCAGCGACGTGGAGGTGCTGCTGATCGACGCCGACAAGCGCAAGGACAGCGCCGAGCGCGCCCGCCTGCTGAACGCCGCCGACGTGGCCTTTCTGTGCCTGCCCGACGCCGCCGCCAAGGAGGCCGCCGCGCTGGTGACCAACCCCAACACCTGCCTGATCGACGCCAGCACCGCGCACCGCACGGTGGCCGGGTGGACCTTCGGCCTGCCCGAGTTGGCGGCCGGCCAGCGCGCCAAGCTGCGTGAATCCAAGCGCATCGCCAACCCCGGCTGCCATGCCAGCGCCTTCATCCTGGCGCTGCGGCCGCTGGTGGATGCCGGCCTTGTGCCCGCGGCGCTGCCGCTGAGCGCCACGTCGATCACCGGCTACTCGGGCGGCGGCAAGAGCATGATTGCCGAGTACCAGGCCGGCGGCAATGCGAAGCTGGAATCGCCCCGCCCCTACGGCCTGACGCTGGCGCACAAGCACATCCCGGAAATGCTGGCCCACACCGGCCTCACCACCAAGCCGGTGTTCATGCCCATCGTCGGCAACTTCTACAAGGGCCTGGCGGTGAGCGTGCCGCTGCACTTCTCGCAGCTGGCGCCAGGCACCGACGGCGCGGCCATCCAGCGCGCGCTGGCCCAGCGCTACGAGGGCGAGCGCTTCGTCAAGGTGCTGCCGCTGGGCGATGCCGCGGCGCTGGACGGCGGCTTCTTCGACGTGCAGGCCTGCAACGACAGCAACCGCTGCGAGATCGCGGTGTTTGCCGATGCGCAGCAGGCCATCGTCATCGCGCGCCTGGACAACCTGGGCAAGGGCGCCAGCGGCGCGGCGGTGCAGTCGATGAACGTGCACCTGGGGCTGGACGAAGGCCTCGGGTTGTGAGCGCACGCTCACATCATTGATGCGCTGACCCTCGGTTCAGCGTTGCAACGGGCGATCGGCGACAGCGGATCGCCCGTTTTGCTTGGGGCCAGGCCCCAACGGCCGCTGCCGCGCAAGGTGATGCAACGCGGCGTGCGTCAGCCACCGGCGTGCGTGTCGGTGCGGTAGTGGTAGGCGTAGGCGTCGGCAAAGCCCAGGCGCTGGTAGATGCGCCGGGCGGCCAGGTTGTCGGCGTCCACCTGCAGGTAGGCAGCCTCGGCACCGCCCTCGCGTGCGGCGGCCAGCAGCGCGCCGCACAGCGCAGTGGCCAGGCCCTGGCCGCGCGCGGCCGGCGCGGTGAAGATGTCGTACAGGCCCACCAGGCCGTCCTCGGTGGCGGTCTGCCCGCCGGCCAGCAGCTCGCCGGTGGCGTCGCAGCCGATCCAGGCGCGGTAGGGAACGGGCGTGGTGCGCAGGCGCTCGACATGGGCACGCACGCCCTCGGGCGGGGTGCCGCGCCAGGCGCCGACGATGGGGCCGTAGTCGGCCGGGTCGATCTCGCGCCAGCTCATGTCCACCGCCGGCTGCGGCGCGGCGGCGGCCTGGGCGATGGCCTGGGCCAGATCGGTGCAGACCATCACCCGCGTGTCGTCCTCGGCGACGAAGCCGCGCGCAGCCAGCTGGGCGTCCAGGTCGGCCGGCTGCGTGAACGGCGTGATGCGGAAGATCCACGGCAGCGACTGGGCCTGGTACAGCGCGGCGCTGGCGGCCAGCTTGTCGGCCAGCAGGCGCACGCCCGGCGCCACGGCGTTGATGCAGCGCGCGCGCTTGGCCTTGCCGGGCGAGAAGCGCACCAGCCAGCCGTCCATCCAGCGCTGCTGAGGCGGTGCGCTGGCGTTGAGGCCGGCATCCTCCACGCGGGCCAGCAGGGCGGGCGGGAAGTCGGTGGCCGGGGTGACCCTGGAGCGCATGGCGACTGGCGGTGCGTTCAGAGCGCGGCGCCGGCCTTGGCCGGCTTGCCCAGGCTGCCCATGCGCTTGACCAGCTCGCGCGCGAACTCCACATAGGCCTGGGCGCCCTTGGACGACGGGTCGAACACCACGCCGGGCTGGCCGTAGCTGGGCGCCTCGGCCAGGCGCACGTTGCGCGGGATCACGGTGCTGAACACCTTGTCGCCGAAGTGCTGCTGCAGCTGCTCGCTCACCTGCTGCTGCAGCGTGATGCGCGGATCGAACATCACGCGCAGCAGGCCGATGATCTGCAGGTCGCGGTTCAGGTTGGCGTGCACCTGCTTGATGGTGTTGACCAGATCGGACAGGCCCTCCAGCGCGAAGTACTCGCACTGCATCGGCACGATCACGCCGTGGGCACTGCACAGACCGTTCAGCGTCAGAAGGCTCAAGGACGGCGGGCAGTCGATCAGCACGAAGTCGTAGTCGGCATCCACGGCGGCCAGCGCGGTGCGCAGGCGCTCGTTGCGGCGCTCCAGCTGCACCAGTTCCACCTCGGCACCGGCCAGCTCGCGGTTGGCGCCCAGGATGTCGTAGCCCGCGCCGTCGGCGCTGCACTTGGCCTCGGCGATGCCAGCGGATTCGAGCAGCACGTCGTACACCGACATCGGCATGGCCCGCTTGTCCACGCCCGAGCCCATCGTCGCATTGCCCTGCGGATCGAGGTCAACCACCAGCACGCGCTGGTTCACACGCGCCAGGCCGGCGGCGAGGTTCACGGTGGTGGTCGTCTTGCCGACGCCACCCTTCTGATTCGCGATGCAAAAGACTTTGGCCATGGGTGGAAGTATCGCCGCTGGCTGGCGTGGCCGGGCTGCGGTTCAGCCCTGGGCGCAGGCAAATCTGGGGTCAGAAAGCCGGCCGGCGCGGCAATTCAAGGCGCTCAGACAGGGCGCATCCAGACCAGGCAGCGCTGGGCGTCCAGGCCTGGCACGGCCAGTTGTTCCACGTGAAACACCTGCACGCTGGCGGGCAGCGCCGCCTGCTCATCGCCCGGTGACTTGCCCTTCATCGCCATCCACACGCCCTGCTCTGCCAGCAAGGGCGCGGTGAGGCCGGTGAAGTCGGGCAGCGACGCGAAAGCGCGCGAAGTGATCAGCTGGTAGCGGCGGACGGCCGGGTCCAGCGTCTCCACCCGGGCGTGCAGGCCGCGCAGGTTGGGCAGGCCCAGTTCGGCCGCCACCTGGCGGATGAAGCTGGCCTTCTTGGCCACGGTGTCCACGCAGTCCACCTGCCAGCCGGGCTCCACCGCCGCCAGCACCACGCCGGGCAGGCCGCCGCCGCTGCCCACATCCAGGATGTGCGGCGCGTCAGCGCCCCCCGCGCTGGCCTGGCTGGCGAAGTGCCGGCGCAGCGGCGCCAGCACGGCCAGGCAGTCCACCAGATGATGGCTGAGCATCTCCTCGGGTTCGCGCAGCGCGGTCAGGTTGTAGACCTGATTCCAGCGCTGCAGCAGGCCCAGGTAGGCCATCAGGCGATCAGCGGCCTGCTCATCCAGCGGAGTCTCCAGCGCCTGCGCGGCGGCCAGCAGGCGGGCGCGGCGGTCGGCCTCGCTGGCCTGGGTGCGGGCGCTCATGGCGCTGCGCTGGGCGGCGTGGCGGGTGTCGTCGGCCCAGACGTCCAGCGCAGGCTTTGCGGACTTGCCCGGCTTGCCTGCCGGGCGATGCGGCTTGGACGCGTTCATGCGCGGGCCGCACTTTCCGTGGCGTCCACCGACGTGGCGACGGGCGCCTCGGGCGCCGTGCCCTCCCCTGGCCGCGCCTCGACAAAGCCCTTGAAGCGCTTCTTCTTCAGGTGCACCAGCAGCAACGAGATCGCCGCCGGCGTGACGCCCGAGATGCGCGAGGCCTGGCCCAGCGTCTGCGGCCGGTGGCGGCCCAGCTTCTGGCGCACCTCGTGGCTCAGGGCCGTCACCTGGCTGTAGTCCAGCTCGGCCGGCAGCGCCAGGTGCTCGTAGTGGGCGGCGCGCTCCACCTCCTCACCCTGCTTGCCGATGTAGCCGGCGTACTTGGTGGCGATCTCCACCTGCTCGATCACAGCGTCGGCCAACGTGGCATCGCCCAGTTCCACGGCCAGTGTTTCACGTGAAACACGCTCCTCCGGCGCCAGGTTGGGACGCGCCGTGCGCAGCACCTCGGCCACGGTGTCGAAGCCAATGCCGGGCCGGCGCAGCAGGTCGACCAGGTTGTATTCGCGCTCGATGGCCTTGCCCAGCAGGCGCTCGGCCTCGGCGGCCGCCAGGATGCCGGGGTGCACCCAGCTGGTCCGCAGCTTCTCGGTCTGGCGCGCCACGGCATCGCGCTTGCGGCTGAAGGCGTCCCAGCGCGCATCGTCCACCAGGCCCAGTTGCCGGCCGATCTCGGTCAGGCGCATGTCGGCGTTGTCTTCGCGCAGCTGCAGCCGATACTCGGCACGGCTGGTGAACATGCGGTAGGGCTCGCTGACGCCCTGCGTCGTCAGGTCGTCCACCAGCACGCCCAGGTAAGCCTGGTCGCGGCGCAGCACGAACGCGTCGCGCCCCAGCGCCTGCAGCGCGGCATTGGCGCCGGCAAACAGGCCCTGCGCCGCCGCTTCCTCATAGCCGGTGGTGCCATTGATCTGGCCGGCAAAGAACAGGCCGCCGATGGCGCGCGTCTCGAAGGTGTTCTTCAGCCCGCGCGGGTCGAAGTAGTCGTACTCGATGGCGTAGCCGGGTCGCAGGATGTGGGCATGGGCCAGGCCGGCCATGCTGCGCACGGCGGCCAGCTGGATGTCGAAGGGCAGCGAGGTGGAGATGCCGTTCGGGTAGAACTCGTTCGTCGTCAGCCCCTCGGGCTCCAGGAAGATCTGGTGCGAGTCCTTGTCGGCGAAGCGGTTGATCTTGTCCTCGATGCTGGGACAGTAGCGCGGCCCCACGCCTTCGATCACGCCGGTGAACATCGGGCTGCGGTCGAAGCCCGAACGGATGATCTCGTGCGTGCGCTCGTTGGTGTGCGTGATCCAGCACGGCAGCTGGCGCGGGTGCTGCTGCCAGCGGCCCAGGAAGCTGAACACCGGCACCTCGGGCGTGGTCTCGGCCGACGCGCCCCACTGCCCCACCAGCGCCACGCCGTCGCCCGGCTGCTCCTGCAACTGGCTGAAGTCGATCGAGCGGCCGTCCAGGCGCGGCGGCGTGCCGGTCTTCAGCCGGCCCTGCGGCAGCTTCAGCTCCTTCAGCCGCGCCGACAGGCTCACCGCCGGCGGATCGCCCGCCCGCCCGGCGCTGTAGTTCTGCAGGCCGATGTGCACGCGGCCGTCGAGGAAGGTGCCCGCCGTCAGCACCACGGTGCGGCCGCGGAAGGCGATGCCCCCCTGCGTGACGGCGCCGGTGACGCGGTCGCCCTCCACCATCAGGTCGTCCACCGCCTGCTGGAACAGCCACAGATTGGGCTGGTTCTCCAGCCGCTGGCGGATGGCCGCCTTGTAGAGGATGCGGTCGGCCTGCGCCCGCGTGGCGCGCACGGCCGGGCCCTTGCTGCCGTTGAGGATGCGGAACTGGATGCCGCCCTCGTCGGTGGCCGCGCCCATCGCGCCGCCCAGCGCATCCACCTCCTTGACCAGGTGGCCCTTGCCGATGCCGCCGATGCTGGGGTTGCAGCTCATCTGGCCCAGCGTCTCGATGTTGTGGGTCAGCAGCAGCGTGGCGCAGCCCATGCGCGCCGCGGCCAGCGCGGCCTCGGTTCCGGCATGGCCGCCGCCGACGACGATGACGTCGAATGATTGAGGATGCAGCACGGTGGGGAGGGCGGCGCGGCACGGGCGCCGCCAGAGTGGGCGGGGAGGCGCGTATTGTAAAAAGCGCCCCCTCGGCCGGGGCGTCGGATTGCACATTGGCCCTGCCTGCCGCCTATCATCCGGCCCGCCCGGCCTGACCCCGGGCCCGTTCAACCCGCCAGCGCCTGACCCCAGCCCCCATCGCCATGGATTGCCGCCCCGGCTGCGCCGCCTGCTGCATCGCCCCGTCGATCAGCACGCCCATTCCCGGCATGCCAGCCGGAAAGCCGGCCGGCGTGCCCTGCGTGCAGCTCGACGCGCAGCTGCGCTGCCGCCTGTTCGGCCGCCCCGAGCGACCGGCGGTGTGCGGCTCGCTGCAGCCGGTGGCCGAGATGTGCGGCACCGATCGAACCCACGCGCTGCACTGGCTGTCCACGCTGGAATCGGCCACCAGGCCGCCCGCGCGCTGAGCCTCGGCCTGGCGGTGCCTTGGGTCAGCTGCTGGCCAGCGGCGCGGCGGCGCCGTCGCGCCCGTCCCACCAGCGGTCGAAGAAGTAATGCGCCACGGTGTTGCAGATCGGCTCCACCACGGTGATGGCGCCGGCCACCGTCACGCTGCCGGTGAGTGCATAGCCCACGCTGAACGCGATGCCCACGTGCATCGCACCGAATGCTGCCGACTTGGCCATCAGGCTCTCCTGCCGAGGTGTACGATGTGTTGAATTGTGCAATGACTATCGATATACAACGTTCGATAGTTTTCATGGCAATCATAGCCACCGCCTAGACTCCAGCCAGCCCCGCCTCACCGCACGCCCTCCCCGGCCGCACCATGTCCACACCCGCGCCCCCCTCCGATCTTGCCGAACGCCTGCTGCCGCTGTACCCGGTGCTGGCCGAACTGTCGGCTGACCTGCGCCAAGAGGTGCTGGCGCGTGACACGCAGGTGGTGCGCGTGCCCGACGGCCAGACCCTGTTCGACGAAGGCGCCCCCTGCCAGGGCTTCCCGATGCTGCTGAGCGGCGAGGTGCGCGTGGCTCGCGGCAGCCCGCAGGGCCGCTCGCTGGAGCTCTACCGCGTGCTGCCGGGCGAGCTGTGCGTGGTGTCCACCTCCTGCCTGTTCGGCCACAGCCTGCTGATGGCCCATGGCGTCACCGTGGCCACCACCGAGCTGGTCCTGCTGTCGCCCGCGGGCTTCGAGCGCTGGACGGCGGTGCCGGCCTTTCGCCGCTTCGTGTTCGGCGTGTTCGCCGACCGCCTGGCCGACCTGATGGGCCTGGCCGAGGCCGTGGCCTTCCAGCGCCTGGATCAGCGCCTGGCCGGCGCGCTGCTGGGCCATGGCGCGGTGATCGCCGCCACGCACCAGGCCCTGGCCGACGAGCTGGGCACGGTGCGCGAGATCGTCACGCGGCTGCTGCGCCGCTTCGAGCGCGCCGGCTGGCTGCGCCTGGGCCGCGAGCGCGTGGAGATCGTCGATGCCGCCGCGCTGCGCGCGCTGGCGTCCGGCCAGCCGACGGCCACGCGCTGAGCGCGCTCACCCCACCGCTCGGTGACTGCAGTCACAGACGCCCGCCGCCGCGGCGCGCACAGTGCATGCATCGGCAACGTGCCGAGAGTCGTCTGGAGGAATGAGCCATGAAACTGAACGTCGGCGGCATCGACCGCATTCTTCGCATCTCGGCCGGCCTGGTGCTGGTGGGCTTGGCCGCCACCGGCACGGTGGGCGCCTGGGGCTGGATCGGCGTGGTGCCGCTGCTCACCGGCGCGGTGGGCTTCTGCCCGCTGTACCCGCTGATCGGCCTGAACACCTGCCCGATGAACAAGGGCTGAGCCCCACCGCCTGCCAACGCCTGCCCGCTGGCGGACGTTGGCCGCCTGATCCAGGCACCCATGTGAAACAGGGGCCCCAGCGTCACCGCCGGGCCCCTGTGCGCTTGTGACGGCGCGCCCGCAGCGCACCGCAACAAGAACGGCCCGGAGCCTGTCCGGGCCGTGAAGCCGGCCCTGCGGGCACAGGACCGGGAGCAAAGAATTCGAATCGGGGGCTTACCAGCCAGCGCGGGGGAGCATCGTTTGCATGGGGCTTCTCCTGGTGTTGGTTGCGGCGCCGGACATCTGTTTGGCAGCGCTCTGGGCGTATTTCACCAACGCGGCCCCCGGGCCGGAACTGTCAGGTCTTACAGGGCAGGCCCCGCCGCCACACCCGTACAGGCCGCCGCCTAGTGGATCAGGCCCAGCCGCAGGGCCTTGAGCACCGCCTGGTGCTTGCTGCTGCACTGCAGCTTGTGCATGGCGTTGTTGACGTGCAGCACCGCCGTGCGCTCGGTGATGCCCAGGATGGCGCCCACCTCCCAGGCCGTCTTGCCTTCCATCGTCCAGCGCAACACCTCCAGCTCACGCGGCGTCAGCGCGGGCAGGTCGGTCATCGCCAGATCGGGCGCCAGCACGCGCATCGCCGCATCCTGGGCATGCACGGCGAACAGCTGCAGGTCGGCCACGATGCGGGTCAGCTCGCCGCGATCGGCCGGCAGCGGGCGGTCGCGCTCGACGCCCAGCGCAAAGTGCCGGCCGTGCGGCAGGTGCAGCGCCATCGCGATGCCGTTGCAGTAGCCGAAGCGGGCCTGCTCCTCCCACAGATCACCCAGGCCCTGGCTGGTGTAGGTGTCCTGGTTCCAGACGATGGGCACCGAGTGGCGCCGGCAATGCTGCATCACCGGGTCGCGGCGCATGCTGGGCACGTCGTGGAAGGCGTCGCTGTAACCCTCGGGGGCGTTGTCGATCAGCACGAAATCGGAGCGTCCCACACCGTGGTCGACCACGGCCATGGCCGACACCGTGTCGAAGCCCAGCTGACGCGCGAAGCGCACCACCTCACCGCGGAATTCATCCCGGCTGACGGCTCCGAGTACGGATGCGTAACCCCCTTGCAGCATGCCCAACGATCAATCCGAGCGGCCCGACAATGGCCACCCCTGAAAGGGTTTACATGTTTTCATCCAATGATGCTTGCCGAAAACTGCTGGCATGCCAATCACTGTCGTGGAGACCTCGATGAACAACAACAATGCAGCGCCCCACTGCCCGCCTTGGGCCGTTCGCGCCTGGCCGCCGCTATTGTGGCAGCTTGGCGCAAATAATTCGTTACCGTTGCAGCACCTGTGCACCCAGGTCAATCCCTCGACCGACCCGGCCTTCCGCACCATGGGCCAGACGCTGTGGGGCGCCGACTGCGCCGGCGGCCAGGCGGCGATGGCCTGGGACTGGGTGGAACTGGCCGAGGGCCTGTTCGCGCTGGCCGACCCGATGGCCATCGTGACCAATCTGCGCCTGGTGGACGACAGCGGCGAGGCGCTGCCTGACGGCGAGACGGTGCGGCACATCAACGGCATCGTGCACGGCCTGCCCTGGCAGCAGGCGGTGGAGCAGGCGGTGGTCAACCCGGTGCAGCGGGTCTCGCCGCCGGCGCGCTGGTTCGTGCCGCGCAGCCATGCGGCCCTGCCCCGCCAGCGCGTGGTGGGCGGGCACTGAGCCGCCGCCGGCGCATCGGCCGAGCCCCTTCGCCCCAACTGACACCCCACTTGAAATACCCCCACCCGCACCCACCCTGGGGGACATGGACACCCACCACCTCGTCTGCCCGCACTGCGGCGCCACCAACCGCGTCCCCGCCGAACGGCTGGCGGACGACCCCGGCTGCGGCCGCTGCCACCAGCCGCTGCTGGACGGCCAGCCGGTCACGCTGACCGACGCCAGCGCCGGCAAGTTCCTGGCGCAGTCGACCCTGCCGGTGCTGGTGGACTTCTGGGCCCCCTGGTGCGGCCCATGCCGGCAGATGGCGCCACAGTTCGAGGCCGCGGCGCGCCAGCTCAAGGGCCGGGTGATCTTCGCCAAGGTCGACAGCGACCAGAACCCGCAGCTGGCCGCGCAGTTCGGCATCCGCAGCATTCCCACGCTGGTGAAGCTGCAGGGCGGGCGCGAGGTGCGGCGCCAGTCAGGCGCGCTGCCGGCCTCGCAGATCGTGGCGCTGGCGCAGGGCTGAGCGCCGGGCGGCGTCAGTAGCCGCGCGCGCGGTCCACCGGGTTGGGCAGCGGCCGGCCGTCGGCCAGGGCCTGCAGCCCGGCACAGAACTGGGCCGCCACCGTGGCCAGCGACGATTGCGCCGCGATGTGCGGCGTGACCGTGACGCCCAGTTCGGCCCACAGCGGATCGTCGGCCGGCAGCGGCTCGCGCTGCTGCACATCCAGCGCCGCGCCGGCCAGCTGGCCGCTGCGCAGCGCGGCGATCAGGTCGGCCTCGACCACATGGCCGCCGCGGGCGATGTTCACCAGGTAGCCGCCACGCGGCATGGCGGCAAACGCCGCGGCGTCCAGCAGCCCGGCGGTGGCCGGCGTCAGCGGCAGGGTGTTGACGACGATGTCGCTGCCGGCCAGGAAGTCGTGCAGCGCCGTGCCGTCGCGCCGCCAGCCTCGCACCCTGAAACCCAGCGCCTCCAGCACGCGGCCCACCTCGCGCCCCACCTCGCCATAGCCCAGCACGCCCACGCGGTGCCGGGCAGCGGCCATCGGGTGGCGGGTCCAGTCGCGCTGCGGGGCCTGGGCGCGGTAGCGCGCCAGGCCGCGCGCGTGATCGAGCACCACGGCGGCCACGTACTGGGCAATGCCCAGCGCCTGGTCGGGATCGACAATGCGGCTGAGCGGCACCTGCGGCGCCAGGTCGGGCACCAGCAGCTTCTCGACCCCCGCGGCCATTGCGCACACCCAGCGCAGCGCGGGCAGCCGGCCGGCCAGCCCGGGCGGGAAGGCCCAGCCCAGCACCACGTTGACGCGGGCCAGATCGGCCTCGGGCAGGTCGCTGCGCCAGCGCAGCAGCTCGGCATCGGGCCGCAGCGCCGACACGGCGGCCACCAGGCCGTCCTCCATCGGCTTCATCGGCACCAGCAGCAGGATCACGGGTTTCATCGGAGGGGCACTCGCAGTGAGACAGGCCACCGCATGTTGCCCGCTCAGGCGCCCGCCGCCCGTCGCCGTTGTGCCAGGGCGATGAACCAGTCCACGCACTGCGCGTTGGCCATCGCGTCGCGCTTCATCACGGCGTCGGGGTCGGCGCCCATCAGCAGCTTCTTGACCGGCAGCTCCATCTTCTTGCCCGACAGCGTGCGCGGGATGGCCGCCACCTGGAACACGTCGTTGGGCACATGGCGTGGCGACAGCGCCTGACGCACCTCGGCCTTGATGCGGGCGGTGAGCGCCTCGTCCAGCGCCACGCCCTCGCGCAGCACCACGAACAGCGGCATCCAGCTGGTACCTGTCGGCACCCGGTCGACTTCGTCGCCCGCCCTCCGAGAGGGCTGGCCCTGGCCTTGGGAGCGGCCCGGCGCCCAGGGCCCACGCCCCAGGTATTCCAGATCGACCACCAGGCTGTCCAGCACCTCGGGCAGGGCCTCCACCGCGCGGTACAGCTCGGCCGTGCCCATGCGCACGCCGTGGCGGTTGATGGTGGCGTCGCTGCGGCCGTAGATGATGGCGCCGCAGGTGCCGGTGTCGCTGTGCGGCACCAGGCGCAGCCAGTCGCCATGCCGCCACACGCCCGGGTACATGTCGAAGTAGCTGTCGTGCAGGCGCCGCCCGTCGGGGTCGTTCCACAGGTACTGCGGCATCGACGGCATGGGCTTCACGCACACCAGCTCGCCCACGTCGTCCACCAGCGGCCGGCCGTCCTCGCTCCAGGCCTCCACCGCGGCGCCCAGGCAGCGGCACACCATCTCGCCGGCCACCACCGGCAGCGTGGGCACACCGGCCAGGAAGGCGCCGGCAAAGTCGGTGCCGCCAGAGATCGAGGTCAGCCAGATGTCGCGGCCATCCACCTTGGGCAGGTGGCCCCAGATCCAGCGGTAGCTGTCCTCCGACAGCGGCGAGCCGGTGGAGCCGATGGCGCGCAGCCGCCGCAGATCGGCCACCTGCGTGGGCTCGACGCCGGCCTTGGCGCACGAGGCATAGAAGGCCGCGCCGGCGCCGAAGAAGCTCACGCCCGCCAGGCCGGCAAAGCGCCACAGCGTGGACCAGTCGTGCGTGCCGGCTGTGCTGCCACCGGGGTTGCCGTCGTAGATGCACACCGTGGTGCCGCCCAGCAGGCCGGCCACCTGGCTGTTCCACATGATCCAGCCGGTGGTGGAGAACCAGTGGAAGCGGTCGCCGGTCAGCAACGTGGGGCCCACGTCGTTGTGCAGCGTGCCCAGCTTCAGGCCTTCGAGCATCACGCCGCCATGGCCGTGCACGATGGGCTTTGGAAGGCCCGTGGTGCCGCTGGAATACACCACCCACAGCGGCTGGTCGAAGGGCAGCCAGTCGGGCGTGAAGGCCGCCACGGCCTCGGGCGCCAGGCCGTCGCCGCGCAGCAGCGTGGCGAGGTCATGCGCCTGCCGTTCGGCCGAGGCATGCACCTGCGCATCGGCGGTCTCGTCGACCCGCGCCCACAGCACCAGATGCCGCACGCTGGGCAGGCCGGCCAGCACCTCGGCCAGCACGGCGCGGCGATCATGGGCGTGGCCGCCCCAGCGGTAGCCATCGGCGGCGATCAGCACCGTGGGCTCGATCTGGCGGAAACGGTCGAGCACGGCCACCGGCCCCATGTCGGGCGAGCACACCGACCACAGCGCGCCGATGCTGGCGCAGGCCAGGAAGGCCACCGCCGTCTCGGGCGTGTTGGCCAGCACGGCGCACACGCGGTCGCCGCGCTGCACGCCCATGCGCCGCAGCGCCAGCGCCATGCAAGCCACCTGGCGCTTCAGCGCGGGCCAGCTCAGCTCACGCATCTGGCCGGCGGCCAGCAGCGGCTCGTCGGCGAACACGATGGCCGGATGGCCGGCGGCATGCAGCGCATCGGCATGGCGCAGCACCTGCTGCGCATAGTTGACCTGGGCGCCGCTGAACCACCGGGCGCCGGGCATGCGCTCGGCATCGAGCACCTGCGCCGCCGGTGTGGGCGACTGGATGTCGAAGAAATCCCAGATCGACTGCCAGAAGCCGGGCAGGTCGTCGACCGACCAGCGCCACAGGTCCTCGTAGCGTTCAAAGTGCAGGCCGCGGTGCTCGGCCAGCCAGTGCTGGTAGCGGGTGATCTGCGGCTCAGGCCGCGGGTTCGTCGTCGGCAGGGACATCGACAAAGCGCCAGGTGTCGCGCATGAAGGGATGGCGCCAGTATCCGCGCGTGCCCGGCTGCAGCACATCGGTGAGGACGCGGTGGCCATGCACCTTGTAGGGCATGTAGGCGGCCAGCAGGTTCTTGGCCTCGCGCATCAGCGCCTCGCGCTCGGGGCCATCGGGCAGGCGCTTCTGGCGCTCCACCAGGCGGTCGTAGGCCGGCAGCGCGAAGCGGCTGTCGTTGGATTCACCGGCATTCGGCCCATAGGCCGTGTCGAGGAAGAAGCCGCCATCGGGCGAGGCCGCGCTCCACGCGAAGCCCCACATCATCAGTGTGCCGCTGCGGGTGAGCTTGAGCAGCTCGCTCCAGGTGCTGGTGCGTAAGGTGATGCGCACGCCGATGCGGTCCATCGAGCGCTTCCACACCTCGTTGGCCAGGCGGTCGCGCTGCGTGCTCTGGCTGGCCTTCTCCAGCACCAGCGGCGTGCCGTCGGGCTGCTCGCGCCAGCCGTCGCCGTCACGGTCCACGTAGCCGTAGGCATCGAGCAGGGCCTTGGCGCGTGCGGGGTCGTGGTCGCTCATCCCGCTCTTGTAGGCCGGGTCGTAGCCCGAGGTGAAGGGCGCGATCAGCGACTGGCCGGGAATCGCCTGCCCGCCCAGCACATGCTCGATGTAGGCCGTCTGGTCGAAGCCCAGCGACACCGCACGGCGCAGCGCCACCTTCTCGGGCGTGTAGCCGCCCACCACCGGGTGCGTCATCGTGAAGTAGCTCATGCCCATGTCGGGCATGGACTGGCGCTGCAGCCGCACGCCGCGCCGCGCCAGGTAGGGCGCCAGCGTGCCGTTCGGCGCCACATGGTTCACCAGCCCGAACGGCACCTGCAGCAGCGCGTAGCGGCCGTTCAGAAAGCCCAGCCAGCGCGGCTGGTCCTCCTCGACCACCTCCACCACCACCTCGTCCACGCGCGGCAGGCGCTGGCCGGCGAGATCGGCCGCCAGTGCCTGCTGCAGCGGCTGGTCGGCCGGCTGGCCCTGGTAGACCTCGCCGCGGAAGCTGGGCGAGCGCTCGAACTCGATGCGCGCCCCGCGCACCCAGCGCTTTAGCCGGAAGGGCCCGGTGCCCACCGGGTGCGCGCCCATCTGCGCCGCGCCATAACGCGCCACCACCTCGCGCGCGATCGGGGCGCAGAAGGGCGTGGCCAGCAGGTAGGGGAATCGCGGGTCCGGCGCGCCCAGCGTGAAGCGCAGCGTGTAGCGGTCCAGCGCGCGCAGGCCCTCGACCTCGGTGTCGTAGTCGAACGGGGTGCGATCTCGGATCGCGCGCTCGCGCAGCGCCGCCAGGCCCGGCAGCTTCAGCGCCTCGAACTGGTACAGGTCGCCCGATTTGTGCTGCGGGTCGAAGAAGCGCTTGATGGCGTAGACGTAGTCGGCCGCCACCAGCTCGCGCGACCGGCCGCCGAAGGCCGGGTCGTCGCTGTAGAAGATGCCCGGCCGGATGCGCAGCGTGAACACCCGGTGGTCGGCCGAGACCTCGGGCAGCGCCTCGGCGGTGCGCGGCACCAGGCGGGCCGGCAGCGCCAGGTAGTCATAGCCCAGCGGCGGCTCCAGCATCTGCGCGATCAGCGTGATGGAGTAGTAGTCGCTGTTGACCTGTGCCGGGTCGAAGCCGGTCTCGGGCGCGGGGTGGGCCAGGCGCAGCCGCTTGCGGCCCGGGCGGGGCGCCGCCGCGGCCGGGCCCGCCAGCGCGGCGGACGACGCCCCCAGGGCCAGGCCCTGCAACCAGCGGCGCCGCGCCTGGGGATCCATCTCAGGCCTTCGGGCGCTTGCTCTCGTCGATGTCGACCAGGTGCCACCACTCCCAGTTGTAGACCGGGCGCCGGTAGCCCACCACCCAGGGGTGCAGCAGGTCGGTCGAGAAGCGGTGCACGTGCACCTTGTAGGGCATGAAGGCCACGCCGATCTTCTTGGCCTCCAGGAACAGCGCCTCGCGCTCCGGGCCGTCGGGCAGCACCTTCATGCGGTCGAAGATCTCGTCGAAGCGCGCATGCTTGAAGCGCGCCAGGTTCTGCCCGCCCGATTGCGGCCCGTACAGCCGGGCCAGCGAGCTCTGGCCGTCCAGCCGGTCGGCCGACGAGCCCAGCATCCACAGCTGCAGCTTGCCGGCGCGCGCGGCCTTCAGCTGCTCGGGCCACTTGGCGGTCTTGAAGCGCACGCGGATGCCCAGGGCATTGATGTTCTTCTTCCACAGCTCGTCGAACTGGCGGTTGATCTGCTCGGGCTGCGTGGCCACCTCCAGCTCCAGCGGCCGGCCATCGGGCAGCTCGCGCCAGCCGTCACCGTTGCGGTCCAGATAGCCGTAGGTGTCGAGCAGGGCGCGCGCACGCGCCGGGTCGTAGTCGCCGTTCTCGCTCTTGAACGCCGCGTCGTAGCCGCTGGTGTGCGGCAGCACCTGCGACTGCGCCGGAATGGCCTGGCCGCGGCGGGCCAGGCGGATCTCGCGCTCCACGTCGATGCCCAGGCCGATGGCGCGGCGCAGCGCCACCTTCTCGGGCGTGTAGCCGCCCACCACCGGGTCTTCCATGTTGAAGAAGCTCAGGCCGCAATCGGCATTCAGCGAGCGGATGCCCTGGATGCCGCGCTTGGCCAGGTTGGGCGCCAGCTTGCCACCGGGCATGGCCACGTTGACGAAGTCGATCGGCATCTCGTTCGCGCTGGTGGCCAGCGCGTCGACCTGGGTGTTCAGGAAGGACAGCCAGCGCGGCTGGCCTTCCTCGATCACCGACAGCTCCACGCGGTCGATCATCGGCAGGCGCCGGCCCTTGAAGCGCGCCAGCATCGCCTGGCCCTCGGCGTCGTCGGCGGCGGGCTCGGCGTCGTAGTAGCGCTCGCGGTAGTTCGGGTTGCGCTCCAGCGCGATGAACGACGAGCGCCGCCACTGCACCACGCGGTACGGGCCGGTGCCCACCGGGTGCTCGCCGATCTTGTCGCCGTAGAACTCGACCACCTCGCGCGCCACCCCCCCGAACAGGTCGCAGTTGCACAGGTCCTGCAGAAAGCGCGGCGACGGCTTGTCGAGCACGAAGCGCAGCGTGTGGTCGTCGGGAGCCTGCAGGCCCTCGATGGGCTTGTCGTAGTCGAAGGGCTTCTTGGTCTTCAGGGCCTCGTCACGCAGGCCCGCCAGGCCCACGAAGCCGATGTCGAGCACGCTGCCGAACAGCGGGCTCTTGTTCTCGGGGTCGACGAAGCGCTTGAAGGCGAAGACGAAGTCGGCGGCGCGCAGCGGCCGCTTCCGGCCCTTGAACGCCGGGTCGGGCGCATAGAACTGCCCGGGCTTGAGCCGCACCGTGAACACCGTGAACTCGGCGTTGTGCTCGGGCATGCCCTCGGCGGCCAGCGGACGGATCCGGGGCGGACGCGCCAGGTGGTCGTAGCCGTACAGCGCCTCGAAGATGTGGTTGGTGACCGAGCGCGAGTACAGGTCGACGATGCGCGCCGGGTCGAGGCTGGTCTCGGAACTGCGCAGCGCCAGGCGCAGCACCTTCTGCGCGGCACCGGCCGGGGCACTGGCAGCCCCACCGGCCTCACTGGCCGCACCGGCCGCACCAGGCACACCCGTGGCGGCGCGGGCGGCCGCGGCGGCGATGGTGGCGCCGCCGGTCATCAGGCCCAGGGCGGCCAGCATGCGCCGGCGGACGCGTTGCGACGGGGACAGGGCTCGGCGGCTCATCGGGCCTTCTCCAGGGCGGTGGTGTCGATGTCGACATAGCGCCAGAAATCGCGCAGGAAGGGGTGGCGTCGGTACCCGATCACCTGCGGGTGCATCAGGTCGGTGAGGATGCGGTGGGCATTCACCTTGTAGGGCATGTAGGCCACGCCCATCAGCTGCAGCTCGCGCATCACGGCCTCGCGCTCGGGGCCGTCGGCCATGCCTTGCTGCTTCTCGAACAGCGCATTGAAGGCCGGCATGTCGAAGCGCGCATGGTTGGCCTGGCCCTTGTTGGGGCCGTACATCAGCTCCAGGAAGTAACTGCCATCGGGGATGGCGGCCAGCCAGGCCACGCCCCACATCATCAGCTTGCCGGCGCGGCTGGCCTTCAGGTTCTCGGGCCACTTGGCGGTCTTGAACTCGATCTTCACGCCGATCGCGCCCATGGCCTTGCGCCACAGCTCCTGCAGCTGCTTGCTCTGCTGGTCGGGCTGGCTGGTGTACTCCAGCACCAGCGGCTTGCCGTCGGGCAGGTCGCGCAGGCCGTCGCCGTTCTTGTCGGTGTAGCCGTACAGGTCGAGCAGGGCCTTGGCGCGGGCCACGTTGTACTCGCTCATCTCGGTGCGCAGCGTGGGGTCGTAGCCGCTCATGTTGGGCGGTATCACGCCCTGGGCCACCACGGCCTGCTGGCGCCGCACCAGGGCCACCTCGGCGGCCGAGTCGTAGGCCAGCGCCAGTGCGCGGCGCAGCGCCACCTTGTCGGGCGTGTAGCCGCCCACCACCGGGTGCTCCATCGCGAAGTAGCTGAACGTGGCGTCGCCGGCCGGCACGCGCTCCATCGTCACGCCCTTCTTCGCCAGGTGCGGGGCCAGGCGGTCGTTGGGGATGGCGATGCCGGCGAACTCATTGGGCAGGCGCTCCAGCATGTCGAGCTGGCCGTTCAGGAAGGCCAGCCAGCGCGGCTGGCTCTCCTCGATGATGGACACCTCCACGCGGTCGATCATCGGCAGGCTGCGGCCCTTCAGCCGCGCCAGGATGGCCTGGCCCACGGCGTCGTCGGCGGCCGGCTGGGCGTCGTAGGTCACGGCGCGGTAGCCGGGGTTGCGCTCCAGCGTGATCTTGGACGAGCGCTTCCACTGCGCCAGGCGGAACGGCCCCGTGCCCACCGGGTGCTCCATGCTCTTGCCGGGATAGGCCTCGATCACCTCGCGCGCCACTGCGCCCATGCTGCCGGCATCGGCCAGGAAGTAGTGGAAGCGCGGCGCGGGCTCGGCCAGCCGGATCTCGAAGGTGTAGCGGTCCAGCGCGCGCAGGCCCTCGACCTCGGTGTCGTAGTCGAAGGGCTGCTTGTTGTCGACGGCCTTCTTGCGCAGCTCGCTCAGGCCCAGCAGCTTGGCGCCCTCCAGCTGGTACAGGCTGGGGCTCTTGAGCTTGGGGTCGTAATGGCGCTTGAGCGAGTAGACGTAGTCGGCCGCGGTGAGCTCGCGCTTGCGGCCCTTGAACGCCGGGTCGTCGGCGAAGTAGATGCCGGGCCGGATGCGCAGCACGAAGCGCTTGAAGTCGGGGCTGATCTCGGGCAGCGCGGCGGCGGTCTGCGGCACCAGCTTGGCGGGCCGCGCCAGGAAGTCATAGGTCAGCGGCGACTCGAAGATGTTCGAGGCGACGATGCGCGAATAGGTGTCCGAGATCTGCGCCGGATCGAAGCCGGTCTCGGCGATCTGGAACGCATAGCGCAGCACCTTGGGCGCGGCGGCGGCCGCAGGCGCCGCGGCGGGTGCGGACTGCGCCGCAGCGGACAACGGGGCCCAGGCCAGCGGCAGGCACAGCGGCAGGGCCAGCAGCGCGCGCCGGATGCGCGGGCTGCGGAACAGGAAACGAGGCTTCATCGGCTTCGGGAGCTGCGGCGCCGGGTGCTGCCGGCGCTTGGAACGCCGGCAAAGGGGTGGTGACCCCGCCCTGGCCGCTGAGTCGGGTGGGACGAAGCGCGCAGTCTAGCGGCGGGTTTCCACGCTGCGCATCGCGATCGACCCCACGCCCGGGCGGGTGGGCGATGCACCGTGCTGGCGCAGCCGTGGCGCCCCGGCGCGGCACGGGACTTGCACCCGCTCACCCCCCGGATGGCGTGGGGACGGCCCCCGGCAGTCCGGGGGGAAACGCGGGGAGGTATGGCCCTGGCGCCCCCCTACACTCGCGCATCCTGAAATCCGGGGCGCCACGGCAGGCCACAAGCCTGCGCGCGCCCCTTGTCTTGTCGACAGGGTCCGGCATCCGCCGGGCGCTGGGAGAGTGCTCACCGATGCTGGCTTACCTGATCCGGCGCCTGTGGCAGATGGTCCCGACCATGGCGGGCGTCGTGCTGCTGGTGTTCTTCCTGTTCAAGTTCTTCGGCGGCGATCCCGCCGAGATCCTCGGTGGCCTGAACGCCACGCCACAGCAGATCCAGGCGATCCGCGACCAGCTGGGCCTGAACGATCCCTGGTACGTGCAGCTGGGCATCTTCGTCAAGGGCATCGTCACCTTCGACTGGGGCAAGAGCTGGGCCACCAACGAGGCCGTGAGCCAGCTGTTCGCCACGCGCATGCCGGCCACGCTGACCGTGATGCTGCCGATCCTGGCAATGGAGGTGGTGCTGGCACTGCCGATCGCGATGTGGGTGGCCTACCGCCGCGGCTCGCTGGCCGACCGCACCATCATGGTGGTGACCACGGTGGCGCTGTCGATCAGCTTCCTGGTCTACATCATCGTCGGCCAGTACCTGTTCGGCTTCCAGCTCGGCTGGTTCCCGGTGCAGGGCTGGGGCGACAGCGTGTGGACCAACCTGGTGACCTATGTGCCGCTGCCAGCGCTGCTGGCGGTGCTGGTGGGCCTGGCGCCGCAGACCCGGCTGTACCGCAGCTTCTTCCTCGACGAGCTGGGCCAGGACTATGTGCGCACCGCGCGCGCCAAGGGCCTGGGCGAGGGCAAGGTGCTGTTCAAGCACGTGCTGCGCAACGCGATGATCCCGATCCTCACCAACGTCGGCCTGCTGCTGCCGGGCGTGTTCCTGGGCTCGTTCCTGATCGAGACCTTCTTCTCCATCCCCGGCCTGGGCCGCGAGGTGCTGCTGGCCGTCAACCGCAGTGACTACCCGGTGATCCAGGCGGTGACCGTGTACCTGGCGGTGCTGACCATGGTGATCAACCTGCTCACCGACCTGGCCTTCAAGGCGGTGGATCCGCGGGTGGTGCTGAAGTGAGCGCGGTGATGACCTCGAACCCGAACCCGGCCGCCGGCGCGCTGGCCGTCGAACGCTCCGAAGGCGTGTGGCACGCCGCCTGGGGCCGCTTCAGGAAAGACCGCGTGGGCATGGTCTCGCTGACCATCGTGCTGGCCTTCTTCGTGCTGATCGCCGCCGCCGCGCTGGGCGTGGTGGCGCGCGGCTGGCAGACCGAGGTGGGCGTGCCCAATGCGCGGCCCACCTTCATGGGCGCCGCGCCGCCCGAGGCCAAGTCGGCCGCCGTGGCGCAGCCCAAGGGCCCGAACGTGGACCTGAGCGCCATCGACCCGCTGGCGCCCAAGTACGCCGAATGGGCCGAGCGCGCCAAGCAGTACAGCACCACCGAGGTGAAGAAGGCCGACACCCTGCCCTTCGGCGGTGACCGCCTGGGCCGCGACGTGCTGGCCAAGGCCATCAAGGGCACCGAGATCTCGGTGTTCGTGGGCGTGGCCGCGGCCCTGGTGGCCACGCTGATCGGCACGCTGCTGGGCGCCACCAGCGGCTTCTTCGGCGGCAAGGTGGGCGATCTGCTGGAGTGGCTGTACAACGTGTTCGAGGCCATCCCCAGCATCCTGCTGATCTTCGCCTTCGCGGCGGTGCTGGGCCGCGGCATCGACACCGTGGTGATCATCCTGGGCCTGACCGGCTGGACCGGCCTGTACCGCCAGGTGCGCGCCGAGTTCATGAAGCACCGCAGCCGCGAGTACGTGCGCGCCGCCGAGGCCATCGGCGCCAGCAGCACGCGCCGCATGTTCCGCCACATCCTGCCCAACATCAGCCACGTGATCCTGGTGCGCATGGGCCTGCTGGTGGTGGGCTTCATCAAGGCCGAGGTGATCCTGTCCTACCTGGGCCTGGGTGTGTCGATCGACCAGGTCAGCTGGGGCACCATGCTCTCCGAAGCCCAGAGCGAGCTGATCCTCGGCCACTGGTGGCAGCTGGTGGCAGCCACCGCGTTCATGGCGGTGTTCGTCACCGCGTTCTCGTTGATGGCCGATGCGCTGCGTGATGCGCTCGACCCCAAGCTGCGTGGGCTGGAGTGAATCCGATGCTGCTCTCCATTCAAGACCTGCGCGTCGACTTCCGCATGGGCAAGGAAGGCGGCGTGGTGCAGCGCGCCGCCGCCGTGGGCCGCAACGGCCAGGGTGTCAGCTTCGACATCCCCGAGAACAGCACCGTGGCCCTGGTGGGCGAGTCGGGCTCGGGCAAGAGCGTCACCGCCATGTCCATCCTGAACCTGCTGCCCGACAACGCCGAGCGCTCGGGCCGCATCCTGTGGCAGGGGCGCGACCTGCTGCAGGCCTCGATGGCCGAGCTGCGGGCGATGCGCGGCCGCGAGATCGCCTGCGTGTTCCAGGACCCGATGTCCAGCCTGAACCCGGTGTTCACCATCGGCAACCAGCTGGTGGAGCCGCTGCGCCGCCACCTGGGCCTGTCGGCCAAGGCCGCGCTGGAAAAGGCCGAGAGCCTGCTGGCCGAGGTGGGCATGCCCGAGCCCAGGCGGCGGCTGAAGGCCTATCCGCACGAGCTGTCGGGCGGCCAGCAGCAGCGCGTGATGATCGCCATGGCCCTGGCCTGCGAGCCCAAGCTGCTGATCGCCGACGAGCCCACCACCGCGCTCGACGTCACCATCCAGCGCCAGGTGCTGGAGCTGATCGCCGGGCTGAAAGAGAAACACCGCATGAGCGTGCTGTTCATCAGCCACGACCTCGGCGTGGTGGGCGAGATCAGCGACCGCGTGGTGGTCATGCGCCACGGCACGGTGCGCGAGCAGGGCGACGTGGCGCGCATCTTCAGCGCGCCGCAGGACAGCTACACCAAGGCCCTGCTGGCCTGCCGCCCCAGCCTGGACGGCAACCCGGCGCGGCTGCAGGTCATCGACGAGCACATCGCGCAGCAGGACGGCCAAGCCGCGGCCGCCGTGCCCCAGGCCGCCCCGAAGAACGCCGACGCCCCGGTGGTGCTGGAGGTCAAGTCGCTGCACAAGAGCTTCTGGCTGCCGCAGGGCCTGTTCGGCAAGCGCGAGTTCCGCGCCGTGCGCAACGTCAACTTCCAGCTGCGGCGCGGCCACACGCTGGGCGTGGTGGGCGAGTCCGGCTCGGGCAAGACGACCATGGGCCTGACGTTGCTGCGCCTGCACGAGCCCACCAGCGGCGAGGTGATCTTCGACGGCAAGAACCTGCTGACCCTGGGCGACCGCGAGCGCCAGGCCATGCGCCGTCGCATCCAGATCGTCTTCCAGAACCCCTACGCCAGCCTCAACCCGCGCTTCACCATCGGTGAGTCGCTGGTCGAGCCGATGGCCATCCACGGCATCGGCGCCGACACCGCCGAGCGCGAGGCGCGCGCGCGCCGCATGCTCGAGCGCGTGGGGCTCGACGGCCGCGCCTTCGGCAAGTACCCGCACGAGTTCTCGGGCGGCCAGCGCCAGCGCATCGCCATCGCCCGCTGCCTGGTGCTGGAGCCCGAGGTGCTGGTGCTCGACGAAGCCGTCAGCGCGCTCGACGTCAGCGTGCAGGCCCAGGTGCTGAACCTGCTGAAGGACCTGCAGGACGAGCTGGGCCTGGCCTATGTGTTCATCAGCCACGACCTGGCCGTGGTGCGCTTCATCAGCGACGAGGTGATGGTGATGCAGAACGGCGAGGTGGTCGAGCAGGCCAGCGCGCAGCAGATCCTGGCCGCACCGCGCCAGGACTACACCCGCCGCCTGCTGGCCGCCGTGCCGCGCGGCTGGACGCCCGGCGCCGCGTAGGCACGGCGCGACGGCCGTCCGCGGCTGTCCGCGGCTGTCCGCGGTATCAGGCGGGCGGCGGCAGCGTGACGGAGTGCGCAGCACGGCCGCGCGCCGGGCGCGGCCCCCTGCAGCCGGCGCCCGGGCGGCCGACAACCCCGGCAGACCGATTGCCTGGACTGCCGCCCGCACGCCCATCCCCATGCCCGCCCGAATTCCGCGCCACCCGCATTGGCTGCGGGCTGCCGTGCTGCCGGTCTGGCTGGCCGGCTGCCTGGGCGGCGCCGTGGCCGGGGCGCACGCGGCCGCGCCCACCACAACCCCCACGGCCACGGCCCCCGCCACCGCGGCCAGCGCCCCGGCCACCCGCGCGCTGCGCCCGGTGGCCGACGATGCCCGCCTGGAAGCCCTGGACACCCAGGCCCGGGCCCAGCCGCTGGTGGCCGCCGACGCCGCCGCCACGCTGGCCGAACGCCTGCGCGACGACGACCCCGTGCGCCTGCAGGCCCTGGGCCTGCGCGCCGCACTGCTGGCCGGCCACAACCAGCTGGCCGCCGCCGAGCGCAGCGTGCAGGCCGTGCAGCGGCTGGCCGCCCAGCCGCTGGGCGCGGCCGTCACCGGCTGGGCGCGCGCGATGCTGGAGGCGCGCCGCGGCCCGGTGTTCCGCGCCGAGCGCCTGCTGGACGAGGCCATCGCCCGCCTGCCCGACGACGCGCCCGCCACGCTGCGCCTGCGCATGCTGGCCTCGCTGGCGCGGCTGAACGAGGACAGCGGCCGCCTCGACGACGCCCTGCGGCTGCGCCAGCAGGCCGTCACCGTGGCCGACGCCCAGGGCGTGGCCTGGCGGCGCAGCGAGGCGCGCGCCAGCCTGGCCTTCACGCTGCTGCAGGCCCAGCAGCTCGACGCCGCACGCACCCAGCACCGCCAGGCCATGGCGCTGGCCGGTGACGACGCGCTGGCCCTGGCGCACGCCTGGAACATCGCTGCCTTCCTGCACGACGTCGGCAACGACCCTGTCGCCGAGCTGCGCGCGATGAACGAGACCATCGCCCAGGCGCGGCGCGGCGGCTCGCGCACGATGGAGGTGCTGGGCCTCGCCAACCTGTCCGACCACTACCTCAAGCGCGGCCAGTACGCCGTGGCCCTGGCCCAGGCGCGCGAGGCGCTGCCGCTGGCGCGGGCGCTGGGCGACGCCAACAGCGAATCGGTGGCGCTGGCCAACATCGGCCTGGCGCTGGTGTCGCTGCACCGGCTGGACGAAGGCCTGGCCCACCTGGCCCAGGCCATGGCGGTGGAGGAGCGCGCCGGTGCCGAAGGTGCGCTGGCCCTGCTGGTGCAGGAGCAGGGCACCTACCTCGAGCGCGCCGGCTACCTGCGCGAGGCCTTCGCCAGCTACCAGCGCCTGCGCCCACTGGCCGACGCACTGGACCGCCGCACGCAGCAGGACGCCATGGTCGAGCTGCAGGAGCGCTTCGAGGCCGAGCACCGCCAACGCGAGCTGGCCCTGCTGCAGCGCGAGGGCCAGCTGCGCGAGACCCAGCTGAACAACCAGGCCCTGCAGCAGCGGGTGTGGATCGCCGCGGCCGCGGGCGGTGCGCTGCTGCTGGCCGTGGCCGCGCTGCTGCTGCGCCGGCTGCGCCGCCAGGGCCTGCGCCTGGTGGCCGGCAATGCCGCGCTGCTGCACCAGAGCGAGCGTGACCCGCTCACCGGCCTGGCCAACCGCCGCCACCTGCAGCGCCGCATGGCGCCCGCCGCGGGCAACGGCCACGCGCCGGCGCTGGACGGCGCGCTGCTGCTGATCGACCTGGACCACTTCAAGCAGGTCAACGACCGCCATGGCCATGCCGCCGGCGATGCCGTGCTGGTGGCCGTGGCGCAGCGCCTGCAGCAGGCCCTGCGTCAGGACGACCTGCTGCTGCGCTGGGGTGGCGAGGAATTCCTGGTGCTGGCCAGCGCCCGCGATGCGGCAGCGCTGGACGCACTGGCATTGCGGCTGCTGGAGGCCATCGGCCTGACGCCGGTGGCGCTGCCCGACGGCACGCGGCTGCGCGTCACCGCCTCGCTGGGCCATGCCGGCTTCCCGCTGCAGCCCACCGGCCTGGCGCCCGGCTGGGAGCCAGCCCTCGGCCTGGTGGACGCCGCGCTGTACCTGGCCAAGGCCCACGGTCGCAACCGTGCCTGCGGCGTGCGCCAGATCGCCGCGGCCGAGATCGACACGCTGCGCCGCATCGCCAGCCAGCTGGAGCAGGCCCAGGTCGACGGCCTGGTCACGCTGACCCACCTGCCCGGCCCGCTCGACCCGGCCAGCGGCGGCGCCAGCGAGACCGGCCGCACGGCGGCGGCCGGTGCCGGCCCCGATCCCGCGCCCCGCGTCCCCGGCGCCACGCCGGCCACACCGGCCCCGGCTTCGGCCGCCCCGTCCAGCGCGAAGGCCCCGGCATGAACCCGCTGCGCCACCGGCACCGCATCGCCACCGCGCTGGCCCTGGTCCTGGCCCACCTGGTCACCACGGCCACCACGGCTGCCGGCCAGCCAGCGCCCGCCCCCGCACCCGCCGCCGCACCCGCCGCCGCACCCGCCGCCGCACTGGCCGAGCAGGTCGACCGCCTGGTGCGCCGCGGCAGCGACCAGCCGCAGCCCGCGCTGGCCGAGCTGCTGGCCCTGCCCGCGCCGGCCGATGTCGCCGGCCGCCGCCTGCTGGCCCTGGCCCGGGCCGAGGTGCTGGCCACGGCCGGCAGCGATGGCGACGCCGCGGCCGCGCTGGGCGAGGCCGTCATCGCCGCCGCCGCCGTGGCCCCGGCCCTGGCCGAGGCCGATGGCCAGTACCTGCGCGCATTGAAGGCCCAGCGCGACGGCCGCGGCCCGCTGGACAGCCTGGCCGCCGATGCGCTGGCGGCCTACCAGCGCCACTGCGGCACGGCGGCGCCGGCCAGCGCGGCGGGTGCCGGCAACGCGGCAGGTGCGGGCGGCACAGCCTGCGAGCTGCGCCCGCGCTGGCGTCTGCTGCTGCTGCGGGGCCTGCACGCGCTGGGCCGGCACCAGGCCGACGCCGCCCGCCAGCACGCCCTGGCCGCGCTGGCGCTGGCCCGCGCGGCCGCCGACCCCTGGCGCCAGGGCAGTGCCGAATGCCAGCTGGCCCAGGCCGCCGCCGCGCAGGACGACCGCGCCGCACTGCAGCGCCACCTCGAACAGGCGCAGGCCCTGGCGCGCCGCAGCGGCGACGCCGCACTGGTCGCGCTGGTCGACCTGACCGAAGCCACCACGCTGCCGCCGCAGTCGCCGGTCGAGCGCAGCCGCGCGCTGCTGCGCCAGGCCCAGGCCAGTGCCCAGCGCGCCGGCGCCACGCGCCTGGAGGCCGTGGCCTGGGGCAACCTGAGCGACCTGGAGCTGGAAGCCGGCCGCGCCCCGCAGGCCCTGCAGGCCGCCACACGCGGCCTGGCACTGACCCGCCCGCTGGCCGACCACCGCCTGGCCCGCCTGCTCGAGGCCAACGCCATGCTCGCCCAGGTGCGCCTGGGGCAGGCCGCCGCCGCGCGCGCGACGCTGGAGCATCTGCTCGCCGCCTGGGCCGAATCAGGCGACCACACCGCCCAGCTGGCGGCGCTGCGCCAGTTCGCCGATGCACTGGCCGCCACCGGCGATCTGCCCGGCGCGCTGGCCCTGCACCACCGCGAGCGCGCGCTGAGCCAGAAGCTGCACACCACCACGCGCGAGGCCGCGCTGGCCGAGCTGCGCGGCCGGTACGGGCGCGAGGCACAGCAGCGCGACATCCTGGTGCTGGAACGCGAGAACGCCGTGAAGGCCGCCACGCTGGAGAACCGCACCCTCACGCAGCGGCTGTGGATGCTGGTGGGCGGCGCGCTGGCACTGGCCGTGGTGCTGGTGCTGCTGCTGGCGCGCCGCGTGCGCGTGGCCAACCGCGCGCTGGCGCGCAACCAGCGCCAGCTGCGCCACCAGAGCGAGCGCGACGCGCTCACCGGCCTGAGCAACCGCCGCCATGCCCAGGCCCAGCTGCAGGGCCGGCGCGAGGCCGAGCACTTCCGCGGCGGCCTGCTGATGCTGGACATCGACCACTTCAAGCAGATCAACGACCGCCACGGCCATGCCGCCGGCGACGCCGTGCTGGTGCAGCTGGCCGCGCGCCTGGGCGAGGCGCTGAGCCCCGGCGCCATCGCCGCGCGCTGGGGTGGCGAGGAGTTCCTCGTCGCGCTGCCCGAGCCACTGGCCCCCGGTGCGCTGCGCGCGCTGGCGCGGCGCCTGCTGCACGCCGTGGGCGACACGCCCTTCACGCTGCCCGACGGCACGCCGCTGCAGGTCAGCGCATCGATCGGCCACGCCGGCTTTCCGCTGCCGCCGCACGGCCTGCCGGTGGGCCTGGACCAGGCCATCAACCTGGTGGACATGGCGCTGTACCTGGCCAAGGCCCAGGGCCGCCACCGCGCGGTGGGCCTGCAGCGCGCCGAGGCCACCGACGCCGCCGCGCTGCGCGCACTGGAGGCCGACCTCGAACAGGCCTGGCGCGCCGGCCAGGTGCAGCTGGACATCGATGCCGGCCCGGCGCCCGACGGTCGCGCCGACGCCGCCTGCGCGGGTGCGCACCGGCCCGAGCCGACGCTTGCGGCACACTCCTGACACCGCGGCTGCATGGCAGACCGCCGGCCCGGCCCGCCGCCGGGCACGTCCAACCAGGAGACCTGCATGACCCCCCCGATCACCCGCCGCCAGCTGCTGGCCGCCACCACCGCCGGCGCGGCAAGCGTCGTGCTGCCCGCCGCCGCACAGGCCCAGGCCGGCTGGCCCGCCAAGCCGGTGCGCATCGTCGTGCCCTTCGCGGCCGGCGGCACCACCGACCTGCTGGCGCGCGCGCTGGCGCCCGAGTTGCAGCGCGTGTTCGGCCAGCCCTTCGTGGTGGACAACAAGCCCGGCGCTGGCGGCAACACCGGCGCCGCCGAGGTGGCCAAGTCGGTGGCCGACGGCCACACGCTGCTGATGGGCACCGTGGGCACGCACGCCATCAACCCGGCGCTGTACCCCAAGATGCCCTACGACCACGTGAAGGACTTCGTGCCCGTCTCGCTGATGGCCGGCGTGCCCAACGTGCTGGTCATCAACCCGGCCAATGCGCAGAAGTACGGCATCGCCAGCGTCGCCGACCTGGCCCGTTACGCCAAGGCCAACCCCGGCAAGCTGAACATGGCCAGCTCGGGCAACGGCACCTCCATCCACCTGGCCGGCGAGCTGTTCAAGAGCATGACCGGCGCCTACATGGTGCACTTCCCGTACCGCGGCTCGGGCCCGGCGCTGATCGACCTGATCGCCGGCAACATGGACCTGATGTTCGACAACCTGCCCTCGGCCCTGCCGCACATCAAGAGCGGCCGCCTGAAGGCCCTGGCCGTCACCAGCGCCAAGCGCTCGGAGGCCCTGCCCGAGGTGCCCACGGTCGAGGAAGCCGGCGGCCCGGCGCTCAAGGGTTTCGAGGCCAGCAGCTGGTTCGGCCTGCTGGCGCCGGCCGGCACGCCTGCCGACATCGTCAACCGCCTGCAGCAGGAGACCGCCAAGGCCCTGGCCACCCCGGCCATGCAGGAGCGCCTGAAGTCGCAGGGCGCCGTGCCCAGCGGCATCACCAGCGCCCAGTTCGCCGCGCTGATCGCCGCCGAGACGGCCAAGTGGGCCAAGGTGGTGAAGGTCTCGGGCGCCAAGGTCGACTGAGCGCGCACGCCGCCTGGGCGGCGGCGCGGCGCTCAGGCCGCCAGCTTCATGCCCGGCTGGGCCGACGCGCTGCCCTCGGCCCAGATCACGGTCTCGCCACTGGTCACCCAGCGCTCCCAGTACGCGGCGTAGACCTCTTCCACGCGGTTGCGCTTGACCTTGAAGGTGGGCGTGACGAAGCCGTTGTCCACCGTCCAGGGCTCGCTCACCACCACCAGGCAGTCGAGCTGCTCGTGCGGATCGAGCTGGGCGTTGATGGCCTGCAGGTGCTCGGCCAGCGAGGCCTTCAGCGCGGCGCGGCCGGCCGCGTCGGCGGCGCGCGCCATGGCTTCCAGGTTCAGCATCACCAGGGCCAGCGGCTGGCCCAGGTTGGCCCCGGTCACGCAGCAGGCCTCCACGGCGTTGTGCATCACCAGCCGGTCCTCGATCGGCGCCGGCGCCACGTACTTGCCCTTGCTGGTCTTGAACAGGTCCTTCACGCGGCCGGTGATCTTCAGGTTGCCCTCGGCGTCCAGCGTGCCCTTGTCGCCGGTGTGCAGCCAGCCGTCGTCGGTGAACACCTCGCGGGTCAGCTCGGCCTCCTTGTAGTAGCCCAGCATCAGGCCGTGGCTCTTGACCTGGATCTCGCCGTTGGCCGGATCGATGCGGCTTTGCACGCCGTCGTAGGGCTGGCCCACGGTGCCGGGGCGCTGCACGCCGGGCAGCGTGGCGTGCGAGACGCCGCAGTTCTCGGTCATGCCGTACACCTCGACGATGGGCAGGCCCAGATCGGCATACCACTTCAGCAGTGCGGGCGGCATCGGCGCCGCGCCGCCGGCGGCGAACTGGCACTGGTCGAGGCCCAGCGCGCCCAGCACCTTCTTGCGCACCAGGCCGCCCAGGATGGGAATCTTCAACAGCCGCGCCAGCTTGGCCGGCGGCATCTTCGCGCTCACGCCCTGCTGGAACTTGACCCACAGCCGCGGCACCGAGAAGAAGGCCGTCGGCCGCGCGCGCTGCAGGTCCTGCGTGAAGGTGTCCAGCGATTCGGCGAAGAACACGTGCATGCCGGTGAACAGCAGGCCATGCTCGACCAGCGTGCGCTCGGCCACGTGCGACAGCGGCAGATAACTCAGCATGCGCGCGTTCTCGTCGATGGTGGCCAGGCGGCTCAGGCCTGCATCGACCGACCAGGCGAAGGTGCCGAAGCTGTGCATCACGCCCTTGGGCGCACCGGTGGTGCCCGAGGTGTACATGATGGTGGCCAGCTCGTCGCCGTCGCGCTCGGGCGTGCCGGCCAGCGGCTCGGTGCGGGCGCAGATGTCGTCCCAGGCCACGGTGCCGGCCGGCATCTCCGACAGCGGCGGCGCCAGCGGCATGCGGATGCAGGGCAGGCCCTCGGGCACGCCGCTGCGCATGCTGGCCCAGCCGTCGAGCTTGCCGATGAACAGCCAGCGCGATTCGCTGTGCTGGCAGATCTGGCGGATCGAGCCGGCCGCCAGCGTGGGGTACAGCGGCACCGAGACGCCACCGGCCATCCAGATGCCGAAGTCGGCGATCAGCCACCAGGCGGTGTTCTTGCTGATCATCGCCACCCGGTCGCCGCGCTGCAGGCCTTGCGCCTGCAGCCAGGCGGCGATGCGCCGGGCCTGGTCCATCACCTGCGCCCAGGTGAAGTCGCGCACCGCGCCGCCCTGCTCCCGGCCCATGGGCTGGGTGAGGATCACGCGGTCGGGGGCGGTCTGCTCCCAGTGGTACAGCCGTTGCAGCGCCAGCTTGGCGGGGTCGACGGGCACGTGTCGCATGGCAGGCCTTTCGATGGCAGGGACGGTCCGGGCGCAGCGTAGCCGCGCGACGGCCCTCGGGCCATAGTGATTACCTGCGGGTGGCACCCCGCGGCCGCGAGGCCGCGGCCCGATGTCACGCGGCGCGGCGCCCGTGGGCCTGTGCCTCGGCCTGCTGCTCGGCCAGGCGGCGCGTGGCGCGCAGCACCAGCGTGGGGTCCAGATCGGCCTGGGCGGCGATGATGGGCACCACGTCGTCGATCGAGGCCGGCACCGTCATCAGCGCCTGCACGATGACCGACAGCGCCAGCGCCGAGCGCCGGGTGGGGGCGTCGGGCAGTTCCAGCAGGCCCTGGGCCACCACATGGTGGCGCACGCTGGCCACGGCGGCGGGGTCCAGGCCCCAGCTCTCGCACAGCGCGGCGCCCAACGCGTCGTGGCTGACGCCGAAGCCCACATGCTCCAGCTGGGTCAGGTCCCCGTCGGTGGCCGTGGCGCGCAGCATGGCGCGGTAATGGTCGGGCGCGTGGCGGAACAGCACGGCCTTGCCGCACTCCTCGAACAGCCCGGCCGAATGCGCGGCCCAGGCATCGACCCCCAGGGCCTGGGCCAGCCGGCCCATCAAGTGGCCACGCAACGCCGCACGCTGCCAGATCGGCTGCAGCTCGGGCGCCGGCGGAAAGGCCGCGCGCAGCCCCATCTCGAAGGTGATGCCGGCGATCTCGCGCGTGCCCAGGTAGGTGACCGCCTGCTGCACGCTCTGCACCCGGCCGGCCAGGCCGTACAACGAGGAGTTCACCGCCTTCATCACCGCGGCGGCCAGGGCCATGTCGGCCTGCACCAGCGCGGCCACGGCCTGCTGGTTGACCTCGTCATCGGCCAGCAGCAGCGACAGTTTCACCAGCGAGTCCGGCTGGGCCGGGATGTCGATCTCGAGGGTGCGCAGTTGCGGGTCGACGGACATGGCGTGGGCGGCGGGCGGGCCGGTCAGGAGGGCGGGAAGGGGCGGAAGGGGACTGCCAACGGCGGCTAGGCTAGGGCCGCCACGCCGCCGCCAAAGCCCCGAAACAGCCCCCGGCCACCCCGCATTTCCGCCGCCGCAGCGCCCCGTGGGGCCGAGCCGGGCCCGCCCGGGGCGCGGACGGGCAAAAAAAACGCCAGGCACACGGCCTGGCGTCGGAAGCAATGGGTGCGGCTGGGGCGCTGTAATGCTTTGTGGCTGCCCGGCCGGACCACCAGGTTGTTCTGATGTCGTCGATGTCTCCTCAGTCCCCCGGGTTCTGGCGGCGCGCTGGCCGCAGAACCGAGTGGCGGGACTGTAAGGAGCCCATGAACAAAGGTGACACCGGGATAACCCGGCGCTTTAACGTTTTTGCCACATCCGGCCGTGGGAGGTGACAGCGCCCGGCCCGCCCGCTCAACGCGCCGCCGCGCGCATCAGCGCCGCGGCGCGCTCGGCGATCATCAGCGTGGGGCTGTTGGTGTTGCCGCTGGTGATGGTGGGCATCACGCTGGCATCGGCGATGCGCAGGCCGACCACGCCGCGCACGCACAGTTCGGGGTCGACCACCGCCTGCACATCGTCGGCACGGCCCATGCGGCAGGTGCCCACCGGGTGGAAGATGGTGGTGCCGATGTCGCCGGCCAGGCGCGCCAGGTCGTCGTCGCTCTGGAACTGCACGCCGGGCTTGACCTCGCGCGGCTGGTACTTCGCCAGCGCCGGCTGGGCCGCGATGCGGCGCGTCAGCCGCAGCGAATCGGCCGCCACCTGGCGGTCCTCCGCCGTGCTGAGGTAGTTGGCCTGGATGGCCGGCGCGTCCTCGGGCCGGGCCGAGCGGATCTGCACCGTGCCGCGGCTGGTCGGATTGAGGTTGCACACGCTGGCGGTGAAGGCGTTGAAGCGGTGCAGCGGCTCGCCAAAGGCATCCAGGCTCAGCGGCTGCACGTGGTACTCCACATTCGGGTCGGCATAGGCCGGCGACGAGCGCGTGAAGCAGCCCAGCTGCGACGGCGCCATGCTCATCGGCCCGCTGCGGTTGAGCAGGTACTGCAGGCCGATCAGGCCCTTGCCCAGCAGGCTGCTGGCCTGGGTGTTCAGCGTCCTGACGCCCTGCACCTCGAACACGGCGCGGATCTGCAGGTGGTCCTGCAGGTTGCCGCCCACGCCCGGCAGCTCATGCTGCACGCTGATGCCATGGCGCTGCAGCAGCGCACCGGGCCCGATACCCGACAGCTGCAGGATCTGCGGCGTGCCCACCGCGCCGGCGGCCATCACCACCTCGCCACCGCCGCCCTCGCGCAGCCGGGCGATCAGCGGCGCGCCGCGCTGGTGGTCGTGGCCTTCGGGGCGCAGTTCCACGCCGGTCACACGCAGCTGGCCGTCGACGTCGCGGGCGGTCACCAAGCGCGTCACCTGGGCGCCGGTCCAGATCTCGAGGTTGTCGCGGTGCTGCACCGGGCGCAGAAAGGCCTTGGTCGCATTCCAGCGCACGCCGCCGCGCTGATTGACCTCGAAATAGCCCACGCCCTCGTTGCTGCCGCGGTTGAAGTCGTCGGTGGCCGGGATGCCGGCCTGCTGCGCCGCGGCCGAGAACGCGTCCAGGATCTCCCACGACAGGCGCTGCTTCTCCACCCGCCACTCGCCGCCGGCGCGCGCACCGGTGCGGTCGAAGCCGGGTGCGGCGTGGTGCGCGTTGTCGCCGCGCCAGTGGTCCTCGTGCTGCTTGAACACCGGCAGCACGCGGTCCCAGCGCCAGCGCTCGTCGCCGGTCACGGCGGCCCAGTGGTCGTAGTCGCGCTGCTGGCCGCGCATGTAGATCATGCCGTTGATGCTGCTGCAGCCGCCCAGCACCTTGCCGCGCGGGTAGCGCAGGCTGCGGCCGTTCAGGCCGGGGTCGGGCTCGGTCTTGAACAGCCAGTCGGTGCGCGGGTTGCCGATGCAGTACAGGTAGCCCACCGGAATGTGCACCCACAGGTAGTCGTCGTTGCCACCGGCCTCGATCAGCAGCACGCGCTTGCCACGGTCGGCGCTCAGCCGGTTGGCCAGCAGGCAGCCGGCGGTGCCGGCACCCACCACGATGTGGTCGAACTGGTAGGCGTCGTGCGGGCGGTGCGGCATGCCGGCGGTCTCCTCAAGGTGTGCGCGTCAGTGCCGGCATTGTGGTGCGCCGCCAGCCCGCGGTGCACCGATGGCCAGCCCCTCAGGTTTCAGGGAAACTCAAATCACATGACTCCTGAATTGCGACAACTGCAGGCGCTGGTGGCCATCGCCCGGCTCGGCACGCTGGCCCGCGCGGCCGATGCCCTGCACTGCAGCCCGTCGGCGTTGTCGCTGCAGCTCACTGAACTGCAGCGCCGCCTGGGCTGCACGCTGCTGCGCCGCACCGGCCGCGGCCTGGTGCTCAGCGCTGACGGCGAGCGCCTGCTGCCGTCGGCGCAGGCCGCCGTGGCCGCTGTGGAGCGCCTGGTCGACGAGGCCAGCCACGGCAGCGCCGCCGCCCGCGACGCGCGGCCCGACACGCCAGCGCCGGTGAGCCTGGGCACCATCCTCGACCCCGACGCCATCCGCCTGGGCGAGTTGCTGCGCGCCGCCCGCGCCCGGCTGCCGGCGGTGCTGCCCGAGCTGCGCCACGGCATCTCGGGCAGCGTGCAGCGCGAGGTGGCGGCCGGCCGGCTGGACCTGGGCTTCACGCTCGGCGATGTGAGTGCCGGCTCGCTGCGCGTGCAGCGCCTGGCCACGGTGCGCTATGTGGTGGTGGCGCCGCGCGGCTGGCAGGCACGGCTGCACGGCCTGGGCTGGGACGGCCTGGCCGCGCTGCCGTGGATCACCACGCCGCCCGAATCGGTGCACCACCGCCTGCTGGCACCCTTGCTGGCGCGGCTGGGCCGGCCGCTGCGCAGCGTGGCCCGTGTCGACCAGGAGGCCTCGATGCTCGACCTGGTGCGCGCCGGCTTCGGCCTGAGCCTGGCGCGCGAGGCCGTGGCGCTGCGCGAGGCCGACGCCGCCGGCCTGGCCGTGTGGCGCCAGCAGCCGCTGGACACCGCGCTGTCGCTGGTCAGCCGCGTGCCGCCGGCCGACCCGGCCCGCGCGGCCACGGTCGATCAGCTGTTCGAGGCCGCGGCCAGCATCTGGCGGTGAGCGATCAGCGAATCGCCGCGCTGCCCAGGATCGGGAACAGCTTCACCAACCCGTCGGCCAGCAGTTCCACCGCCATCGCCGCCAGGATCAGGCCCATCAGCCGCGTCATCACGTTGATGCCGGTGCGGCCCAGCACCTTGGCGATGCGGCCCGAGGCGGCGAAGGCCGCGTAGGTGGCCAGGCCGATCACCACGCCATAGCCCACCAACACCGCGTGCTGCCAGAAGTGCTTGGTCTTCTCGGCGTAGATCACCATGGTGGAGATGGTGGCCGGGCCGGTCAGCAGCGGGATGGTCAGCGGCACCACGGCCACGCTGGCGCCGGCGTCGGCACGGGTCTGGCCCTCGTCGATGTCGTCCTTGCCGCTTTCGGCCGGCTGGGCGTTCAGCATGTGCAGCGCCGAGATCAGCAGCAGCATGCCGCCGCCCACCTGGAACGACGCGATCGAGATGCCGAAGAAGGCGATGATCTGCAGCCCCGCCAGGCCGCTGACGGCGATCACGCAGAAGGCCGAGAAGCTGGCCACGCGCAACGTG
This sequence comes from Pseudaquabacterium inlustre, assembly GCF_038066595.1. Lineage (NCBI taxonomy): Bacteria > Pseudomonadati > Pseudomonadota > Betaproteobacteria > Burkholderiales > Sphaerotilaceae > Pseudaquabacterium > Pseudaquabacterium inlustre. The sequence continues at coordinate 443,795 of NZ_JBBUTH010000008.1, forward strand.
CGCAGGCGCTGCTCGCGCGGCAGCCCCTGCGTGAAGGCCAGGAAGAACGGCACCGCGCCGATCGGGTTGACGATCGCCAGCAGCGCGATCAGCGGTTTGAGCAGGTCCATCGCGCCATCATCGCGTCAAAGCGGTGGCGCGGTCGCTGAGGGTGCACCCGCATCCGCGGCCGTTTCTGCAGCGGCCGTTTCTTCAGCAGCCGTTTCCGCCGCTGCCGTTTCATCGTCGGCCCGGCGCAGCGCCAGGAACAGCTCGCACAGGCCGCGCAGGTACACCGCGCCCGGCACCACCAGGCCCAGCGCGAACACCAGGCCGGCCCCGGTGAGGGCGGCGCTGGTGTGCTCGGGCAGCGGCGGCGCCCCCGGCGCGACGCGAAAGCCCATGCCGAACAGCGCCGACAGGAAGGGCGGCACCGCCAGCGGCAGTTCCAGCACGCCCACCGCCAACGCCGCGAACGCCCGGCCGCCGGCCAGCACCACGAAGCTCATCAGGCCGGCCACCGCCGCCGACAGCAGGCTCACCGCAGCCGACAGCAGCACCGCATGCACCGGCCGCGCGCGCAGTTGCCGCCACAGCATCGCCAGGATGGCGCGCCAGCCCAGGCCCGACCAGGCGGCCGGCGCGGCGATCGGGCCCACCAGCGTCACCATCACCAGCGCCGCCGCGCCCAGCAGCGGCACGGCCACCGGCACCAGCACACCCAGCCAGCCGGCCCCCACGCCGGGCAGCCGGGCCGCCCACAGCAGCGCCGTCACGGCCGCCAGCAGCAGCGCCGCCAGCGCCAGCACGGTCAGCACCACGGCCAGCAGGCGCAGCGCCGGCACCGGCGCCGCGCGCAGCGCATCCAGCGGGTGGCGCGGCCGGTGGCCGCGGGCCTCGTCCATCAGCACCAGGCCCGCGGCGGTGCTGCCCAGCAGCACCACGCCGAAGGCCGCCACGCCCAGCCCCACGCCGGTGGCCAGCGACTCGCCGCCCAGCAGGCGCTGCGCACTCACCAGCAGCCAGCCGGCCGACGCGAAAGTCAGCAGCAGCAGGTACAGCGCGGTGCCGTTGCGCACCGACTCCACGCTCTGCAGCACCGAATCCAAGGCCCGCAGCGGGCCGCGAAATCTTTGAGATTCGGCAATTTCGGTCGACATCGTGGCGGCCATGATACTTTTCGGGTTTGCACGGGCTCCCGGCCCTGTTGATGGCACGTTGTTTGCCACCATAATGTCCGCACGGGTTTTTGTGCCCCGGCCCGTGTCTGGAGACGGCGCCTGTAGCTTGAGTGGTTCACGCTGGGTAGAAGCTCCACATGGTTTTCTTTTCTCGTTAAGGAGCTTCCCCTCATGGGAAACAAGCTTTATGTAGGCAACCTGGCCTACTCGGTGCGCGACGAGTCGCTGCACGAAGCGTTCTCGCAATTCGGTGCGGTCACCTCCGCCAAGGTCATGATGGACCGTGAAACCGGCCGCTCGAAGGGCTTCGGCTTCGTCGAGATGTCGTCGGCTGCCGAAGCGCAAGCCGCGATGAACGCCATGAACGGCCAGCCCCTGGAAGGCCGTCCGCTGGTGGTCAACGAGGCGCGTCCCCGTGAGGAACGTCCGGGCGGCTTCGGCGGCGGTGGCCGCAGCGGTGGCGGCGGCTACGGTGGTGGTGGCGGCGGCGGCTACGGCGGCGGTGGCCGCAGTGGTGGCGGCGGCTACGGCGGTGGCGGTGGCGGCGGTGGTTACGGCGGTGGCGGCGGCGGTGGTCGCAGCCCCTACGGCACCGGCCGTGGCCCGCGCGGCGGCGGTGGTGGCGGCTACGGCGGCGGCCAGGGCGGCTACTGATCCGCACCAGCATCGGGCCCCTGCGTGGTGCCCGGTGCACGGTCCAAGGGCATCTTCGGATGCCCTTTTGTTTTTCCGGCGCCGCCGGGCCGTGCAGCCCGTCGCGACGAGCGCCGCGACACTAGGTCGACTGCCGGTGCTTGCGCGGCCGGCCGGCCAGCAGCCGGTCGAACAACGCATCGGGCAGGACCCGCAGCAGCCTGGCCACCACGCCCATCTGCCAGGGAATCACGCGGAACGTGACGCCCGCCGAGATCGCCGCGAAGGCGCGGTCGGCAAAGGCCTCGGCGCTCATCAGGAACGGCATGCTGTAGCGGTTCTTCTGCGTCAGCGGCGTGTCGACATAACCCGGCGCAATGGTCACCACCTTCACACCGTGCGGCCGGCATTCGCCGCGCAGGCTTTCGCAGTAGCTGATCACCGCCGCCTTGCTGGCGCAGTAGCCGCCATGGCCCGGCAGGCCGCGGATGCCGGCCACGCTGGCCACCCCCACCAGCGTGCCGTGGCCGCGGGCGCACATGGCCGCGACGAAGGGCTGGAAGGTGGCGGCCATGCCGATGTTGTTGGTTTCGTAGATGCTGCGCAGCACCTCGAGGTCGGCCGCGTCGGCGGTGTCGATGCCCACGCTGATGCCGGCGTTGGCGATCACCACGTCCGGCAGGCCCTGGGCGGCGATGCAGGCGCGGCCGGTGGCGGTGATGGCAGCCACGTCGCGCACGTCGGCCCCGTAGACGGCCACGCGCTCGCGCGGCAGGCCCTGGGCATCGGCCCATTGCTGCAGTTCGGCCGCCCGTCGAGCCACCAGGGCCAGGCGCCAGCCGGCGCGGTGGTAGCGCAGCGCCAGGGCCTGGCCGATGCCGCTGGACGCGCCGGTGATGAACGCCAGCGGCGCCTCCGGCGCCCGTGCGATGACGGCGCTGCTGACCTCGCTCATGGCCGGGCCTCCTTCGTGGCCGGCGTGGGCGCCACCCGGCGGGCCGCCAGGCTGGCGCGCACCGGGCCGGCCAGTTCCAGGCGCTGGCTGAGGTTGTCGAAGTCGATGCCGCCGGCGCGCACGTCGCTGCCGCTGCGGCGCACGCGCACCGGCAGGTGCGAGCGCAGGCGTTCGAAACGCGTGAAGGCGTGCAGGAACTCGCCCTCCACCTCCAGCGTGTCGCCGTCGGGCAGGTGGCTGCGCACCTGGGCACTACCCAGCAACTGCACCTCGCTGCCGTCGCCATTGGCCAGCGCGCGGCGCGCCTGGGCCTCGGTGATGCGGCCATCGCCGCCGACGGCGTGGATGCGCACGCCCTCGATCTCCATGCGGTCGGTGTCGGGGAAGTGGCGCAGCTGCGTGCCGTCGATGCGCAGCACCAGGCGGCCGTCGGGTGCGAAGCGGCTCACCGAGAAGTCGCTCATCGTGTAGTCGGGTTCCTTGCGCACCGGCACCTGGGTCTGCGGGCCGGGCGGCTGCGGCGTGTGCTTGACCAGCCACCAGGTGCCCACCGCCAGCAGCGCCATCAGCAGCAGCGGCAGGTACGACGAGAGCAGCTGGCGCAAGCGCCAGTCCCACGACAGCGCCGGCCGCGGCGCACCGGCAGGCGCGCGCAGGCTGCCCAGGTGCACGCTCACCTCGGGCAGGTCGGGCAGGTGCAGTTCAGGCGGGCTGGCGCCGGGCATCAGGGGGCGGCCTCGCGGTGGCGCCGGCTCAGCGCGCGTCCAGCGTCTGGCCGTGCTGGGCGGCCAGCAGCGGGGCGTAGCGGCCGGCGGCGATCAGCAGCAGATCGCAAAACTCGCGCGCCGCGCCTTCGCCGCCACGGGCGCTGGTGATGTGGTGGGCCACCGCGCGCGCCTCGGCATGGCCGTTGGGCGGCACGCAGGCGAAACCGGCACGCACCAGCAGCGGCAGGTCGGGCCAGTCGTCGCCGATCACCGCCAGTTCGTCCCAGGCTATGCCCAGTTCGGCCAGCACGCGCTCGGCGCAGGCCAGCTTGTCGCTGACGCCGAAGTGCACGCGCGTCATGCCCAGGTCGGCCATGCGCCGGCGCACGGCCGGCGAGTCGCGGCCGGTGATGATGACCGGCGTGATGCCGGCCTGGGCCAGCAGCTTCAGCCCATGGCCGTCCAGCACATGGAAGGCCTTGACGCCCTCGCCGTCGGCGCCGATGTACAGGCGCCCGTCGGTCAGCACGCCGTCGACGTCGAAGATGGCCGCACGCATGCCGCCACCCTGGCCCTGGGCACGCAACAGCAGTTCGGGCGCGAAGTTCAGGGCGGGCGCCGCCATCACACCACCTTGGCGCGCATCAGGTGGCCGATGGTCAGCATGCCGGCCAGCCTGCCGTCGGCGTCGACCACGGCCACGGCGGTGATGCGGTGCTGCTCCATCAGCTCGGCGGCCTCGACGGCCAGCGCCTCGGCGCGGATGGTCTTGGGCCGCGGGTGCATCACCTCGGCCGCGCGCAGCGTGCGCAGGTCGCCGCCACGCTCGATCAGGCGGCGCAGGTCGCCGTCGGTGAAGATGCCCTGCAGCCGGCCGTCGGCATCCACCAGCAGCGCGGCACCCAGGCCCTTGGCCGACATGGTGCGCATCATCCCGGTGAACGGGGTGTCGGCTGCCACGGTGGGCAGGTCGTCGCCGCGGACCATCAGCTCGCCCACATGCACCAGCAGCTTGCGGCCCAGCGCGCCGCCGGGGTGCGAGCGGGCGAAGTCGGCCTCGCCGAAGCCGCGCGCATCCAGCAGTGCCACGGCCAGCGCATCGCCCAGCGCCATCTGCGCGGTGGTGCTGGCGGTGGGCGCCAGGTTCAGCGGGCACGCTTCTTCGGCCACCGCGCTGGAGACGATCAGGTCGGCATGCTGCGCCAGCGTGGACTCGGGCTTGCCGGTCATGGCCACCAGCGTGATGCCCAGGCGGCGCAGCGCCGGCAGGATGGCGGCGAGTTCGTCACTCTCGCCGCTGTTGCTGATGGCCAGCACCACGTCGCCGGGCTGCACCATGCCCAGATCGCCATGGCTGGCCTCGGCCGGGTGCACGAAGAAGGCCGGCGTGCCGGTGGAGGCCAGCGTGGCGGCGATCTTGCGGCCCACATGCCCGCTCTTGCCCATGCCCATCACGATGACGCGGCCGCGGCAGTCCAGCATGGCCTGCACCGCGCCGGTGAAGCCCTCGCCCTGGCGCGCGGCCAGGCCCAGCAACGCGCGCGCCTCGATCTCGAAGGTTTCGGCGGCGAGTTGCAGCGCACGCTGCGGATCGATGGGTCGGCTGAGGGTCACGTTGGGCGGGATCAGGGCAAAGGGCCGATGCGCTGGCTTAGCATCGGCTGCACCGGTGCGCCGCATTCTAGGCGGCGCCCCTTTCCAACTCACCCACGGATGGCCACCACCCTCGAACTCGTCCTGCTGTACCTGGTTGCCGCCGTGCTGGGCGTGGTGGGCTGCCGGATGCTGAAGCTGCCGCCGATGCTCGGCTATCTGGCGGTGGGCATCGTCATCGGCCCGAATGCGCTCGCGCTGGCCAAGGATTCGGCCGGTGTGAAGTACCTGGCCGAGTTCGGCGTGGTGTTCCTGATGTTCGTCATCGGGCTGGAGTTCAACCTGCCCAAGCTGCGCAGCATGCGCACGCTGGTGTTCGGCCTGGGCCTGAGCCAGGTGCTGCTGACCATCCTGGGCGCAGTGGCCGGCAATGCGGCGCTGACCTGGGGCTTCGCGATGCTGGCCCGGCGCTGGGACCTGGGCTGGCAAGGCGCCATCGTGCTGGGCGCGGCCATGGCCATGAGCTCCACCGCCATCGTCGTCAAGCTGATGGCCGAGCGGCTGGAGCTGGAGAGCGAGCACGGCCGCCGCGTCATCGGCGTGCTGCTGTTCCAGGACCTGGCCGTGGTGCCGCTGCTGGTGCTGATCCCGGCGCTGGACGAGAGCGGCCCCGACATGGCGCGTGCGCTGCTGTTCGCGCTGCTCAAGGCCAGCGTGCTGCTCACGCTGCTGCTGGTGGGCGGCCAGCGCGTGATGCGCTGGTGGCTGACGCTGGTGGCGCGACGCAAGAGCGAGGAGCTCTTCGTGCTGAACCTGCTGCTGATCACGCTGGGCCTGGCCTGGCTGACCGAGCACGCCGGCCTGAGCCTGGCGCTGGGCGCCTTCGTGGCCGGCATGCTGGTGGCCGAGACCGAGTTCAAGCACCAGGTGGAGACCGACATCCGGCCGTTCCACGACGTGCTGCTGGGCCTGTTCTTCATCACCATCGGCATGAAGCTGGACTGGCGGCCGGTGGTCGACCAGTGGTTCCTGGTGCTGCTGCTGGCCGCCGTGCCGGTGGTGGCCAAGGCGGCGCTGGTGGCCGGCCTGGCGCGGGCCTTCGGCGCCACGCCGGGGGTGGCCATCCGCACCGGCCTGTACCTGGCACAGGCCGGCGAGTTCGGCTTCGTGCTGCTGACGCTGGGCGCGCAGGGTGGCCTGATCCGCGGCCCCTGGGTCAGCCCGGTGCTGGCCAGCATGGTGCTGTCGATGCTGGCCACGCCCTTCATCGTGATGTTCTCGAACCGCATCGTGATGAAGCTGTCGGCCAGCGAGTGGATGCTGCAGTCGGTGCAGCTGACCACCATCGCCAAGAAGTCGATCCGCAACGAGGCCCACGTGATCATCGCCGGCTACGGCCGCAGCGGCCAGAACCTGGCGCGCATGCTGGAGCAGGAGGCCATTCCGTACATGGCGCTCGACCTCGACCCCGACCGCGTGCGCCAGGCCGCCGCGGCCGGGCAGAGCGTGGTGTTCGGCGACGCCGCGCGCCTGCCCAGCCTGATGGCCGCCGGCCTGGCCCGCGCCAGCGCGGTGGTGGTGAGCTACCACGACACGCCCTCGGCGCTGAAGATCCTGGCCCTGGTGCGCGAGCATGCGCCCAAGGTGCCGGTGATCGTGCGCACCATCGACGACAGCGACCTGGAGCGCCTGCGCGCGGCCGGCGCCACCGAGGTGGTGCCCGAGGCCATCGAGGGCAGCCTGATGCTCGCCGCCCAGGCGCTGGCGCTGGTGGGCGTGCCGATGCGCCGCGTGATCCGCGTGACGCGCGACGCGCGCGACAAGCGCTACCACCTGCTGCGCGGCTACTTCCACGGCGCCGACGACGACACGATGGAAGAGCGCCAGCAGGCGCGGCTGGCCAGCGTCACGTTGCCGGCCGCCGCCGCCTGCCTGGGCCGGCCGCTGGGCGACGTGGCCCTGCCGGCCATGGGCGTGCAGGTGGCCTCGGTACGCCAGGCCAGCGGCCGCGTGGTCGATGCCGACGACACGCTGCTGCTGGGCCCCGGCGACACCCTGGTGCTGTCGGGCCTGCCCGAGCCGCTGGCGATGGCCGAGGCGGCGCTGCTGCGGCCCTGAACCTCAGTTCGCCGGGCAGGCGGGCATCAGCGTGCGGGTGTAGACCGCGGAGCCTGGCGTCGTCGGCTCGCCGGCCACCGCGGTGTTGACGGTGAACGTGCAGCCGTAGCTGGGGCTGGCCACGGTGGCCGGGGTCATCACGTCGTCGCCCGCCGGCTTGGTGCCCTGCTCCACCCACTTCACCAGGTCGGCGAAGGCGTTCACCGTCTCGGTGACGGTGAAGTCGCAGTGGCTGGGCGCCCGGATGGCGCGCTGCACCAGCAGGTTGCCGTTGCCCTTGGCCACCGCGCGCTGGCGGTGGATCTGCGTCATGTGGAAGGGCACGTACATGTCGCCCAGCGTGTGCATCGACAGCACCGGGATCTTGAACTCGCCATTCACCTTCGGAATCCACCGCAGGCCGTCACGGCGCAGGCGGTTGGCGTCGGCCACCGCAGTGGCGCGCAGCACGCCGGTGTTCAGCGCCTTCTCTTCGTCGGTCTGCGCCGTGTCGGCGTCCAGCTGGAAGACGAAGCGGTTGGTGTCCAGCGGGCTCTTGTTCAGGATGCCGTTGATCGTGCCGTCGCCGCCGAAGGTGCCCCACACCACGCCCTGCAAGCCGCTGTTGGCGAAGCCCTCGTTGAAGATCGGCCGCTCGCCGCCGGTGAGGTTGCGGATGGCCTCGCGCAGCTTCAGGCCCTGGGCCGTGGGCACGGTGCTGAAGGTGGTGAACAGGTTGCTGCGCACCAGGGCCGAGATGTCGGCCCAGCCGGTCTGCGGGTACTTGGGCACGCCGGCGAAGTACTGCGCCAGCGCCTGGTAGGCGCTGAAGTAGTCGAACAGCTCGGTGTCGCCGGTCACGCCGCACATCGGCAACGCGCCGTCGTAGTTGACCTTGTTCTTGGCGTAGGTGGCGGTCTCGGTCTCGATGGCCGCGGCCGTGATGTGCCCGCCCATCGAATGGCCGACCAGGTAGGTCTTGGTGGGCGCGGCCAGCGTGCGCCCGCGCGCCGCGGCGATCTTGGTGAACTCGTTGGCCAGCGCGTTGGTGTCTTCCACGCCGACGCGCACGTCGTAGTAGTTCTTGCTGTAGCTGCTGGCCGCCCAGGCGAAGCCGTTGGCGATCAGGTAGGCGCGCAGCGCGCTGGGCGTGGTGACCACCAGTTCGTTGCCGGTGCCGGCATAGCCGTGGGCATACATCACCAGCTTGCCGTTCCAGTTCTTGGGCACCTCGATGCGGTAGCCCGAGCCATTGAGCACGCCGGCCCAGCGGTCGGTCTCCACGCTCACGCCGGCCTGGGCCTTGAAGCCGTCGCCGTTGCTGCCGGTGCCGGCCTCGTAGTCGCTGTAGGCGCTGGCCGCGCGCGGCGCGAAGCTGGTGCGGCTGTCCTGCGCGCGGGTCTCCTCGGGCTCGCTGACGGCCTGGGTGGTGGGCGTGTCGTCGGCGCCGCCGCAGGCGGACAGCAGTGCGGCGGCGATGGCGGCCAGCGCGGTCGCGCTCAAGCGGGAAAGCGGGGAAGGGGTGCGGTTCACGGGCGTCTCCTCATGCGGGTCCTGTCGATGCGGCGGACCGGGAGGCGCGATGGTGGGCAGGCCGCTAGAGGATGGCTTGTACCGAGTTGTCGTGGCGCACGAAGCTGGGGGAAAGTCCGTAGGTGCGTTGCCACGTGTGCGACAGGTGGGCCGAGTCGGTGAAGCCGGCCTCGTGGGCGATGCCGGTCAGCGTGCGCGCGGCCTTGAACTGCGCCGCCGCGCGCTGGGCCCGGGCGTACGCTCGCCAATGGCGATAGGGCACGCCCAGGGCCTGGCTGAAGCAGTGCGACATGCGGTGGTACGAGATGCCCAGGCGCCGCGCCAGCTCGGGCAGCCCGAGCTCGGGCTCCACCCGCAGCCACTGCAGCAGCGTGGCACGCAGCGGCGGATCGGCGCCCACCGGCGGCAGCAGCGGGTGCAGCGTGGCCAGCAGCGCGTCGCACAGCGCCTGGCCACTGGCCCGGTCGGGCAGGCCGCGGGCCATCGCGGCCAGATGGGCGTCGTGCGCCGCGAAGGCGGCGCGCGACAGCGGCAGCACGCCGTCGCCCGCGATGCCGCGCCAGCGCAGGAAGCCCGCATGCTCCGGATGCAGGTTCAGGCTGACCAGTGGCACGCCCTGCGCCAGCAGCCGCCGCGCCACCAGCGGCTGCACCGCGGCCGCACCGCAGCGCAGGCCGCGCCGTGCGGTCTCGATGCCGAACAGCTCATGCGCCGCCACCGCCAGCAGCAGCACCGCGGCCGGCCGCTGGGTGCGCACCGGCGGCAGCCGCGTGCTGGCGTACAGAAACCCTTGCGCCACCCGGCAGTAGTGATCGGGCGGGCCGGGCTCGGGCCTGCCGGCGCAGGGATCGCCCGCCGTGGCGGGAAACGCCAGTTCCGCAGCGCGGCTGGCATCGGGGTCGAAGGTCACGTCGGGTAGGGCGGGCAGCCGCAATGCAGAAGCCGCGAGGCTAGCCAAGCCCGCCACACCCGCCCATCAGGGGCCACCCGTGGCGCTGCCGCAGCGCGGAATGCGCGCACAATCCCGGTCCCCGCCGTGCCCGGCACGCGCACCGCCCCACGCCATGCAGCACACCACCGCCCACGCGCTGACCGCCGACTACATCCGCAGCCACATCCGCACCGTGCCCGACTGGCCGGCGCCGGGCGTGCAGTTTCGCGACATCACGCCGCTGCTGCAGAACCCCAAGGTGTTCCGCGTGCTGATCGACGAGTTCGTGCACCGCTGGTTCGACCTGAAGCCCGATGCGGTGGCCGGCCTGGATGCGCGCGGCTTCATCCTGGGCGCGGTGGTGGCCTATGAGCTGAACGTGGGCTTCGTGCCCATCCGCAAGAAGGGCAAGCTGCCCTACACCACGGTGGAGGAAAGCTACGAGCTCGAGTACGGCAGCGCCACCGTGGAGATGCACACCGACGCCGTGAAGCCCGGCGACCGCGTGGTGCTGATCGACGACCTGATCGCCACCGGCGGCACCATGACGGCCGGTCTGCGCCTGCTGCAGAAGCTGGGCGCCGAGGTCATCGAGGGCGCCGCCATCGTCGACCTGCCCGAGCTCGGCGGCTCACGCCGCATCCGCGACGCGGGCCTGCCGCTGTTCACGCTGGTCGATTACGACGGGCACTGAGCCGGCCCCACAGCAGCGCGCCACCGGCCAGGGCCATCAGCGCGCTGGCCGGCTCGGGCACCGCCGACACGCTGGGCCCGGCCATGAACTGCGCCTGCACCGTGGTGTCGTCGAGGCGGCCGCTGTAGATGCGCACGTCGTCCAGATCGCCGTTGAACTGGCCGCCGAAGCTGGACACCTGCCGGCCCAGCCGCATGTTGCCGTGGAAGTACGGCGTGCTGTAGTTCCAGCCGGCGCCGCCGTGGCCGATGTACTGGCCGTCCACCCACAGCAGCACGACGTTCTCGGCCATGGCCACGGCGTAGTGGTGCCACACGCCGGTGTCGGCCACCGGCGCGCTGCGTGCACCGGCCCAGCCCGACTGGTTGATGCCGACCACTTCCGATCCCCCACCGGCCGAGGGACGCAGCGACAGCGCGAACTCGGGCAGGTAGCCCGACACCACGCCCTGGCCCACCATCACCGCCTCGGCGGCCGTGCCGGTGCCGGGGGTCTGGCGCGCCCACAGGCTCACCGTCCACCAGGTGTCGGCACCGTTTTCGGCCGACGGGATCAGGCCGGCGTACTCGGCAAAGGCGTTGTCGCCGCGCACGGCCAGCACGCCACCGCGCACCTGCACATCGCCCGACAGCGTGGCGTGTGCCCCCTGTGCGCTGTCGGCATCGCGGCTGAAATCGAAGGCATGCACCAGCGTGAAGGCCGGCACGGCGGCTTGGGCGCCCGTCACGGGCAACAGAGCGGCCGCGACCAGACAGAGGGTGGCGGCGCAGCGCAGCGGAACAAGGGCCATCGAGGTCTCCAACGACAAGGTAGTGCGGATACCCGGTAGCGCCAGACCGCGCGGCGCAACGGATCACCGCCCCCCGCAACCAGGGGGCGCGGCCAGACGCCTACTTGCCGATGCAGAAGCTGCTGAAGATGACGCCCAGCAGGTCGTCGGCGCTGAAGCGGCCGGTGATCTCGCCCAGAGCCTCGTGCGCCAGGCGCAGTTCCTCGGCGAAGAGGTCGAGCGCGGCATCGGCCACCGCCGCATGTTCGGCCGCCAGCGCCAGGTGCGCCGCGGTGCGCTCCAACGCCTGCACATGGCGGCGGCGCGCGATGAACACGCCTTCGGCAGCTGCCTCCCAGCCGGCGCGGCGCAGCAGTTCCTGGCGCAGCGCCTGCAGGCCGGCGCCAGCCTTGGCGCTCAGCGCGATCTCGCCCGCCGGCAGTGCGGCCACCACCTCGGCAGCCACCCCGTCGCGCTTGTTGTGCACATGCACCAGGCGCGCGATGCCGTGCGCGGCCAGGCGCTCGGCAATGCCGGCCTCGGCGGCTTCGTACTCGGGCTGGCCGCGGCGCGTCAGGTCGTGCAGGAAGATCACCGCGTCGGCCTCGGCGATGGCCGCCCAGCTGCGCGCGATGCCGATGCGCTCCACCTCGTCGGCGGCCTCGTCGTCGCCGCGCAGACCGGCGGTGTCGATCACATGCAGCGGCACGCCCTCGATCTGGATCGTCTGGCTGACCTTGTCGCGCGTGGTGCCGGCAATGGCCGTCACGATGGCCAGCTCGGCCCCGGCCAGCGCATTGAGCAGGCTGCTCTTGCCCACGTTGGGCTGGCCGGCCAGCACCACGTTCATGCCCTCGCGCAGCAGCGCACCCTGGCGTGCCCGGCCCATCACCGCGGCCAGCGCGGCGTCGATGGCCTGCAGCTGGCCGCGCGCATCGGCGCGCTCTAGGAAGTCGATCTCCTCCTCCGGAAAGTCCAGCGTCGCCTCCACCAGCATGCGCAGGTGCACGATGCGCTGGCGCAGCGCCTCGATCTCGTGGCTGAAGGCGCCGCTCAAGGACCGGCCGGCCGAGCGCGCCGCCGCCTCGGTGCTGGCGTCGATCAGGTCGGCCACGGCCTCGGCCTGGGCCAGGTCGAGCTTGTCGTTCAGGAAAGCGCGCTCGGTGAACTCGCCCGGCTCGGCCAGGCGCAGGCCCGGCAGCAGCGGCCGGCCCGTGCCGGCGTCCACCTCGGCCGCCGCCTCCAGGCAGCGCGCCAGCAACAGCTGCAGCAGCACCGGGCCGCCGTGGGCCTGCAGTTCCAGCACGTCTTCGCCGGTGTAGCTGTGCGGGGTCGGAAACCACAGCGCCAGGCCCTGGTCGATGGGCTGGCCATCGGCCGCGAGAAACGGGCCGTACTGCGCATGGCGCGGCGCTGGCAGCTTGCCCGCCAGACGCTGCACCAGCGGCGCCAGACTGCGGCCGGACACACGCACGATGCCCACCGCACCGCGGCCGGCGGCGGTGGCGATGGCGACGATGGGGTCTTCGCGGCGGGCCAGTGACATCGGCGCGGATTGTGGCCGATGCCCTGCCACCGCCTCCGGCCAGCCGCCAGGGTGTGGCGGGTGGGCGGCAGGCTGCAGGGAGATGGCGCGGGGCGGGGTGCCGGTGCGCGCGCTTGCCCGCACCGAGTGAACACCACCGGGGCGGCACCGGGCGGTGCCGCCACACCCCGCATTGATCGTTGCGGACAGGCCATGAAAAAAGCCGACCGCTGATTCGCATCATCGGTCGGCTTCGGCCCGGGCTTGAGTCCGGGGTCACGGGGGCGCTGGCGGCCCCGCGTGCACTGGTTCACGCCCAGGCTACTTGTTGACGCCCAGCTGCTTGTTGATGAACCACTGCTGCGCAATGCCCAGCAGGTTGTTGGTCAGCCAGTACAGCACCAGGCCAGCCGGGAAGAAGAAGAACATCACCGAGAACACCAGCGGCATGATCCACATCATCTTGGCCTGCACCGGATCGGGCGGCGTCGGGTTCAGCCAGGTCTGGAACATCGTCGACGCGGTCATCAGCAGCGGCAGGATGAACAGCGGGTCCTTGGTCGACAGGTCGTGGATCCAGCCGATCCACGGTGCGTTGCGCATTTCCACCGTGGACAGCAGCACCCAGTACAGCGCGATGAAGAACGGCATCTGCACGAAGATCGGCAGGCAGCCGCCCAGCGGGTTGACCTTCTCCTCGCGGTAGATGCGCATCATCTCCTGCTGCATCTGCTGCGGCTTGTCCTTGTAGCGCTCGCGCAGTTCCTGCACCTTGGGGTTGATGGCCTTCATCTTGGCCATCGAGCGGTAGGCGCTGGCGTTCAGCCAGTAGAAGGCGATCTTCAGCAGCACCACCAGCGCCACGATGGCCCAGCCCCAGTTGCCGATCAGGCTGTGCAGCTTGTCCAGCAGCCAGAACAGCGGCTTGCTCAGGATGGTGAGCATGCCGTAGTCCTTCACCAGCTCCAGGCCGGGGGCCAGGGCCTCGAGCTTCTTCTCCTCCTGCGGGCCGGCGAACAGCACGGCCTGGTGGCTGGCGGTGGCGCCGGGCGCCACGCTGCCCAGCGGCAGCACCATGGCCACGCGGTACAGCGGCTTGCCGAAGGTGGATTCGTTGGCGGGAATCGCGTCCACCTTGAACTCGCGTGCGGCCTTGGCATTCACCAGCCAGGCGCTGGCGAAGTAGTGCTGCACCATGGCCACCCAGCCGTTGTCGCCGCTCTTTTGGAACTGGGCCTTGCCCTTGTCGATGTCGGCGAACTCCACCTTCTCGAACTTGGCCTGCTCGGTGTAGACCGCCGGGCCGGTGAACGAGGTGGGACCGGCCATCACGTTGGTGTTGCCCAGCACGGTGCCGTCGCGCGCCAGCTGCAGGTACAGCTGCGGTGCCACGGCGGCCGCGCTGGTGTTCTTCAGCTCGTGCTTCACGGCCACGGCGTAGTCGCCTCGGCGGAAGGTGTAGGTCTTGACCAGCTGCACGCCGCCGACCTCGGGCGACTCGAAGCGCACCGACAGTTCATTGGCACCGTCCTTCAGCTCGCGCTCGCCCGGCACCAGGCTCATCACCGTCAGGTGGTTGGGCAGGGCCGCGGCACCCTGGGCGCCGATCAGGCCGGTCTGCGCCAGGTACACGCTCTTGGCGGTCTGGTCCATCAGCACCACGTTGCGCTTGGCATCGTCGCTGTCGGCGTGCTTGAGCAGTTCCAGGCGCACCAGGTCACCGCCCTTGCTGTCGAGCGTGGCCTTCACCAGATCGGTCGTGATGGTGACCTTCTCGCTGACCAGCGGCGCCGCGGCGCTGGCGGCCGGCGTGGCCGCCACGGCACCGCCGGCCTGCGGCAGACCGGCCGCCGAAGCCGGCTGCGGGGCCGAGCCCGCAGCAGCCTGCGGACGGGCGGCCGGCGGCGCGAAGAACGAGGGCTGGCCGTTGTGCTTGTTCCACGCATCCCACAGCAGGAACAGCGAGACGAGGAACACACCCCAGAGGATGTTGCGACGGATGTCGGGCATGGGTGGAGTCTTCGGGTCTACGAACGGGAAAGGGGGTCGTGCGCGGCCGGGCCGGGCGGCTCGGCCGCGACCGGCTGTGCCACCAGGTGGCGGAACAGCCGTGGCGGCGCGTCGGGCACCGGATCATGCCCGCCCGCGCACCACGGGTGGCAGCGCAGGATGCGCGCAGCGCTCATCCAGCTGCCCGCGGCAGCGCCGTGGCGCTCGAGCGCCTGCAGCGCATAGGCCGAGCAGGTGGGCTCGAAGCGGCACACATTGCCCAGCCAGGGCTTGAGCAGGTAGCGGTAGCCCTGCACCAGCGCCATCAGCGCACGGCGGGGCAGTCCGGCCAGGCCCTTGACGGGCGTGGCAGATACAGGCGCTGGCGTGGGCAAGGCGTCGGGCGGGGTCATGGCAGTGCGGACCGCGACGACAGCACGAGGCCCCGGCAACGCCGGCGCTCAGGCCGCCGCCGCGCGCAGGGCGCGACCGGCCGGTGGGCCAGGCGGACGGGGTGACATCGCCCGCTGCAGCAGCAGTGCCAGTTCCGCGCGCGCAGCAGCGCGCAGCGCTTCGGACGAGGCGCTGCGGAATTGCGTGCGGTCGAACGGCGCCTTCAGGCGCAGCACCCACAGGCCGGGCGGCAGGCTGCCGCCATGGTCCTGCATCACCGCACGCATCTGGCGCTTCAGCAGGTTGCGCGTCACCGCGCGCCGGGCATGGCGCTTGGGCACCACGGTGCCCAGCCAGCAGCCTTCGAGCACCAGTTTGGGCACTTCATCCACAGGCGGTGGGCAACTGGGTGCATCACCTGTGGATAAGTCGGCCGCTGCGCTCGCCTTGGCGGGCTTTTTCGGTGCCGAAGGCGCGTCGGGCAGATGGTGAGCCGCGAAGTGAGCACTTCGCGAACGCGGAGGCAACGCCAACACGCGTTCGAAGTCGGCCGTTCGCACGATGCGCCCGACCATCCTGGCTGCCGCTGTGGCCGGCCCCGGCGCCGGGATCAGACCTGCGTCAGGCGCTTGCGGCCCTTGGAACGGCGCGCGGCGATCACGGCGCGGCCGCCGCGGGTCTTCATGCGCACGAGGAAGCCGTGGGTACGGGCGCGACGGGTCTTGGAAGGCTGATAGGTGCGCTTCATGGTGGGTCTCTTCGAGGATCAGTGTGCGGGGGGTGACAAGGACGGGCCCCGGTGAGTCACCGGGACTGCCATGGCCAAAGACCGCGGCGCGCCCGTGCGCTCATGCCCTGCCTGACTGGCCGAAGGTCGCCCGCCGCTGGATCTTGTGCACCGAGATGCACCGCCATGGTCGCCTGCGCCTTCCGCCCACCGAGCCCTGCACGTTGGGGAAACCCACTATTAGAGCAAAAACCTCCTTTGCGGTCAAACACTTGCACGCCAGCATGCGGCTTGGCGGGGGCATTGACGCGTTGCAAGGAACTGTGGATAACCACGGCTGCGCGGGCCGGAGGGGCCTACAATCGCGACGCTCAAAAGAAGACTTGTCCACAATGAGCCCAGATCTCTGGCTGCGCGGCTGCGAACGACTCGCCGCCGAACTGCCCGAACAGCAATACAACACCTGGATCCGCCCGCTGCCTGCCGCCGAACTGAGCGTTGGCGCCGACGGAGCCGTGGTCCAGGTGCGCGTGCCCAACCGATTCAAGCTCGACTGGATCCGGTCGCAGTACGCCTCGCGCATCGAGTCCATCCTCAGTGAGCTGGCCGGCGCCCCGGTGCGCCTGTCGCTCAGCCTGGCCGCCCGCGAGATGCCGCCGGCCCGGCCGCTGCCGGCCAACGGCCCGGTGCGCGCGGCCGCGCTGCTGAACGGCCAGGCCCTGGCACCGGCCACCCGTGTGCCGGTGCCGGTTCCCGTGGCGGCTGGCGGCGATGTGCTGGCCGACGAACCCGGCATCCCGGCTGCAACCCCGGCCACAACTGCGGCCCCGGCCGAGGTGGCCCACGCGTCGGCCCCCGGACCGCGCCCGGGCTACCCGATGCCCGGCGGCGCGGCGGCCACGCCGCGCCCGGCCGGTGGCCACCTGCCGCCCTCGGCCAACGCCCACCGGCTGAACACCGCGCTCACCTTCGACACCCTGGTGGCCGGCCGCGCCAACCAGATGGCCCGCACCGCCGCGCTGCACGTGGCCGGCGCGCCGGGCGTCATGTACAACCCGTTGTTCATCTACGGCGGTGTGGGCCTGGGCAAGACCCACCTGATCCACGCCGTGGGCAACGCGCTGCTGAAAGACCGCCCCGACGCCCGCGTGCTCTACCTGCACGCCGAGCAGTTCATCAGCGACGTGGTGAAGAACTACCAGCGCAAGACCTTCGATGAACTGAAGGCCAAGTACCACTCGCTCGATCTGCTGCTGATCGACGACGTGCAGTTCTTCGCCGGCAAGGACCGCACGCAGGAGGAGTTCTTCAACGCCTTCGAGGCCCTGCTGGCCAAGCGCGCGCACATCATCATGACCAGCGACACCTACCCCAAGGGGCTGGTGGACATCGACGAGCGGCTCACCAGCCGCTTCGACGCCGGCCTGACGGTGGCCATCGAGCCGCCCGAGCTGGAAATGCGCGTGGCCATCCTGATCAAGAAGGCGCTGGCCGAGGGCACCGACATGCCCGAGGACGTGGCCTTCTTCATCGCCAAGAACGTGCGCGCCAACGTGCGCGAGCTCGAAGGCGCGTTGCGCAAGGTGCTGGCCTACAGCCGCTTCAGCCACAAGGACATCAACATCAACCTCGCGCGCGAGGCGTTGAAGGACCTGCTGAGCATCCAGAACCGCCAGATCTCGGTCGAGAACATCCAGAAGACGGTGGCCGACTTCTACAAGATCAAGGTCGCCGACATGTACTCGAAGAAGCGCCCGGCCTCGATCGCCAAGCCGCGCCAGATCGCGATGTACCTGGCCAAGGAACTCACCCAGAAGAGCCTGCCCGAGATCGGCGAGCTTTTCGGCGGCCGCGACCACACCACCGTGCTGCACGCCGTGCGCAAGATCGGCGGCGACCGTACCAAGGACTCCGAGCTCAACCAGCAGCTGCACGTGCTGGAACAGACGCTCAAGGGCTGACGCGGGCCGCATGCCGCCTGCCTGACGCCCACCCCCCTCTACCGGCCTGCCAGGGCTCTCTGGCCGGTCTCCCCCCTTCGTTCGAAGCCCCTTACACCCTGTGGATCAGTGCCGTCAAATGACAAAGCTGTGAACAAAACTGGAACAAGCCTGCTGTTGTCCACAGCCGCGGGCCGCCAGATCGAGTTGTTGTTCGCCAACCGCGCCCAATCCCGCCCTGCGCCCACAGGGTTCAGCCGGCGATAAAGCGTTGAAAAGTCAGGCGAAAATGCCGTTGTTCACAGCCAGCCCGGCCCCCTACTAAGAACTACCAGTTCTTTAAAGAGGAAGACATGATCGTATTGAAAGCGCCGCAACACGCACTGCTCGAGGCCCTGCAGGCCGTGGCCGGCATCGTCGAGCGCCGCCACACGCTGCCGATCCTGGCCAACGTGCTGATGCGCAAGAACGGCGAGGCGATCGAGTTCACGACCAGCGACCTCGAGATCCAGGTGCGCACCAACGCCACGCTGGGTGGCGATCCCGGCCCCTGGAGCAGCACTGTGGGCGCGCGCAAGCTGATCGACATCCTGCGCTCGCTGCCCGGCGACCAGGTGGTGACGCTGAGCGCCGCGCAGAACAAGCTGACGCTGGCCGGCGGCAAGAGCCGCTTCACGCTGCAGACGCTGCCGTCGGAAGACTTCCCGCTGGTCAACGAGTCGGCCGACTTCGGCCCCGCGTTCAGCGTGCCGCAGAAGGTGCTCAAGGGCCTGATCAACCAGGTGCACTTCGCGATGGCGGTGCACGACATCCGCTACTACCTCAACGGCATCCTGTTCGTGGCCGAGGGCAAGACGCTGACGTTGGTGGCCACCGACGGCCACCGTCTGGGCCTGGCCCAGGCCGAGCTGGAGACCGAGATCCCGAAGCAGGAGGTGATCCTGCCGCGCAAGACCGTGCTGGAGCTGCAGCGCCTGCTCAAGGACGAGGACACCCCCATCGAGATGCGCTTCGCGGCCAACCAGGCCAAGTTCGCGTTCTCGGGGTTGGAATTCGTCACCAAGCTGGTTGAGGGCAAGTTCCCCGACTACAACCGCGTGATCCCGAAGAACCACAAGAACAGCGTCACGCTGGGCCGTGCGCCGCTGCTGGCCAGCCTGCAGCGCGCCGCCATCCTGACCAGCGAGAAGTTCAAGGGCGTGCGTCTGAACTTCGACCCCGGCACGCTGCGCATCGCCAGCAGCAACGCCGAGCAGGAAGAGGCCAAGGAAGAGCTCGAGATCGACTATGGTGGCGATGCCATCGAGGTCGGCTTCAACGTCACCTACCTGATGGACGCGCTGGGCAACATCGGCGCCGACATGGTGAAGGTCGAACTGCAGGACGGCAACAGCAGCGCGCTGATCACGGTGCCGGAGCAACCGGGGTTCAAGTACGTCGTCATGCCCATGCGGATCTGACGCAGTCAGAACCGCAAGGGCATGCTGCCCCTGCGTTTCTGCACCCCCAGCCCCCGCCAGGCGGGGGCTCCAGTTTGAGTTTCGATGAGGGCCGCTTCAGCGGCCCAAAAGGTTTGCGATGAGCGACAGCAACACCCCCCAGCAACCCGCCTCGGGCGCCGACGGCGGCTATGGCTCGGACGCCATCCAGATCCTGGAAGGCCTGGAGGCGGTGCGCAAGCGCCCGGGCATGTACATCGGCGACACGAGTGACGGCACCGGCCTGCACCACCTGGTGTTCGAGGTGGTGGACAACTCGATCGACGAGGCGCTGGCCGGCCACTGCGATGACATCATCGTCACCATCCACTCCGACAACTCGATCAGCGTCATCGACAACGGCCGCGGCATCCCCACCGGCGTGAAGATGGACGACAAGCACGAGCCCAAGCGCAGTGCGGCCGAGATCGCGCTGACCGAACTGCACGCCGGCGGCAAGTTCAACCAGAACAGCTACAAGGTCTCGGGTGGCCTGCACGGCGTGGGCGTCAGCTGCGTCAACGGCCTGAGCCGCTGGCTGCGCCTGACCGTGCGCCGCGAAGGCAAGGTGCACCAGATCGAGTTCGCCCGCGGCATTCCGCAGGACATGCCCACCGAAGTGCGCGATGGCTTCGAAGTGCGGCCGCTGAAGATCGTCGGCGAGACCGAGAAGCGCGGCACCGAGGTGCACTTTCTGCCCGACACCGAGATCTTCCAGCAGAACAACGACTTCCACTACGACATCCTGGCCAAGCGCCTGCGCGAGCTCTCGTTCCTGAACAACGGCGTGAAGATCCGCCTGGTCGACGAGCGCAACGCCAAGGAAGACAACTTCGCCTACGCCGGCGGCGTGAAGGGCTTTGTCGAGTTCATCAACCAGGGCAAGAAGACCCTGCACCCGAACATCTTCCACGCCCTGGGCGACAAGATCAGCGACCAGAACACCAACATCGGTGTCGAGGTGGCCATGCAGTGGAACGATGGCTTCAGCGAGAGCGTGCTGTGCTTCACCAACAACATCCCGCAGCGCGACGGTGGCACCCACCTCACCGGCCTGCGTGCGGCGATGACCCGCGTGATCAACAAGTACATCGACGACAACGAGCTGGCCAAGAAGGCCAAGGTCGAGATCAGCGGTGACGACATGCGCGAAGGCTTGGCCTGCGTGGTCAGCGTCAAGGTGCCCGAGCCCAAGTTCTCCAGCCAGACCAAGGACAAGCTGGTGTCCAGCGAGGTGCGCGGCCCGGTGGAAGAGATCGTCAGCAAGCTGCTGACCGACTGGCTGCTGGAGAACCCGCTCGACGCCAAGATCATCTGCGGCAAGATCGTCGAGGCCGCCCGCGCCCGCGAGGCCGCGCGCAAGGCCCGCGAGATGACGCGCCGCAAGGGCGTGATGGACGGCCTGGGCCTGCCCGGCAAGCTGGCCGACTGCCAGGAGAAGGATCCCGCGCTGTGCGAGATCTACATCGTGGAGGGCGACTCCGCCGGCGGCAGCGCCAAGCAGGGCCGCGACCGCAAGTTCCAGGCGATCCTGCCGCTGCGCGGCAAGATCCTGAACGTGGAGAAGGCGCGCTACGAAAAGCTGCTGAGCAGCGACTCGATCGTCACGCTGATCACGGCGCTGGGCACCAGCATCGGCGCCGAAGAATTCAACATCGACAAGCTGCGCTACCACCGCATCATCCTGATGACCGACGCCGACGTGGACGGTGCGCACATCCGCACGCTGCTGCTCACGTTCTTCTACCGCCAGATGCCCGAGCTGGTGGAGCGCGGCCACATCTACATCGCCCAGCCGCCGCTGTACAAGGTGAAGGTGGGCAAGCACGAGCAGTACCTGAAGGACGGCCACGAGCTGGACAGCTTCCTGCTGAAGGTGGCGCTGGATGGCGCTTCGGTGTGGCCCGACGGCCCCACTGGCAGCCGCCCCGCGCTGAGCGGCGACACCCTGCAGGAACTGGCCCGCAAGTACGCCGTGGCCAACCAGGTGATCGAGCGCCTGAACAACTGGATGGACCTGGACGCGCTGCGCGCCATCGCCAACGGCCTGGAACTGGACCTGGACGACGCCGCCAAGGCCGAGGCCAGCGCCGTGGCCCTGCAGACCGCGTTGAACGACGCCACGGTGGAATCGCAGTTCGATGCCCGCACCGACAAGCACCTGCTGCGCATCAGCCGCCGCCACCACGGCAACGTGAAGGCCAGCGTCATCACGCAGGACTTCGTGCATGGCGCCGACTACGGCGCGCTGAAGGAAGCCGGCGTCACCTTCAAGGGCCTGCTGGGCGCCGACGCCGTGGTGCGCCGCGGCGAGGGCGAGAAGATGAAGGAGCACAAGGCTGCCGACTTCCGCGCCGCGATGGCCTGGCTGCTGGCCCAGGCCGAAAGCGCCGTGGGCCGCCAGCGCTACAAGGGCCTGGGCGAGATGAACGCCGAGCAGCTGTGGGACACCACCATGGACCCCACCGTGCGCCGCCTGCTGCGTGTGCAGATCGAAGACGCCATCGAAGCCGACCGTGTGTTCACGATGCTGATGGGCGACGAGGTGGAACCGCGCCGCGATTTCATCGAGACGAATGCGCTGAGGGCGGCGAATATCGACGTGTAAGATTCCTAACGCGTTTAATACGCGTCCTTCGTCAAGGCTCATGGATCACATCGAACGCCGGCTGCCATCCCAGCAATGACACGCCGTCTCGCCGACCTGACCGATCCGGCCGCCGTCCAGGCCGTGCTCGACGAGTACCGGCGTTTGGGTCAGCAGGCCTTTCTTGCCAAGTACGGGTTCGGCCGCGCCAGCGGCTATGTGGTGCGTGATCCGCACAGTGGGCAATGGGCCGATTCGAAGGCCATCGCGGGTGTGGCGCTCGGGGTGCAGTTTCCGGCCGAGGGGCCGCTGCGGGCGTCCGAGTTTTCGGGCGGCGCGGCCACGGTGGTTCGCTGCCTGGCCAGCCTGGGATTCGAGGTGCGATTCGCGCGGGACCACGGTGACCGCTTCCGCCTGTACCGGTTGTTCGACTTCCGTGCTGCACCACGCATGTTCGAACTGGCCGGACCGATCGAGCAGCACTGCCTGCTGGATGCGGTGAGTTTCCGGGCCAGCTTTGGCTGAGGTGGCATGTCCGTCCCGCACCCCGACAACCTGGCGGACTACCGCGAGCGACTGTCCCGGCTGAATGTGAATGTGCGCGACGGCCGCGCCAGCCCGCACAAGGTGTGCATGCTGCTCGCGGTGCTGGACCTGGCGATGGCCGGCGGACTGACCGAGAACCTGATCCGCTATGCGCCGCCGCTGCTGGAGCGCTACCGTCGCTATTTCGACGCGGTGCGGCGCGAGGGCGATCACGCCAATCCGCACTTCCCGTTCTTCCACCTGAAGGGTGCCCTGCGGCGCGGCGGTGAGAGCTTCTGGCATCTGGTGCCGCTGCCCGGCCGCGAGCAGGCAGCGCAGGCACTCGCTTCGGCGCGCAGCGACGGCGACATCGTTCGCAACTTCGCCGGTGCCCGCCTGGATGACGCCTTGTTCGCGCTGGTGCAGCAGGCAGAGGCGGCACAGGCGCTGGCGCAGTGGCTGGCCGAGCGCTGGTTCGACCGTGGCCTGCAGGAACTGGGTCGCATGGCGCAGCGCGGCATGGCGGCCGCCCGTTATGAACGGGCAATCCGCACAGGGCTGACCCTGGCCGCGGCTGAGCCGGTGCCGGAGTACGTGCGCTCGCCGGCCTTCCGCCGCGTGGTCATCGAGCTGTACGACTACCGCTGTGCCGCCACCGGCCACCGCGTGCTGCTCGAGGGTGGCGAGGCCATGGTGGAGGCGGCCCACATCCATCCGTTCGCCGAGACCGGTGATGACGATCCGCGCAACGGCATCGCGCTGACGCCCGACATGCACTGGGCCATGGACCGCAACCTCATCGCGCCAGGACCGGACCTGCGATGGCACGTCAGCGCAGCCCTTGACGACCGCGTGCCGGATCTGCAGCGCCTGGTGGGGCTGAAGGGCCGCGCCCTGCTGTTGCCCGAGCAGCGCGCGATGTGGCCACGCGAGGCGGCGCTGGCCTGGCGTCTGGCGCGGCTGCGCGATCCAGGCTGGCGACCGCCGATGCCGGATTGACGTCTGGTGGCGACCGGATGGGGCCCGAAGTGCGACGCTCCATCGCCCACCGCCGCGGCTGGCCCCCGCCAACCGCCATTCATCCCATCCCCGCCACGTGCCCGGCCGGTTCTGGCAGCATCCACCCCCGCCTGTGCACGTCGCCCGGGTCTGAGTTGGGAGGCTCGCTTGGCGTCTTCATCGTCCACTGTCGTTCGTTCACGCGTTGTGCCCGTGCCGCCTGGGGTGTGTCGGCTGCCGTTTGCCCCGCTGGCCCTGTGCTGCGCCATCGCCGCGGCATTTCCGCTGGTCGCGCAGGCCCAGCAGGCCGGCCCCGATGCCGGTGCCGATGCGCCGCAGCGCGAGGCCACCAGCGTGCAGCGGGTCGAGATCGCCGGGCGGCAGGGCGCCACCGAGCTGCGGCGTGCGGCCAGCGTGGCCAAGCAGATCTACGACCGGGAAGAGATCGACCGCCACGGCGACACCAATGCGCTGGATGTGCTGCGGCGGCTGCCGGGCGTCAACGTGGGCTCCGACGGGCCGCGCATGCGCGGGCTGGGCGCGGGCTACACGCAGATCCTGATCAACGGCGATCCGGCGCCGCCGGGCTTCGCGCTCGACCAGCTGAGCCCGTCGCAGATCGAGCGCATCGAGGTGCTGCGGGCGCCCACGGCCGATCAAAGCGCGCAGGCCATTGCCGGCACCATCAACATCATCCTGAAGGACGCGCCGCGCAAGTCGCAGCGCGATCTGCGCGTGGGCCTGGTGGATGGCGTCGACCGCCCGATGGGCTTTGCCAACCTGACGCTGGGTGAGTCGAAGGGTCCGGCCGCGCTGTCGTTGCCTGTGTCGCTGTTCGAGTGGCACCGCGAGAACCGCATCACCACCGAGCGGCGCATGGCCGGCACCGACGGCCTGCCCGCGCTGGGCCGCCAGCAGGCGCAGCAGGAGGTGTGGGGCTGGGGCTACAACCTGGGCCCGCGCCTGAACTGGAAGTTCAGCGACGACGAGTCGCTGTCGCTGCAGGGCTATGCGCAAAAGGGCTACTGGAACAACCGCAGCGACTACGCCAACCAGGCGGTGTCGGGCCTGCCGGTGTTCGACGACGACACGGCCCAGCACGGCAGCTGGGAGAACCGCCGCGCCAACCTGGTGTGGGCCAACCGCTTCCGGCCCGAGCAGCGCATCGAGCTGAAGGCCGGCGCGCAGCTGTCGAAGTGGACCTTCGATGCCAGCAACTTCACCGATGCCGGCGCGCTGAAGCTGCACTCGGTGGGCGGCGGCGTGGACGAGGGCCTCACCCAGGCCGGCAAGTACAACCTGCTGCTGGGCGAGGCGCACAGCCTCACCACCGGCTGGGATCTGGAGGCGCGCCAGCGCGACGAATGGCGCCTGACCACCAATGCTGCCGGCCAGGCCCAGCTGCCGGCCTACGACGGCCAGCCCTTCAGCGCCCGCGTGCGCCGCACCGCTTTCTACGTGCAGGACGAGTGGGAGATCTCGCCGCAGTGGCAGCTGTACCTGGGCCTGCGCCACGAGGCCATCCGCACCGAGAGCCGGGGCACCGATGCGGCGTCGGCGGTGGTCAACACCAGCCGGGTGATGTCGCCGCTGGCGCACATGACCTACAAGTTCGACCCCAAGGGCCGCGACATGGTGCGCGCCAGCCTCACGCGCAGCTACAAGGCGCCCAACCTGGGCTCGCTGCTGGCGCGGCCGTCGATCAATTCCAACTACCTCGACACCAGTCAGGCCAACACCGCGCTGCAGCCCGACCGCATCGGCAATCCGCTGCTCAAGCCCGAGCTGGCCACCGGCCTGGACATCGCCTTCGAGCACTACCTGGCCAACGGCGGCTTGTGGAGCGTGGGCGTGTTCCACCGCCAGCTGAAGGACGTGGTGCGCACCGTCACCACCGGCCCGCAGGCGGTGAGCTGGGCCACGGCGGCGCGCTATGTGGCGCAGCCGGTCAACTTCTCGTCGGCCACCACCAGCGGCGTGGAGCTGGAGGTCAAGGGCCGGGCGTCCGACCTGCTGCCGCCGCTGGCGCAGGTGTTCCCGGTGGGGGCCAAGGCGTTGAACCTGCGCGGCTCGCTGAACTTCTACCGCTCGCGCGTGGCCGCCCTGCCGGGGCCCGACAACCGGCTCGACGGCCAGCAGCCCTGGTCGGCCACGCTGGGCTTCGACCAGCGCATCGCCGGCCTGCCGCTGATGGTGGGCGGCAGCCTGGGCCTGAACCCGGCCTACGACACCCAGCTCACGCTGGACCAGACGCTGCAGCGCAGCCGCACCACCAGCATCGACCTGTTCGGGGTGTGGATGTTCCGCCCGGGGCTGTCGATGCGCCTGGCCACCAGTGCCGGCGTGCAGCCCTTCGGCCCCAGCAACGGCACCAACGCCACGCTGTACGGCAGCGGCGACTACTCGCGCACCGAGCGCTACACGCGGCCGCAGTTCAACCTGTCGCTGGACCTGAAGCTCTGACGCAGGCGCGTGCCCGCTGGCTCAAGCGGGCGTGGCCGGGTCGATGAGGGCCAGGGCCGAGGCGACGGGCGCGGCCTCGCGCGGGCGCACCAGCTGCGCCTGCGGCTGGCCGTCGCGCAGGAACACCAGCGTGGGCCACAGCTTCACGCCGAAGCCGCGGCCCAGCGCGCGGCCGGGGCCGTCTTCCACGCGCACATGGCGCACGCCGGGATGGGCCTGCAGCGCCGCAGCCACCACCGGCCGCGCGGCGCGGCAATGGCCGCACCAGTCGGTGCCGAACTCCAGCAGCACCGGGCCGGCCAGGGCGTCCAGTTCGGCGCGGGTGGGGGCCTCGGTGGGGCTCAGGTACAGGGCAGCGTCACTCATGCCGGCATTGTGAAGCGACGGGCCGGCCCGCGCCGCCGCGTTAGGCTTGGTGCAAGAGCCCGCCGGGCCGCCCCAAGGGCGACGACCGGAAGGCGCAGCCTGAAGGTATCCCAGTGACCACCCTGCCCACCCTGCCCGCCCAGCCCGAGCCGCCGGCCCCGCTGCCGCCGGATTCGCTGGCCGCCCTCACGGCCGATCTGCGCGCCTTTGCCGCCGCGCGGCACTGGCAGCCCTTCCACGCGCCCAAGAACCTGGCCATGGCGCTGAGCGTGGAGGCGGCCGAGCTGCTGGAGCACTTCCAGTGGCTGACCGAGGCGCAGAGCCGCGCGCTGCCCGCCGCCCAGCGCGCCGAGGTGGCACAGGAGGTGGCCGATGTGCTGCTGTACCTGCTGCAGCTGGCCGACCAGCTGGGCATCGACGCGGTGCAGGCCGCGCGCGCCAAGATGGCGCTGAACGCGCAGCGTTTTCCGGTGCCGGCGGCCGGGGGCTGAGTCCGCCACGGGGTCAGGCGCCGTCGGGGTGGTGGGCGCGCCACTCCTGCGTGCGGCCGCCGTAGCCATAGGCCGCGGCACGCACATCGTGCACGTGGATGTAGCTCTCCTCGTGCAGCGGGCCCAGCACATCGCCCAGCGCGGCATGGGTGGCGGCCATGAAGCGCGCCTTCTCGGCCTTGGTGTTGGTCTCGTCGGTGATGGTGATGGCCAGGTGGTAGCTGCGCAGGCCGCTGTCGGCCAGCGCACGGCCGGCCACGAACCAGGTGGCCGGGTCGATGAAGTCCACCGCGATGGCGATCAGCTCGGGCCGCTTGCCCAGGTGGGTGACGGTCAGGCGCTGCAGCAGCGCGGCAGCGCGGGCGGCCAGGTGGCGGTCGGGTTCGGCGGCGATGCGCAGGGTGAGCAGGGGCATGGTGGGGTGTCCGGGGTCTGGCGGGCAGGGTGCAGCGGGCGGGGTCGGGCGGGCTCACAGGCCCGCTGGCGGCAGGGTCTGGCGCAGCGACCGGTGGCGCTGCAGCCGGTGCAGCCAGCGCGCGGCGCTGCGCTGGCTGGCCGTGGCGGCCGTGGCCAGCACCGCATCGGCGGCGCGCCACAGTTCGCCCACGGCCGCCCGGCGCAGGCGGCGGGCTTCGGCACGGGCCTGGTCGTGCAGGGCGTTGAGCAGTGCGGGATCGGTGAGCAGCGGGTCCATGTGTGGCTCCAGCAAGTGAGGTGGTGCTGTGCACTTTATGGAGTGGCAAACCGGCCGGAAACCGCATGAAATGTGAATCGGTTTTGCAGAAGCTGCATCACCAGCCACAATGCCCGCCATGGATCTGGACGACGCCGCGCTGTTCCTGCGCATCGTGGAGCTGGGCACGCTGTCGGCCGCGGCGCGCGAGCGCGACTGGCCGGTCAGTCAGGTCAGCCGGGCGCTGGCGCGGCTGGAGGCACGCTGCGGCGTGCGCCTGCTGCACCGCAACACCCACGGCCTGAGCCTCACCGACGAGGGCGACACCGTGCTGGCCCATGCACGCCGGCTGCTGGATGTGCGCGCCGAGCTCGACAGCGCGCTCTCGGGCCGCCTGGCCGGGCCCAGCGGCTGGGTGCGGCTGAGCGTCAGCACCATCACCGCCGAGACGGTGATCGCACCCAGCCTGCCGTCACTGCACGCACGCTACCCGCAGCTGCAGCTGGACATCAGCACCGACGACCGCGTGGTCGACCTGGTGCGCGAGGGCGTGGACATCGCCATCCGCACTGGCAGCCCGGCCAGCGAGACGCTGGTGGCGCGGCAGATCGGCATGCTCAGCCGCGGCCTGTACGCCGCGCCCGCCTATGTGCGGCGCCACGGACTGCCCGAGACGCCGCAGGCCCTCGACCAGCATCGCCTGGTGGGCAACAGCGTGCATCCGGCGCTGAACCTGTGGCCGATGACGCCCGGTGACGGCGCCCCACGCCAGCGCAGCACCGAGACCTACACGGCGCGCGGCCACACCCGCGCCGACAGCACGGCCGTGGTGCTGTCGCTGGTGCGCGCGGGGGCCGGCATCGGCCGCATCGTCAACATCGCGGCCGAGCCGCTGGTGGCGGCGGGCCACCTGGTGCGGGTGCTGCCCGGCTTCACCCAGGGCGAGCCGGTGCCGCTGTACGCGGTGATGCTGCAGGAGCGCCACCGCCTGCCCAAGCTGCGCGCCTGCATCGCGCACTGGGCCGACTGGCTGGCCGGGCGGGTGCCGCCGCTGGATTGACCCCGGCCCAGCCGTGGCCGTGGCCGCGACCGTGTCCGCGATCGCGCGGGCCTCAGCGGCTGGCCGGGACGGCGGGGGTGGCGGGGGTGGCGGGCGTGGCCGGAATCAGCATCACGCCCTGGGTGCCGCCCAGGCAGCCGGTGGTCTGGCCGGGGGCGCAGGGCGGCAGCGGCGGGTGGCGCGA
The DNA here is from genome assembly GCF_038066595.1 of Pseudaquabacterium inlustre. NCBI lineage: Bacteria > Pseudomonadati > Pseudomonadota > Betaproteobacteria > Burkholderiales > Sphaerotilaceae > Pseudaquabacterium > Pseudaquabacterium inlustre. The sequence goes on from NZ_JBBUTH010000008.1 coordinate 472,267, forward strand.
CTCGATCTTGAACTTCAGATAGCGCAAGTGCGGCGCGAACAGGCCCGAGAACAGCATCACCACGGTGAACAGGGTGACGCCCACGATGGCCAGCCGCTGCCGCGGCCGCACGGGCCGGTAGGGGTTGCGCCGGAAGATCTCGGACAGCCGCAGCTTCATGCCACCGTGACGCCCTTGCCGAAGGCCACGCGGCCGGCGATCTCGTGCGCCGCATCGCTGGGCTCGGGGTAGAACCACACGCTGTCGGGCAGCATCTCGCCGTTGACGAACAGGCTCATCCAGCGCGCCTGGCCCTTCCACGGGCAGCTGCTGCGGTGGTTGCTGAAGGTGGTGTATTCGCGCTTGAGGCTGGCTTCGGGGAAGTAGTGGTTGCCTTCCACCAGCACGGTGTCGTCGCTCTCGGCGATCACCACGCCGTTCCAGGTTGCTTTCATGGCGCAGGCCTTGTTGGGGTGCGGGGCCGCCAGTGTGCCTTGTCGCGCCGCATGCCGCGGCCACCCGGAAATGCGAAAGGCCGGCAAAGGCCGGCCTTCGGGCTGCACCCGGGCTCCCGTCGAAGCCGGGGTGCCAGCAGGCGTCGAATTACTTCGAGGCGGCAGCGGCGGCCGGCTTGGCAGCCTTCTTGGCGCTGTGCTTCTTGGCGTGCTTCTTGCCAGCTTTGGCGGCCACGGCCGGGGCGGCGGTGGTGTCCTTGGCCACGGGGGTGGCGGGCGTCTGGGCGAAGGCCACGGCGCCAGCGGTGGACAGCAGGGCGGCGATGAGGAGGTTCTTGGTCATGGAAGGTGTCCTGTGGTGATCCGGGCTGCACGGCTGTTGCGCCGCGCTTGAGCAGGCCAGGATTTCACCCGGCTTGTCCGATACAACGTCCGGCCGATCCCCGCGGTTGACAGTGCGGCCGGGCAGGGGTCAGGCCGCGCCCGGCTTCAGCCAGGCCTGCACCAGGCGCACCCAGTAGCTGGCGCCGGTGGACAACACGCGGTCGTTGAAGTCGTAGCCGGGGTTGTGCACCATGCAGCCGCCCTCGCCCGGCCCCATGCCCTCGCCGTTGCCCACCACCAGGTAGCAGCCGCGGGCCTGCTGCAGGAAGAAGGCGAAGTCCTCGCTGCCGGTCAGCGGCTGCATGTCGGCGATGACGCCGTCCTCGCCCAGCCAGTCGATCGCCACCTGGCGGGCGAACGCCGTGGCCTCGGCGTCGTTCACCAGCACCGGGTAGCGGCACTCGTACTGCACCTCGGCGCGCGCGCCGTACACGGCGGCCTGGGTCTGGGCGATCTCGGTCACGCGCTGCTGCAGCAGTTCACGCACGTCGGGGCGCAGCGCGCGGATCGACAGCCGCAGCTCGGCCGTCTGCGGGATCACGTTGGGCGCCTCGCCGGCGTGGATGGCGCCCACCGTGACCACGCCCATGTCCAGCGGCGGCACGTTGCGCGCCACCACGGTCTGCAGCGCCATCACGATGCTGGCCGCGGCCACCACCGGATCCACCGCCTTCTGCGGCACCGCGCCGTGGCCGCCGGTGCCGTGCACGGTGATGGTGGCCACATCGCTGCTGGCCATGAACGGCCCGGCGCGAAAGCCGAACTGCCCGGCGCGGTGTCCCGGCATGTTGTGCAGCGCGAACACCCAGTCGCAGGGAAAGAGCGTCAGGAAGCCGTCTTCCAGCATCTTGCGCGCGCCGCCCAGGCCCTCCTCGGCGGGCTGGAAGATCAGGTGCACCGTGCCGTCGAACGCGCCGCTGTCGCGCTGCGCCGCCAGGTGGCGCGCGGCGGCCAGCAGCATGGCCGTGTGGCCGTCGTGGCCGCAGGCGTGCATCTTGCCGAACACCTTGCTGGCCCAGGGCTGGCCGCTGGTCTCGACGATGGGCAGCGCGTCCATGTCGGCGCGCAGGCCAATCGTGCGCGGGCCGTTGCCCATCTTCAATGTGCCCACCACGCCGGTGCCGCCCAGGCCGCGGTGCACGGCATAGCCCCAGCGCGCCAGCCGCTCGGCCACCAGGTCGCAGGTGGCGAACTCCTCGAAGCCCAGCTCGGGGTTGGCGTGGATCTGCTGGCGGATGGCGATGGCCTCGGCCTCGTGGGCGCGGATCTCGTCGAGGGCGGGCAGCGGCGTGGGGGCGTTCATCGGCGGCCTTTCGAGGGGGTGACGGAGCGTCAGGCGGGCGCGTGCTCGCGCCGGGCGGCGCGGGCGGCGTGCAGAAAATCGACCAGCAGCGGCTCGGCATCCAGCCGGTCGCTGCGGCGCCAGTGGAACTCGGGGTGCCACTGCACGCCCACCACGAAGCTGGCGCCGGTGTGGCGGATGGCCTCCACCGTGCCGTCGTCGGCATCGCGCGCCTCCACCACCAGGCCCTCGCCCAGTCGGTCCACCGCCTGGTGGTGGATGCTGTTGACCAGCGGCCGCGGCGGCGTGCCGGCATACAGCGCGGCCAGGCGCGAGCCGGGCTCGAAGGTGATGGCGTGGTGCCACTCGTCGTAGGCCGCGCGGTCGACATGGGGCCGCGTGCCAGGGCGCTGCGTGACGATGTCTTGCAGCAGGCTGCCGCCGAAGGCGACGTTGATCAGCTGGTGGCCGCGGCAGATGCCGAACACCGGCTTGCCGGCGGCCACGAAGGCCTCGATCAGCTCGATCTCGTAGCGGTCGCGCACGATGTCGCCGCCCCACTCGGGGCGCAGCGGCTGCTGGCCGTACATCGTGGGGCAGACATCGGCGCCGCCCTGCAGCATCAGGCCGTCGAGCAGGTCGACATAGCCCTTCAGGTGCACGCGCCGACGTGCCACCTCGGCGTCGTGGCCGAGCGTGGGCACCATCAGTGCCAGCGCGCCGTGGGCCATGATCCAGTGCGCGAAGCTCTGCTCCAGGTACTGCAGCGTCTTGCCGCGAAAGCCCAGCTCGGCGGGCACCTGGTGCATCAGGCGGGTGGAGATGCCGATGCGCAGCGGGTGGGAACTCATCGTCGGGCGCGCTCCTTGGGCCCGGGCGGCTGGCCCGGGCATGAGCTGCCGACTATAGAACTGGCCGGCGCTGCATCAATGCCGGCGCCACCTGCGCAGCAGCGGCAGCGCCAGCCCGGCCAGCCACAGCGCCCAGGTGGCGGGCTCGGGCACCGGCGGCGGCGCGGGCAGGCTGCCGTCCAGGGTCTCGGGGGTCAGCAGCCAGGCGTGGCCCAGATCGCTGTTGGCGACGATCTGCCCCTGCTCGTTGATGGCCGTGGCCACGTTCAGCACCATGCCGTCGGGCAGGCTGACCAGCGTGTTCAGGTCCACCACCACGCTGCCGTTGGCGGCGGCCAGGAAGGCGCGGCGGCCGATGCCGGTATCCGGGTAACTGACACCCACCACCCAGCCGGCGTTGTTGATGTCGTTGGCGGTGCTGCCGTTGGCGCCGACATCGCGCAGGCGCCGGAGGTTGCTGCCACCGGCATCGGTGACGAAGGCATCGCGCTGCCAGCTGGTGAAGAAGTAGTCACCCACCACCTGGCCGGCATCGTTGATGCCCATCATGGCGGGCTGGCGCAGTTCGGTGTCGTGGGCCAGCGGGATCGAACTGCCGCCATCGGCGCGGATCAGCAGCGGCGTGTAGTCGCCGCCAAGGTTCACGGTGCCGGCGATCCAGCCCTGGTTGTTGATCGGGCCGCCGTAGAGCGTGCCGTTGCCGAGCGTGATCGTGCGCAGCACGGTGTAGTCGGCCGGTTCGGCGACGAAGATGCGCGGGTTGTGCGCCGGGTCGGCCGCTTCGCCGACCACCACGCCATCGTTGTTGATGCCGGTGGCCCGGCTGCAGCCGTTGCAGTAGGCCCAGATGCCGCCCAGCGTGCCCAGGTCGGTGATGCCCTGCCCGTTGGCGCCGGTGACGAAGGCGTGCCTGAGCCCCGTTCGCATGTCGTCCGACAGGAAGGAATCGCCCACCACCTGGCCGCGGTCGTTGATGGCGGTGCCCCAGCTGCGGGGCCCGCCCAGCGTGGGCAGCAGGCTCAGGCCGACGCCATCGGCCCCGGTGACGAAGGCGCGGTCCGTCCCGTCCACGATCACGGCACCCGTCACCTGCCCGCTGGCGTTCAGCGCGGTGGCGGTGGTGCCGGGCCCGAGGTCGATGGCCGTGAAGCGCGGCAGCGTGGCCGCCCGGGCCGAAGCGCCGGCCGCCACCAGGCCGGCGGCCAGCGCCAGGCCGGCCAGCATGCGATGCATGGACATGGAACAACCCTCCCCAGGGTGCAGTGCACAGGCAACGGATGCTGCGCCGTCACCGTGCGGCCGTCGAGCGCGGCCTGCGCTGGATCAAATGGCGCGGCCGGCCGGCGCCCGCCGACAATCGCGCCCGTGAGCAAGCTCTACTTCCGCTACGCGGCCATGAACGCCGGCAAGTCCACCGCCTTGCTGCAGGTGGCGCACAACTACGAGGAACGCGGCATGCGCGTGCTGCTGTTCACCGCGGCGCACGACGACCGCGTGGCGGTGGGCCGCATCGGCTCGCGCCTGGGCCTCACGCGTGAGGCCGCCACCTTCGGCGCCGACACCGAGTTCCAGGCCGCGCGCCTGCACGAGACCGCCGGCGGCCACCTGGCCTGCCTGCTGATCGACGAGGCGCAGTTCCTCACGCCCGAGCAGGTGCGCCAGCTGCACCGCATGGCGCATGTGGACCATGTGCCGGTGATCTGCTGGGGCCTGCGCAGCGACTTCCGCGGCGAGGCCTTCCCCGGCAGCGCCGCGCTGCTGACGCTGGCCGACGAGGTGGAGGAGATGAAGAGCATCTGCGCCTGCGCCCGCAAGGCCACGATGAACATGCGCATCGACGCCCAAGGCCGGCGCGTGAAGGAGGGCGCGCAGGTCGAGATCGGCGGCAACGAGCGCTACCGCGCCGTGTGCCCGGCCTGCTTCTACGCCGACGAGAGCCTGGGCGACGTGGCGCCGGGGCTGTTCGGCTGATCACCGGCTGTCGCGCGCTGGCACAGACCGGCTGGGGCACCGGGCTTGCCCCCACTGTGCCGGGCGCCGCCTGCGTGCGATAACGCGGGTCCACCCATCCCCCGCCAAATGCAGGAGCGCCCGATGATCAAGGTCCACATCCTCTACCCCAACACGCCCGACACCCGCTTCGACATGGCCTACTACGTCGAGAAGCACATGCCGATGGTGAAGGCGCGCATCGGCGCGGCCTGCACTGGCTTCACGGTGGATGCTGGCCTGGCCGGCGGCGCCCCCGGCCAGCCGGCGCCCTATGTGGCCATCGGTGCGCTGATCTGCACCTCGGTCGAGGCCTTCCAGGCCGGCTTCGGCCCGCACGCCGCCGAGATCCTGGGCGACATCCCCAACTACACCAACGCCCAGCCCACGCTGCAGATCAGCGAGATCAAGGTGGGTTGACGCCCGGGCGAGTGCAAAACCGCACGCCCCCCACGGCTGGCGGTCTGGCCACTCGGCCGCCGACACCTTCCCGATCGCTTGGCCACCCATAATCCGGCGCCTTGACCGGCCCTTGCTGCCGGTGGGACGTGCGATATGGAAGTGCTGTCGTCGGATGGGGCCATGCCCCGCTTGCCTGGGCCCGATGCGGGCATGGCGCAGGCGATGGCCGCTGCGCTGGCGGTCGGCCAGGCGCGGCGCGGCAACCGCCGCCGGCTCGCGGTGTTCGGTGGCGTGGCCGTGCTGGCCTTTGCCGTCGGCCAGGCCTGGAACTACGCCCGCCCCGACCGCTTCCGCGCCGGCACGCTGCTGCAGCTGTCGGTGCCCGATGCCGGCCGGCCAGGCGCCGCCGCCTCGGCGGCCATGGTCGATACCCTGCCGCTGATCACCAGCCGGCCCGTGCTGCAACAGGTGGCGCGCACCGTCGCCGAGGCGGGCTTCGCCCTGCCCGCCAATGCCGACGATGCCGCCACGCTGCTGCAGCAGTTGCTGCAAGCACGCAACGAGGGCGGCGGCGATGTGGTGCGTGTGGAGGCTGTCGGCGAGACGCCGGCCCTGCTGGCGGCGGCGCTCAACGCCTTGCCCGAGGCCTTGCGGCGTGAACTCACCGGCCGACAGCAGCAGGCCGCCGATGGCCAGCTGGCCGGCGCCAAAGCCGAGCTGGCACGTCTGGACACCGCTGCTGGCCAGGCGCGTGTGCGGCTCGAGACCTTCCGGCGCGAGGCCGGCGTTCAGGCCGAGCGTGACGAGAGCGAGGCCGTGTCGCGCAGCCGCGGCATCAACACCGCGCTGAACACCGCGGCCGAGAAGGAGGCCGCCGCCGAGGCCCGCCTGCGTGCGCTGCAGGACAGCGCCGCCGCCGGCCGCGGCGTGACCCAGTCGCGCGACAACCCGACGCTGGCCGGTATCGAGTCCCGGGCCAGCCAGACGCGCGAAGAACTGCGCGACATGGAGCGCGTCTACACCCCCGAATTCATGGCCATGGATCCACGCGCGCGGGCCCTGCGCGCGCGCCTGGCGGAACTGGAACGCCAGGCCACGCAGCAGCGCGGTGAGAGCCAGGAGGCCGCGCTGCAGCTGGCGCGCGAGGAACTGGCCACGGCGCATGCCAACGTGGCGCGGCTCAAGCAGGATCTGGCGGGCAGCCGCCCGGCCCTGCACGGCGCCTCGGCGCGCTATGCCCAGGCCAAGGTGCTCGAAGACGACCTGGCGCAGGTGGACAAGGCGCGGCGCGAACTGCTCGAACGCGTCACCCGGCTCGAGGCCGACCAGCGCCGGCGCGTGCCGGGCGTGGCGGTGCTGGAGGCGGCGGTGCTGCCCACCGCGCCGTTCGAGCCGCAGCATGGCAGCGATACCTGGCGCGTGCTGGGCGGCTCGCTGCTGCTGGCCTTGCTGACGATGGCCCTGGTGGAGGTGTTCAACCGCCCGCCGCCCACGCCGGCCGTCCCGGCGGCGGGCCACACGACGGTGGTGATTCCGCCGATGTGGGGCGCACAGTCCGGGCAAGCGGTCCATCCGATGCTGGGTGCCGCCCCGGCACCCGCCGCACCAACGCTGGCCGCGGCATCGATGCCGGCGGCCACCGCGGCGCTGGCCGCACCGGCGCGCCAGCTGCTCAGCCAGCCTGAGGCGGCGGCCCTGCTGGCCGCCACACGCGGGCCGGTGCGCGATGCCGCCGCACTGGCGCTGATGGGCTTGACGCTGGCCGAACTGCAATCGCTGACCACCGCCGACCTGGACGCGCCGTCCGCCACGCTGCGTGTGGGCGGTGCCCATGCACGGGCCCTGCCGCTGCCCGAGTGGCTGCAGCACGCGCTGCAGGCCGGTGCCGAGCGATTCGCGGCCATGGCCGATGCGCCGCTGCTGGCCGATGCCGCCGGCCAGCCGCTGGCCGAAGCCGACCTGAAGGTGCAGCTGGCCTGCGCCGCCGTGGATGCCGGCCTGCCCGTCGGTGCCGCGCTGGATCTGGGCATGCTGCGCGACACCTGCATCGACTGGCTGGTGGGCCAGGGTCTGCGGCTGTCCGACCTGTCCGGCCTGGTGGGCCGCATCGAGGTCAGCGAGGTGGCCGCGCTGGCGGCGCGCGCGGCCGAGCGGCCGCGGGTGGATGTGCAGCAGGTGGCGCGCCTGATGCCGGCGCTGATGCTGGCACCGCCGGCCTGATCGCCCGCTCAGGGCGCGTCAACCCGCAGCAGCAGGGCACGACGGCACCGCCGCCAATCCCGGCTACGCTAGCGGACCGGCGCGCCGCCACGAACGGCGCGCCGGCATCCCCTTCCGGAGACCGGCATGAACAAGATCCTCGTCGCCCAGGGCGGCGGCCCCACCGCGGTGATCAACCAGAGCCTGGTGGGCGTGGTGCTGGAGGCGCGACGCCACAAGGGCATCGACCGCGTCTACGGGGCACGCCACGGCGTGCGCGGCATCGTCAACGAGGATTTCGTCGACCTGACGCAGGAAACCAGCCACAACCTCGAGCTGGTGGCCGCCACGCCCAGCTCGGCGCTGGGCAGCACGCGCGACAAGCCCGATGCGGCCTACTGCCACAAGATGTTCCAGGTGCTGAAGGCACATGGCATCGGCCACTTCTTCAACATCGGCGGCAACGATTCGTCGGACGTGGTGCGCATCGTGGCCCAGGAGGCACGCGATGCCGGCTACCCGCTGCGCTGCATCCACATCCCCAAGACCATCGACAACGACCTGGTGCTGAACGACCACACGCCGGGCTTTCCGAGTGCGGCGCGCTTCGTGGCCCAGGCCTTCGCCGGCGCCAACCTCGACAACGCCTCGCTGCCCGGCGTCTACCTCGGCGTGGTGATGGGCCGGCACGCCGGCTTCCTGACCGCCGCGGCCGCGCTGGGCAAGAAGTTCGCCGATGACGGCCCGCACCTGATCTACCTGCCCGAGCGCGATTTCGACATCGACCGTTTCCTGGCCGACGTGGACGCTGTGTACAAGCGCCATGGCCGCTGCGTGATCGCGGTCAGCGAGGGCATCCATGCCCCCGACGGCACGCCGATGATCGCCAAGCTGGCACAAGACCTGGAGCGCGACGCGCACGGCAATGTGCAGCTCTCGGGCACCGGCGCGCTGGCCGACCTGCTGTGTGAGGAGATCAAGGCCAAGCTCGGGATCAAGCGCGTGCGCGGCGACACCTTCGGCTACCTGCAGCGCAGCTTCGTGGGCTGCGTGAGCGATGTCGACCAGCGCGAGGCGCGCGAGGTGGGCGAGAAGGCCGTGCAGTTCGCGATGTGGGGCGACCAGGACGGCTCGGTGGCCATCCAGCGCGCCGGCCACTACGCGGCCGACTACGCGCTGCTGCCGCTGGAGGCCGTGGCCGGCAAGACGCGCACGATGGAGGACGCCTTCATCGCCGACAGCGGCACCGACGTGACCGACGCCTTCCGCCTGTACCTGCGCCCGCTGCTGGGCAGCGGCATGCCCGATGCCTACCGCCTGCGGCCCGCGCCGGTGGCCAAGGTGCTGAACCGCTGATGGCGCTGAAGAGCTTCGGCGCCCGCGCCGACGGGCTGCGGCTGGAGCGCATGCGCGCCTCGCCGGGCTGGGCTGGCGAGGGCTTTGCCAACCGCTTTCCGGTGCGGGCCGGCCTGCGCGACCTGACGGCGCCGCGGCCCACGATCAGCGAATTTCTGTGTGGCGGCAAACGCCGCGTGCCCAGCGGACCGCTGCCGGCCCACGATCCGCGCGAGGGCTGGCGCCGCGCACCGCAAACCGGCCTGCGCGCCACCTGGCTGGGCCACAGCACGGTGCTGATCGAGATCGACGGCCACCGCGTGCTCACCGATCCGGTGTGGGGCCCGCGCGCGTCGCCGTCGCGCCTGGCCGGGCCCAAACGCTTCCAGCCGGTGCCGGTGGCGCTGAAGGCGCTGCCCGAGGTGGATGTGGTGGTGATCTCGCACGACCACTACGACCACCTCGACTTCCCCACCATCCGCGCGCTGGCGGCCACCAGCGTGCCCTTCGTCACCTCGCTGGGCGTGGGCGCGCACCTGCAGGCCTGGGGCGTGCCGGCCGAGCGCATCACCGAGCTCGACTGGTGGGAGACCCACCGCGTGCCCGGCACCGGGCTGGAGATCACCGCCGCGCCGTCGCAGCACTTCTCGGGCCGCGGGTTCAAGGACCGCAATGCCACGCTGTGGTCGTCGCTGGTGGTGCGCGGTGAGCGGCATGCGGTGTTCTTCAGCGGCGACACCGGCCTGACCGACGCCTATGCACTGATCCGCGAGCGCCTGGGGCCGTTCGACCTGGTGATGCTGGAGGTGGGCGCCTTCCATCCGTCGTGGGGCGACATCCACCTGGGCCCGGCCCATGCGCTCGAGGCCCATGCGCTGCTGGGCGGCGGCGCCTTTCTGCCGGTGCACTGGGGCACCTTCAGCCTGGCGCTGCACGACTGGGACGAGCCGGCCGAAACCCTGCTGACGCTGGGCGCCCATGCCCCGCTGCTGATGCCGCAGCTGGGCCAGCCGGTGGAGCCCGCGCAGCGCGGGCGCGTGCAGCCCTGGTGGCGGGCGGTGGATGCGCGCGGCACACCGGCCCCGGCGCCCGCACCCGCCGCGCCGGCGCCCGAGGCGGCAGAACGCGCCCTGCCCAAATCCATGCCCTGGCCGCTCGATTGATCCGCACCGCCATGTCCGCCACCCCCACCCGCCCCGATGAACTCGACGCGCTGCGCCACGCCCTGGTGCGCGAGGCCAACCGCCTGGTGCCGCTGGGCCTGGCCAGCGGCACCTCTGGCAACCTGAGCGTGCGCGTCACGCTGGCCGATGGCGCCGAGGGCATGCTGATCACGCCCAGCGGCATGCCGTATGAGACGTTGCAGCCCGCGCACATCGTGCCGGTGCGCTTCACCGGCCCGGGCACCGCCGACTGGCCGGCCGATCAGTTGCCCAGCAGCGAGTGGCTGATGCACCTGGCGCTCTACCAGGCGCGTCCCGAGGCCGGCGCCGTGGTGCACGGCCACCCCACGCACACCACGGTGCTGGCCATCCAGGGCCTGGCGATTCCGGCCATCCACTACATGATTGCCGCCGCCGGCGGCCCGACGATCCGCTGCGCGCCCTACCGCACCTACGGCACGCCCGAGCTGTCGCAGGTGGCGGTGGCCGCGCTGGACGGGCGCAAGGCCTGCCTGCTGGCCCACCACGGCCTGCTGGCCTTCGAGCGCGACCTGGCCAAGGCCATGTGGCTGGCGCGCGAGGTGGAAACGCTGGCCCAGCAGTACCTGGCCGCGCTGCAGCTGGCGGCGGCCACCGGCAGCCGGGTGTCGGTGCTGCCGGACGACGAGATCGCCCGCGTGGTCGAAAAATTCAAGGGCTACGGCCTGAACGCACGCGCCGCGCGGGCCCCTGACTGACCCAGAATGCGGGCCGACGCCCTCCGCCGTCGCCCCTGCCCTGTTGCCGATGCAGTACACACCCGCACCGCTGTCGCCTGACGAGTCCCGCCGCCTGGCCGCGTTGCACGACCTGCAGGTGCTGGACAGCGCGGCCGAGAGCGAATTCGACGCCCTCGTGCAGGCCGCCGCGCTGGTGTGCAATGTGCCGGTGTCGCTGATCAGCCTGGTCGACGAGCACCGCCAGTGGTTCAAGGCCAACGTGGGCCTGCCCGGCGTCAGCGAGACGCCGCGCGACCAGGCCTTCTGCGCCCACGCCGTGCTCGACGACGCGCTGATGGAGGTGCCGGATGCGCGCGACGATCCGCGCTTCGCCCACAACCCGCTGGTGGTGGGCGAGCCGAACATCCGCTTCTACGCCGGCAGCCCGCTGCGGCTGAGCGATGGCGCCCGCGTGGGCACGCTGTGCGTCATCGACCGCCAGCCGCGCGCACTGGACGCGCGCCAGCGCGCCGTGCTCGATCACCTGGCCCTGGCCGCCGCCCGCGCGCTGGAGCACCGCCGCGCCGTGCGCCTGCAGCAGCAGCTGCTGCAGACCCTGTCGGAGCAGGAGCGCGCGCTCAGTGCCGAGCGGGCGCGGCTGCAGAACATCCTGCATGGCACGGCGGCCGGCACCTGGGAGTGGAACCTGGTCACCGGCGAGGTGCGGCACGACGAGCGCTGGGCCGGCATGATCGGCTGGCGCCTGGCCGACCTGCTGCCCATGCACCCCGAGTCGTGGAACCGCCATGTGCATCCGGCCGACCTTCTGCGCGCGCGCGACCTGCTGAACCAGCATGTGCAGGGCCACACCCCGCACTACGAGTGCGAGCTGCGCATGTGGCACCGCGAGGGCCGCTGGATCTGGGTGCTGGCGCGCGCCCGGGTGATCAGCCGCACCCCGGACGGCCAGCCCGAGTGGGTGGCCGGCACGCACCAGGACATCACCGATTCGCGCCGCCTGGCCACCGAGCTGGCCGAGCAGCACGAGCTGATGCGCGTGACGCTGCAGTCCATCGGCGATGCGGTGATCACCACCGACGCCAGCGGCCACGTGGTGTGGCTGAACCCGGTGGCCGAGCGCCTGACCGGCTGGAGCAGCCGCGACGCCCGCGCCCGCCCGCTGCGCCAGGTGTTCCACATCGTCGACGAGCGCACCCGCGAGCCGGCCGCCGACCCCGTGGCCGCCTGCCTGGCCGGTGGCGAGGTGGTGGCGCTGGGCAGCCACACGCTGCTGATCTCGCGCGACGGCACCGAGTACGGCGTGGAGGACTCGGCCGCGCCGATCCGCAGCGAGCAGGGCACGGTGCTGGGCACGGTGCTGGTGTTCCACGACGTCACCGAGCAGCGCCGCCTGTCGGGCGAGATGAACTGGCGCGCCAGCCACGACCCGCTGACCGGCCTGGTCAACCGCACCGAGTTCGAGTCGCGCCTGGCGCGGGTGCTCAAGGCGGCCCAGGAAGAGCGCAGCCACCATGCGCTGCTGTTCATCGACCTGGACCAGTTCAAGCTGGTCAACGACACCTGCGGCCATGCCGCCGGCGACCAGCTGCTGCAGCAGGTGGCACGCATGCTGGGCGACCAGGTGCGCACCCGCGACACGCTGGCGCGCCTGGGCGGCGACGAGTTCGCGGTGATCCTCGAGCACTGCCGCCTGCCCCAGGCCCGGCGCGTGGCGCAGCAGATCTGCGACCGGCTGGAGCAGTACCGCTTCATCCACGACAGCCAGCGCTTTCGCATCGGGGCCAGCATCGGCCTGGTGCCGGTGGACGAGCGCTGGCGCAGCACCGCGGCCGTGCTGCAGGCGGCCGACAGCTGCTGCCATGCCGCCAAGGAGGCCGGCCGCAACCGCGTGCAGGCCTGGCGCGACGACGACGGCGAGGTGAGCGAGCGCCACGGCGCCATGCGCTGGGCCATGCGGCTGGAGCGCGCGCTCGACGAGCACCAGTTCGTGCTGTTCGCGCAGCGCATCGAGGGCCTGTCGCCGCGCCTGCCCGGTGCCACCCAGCCGGCCGTGCATGCCGAGGTGCTGCTGCGCCTGCGCGAGCCCGATGGCTCGCTGGTGGCGCCGGGCGCGTTCCTGCCGGCGGCCGAGCGCTTCCACCTCGCCTCGCGCATCGACCGCTGGGTGCTGCGCCAGGTGCTCGACTGGATGGCCGCCACGCCGCACATCGCCGACATCGAGTGCCTGAGCGTCAACCTCTCGGGCCAGACCATCGGCGACCGCAGCGTGCACGGCCAGGTGATGGGCATGCTGCGCGAGGCCGGCCCGCAGGTTTGCAGCCGCCTGTGCCTGGAGATCACCGAGACCGCCGCGATCACGCGCCTGGCCGATGCGGCGCTGTTCATCGAGCAGGTGCGCGCCGCCGGCGTGCGCGTGGCGCTGGACGACTTCGGCGCCGGCGTGTCCTCGTTCGGCTACCTGAAGAGCCTGCGCGTGGACAAGCTCAAGATCGACGGCCAGTTCATCCGCCAGCTGGAAGACGACGCGCTGGAGGCCGCCGCGGTGCGCTGCTTCGTCGACGTGGCCCGCGTGGCCGGGCTGGAGACGGTGGCCGAATTCGTCGAGACCGAGGGCCAGCGCCAGCGCCTGTGCCAGCTGGGCGTGAACTACGCGCAGGGCTACCTGCTGCACGAGCCCGCGCCGCTGCACACGCTGTTCGAACCCGACGCGCTGGCCGCCGATGCCGGCTGAGCCAGCGCTGCAGCCGCCGCGCAGCGCCTGCCCGCGCTGCCTGCGCGCCGCCTGCGTGTGCGCCTGCCTGGCCCGGCCGGGCGTGCCCTGGCAGGGGCCGGTGCACTTGCTGCTGCTGCAGCACCCGCGCGAGCAGCGCGAGACCAAGGGCACGGCGCGGCTGCTGCACCAGGCGGTGGCCGGCAGCCGGCTGCTGGTGGGCGAGCGCTGGACCGACCCGCCGGCGCCCGACGGCGCGGCGCACCCTGCCACCACGCCGGCCTCGCACCACGATGTGCTGCTCTACCCCGCCACGCCCGGCGACACCGCGCTGCCCGCAGCACCGCCGCTGCCCGCGGCCTGGCTGGCCGAGCCCGCGCGGCTGCGCCTGGTGGTGATCGACGGCACCTGGCGCAAGAGCCGCCGCATGCTCTACGAGAGCCCCTGGCTGCAGCGCCTTCCGCGCCTGGCGCTGGTGGCGCCGCCGCCCTCGCGCTACCGCATCCGCCGCGCGCGCGGCGAAGGGCAGCTGTCCACCTTCGAGGCCGCGGTGCTGGCGCTGGGCCAGCTGGCGCCGGCGCATGACCCCGGCCCCGTGCTGTGGCCGGTGTTCGAGGCCTTCGTGGCGGCCGGGCTGGCGCGTCTGCCGGCCCCCGCGGCCACGGCCTGAGAGCCGGGCCCCGCCAGGCTGAACCCAGGCTGAAGCCCCTGTGCAGCACCCGACCGGGCGGCGGCGACAGCGGCCTGACAGCCCGGCTCGCTACACTGCGCCGCTTTGCCTGCAGGCGCGTCGCCGCGCCGCTCCTCCCCACGTGGAAGCCTTTCTCGTCTCCACCGGCATCGTCGCCCTCGGTGAAATGGGCGACAAGACCCAGCTGCTGGCCGTGCTGCTGGCCGCCAAGTTCCGCAAGCCGGTGCCCATCATCCTGGGCATCCTGGTGGCCACGCTGGCCAACCATGCCGCCGCCGGCTGGCTGGGCGGCTGGATCGCCGCCCTGCTGGGCCCCACCGTGCTGCGCTGGGTCATCGGCCTGGGCTTCCTGGCCATGGCCGCGTGGATGCTGGTGCCCGACCAGATCGACGACGAAGCCGAAGGCGGCGTGCAGCGCTTCGGCGTGTTCGGCACCACGGTGATCGCGTTCTTCCTGGCCGAGATGGGCGACAAGACCCAGATCGCCACCGTGGCCCTGGCCGCGCGCTACACCAGCCTGCTGGCGGTGGTGGCCGGCACCACGCTGGGCATGATGCTGGCCAACGTGCCCGCCGTGCTGCTGGGCGACCAGGTGGCCAAGCGCGTGAGCATGCGCATGGTGCACGCCGTGGCCGCGATGATCTTCGCGGTGCTGGGGCTGCTGACGCTGGCCAACGTGGGGACGTTGTTCTAGGCGACGCTGACCGAAGCGCGCCGCCCGGGCGCCGTCATTTCGAGGCCAGGCCCAGCCGCTCGATCAGCGCCTTGTCCTTCACGAAGCCCGCCTTGGCCCAGGCCAGGTACTCGGGGCCGGTCTTGTACCAGGGCTGCTGGTTCAGCTGGTCCAGCACCTTCAGGTGCTCGGGGTCGTCCATGGCCTTCTTGAAGGCGTCGTGCAGGCGCTGGGCGATGGCGGGATCCAGCCCCTTGGGCGCCACCAGGCCGTAGGGCGAGTTGCCCACCACGTCGTAGCCCAGCTCCTTGGCCGTGGGCACCTGCGGCCAGCGCTTGGTGCGCTGCTCGCCAAAGGTGGCCAGCAGGCGCATCTGGCCGCCATCGACGAACTTGTCCCAGCCGGTGGCGTCGCTGGCGGCCATCACGTGGCCGCCCAGCAGGGCCTGCATCAGGTCGGCATTGCCCTTGAACGGCACATGCGTGAGCTCGACCTTGGCGGCGTCGGCCACCTCCTCCATCAGCAGGTGTGGGCTGGTGCCGTTGCCGGTGCTGCCGAAGTTGATGCCGCCGGGCTGCTTGCGCGCCGCGGCGATGTAGTCCTGGAAGGTCTTGTACGGGCTGTCGGCGCGCACCACGAAGCCGAAGGTGTAGCCCGACACGCCCAGGATGAACGTGAAGTCGTTGATCGGGTGCCAGGGCACCTTCTGCATGTGCGGGATGCGCAGCATGCCCATCGGGTACTGGGCGATGGTGTAGCCGTCGGGGCGGGCGTTCAGGCCCATGGTGCCGGGGCCGGTGGTGCCGCCGCCGCCGGGCTGGTTCTGGATGATCACCGGCTGGCCCAGGTGCTTGCTGGCGATCTCGCCGAGCGCGCGCAGGTGGCGGTCGGTGCTGCCGCCGGCCGGCCAGGGCACGATCAGCGTGATGGGCTTGGCCGGCCAGGCCTGGGCGTGGCTGCCGGTGCTGGTGGCGGCCAGCGGCGCCAGGGTGGTGGCGGCCAGCAGCTGGCGTCGCGAGAAACGTGGAGTCATGTCAATTCCGCGCATTGGAAGAGGCGTCGAGGTCCGGACAGTCTAGGCAGTGCGGCATTGGCACGCCACCCTGCCTAGGGAAAGCGACAGCCCGCCTTGTCGCTGCGGCGACAGGATCTGGCACGCTGGCGGCGGCACCATTTCTCTGAGCGGAATAACGAGGAGAGCGCGAGGATGGGCCGACAACGCGAACAGGCCGGCAGCGACGCCATGGCGGTGGTGGCCGAGGACCGGCGCTTCGTCACTGCGCTGGCGCGCGGGCTGGAGGTGCTGCGCTGCTTCCGCCCGGCCGACCGCTGGCTGGCGCACCAGGAGATCGCGCGCCGCACCGGCCTGCCGCAGGCCACGGTGTCGCGCCTGACCTTCACGCTCACCGCGTTGGGCTACCTGCGCCACCGCGGCACGCGCGGCGAGTACGCGCTGGCGCCGGGCGTGCTGGCGCTGGGCTTCTCGATGCTGAACAACTTCGACATCGGCCGCATCGCCAGGCCGCACATGCAGGCGCTGGCCGATCTGGCCCAGGCCGCCGTGTCGATGGGTGTGCGCCGCAGCCTGACCATGGTCTACGTGGCGCACTGCCGCAGCGCCGCGCCGCTGACGCTGGGCCTGGACGTGGGCACCCAGCTGCCGCTGGCCACCACGGCCATGGGCCGTGCGCTGTACGTGGCGCTGCAGCCCGCCGAGCAGGCCCGCCTGCTGGCCGACCTGGAGGCCGAGGGCCTGCGCCAGCTGCGCGCCGGCGCGCCGTCGTGGCCGCAGCAGCGCCAGGGCTTGGAGCGCGCCCAGCTGCAGCAGCGCACGCTGGGCTATGTGACCAGCGAGGCCGAGTGGGAGACGGACATCAGCGCCATCGGCGTGGCCATCGACCTGGGCGACGGCCGCGAGCCGCTGGCGCTCACCGTGGGCGGTCCGGCGGCGCGGCTGCAGGGCAAGCGCCTGTCCGACGAGATCGCCCCGGCCCTGGTGCGCACGGCGCACGCCATCCGTGACACCATTCAGGCGGGTGGCTGGGCCGATTGAGCCCTGCGGCCCGGTCCGCCCCACCGTCAACGCCCGCGATCGCGCCGTCTGCCTGTCCATGCCCTACACCCTGCACTGGGAAGCCCCCGACGGCGTGCTGCGCCGCTACACCGGCCGCGTGACCGCCGACGAGCGCCGCGAGTCCTTCGAGCGCATCTGCGCCGATCCGCGCTTCGACCGCCTGCGCTACGCGATCACCGACTACCTGGGCGTCACCGACTACGAGGTGCGGGCCGAAAGCACCGAGGAGATCGCCGCGCTGCACGTGGCGCCGCTGCTCACCAACCCCGGCATCCGGATCGCCGCCGTGGCCACGCAGCCGGCGGTGCTGGCGGCCATCGCGCATTTCAAGGCGCTGGGCTTCATCGGCGACCAGCCCTATGGCGTGTTCGACACCGAGGCCCAGGCCCGGCAGTGGATTGCCGACCTGCCGCGGCCGCTGGCGGTGCCGCGCCGTCACCTGCTCTAGGAGGCCTCCGCATGTCCCTCACTGCCCTGGAAGGCGGCTGCGACTGCCGCGCCGTACGCTACCGGCTGGCCTCGCGGCCGCTGTTCACCCACTGCTGCCACTGCCGCTGGTGCCAGCGCGAGAGCGGCAGCGCCTTCGCGCTGAACGCGATGATCGAGGCCGACCGCGTCGCGCTGACCGGCCCGCAGGCGCCCGAGCTGGTGCACACCCCCAGCGCCAGCGGCCGGGGCCAGCAGATCGCGCGCTGCCCGCACTGCCGCGTGGCCGTGTGGAGCCACTACGCCGGCTCTGGCGCGCGCGTGGCCTTCGTGCGCGTGGGCACGCTGGACGATCCCGATCAGCTGCCGCCCGACATCCACATCTTCACCGCCAGCAAGCAGCCCTGGGTGCTGTTGCCGCCCGGCGTGCCGGCGGTGGCCGAGTACTACGAGCGCGAGGCCCTGTGGCCGGCCGAGAGCCTGGCGCGCCGCCGCGCGCTGCTGGGCCCGGACGCCTGAGCATCGGCCCGAGCGCGCGCGTCACAGCGCCATCGACGGCCGCTGCGCCATCGCCGCGCGCCAGCGCAGCAGGTTCGGGTGCTTCTCGGCGTCGGGCTTCTGCTTGACCACGCGGGCGAAGTCCACCGCCACCACGGCGGTGATGTCGGCGATGCTGAAGCGCCCGGTGGCGATGAATTCGCGGCCGGCCAGGCGCGCATCCAGCGTGGCGAAGAACTGCTGCAGCCGCGCGATGCCGCGCTCGGCCAGCGCCGGGATCTGTTCGTAGTTCACCGGGCCCGGCAGCGCGCGGCCGGCCATGGCCGGCGTGCTGTTGCGCAGCGCCTCGGCAATCGCCATCAGGCCTTCGAACTCGGCGCGCCAGTGCCAGCTGGCCACCTCGGCCTGCTCGGCGGGCGTGCGGCCCAGCAGCGGCGGCTCGGGCCAGCGCGCCTCCACGTACGCGGCAATGGCGGCGTTGTCGGTCAGCACCAGGCCGTCGTCCTCGCCGCCCTGCACCACCAGCGCCGGCACGGTGCACTGCGGGTTGATGCGGCGAAAGGCCTCGCCCAGCTGCTCGCCGGCGCGCAGGTCCACCTGCACGGTGGCGTGGGCCACGCCCTTCTCGGCCAGCAGGATGCGCGCGCGGCGCGGGCTGGGCGCGGTGGCGCAGTCGTACAGCGTGATGGTCATGCCTGGCCCTCCAGCTTGTCCTGCGTGCGCAGCTGGAAGTCGCTGGCGTCGTGGCGCTCGCGCAGCTGGGCCGACGGCTGGCCTTGCGTGCGGTTGACGATGCGGCCGCGCTGCACCGCCGGGCGCGCGGCGATCTGGTCGGCCCAGCGGATCACATGGGTGTACTCGTGCACGCTGAGGAATTCGCCCGCGCCGTACAGCTGGCCCTTGGCCAACGCGCCGTACCAGGGCCAGATGGCCATGTCGGCGATGGTGTACGCGTCACCGGCGATGTAGGGCGCTTCCGCCAGCCGGCGGTTCAGCACATCCATCTGGCGCTTGGCCTCCATCGCGTAGCGGTCGATGGCGTACTCGAACTTGGCCGGTGCATAGGCGTAGAAGTGGCCGAAGCCGCCGCCCAGGAAGGGCGCGCTGCCCATCTGCCAGAACAGCCAGCTCAAGGCTTCCGCGCGGCGTGCCGGCTCGGTGGGCAGGAAGGCGCCGAACTTCTCGGCCAGGTACATCAGGATCGCGCCCGACTCGAACACGCGGATGGGCTCGGCGCCGCTGCGGTCCACCAGCGCCGGGATCTTGCTGTTCGGGTTGGCGGCCACGAAGCCGCTGCCGAACTGCTGGCCCTGGTCGATGCGGATCAGCCAGGCGTCGTACTCGGCGCCGGTGTGGCCGAGTGCCAGCAGCTCCTCCAGCAGGATGGTCACCTTCTGGCCGTTGGGCGTGCCCAGCGAGTACAGCTGCAGCGGGTGCCGGCCCACCGGCAGTTCCTGCTCGTGCGTGGGCCCGGCGATCGGCCGGTTGATGCTGGCGAAGCGGCCGCCGCTGGCCTTGTTCCAGGTCCAGACGGCGGGCGGGGTGTAGGCGGCGGGGTCGCTCATGCGCGGGTCTCCAGGTCGTGTGGCGTGCGGCGCACGGTAGCGCCTCGGCCCTTGTCCTGTGCACTGTACGGACTTGGGCCGCGCCCGCCGTCACGCGGGGGTCAGCAGGGCCTCACGGAGCGTGGCCACCAGGCGGTTCACCGCGGCCTCGGGCGCCCAGCCGGCCTCCAGCACCAGGTGCTGCCAGGTGTCCACATGGGTCTGGGTGTAGAGCCAGTCGGCGGCGGTGGCGGGCGTCCAGCCGGCGCGCAGCAGGACCATGCGGCTCTGCAAGGCGGCGTGGGCGTCACCGTCGCCGGCTCTGGTGGCGGCGATCAGCGCGCGCGCCACCGGCTGCTGGGCCGCGTCTATGGGCTGGCCATGGCCGCGCTGCTGGCGGTGACCTTCGTCATCGCCGCCGGCGCGGTGCTGGAGGGCCAGCCAATGAAGGGCGCGTTCAACGTCTAGGCGTCGCTGATCTCGGTGTGCTTGGTGTGGATGGCCCGGCGCTGGGTGCGTGGCGCCGACCAGCCGCGCTGGTGGCTCAGCGAGCACCTCACGGCCATGAGCCTGAACTTCGGCGCCACGCATGCCTCGTTCTCGATCGTGGCGGGCAGCACGGTGCTGCCGATGCTCAAGGAGCCGTGGGCGCGCACCGCGGTGCTGGTCAGCTGGATGCTGCTGGCGCTGGCGGTGCGGTTGTGGGCGGGGCGGCGGCTTCTGGGGCGGAGTGCCGAGAGCCTGATCGCGCCACCGGCGCAATCCTCCCGCCCCATACCGCCCGCTCACCCTGTCGGTCAGGCGCGGTAGCCGAGCGACCCCGATCGCGAGGCGGCCCGGCGTGTTGCGGTGGATCAGCGCTGGTGGCGACGCGACGCCATGAAGCCCAGCATGCCCAGGCCGGCGGCCAGCATCAGCCAGCTCTCGGGCTCGGGCACGCCCGACACCTGGCCATAGGGCAGGCCCGAAGCGCTCACCAGCGTTGCGCCTTCCGGCAGCACGAGATCGAAGCTGCCCGTGTGGCTGAAGTCAGCCAGACCGCCTTCGCCAGCCGAGGTGTTCAGCATGGCCGTGATACGGAAGGGCGTGTTGTAGCGGAAGGTGAACTCGCTCTCGAACTGGTCGTTGACCGTCACGGCGCGGCGGCCACTGACCGAGCGGGACTCGCTGACCAGGCTTTGGTTGTTCTCGGCCGTGCCACAGCCGTACCAGTAGCTGCAGCCGCTGATCGGGCTGTAGTTCACCGTGAACGAGAACGACGCGGAACCGCTGCTGTTGTTGCCGGCCAGGCGGCCGTCGATGCTGGCGCTCAGCACGGCCGTGGCTTGCTTGTAGTTCGTGCCGCAGTAGTAGTAGCAGGTGTACTCGGTGCTGTCGTCGCCGGTGATCATGAAGTAGTCGGTCCAGGTGGCCGACGACGAGGCGCTGCTGCTGCCCTGGGAACCCGCGTCGATGGCCGACGCATACGACTTGACCAAGCCGTTCTGGGCGGACGCGAAGGCGTCATAGCCGTAGCCCTTGCGGGCCCAGTTCACCTGCAACAGTTCACCGGTGGCGTTGCTGTCGCTCTCGCTGGCATTGCCGCTGGCGGTGCCGGTGTTGTAGCTCATGCTGCCGCTGGCGGTCACCGACGCGGTGGCCGACTGATAGTTCTGCAGCTGGCTGTTGGGCGGCAGCTGCGTGACGGCAGCCGCAGCGGTGGTGGCGCCAAGCGCCAAGGTCAGGGCTCCCAAGCTCCCGAGGGTCTTCTTGTTCAAGGAAAAGTACTCCAAACACATGCGCCGGCGGCAACCAACGAAGCGCTGCCGGAGGCCCGCGCAGGAAGAGGCCTGCCGCCGGCATTCATGTGTCCTCTCCCCTGTAGGACAGTCTATTTCGTAAGCAAATGTTCAAAGGCTCTTGCGGCCCTCGACACCCATGGTCGGGGGGGCTGCGGCACCGCCCACCAACGCATCCACCTCGGCCTCGAACACCGGCCCGCCGTCGTCGACGGTGATGTGGTGGCCGTAGCGCAGACCGGCGTGCCACAGCGTGTCGAGCAGCAGGCGGCTGCCGTCGTCCACCTGGGCGATGGCGGCCTGGGCGGCGTCGCTCAGGAAGGCGGCGTACACCGGCTGGCGCGGCAGCAGCGCGGCCACGTGGCAGCGCCAGTCGGGGCCGAAGCGTTCGGCCGCGGCTTCGGGGTCGCCGGCGTAGAAGTGCCGGCCCAGGCCGTGCCAGAAGGGCGCGTGGCCTTGCGCGTCGCGCCGGCCCGGCAGTTCGACGATCAGCGTGGCCGCGTACTGGTGGCGCTGGGCGGCGATGCGGGCGATGGCGCCCTGCACCAGGGCCTGCAGTGCCGCGGCCTGCTCGGCCAGGCTGCGGCCGGTGCGCTGCCAGGCGATGTCGGCCAGCTCGCTGGCGCCGGTGTGGTCGTGGCCCAGCAGCAGCGTGTGCTGGCGGTGCTGCAGCTGCAGGGCGGGAGCCGCATGCACCACGCAGCCCACGTGGTACCAGGGCCGCGGCAGCGCCAGGCCGATGGCGCGGCGCAGGCGCAGGCAGGCGCGCGGGGCGCCCTGGGTCTCCACCAGCAGCCAGTGCTCGGCGGACCCGTCGCCTGCGGTGGCCGTGGTTGCGGTGGCTGCCGTGGTGGGCTCGGCCAGCGGCAGCGTGCGGGCGGCACCGGGGCGCAGCCAGGGCAGCAGCGTGGGCAGGTCGGCGGCCGTCACCGCGCGCAGCGTGAAGCCGGGGCTCACTGGACTACCCTCCACGCTGCGCGCTCCGGGATTCGCGCTTGGGAGCGGCCCGGCGCGCTCATGCGTCCACCTCCACCGGCGGGTGCAGCGGGTCGAGCAGCGCGGCCCACAGCGGCTGGCCATCCTGCCAGCCGAGCGCGGCGATGTCGTCGTCGCTCAGCAGCAGCGGCATGCCGGGTTCGGGCGCCGGCAGCAGCAGCGCGGCAAAGCCGTCGCGGCGACCGTTGTCCACCAGGCACCAGGCGGTGTCGTCCTCATCGGCTTGCGGCACGTCGCCGCCGGTGGGCGGGCCAATGTGCAGGATCTCGGGCCCCGGTGCAGCGGGCGTGGTGCGGCGGCGGCGCACGGTCTTCAGCGTGGCCACGCGGCCCTCGGCGGTGGGGCCGCCGTCGAACAGGTTCAGGTAGGTGTCACCGTCCAGGCCTTCGTCGAGCAGCATGCTGAAGGGCAGGTCGCCCACCGGGTGCAACTGGCCCAGGCTCCACTGCGCCTCCTCGGGCAGCAGCGGCACGTAGATCGGGCCCTGCGGCATCAGCTCGGCGATCCAGCCCTTGGGGCTGAAGCCGCCGGTCAGGCGCTCGGCCTCGGGATAGGCCATGCCGAAGAAGCGCTGGCCCACGGCGTCCCAGAACGGGCAGCGGCCCGAGTCGTCGGCCAGGCCGGGGTTCTCGGCCGCGATGCGGTCGGAAAAGCGCTCGGCTTGGGCCCCGATGAAGGCCAGGCGCCCGCGCGACAGCAACTGCGGCGCCAGCGTGTCGGCCAGCGCGGCGTCGATGTGGAAGCCGGTGAGCAGCGTCACGCCGGTCAGGTCGTGGCACAGGTGCAGCGTGTGGATGCGGTTGCGCGCGCCGAGTGCCGGCGCGGCCTGCACGATGAACTCGTTGCGGTAGCTGTAGAACCGGTCGTTGAAGCCGGCCGCCGCGGCGATGCCGGCCGTGCCCACCAGGCGGCCGCTGCGCCGGTCCTGCAGCACGAACAGGTAGCGCTCCTCGCCGCTGGCGTCGTCGTCGCTGGTGAAGGCGGCCTGCGATTGCGCGATCTGCTCGGCCAGCGCCGCCCGCTCGGCCGGCAGCGAGCTGATGCCGATGGCGCGCGCCTGGGCCAGGGCCATCAGCGCGTCCAGATCATCCGGACGCGCAGCGCGCAGCAACCACCGGTCGCCGGTGGCATTGTCGTGAGGCGGGGCCGTAGGGTCTCTCATGTCGGGTCATCCGGCTGCGCAGTGTCGCGCGCCAGGGCGTGATCGTCCGTGGCCGGCGGTGAATTGGCGGTCTGCGGAGGCTGCCCCTCGGCCCGCCACGCCGCGGCCCGCGGGCTGCGCTCGTCGCGCGGCGTGCGGCCGTAGAAGCCGCGGTAGGCGTTGCTGAAGTGCGGGCCCGAGGCAAAGCCGCAGCCGAGTGCGATCTGCAGCACCGATTGGCTGGTCTGGCGCAGCAGGCGTTGCGCCAGCGCCAGGCGCAGGCCCAGGTACCAGCGCGAGGGCAGGGCATCCAGGTGCTGGCGGAACAGGCGCTCCAGCTGGCGGCGCGACACGCCCACCAGCCGCGCAATCTCCTCGGTGGGCAGCGGCTCGGCCAGGTTGGCCTCCATCAGCGCCACGGCCTCGGCCAGCTTGGCCGATCCTCCCCCCTGCTGCGCCGCCAGGCGCGCGCCCAGCGGGGCGTGCTGGCGTTCGTCCGCCGCCGGCACATGGGCCAGGCCGAACTGCGCCGCCAGCTCCTGCGCGAAGCGCTCGCCGTGGCGCTGGCCCAGCCAGCCGATCAGCAGGTCGCGGCTGGCCTGGTGGCCGGCGCAGGTGAGGCGGCCGCGGTCGATCTCCCACACGCGCTGCGACACCAGCACCTCGGGGTGGCGCTCGGCCAGCGGGCCGATCTGCGGCCAGTGCACGGTTGCGCGGTGGCCGCGCAGCAGGCCGGCCTCGGCCAGCCAGGCCGCACCGGTGCCGATGCCGCCCAGCAGCCGCCCGGCCGCGGCCAGCTGCAGCAGCAGGGCCAGCAGCTCGGCGCGCGCGGCACTCGGCGCGCTGCCCGGCACCGCACTGAACGGCCGCTCGGCGACGACGAACAGCGCATCCAGCGCACCGGCCTCGGCCAGCGGCCGCGCCAGCAGCTGCGCGCCCGAGGCGCTGGCGACGCGGCATTCACCGCTCACGCGGTCGGGCGGCACCTCGCCGCCCAGCAGCACTGTCGTGTAGGCCGGCCCGAAGCGTGGCGCTTCGCCGGTCTCGGCCAGCAGGGCATTGGCAGCCTGCAGCACATCGGTGGCGCCGGCGAGTGCACCCAGGCCGAAGCCGGGGAGCAGCACGAACCCCCACCGTTGAGCCGGCAGCGTCATTTCAATCCACCCGACAGAAACTGCCGCAGCCGCTCACTTTGCGGCTTGGCCAGCACCTCGCACGGCACGCCCTGCTCCTCCACCCGGCCCTGGTGCAGAAACATCACCTGGCTGGCCACCTCGCGGGCAAAGCCCATCTCGTGGGTGACGACCAGCATCGTGCGGCCCTCGGCGGCCAGCTCGCGCATCACGGCCAGCACCTCGCCCACCAGCTCGGGGTCGAGTGCCGAGGTGGGCTCGTCGAACAGCATCACCTCGGGGTCCATGGCCAGCGCGCGGGCAATCGCCACGCGCTGCTGCTCGCCGCCCGACAACTGGGCCGGGTACACGTCGCGGCGGTGCGTCAGGCCCACGCGGGCCAGCAGCGCATCGGCGCGCTCGGTGGCCTCGGCGCGGGAGCGGCCCAGCACGTGGACGGGCGCCTCGGTGATGTTCTGCAGCACCGTGCGGTGGCTCCACAGGTTGAAGCCCTGGAACACCATGGCCAGGCGCGCGCGCCAGCGCTGCAGCTGCTGCGCGTCGGCGGCGCGCAGGCTGCCGTCGCGGTCGCGGGTCAGTGCCAGCGTCTCGCCGGCCAGCGTGAAGGCGCCCTCGTGCGGCTGCTCCAGCAGGTTCAGGCAGCGCAGCAGCGTGCTCTTGCCCGAGCCGCTGCTGCCGATGATGGCCACCACGTCGCCCTGCGCCGCCTGCAGCGACACGCCGCGCAGCACCTCGCGCTCACCGAAGCGCTTGTGCAGGTTGTCGATGCGCAGGCTGTGATCTTTCATCGTGGCGTCTGGCCCGGCCACGGCAGCTCGGTGCTCTGGTGGATGCTGATGGCGGGCCGCTCGGCGGCCAGCGCGCTGATGTCGCGCACGAAGTGGTTGGACGCGGGCACCTGGAAATGCTGCTGCAGTGCGGCCAGGTCGGCCCAGCGCTCGATGAACACCAGGCGGTCGTCGCGCTCGCTGTCGCGGTGCACGCCATGCTCCAGGCAGCCGGGCTCCAGGCGCGAGCGGGCCACATGGGCCTGGGCGAGGGCCAGGGCGTCGGCCATGCGGCCCGGTTGAACGACGACGCTGCCGAGAAGGATGATCATGCGGGGCCCGGTGCCCAAGGATGGGGGCTGGCATCCTCGCACGCCAACCCCAGCGCGACAGACCTCATGGCGACAACAGCGCGCCGGCACGCTGCGCTTGCGTGCCCGCCACCTTGCCCACCGACATGCCGGCCACCGCGAAGCGGCGGTTCTCGCGCGCGAAGAACAGGCCGTCCACCGGCGATTGCAGGGGTGTGAGCGCGCCGGTGAACGGGTCGATCAGCTCGGCGATCGTGTCGCCTTGCTTCACCCGTTCGCCCGGCGCACGCACGAACACGATCACGCCCCCGTGCGGGGCGATCAAGGGCATCGAGCCGGCCAGCGGCGTGGCGGCGCAGCGCAGCGGCGGCGGCTCGGCCACCGGGCCGTCCATCCAGCCGCCCAGGGCCAGCGCCTGCTCGATGCCGGCGGCGTCCTGCGCGGCCAGCGCGTGGCTCACGTCGCCCTCGCCACGCAGTTCCACCGTCACAGCCAGGCAGGCCTGCGGGATGGGGTGCGCGGGAAACTGCGCCGCCAGATGCGCCCACGGCATCGAGCAGGCCTCGTCGAAAGGCTCGCCGCCCGAATGCTCGGCCAGCAGCACGGGTTCGGCCCCCAGGCAGCGCGCCAGCGGCTGCAGGCCGGGCCAGCAGGCGGGCGTGGTGTAGAAGTGCAGCAGGCCCTCGCCGTCGCAGTGCAGGTCGAGCACCCAGTCGGCATCCACGGCCAGGCTGAACAGCGCGCGGCGCAGGGCCTGCAGCTCGCTGGCGGCGGGCAAGGCGGCCACGGCCTCGCGCAGCGCGGCGCGCACGGTGGCCACGTTCTGCGTGGCGTCGGTGCCCAGGCGACCGGTCACGCGGTCCACCACGGCGGGCGCCAGGTCGGCATAGGCGCGGTTGAAGTTCTCGCCGCTGGTCTGCTCGAAGCGGCCCTGGTGGCTGCGCAGCGTCCACTGGCCCAGGCCGATGGGGTTGGCCGCCGGCACCAGCACCACCTCGCCACGCAGCCGGCCCGCCGCCTCCAGCGCCGCCAGGCGCTGGCGCAGATGGTGGGCCACCAGCATGCCGGGTACTTCATCGGCATGCAGCGAGGCCTGGATGAGCGCCTTGGGGCCGCTGCCGGGCGTGCCGAAGTGCAGGCTGGTGAGGCTGCGCGTGGTGCCCGGCGTGGCGCTGGGCAGGGGATGGTGGACGGTCTGCATCGTGGGGGGAATGAAGGGGCCGCGGCTTGTGGCTGCGGCGTTCAGGCGGGCTGGGCGTGGCGCGACATCGGCGCCAGCCAGCGCCGCTCGGCGGCATGGAACAGGCCCACCAGCACCACGGTGATCAGCAGGTAGAACACCGCCGCGGTGATGAAGGCCTCGAAAGGCAGGTAGTGCACCGAGTTGACCTCGCGGGCCACGCCGGTGAGGTCGTGCAGCGTCACCACGCTGGCCAGCGCGGTGGCGTGCAGCATCAACACCACCTCGTTGCTGTACGCCGGCAGCGCGCGGCGCAGCGCCTGCGGCAGCACGATGCGGGTGAGCGTGGCGCGGCGCGAGAAGCCGAGCGCGCGCGCGGCCTCCACCTCGCCGGCTGGCACAGCGCGGATGGCGCCGTGCAGGATCTCGCAGGTGTACGCGCAGGTGTTGATGGCCAGCGCCGCCACGGCGCAGAACCAGGGCGAACGCAGCGCCCCCCACAGCGGGCTGGCGCGCACCGCCTCGAACTGCGCCAGGCCGTAGTACAGCAGGAACAGCTGCACCAGCAGCGGCGTGCCGCGGATCACGTAGGTGAAGCACCACACCGGCCGCCAGGCCCAGGGCGAGGGCAGGCTGCGCAGCAGGGCCAGCGGCAGCGCGGCGGCCAGGCCGGCGGCCAGCGCGGCCACCAGCAGCTGCAGTGTCACGCCGCTGCCGGCCGCGTACAGCGGCAGGCTCTGCCAGATGACGTCGAAGTTCACAGCGCCACCGCCCGCGTGCCCACCGATAGGCGCCGCGACAGCCAGGCGAAGAAGGCCTCGGACAGCGACGTGAAGCCCAGGTACACCACCGCCACCGCCAGGTAGAACGTGAACGGCTCGCGCGTGGCGCCGGCGGCCTGGGCGCCGCGGCTCATCAGGTCCGACAGGCCGATCACCGAGACGATGGCCGTGCTCTTGATCATCACCAGCCAGTTGTTCGACAGGCCCGGCAGCGCATGGCGCAGCATCTGCGGCCCGACGATGCGCGTGAGCACCTGCGTGCGGCTGAAGCCGAAAGCCAGGCCGGCCTCGCGCTGGCCCGCCGGCACGGCCAGGAAGGCGCCGCGCAGCACCTCGGTGAAGTAGGCGCCGAAGATGAAGCCGATGGTCAGCACGCCGGCCACGAAGGGGTCGATGTCGACGTATTCCCAGCCCAGGCGCTCGCCCAGCGCGTTGACGGCCGTCTGCCCGCCGTAGAACACCAGCAGCATCAGCACCAGATCGGGCACCGCGCGGATCAGCGTGGTGTAGACCTGGGCCGCACCGCGCGCCAGGCGCGAGCGCGACAGCTTGGCCACCGCCCCGGCCAGCCCCAGCGCCAGCGCAATGGCCAGCGAGCACGCGGCCACGGCCAGCGTCAGCGCGGCGCCTTGCAGCAGGCTGAGGGCGTAGCCATGGAGCATCAGGTCAGTTCCGGATCGAAGGGACCCGCCCGGCGCCGGGCCGCCCCAAGGCGGGCGGGCAGCCCCCGCGGGGGGCCGGCGCGCAGCGACGGGGGGTGGTCATGTCAGTTGCCGTAAACGTCGAAGTCGAAGTATTTGTCCTGGATCTTCTTGTATGAGCCGTTGGCGCGGATGGCCTTGATCGCCGCGTTGAACTTCTGCGCCAGCGCGTCGTCGGCCTTGCGCACGGCAATGCTGGAGCCGGTGCCGAAGTACTTCACGTCGTTGTACGGCGGGCCGAAGAAGGCATAGCCCTGGCCCTGCGGCTTCTTCAGGAAGCCGCCATCGATGGCCACCGAGTCGCCCATGGCCACGTCGATGCGGCCGGCCGCCAGGTCGAGGTAGACCTCGTCGGCCTTGGCGTAGCGCACGATCTCGCTCTCTTTGAACGTGTCGGTGGCGAAGCGGTCGTGGATGGTGCTGCGCTGCACGCCGATCTTCTTGCCCTTCAGGCCGGCGGCGCTGGCTTCCAGCTTGGCGCCGGCCTTGGCCACCAGGCGGGCGGGCGTGTTGTAGTACTTGTCGCTGAAGTTCACCGACTTGCGGCGCTCGTCGGTGGCGGCCATCGACGCGATGATGGCGTCGAACTTGCGCGCGTTCAGTGCCGGAATCATGCCGTCCCACTCCTGCTGCACCAGCGTGCACTCGGCCTTCAGCTCGGCGCACAGGGCGTTGGCCATGTCGATGTCGAAGCCCTTCAACTTGCCATCGGGACCCACCTCGCTGAACGGGGGGTAGGCGCCCTCCACGCCGATGCGGATCTTCTTCCAGTCGGGTGCCTGGGCCAGGCTGGCGGTGGCGGCCAGCGCGAGCAGCGAGGCCAGGGCGGTGGTGACGAGGCGGCGTTGCATGGACGGGGGTCCTCCTGGGTTTGTCGGGTGTGTCGGGGGATGGCGACGAGGTTAACGCGCCGGGGCGGCCGGCCACGGGCCGTACAGCGGCTGGGCCATGCGCACTGGCAGCACGTCCAGGCCCAGGCGGTGCACGCTGTAGTCCTCGTCGCCGCCCTCGGGGCTGCTCCAGCCGATGCTGCCGGGCGCCTTGTACAGCCGCCATTCGAAGCCCAGCGCGGCCAGCGGGTCATCCGCCTTGCCGCGCGGGTCGAAGGCCAGGCCGCGCAGCTCGCTGAAGCTGCCATCGATCAGCTGGCCCATGCGCGTGGCCAGCACGCCATTGGCCAGCCAGTCGACGTCGAAGCCCGCCGTGGTGTTGTACGGCTTGTAGTTCGGCGCCGCGGGGTCGTACACCGTGCCCCGCGCCTTGCGCGTGGCCGGCGTGAACGTGCGCGTGGCCAGGTTCAGCTGGTCGCCGGCGTCCAGCAGCGACAGCCGCGCGCCGCGCAGGTTGAACACGCCCAGCGCCGCATCGCTGCGCGCCTCGGTGAGGTCGGCGAACACCGCCTGGCCGCCCAGGAGGGTCACCACCTCGCCGCGCAGCGCGGCGGCCGAATCCTCTTCCACGCCCAGGCCCAGCCGCAGGCCGGTGCGCTGCATCAGCGGCAGCATGCGGCCGATGCGCCCGCGCTTGAGGAAGTGCTGGTCGACGAACAGCGCCGCGCCCATGAAGCCGAGACCGCGGCCGTACTCCTGGCCCTCGCGCAGCCGGCCCTTCATCGCGCCCACCACATCCGGCGCGTCGATGAACATGGTGCCGCTCATGATGGCCGCACCGGCCGAGGTGCCGGCCACCACGCCGCCGGCGCGGTAGACGTCCCAGATGGCCTGCAGCAGCGGCGAGGGCTGGCCGCCGGGCTGCAGGCTGCTGACGATGCGCTCCTGCGCGCCGCCGGTGAAGAACACGCCGCGCGCGGCACGCACCTTGTCGATCAGCGCGGGGTCGCGCACCGCGTCGGCCACCGGCCGGTCCTTCAGCAGCGGCGAGACCGGCAGCGTGTCGGCCACCGCGCCGCGCCGGCGCAGCTGCTTGGCGGCGTTGTCGGCGCTTTGCTGCGGCGAGTCACTGGCCGTGCCCAGCACCACCCACTTCGCGCCGGGGCCGCCGCTCAGCTGGATCAGCTGGCCCCAGATGAGCTCGTTGTCGTCGCGCAGCGCGCCGCCGATGGCCACGGCCACGCCCTGGGGCGCGGCGGCGGGGCCGGACGCGGCGGCGCCCTGCGCCAGCGCGGCCTGGCCAGTGCACAGGCAGCCGGCCAGACAGCCCAGCAGACCGAAGGCGAGCAGCAGGCGGCGGCGGGCGGGGGTGGGCAGGTGCATGGGCGGCGCGGGCCGCCGCAGCGGCACCGGGGTCAGGTGGAGGGGTTCAGGGCCGCGATGTTGGCACCGCCGCGGCCCGTTCGTTCCGCCGCTGGCCGGTGGGTGAAAGAACATGTCGCTTGCACGCAAGCCGTGCGGCCATGCGACATGGCTGCGACAGCCGCTTGCACCGTTGCGACGGCGACTTGCGGGCAAGCGACGGCGGCGTTTCGGCCCCGTTGCCCTTCGGTGAAGGCTTCCTAGACTGCGCCGAACCCAGCCTGCCCGGAGTACCGCCGATGTCCGCTCGCCAACCCGCCCCCCGATTCATGCTGCGCGCCAGCGCCGTGGCCCTGGCCTGCGCGGCGGCCGGCGCGGCACTGGCCCAGACCAGCCCGGCCCCGCAGCGCGTGGAGATCACCGGCTCGGCCATCAAGCGCATCGACGGCGAGACGGCGCTGCCGGTGCAGGTGATCACGCGCGACGAGTTCACCAAGCAGGGCGCCACCACGGCGGCCGAGATCATCGCCCGCCTGTCGGCCACGGCCAGCAACCTGACCGACGGCGGCAGCGTGGCCTATGGCGGCTTTCGCGACCAGATGGGCTTCAACGGCGCCAACCTGCGCGGCCTGGGCGTCAGCAGCACGCTGGTGCTGCTGAACGGCCGGCGCATGGCCAACTTCGCCTCGCCGGGCGACGCGGCCGGCGTGGACCTGAACAGCATCCCCGCCGCCGCCATCGAGCGCGTGGAGGTGCTGTTGGACGGCGCCTCGTCGCTGTACGGCTCGGACGCCATCGGCGGCGTCATCAACTTCATCACGCGCAAGGACTTCCGCGGCGTGGAGCTGGCCGCCAGCGCGCTGAAGACCACCGAGGGCGGTGGCGGCGACAAGCGCAGCGCCACGCTGTCGGCCGGCCATGGCGACCTGGCGCGCGAGGGCTACAACGTGTTCGCGGTGCTCGACCTGCAGAAGACCACCCGGCTCAATGCGCTGAACCGCCAGTTCATCAGCGACCTGAAGATCCCCGAGCGCCTGCCCGACCTGCTGTCCAGCGCCACCTTCCCCGGCAACATCCGCCTGTCGCGCTACCAGTACCGCGTGCTGTCGGGCGAGGGCTACTCCAGCAACGGCAAGACGGTGATCGACTCGCGCACGGTCAACCCGGCGGCGGCCAGCGGCTGCAACCCGCCGGCCAACCTGTACCTGCCCGACGGCATCGGCGGTGTCGACGGTTGCACCTTCGACTACATGCGCAACATCGAGCTGTACCCCGAGTCGAACAAGGGCAGCCTGTTCACGCGCGGCCTGGTCGACCTGGGCGGTGGCCACACGCTGTTCGCCGAGCTGTCGCTGGCGCGCGCCCGCACGCTGTACTCGGGCACGCCCAACCGCATCGACGCCGACATCGACGTGTCGAAGATCAGCGCCTTCGCCGGCAGCGCGCTCAACGCGCTGGCGGCCGATGACGAGGAGCGCCTGATCACCGTGCGCACGCGCCTGGTCGAGGCCGGGCTGCGCACCAGCGAGCTGGTGTCCACCGGCCAGCGCGTGGCGCTGGGCACCCAGGGCACGCTGGCCGGCTGGGACTACGAGTGGGCGCTGAACCACAGCACCAGCCGGGTGAGCGACCGCGACCACAACGGCTACCTCGACGAGCAGATGATCCGCGACGGCTTCGCCGCCGGCACGCTGAACCCCTTCGGTCCCAGCAGCGCGGCCGGCGTGGCGCTGTACGAGGCTGCCCAGCTGCGCGGCGAGGTGCGCAGCGCCAAGGGCACGATGAGCAGCCTGGACCTGAAGCTCTCGCGCCCGCTGATGAAGCTGGCCGGCGGCGACCTGTCGCTGGCCGTGGGCGGTGAGCTGCGCCGCGAGCGCCAGGACTACCACCAGTCGGCCGCGCTGGCGCAGGACCTGATCCTGGGCGAGACCTCGCAGGGCACCGACGCCGATTTCGGCAAGTCGCGCGGCATCAGCGCGGTGTTCGGCGAGATCTCGGCACCCATCAGCAAGCAGCTGGAGCTGCAGGCCGCGCTGCGCTACGAGCACTACCAGGTCAGCGGCGGCAAGCTCAGCCCCAAGGTGGGCCTGAAGTACACGCCCAGCCGCGAGCTGCTGCTGCGCGCCTCGGCCGGCGCGGGATTCCGTGCACCCAGCATGAGCGACCTGTACCGCCCGGTCACGCAGGGCTCGGCGGCCACGCTGGTCGATCCGGTGTGCATGGCCGCCGACCCCGGCAACACGGTGACCGACTGCTCGGACATCTGGACCACCTACAACTACAGCAACGCCAAGCTCAAGCCCGAGAAGAGCCGCCAGTTCGCGCTGGGCCTGGTGTTCGAGCCGGTGCGCAACACCAGCCTGAGCCTGGACTACTGGGCCATCGAGAAGCGCGACCTGATCAGCACGCTGGGCGCCGACGTGATCCTGGCCAACCTGGACAAGTACGGCAGCCTGGTGCACCGCGACAGCGACGGCGTCATCGACCACATCGACCTGGTCAAGGAGAACCGCGGCGCGCAGAAGATCTCGGGCCTGGACATCGGCCTGTCGGTCAGCAAGATCGCCACCGGCGTGGGCGAGTTCGGCGCGCGGCTGAACGGCACGCTGACGCTCAAGAGCCAGCAGCAGACCGGCAATGGCGACCCCTTCGTCAGCAACCTGGGCCGCTTCCTGAACGACGGCGTGGTGCAGCGCTGGCGCCACACGGTCAGCCTGGACTGGAGCCAGGGCCCGGTCAGCGCCACGCTGTCCAACAGCTTCCTGTCGGGCTATGGCGACCAGATCGTCGTCGGCAAGGCCGACCGCAAGGTGTCGCCGTACTCGCTGTGGAACCTGTCGGCGGCCTGGCAGCCGATGAAGGCACTCACGCTGCGTGCCAGCGTGCTGAACCTGTTCGACACCGCGCCGCCGTTCTCGCAGCAGGCCTGGTTCTTCCTGTCAGGCTACGACCCCAGCTACACCGACACGCGCGGCCGCAGCGTGTCGGTGAGCGTCAACTACGCCTTCAAGTGAGCGACAGCACGCGGCGCAGGAACTGCACCGTGCTGTAGAACTGGTAGTCGGCGTTCTCCTTGCGCGCGAAGCCATGGCCTTCGTTGGCCGCGCGCATGTACCAGACCGGCGTGCCATTGGCCTCGGCCTTGGCCACGATCTGCTCGGCCTCGCCCACCGGCACGCGCGGGTCGTTGGCGCCCTGCACCACGAACAGCGGCTTGGTGATGCGCTGCGCGTTGGTGAGTGGCGAGATGCGGTGCAGGAAGGCGCGCATGGCCGGGTCGCGCTCGTCGCCGTACTCCACGCGGCGCAGGTCGCGGCGGTAGCTCTCGGTGCTTTCGAGGAAGGTGACGAAGTGCGAGATGCCCACCACGTCGATGGCGCCGGCGATGCGGTCGGCGTAGTGCGTGGCCACCGCCAGGCTCATGTAGCCGCCGTAGCTGCCGCCGGCCACCACCACGCGCCGCGGGTCCAGGTCGGGCTGGGTGGCGATCCAGTCGAGCAGCGCGCCGATGTCCTTGACCGAGTCCTCGCGCAGCATGCCGTTGTCGAGTGACAGGAAGGTCTTGCCGTAGCCGGTGGAGCCGCGCACGTTGGGCTGCAGGATGGCGATGCCCAGGTCCTGCACGAAGTGGTTGTTGCGCCCGGCAAAGCCCACCTTGGCCTGGCTCTCGGGCCCGCCGTGGATGCTGATCAGCACCGGGCGGCGGCCGCCAAAGCGCGCCGGCGGGCGGTGCAGCAGACCCGAGATGGCGCGGCCGTCGAAGCTCTTCCAGCGCACGATCTGCGGCTCGCTGAAGGCGGCCACGTCCAGCGCCGGGTGCAGGCGCGCGCGGCTCCAGGCCTGGGGCGCGGCGGTGGGCGCGCCATCGCCGCCCAGCGTCAGGCTCCACAGCTGGCTGGGGCCCTGCGCGCCGTTCACGGCAAAGGCCAGCTCGGGCCGCATGGCGTGGAACTTCAGGTCCACCACGCTGCCGCCCGGCAGCGCGCCCAGCGGCTTCCACGCGCCGCTGGCGGTGTCCATCAGGCGCAGCTCGTCGCGGCCGTCCACGTTGATGCGCAGCGCCAGCCAGCGGCCGTCGGGCGAGAGGTCCATCTCGTCCACGTCCCAGGGCGTGTCGCCGGTCAGGCGCTGCAGCGCACCGTCGGCGAGGGTCAGGCGCCACAGCTCACGGAACTCGCCGCCGCGGTCACTGACCACGTAGAGCTGGCGGCCGTCGGGGCTGAAGCGCCGCGCGAAGTGCGTGGCGCGGGGCGCGCCGGGCTGCGGCAGCAGCTGGCGGCGCTGGCCGTCGGCCAGGTCCAGCAGCCACAGCTCGCTGTCGGTGGCCGAGACATAGCGGGTCAGCGCCACCTGGCGGCCATCGGGGCTGATGGCGCCGCCGAACCAGCCGGTCCCGGGCAGCTCGGCGATGGTCTTTCCGGGCGCTGCGGCCGTGGCCGGTTGCAGCGGGTCCAGCAGCCACAGCCGGGTGCTGGGGTTCTCGCGCTTGCCGCCCTGGGCCGTGCGGTCCAGTGGCACCGAGGCCACCAGGGCCAGCGGCGCGGCGCGGCCGGGCAGCCAGTCCTGGAAGGCGTGACGCAGGTCGGGGTCGGTCAACAGCACCGGGGCGCTGCCGGCGCCGTCCAGGCGCCACAGCTGGTAGGCCTCGTTGCCACCCTGGGCGCGGCTGAAGACGATGAAGCGGCCGTCGCCCGGCGCGTAGTGGGCACCGGCCACCGGCTCGGCGCTGTCCAGCAGGCGCTCGGGCGTGGCCGGGCGGCCGTCCGCCGGGGTGGCCAGCCGCATCAGCTGGGCCACGGGGGCGCCGGTCGGGCGGTGGCTGACCAGCATCTCGCGGCGCTGCGGATGCCAGTCGAACAGCGCGTGGCCGGCAAAGTCGGTGTAGCGCGCCACGGCGTCGGCCACGGCCTGCGGCACCGGCGGCACATGGCGCAGGTGCAGCGCGGCGGGCGGGCTGACCCAGGGTCCGGCATCGGCGGCCGGCAGTGGCGCGGCCTTGGGGCCCGGCCCTGCGGCCGCAGCGGTGGACGGAACAGGCGTGGCGGTGGCACATCCGGTGAGCCCGCGGGTGGCGAGCGTGGCGGTGGCCAGGGCCAGCAGCGAGCGGCGGTGCATCGAGATCATCGGGCAGCGTCTGCAAGGGTGGCGAAGCGGGCGATTCTGAACCCGCCCGCGGGCCGGCCCGGACCGCCCACCGGATCTGCGGGTGCAGGGCTTTCCCCGGGGCGGCATTCGCGGGGCCTTGCGGCCGCCCCCGTGCCCGGTGGGCTACGGCGGCCCGCAGCGGAAGCTGTCGGCCGACTCCACATCGCCACCGGCGTAGCGCGCCACGCGCGGCCAGGGGCACAGCGGCCGGCTGCGCTGGGTGCTCCAGGCGGTGGGGCGCTCGGGGTTGGCGGGGTGCACGCGGGCCTCGATGCGATCGGGCGCGCGGCCCTGCTCCACCCAGTCCATCAGCGCGCCCAGCGCGTCGAAGCGGTCGGTGGCCGGGCCACCGGCGCAGTGGTTCATGCCGGGCACCGGGAACACGCGCGCCACCTCGTCGGCGGCGGGCACGCCGAGGGCGGCCTGCAGGCGGTCGGCCCAGCCCAGCGTGTCCAGCGCCGAGAACACCGGATCGGCCACGCCGTGGTAGACCAGCAGCTTGCCGCCGTGGCGCGCCAGGCTGGCCAGGCGTGGCGCCAGCACCTCGGGCGGTGTGAACAGTTCCAGCGCCGATTCGGTGTGCGTGGCATCGGTGGCGGCGATGGCCGGGGCGTCGCGGTCCATGTCCAGCCGCGCCAGGTAGTCGCGCAGCGCGGCCACCGAGCCGTCGCCCAGCTCGGCCGGTGGCGTGCTCATCACCTGCGACAGCGTGGCCGGCGCCAGCACGGCCAGCAGCGGCAGGCCGTCGAAGGCCGGCTCGGCCGAATCGAGCTGCCAGCGCCGCCACTGCGCGCCGGCGATGCCGGGGTCCATCGGCCAGGCGGCGTACAGCGGCTCGCCCTGCTGCGTGACCGGGCCGGCGAAGGCCCGCTGCAGCGCGCGCACCTGCAGCGGCGACAGGCAGGCCGCCGGGCCCTCGGCCAGCGCGCGGCCGGCCTCGCTGCGCGCGGCCGATGGCAGCGGCGCCAGCGTGCGCGGCAGCAGCTCTTCCTCGGTGGGCGGCGTGGGCGCCTTGGCCACGGCCTTGCCGGCGGGCTTGGCCGCGGGCTTGGCAGCGGGTTGGGTGGCGGCCTTGCGGGCCGGTTTGCTGCCCGGTTGGGTCGCGGCCGGCTGGGCGGCAGCCACCTCGCCGGGCGCCATCGCGGCGGTGACGCCCGGCGGCGCCGGGCATTGCAGGTCCTGGAAGCGGAAGGCGCGCTGGCAGCGGCGCACATCGGCCACCACGCCGTCGGCCAGCTGGTCCAGCGCGTCACAGCGCGCCAGCACGCGGGCGCCCACCTCGCGCAGCTGCGCCGGCGTGAAGGCGCGGCGCAGGTCGGCGCTGACGGCCATCCAGCTCTGCAGGCTCCAGGCCTGGGCCAGCGTGGCGCGCGGCAGGTTCAGCGCCGGTGCGCCGGCCAGCAGGCCGTCGTAGTGCTCGGGCTGGCGCGAGGCGGCCATCAGCGCGCGGCGGCCGCCTTCGCCGCAGCCGGCGATGTAGCGGTACTTCGGCGCGGCGCCGTAGTGCCGCGTGGCCAGCGCCACGGCCAGCGGCCACACCGCGGCATCGGCGGCGTGGGCCAGGTCGCGGCGGGCCTGGGCGTCGGCGCCATAGGCCTGCGGTGCGGCCAGGCCGTAGCGCGCCTCGGCCGGCGCGGTGGCCTGGTGGCCGCCGTCGCTGGTGAGCACGGCGATGCCGCGGCCCAGCGCATGGGGGCCGGGCTGCACGGCCAGCGTGCCGAAGGCCGGGGTGGACATGCCGTCCTGCGGCTGGTGCAGCAGGCGCAGGCCATCGCCCCGGGGCAGGCGCAGCTCGAAGCCGATGGCGTAGGCCCGGCCATCGCTGCCGGTGCGCTCGCCCAGGCGGCCGCGCACCAGGCAGTGCGCCGGGTGGCCGGCGGCGTCGGCGGGTTGGTCTTGCGCCTCGGTGATGCGCAGGCCGGGCCAGTCGGCCAGCGCGCCGGACAACTGCCGGCAGGGCACCGGCGGGCTGCGGCCGTCGCTGCTGGGCGGTGGTGGCAGGCCGTCGGCGCGGTGCAGCGGCAGGCGGCCGGCACAGCCGGACAGCAGCAGGCCCAGCGCGGCCAGGGCCGCCAGGGTGGCGGCCGCGCCGGGGCGGGCATGGCAGGGCGAGACAGGGCGGATTCGGGTCATGGACGTGCAGGCGTTCCCCCCGCGATGATGGGCCGGCGCGCCTGGGCCCGATCGGCCGAACAGCGGCACGATGGCCCGCCCGTTGTCGCGACGCGGCCGCGCCGTTCGTCGTGCGCAGGTGGAGGCGGCGGTGCTGCCGCCGCCGCACCCGTCATCCACCTGGAGTTGCCCATGAGCCCTGCCCCCGTGCCCGCCATCCCCGACGGCTTCCACAGCCTGACGCCGCACCTGGTGTGCGCCGGCGCGTCCGACGCCATCGCGTTCTATGTCCGCGCCTTTGGTGCCGAGGAGCTGAGCCGCCTGCCCGGCCCCGGCGGCCTGCTGATGCATGCGTCGATGCGCATCGGCGACTCGATGCTGATGCTGCACGACGAGTTTCCCGAGATGGGCGCCATCGGCCCCAAGGCGCGCGGCGGCACCGCGGTGACGCTGCACCTGTACACCACCGACGCCGATGCCACCTTCGCCCGCGCGGTGGAGGCCGGCTGCCGCGTGGTGATGCCGCTGGCCGACCAGTTCTGGGGCGACCGCTACGGGCAGGTCGAAGACCCGTTCGGCCACCGCTGGTCGATCGCGATGCAGACGCGCCAGCTGACGCCGCAGCAGATCACCGAGGGCCTGCAGGCCATGGCCGCCCAGGGCCCGGGCTGCACCTGAGAAGGCAAGGCGGATCAGCGCGCCGGCAGCGGCCCGAAGGCCACCGGCGCGCGCGCGGCCAGCCAGGCCATCACCGCCCAGGCGGCCACGTTCTGCGGCAGCGCGCTGCCGTCCAGCCGCGCGAAGGTGTCGTGCGGCGTGTGGTGCACGTCGAAGTAGCGGCTGCCGTCCTGGTGCAGCTGCACCGCCGGCCAGCGGTGGCGGCGCATCAGCACGGCGGCATCCGGGCCGGGCGTGGCGTCGTTGCCGTCGGCCAGCGGCAGGCCCAGCGGCGCCAGCTCGGCGGCGATCTGCGCCATCACCGGCAGCGCCTCGGGCCGCACGCGGTGGCGCCAGGCATAGGCCGGGCCGGCGCCGAAGTCGCTCTCGCTGACCCACTGGTGCGTCTCGGCGCCATGGGCGCGGCTGTAGGCCAGCGCGCCGTCGAAGCCGTTCTCCTCGTTGGCGTACAGGGCCACGCGCAGGCTGCGGCGGGGCGCCTGGGCCAGTTCGGCCGGCGCGGCGCGCAGCCGCTCGGCGATCAGGCCCAGCGCGGCCAGCACGATGCCCACGCCGGCGCCGTCGTCCAACGCGCCTTCGCCCACGTCCCAGCTGTCGAGGTGGGCGCCCAGCAGCACCACCTCGCTGGCCAGCGCGCCCTGGCCGGGCAGCTCGGCCAGCACGTTGTGGCTGAGGGCCTCGACGCCCACCTGGTTGGCCACCTGCAGCGCCAGGCGCAGCGGCTGGCCGGCCGCGTGCAGCGCGGCCAGGTGCTCGGCGTCGGCCACCGAGACGGCCAGCGCCGGGATCTGCGCCGCGTCGTCGTCGTAGCGCATCGCGCCGGTGTGGGCCACGCGCTCGGGCTCGCCGGGCAGCACCGGGTTGGCGCCGCTGGTGCCCACCGAGCGGATCACCACCGCCAGCGCGCCGCGGCGTGCGGCCTCGGCCGCCGAGCCGAAGCGTGCCGGCACCGCGCGGCCATAGCCGCTGCCGTCGCGGCTGCGGTCCATGCGCTGGTCGATGAACACGATGCGGCCGCGCGCGCGCTCGCTGCGGTCGTCCTTCAGCGCCTGGAAGTCGGGGTACCAGGCCAGCTCGGCCTCCAGCCCGCCGGGCGGGGTGCCCACGCTGTTGCCGAGCGCGGCCATCACCAGCGTGCGCCGCTCGGGCGTCACCAGCGTGGCCTGGGCCGGACCGCGCCGCCACACGCGCAGCGGCACCGGCTGCTGCCACACGCGCGGCAGGCCCAGCGCGCGGGCCTCGGCCAGCGCCCAGGCCACGGCACGGGCATCGGCCGGGCTGCCGGCCGGGCGGGCGCCTACCTGCTGGGTGAGCCGCTGCACCAGGGCCAGCGCGCGGGTGTCGGCCAGGCCGGCCGTGCGCAGCTGGCGGGCGAAGGCCAGGTCGGCATCGGCCAGCCGGGGCGCAGCGCCGTCGGCAGCCGTCTGCGCGCCGCCGGGGCCGGCCCGCAGCGCGCCGCCGATTCCCAGGGCCGCGGCGGCGGCCCAGCGCAAGCCCAGGCGCCGCTGCATGGCGCGGTTACTTCGAGACCGGGAAGTTGAA
This sequence comes from Pseudaquabacterium inlustre, assembly GCF_038066595.1. Classification (NCBI taxonomy): domain Bacteria; kingdom Pseudomonadati; phylum Pseudomonadota; class Betaproteobacteria; order Burkholderiales; family Sphaerotilaceae; genus Pseudaquabacterium; species Pseudaquabacterium inlustre. The sequence continues at coordinate 512,099 of NZ_JBBUTH010000008.1, forward strand.
CTCGGCGCCCTTGGCGATGCTCTCGGGCCAGCGCTGCATCACGCTCTTTTGCTTGGTGTAGAAGCGCACGCCCTCTTCGCCATAGGCGTGCATGTCACCGAACAGGCTCTTCTTCCAGCCGCCGAAGCCGTGCCAGGCCATCGGCACCGGGATCGGCACGTTCACGCCCACCATGCCCACCTGCACGCGGCGGCTGAACTCGCGCGCCACGCCGCCATCGGTGGTGTAGATCGACACGCCGTTGCCGAACTCGTGCTCGTTGATCAGCTTCAGCGCGGCGGCGAAGTCGGGCACGCGCACGCAGGTCAGCACCGGGCCGAAGATCTCTTCCTTGTAGATGCGCATCTCGGGCGTGGCGTGGTCGAACAGCGAGCCGCCGGTGAAGAAGCCGCCTTCCAGGCCGGGCACCTGGAAGTTGCGGCCGTCGACCACCAGCTTGGCGCCCTCCTCGACACCGGTGGCGATGTAGCCCTCGATGCGTGCCTTGGCCTCGGCGGTGACGATCGGGCCCATCTCGGCGTCCAGGCTCATCGGGTCCTTGACCTTCAGCGTCCGGGCGCGCGCCGCCACCTTCTCGACGATGGTGTCGCCCACGTCGCCCACCAGCACCGCCACGCTGATGGCCATGCAGCGCTCGCCGGCCGAGCCGTACGCGGCGCCGACCAGCGCGTCCACCGCCTGCTCCACGTCGGCATCGGGCATCACCACCAGGTGGTTCTTGGCGCCGCCGAGCGCCTGCACGCGCTTGCCGTGGCGCGCGCCGGTCTCGTAGATGTAGTTGGCGATCGGCGTCGAGCCGACGAAGCTCACCGCCTTCACGTCGGGGTGGGTCAGCAGCGCGTCCACCGCCAGCTTGTCGCCCTGGATGACGTTGAAGATGCCGTCGGGCAGGCCGGCCTGCTTCAACAGATCGGCCATGAACAGGCTGCAGCTGGGGTCACGCTCGCTGGGCTTCAGGATGAAGGCGTTGCCGGTGACGAGTGCCAGAGGGAACATCCACAGCGGCACCATGCACGGGAAGTTGAACGGCGTGATGCCGGCCACCACGCCCAGCGGCTGGCGCAGCGTGTGGTTGTCGATGCCGGTGGACACCTGGTCGGTGAAGTCGCCCTTCAGCAGCTGCGGCGCGCCGCAGGCGAATTCCACGATGTCGATGCCGCGCGCCACCTCGCCCTGGGCATCGGTGAACACCTTGCCATGCTCGGCGGTGATCATGGCCGCCAGCGTGTCCTTGTGCTGGTTCAGCAGCTCCAGGAACTTGAACATCACACGCGCGCGACGCAGCGGCGGCAGCTCGCCCCAGGCCGGCTGGGCGGCCACGGCGGCGGCCACGGCGGCGTTCACCTCGTCGGCCGAGGCCAGCGCCACCTGGCGCGCCACGCGGCCGCTGGCCGGGTGGTAGACGGCCTGCTGGCGGCCGCTGGCGCCGGGCACCACGCGGCCGGCGATGTAGTGGCCGACGTCGGCGGTGGCGGTGAAGGCTTCAGGGGCGCCCATGGTGGTCTCCTTCGACGGTGTCGAGCGTGGTTCGGGATGAGGCCCGCAGTCTAGGCAGCTGAGGCCGCGGCGCCTAGCCGGGCGTGGCTGGATTCATTGTTCAGTTCAGTGAACAATCCAGTCACAGATCAAGGAACAACCGCCCGCCCATGGACGAACGCCGCATCGACACGCTCTGGAGCCATGTGCATGCGCTGAGCATCCTGGGCACGCTGGGCAGCTACACCGCCGCCGCGCAGCGCCTGGGCCTGAGCAAGGCGGCGATGAGCCAGCGCATCGCCGAGCTGGAGCGCGCGGCCGGTGTGCCGCTGGTGCTGCGCACCACCCGCAGCGTGCGCCTGACCGAGGCCGGCCAGCGCCTGGCCGACGCCACGGCCGGCGCCTTCGACACCATCGCCACCGCGTTCTCGGGCGTGCGCGATCTGGCCGAGCAGCCGCGCGGCCGGCTGCGCATCACCGCGCCGGTGGCGCTGGCGCGCCAGCAGCTGGTGCCGCGCCTGCCCGACTTCTTGCGCGCCCATCCCGAGGTGCGGGTGGAACTGGACCTGTCCGACCGGCTGGTGCCGCTGGCGCAGGAGGGCTTCGACCTGGCCATCCGCCACACCCACGCGCCGCCCGAGACGCATGTGGCCTGGGCGCTGTGCGAGACGCGCTCGCTGCTGGTGGCCAGCCGCGCCTACCTGCGCCGCCGCGGCACGCCCGCCACCCCCGACGACCTGGCCGCCCACGACTGCCTGCACTACCTGCGCCCCGGCGACACGCCCACCTGGACGCTGGGCGACGAGCAGGGCCAGGAGCGCACGGTGCCGGTGGCCGGCCCCTTTGCTGCCAACAACAGCGAGGCGCTGCGCGAGGCGGCGCTGCGCGGCCTGGGCATTGCGCTGCTGCCCGACTTCAGCGCCCAGGCCGCCCTGCGCGAAGGCAGGCTGCTGCCGGTGCTGCCCGGCTGGCGCCCGGTGGGCAACTACGGCAGCCACCTGTGGGCCATCCGCCCCTACAGCCCCTATGTGCCACGCGCGGTGCAGGCCTTGGTGGGTTGGCTGCGCGAGGCGCTGGCGGAGGGGTTTGCAGCCTGAGTGGGGCACCCGGTCGCCGGGTACAGCGACCACCCGCCGTGCGGGTACTCAGGTCGCTTGGGGCGGCCCGGCGCTGACCTGAGGCCAGCCAAAAAAAAGCCCGCCGAAAACTCGGCGGGCTGTTGAAGTCCTCGGAAAGGACGTCGTTGGGACCCTGGCAGCGCACATTGCGCTGCACAACGGAATGCACTGTGCCCAGCGCTGCGGGGGGCAGCCATCCCTAGAAAACGCTTTGTCACCCCGGCTGTGGTGCCGATGCCGCAGCGCAGCGGGCGGCGGCCAGGTCCCACAGCGCGGCGCCGCAGCTCTTGAACAGCACCGGTGCACCACCTGGGGGCACGGCCGGGCCGGCCAGCACGTCACCCAGCGTGGGCAGGCCGTCCAGCGCCAGGCCGGCGGCGATCAGGTCGCCGGCCTCGTGGCGGGCGGCGGGGCTGTCCAGCACCACGCGGCCGCGCGCGGCGAGGTCGCGGGTCAGCGCGGGGTCGAGCTCGATCATCTGCGGCGTGAACGCGCCGATGGCGGCGACGAAGGCGTCGTCACGCACCTGACCGCTGAGCACCACGGCGCTGGCCGGGGTGGCGGTGATGACCAGCGGGCAGTCGGCCAGCGCGGTGGGCAAGTCCGTCGCCGCGCGGGCCTGCACCCCGGCCTCGCGTTCCAGTTCGGCGGCAAAGTCGACGGCGCGCGCGGGCGTGCGGCCGATCACCTGCACCTCGCGCACGCCCAGGCCGGCGGCCAAGGCCTGCACATGCGACAGCGCCTGCACGCCGGTGCCGATGACCAGCAGCGGTCCGGCGGTGTTCGGCGCCAGGCGTTGCGCGGCCAGCAGCGTGGCGGCCGCCGTGCGCCGCGCCGTGACCGTGGGGCCGTCCAGCAGCAGCAGGCGCTCGCCGGTGGAGGCGCGCATCACCATCACGTCGCCCAGGATGGCCGGCAGGCCGCGCGCCGGGTTCTGCGCGCTGTAGGTGATGAGCTTGATGGCGGCCAGATCGCCCGCTTCTGGTGTGATCCAGGCCGGCATCAGGAACCACGAGGTGCCGGGTGCCACCGGCAGCACCCAGCGGTCGGGCGCCTGCACGCGGCCGGCGGCCTGGTCGGCCAGGGTGTCGGCGATGGCCTGGGTCAGCGGCGCCCAGGGCAGCGCGGCGGCGGTGGCGGCGGCGTCGAGCAGTTGCATCGGACGTCAGCCCGGCAGGCGCAGAAAGCCTGGCGCAGCGGCCAGCGCGGCCGCGTCGGTGCGCACCTTGCCGGGCTCGCCACCCTGGCCCCACAGTTCGCCGCCCCAGGCGGCGCCGCAGAACTCGGCGCACAGGCGCAGGCTGTCGATCATCGGCTGGGCCTTGGGCCGGTTGCCGCTGGTGGTGACCAGCCAGAAGCGTTTGGCCGCCATGCGGGCCTTGAAGTCCAGGCCCGGCACGCGCAGGAAGGCGCTCCAGTGGTCCAGATAGAGCTTCAGCTCGGCCGGCAGGCTGTACCAGTAGACCGGGGCCACGAACACCAGGTCGGTGGCGGCCAGGGTGTCGTCGAGGAGGCCGCGCAGGTCGCGCTCGGCCGGCACGGCGGCGTCGGGCATCGGGTAGGTGCCGCGGTCGTGGCGGTGGTCCTGGAACGGCGGCATGCTCAGGCCGTGCAGGTGGCGCCAGGTCTGGCGGGTGTCGGCCGGCAGCCCGGCGGCGGCGGCGCGGGCCAGGGCTTCGGTGTTGCCCTCGATGCCGGGCTCGCGGGTGCTGGCGACGAGGAAGAGCAGGTGGCGTTCAGTGGTCATGCGCTGGATCATAGGCAGGCGGTGACAATCCGCGGCATGACGCCTCCTCGCCCGCCTGCCAAGAAGTCAGCTCCTCGTCCTGCTGGAGCACCCGCCCGCAAGACCACCGCAGGAACGGGCTTCGGCTCGAACTTTGGCGCGGGCCGTGGCCCGGCGCCCGGCAAGCCCGCCGGCGCCCCTGCCGGCAAGACGGCGCCCCGGCCCGCTGCCGCACCCCGCAGCGGCACCAAGCCGCTGCCACCGCCCGAGCCGCTGGCCGAGCACGAGATCGACGCGCTGCAGGCCCTGCTCGACACCCTGCCCGCCAGCCACGACGCGCTGGACGTGATGTCGCTCGACGGCTACCTGGCCGGCGTGCTGCTGCAGCCCGATCCGGTGCCCGAGGTGCGCTGGCTGGCCCACATCGTCGATGTGGACGGCAAGGCCCCGCCGCCGCGCTTCGATGTCCAGCGCCTGCACCAGCTGGTGCGCCGCCGCCATGCCGAGCTGGCGCATGCGATCAGCGAGCGCGACTGGTTCGACCCCTGGGTGTACGAGCTGGACGACGCGGCCAGCCCGTCCGAGGTGGTGATGCCCTGGGTGGCCGGTTTCGCCACCGCGGTGGACCTGTTCCCGGCGCTGATGGACCGCCACGAGCCCGCGCTGATGGAGCCGTTGGCCCTGCTGTACCGCCACCTCGACCCTGAGGACCTGGAGGACGCCGACGAACTGCTGGCCGAGATCGAGACGCTGGAGCCGCCCGAGACGCTGGACGAAGCCGTCGAAGACCTGGTGCGCGCCACGCTGCTGATGGCCGATGTGTCGCTGCCGCAGGACAAGCCGGCCGGCAAGCCGGCGGCCAAGTCGGGCGGCCGCCCGGGTGGTCCGGGAGGCCCGCGCCGGCCGGGGCCGCCACGGCGCTGAGCGCCCGCCTGAACCAGGTTCAGGCGAAGACCCGCCGCGCGTGCTGGCCCAGGCCGGCGGCCACGCTGGCAAACGCGTCGCCGCGCACCCGGCGCGCGGCCGGAAAACGCGCCGCAATCGCCTCGGCCAGCGGCTTCAGCCCGGTGGAGCCGCCGGTGAAGTACAGCGCATCCACCTGCTCGCGCGTGATGCCGGCCTGCGTCAGCGTGTCGTCGGCCGCATCCACGATGCGCTGCAGATCGGCGCCGATGGCACCCACCGCCTGCGGCTCGTCCAGCGGCACGTCCAGGCCGTGGTCGCCCAGCAAGGAGAGGTCGATCAGCGTCTGGCCGCCCTCGGCCACCGCGATCTTGGCCGCCTCGGCGCGGGCGATCAGCGCATGGCCCAGGCGCTCGCGCACCACGGTCATCAGCCGCGCGTGGTGGGCCAGGTCGGCGTAGAAGGTCTTCATGCGGCCCAGTTCGGCCACGCGCTGCGGCACGTACACGGTGTTGATCAGGTGCCAGGTGGCGAGGTCGAAGTACACCTTGCTGGGCACCTCGCGGCCGGTGGGCCCCACGCCCTTGTAGCCGCAGGCCGGCAGGATGGCGGCCAGCTCGATGTGGCGGTCGAAATCGGTGCCGGCGATGTGCACGCCGTGGTTGGCCAGGATGTCGTCGGCGCGGTTCACGCGCTCGCGCCGCTCGGGTCCCACGCGCACCAGCGAGAAGTCGGAGGTGCCGCCGCCGATGTCGGCCACCAGCACGATCTGCTCGCGGTCCACCGTCATCTCGTAGTCCAGCGCGGCGGCGATCGGCTCGTACTGGAAGCTCACGTCGGCAAAACCCACGGCGCGCGCGGCCGCCTCCAGCGCCGCCTGGGCAGCGGCATCACGCTCGGGCTCGCCGTCGACGAAGAACACCGGCCGGCCCAGCACGGCGTGCGTCAGCGCCTGGCCGGCCTCGGCTTCGGCCAGGGTCTTCAGGTGGCGCAGGTAGCCCGAGACGATGTCCAGGTACTTCACCGAGCGGCCCGCGCCCACATCGGTGGCCTGCGTGGCCAGCGTGCTGCCCAGGATGCTCTTCATCGAGCGCATCAGCCGGCCCTCGATGCCTTCCACATACGCGGCCACCGCGGCGCGGCCGTAGTGGCGCTGCGGTTCCTCGTGCGGCTCCAGGCCTTCGACGGCATAGAACACCGCGGTGGGCATGGTGCTGCGGCCGGCCTCCAGCGCCACCAGGCGCACGCCGTCGCCGGCCGGGCTGCGTGTGGGCAGCGCGATGGCCGAGTTGGAGGTGCCGAAATCGATCGCGCAGACAGCGTGGGCCATGGGCAGGGCACGCGACGCCGGGCCGCCTGGGGCCCGGCCTCCGCGTTCACGGGGGTTTGGGAAGGGGCGCGATTCTAGGCGTGGGCCTGGCGGCCAAAGCCCGGAACTGCGCTGCCCGGCTCCCGCGTGGCTTGCCCGCGGTCTGGGCGCGGGGTCAGGCCCGGCCGGCGGCCGGTGCGCGCACCGGCACCTGCGGGCGCGGCGCCGGCAGCGCATCGCCGCAGAAACCGAAGCCGCTGGCGGCCAGCGCCGGGCGCTTGCCGCTGATCAGCTCGGCCAGGGCCTGGCCCGAGCCGGCGCCATGCGTCCAGCCCAGCGTGCCGTGGCCGGCGTTGAGCCACAGGTTGGCGATCTTGCTGCGGCCGATGTAGGGGATGTTGGTGGGCGTGCTGGGGCGCAGGCCGGCCCAGAAGTTGGGCTCGCTGGTGTCGGCCACGCCGGGGAACAGCTCTTCGTAGCGGCGCACCAGCGCGGCGCAGCGGGCGCGGGCGGTGGCGCCGTCGAGCGAGGTGTCATAGCCCGCCAGCTCGGCCGTGCCGGCCACGCGGATCGTGTCGCCCAGGCGGCTGATGGCGATCTTGCGCGTGTCGTCCAGCAGACTCACCACGCTGGCGTCCTGCGGGCGCTTGAGCTTCATCGTCGCCGAGTAGCCCTTGGCCGGGTAGATGTTCAGCCACACGCCCACCTGGCGCAGCAGCGGCGCGGTGTACGAGCCCATCGCCGCCACATAGGCGTCGGCGGTCAGCGTCTGGAAGCGGCCGTGGCGCAGGTGGTGCACGCGCACGCCGCTGATGCGATCCCCGGTGCGGTTCAGGCCGCTGATCGCGGTCTCGTGCAGGAAGGTGGCGCCGCGGGCGCGGCACAGCTCGGCCAGGCGCTGCGTGAACTCGCGCGCGTCGCCCGATTCGTCGCTGGGCGTGAAGGTGCCGCCGTGGATGGCGGGGCCGAAGGCGGCCAGCGCCGGCTCGACCTTCAGCACCTCGTCGCGGCTGAGCACGCGGCGGTCCACGCCATGCTGGCGCATCAGCTCGGCCGCGGCGGCGCCGGCCTCGTAGTCGGCGGCCGACGAGAAGAAGTGCAGGATGCCGCGCTCCAGCCGCTGGTACTGGATGCCGGTGGCGGCCACCATCTCCTTCAGCGATTCATGGCTGTAGCGGCCCAGCGCCACCAGCTGGCGCACATTGCGGGCGAAGGCTGCGTCGCTGCACTGGCCCAGGAAGCTCAGGCCCCAGCGCCACTGGTGCGGATCGAGCCGCGGGCGGAACAGCAGCGGCGAGTCGTCGCGCAGCAGCCACTTGGCCACCTTGAACGGCGCCTCGGCGCTGGCCCAGGGCTCGCAGAAGCTCACCGAGATCTGCGCGCCGTTGGCGAAGCTGGTCTCCAGCGCGGCGTCGGGCTGGCGGTCGACCACGGTGACCTCGTGGCCCTCGTTCAGCAGGTGCCAGGCGGTGGACACGCCGATGATGCCGGCGCCGAGAACGATGACCTTCATGGAGAGCTCCTGTGCACACGGGCTCGGGCGACCGGGGCGTCGCCGCAGCGGTGCGGTTGCCGGGGATTCTCGGCATCGCACCCTGATCCATGAAGATGGATTGATGAATTTACGCGTTCATTAGCCAAGCTAATGAGTGAGGCCGCTGTGTCACCAGCCGCGTGCGCACCAGGCGCTGGCGCACGTAGTCCATGCGCTGCGGCAGCAGGGCCAGGGCCTCCTCGATGCGCAAATCGCCCTGCGCCACCAGGCGCAGCAGCGCGCGCAACTCGGGCGGCAGACCGCTGAGCGCCTGGCTGGCCAGCACGGCGCGGCGGTCGCGGTGGGCGGCCAGCACGGCGGCCGCCAGCAGCCAGTCGACGAACTCGCCTTCGCCGCGCAGGCGCTGGATGGCCACCGCGCCTTCGGCGAAGCCGCGCCGTGCCGCCGCATCGCCGCCGCGCGCCAGCGTCCAGCGGAACAGGCTGTCCTTGTGCTGCGGCAGCCAGTCGCGCAGCACCGGCTCGCTGGAGCGCCAGGTCGGCTGCGCCGGGGCCGCGGGGCGCGCAAAGGGCGAAGTGGCCGGGGGGTGGACAGTGACCATCATGGACGCACAGCGTAGGTGCCACGGCCCGTGGCGGGTTGTGTGCTGGTGGCCGGAGCGTCTGTGACGTGGGTCACAACATTCAGTCCTCCCGACAGGCGCTTCCCAGGCTTCCCGCTGGTCCGTCGCGGTAGCGCGACGCACGCTGTGTCGGTCGCCCCCGGGTTTGCGGGGGCCGGTGCCATTCATCGTGAATATTGCCGTGCATGAGCGGACGGCCGGCGCTTCAATGCGCTGCCCGAATGCCGGCGTCTGGGGCGTCAGAACCCCGCAATTCCCGCGATGGCCGAGCGCGGCGTGCATGCATCCTGGGGCTGTGCGGTGAGGCCCCGAAATGCGTCCGCCGCCCGACCTTCGAGACGTGCCTACAACGCCCACCCAGGAGACTCCGATGTCGCTGCTGCCCGCCTTGTCCTTGTTCAGCCGCCTGGCCGGGCGCCGCGGCGTCGTGCGCGAGCCCGAGCCGGCCGACATGGGCACCGCGTTCGGCATGGAGCAGTGGCTGGACGAGGCCGACGAAGACCCGGTGCCGGTGGCCAGCCCGCCCGCGGCCCGTCGCGCCTGGTGGCCGCGCTGGCTGGCGCGCGCCGGCGCCCGGTGAGTGCGCGGCGAGCGTACGGCCAGCGCATCTGAGCGCCCGTCAGGCGGCGGGACTTGACCCACACCGGGGCGCTGCAAGCCCTGGTGACTGATCAGTCACTGAATAACCTTGCTGGTATGGATGCGGCGGCCCCGTCCTAGAATGGGGGCGTGAACGAAGTTGTCGACGCCGCCCCCGCCAAGCTGAGCTTTCGCCAGAAGACCTTGCTGGCCCGCGAAGACGCCATCGTCGCGGCCGTCAAGCGCCTGCTCGCCGAGAAGGGTTTCGACCTGATGACGGTGGACGAGGTGGCGGCCGAGGTGGGCATTGCCAAGGCCAGCCTGTACAAGCACTTCGCCTCGAAGGAACAACTGGCCGCTGCCGCCATGGTGCAGACCATGGACCAGGCGCTGACCATCGTCGATGGCCTCGCCGCCGACGCGTCGCTCGACGCCGCCGGCCGCCTGAAGGCCATGACGCGCTGGACGCTGGAAACCCAGCTGGCCGGGGCCATGCCCACGCTGCCGTCCGAGAACTCGTCGCTGCGCAGCGCGCTGCTGGCGCACCGCGACTACATGGACCGGCTGATGACGCTGAGCGACCGGCTCGGCGAATGGATCGTGCAGGCCCAGGCCGACAGCACGGTCAACCCGGCGCTGCCGCCCGAGGCGGTGCTGTACACGATCTACGCCCGCGCCTGCGATCCGGTGCTGGGCTTCCTGAAGGCCGGTGGCAGCCACAGCGACGCGCAGATCGTCGACTGGGTGCTGTCCACCTGCTTCGACGGACTGGCGACGCGGCGCTGACCGCGCCGAAGCGGCGCCGGGTGCTCCAGCGGGCCAGCGCCGGGCCGCCCCAAGCAGGCCCGCCAACCCGCTCGGCGGGTGGTCGCCGTACCCGGCGACCGGGTGCTTCAGTTACCTGATGATGAGCACCGGCACCTCGCTGCGGCTGATGACCTTGGTGGTCACCGAGCCGAGCACCAGGTTGCCCAGCACGCCGTGGCCGTGCGAGCCCATCATCAGCAGGTCGTACTTGCCCTTGGCGGCCAGGTCGACGATCACATCGGCGGCGTGGCCCACCTTGCCGACGAAATCGGCCTTGATCTTCTGCTTGGCAAAGAAGCTGCGGATCGGCTTGAACACCTTGTCGGCCTCTTCGGCGTAGTAGCCCTTCAGGAGTTCCTTGTCGATGACCGAGGCGGCGCGCGCCGGCACGGCCGGGGCCACATAGGCCAGGGTGTAGCTGTGCGCCTCGCCCAGCCATTCGTCGTGGGCGGCCAGGTAGGCCAGCATGCGCTTGGTGAACGGGCTGCCGTCGACGGGGACCAGGATCTTCATGGAGTGCTCCTCAGAGGGGTAATGGCTGCAGTGTCGCACCGCTGAGGGGCTGCGACTTGCCCGATGTCAAGGCGCGGGGCAGATGATCAGCTTGAACGGATCGAAGCCCGCGTCCTCGCCCTTGCGGCCCAGGCCGGTGGCCTGGCAGACCACGCGCGTGGGCGGCCGGCCGGGGCGGGGCACCTCGTAGTCGTGCCGGCAGTGCAGGTGGCCGTGCAGCCACAGGTCGGCCAGCGGGATGAGGTCGTCGTCGGCGTTGCAGAAGCTGGCGGTGCCGGGCTGCTTGCCGTAGCGCGGGTCGGCGCTCTTCAGGCTGGGCGCGAAATGCGTGATGACCACCGTGCTGTCCCAGCCGCCCTCGGCGGCGCCGGGGTTGGGGCGTTGCAGTTCGGCGGCCAGCCAGGCGCGGCAGGCCAGGGCCTCGTCGCGCAGCACGGCGGCGTCGATGGGGTCGTCGCCGCGGCGGCTGTCCATCAGGCGCAGGTAGTACGCGGCGGCGCGCATCGCACGCTCGCGGCCGGCCGCGCCGAAGACGTCGAAGTCGCACCAGCGCACCGTGCCCAGCAGGCGCACGCGCTGGCCTTTGCGGCTGGTGTGGATGAGCGATTCGCGCTCGAGCAGGCGGATGTTCAGCGCCGCCAGGTGGGCGCGCAGGTCGATCCAGGCCTGTTCCAGCTCGCGGCGATCGAACTCGTGGTTGCCGGCCACGGCCACCACCGGCACCGGCCAGTGCGCAAAGCGCGCCCAACCGGCCCAGCTGGCGTCGATGTCGCCGGCCAGCACCAGCAACTCGGCGCCGGGCGCCGGTTGCGGGTCGAAGGTCTCGGATTCGAGGTGAAGATCGGAAAGCAATTGCAGGATCACGGGGCGATGATGCCCCGGATCCGATGCGCCCCGATCAAGCCTGCAGTGCGGCCTCGATCTTCGCCTTGGTGGCCGGCAGCTCGGCCGGCAGGTGGTGGCTCAGGGTCTCGAACAGCTCGGCGTGCAGCTTCAGCTCGGCTTGCCAGGCGGCCTTGTCGATCGAGATCACCGACTGGAACTGCTCGGGCGTGAAGTCCAGGCCGTCGAAGTTCAGGTCTTCGTAGCGCGGGCTCACGCCGAACACGTTCTCGGTGCCACCGGCGCTGCCTTCCACGCGGTCGAGCATCCACTTCAGCACGCGCATGTTGTCGCCGTAGCCCGGCCAGACGAACTTGCCGTCGGCGCCCTTGCGGAACCAGTTCACGCAGTAGATCTTGGGCAGCGCGTGGCCGTTGGCCTGCAGCTGCTTGCCCAGGCCCAGCCAGTGCGCGAAGTAGTCGCTCATGTGGTAGCCCATGAACGGCAGCATCGCGAACGGGTCGCGGCGCACCACGCCCTGCTGGCCGGCGGCCGCAGCGGTGGTTTCCGAGCCCATCGTGGCGGCCATGTAGACGCCTTCGGTCCAGTTGCGCGCCTCGGTGACCAGCGGCACCGTGGTGCTGCGGCGGCCGCCGAAGATGAAGGCGTCGATGGCCACGCCGTGGGCGTTGTCCCAGTCGGCGTCCAGCACCGGGTTGTTGGTGGCGCTGACCGTGAAGCGGGCGTTCGGGTGCGCGGCCTTGGCGCCGGTTTCCTTGGCAATCTGCGGCGTCCAGTCCTTGCCCTGCCAGTCGATGGCGTGGGCCGGGGCGTCGCCGTCCATGCCTTCCCACCACACGTTGCCGTCGTCGGTGAGGGCCACGTTGGTGTAGATGACGTCCGACTTCAGCGAATCCATGCAGTTCGGATTCGTCTTGTAGTTGGTGCCGGGGGCCACGCCGAAGTAACCCGCTTCGGGGTTGATGGCGTACAGGCGGCCATCGGCACCGGGCTTGATCCAGGCGATGTCGTCACCGATGGTGGTGACCTTCCAGCCGGCGAAGGTCTGGGGCGGCACCAGCATCGCGAAGTTGGTCTTGCCGCAGGCGCTGGGGAAGGCGGCGGCCACGTGGTACTTCTTGCCGGCGGGCGAGGTGACGCCCAGGATCAGCATGTGCTCGGCCAGCCAGCCGTGGTCGCGGCCCATGGTGCTGGCGATGCGCAGCGCGAAGCACTTCTTGCCCAGCAGCGCGTTGCCGCCGTAGCCCGAGCCGTAGGACCAGATCTCGCGCGTCTCGGGGTAGTGCACGATGTACTTGGTCTTGCTGCAGGGCCAGGCGACATCTTTCTGGCCGGCTTCCAGCGGCGCGCCCACGGTGTGCACGCAGGGCACGAACTCGCCGTCGGTGCCCAGCACGTCGAACACGGCCTTGCCCATGCGGGTCATGTGGCGCATGTTGACGGCCACATACGGGCTGTCACTCAGCTCGATGCCGATGTGGGCGATGTGCGAGCCCAGCGGGCCCATCGAGAACGGCACCACGTACAGCGTGCGGCCCTTCATGCAGCCCTTGAACAGGGCCTTGTCGCCGGTCTGCAGCAGTTCGCGCATCTCGGCCGGGGCCATCCAGTTGTTGGTGGGGCCGGCGTCCTCGGGGCGCTCGCTGCAGATGAAGGTGCGGTCTTCGACGCGCGCCACGTCGCTGGCGTCGCTGCGGGCCAGGAAGCTGTTGGGGCGCAGTTCGGGGTTCAGCTTGATGAAGGTGCCGGCGTCCACCAGCTGCTTGCACAGGCGGTCGTACTCTTCCTGGCTGCCGTCGCACCAGTACACGTCGCGGGCCTCGGTGAGGGCGGCGATCTCGGCCACCCACGCCACCAGGCGGGCGTGTTTGACGTGGGCGGGAACGTTCAGGCGCAGGCCTTCCATCACGGGCTGGTTCACGGGGGCTCCAATCATGGTCAAGATGAAAAAGCGGTTTTGAACCAGCCCCCCGGCCGCGCCATGCGCTGGCTGCGAGGCTCGTTCAACGCCGCGTGTTGGGACAAGCTGGGCCGGCCGCGATCGGGCCTGGCCACCGGATCCGACGGGTTACATCGGATGACACGCGCACGCCCTGGGATGACAGGGCCGGTGCATTGTCAAACCAGTGTAATAGGCAGGTAACTACCGGGCCCCCGGGGGTATGCAAATACTGCATGAGGCTATGTCCCCGCCGGCGTGCGACTTTCACGCCTCTTACCATTTGCGGCCCCGCAGCCCGCCCAACCCCCTCGAAAGCCGCCCATGAAGGTCCTCAGTGTCAACGTCGCCCGCATCGAATCCCGCCTGATCGACGGCCGGCGCGTGGCCACCGCCATCGGCAAGCGCGCGGTGGCGGGACCGGTGGGCGTGCTGCCGCTGGGGCTGGAAGGCGACGAGCAGGCCGACCCCAGCGTGCATGGCGGGCTGAGCAAGGCGGTGTACGCCTACCCGGCCGAGCGCTACGGCTTCTGGCAGGGCGTGCGGGCGCAGGCCCGCGCCGCCGGCCCCGACGAGGCGCTGCCGCCGGGCTTTCTGGGCGAGAACCTCACGATCGAGGGGCTGGACGAGGCGCAGTGCTTCGTCGGTGATCGCTGGCAGCTGCCCGGCTGCGTGCTGGCCGTCAGCGAGCCGCGCCAGCCCTGCTTCAAGTTCAATGCGGTGATGGGCTTCAACCAGGCCGGCAAGCTGATGGCGCAATCGGGCTGGTGCGGCACGTACCTCGCGGTGATCGAGCCGGGCCTGATCCAGGCCGGCGACGAGATCGAGGTCATCCCCGGCCCGCGCGAGGTGGCGATCCGCGAGCTCTTCATGGCGAAGATGAAGAAGAAGCAGCACCTCTGATGGCTTCCAGCCGCCGGGCCTGGCGCCGCCACAGCGGCCCGGTGAGCACCAGCACTGCCACGTAGCGCACCACGTGGAACGCCGTGACCACCGGCACGCCCAGGCCCAGCACGCTGGCGGTGATGGCCATCTCGGCAATGCCGCCGGGCGAGGTGGCCAGCACCAGCGTGGCCGGATGCAGGCCCAGCGCCCACGCCAGCGCCCAGGCGAAGCCGGCCGACACCGCGATCATGCCCAGCGTGCCCACGGCCACCGCGCCCAGCCAGCGCGGCGCGGCGCGCATGAAGGCCGGGGTGAAGCGGCTGCCCAGCATCACGCCGATGGCCAGCTGGCCGGCGTTGAGCAGGCCGCGCGGCAGGGCCGAGCCGGCGTGGCCGGTGGCCGCCAGTGCGGCCGACACCGCCAGCGCGCCCAGCACCCAGGGGTTGGGTGTGCGCAGCCGCCACATCAGCGCGCAGCCGCCCGCCGTGGCCGCCAGCAGGCCGGCCAGCGCCGGCCAGTCGACCTGTCGGGTGATGGGCGCCGCCAGGTCGGCGCCATGCACATCCAGCGCCAGCAAGGCGAACGGGATCAGCACCACGACGATGATCACGCGCAGCGAATGCGCCGCGGCCACGCGGTCCACCCGGCCATGGTGGCGCTCGGCCAGGATGGCCATCTCCGAGGCGCCGCCGATCGCACCAGCGAAGTACGCGCTCACGTGATCGGTCGGATCCAGCTGTTTCGCGCCGCCCTGTGTCCACACCAGGAAGCGGTAGAAGCCGTGGCCCAGCAGCAGCGCCCAGGCCACGCCCAGCGCGATGGCCGGTGCCAGCCGCGCCACCACCGCCAGCACCGGCGGCGTGAAGTACAGGCCCAGCGCCGTGCCCAGCCACCACAGGCCGGCATTGCGCAGCCGCACCGAGGCCTGCAGCGGCCAGCCCAGCATGCAGCCCAGGGCGGTGGCCAGCAGCGGGCCGATCATCCACGGCAGCGGCACGTGCAGCGCCGCCGCCAGCGCGCCGGCGGCGGCGGCCCAGGCCAGCGTGGCCGCCAGGCGAACCGGGCGCGGCGCGCTTGCCAGCCCGCTCACTTCGCCAGGGCGGCCGCTTCGTCCAGCGTCGGGTAGTCGGTGTAGCCGGTGGCGTCGCTCAGGTACACGGTGCCCGGGTTGATCGGCGCGATCGGCGCGTTCTCGCGCAGGCGGCGGCCGAGGTCGGGGTTGCTGATGAAGGGCCGGCCGAAGGCCACCGCGTCGGCGCCGCCTGCGGCCACCACGTCCAGCGCCATCTGGCGCGTGTAGCCGTTGTTCACCATCCACGGGCCGCCGAAGGCCGCGCGCATCGCGGCGTAGTCAAACGGCTTGACGCCCTGGTCGGACAGGTCGCGCGGGCCGCCGGTGGAGCCTTCCACCACCTCCAGGAAGGCCAGCTTCAGCGGCGCCAGCTGGGCGGCCACGTAGGTGTAGAGCGCTTGCGCGTCGCTGTCCTGCGGCGCGGCGTTGGCCGGCGTGATGGGCGACAGACGCAGCGCGGTGCGGCCGGCGCCGATCTCGTCGGCCACGGCGCGCATCACCTCCAGCAGCAGGCGGGCACGGTTCTCGATCGAGCCGCCGTAGGCATCGCTGCGGTCGTTGATGCTGTCGCGCAGGAACTGCTCGAGCAGGTAGCCGTTGGCGCCGTGCACCTGCACACCGTCGAAGCCGGCGGCGATGGCATTGCGCGCGGCCTGTCGGTAGGCGGCGATGACGCCCGGGATCTCGTCGGCGCGCAGCGGGCGCGGCTGCGAGGCCAGCTTGGCGCCTTCATGGGTGCGCGTCTTCACGCCCTCGGCGGTCTTGTCGCTGGACGACACCGGCGCCGCGCCGCCGGGCTGCAGGAGGTTGTGCGAGATGCGGCCCACGTGCCACAGCTGGGCGATGATCTTGCCGCCCTGGGCGTGCACGGCGTCCGTCACCGGGCGCCAGGCGGCGGTCTGCTCGGGCGTGTAGAGCCCCGGCGTGTCGATGTAGCCGCGGCCTTCGGGGCAGACCTGGATGGCCTCGCTGATGATCAGCGCGGCGCCGGTGGCCGGGTTGGCGCGCTGGGCGTAGTACTGGCGCATCAGGTCGTTGGCCAGTTCGCCGGGCGCGCGGGTGCGCGTCAGCGGCGACATCACGATGCGGGTGGCGAGCGACAGGTCGCCAAGCTGGACGGGATCGAAGAGGGTAGGCATGGGCGGCAGGTTAACCGGCCGGCGCATGTCCCTGCTGTCACGCCTGCGGCGCGGTCCGTGGCAGGGCGCTGCGCGGCGGCCCGTGGTGGCCCATGGCGGTCCGTCGCGGTGCGACCGGGCCTGCGTCCGTCCAGGCGCCAAAAGGTGCGCACCTTGAGGGTGAGCACCGTCTTCAACCCGTCGCGTGGCTCGACGACACTGGGGGTCAGCCGTTACGAAACGTTGCCACCGCTCCGCACCGTCATGCCTCAGCTGTCCCGCGCCGCGGTGCGTCGCGTCGCCCCCTTCGTCGCTTTCATGCTGTTGCTGGCGCTGCGCGGCATGGTGCCTGCCGATGGCCACTGGGGCGTCGACGGCCGCTGGCTGTACGCGCTGAACCTGCTGGTGGTGGGGGGCCTGCTGCTGGCCTGGCGCCGCGAGTACGGCGAGCTGGCGCGCCAGACCCTGCCCACGTGGCGCGAGGCCGCGTTGTCGGTGGGCGTCGGCGTGGCGGTCTTCGTGGCCTGGATCCACCTCGATGCGCCGTGGATGCAGATCGGCCAGCCCACGGCCGCCTTCGTGCCGCTGACGCATGCCGGCGCGCTCGACTGGCCGCTGATCGTCGTGCGCTGGCTGGGCGCGGCGCTGCTGGTGCCGGTGATGGAAGAGCTGTTCTGGCGCTCGTTCCTGATGCGCTGGCTGCAGCAGCCGGTGTTCGAGGGACTGGACCCGCGTGCCACCGGCGCGCGTGCGGTGCTGCTGTCCACCTTCGTGTTCATGCTCGCGCATCCGCTGTGGCTGGCGGCCATCGTCGCCGGCCTGGCCTATGCGCTGCTGTACCGGGCCACCGGCCGGCTGTGGACGGCGGTGATCGCCCACGCCGTGACCAACGGCGCGCTGGGCATCTGGGTGGTGGCTTCAGGGCAATGGCAATTCTGGTGAGCGCCTGAGCGCTCTTCTGCTGCGCGGGCACATGGCGGCCCTGCGCTGCTCGCCGTACGGGTGTACGGCTGCGCTGCTCGAACCACCCTGAGCCCGCTCGCGACGAAGATCGCCTCAGGCGCTGGTGTTGCCACCCGCCCGCCAGCGCCCCCACTGCATGCGCGCCAAGCGCTTGATGGCGCGGCCGGTGCGCCAGGCCCAGGAGGCGCGCACGCGGGCCAGCAGCGCTTCCTTCCAGACACTCCAGTGCGTGTAGAGCGCGGCGAACCACGCCAGCTGCATCAGTGCCGGCCGGGTCAGCGTGAACAGGCGCGCCACCACCGCCGTGCCCACCAGCTTGGCGGCAACGATCACGGCCACGCCCAACAGGCGCTTGCCGTGGGCGATGAGGCCCAGCGCCAGCAGCTTGACCGGCAGCAGCAGCAGCGCCGGCAGCGCGAACACCGCCAGCGCCGCAGCCGGCGGCAGCCGGGTGATGGCGGCCTCCAGCTGGCGCAGCAGCGGCAGCCGGCCCAGGCGGGCCAGCGCGCGCTGCAGCGGCTCCCAGCCCCATTCCTCGAACAGGATCAGCAGCGCCAGCAGTGCGCCGCCGAGGCGGCGCAGCCACTGCAGCAGGGTGCGCCATGGGCCGGGGCTCAGGCCGCGCGGCGGCTCATGCGGATGGGGGGCCATGGCCGCATGATCCGCGGCCGGGCCACCGGGTCAAGCCTGGCGCGACCGTTCAGCCCGAGGTGCTGACGGACGGCACCGCGGCTGGCATGGCCTGCAGCGCCAGCTGCACGGCTTGCAGCCAGGCGAGCAGGCGCTCGCCCTGCAGGAAGCCGCGGCTGCCGGGCTCGGCGGCGCTGCGCGGCGCATCCAGGCGCGCGGCCAGCGTGTCGAACAGCGCGGTCTCCAGGCTGTCCTGGGCCACCAGCAGCAGCCATTGCTGGCCGGCCACCGCTTCGGTGCGGGCGCCGGCCGGCAGCAGCGCGGCGCGGCGGGTGCGCCAGGGCACGCCCACCTGCAGCACGGCCTCGGGCGCCACGCTGGGCGCCTGGCCCGGCGCCAGCAGCGCGATGCCGTCGCGGGCCAGGCCGCGCGCCTGCAGCGCGGCGTCTAGCTGGGCGGCATCCGCCTCGGTCTCGCACAGCACGGCCACGGCCAGCGGTGCGGCGGCCTCGGCGCCGGGCGCCCAGGCCTGCAGCTGATCGGCCACGGCCTGCACCACGGCGTCGGCCAGCGGGCTGGTCTCGACGGCCGGATCGGCGCGGTGGCAGGCGGCCAGCGCGGCGCGCAGCGTGGTGGCCAGGCGCCACTGGTCGGTGTCGGACAGGTAGCCGCTGGCCTGCCAGCCGGCGAGGCCGCGGCGCAGCGTGGCCAGGGCGCGGTCATGGGCCTCGCGCTGGGCCGGGGCCAGCGGCACGAGGCGCTCGCTGTAGACCAGCGCCGGCAGCTGCTCGGCCACCTCGGCGCGCTGGCGCTGCAGCACGCTGCGCGACAGCGCGTCGGACACACGTTCGACATCGGCCTCGCCCAGCGTGGCGCGGCCTTCGCGGGCGGCCTGCACCTCGCGCAGCGCGGCCAGGGCGCCCAGGCGGTCGCGGTCCAGCCAGGCCACCAGCTGCGCCAGCAGCGCCGGCTGGTCGTCCAGCGGCGCTCCGCACAGCACCAGGGCCTGCGGCGCCTGGTCCAGCACGGCCCAGGCCTCGGCATCCAGGGCCAGGCGCTGCGGCTCGTCGACGATGACCAGCTCGGGCGTCCAGTGCGCCAGGTGCGCGGCGTCGCTGGCCAGGGCCTCGGGCGCCAGGATGCGCACCTCGGCCGCCTGCGACCAGGCCGCCTGGCGCTGGTGCAGCCCGCCTTCCATGACCTGCGCGTCCAGGCCGGCAAAGCGGCGCCAGGCGCGCTGCCAGGCCAGGCGCTCGCTGGCGCCGCTGATCACGGCCACGCGGCGCAGGCCGAAGTGGCGGCGCCACAGCTGTGCGGCGGCAATGGCCTGCACGCTCTTGCCCAGGCCGCGTTCGTCGGCCAGCAGGCCGCGGCCGGCCACCACGGCCCACAGCGCACCTTCGGCCTGGAACAGCGGCAGCGGCGCGGTCAGCAGCTGGCGCAGCGCCGGGCTGGCCGGGCCGTCGGGGTAGGCGGCCAGCAGCACGCCGGCACGGGTGCGGGCATCGCGGCGCGCGGCCAGCTGCGCCCACACGGCAGGATCGACCTCGACGCGGTGGCCTTCGTCGCCGGCCTGGCGCAGCAGGCGCGGCAGGCTGTCGTCGTCGTCATCGCCCAGGCGGCCGTCGGCGCCCAGGCGTTCGAGCGCGGCGTAGAACAGCGCATCGCTGGCGCCATGGCCGGTCTGCCAGACGATTTGGCGCTGGTCGCCGTCGACACAGCGCAGCGTGCTGTGCGCCGGGCCGCTGGGGGCCGGGCGCGGCGGGCGGGCGGGGGCCGCCGGGGCCGGGGCCGGGGCGGGGGCCTCGGCGAGGGTTTCCGTCGCGACGTCGATGGGCGCGGCCGGCTCGGCGGAGGTGGCGGACTCGGTGTCTGGCACGGTGGCCGGCACGGCGCCGTCATCGGGCTCGGCGGCAGACGCTTCGGCCGCGGGCTCGGCGCGTTCGCCGCGATCGCGGTGGCGGTCACGGCCGCGACGGCGGTTGCGGCGGCCGCGCTCGCGCGGGGCGGCGGCGTCGGTGGTGGCCGGCGCTTCGGCCTCGGCGTCGCTGTCGGTGTCGGTGTCGGTGTCGGTGTCGACGTCGGCGGTCGCGTCGGCATCGGATTCGTCGGTGGCGATGGCTTCGGTGTGCTCCTGCTCGTCGATCGCTGCCTGGGCGGCCTCGGTCGATGGGGCGGCTGCGGCTTCGGTCGCGGGCGCACTCACCAACTCGGCCACCACGGCGGGCGCCGCTTCGGCTGCAGCGACCGGTTCAGCATCCGCAACCGGTGCAGCAGCGGCGGGAGCGGACGCAGCGGCCTTGCGCGGGCTGCGCTTGCGCGCCGGCGCCGGGGCGGCGTCGGCTGGCGCGGTGGCAGCGGTGGCCGCGTCGGCGGCGTCAGCCGTCACCTCGTCCGCCATGACCTTGCCCTCGTCGGCCGCGGCGGCCTGGGCCGTCTTGCGGGCCGGCGCCTTCTTCGCGGCGGCTTTCTTCGCGGGGGCGGCCTTCTTGGCGGCTGTCTTGCTGGCAGCCGTCTTCTTCGGGGCGGCCTTCTTCGGCGCGGTCTTCTTCGGGGCCTTCTCAGGCGCAGCGGCTTCGGCGGCGGGCGCCACGGCTTCCGTGACGGCGGGGGCCGGGGCCGGGGCTGGCGATGCCTCGGCCGCGGGCGCAGCGGCCGCCTTCCGCGCGGATTTCACGGCGGGTTTGGCCGCGGCCGTGGCCGCTGCCTTGGTGGCCTTCTTGCGCGCCGGCTTGGCCGGGGCGTCGGTGGTCGCGGGGGTGTCCGGCGCGGCGGGCGCAGCGGCGGCAGGGCTCAGCGCGGGCGTGTCGGCCGCGTCGGTGGTGGCGGCGCCGGCGCGGCGCCGGGGAGTCCGTTTTTGGGCAGGGGTGGTCGCCATGGGGCGTGGGTGTCTTGTCTCGGGCAGGTGGCCTGCTGTCGGGCCGCCCGCAGTGTCGGGTGGAAGGATGTCCGCCGTGCGGCTGGCTACACGCCGCGGGCGCGGTCGGACAGGAATTGCGCACGGAAGGCGGCGAACCCGCCTGGGCCTTGGTCGAGCGCTGCGCGGATCTCGCGCATCAGGTTCAGGTAGTAGTGCAGGTTGTGGATGCTGGCCAGCATCGGGAACAGCATCTCGCCGCAGCGGTCGAGATGGTGCAGGTAGGCGCGGCTGAAGCCACCGGCGCAGGCCTCGCAGCCGCAGGTGGGGTCGATCGGGCCGGGATCGGTCTTGTGCCGCGCGTTGCGGATCTTCAGGTCGCCGAAGCGCGTGAACAGGTGGCCGTTGCGCGCGTTGCGGGTGGGCATCACGCAGTCGAACATGTCCACGCCGCAGGCCACGCCCTCGACCAGGTCGTCGGGCGTGCCCACCCCCATCAGGTAGCGCGGTTTGTGGGCCGGCAGCCGGTGGGGGGTGTGCGCCATGATGCGGCGCATGTCTTCCTTGGGTTCGCCCACCGAGACGCCGCCCACCGCATAGCCGGGCAGGTCCATCTCGACCAGGGCCTGCAGCGATTCCTCGCGCAGGTGCTCGAACATGCCGCCCTGCACGATGCCGAACAGCGCGTTCGGGTTCTCCAGGCGGGCGAATTCGTCGCGGCAGCGGTGCATCCAGCGCCGGCTCAGCTCCATCGAGCTGCGTGCCTCGGCCTCGGTGGTCAGGCGGCCCTTGACCTCGTAGGGCGTGCACTCGTCGAACTGCATGACGATGTCGCTGTTGAGCACCGTCTGGATCTGCATGCTCACCTCGGGGGTGAGGAACAGGCGGTCGCCATTGACCGGCGAGGCGAACTTGACGCCTTCCTCGCTGATCTTGCGCATCTCGCCCAGGCTCCAGACCTGGAAGCCGCCGCTGTCGGTGAGCATCGGCCGCGGCCAGCGCTCGAAGCCGTGCAGGCCGCCGAAGCTGCGCACGATGTCCAGGCCCGGGCGCATCCACAGGTGGAAGGTGTTGCCCAGGATGATCTGCGCGCCCATCGCCTCCAGCGACTGCGGCATCACGCCCTTGACCGTGCCGTAGGTGCCCACCGGCATGAACACCGGCGTCTCCACCACGCCATGGTTCAGCGTGAGGCGGCCGCGGCGGGCCAGGCCCTCGGTGGAAAGCAGGTCGAACTGGAGCATGGGGCGGCATTGTCGCCGAGGCGTGCGCTTCGCCACACCGCTGCCCGGCGCGCCGGCATCAGGCCGTCGCGGCCGGCGCCGATGATGTGCGGATGAGCCGAATTGCCCCGCCCTCGACGCCCGCTGTGCGACGTCCGTTCCGCCTCGCCTGCGTGGCCCGCTTGACCGGTCCGACCCGTCATCCCCTGCCCGCCGCGCTGGCGCTGGCCGCCGCCCTGGCCCTGGGCGCTGCGGGCCCGGCGCTGGCCGACAAGTGGCTCAGCCAGGACAAGGCGCGCGGCACCGGCGTCTACCAGTGGGACGACGGCGCGCGCTACGAGGGCGAGGTAGCCCAGGGCAAGCGCCATGGCCGCGGCACCATCACCTGGCCCGACGGCCGCAAGCTGGAGGGCGTGTTCTCGAACAACGAGACGGTGTCGGGCCGGCTCACGCTGGTCAATGGCGAGGTCTACGACGGTGCCCTGCGCGGCTACACCCGCCACGGCCGTGGCAGCCTGCAGTGGCCGGATGGTCGCCGCTTCGACGGCGAGTTCATGGACGGCGAGCCGCTGGCCGGCACGCTGCTGAAGGCCAATGGCCAGCGCCTGGAGGTGGACCTGCGCGCCCAGCGCCAGCGCCTGAGCGGCAGCGCCACCGTGCTGGGCCTGGACGGCTCGCGCTACGAGGGCGAGCTGGTGCAGGGCCGCTTCCAGGGCCGCGGCGTGCAGGTGTTCGCCGACGGCCAGCGCTACGAAGGCGGCTATGCCGCGGGCCAGCGCGACGGCCAGGGCACCTACACCTGGCCCAGCGGCCAGCGCTACGAGGGCGGCTGGCGCGCCGGCCAGTACCACGGCCGCGGCCTGATGGTGCGCAGCGACGGCAGCCGCCACGAGGGCGAGTACGCCGAGGGCAAGCGCCATGGCGAGGGCGTGGCCACCTGGCCCAGCGGCGAGCGGCACGAGGCGCGCTGGGCGCAGGACAAGCTGGCCCAGGGCCGCATCCTCTACGCCAGCGGCAACCGCTACGAGGGCGGTTTCGACGCCGCCGGCAAGTACGAGGGCCCGGGTGTCTTCACCTGGCGCAGCGGCCACCGTTACGAGGGCACGTTCGTCGCCGGCCTGCAGCAGGGCCAGGGTACCTACAGCTGGCCCGACGGCGACCGTTTCGAGGGCCAGTTCGCCAACGACCGCCCGTCCCTCGGGCGCTTCACCACGGCGGCCGGCCAGGTGCGCGAGGTCGACCTGCGCGCCGAGGCCGAGCGCCTGAGCGGTCGCCACGTCACCGTGGGCACCGGCGGCGCGCGCTTCGAGGGCGAGTTCGTCGATGGCAAGCGCCAGGGCGCCGGTGTGCTGCTGTGGCCCGACGGCCGGCGCGACGAGGGCCGCTACGAGGCCGGCGTGCTGGTGCAGGGCCGCAACCAGATGGCCAATGGCGAGGTCTATGAAGGCGGCTTCGACGCCCAGGGCCGGCGCAGCGGCCAGGGCACCTACACCTGGCCCAGCGGCCAGCGCTACGAGGGCGAATGGCGCGAGGGCAGCTACCACGGCCGCGGCAGCCTGCTGCTGGCTGGTGGCGGCCGCTACGAGGGCGACTGGGCGCAGGGCAAGCGCAGCGGCCAGGGCGTGCACACCCAGCCCGACGGCCTGCGCTACGAGGGCGGCTGGCTCGACGACCGCTATGCCGGCAGCGGCCGCATCCGCTACGCCAGCGGCCAGACCTACGAAGGCGAGTGGCTGGCCGGCCAGCGCGCCGGCCGAGGCGTCTACACCTGGCCCGATGGCCAGCGCTACGAGGGTGAATGGCTGGCCAACGAGCAGCACGGCCGCGGCACCCTGCTGTGGGCCGACGGCCTGCGCTACACCGGCGACTGGCGCCAGGGCAAGCGCGAAGGCCAGGGCGAGATGACCTGGCCCGACGGCGACCGCTACGTCGGCGCCTTCGTCGACGGCAAGCGCCAGGGGCCGACACAGTTCGACGCCGCGCGCCAGCGCAAGCAGGAAGAGCGCGCATCGTCACGCGTGGAGACCGGCCAGGTGCTGGTGGGCCTGTTCGGCGCCGCGCTGATCGGCCGCGCGCCGGGCATCAGCGGCGCCGAGAAGGCGCGCATGATCAGCGGCTATGTGTCCGACGTGATGACCGACAGCGGCGGCAGCGGCATGCGTGCCGCCGCCGCCGACATTCAGGCCGGCCGCGCCCAGGCCCAGGCGCAGGCCCTGGCGCTGCAGCAAGCCCAGGCCGAGCAGGCGCGCAAGCTCGAGGAGGCACGCCGCGCCCAGGAGAGGCAGGCCCAGGAGCGCCAGGCGCAACAACAGCAGCAGCAGCAGGCACAGCGCCTGGCGCTGCTGCAGAACCCGGCGGCGCAGGCCTCCGGCACAGCCGCTGCCAGCGCGGGCCCGGCGGCGCAGGCCGTGGCACAAGCCCAGCAGGCGCAGCATCAACAGCAGGCCCAGCAACAGCATGCCCAGGCCGAGGCAGCGCGCAAACGCGCGCAGGCCGAAGCCGATGCGGAAGCCGCGCGCAAACGGGCCGAAGCCGAGGCCGAGGCCGCGCGGCGCAAGGCCGAGCGCGAGGCCGAACTGGCGCGCAAGAAGGCCGAGGAGGAGGCCCGCCGCCAGGCCGAGGCCCAGGCGCGCAGCGACTACCTGCAGGCGCTGCGCAAGAACCTGGACCTGCGCGCACGCCGCTGTCCGGACGGCGAGGGCCACTACTACGTGGTCGGCCTGCTGCCCAAGCTGGGCGCCGAGAAGAAGCCCGTGTCCTGCCTGGACGTGCACTACGAGGCGCTGTGCCCCGGCAGCGTGGTCGGCAGCAAGGGCGTGGTCAAGACCTTCGTCGGCATCGCCACCGACTGCTTCATGGGCGATGCCGCCAAGATCGAGCCCAAGCCCGCCTGCAAGCTCGAGGAGGTGCGGGTGGTGACCCGCGACGTGCGCGGCTGCGGCGAGTAGCCTGCCGGCACAGGACGGCGGGCCGCGGCCCGCCCGCCGGCGCTCAGCCCTTCTTGGCCGTGTCCAGCGTCAGGATCCACTTCACCAGCTTCTTGGCGTCGGCTTCCTTGATCGCCACGGCATTGGGCGGCATGGCCAGGCCCGAGACCTTGCCCTTCCAGTGGCTGTCGTAGGGGTTGGAGCCGGCCAGCACGGTCTGTGTCAGCTTGGCGTCGGCGCCCTTCTGGCCCTTGTACTTGGCCGACACGTCCTTCCAGGCCGGGCCGATCGGCGCCAGACCGTCCGGGCCCTTGGCGCCCGGCTCGATGTGGTGGCAGGTCATGCAGCCGCTGGCGGTGGCCAGCTTGACCATGGCGTCGTGGTCGTCGGCGCGTGCGCTGCCGGCGGCCAGCGCCAGGCCCGTGGCGGCCAGGGCGAGAAGAAGGGGCGACTTGGTTTGCATGGTGCTACTCCAGCGGATGACGGTTGATCGCGTCGATGGCGGCATCTTGCGGTGCAGCACGGCCCGCGATTTGATCGATCTCAAGTCGCACGCCCATTTCGCCAGGATGGAGCAGCGGTGTTTCGGGCTGGAGCAACCGCCCGGCCGGCCCGCGTCGCGGTTGCAGAATCCAGCCGACACGCCACACAGGAGGAGCCCCATGACCGCTGCCGTTCCACCGCCCTGCCAGGCCTTGCCGCGGCCCGGTCGGCGCCAGCTGGCGGTCGCCCTGGGCGGCGCATGGCATTGATCGCACGCGGCCCCGGCCCGCGCGAGCGGGTGTCGGCCGAGGACCTGAACGTCGCGCCCGCACTGCTGGGACGGCCGCTGGCGGGGCCGGGCCGGCGTGCGGCGGCCATCGCCATCGACGGGCTGTGGATCGCCGCCTTCCACGCGCTGGGCAATGTCTGGGTGGCGCTGGCACTGGCCGCGCTGCTGCTGTGGCAGCGTGCGCGCCGCCGGGTGACGGCTGGTGCGCCAGCCGATGCCGCGCCGGCCGACGGGGCTCCGGCCGGCCGGCCCTGGCGCGCCACGCTGCTGGCCGCGGCCCTGCTGTGCCTGGGCGCGCTGACCGAGGGCGATGGCGCCGGCGACGCCGCATCCGGCGCCGCGTCCGCCACCTGGGCCAGCCCTGCGGCCTCACCGCCACAGCAGCCCATCGATCGCTTGCAGGCGCGCATCGCCGCCCAGGACGCCGAACTGCAGCGCCTGCGCAGCCCCGGCCTGGGCGCCTGGCAGGCGCGCGCGCGGCACTGGCTGGACGAACTGGGCGAGGGCTGGGTGTGGTCGCTGGCCTACTTCATGCTGCTGCCGGCCGGCTGGCTGGGTGGCCGGCCGGGGCAGACGCTGGGCAAGCGCTGGCTGGGCCTGTGCGTGGCCGAGCTGACCGGCAAGCCGATGACGCCGATGCGCAACCTCAAGCGCTACGGCGGCTATGCCGCGGGCATGGCCACCGGTGGCCTGGGCCTGCTGCAGCTGCTGTGGGACGGCAATCGCCAGGCCATCCAGGACAAGACCGCGCACACCGTGGTGCTGGACCTGCGGCGACACTGAACCCCGCCCGGCGCTGGGACTTGGCGCCGGCGCGGTGGCGGTGGCCCCGGCCGCGGGCTATCGTCGCGGCGGGCTCGGGGCGTCGCTGGCCACCCGGGGCCGGCAGGGGGAGGACACCGGCGTGAGCGAAGGTCCGCTGCAGACCGTGCAGGCCACGGTGCTGTTTGCCGATGTGGTGGAGTCCATGCGCCTGATCGCGCAGGACGAGCCGCTGCATGCCGCCCGCGTGCAGCGCCTGGTGCGCGGGCTGGGGCAGCGCTACGTGCAGCAGTTCGGTGGCCGCGTGCTCGAGCGCCGTGGCGACGGGCTGCTGGCCAGCTTCGAGTCGCCGCGCCAGGCCGCCGCCGCGGCCCTGGCCAGCCTGGCGGCGCTGCCCGCCAGCGGCGATGCCGCCGCCGGCCTGGCGCCGCTGCAGCTGCGCATCGGCCTGCATTGCGCGTCGCTGCTGCTGGACGAGGACGGTGGCGCCTATGGCCAGGGCCTGGGCCTGGCCGCTCGCCTGGCGGCACTGGCCCAGCCTGACGAGGTGTGGCTCAGCGCCGAGGTGCGCGACCAGCTCACCGAGCCGCTGGACGGCCAGCTGGTCGACCAGGGCGAGGTCTTCGTCAAGCATGTGCCGCAACCGCTGCGCGCCTACCGCCTGCGGGCAGGCCCGGCAGCGGAGGTGCTGACCGCCGGGGCCGGGGCCCGCGCGCCCGACGGCGGTCACCAGGCCCCGCCCGACATCCGGCCGCGCCTGGCGGTGCTGCCGCTGGCTTGGGACGCGGCGTGCGCGGTGGCGCCGACTGCAGCCACGGGCCCCGGTGCCGCCCCCGGTGCCGGTCCCGATGCAGGCGATGTGCTGGTCGACCGCCTGGCCGCCGCGCTGTCGGCCAGCCCGCTGCTGCAGATCACGTCGATGCTGTCGTCCAACGCCTTTCGCGGACGCGGCATCGCGCCCGCCGAGGCCGGTCAGCGCCTGGGGGCCGACTACGTGCTCGCCGGCCTGCGCCTGCCGACCGAGGCGCACCGGCTGGCCGTGCAACTGCGCCTGCTGCATGTGCGCACCGGTCGCTGCGTGTGGGAGGCCGAGCGCGCCTGCGCCGCGGCGGCGGTGGCCGATGCCGGGCCGCCCTGGCTCGGCGAGGTGGTGCTGGCCGTGGCAGACGCGCTGTCCGTCACCGAGCTCGACATCGCCCGCGGCCAGCCGCTGCCCAACCTGGCCACGCACACGCTGTACCTGGCGGCGGTGGGCATGCTGCACCGCTTCTCGCGCAGCGACTTCGAGCGCGCGCACGACATGCTGCAGGCCCTGCGTGAGCGCGCGCCACGCCATGCCGTGCCGGCGGCCTGGCTGGCGCGCTGGCATGTGTTCCGCATCGTGCAGGGCTGGTCGCCCGACGTCGCGCGCGACAGCGCCCTGGCCAGCGACCAGGCGCAGCGCGCGCTCGACCGCGACCCGGATTCCTCATTGGCCTTGACGATGGCCGGCTCGGTGCGGGCCGGCGCCCACCTCGACATGGCCGGCGCCCGCTCCTACTATGAGCTGGCCCTGACGCGCAACCCGAGCGAGCCGCTGGCCTGGCTGCTCAAGGGCGTGGCCCACGGCTTTCTCGGCGAGGGCGAGGCCGCCCTGGCATCCAGCGAAAGGTCCCTGCAGTTGTCGCCGCTCGACCCCCTGCGCTTCTACTACGACTCGCTCAGCGCCACCGCGGCGATGGGGGCCCGGCAGTACGCCCGCGCGGTCGAGCTGGCCGAGCGCGCCATCCGCGCCAACTGCATGCATGGCTCGAGCTACCGGGCCCTGGCCATCGCCCAGATGATGCTGGGCCGCACCGACGACGCGCGCGCCACCGTGCTGCGCCTGCGGGCGGTCGAGCCCGGTTCCAGCGTGCGCCAGTTCCTGTCGCGCGCCGCGGTCGACAGCGAGCAGAACCGGCTGTTCGCCCGCGCACTCGCCGATGCCGGCTTGCCGGCCGGCTAGCCCGTCGCCATCCAGGGAGGAGTTTTCGCATGACGATCTACAGCAGCCTGCAGGGCGCGCAAGGCGCCCAGGGTGCGCAGGGAGCCCAAGGCGCACAAGGCGCGCAAGGTGCACAAGGGGCCTATGGCGCCTGGGTGCCGCATTTCGCGCAGGCGGCCGCGGCGCCCACCTCGGGCCTGGGTCCGGGCGCCGATGCGGCCATGAGCTTCGCCCTCACCGCCAGCCGCGAGGAGCTGGTCGAGCCGCGCCTGGCCGCGGGCTGGTCGCCGGCGCGCCCGCTGGCGCTGCCCGCGGTGGGTCGGCCCGGCAGCGCCGCCCGGTGGTCCGACGACATCCGGGTCGAGAACTGCATCACCGCGCTGATGGAGCCGCTGCATTGGCGCCTGTCCGGCGACCGTCTGATGGTGTGGCACCGCCAGATGGGCGCCGATGCCGCGGGCGTTCCGCAGCTGGACGCGGTGGCGCTGGTGATGCGCCTGCGCCGCCCGCCGCAGGCGCTGTTCGAGGCCCAGGTGCAGATGGTGTTCGACATGGCCGACCTGCGCCAGGAGCGGCTGTCCGAGATCGTCGGCCAGATCGGCATCCCGATGCAGTTCTGGGCGTCCATCGCCGACCTCAACCCCACCCAGCACCGGCGCACGCTGGAGCTGCTGGCGGTGGCGCTGCAGGCGCTGTCGCACCTGAACCAGATGGCCAAGCACAGCTTCGCGTGCCCGCGACCCACGGCCTATTCGCCCAGCATCCAGCCGATGATCAACCCGCGCCGCTTCGGCGCCTTTCCCTGCGGCCATGCGGCCGAGGCCTTCCTGGTGGCGCGGCTGCTGCAGATGCTCAGCGGCCAGGCCGTCGGCAGCGCGTTCGACACCCAGCTGCAGCGCCTGGCCAAGCGCATCGCCGACAACCGCGTCGTGGCCGGCGTTCACTTCCCGATCGACAACGTCGCCGGGCGCCTGGTCGGCGAGACCTTCGCGGGCTATGTGCGCGCCCGCTGCCTGGGCGGTGGCTGGCAGCCGCGCGGCTTCGACGGCGAGGCCTGGCGCGATCCGGCCACGCAGCTGCCCTGGCCGGCGCTGATGCGCGACTTCGACCGCCACGAGCCGCTGGACGCGGCCGGCGTCACCGCGCAGCGCGCGCTGCCGGCCTATGTCGAGGCGCTGGATGCGCAACCGGCGCTCGAGCCGGCCCAGGACACGGTGGCCGACCGCGACGCCGTCTCGCCCGAGCCGGGCCGCGGCGTGCTGCGCCATGCCTGGGCCCTGGCCTGGGACGAGTGGGGCGACTGGCGCTGAGCCGGCGATGGCCGCCCCCGCCCCCACCGTGCCGCAGCCCTCGGCGATCTGGGCCCCCGGCAGCGCCGCCGCCGCGCGACCGCGCGACCCCTACCTGCGCTGGGCCGAGCTGAGCGCCTGGCGCCCGCTGATGCCCGGTGGGCGGCTGCCGGCGCAGCTGTCCTTCGTCGTCGAGCGCAGCGCCGACAGCCCTGGCTGGGACGCCGTGCGCAGCCCGGTGTTCGGGGCCGAGGTGCCCGCGGCCTACGACGAGCCGCTGCCCGGCCGCGGCACGCCCTCGCGTTTTGCCACGCTGCGCATCGCCACCGCGCTGCCCGGCCAACCCACGCTGCCGCCGCCGGCACTGGCCGCGCGCGTGGCCGGCGTGCTGGGCAACCCGGCCGTGGCGCGGCTGCAGCTGGGCTACCCGCGCGGCGCGGCCACATCGGCGCCGGGCGCGCCGGCCGGTCCGGTGCGGCCGCTCACCCGGCCGGCGGCGGTGGTGCTGGGCGTCATCGACTACGGCTGCCCCTTCGCCCATGCCGGCCTGCTGGATGCCACCGGGACCACCCGCGTGGCCGCCCTGTGGCAGTGCACCACGCGTGACGTGGCGCAGCCGCCCTGGCAGCTGCCGCCCGGCTTCACGCATGGCCGGATGCTGGGCCACGACGCCCTGCAGGCGCTGCTGGACGCGCACCGCATCGACGGCGCGGTCGACGAGGCCCGCTGCTACGAGACCGCGTACGCGGTGATGGACACCGCGCCGGCCAGCGCCACCCACCCGGCCCGGCGCTGGCTCAAGCCGTCGCGTGCGCTGCTGTCGCGGGCCTCGCACGGCAGCGGCGTGCTGGCGCTGGCGGCCGCGCCCGCGGCGGGCCTGGTGGCGCGGTGGCCCGCCGGCCTGCCGCCGGCCGAGCAGCCGCCTGCCGCGCTGCATGCGCCGCCGGGCGATGTGGCCTCGCGCAGCCCGCTGCTGGTGGTGGACCTGCCGCGCGAGCAGTCCGAGGTGTCCTCGGGCCGCTGGCTGCCGGTCAATGCGCTGGACGGTCTGCGCTTCATCACCGCCGAGGCGCGGAGCCGCTTCCACTGGGCGCCGGCCGATGGCGCGGCGGCGGACCCGGCCGCCACGCCGCCGGCGCGCCTGCCGGTGGTGGTCAACCTGTCGTCGGGCGCGCACGCGGCGGCACGTGCCGGCCAGGCCATGTTCGAACGGGCGATGGACGAGTTGCTGCAGGCCGACGAGCACCTGGCCATCACGCTGGCCGCCGGCAACAGCCGGCTGAACGCCAGCCATGCGGCGCTGGAGGTGCCGGCCGGTGGGTGGGCCGAGCTGGGCCTGTTCGTGCCGCCGGCCCAGCCCTTCGACAGCTGCGTGGAGTTGTGGCTGCCGCCCGGCACCGCGCTCGACCAGGTGGCGATCGAGGTGACGGCGCCCGACGGCACCTGCCTGCGCGTGGACGGCCGCACACCCGAGATGGAATGGCGCTGCCAGCCCGACCAGCCGTGCGCCGCACTGCTGCTGTACTCCGAGGTGGTGCAGGCCACCGACCGGCCGATGGCCCTGCTGGCCATCTGGGGCACCACCAGCAGCGTGACCCGCCAAGCACCCGCGCCGGCCGGGCCCTGGCTCCTGCGCGTGCGCCAGGGCGGCGACGGGCCGCTGGCGGTGTCGGCCTGGATCGAGTGCGACGAGGTGATCTTCGGCCGGGTGCGGCCGCAGTCGGCGCGCTTCTTCAACCCGCAGCGCTGTGCCGCGGATGAGCGGCCGCAGGAGGTCGCCGCCCGTGTGGTGCGGCGCGACGACACGCTGAGCAACGTGGCCACCGGCGCGCTGACGCTGGCCGTGGCCGCGTACACCGGCCGCCGAGACGACGGGCCGGTGTCGGGCTACTCGGGGATGCCGGGCCTGGCGGCGGGCGCCGGCGGCCTGCCGCAACGCTGGCTGCCGCTGGCCGCGGCGGCCGACGCCGGCATCAGCCATCCCGGCATGCGCCTGCCGGGCAACCGGCGCGCCGTGCTGCAGCGCTTCAACGGCACCAGTGCCGCGGCGCCGCAGGCCGCACGCCACGTGGCCAACCAGATGGCCACCGGCCTGACGCGCAGCAGCCTGGTGGCCGCGCTGCCCGCCACACCGGCACCCACGCCGGTGCCGCCCGACTGGCTGCGGCACCCGGCCGAGCCGCCGCTGGGGCCCGGGCCGCTGGCTGCGCACCCGGCCGACGGCCGCCTGCGCGTGCCCTGACCGCAGCCCGCCGCCGCGCCGCAGGCCGGCGCGGCCGGCCCGGGCCTCACTTCACCAGGGAGGACAGCACCGAGTCGATGGCCTCGCCCAGCTTGGCCGCGCCCAGCGCCTTGCAGGCGGCGGCATCGGCGCCGGCCTTGGCGTCGAACACGGTGGCGGTCTTGTCGGGCACGAACTGCAGCACCTTGCCAGCGCGCGGCACCAGCATCGCGCGGGCGGTCACCACGCAGGTCTTGTCGGCGGTGAAGCCGCCTTCGACCTGGCTGATGAAGCCCCACTTGGCCAGTGGATACAGCTTGGCCAGGCGCTTGGCACCCTTGGCTTCGATCTGCTTGGCCCACTCGGCCTCGGCCGTGGCCTTGTCCATCACCGCCTCGGACGAGCGGTCGACGATCAGGTACTTGGGTGCGGCCTTGGGGGCCTTGGCGGGGGTGTCGGCGGCCTGGGCGGCGGTGGCCGTCACGGTGGCCAGCAGGGCTGCGGTCAGCAGGCGAAGCATCATGGGGTGTTCCGGGTGGGAAAGTGACAAACGCGCCGAGTGTACGGACGCGCAGCACCTCGCCACCCTCGGGAGGCACCTGAGCCCAGGTACGAATCGGTTACGCCAGCCGCCCCGTCTGGAAGTCGCTCACCGCCTGCATCAGCTCGTCGCGGGTGTTCATCACGAACGGGCCGTACTGGGCGATCGGCTCGTGCAGCGGTGCACCGGCGATCAGCAGCGCGCGGGCGCCCTCGGGCCCGGCGGCCAGCAGCACGCCATCGGTGCCGGGCGCCGGGTTCATGCCGCCGCCGACCAACACGGCCATGCGCTGGGCCGGCACCTCGGTGCCCTCGATGCGCACGGCGCCACGGTAGGTGTAGACGAAGGCGTTGTGGCCTTCGGGTAGCGGCTGGGCGAACACCGCGCCGGGCGCCAGGTGCACATCCAGGTACAGCGGCAGCGTGGTGGGGCGCTGCACGGCGCCGGCCACGCCCTGGCTCTCGCCGGCGATCACGCGAACGGTCACGCCGTCGGCGCGCCATTCGGGGATCTGCTCGCTGGGGATGTCGCGGTAGCCGGGGGCCTGCATCTTGTCGGCGCTGTGCAGGTTCAGCCACAGCTGGAAGCCCTCCATCACGCCCTCTTCCTGCTCGGGCAGCTCGCTGTGGATCACGCCGCGGCCGGCGGTCATCCACTGCACGCCGCCATTGCTCAGCAGGCCCTCGTGGCCGGCCGAGTCGCGGTGGCGCATGCGCCCGGCGATCATGTAGGTGATGGTCTCGAAGCCACGGTGCGGGTGATCGGGGAAGCCGGCGATGTAGTCGCCCGGCTGGTCGGAGCCGAAGGCGTCGAGCATCAGGTACGGGTCGAGCCGGCGCTGCAGCGGCTGCGTCAGCACCCGGGTGAGCTTGACGCCGGCGCCGTCCTGCGTGGGCTGGCCGGTGACCAGGCGCTCCACCGCGCGCGGCTGGCGCACGGGCGTGGCGGGGGCGTTCGGGGCAGAAGGGGCGGTGATCGTGCTCATGGCGTGATCGTGGCACGGCGCCCGGCCCGCGCGGTGCACAGGGCCTTGAACACAGCGTTCGCCGGCGCTGCATGGCGCGGCCGGGTGGCCGGGCCGCTTTGCGCCGCGCTACGCTGCGCACCGTGTCCACTGCATCGTCTTCCCCCACCCTCGGTACCGCCCACCGCCGCCGCCTGCGCGAGGTGTGGCGCTCGGCAGGCTGGCCCTGCCGCGATCCGCTGGAGGCCGAGCTGCTGGCCGCCGGCCTGCTGGCCCAGCAACTGGATGCCGCCGGGCGCGAGACGCTGCGCGTCACCGAGGCCGGCATCGCCGTGCTGGCCGACACGCTGCAGAAGAACCGCGCCGCGCGCGATGCGCACGAGGCCCTGGTGGCCCGCGTGGCGCGCGAGATGCAGCGTGCCGGGCGCATCGTCTGGCGGGGCCTGAGCCTGCGCGCCCGCGTCGGTCTGGTCACCGACGACGCCGGCCAGGAGGTCGACGGCCCCGATGCTGCCTGGGCGATGGCCATGCCCGATGTCTACTCGATCCGCCACACCACCAAGGAGGCCTGGCTGCTGCCGGTGGCGCACGAGATCAAGGTGCGCCGCGCCGACCTGCTGTCGGACCTGCGCCGCCCGGCCAAGGGCGAGGCCTACCGCTGGCTGGCCAGCGAGTGCTGGTACGTGATCCGCGAAGGCATCGCGCGGCCCGAGGAGATTCCGCCGGCCTACGGCGTGCTGGTGGCGCCCGAACGCGGCCCGCTCGAGGTGGCGCGCCCGGCGCCACAGCGCGCGATGCGCCTGCCCTTCCCGGTGTGGATGGCCCTGGCCCGCGCCACGCCCGAGCCGCTGGACGACGACGCGCAGCTGGCGCTGGGCGCCGATCCGGAACCCGATCCGCGGGCTGACCACGGCGCCGACGGGGAAAGCGCCAAGCCGGCCGACGCGCCACCGGCGCCACAATCCGCGATCCCCACGAAGGACGCCTGAAACCCCGATGCGAGCACCCCTGCGCAGCGCTTGTTCCCGCCTGGCCCTGGCCAGCGCCATCACCCTGGTATTGGGCCTGCCGGCCAGCTTCAGCACCCAGGCCGCGGCCCTGCCCGGCCCGGGCGTGGCCTGGCAGCAGGCCGGCGCCGATGCCGACGTCGACCGCGCCTTCGCCCAGGCCCGGGCCGAGAAGAAGCCGGTGCTGCTGTACTGGGGCGCCAGCTGGTGCCCGCCGTGCAACCAGCTCAAGGCCACGCTGTTCAACCGGCAGGACTTCATCGACCGGGCCAAGGGCTTCGTCGCCGTGCATGTGGATGGCGACCTGGCCGGCGCGCAGAAGCTGGGCGGCCGTTTCAAGGTGCGCGGCTACCCCACGCTGATCCTGTTCAACCCCGAGGGCGCCGAGATCACCCGCCTGCCCGGCGAGGTGGACGCGCCGCAGGTGATGGCCCTGCTGCAGCAGGGCCTGGCCGGTGGCCGGCCGGTGAAGGCCGTGCTGGCCGATGCCCGCGCCGGCAAGCCGCTGAGCGGCGGCGAGTGGCGCATGCTGGCCTTCTATGGCTGGGACACCGATGAATCGCAGCTGGTGCCCGCCGCCGAGCGCGCCGCGCTGCTGGGCCAGCTGGCCGCCGCCTGCCCGCCGGCCGAGCGCGATGCCGGCACGCGCCTGCTGCTCAAGGCCCTGGCCGAGAGCGACGACGGCAAGGGCCTGAAGCCCGACGCCGCGCTGCGCGCCAAGGTACTGGCCGTGCTGGCCGATGCCGCCGCCAGCCGCGCGCAGATGGACGTGGTGGTGAACTTCGCCACCGACATCACCAAGGCGCTGGCGCCCGAAGCGGGATCATCGCGCCCCCACGTCGCTTCGCTCCTGCCCCCCGAGGGGGCGTCCGGTCCCTTGGGGCGGCCCGGCGGGACCGACCGGCAGAAGCTGGCCACCGCTTTCGACGCCGCGCTGCAGCGCCTGGAGGCCGATGCCAGCCTGTCGCGCGCCGACCGCATGTCGGCGCTGGTCTCGCGCGTGCAGCTGGCGCGCATCGACCAGGCCAAGGACGAGCGCGCGCCCAAGATCCCCGCCGCGCTGCTGCAGCGCGTGCGCGAGGCCGCGGCGCGCGAGGACCGCGAGATCACCGACCCCCACGAGCGCCAGGCCGTCATCACCTCGGCCGCCTACCTGCTGGGCGAGGCCGGGCTGTGGGCCGACAGCGATGTGCTGCTCAAGGCCAACCTGGCGCGCAGCCATTCGCCGTACTACCTGATGAGCCAGCTGGGTGGCAACGCCCGCAAGCAGGGCCGTGCCGACGAGGCGCTGCGCTGGTACGAGGAGTCGTTCACCAAGGCGCAGGGCCCGGCCACGCGGCTGCAGTGGGGCTCGGGCTACTTTGCCGCGCTGGTGGAGCTGGCGCCGCAGGACGAGGCGCGCATCGAGCGCGTGGCGCGGCAGCTGATCGACGAGGCCGCGCGCGACCCCGCGGCCTTCCACGAGCGCAGCGCGCGCGCGCTGCAGCGCATGGGCGGCAAGCTGGCCAGCTGGAACGCGCAAGGCCAGCACGAGGCCGTGGTCAAGCGCCTGCAGACCAGCCTGCAGCCGGTGTGCGGCAAGCTCGATGCGGCCGACGCGCAGCGTGCCACCTGCGAGGCCTTGCTGAAGAACGCCGCCCGGCGCAGCAGCTGATCGCCCCGCGCGGCGGTGGCCGCGTGCGCATGCATTGCGCGGGCCGTGGCTGCGCGCATACACCCCCGGGTTTGCGGGGCGGTGGATTGCGGCGCGTCAAGCCGCCGGCGGACGGCGGGTGCTGAACTGTGCTCCTGGAGAGAAGCCCTCGAACAGGAGACGTCGTGATGGCACCGTTGCATGCACCGGCGGCCGGCTGTGGCCGCCTGCCCCGTTCCACCCCGGCCCGCCCCGCGGCGCTGGGGCTGGCCCTGCTGCAGGCCCTGCTGCTGGGGGCGCTGGCCGCGCCAGCCGGCGCGGCAGAAGGCAGTTGCTCGGCCTCGGGCAGCACCCGCGCCGATGGCGGCGCACCGTCCAGCTTCGGGGTCGGTTGCAGCGGCGTCACCACATCCAGCGGCACGGTGTATGTGGACGCCGACGAAGGCCGGCGCTACAGCTTCAGCCAGGGCGCACTGGCCAGCGCCAGCGCGACGGCCGGTGCCGGTGCACTGCATGCCTACGCAAACGCGCGCGCCAGTTCCGACCCGATGGCCTATGTCTACACCAACGCCGATGGCGAGACCAAGCAGGTGGACGACGTCTACCTGGCCAGTGCCCAGGCGCGTGCGTCGACGACCTGGCAGGACACCATCACCGTCCACATGCCGGTGGGCACCTACGTGCCCAACGTGGTGCTGAACTTCCACCTGCAGCTCAGCGGCAGCGCCGCACGCAGCGGCGCCGGGTCGGCTTCGGTGGACACCTGGCTGTTCGTCGATCACCCGCGCTACCCGGGGCTGGACATCGCGATGCAGCTCACCGGCGCCGACCTGGTCGGTGGCGTGGCGCAAGCCCAGCGCTCGGCCGGCGGCTTCCAGTGGTCGACCTTCAACATCAGCGCCAGCCTGGGCGCGCAGGCCGATGCCTGGGCCGGCCGCCAGACGCCGGGTGGCGGCTACGTGGCCTGGTCGGAGGCCACGGCCAATGCGGCCAACACCGCCGGCTTCTGGATCGAGGTGATGACGCAGGGCGTCACGCTCACCAGCGCCAGCGGGCACGACTACAGCAGCCTGCCGGTGCCCGAGCCGGCCAGCGGGGTGATGCTGGCCGGCGGCCTGGCCGCGCTGGCTGGCGTGCGGGCATTGGCGCGCCGCCGCCAGCAGCGGGGGGCCTGAGCGTCAGGCCAGGCCTTCGGCCTTCAGCGTGGCCTGCACGGCGGGCAGCGCGGCCACGCGCTCACGCCAGGCCAGCAGCTGGGTGTAGGGCGACAGGTCCACGCCGGTGGGCTTGGCCCAATTGGTCACGGTGAACAGGTAGGCGTCGGCGGCGGTGAAGGCATCGCCCATCACATAGGTCTTGCCTTCCAGCTGCTCGTTCACCCAGCGCAGGCGGCCGGCCAGGCGCTCGCCCATCGCGGCCTTGAACTCGGCGTTCGCGGCCGGGTTGAAGAAGATGCCGAAGCCGCCCTTGTGCAGCTCGGTGCTGATGAAGGTCAGCCAGGCCTGCAGGCGGTAGCGCTCCATCGTGCCGTTGGCGGGGGCCAGGGCCTTGGCCGGCACCTGGTCGGCCACGTACTGCATGATCACCGGGCACTCGGTCAGGCGCTCGCCGTTGTCCAGCTGCAGCAGCGGCACGTAGCCCAGGGGGTTGATGGCGCGGTAGTCGCTGCCGTCGGGCAGCACCTTGGTCTTGGTGGGGGCCGCAATGGCCTCGAAGGGCAGGCCCGAGGCCTGCAGCACGATGTGGGCGGCCATCGAGCAGGCGCCGGGGCTGTAGTAGAGCTTCATGCGGAGGACTCCTTCGGGGTGGGTGGCGTGGATGCCGCAACGTCCACCCGGCGCGGCACATCGCCGCGGAAATGGTGAACGCCGAAGTATGCTGCGCCCACACCATTGCTGCAGGACACCGCCCATGCCTCGCCCCGTGCTCGACGACGCTGCCCTCCATCCCGCCATCCGTGCCCGGGTGGCCGATGCGCACGCCGACATCGTGCGCGAGGTGCAGGAGGCGGTGCGCCGCCACCCGGTGGTGGTGGTGGGCATGGCCGCCAACCCCTGGCCCAAGAAGGCGCGCCGCGCACTCGATGCCGCCGGCATCGCCCACCACGACCTGGACTACGGCGGCTACCTCAGCCAGTGGCGCCGCCGCAATGCGCTGAAGATGTGGAGCGGCTGGCCCACCTTCCCGATGGTCTTCGTCAAGGGCCAGCTGGTGGGCGGCGCGCAGGATCTGCAGAAGCTGATCGACAGCGGCGAGCTGAAGCAGCTGCTGGCCTGATGCGCCTCAGCGCTCTGGCTCCCGCCCTGGCGCCCGCGTTGGCCGTGCTGGCCCTGCTGTCGGCCGCCGTGCCGCCGGCCCGGGCCGCACAGGCCGCACAGGCCGCGTCGGTGGCATCGGCGGCAACCACCACCTCGACCGCATCGAGCCCGCCCGAGCCGTCCACCGGCCTGGCGCCGTGCCGGCTGCGCCACCGTCCGCAGGCCGCGCTGTGCGGCGTGCTGCGCCGTCCGCTCGATCCGGCGCGGCCCGGGGGCGTGGCCATCGACATCCACTACGCCGTGCTGCCGGCGCAGGCGCGGTTGAAGGCGGCCGACCCGGTGTTCTTCTTCGCCGGTGGGCCCGGCCAGAGCGCCATCGATGCCGCGGCGCACTTCGCCGGCCAGCACGGGCGGCTGAACCAGCGCCGCGATCTGGTGTTCGTGGACCTGCGCGGCACCGGCCGCAGTGCGCCGCTGCGCTGCGCCGACGACCGGCCCGATGCGCCGGCCCCGCCGCTGGCCGCGCAGTACAGCGCCGAGGCCCGGCTGCAGCGGCTGGCGGCCTGCCGCGCGGCGCTGCAGGCCCTGCCGTACGGTGATCTGCGCTTCTTCAGCACCACGCTGGCGGTGGCCGATGTGGAGGCCGTGCGCCAGCGCCTGGGCGCGCCGCGGGTGAATGCCATCGGCGTGTCCTACGGCACACGCGTGGTGCTGGAGTGGCTGCGCCAGACGCCGCAGGCGCTGCGCCGCGCGGTGCTGGACGGCGTGGCGCCGCCCGACCTGCGCCTGTCCGAGGCCGCCGCGCTGGACAACCAGCGCGCGCTCGACGCCCTGCTGGCCGGCTGTGCTGCCGACGCCGGCTGCGCGAGCCGCCATCCGCAGCTGCGCCAGCAGCTGCAGGCCCTGGCCGCGCGCCTGCCGGCCGCGCTGAGCCTGCCGCATCCGCTGACCGGGCAGCCCGAGCGTGTGACGCTGGACCGCGACGCCTTTGCCGCGCTGCTGCGCGCGCCGTTGTACGCCCCGGTCCTGGCTGCCGGCCTGCCCGCCGCCATCGACGCCGCCAGCCGCGGCCAGTGGGCGCCGCTGGCCACGCTGGGTGCCGCGCTGGGCGGCGGCGACATGGGCATCGCCACCGGCCTGCACCATGCCGTGGTGTGCAGCGAAGACCTGGGCGACCACGCGCCCGAACCACCGCCCGAGGAGCGCGCCGCCGCGCAGGACGGCAGCAACCTGTTCGCCAGCGCGTTCCGGCACCTGTACCAGCGCGCCTGCACCGGCTGGCCGCGCGCCGCCGTGCCGGCGGCCTTCTACCGTGTGGCGCCATCGCCGGTGCCGGTGTGGCTGCTGTCGGGCGGGGCCGATCCGGTGACGCCGCCGCGCCATGCCGAGCGCACCGCCGCCGCGCTGGGCGCGCAGGCGCGGCACATCGTGATGGCCCAGGCCGGCCATGGCGTGCTGTCGCAGCCCTGTGTGCGCGATGCGGTGCGCGGCTTCATCACGCTGGACGACGACGCCGCCGCGCTGGCTGCAGAGCGCGAGGCGCTGGCCAGCTGCGGCCAGCGCCTGCCGCGCCCGCCGGCCTTCGTGCCGCCTGGCCTGTCCGCCGTGCAGGCTGTTCAGGAGGCCCGATGATCGAGGTGCAAGGCGTCGCCAAGGCCTACCCGGGCCCGCCCACCGGCCGCGGCTGGGGCCCGTGGCGCCGCGCCGGCGCGCCGGTGCAGGCCGTGCGCTCGGTCAGCTTCACGGTGGCCGACGGCAGCATCACCGGCCTGCTGGGGCCCAATGGCGCCGGCAAGACCACCACGCTGCGCATGGTGGCCGCGCGCGTGAAGCCCGATGCCGGTGCAGTGCGCGTGGACGGCATCGACGTGGCCACCGACCCGCAGGCCGTGCGTGCCCGCCTGGGCGTGCTGAGCGATGCGCGTGGCCTGTACCCGCGCCTGACTGCACGCGAGAACATCGTCTACCACGGCCGCCTGCACGGGCTGGACGCCGACACCGCCGCCGCCCGCGCCGACACGCTGGCGCGCCTGCTGGAGATGG
This sequence comes from Pseudaquabacterium inlustre, assembly GCF_038066595.1. Classification (NCBI taxonomy): domain Bacteria; kingdom Pseudomonadati; phylum Pseudomonadota; class Betaproteobacteria; order Burkholderiales; family Sphaerotilaceae; genus Pseudaquabacterium; species Pseudaquabacterium inlustre. Next base: position 552,557 of record NZ_JBBUTH010000008.1, read on the forward strand.
CGCCGCTGCTGGACCGCCGCACCGAGGGCTTCAGCCAGGGCGAGCGCATGAAGACCGCGCTGGCCCGCGCGCTGGTGCACGACCCCAGCCACCTGATCCTGGACGAGCCCACCAACGGCCTGGACGTGCTGGCCACGCGCGCGCTGCGCGAGGCCCTGCGCACGCTGCGCGACGAGCGCGGCCAGTGCATCGTGTTCTGCACCCACATCATGCAGGAGGTGGAACGCCTGTGCGACCGCGTGGTGGTGGTGGCCGGTGGCCGCACCGTGGCCGAGGGCACGGTGTCCGAGCTGCTGGCGCGCAGCGGCTGCGACGACTTCGAGGCCGCCTTCGTGCGCCTGGGCTACGGCGAGGGGCACCCATGACCGCGATGCTGCGCCAGCTGCTGCAGGTGCTGAAGAAGGAGGTGGTCGACGCGCTGCGCGATCGCCGCACCATCGCCGTGATGCTGCTGTCCTCGGTGGCCATCGGGCCGGTGATGTTGCTGGGCCTGTCGGCCCTGGTGGCCGAGCTGGAAACCCAGGCCCGCGCGCGCACGCTGATGGCCGTGGGCATCGACCATGCGCCCACGCTGGCCAACTACGCCGCGCGCCAGGGCTACACGCTGGAGCCCGCGCCCGCCGACCACGAGCGCGCGCTGGCCCGGCGCGACCTGGGACTGGCCGTGCTGGTGCTGCCGCCCGACTTCGAGGCCGCGCTGCTGGCCGGCCGTGCACCGCAGCTGGTGCTCAAGACGGCCAGCGGCAACACCCGCGCGCAAAGCAGTGCCAGCCAGTGGCAGCAGCTGCTGGCCGGCTTCCAGCAGGAGCAGGCCATGCTGCGCCTGGTCTGGCGCGGCGTGCCGCCGGCGGTGCTGCAGGTCATCCAGACCGACGAGCAGGACATGGCCGACGCCCGCCAGCGCTCGGCCCAGTTCACGCGCATGCTGCCGATGTTCATCCTGATGGCGGTGGTGTACGGCGCCTTCCACACCGCACTCGACAGCACCGCCGGCGAGCGCGAGCGCGGCTCGCTGGAGCCGCTGCTGATGACGCCGGCCTCGCGCGCCGCGCTGGTGCTGGGCAAGTGGGGCGCGGTGGCGCTGCTGGCCATGGGCGTGGCGGTGCTGTCGTGCCTGAGCTTCCTGCCCGGGCAGTGGCTGCTGCGCAGCGAGATGCTGGCCGCCAGCTTCCAGTTCGGCCCGCGCGAGGCGGCGCTGTTCCTGGCCCTGCTGCTGCCGCTGGCCGCGCTGATGGCCGCCGCGATGATGGCGCTGGCGCTGCGCAGCCGCAGCGTGAAGGAGGCGCAGGCCAGCGGCACGGTGCTGGTGCTGGCCTGCTCGTTCGCGCCGATGGTGCCGCTGTTCAGCCTGGGCGGCGAGGCGCCCTGGCACCTGTGGGTGCCGGCGCTGGCGCAAAGCACGCTGATGCAGCGCGTGCTCAGCGGCGAGGCCATCGCCGCCCTGGACCTGCTGCAGCCGCTGGCCGTGGCGGCGGCGCTCACCCTGGCCTGCCTGGCGCACCTGGTGCGCCAGCTCGGCCGGGTGTCCTGACATCGGCGCGTGGCGCGCCACCCACCCGAGGCCCCACCCGATGAACCTGCCCTGGTTGCCCTGGCCACTGCTGCTGCTGGTCCACCTGCTCGGCGCCGTGCTGTGGGTGGGCGGCATGGCCTTCGCCCATTTCGCCCTGCGCCCGGCGGCGGCCGAGGTGCTGGAGCCACCGCAGCGCCTGCCGCTGCTGGCCGCCACGCTGGGCCGCTTCTTCCGCCTGGTGGGGGTGGCCGTGCCGCTGATCCTGCTCACCGGCCTGGCGCTGCTGGGGCGCGTGGGTCTGGCCACCGCGCCGCCGGCCTGGCACGCCATGCTGGCGCTGGGGCTGGTGATGGCGGGCATCTTCGCGTTCATCGTCACCGTGCCCTACCCGCGGCTCAAGCGCCATGTGGCGGCGCGCGAGTGGCCGGCCGCTGGCGCGGCCATGGCCGTCATCCGCCGCTGGGTGGGCGTCAACCTGGTGCTGGGCACGCTGACGCTGGTGGCGGCGGTGTGGGGACGCTGAGGCGCTGAACGTCGCCGCGCCGCATGCCGGGCTCAAGTCGGCGCCGCGGCCGGCCGATATCCGGACGACCGGGGTGTCTTTCGGCTGTAGCCCCCTGTTGCCCACCCCCTTTGAGCGCCGGTCATGAACACAGCCGACTTGCCGAGCACCGCCTTTGACCAACCGGACCTGTGGTCCGTGCTGTCCAGCCTGGACGATGGCGCGCTGGACGCGCTGGGCTTCGGGGTCATCGGCTTCGACGCCGCCGACATCGTGCAGCGCTACAACGCCACCGAGTCGCGCCTGGCCGCGCTGGGCCGCCACCAGGTGGTGGGGCTGCCGCTGTTCACCGTGGTGGCGCCGTGCATGGACAACGCGCTGGTGGCGCAGCGCTTCCACGGCGCGCGCCAGCAGGCCCGGCCACTGGACGCCACGATCGACTACGTGCTGACGCTGCGCATGCGGCCCACGCCGGTGCGGCTGCGCCTGCTGGCCGGACCGGCCGATGCGCCGCCGGACCGCCTGAGCTACGTGTGCGTGCAGCGCTGACGCGGGGCGCCCGATGCCCCCGCTGCCCAGCGCCGACGACGAACTGGCCGAGCTGCTGCTGTTCCTGAACGCCGCGCCGCTGGGCCTGATGGCGGTGCGTGACGACGGCACGGTGACGCTGGCCAACGCCGCCTGTGCCCGCCTGCTGCTGCCGTTGAACGCCGGGCGTGCGCTGTTCAACCTGTTCACGCTGCTGGCCGAGGTGCGGCCGGGCCTGGACCTGGCCGCCGATGTGGCGGCGCGCGGCAGCACCCCTGGCCTGATCCACGACGGCCTGCGCCTGCCCTTGCCGGCCGCCGGTGGGCCGGCGCGCGTGCTGGCGCTGCGGCTGGAGCGCCTGGCTGCCGACCGCCTGATCGCCACGCTGACCGACGTGAGCGCCCAGGTGCAGGCCGAGCAGGCCCAGGCCGAGGCCGCGGCCCAGGCCGAGGAGGCACGCCGGCTGCAGCAGCTGGGGCATCTGAAGAGCCGCTTCCTGGCCACCATGACGCACGAGCTGCGCACGCCGCTCACCGTGGTGCTGGGCTTCGTGGAACTGATGCGCCGCGGCCGCCTGGTGCCGGGCTCGCCGCAGGAGACCAATGTGCTGGCGCGCATCGCCAACAACGGCGGCCACCTGCTGCGCCTGATCGACGACGTGCTCGACCTCGCCCACATCGAGGCCGGCCGGCTGCAGCTGCGGCCCGCGCTGTTCGATCTGCAGGTGCTGGTCGACGAGGTGGCCGCCACGCTGGCGCCGCAGCGCCAGGCGCGCCGGCAGACGCTGGCGGTGCAGGTGGACGCGGGGCTGGACGCGCTGATGCTCGACCCCGACCGCCTGCGCCAGGTGCTGTGGCACCTGCTGTCCAACGCGGTGAAGTTCACCCCCGACGGCGGCAGCCTGGCGCTGCAGGCGCGGCCGCTGCCGGCCGACGACGGGCCGCCGCGCTTCGAGCTGCTGGTGCGCGATGCCGGCCACGGCATCCCGGCCACGCTGCAGGCCCAGGTGTTCGAGCGCTTCCACCAGCTGGACAACGGCAACGGCCGCCTGCACGAGGGCGCCGGCATCGGCCTGGCACTCACCCGCGCGCTGGTGCAGGCCCATGGCGGCGAGATCGCGCTGCACAGCGACCCCGGCCAGGGCAGCACCTTCATCGTGCGCCTGCCGCTGGTGCTGGAGGGCGAGGCCGAGCACCACGAGGCGGGGACGACCGGACGCTAGGCCGCGCCGGCGCGCACCCAGCCGTCCAGCGCGCCCCAGCGCGAGCCGTCCTGCCGCGTCACCAGCGCCTGCACGTCCGCCCGGCGGTGGCCGGCCGGTGGCAGGCCGGCCAGCAGCGCGCGGCCGCGGGCCTCGTCCAGCACCATCAGCGCAGCGCCCAGCCCGTTGACGCGGGCCACCGCGTCGTCCAGCGCGGCGGGGCCGCCTTCGCCGGGTGCACGCGCCAGCAGCGTGACGCCATGTGCCGCCGTGGCGGGCCGGCCGGTGCGCGGGTCCAGCACATGGTGCCAGCGCCGGCCCAGCGTGTCGGTGCTGCAGCGCTCGTAGTCGCCCGAGGAGGCCATCACCCCGTTGTGTAGCGCCAGCACGCCGATCAGCGCGTCGGGCCGCGCGGGGTCGCGCACGCCCACGCGCCAGGCGGGCCATGTTGGCGATGCGGGCAGGCGGCGGCGGCCGGCCGGGGCGGTGGCGGTGTCCGGCGGGCTGAAGGCCAGCACATCGCCGCCACCGTCCACCAGTGCGCGGGGCACGCCGGCCTCGCGCAGGGCCTGCAGGCCGGCGGCCAGGATCGGCAGCTTGGCAATGCCGCCCAGATCCAGCCGCATGCCACGGCGCGGCAGCCAGGCCGTGCCGGCGCGCGCATCCAGCCGCAGCTGGCGCCAGCCCACCAGCGGCAGGCCGCGGGCCACCTGCTCGGGCGCCGGGTGCGGCGGAGCGGCCGGATCGTCGAAGCGCCACAGCCCGGTGGCGCCGATGGTCACGTCGAAGGCGCCGTCGCTGCGTGCCGACAGGGCCTGCGCCTGCTGCAGCACGGTCATCAGTGGCGCGGCCACCGGCACCGGCTGCAGCCCGGCGGCCAGCGCGATGGCGCCGGTGCCGCTGGTGGGCTCGTAATGCGTCATCAGCGCGGCCAGAGCGGCCATGCGCGCGAAGGCATGGTCCAGCGCCTCGGGCAGTGCGGCGGCACGGCCGGCGTCGGCGGTCTCGGCCACCAGCCGCACCGTGGTGCCCATCAGCGGGCGCTGCGCCTGCTGCCGCCAGGTGCCGGGCGTGGCCGCCCGGGCCGGGCCTGCGGGCAGTGTGGCCAGGCCGGGCAGCAGCAGGCCGCCGCCGAGCGCGAGCGCCTGGCGTCGGTGCATGGGCGGGCGGCACGCGGCGGGTGCCGGGCATCGTGGCAAAGGGGTGGGCATGGCGCGTCTCGGTGCAGGGGCAGGGGCGCCCCTGGTGCGGCACCCGATGGCGGCCATCGTAGGAAGCGCCGGTCGGCCCTGTCCAGCCTGCTGACCGGCTTTCGTTTCGAAAGTTGAACTGGTTCAAGGCCGCCGGACAGGGCTTTCCCGAGCATCCAGCCTGCGCCAAGAGCCGCCCCGGCGTGCGTGCGCAGCAGGCTTCACGGCACCCCGTGGGCCGGTGTCGACGCCGTCTGAACAACAGCAACGAGGACCCCCTCCATGAGCCAGGACAAGACCCCTGCGACCGCCCCTTCGGCCACGCCTGAGCTGACCGTACCGGGCCGCCGCCGCTTCCTCAACTCGGCCGCCGTGGCCGGTCTGGGCGCCGGCCTGGCCGCCTGCAACAGCGGCAGCCAGAGCGCCGCCCCGGCGGGCGCCGCCTCGGGCGCCGCGCCCGCTGCGTCGGGCGGCAGCGGCCACGCCGGCACGTCCAGCCAGCCGGGCCTGCACCCCAAGCCGGGCGAGCTGGACACCTACTACGGCCTGTGGAGCGGTGGCCACACCGGTGATGTGCGCGTGCTGGGCATGCCCTCGGGCCGCGAGATCCTGCGCATCCCTTGCTTCGTGCCCGATGCGCTGGTGGGCTGGGGCATCACCAATGAATCGAAGAAGGTGATGGGCACCAAGGCCGACGGCAGCCTGCGCTACACCGTGGGCGACACCCACCACGTGCACGCCAGCTACAAGGACGGCGACTACGACGGCCGCTACGCCTTCGTCAACGACAAGATCAACAGCCGCATCGCGCGCATCCGGCTCGACTACTTCGTCTGCGACAAGATCACCGAGATTCCCAACATCCAGGGCTTCCACGGCATCTTCCCCGATAAGCGCGACCCGGTCGACGAGAAGATCAACTACACCACGCGCGTGTTCGCCGGCGCCGAGTTCCACCTGCCGCTGCCCAACGACGGCAAGGGCATGGACAAGCCCGAGACCTACCGCGCGCTGTTCACCTGCATCGACGTCGAGACGATGAACGTGCGCTGGCAGGCGCTGATCGACGGCAACTGCGACCTGGTGGCCACGTCCTATGACGGCAAGCTGGCGGCCAGCAACCAGTACAACACCGAGGGCGGTGCGCACTTCGCCGAGATGATGTCGGCCGAGCGCGATGCCTGCGTGTTCTTCCACATCGCGCGCATCGAGCAGGCGGTGAAGGACGGCAAGTTCAAGACCTACGGCGACAGCAAGGTGCCGGTGGTGGACTGCACGCGCAAGAGCAACGAAGACCCCAAGACCGCGCTGGCCGCCTACGTGAGCGTGCCCAAGAACCCGCACGGCGTGAACGCCAGCCCCGACGGCAAGTACTTCATCTGCTCGGGCAAGCTCTCGCCCACCGCCACGGTGATCGAGCTGGCCAAGGTGCTCGATTGGTTCGACGGCAAGCTGGACAAGATCGACAAGGCCATCGTGGCCGAGGTCGAGCTGGGCCTGGGGCCGCTGCACACCGCCTTCGACGGCCGCGGCAACGCCTTCACCACGCTGTTCCTCGACAGCCAGGTGGTGAAGTGGAACGTCGACGCCGCGATCAAGTTCCACGGTGGCGACAAGACCGCCAAGTACGTGGTCGACCGCCTGGATGTGCACTACCAGCCGGGCCACCTGAACGCCTCGGGCTCCGAGACCGCCAAGGCCGATGGCAAGTGGCTGGCCGTGGGCTGCAAGTTCTCGAAGGACCGCTTCCTGCCGGTGGGCCCGCTGCACCCCGAGAACGAGCAGATCGTCGACATCTCGGGCGAGAAGATGATCCTCACCGGCGACCATCCGGTGCGCGGCGAGCCGCATGATTTCATCATCTTCAAGCGCGAGCTGCTGCGGCCCAAGCAGGTCTACAGCCTCGACGACTTCCCGAACGCCATCAAGGACCCGAAGGACGGCGGCATCACCCGCAACGGCAAGAAGGTGACGGTCAAGATGACCACCCAGGCGCCGGCCTACAGCCTGCCCGAGTTCACCGTGAAGAAGGGCGACGAGGTCACGCTGATCATCACCAACCTCGACAAGGTGGAGGACCTGACGCACGGCTTCGCGATCCCGAAGTTCAACGTCAACTTCATCGTCAACCCGCAGGAGACGGCCTCGGTGACCTTCGTCGTCGACAAGCCCGGCGTGTACTGGTGCTACTGCACGCACTTCTGCCACGCGCTGCACCTCGAGATGCGCAGCCGCATGTTCGTGGAAGCCTGAGTGGCACCCCGGCGCGGCGGTGTGTGACGCCCGCCGCGCCCGACGAGACCCCGATGTCCCCGCTGTCCATCGTCTGCCGGCTCGCGCTGGCGGCGTGGCTGGGCCTGTGTGCCCTGGCCATGCCCGCCGCCGCGGCCGACGCCGCCAACGCCGCCGCCAAAGCCACGGCCTACGAGGCGCCGCTGCCCGAGGGCATCCATGGCCCGCGGCTGTGCGACCACGCGCCCTGTGCCGAGGTGTTTCCGGGTGCCCTGAGCTTCTCCGAGCGCAAGGGCCAGCCGCCCTATGTGGAGGCCTATGGCGCGCCGGTGAACGGCCAGCCCGCGCTGCTGGGCTATGTGATGCTGTCCACCGACATCACCGACACGCCGGCCTATTCGGGCAAGCCGGTGGTCACGCTGATCGGCATGGACCTGAAGGGGCGCTTCGTCGGCGTGAAGGTGCTCAAGCACTCCGAGCCCATCCTGCTGCTGGGCATCCCCGAAAGCGCGCTGCTGAAGTTCAACCACCAGTACCTGGGCCAGCATGCCGGCGCCAAGGTGGAGATCGGCCACAGCCGGCCCGACGAGGGCATCGTCGGCGTGGACGCGATCTCGGGCGCCACGGTCACGGTGATCGCGCAGAACCAGGTGCTGATGACCTCGGCCGCCACGGTGGCGCGCCAGACCGGCATCCTGCCGCCGGTGCAGCGGCCGGTGGCGCGGTTCACCCAGACCGGCCAGCGCCTGGACTGGGCCGCGCTGGTGAAGCAGGGCGCCGTGCAGCGCCTGGTGGTGCAGCCCGAGCAGGTGGGCCTGCCGCGCGGTGACGCGCCCTTCATCGACCTGTGGTTCGGCCTGCTGAACCCGCCCGACATCGGCCAGAGCCTGCTGGGCCAGGCCGGCTGGGCCAACCTGATGGCGCAGCTGAAACCCGGCGAGCAGGCCGTCTTCATCGTGCGCACCGCGGGCCAGGAGAGCTTCAAGGGCTCGGGCTTCGTGCGCGGCGGCATCTACGACCGCGTGCAGCTGCGCCAGGACGCCGACAGCTTCACCTTCCGCGACACCGACTACCTCAACCTCTACGGCCTGGCCGCGCCCGGCGCGCCGGCCTTCGACGAGTCGGCCATCTTCATCGTTCGCAGCGCCGCCTTCTCGGCCGCGCTGCCGTTCAAGCTGGTGTTCCTGGGCAACCGGGTCGACCGCGCCACCGGCGCACGCAGCTTCGCCAACTTCGATGCCCGCTACTGGCTGCCCGACACCGCGCTGCAGGGCGGCCGCCCGGTGGTGGCCGAGCCCGAGGCCACCTGGGTCAAGGTATGGCGCCAGCGCGCGCTGCCCATCGCGGCCTTTGCCGTGCTGCTGGTGGCGGTGGGCGTGGTGTACGCCAACCGTGAGCGGCTCACCCGACGCGCCACGCGCAAGAACAAGTGGCCGGTCAACAGCTTCAAGTACGCGGCCTGGGTGCTGAGCATCGTGTTCGTCGGCTTCGGCGTGATGGCGCAGCCGTCCATCACCCAGGTGCTGACCTGGTTCCATGCGCTGCTGTTCCAGTGGACCTGGACGCTGTTCCTCAGCGACCCGTTCATCTTCCTGTTCTGGATCTTCATCGGCATCACCGTCTTCGTGTGGGGCCGCGGCCTGTTCTGCGGCTGGCTGTGCCCGTTCGGCTCGCTGAGCGAGCTGCTCTACAAGATCGGCGGCTTGGTCTTCGCGCGGCTGGGCTGGAAGAAGGCGCAGTTCCTCGTGCCGGCGCGCTGGCACCACCGGCTCAAGTGGGTGAAGTACGGCGTGTTCTTCGGCCTGCTGGCCACGTCGATGTTCTCGATGGGCCTGGCCGAGATGCTGGCCGAGGTGGAGCCGTTCAAGACCACCTTCCTGGTGGGCTGGGGCCAGCGCGCCTGGCCGTACACGCTGTTCGCGGCCGGGTTGCTGGGCTTGTCCATCTTCACCGAGCGGCCGTTCTGCAAGTACCTGTGCCCGCTGGGCGCGTCGCTGGCCATGCCCAGCACCTTCCGCTGGTTCGGCCTGAAGCGCAAGCAGGCGTGCAACAGCTGCCACGCCTGCCAGGCCGGTTGCGGCGCCCAGGCCATTGACGACGATGGCCGCATCGACCACCGCGAATGCCTGCACTGCCTGGACTGCATGATCCTCTACACCGATGACCATGCCTGCCCGCCGCTGGCCCAGGAGCGCAAGCGCCGCGAGCGCGACGGCCTGCTGATCACGCCGATCGGGGCCGATGGCTACTTCATCCCCATCGTTGCGGTGAAGGAGCGCCCGTGACGTCCGTCGACCCCCGCTGGCCCACCGACCGCGCACAGCCGGCCTACGGTGAGCGCGCCAGCACGCTGGCATGGCTGGCGGCCGAGACCTGGGACCACCTGTGGCCCTTCAGCCGCGCCGGCCTGCAGCGCGGCCGCCTGCTGCCCGCCCTGGCCGCCGGCCTGGCCGTGGCCGTCACGCTGGCCTGGGCCGCGGCGGCCACCGGGCGCCTGCACGCCGGCGCCATCATCGGCTGGTGGTTCGGCTGGAGCGTGGTGGAGGTGGGCGTGCGCCTGGCCGGCAAGCGCTACGTGAAAGACGGGCCCTGGTGGGGCCGCGTCTACCGCGTGGCCACGCCCATGGACATGCTGAGCTACGTGGGCTTCAAGAACCTGCTGATCGGCGCCACGCTGTTCCTGGCGCTGAAGTCGCTGGGCTGGCTGCAGGCCTGAGGTCGATCCCCATGGCACGCCGAGCGTCCGCCCTGAGCCTGCTGCTGGCGCTGAGCCTGCTGCACGGTGCGGCCATGGCCGCCACGCTCACCGCCCAGCCCGGCCAGGCCCTGCAGCCGCTGATCGACCAGGCTGCGCCGGGCGATGTGCTGGTGATCCCGCGCGGCCAGTACGCCGGCAACCTGCTGGTCGACAAGCCGCTCACCTTGCGTGGCAGCGATCACCCCACGATCTCGGCCGCCAACCAGGGTGACGTGATCCGCGTCACCGCGCCCGACGTCACGATCGAAGGCCTGATCGTGCGCGATTCGGGCGCTGACCTGAACGCGCAGAACGCCGGCATCTACATCCGCCCCGGCGCCCACCGTGCCGTGGTGCGCCGCTGCGACATCGTCTACACCCTGTTCGGCCTGTGGATCGAGAAGGCCAACGATGTGCGCGTGGAGAACAACCTGATCACCGGCAAGCGCGAGCTCAACAGCGCGCAGCGCGGCAACGGCGTGCAGCTGTACAACACCAATGGCGCGCAGATCGTCGGCAACCACATCAGCTTCGTGCGCGATGCGCTGTATGTGGACGTGTCGCACCACGCGCTGTTTCGCGGCAACCGGCTGCACCACAGCCGCTACGGCACGCACTACATGAACTCCTACTACAACGTGTGGGAGGACAACGACAGCTACTTCAACCGCGGCGGCCTGGCGCTGATGGAAGTGCGCGACCAGGTGGTGCGCCGCAACCGCGCCTGGGGCAACACCGACCACGGCATCATGCTGCGCTCGATCCAGGACTCGGTGGTCGAGGACAACGTGGTGGCCGGCAACGTGCGCGGCTTCTTCATCTACGACGTCGAGTACACGAAGCTGCGCGGCAACCTGGTGGCGGGCAACCGCGTGGGCGTGCACCTGGCGGCCGGCTCCACCCGCAACGTGGTGGAGGGCAATGACTTCATCGGCAACCGCGAGCAGGTGCGCTACGTGGGCACGCGCGACGAGGTGTGGGGCGGCGCCGCGGGCAACCACTGGAGCAACTACCTCGGCTGGGACCGCGACGGCGACGGCCGCGGTGATGTGCGCTACGAGGCCAACGACCTGGTCGACCGCCTGGTGTGGCGCCACCCGGCCGTGAAGCTGCTGATGGCCAGCCCGGCCGTGCAGGCGCTGCGTCTGGTGGCCCAGCAGTTCCCGCTGCTGCGCGTGCCCAGCGTGGTGGACGCCCACCCGCGCATGAAGCCCGGCCATGCCGACTGGGCGCCCTGGCTGGGCCGCCAGACCGTCGCCGATTGATCCACCGTTCCAGGATGAGCCCGACCATGCGTGCACCCGAAGCCGCTCCCCTCCAGTTGCTGGCGGCCCGCGCCCCGGCGGCCATGCCCGCCGTGCAGCTCAGCGGCGTGGTCAAGCATTTCGGCGCCTTGCATGCCGTCGATGGCGTGGATCTCGACATCCCGCGCGGTGAGCTGTTCGGCCTGATCGGCCACAACGGCGCCGGCAAGAGCACGTTGTTCAAGATGATGCTGGGCCTGCTGCCGCCCACCGCCGGCGAGATCCGCGTGCAGGGCCAGCCGGTGTCGGGCCGGGGTTTCCGCAGCGTGCGCCGCGGCATCGGCTACCTGCCCGAGAACGTGGTGCTGTACGACAACCTGAGCGGCCTGGAGACGCTGCAGTTCTTCGGCCGCCTGAAGGGCCTGCCGGCGCGCGGGCTCGATGCCACCTGCAACGAGGTGCTCGACCGCGTGGGCCTGGCCTATGCCGGCCAGCGCGCGGTGCGCGGCTACAGCAAGGGCATGCGCCAGCGCCTGGGCTTTGCGCAGGCCCTGCTGGGCGCGCCGCAGGTGCTGTTCCTCGACGAGCCCACCAACGGGCTGGACCCCGAGGCCATCCGCGGCTTCTACGCCACGCTGCGCGCGCTGCGCGACGAGGGCGTCACGGTGGTCATCACCTCGCACATCCTGGCCGAGCTACAGGAGCGGGTGGACCGCCTGGCCATCCTGGCCGCCGGCCGCGTGCAGGCGGTGGGCAGCGTGCAGGCGCTGCGCGAGCGCGTGGCGCTGCCGCTGCGCCTGCAGCTGCGCCTGGCCACGGGCGATGCCGCTGCGCGTGCCGCCAGCCGCAGCGTGGTGCAGGCGGTGCTGGACAGCCTGCCGCTCACCGACGGTCAGTGGCGCGCCGATGCCGAGGGCGATTCCTTTGCCGCCCGCTGCCCTCGCGCCATGAAGCTGCCTGCCCTGGCCGCCCTGGCAGCGCTGGGGCCGCGCCTGGCCGACCTGCAACTGATCGAACCCTCGCTCGAAGACCTGTTCTTCGGCATGTCCGACTGAAGGAGCGACCGCCATGGCTGCCGCACACGCCCTGCCACCCGTCGCCGCTGCCGCCTCGGCGTGGATCGAGCCGCGCCAGATCCTCACCATCGCCGCCAAGGAGTGGCGTGACCGCCTGCGCAACCGCTGGGTGCTGGCCGTGGCCGCGGTGTTCACCGTGTTCGCGCTGGTCATCGCCTACGTCGGCGGTGCGCAGCAGGGTGCCGTGGGCCTGCGCTCGATCGAGGTCACCATCGCCAGCCTGGTCAGCCTGGTGATCTACCTGATCCCGCTGATCGCGCTGCTGCTGGGCTTCGACGCCATCGTCGGCGAGCGCGAGCGCGGCTCGCTCGACCTGCTGCTGGCGCTGCCGGTCACGCGGCTGGAGCTGCTGCTGGGCAAGTACCTCGGGCTGGCTGCGGCCTTCACGCTCAGCACACTGCTGGGCTTTGGCGGCGTGGCGGTGCTGCTGGCGCTGCAGCTGGGCACGGCCGGGCTGTGGCACTTCGGCGGCTTCATGCTCAGCGCGCTGCTGCTGGGCTGGGCCTTCCTGAGCTTGGCGGTGATGGTGTCGGTGCTGGCCGCCGACCGCACGCGCGCCTCGGGCCTGGCGATCGCCGCCTGGTTCTTCTTCGTGCTGGTGTTCGACCTGCTGCTGCTGGGCGCGCTGGTGGTCAGCGGCGGGCAGTTCGGCGGCGAGGCCTTCGCCTGGCTGCTGCTGGCCAACCCGGCCGATGTGTTCCGCATCCTCAATGTGTTCTCGCTCGACGAGGTGCGCAGCCTGTACGGCCTGGCCAGCATCGTGCCGCCGGCGCTGGCCAACCCGGCCGTGATGGGCGTGGCCATGCTGGCCTGGATCGTGGCCCCACTGATGGTGGCCGCCTGGAGATTCCGCCAATGATGTTCACCCCTGTTTCCCGCGCACGCCTGCTGCGCCATGCCGCGGCCGCGGCGCTGCTGCTGGCGCTGGGCGCCTGCGGCCGCGACGGCGCCACCACCGCCAGCACCGCGCCGCTGGAGATCGACCGCGCCACCACCTGCGACCTGGACGGCATGCTGCTGGCCGACTACCCCGGCCCGAAGGCCCAGGTGCACTACGCCGGCGAGGCCAGGCCGCTGTGGTTCTGCGACACGGTGGAGCTGTTCGCCACCCTGCTCAAGCCCGAGCAGGTGCGCCAGGTGCGCGCCGTGTATGTGCAGGACATGGCCAAGGCCGACTGGGCCAGTCCGCGCGGTGCGTGGTTCGACGCCAGCACCGGCTACTTCGTGCTGGGCAGCAAGCGCCACGGCTCGATGGGCCCCACCATCGCCAGCTTCGCGCAGCAGGCCGATGCGCAGAAGTTCGCCGCGGAGTTCGGCGGCCGCGTGCTGCGTTATGCCGAGATCAAGCCCGAGATGGTGGACCTGTCGGGTGGCGCGCTGCACGACAGCAGGATGTAGCCATGCGCGTCGCCACCACCCTGCCGCGTACCGGCTGGCTGTGGGCGGCCGCACTGGCCCTGGCGGCGGGCGGGGCACTCACCGGGGCGGGCGGACCGGCGCTGCGCCACTGGATCGATGCGCTGACCACGCAGCGGTCGGCACCGGCGCGCGGCGCACCGGTGCCTGCTGACGAGGTGTGCTTCTTCGCCCCGGCCCTGCCGTTCGACCCCGCCAGCGGCCAGCCGCGCCTGGCGCCACGCCCGGTGCCCGCTCAGGCACGCTGCCCGGTGTGCGGCATGTTCCCGGCGCGCGCGGCGGCCTGGGCGGCGCAGGTGATCTACCGCGACGGCGACGCGCACTTCTTCGACTCGCCGCTGAGCCTGCACCTGTTCCTGCAGGACGTGGGCCGCTACGCCCGCGGCCGCAGCCGGCAGGACCTGGCCGCGCTGTATGTGCGCGACACCGAGGGCGGCGGCTGGATCGACGCGATCGGCGCCTGGCATGTGCAGGGCTCCGACGCGCTGGGCCCGATGCGCGCCGGCAACCTGCCGGCCTTTGCCAGCCGCTCAGCCGCCGAGCGCTTTGCCCAAGGGCATGGCGGCCAGGTGCTGGCCGCCGCACAGATCGATGCGGCCGTTCTGACGGCACTGGATGCGCGTTCCGCCGCGCGATCCGGCCACGCGCATTGACGCGCGGCTGCCGTTCAGGCCACTGACGAACGCCCCACCGGCTTGCGCCGGACGGTGGCGGCTGCACCCAGCGCCGCCAGCGCCAGTGCCAGTGCGCCAGGTTCGGGCACGTTGGTGCTGTTCTGGAAGCGCAGGGTCACCGTGTCGTGGGATCCGGCCAGTGCAAAGACATAGTCGCCAGCCGCGATGCCCAGGCTCTGGAAGCTCTGGTTCGAGAAGGTCAGCGTGCGGCTCAGCGCGCCGCCACTGACGTAGTTGGATGGCAGGTACAGGTAGTCGCTGAATCTCGGGTTCGGGTCGTACACGATCTCGAACTTGCTGGTGCCACCGGTCGAGGTGCCGGCGACACTCTTCGAGTCCAGGGTGCCGACGGTCACGCCGCTTTCCAGCAGCCAGGTATTGGCCTGGTTGTTGACCGCACTGTCCGAGGCCTGCAACTGGAACAGCGGGATATTTCCGTTCCTGTAGAACACTCTGCTGCCGTACGCCGTGGAGTTCGCGGCGTACGGGGTGGCCCCGTTGAGGTTGAGCGAGCCGCTCAGCGTGCCCACCACATTGCCGCCAACCTCGCTGAACTGGAAGATGGCGGCCGCATTCGTGGTGGCCGGGAGGGTGACTGCCGCGGCAGCCAGTGCCGCAGCCAGGATCGTGGAACGCATCGCGCTGCCTTTGTCGTCGGTCGATGAAAGTGCATCGCCGGCGGGGCCTGGCTGCTGCCGGGCCGCCGCCGACCCGCCACCGGGTTGACGAAAGGCAATGTCGGTAACAACTGCTTGCGCGTCGATCCCTAAACACCGGCCGCGGGTCCCCGGATCCGGGGGGCCTCAACGCCACCGTGTCCCGGGTTCAGCCAGTGTGGGCGGCGGCCAGCAGGGCCGCCACGCGGTCCCCCACGAACTGCATGAACGAGCGCACCCGCGCGGTCTGGCGCAGGTCGGGGTGGGTCAGCATCCACACCGGCACGGCCAGTTCCGGGATCACCTCGCTGACCGGCAGCAGGTCGGGGTGGCGGGCCTCCATGAAGGTGGGCAGCACGGCCACGCCGATGCCGGTGTGCAGCATGGCCGCAGCGGCGTTGAAGATGTCCACGCGCAGGCGCACGCTGGCCTGCGCCAGGTGCTTGCGCATCCAGTGGTCGTACACGCGGGCCTGGCTGTCGCGCTCGAAGGCGATCCACGGCGCCTCCTTCAGCAGCGTGGCCAGCGGCAGCACGGTCTGCGGCAGGCCCGGTGCGCCGCGGCGGGCGTAGACGCGGCACTGCGTCATGCCCAGCTGGCGGCCCACCAGGTGCTCGGCCACCTGGTGCGACAGGCGGATCGCCACATCGGCCTCGCGCCGCGCCCAGCCGCTGGACTCATCGGCATGGCGGCGGCTCAGGTCGGCCATGAAGGCGTTTTCCACCACCTCCACCTCGATGCCGGGGAAGGCGCGGGCGAAGTCGGCCAGCGGCTGCGGCAGCAGGTGTTCCATGGCCACGAAGGCGGTGGTCACGCGCAGCGGGCCGGTCAGCTCGCGGTCGCGGCCGGTCACGCGGCGCTCGATCTCCTCGGCCTGGTCGGCCATGCGGCGGGCCTGCTCCAGCAGCAGTGCGCCGGCTTCGGTGGGCAGGTAGCCGGCGCGGGCGCGCTCGAACAGCCGCGCACCCAGGCGCTGCTCCAGGGCGTCCAGCCGGCGCAGCACGGTGGTGTGGTTCACGCCCAGCTGGCGGGCGGCGCCGGCCAGCGAGCCGGTCTGGCCCACCGCAAGGGCATAGCGCAGGTCGCTCCAATCGAGTTCGGACATCGGGATGTGTCGGTGGGCAGGCCGGTGGGTGGCCGCCAGGCTTACTGCAATTTCGCAATTGTGCGCTGCGTTGGGCGCAGGGCCGTGCACGAATCACCATGACGTGGACGCCAGCAGGTGCTTGGACCGCGGCGGCGGAATAATCCGGCACCCCGGCCCGTAGGCTTCGCGTGGACGCTCCTGCCGCTTTTCGCCAGCAACTGCTTGCCGCCATCCCGCGGGTGCGGCGCTATGCGCGCTCGCTGGCCTTCGATCCCGGCGTCGCCGACGACCTGGTGCAGACCACGCTGGAGCGGGCGCTGACGCACTGGCACCAGTTCGACCCACTGCGCGACATGGTGGTGTGGCTGCTGTCCATCGCCCACAACGCGCACCTCGACCAGCGCCGCCGCGACAGCCGGCTGAGCATCGTCGAGCCGGCCGAGGCCGACGCGCGCCAGGATGCGCTGCGCGCCGATCCCGGCGCCGACGTGGGCCTGCGCATCGACCTGATGGCCGCGCTGGCGCGCCTGCCGCTCGAGCAGCGCGAGCCGCTGCTGTTGGTCAGCGTGGAGCAGTTCAGCTATGCCGAGTGCGCCGAGGCGCTGGGCATCCCCATCGGCACAGTGATGTCGCGCGTCTCGCGCGCCCGCGCCGCCCTGCGCGAGCACCTGGACGGCCGCAGCCCGGCGCGTCCCGAAGGCACCCCCAACCTGCGGCGGGTGATCTAGCCATGGACCCGAACCAACGCCCCGACGACGAACGCCTCTCGGCCTGGCTGGACGGCGAGCTCGACAGCGCCGCCACCGCCGAGGTGGATGCCTGGCTGCGCGAGCACCCGGAAGACGCCGCCCGCGTGCGCCTGTGGGCCGCCGACCGCGACGCGCTGCGCGCCCGCCTGGCGCCGCTGGCCGACGAGCCCGTGCCCGAGGCCTGGCACACGCTGGTGCGCGATGGGGGCCGCAGCGCGGCGCCAGCCCCCGCGCCGCGCCGCGGCCTGCCGCTGGCCTGGGCCGCCGGGCTGCTGCTGGCCGGTGGCGTGCTGGGTGGTCTGGTGGGCGCCGGTGTGGTGTGGAACTCGCCCGAACTGCAGGTGGCCCTGCAGGCCCGGGGCTGGGCGCGCCCGTCGCCGCTGGCTTGGACGCACCGCGCCGCCATGGCCCATGCCGTCTACGCCCCCGAGGTGCGCCACCCGGTGGAGGTGAACGTGGCCCAGGGCAGCGCCGCCGAGCAGCGCGCGCAGGAGGAGCACCTGGCGCGCTGGCTGTCCAAGCGCCTGGACATGCCGGTCAAGCTGTTCGACCTGCGCGCCCACGGCTTCGAGCTGGTGGGCGGCCGCCTGCTGCCCGATGCCGCCGGCCCCAGCGCGCAGCTGATGTACCAGAACAGCGGCGGCCAGCGCGTCACCGTCTACCTGCGCCGCCCCGAGGCCGGCGCCGACACGGCCTTCCGCTACCAGCGCGACGGCGAACTGGGCCTGTTCTACTGGACCGAGGACGGCTTCGGCTGCGCGCTGGTGGGCAACCTGCCCAAGGAGCGGCTGCTGGCGCTGGCCGAGGCCGTGTACAAGCAGGTGGAAGACGGCATCGTGCGCACGCCGGACGGCGGTGCCTCGCGGCCCGACAGCCTGCAGCCCGCCGGCGGACGGCCGGCGTCCTGATCGGCCACCCGCGGCCGGCCCGCGCCTGGCGGCAGCGGCATGGGGCCGGCCCCCCGGCTCCCTAGAATGCCGCCGATGCCCGCAGCGCCGTCGTCCGCCCCCACCCGTTCCCGGCCGACGGCCGCCGCCCTGCACCGCGGGCTGGTGGTCGCCGTGCTCGGCTTCGCCTCCGGCCTGCCGCTGGCGCTCACCGGCCAGGCGCTGCAGGTCTGGCTGAGTGTCTCGGGGCTGGACGTGGCCACCATCGGCTTCCTCAGCCTGGTGGGCCTGCCCTACACCTTCAAGTTCCTGTGGGCGCCGCTGATGGACCGCTTCGAGCCGGCCGTGGGCCTGCTGGGCCGGCGGCGCGGCTGGCTGGTCATCACGCAGCTGGCGCTGGCCGGCGGCCTGGTGGCCATGGCCGCCGTCACGCCCAACGGCCCGCCGGGCGCGCTGCAGGCCTTCGCGCTGCTGGCGGTGGCGGTGGCCTTCGTGTCGGCCTCGCACGACGTGGTCATCGACGCCTACCGCACCGACCTGCTGCCGCCGGCCGAGCGCGGCCTGGGTTCGTCGCTGAACGTGGCCGGCTACCGCGCGGCCATGGTGGTGTCGGGCGGGCTGGCGATGATCTGGACCGACCCGGTGCAGGGCGGCGGCCTGACCTGGCCGCAGGTCTACCGCTGGATGGCACTGGCCATGGCGGTGGCGGCCGGCCTGTCGCTGCTGCTGCTGCCCAAGCTGCCGGTGTTGGCACCACGCGCCGGGGATGCCGGCGCCGGCGCCCCGGCCGTGGCCGGCCGGCAGGACGTGCTGGGCTTCCTGGCCGTGCTGGCGGCGGTGGCCGTGGGCTACGTGGCCACGCAGCAGGTGTTCACGCCGGCGGCCGGCGCGGTGCTGGGGCCGTGGCTGGCCACCGGCAGCCTGCCGGCGCCGCTGCAGGCGCGCTGGATCGACCTGGCGGCGCTGCTGCTGGGCCTGGGCTTCACGCTGCCGCTGGCCGCCTGGACGGCCCGCGCCGCGCGCTTCGACACCCTGTTGGGCGGCCTGCGCGCTTACTTCAGCCAGCCCGGCGCCGGGCTGTTCCTGCTGTTCATCGTGCTCTACAAGCTGGGTGATGCCTTTGCCATCGCGCTGGTCACGCCCTTCCTGCTCAAGGCCATGGCCTTCAGCTCGGCCGAGGTGGGCGTGGTCAACAAGGTGCTGGGCCTGTGGCTCACGATTGCCGGCGCGCTGGCCGGCGGCGTGCTGATGCTGCGCCTGGGCCTGTGGCGCGCGCTGATGCTGTTCGGCGTGCTGCAGATGGTCAGCAACCTGGGCTACTGGTGGCTGGCTGCCTATGGCAAGGGCACGCTGGGCGCGGTGCTGCTGCCGGCCTTCGACTGGGGCTTCGTGGCGCTGAAGCAGGCCACGCCGGTGGACGGCTCGCTGCTGGCGGTGATCGCGGTCGACAACATCGCCGGCGGCATGGGCACGGCGGCCTTCCTGGCCTTCCTGATGGGCCTGACGCAGCAGCGCTTCACGGCCACGCAGTTCGCGATGCTGAGCGCCTTTGCCTCGGTGGGCCGGGTGTGGGTGGGGCCGCTGGCCGGCGTGCTGGCCGAGTCGATCGGCTGGCCGGCCTTCTTCATCGTGTCCACCGTGGTGGCGCTGCCGGCGTTGGCCATGCTGTGGTGGCTGCGCGCCACCGTGCAGCGGCTGGAGGTGACGGCCTCCGCACCGCTGGACGATTGAAACCACCGCAGCGCGCCGCCATCTGAGACCATCCGGGCCACGCCCGCCGCCCCTGCCCTCGAGCCGCCGACCGATGACCGACACGCACTTCCGCACCGATGCCCAGGTGGATCTGCCCGCCCTGGCCCGCCATGCCGACGGCTGCCGCTGCATGCTGCATGCCCGCCGCCGCCTGGGCGGCGCGCTGCTGGGCGCCGGCGTGCTGGCCGTCACCACCGGCCTGCCGGCCGCCGCGGCCGAGCCCGAATGCAAGCGCTCGGGCTTTGCCAAGCTCACCGGCGCCGACCAGATCGAGCAGGGCGCTGGCCAGCAGTACCGGCAGATGCTGCAGCAGGCCAACGGCCAGCAGGCGCTGGCCCCCAAGGACCATCCGCAGGTCAAGCGGCTGCGCTACATCGCCAACCGCATCATCCCGCTCACCTACGACTGCAACCCGCGCGCGAAGGAATGGCGCTGGGAGGTCAACCTGATCGGCAGCAAGGAGCTCAATGCCTTCTGCATGCCCGGCGGCAAGATCGCGTTCTACCTCGGCATCCTCGACAGGCTCAAGCTCGACGACGACGAGGTGGCGGTGATCATGGGCCACGAGGTGGCGCATGCGCTGCTGGAGCACGCGCGCGAGCGCATGGGCAAGACCATGGCCACGCGCGGGGCCATCGAGCTGGGCGCAGCGTTGTTTGGTCTGGGCAATGTGGGCCGCGGCGTGGCCGACATGGGTGGCCAGCTGCTCACGCTGCGCTTCTCGCGCGACGACGAATCCGAGGCCGATGCGCTGGGCCTGATCCTGTCGGCCCAGGCCGGCTACCGCCCCGAGGCCGGCGCCTCGCTGTGGCGCAAGATGCTGGCGGCCAGCAAGGGCGCGCCGCCGCAGTGGCTGTCCACCCACCCGTCGGGCGAGACGCGCATCCACGAGATCGAGGCCCGCTATCCGCGCGTGATGCCGATGTACGAAGCGGCGGCGAAGCCCGACCAGCGGTTCGGCCCGCCGAATGCTTGAGCTCCCGGTCTGCCGGGTACGGCAGACCACCCCCCGCGGGGGTGGCGAGGCCGCTTGGGAGCGGCCCGGCGCTGGCCTCGCGCCGCTCCGGTCGGCTACCAGCGCTGCGGCAGCGGCTTGAGGATGTGGATGCGTGAATCCTGCAGCGTGGTGTAGCCGCCGCGCTCCAGGTCCTTCATCAGCCGGCTGACCATCTCGCGTGAGCAGCCCAGGCGGTGCGCCATCTCCTGGTGCGTGAGCCGCTCAGTGACGATGCGGTGGCCGTCGTCGTGCGGCGTGGACACCTCGGCCAGCAGCAGGCGCAGGCGGCCGTACACATCGTTCAGCGCCAGCTGGCGGGCGTTGAGCGTGGCGGCGCGGGCGCGGCGGATCACCTTGGCCAGCAGCTCGAAGGCGAACTCCGGCCGCTCGGAGATGAAGCGCTCCAGCGTGCGCCGGCTCACCACCGAGCAGGTGGTGGTCTCCAGCGTGATGACGCTGGCCGAGCGCGGGCCGCCGTCCAGGCTCATCTCGCCCAGGTACTCGCCGGGGCCGTAGACGCCGTAGGTGATCTCGCGGTCGTTATCGCCGGCGCTGAAGGCGCGCAGCCGCCCGCTCAGGATGATGAACAGCGTGTCGCCGTGGTCGCCTTCCTGGATCAGCAGCGTGCCCTTGCGGTAGCGGCGCGTCTCGCCACGCCCGGCCAGGGCGCGCAGCGTGTCGGACATGCTGGCGCCACCGGCATCGGCCGGGCCGGTGGCAGGCGGGGCGGCAAGCGGAGACGAAGGGGCGAGGGCAACCATGACGCAACGCTGCGCCGGCCCTGTGTGGCCCGCGCAGCACCACGCATGCTACCCGGATGCGCCGCTGCGCCCAGGGGCTGCCCGGGGCTGCCCGAGACGTCAGGCGGGGGCGTGGGGCCTCAGGCGTTGAGCGTGCGTCCGCCCGTGCGCACGGCGCGCGGCGCCTCGCTGGCCGTGGGGGCCGGCGTGCCGGCCACGGCGGGGGCCTGCAGCGCGCTCACCAGCGGCGGCAGCAGGGCCACCTGGCGCACCAGCGCGCGGATGCTGCCGGCGCCGGTCTTCTGGCGGATGCTGCCGATTTGCGTGCGGATGGTGGCCAGGCCCACGCCCTGGCGCTGGGCGATCTCCTGCGGCGTGTAGTCGGCGCACAGGCCCTTGATGACGGCCGTTTCGGCCATCGTCAGCCCGTGGGCGCGGGCGAACCAGTCGACCGTGAGCTCCTCGCACACCTGGCGGCGGCCCAGCAGCAGGGCCACGCCGTGCTGGCTCTCGGTGCCCAGCGGCGCCAGCGGCACCACGGCCACGCTGACGCGCTGCTTGCCCTCGCCCAGCATCAGCAGGCGGCGCAGGCCGCGCAGCGCCGCGCCCTGCAGCGCATCGCGCAGCGGCACGGTGTCGGCACCCAGGCGGGTGGCCAGGTGATCGCCCGCCAGCTGCAGCGGGTGCGTGGCGTCCAGGTCGCGGCGCGCGGCCTTGTTCAGGTGGGCGACGCGGCCCTCGGCATCCACCAGCAGCAGGCCGTGGTCCAGCGTGTCCAGCATCTGCGCCATGCGGCGGTGCTGCTGCGAGGCGGCGCCGCGGCGCTCGGGGCCGGCGTAGCCGCGGCCGCGGGTGGCGGGCAGGGTGGCGGCGAAGCCGGCATAGAACTCGGCGACTTGCGCGCTGCGGGTGTCGTGCAGATCCAGCATGGTGTTCCCTCCTGCATGTCGGGCGCCCTGCGCTGCCGACGGCACGCTTTCACGCCATGGCAAGAAGCTTAGGTGCCGGCGATCCACCCGTTTGGTGAACTGCCGCCCTGCGGATCTGTGACTTATTCACCTGGCCCGCATGCCGAAGCGGGCCGGCAGTCTGGTCAGGTCCCGGCGACGAAGGGGTTGTGCCGGCGCTCGTCGCCGAAGCTGCTTTCCGGCCCGTGACCGGGAATGAACACCGTGTCGTCGCCCATGGGCCACAGGCGCTGGGTGATGCTGTCGATCAGCGTGGGGTGGCTGCCGCCCGGAAAGTCGGTGCGGCCGATCGAGCCGGCGAACAGCACGTCGCCCACGAAGGCGCGCTGCGTCACCGGGTCATGGAACACCACATGGCCCGGCGTGTGGCCCGGGCAGTGGCGCACGTTCAGCGTCACGCGGCCCACCTGCACCGTGTCGCCATCGGCCAGCCAGCGTGTGGGCGTGAAGGGCTCGGCCGGCTTGAAGCCGAAAATCTGCGCCTGCTGCGGCAGGCCGTCGATCCAGAACTGGTCGCCCGGGTGCGGGCCGACGATGGGCAGGCCGTCCTCGCGCGCCAGCGTGCCGGTGCCACCGGCATGGTCGATGTGGGCGTGCGTGAGCAGGATCTGCTTGATCGTGACCCCGTGCCGCGCCGCGGCGGCACGGATGCGGTCCAGATCGCCACCGGGATCGACCACGGCGGCTTCCAGCGTGTCAGGGCACCAAAGCAGCGAACAATTTTGTTCGAAAGGGGTTACCGGGACGGTTTCGTAGCGCAGCATGGCGTGGGGCTCTTGGGCGGGCACGGATGCACGATTCTCGCCCGCCGGCCGTGTCAGCCGCCGGCCCAGTCCAGCGCCCCCCGCGCGCAGGCCCGCTGCACCCGGCGTGCGACGTCCCGGAATCCGGCCAAGGGCGTGGTGCCGGCTTCGTCCAGGTACAGGCCGCGGTTGACTTCCACCATCACCGCCGCCACGCGGATGTCGCGGTGGTAGCGGCTGGCGGGCACCAGGGCGCCGGCGAACGGCTGGTTCACGGCCACGCGCCAGCCGGCCTCGGCGAAGGCCGACACGAAGGCGTGTGCCAGCGCTGGCGGGGTGTGGAAGTCGTCGGTGCCGATGCAGATGTCGGGCCGCGGCGTGCCCGCATCCGCCTGCTCGTACGGCAGCGCCTTTGCTGGGAAGCTGTGGGCGTCGATGACCAGGCAGCGGCCGTGGTGGCTGAGGGCCGAGGCCACCGCGGCCTCCAGCCGCGCGTGGTGCGGCCGGTAGTGCTCGGCCAGCAGGGCCTCGCGCTCGGCGGGCGCCAGGGGCCGGCGCAGAGCCTGGCCGTCGGCGGTGCGGGTGTAGATCACACCCATGCCGCGCGCGGCCATCGGCTCGTCGTGGTCGTCGGCAAAGCGTTCCACATCCACCACCAGCCGGCTGACCGCCGCACGCACGGCGCACACGCCACCGCCTGCCTCAGCGGGCGGCACGAACAGCGCTTGCGTGCAGTGATCGGTCATGCGCCCGACCTCGGCCGCCAGTTCGACTTCGTCGAGCACGAACTGCCCGCGCACGGCCGGCGGGATGGTCACGGCGTCGTGCGGCAGGTGGATCACCACCCACGGTGGCCAGCAGGCCGGCGCGCGCAGCGGCATCAAGGCGCCGCCGTTGCAGCCGCCGAGTCAACCGCCCGCAAGGCCTGGCCGATGGCCGCCTGCAGCGCGGCCAACTCATCGCGTGACAGCAGCGCCTCGAAGCGCAGCTGCCGTTCGGGCCGGCGGGCGCAGGGCACCAGACTTTCAAGGCGCAGGTGGTGGCCGTGGCGGGTGGCGTCGATGGCGACGGACAGTTCGTAGGCCTCGGTGTGTTGCACGGTGGTGCGCATGGTTCACTCCTCTTTAGCCGCTTCGACGTTGCGTCGGGGGCGGCAATCCGGATCAACTCCCCCGGCCCGGTTCGCCATGTGGCAGGGTGGCCAGCCCCGGTGGATCGGTTCAGCGCAGCAGGTTCAGCGCAGCAGGACCAGGCGCGGCACGGCGTCGGCACCGCACCAGACGATGGCGTTTTGTTCGAGTTGCCGGCCCAGCGCGCGGGCCGCTTCAAGGCCCAGGCCATAGACCAGCAGGCTGGGTTCGGCCGGCCAGCCGTTGGCGGGATGGCGGCCCTGGCCCGCGTCGGTGCGCCTGCCCTGCGCTTCCAACTTGGCCAGCAGCGCGGCCTGGCGTGCGGCATTGGCGGCATCGTCCAGCGCCTGGCTGTACGGGTTGCAGGCGGTGATGAAGGCGCTGCAGGCCACGCCGTGGCGCTGGTGCGCGGCGCGCAGCCCGGCGCAGGGCTGGTCGATGTGCAGCGTGAAGGCTGCGGTGTCCGCCGGCCGCACCTCGTAGTGCGTCTCGCGGTAGGCCTGGATCAGCGCGGCTGCGATCTGCGTGTCTGGAAACAAGAAACCCTCCGTGTTCGGCGGAGGGTCGACGCAGTTCCCGCTTGGTTGCCCCTGCTGCAGGAGCCACATCCGCTTTCGCGATCCACCTTGCCCGGGCGGGCAGGTTGGCATGGGCGTCGACCCAATTCCGAATGTTGAGCGGCAGTCTAGCACCGGCCGGTGGCGGGCTGCGTGCGGGCACGCAGTGCGGCCCCGCGATCATCGTCGTCACCCCCACTCGTTCAAGGGGAAGCGTGATCCCTGCCGCTTGCCGGCGCTGCGCTCAGGCATGTCACCCCACGCATGTCAGGAGAAGCGTCATCATGAAATTCCCACCCTCCCGCCTGCCCCGATGGGCTTGCGTGGCCGCGCTTTGCGCCGGCCTCGCACCCGCCTGGGCCATCCAGATCGGTGGCATCGACTATGCAACTGCCGGCCCCGCCGAAACGCTGGTGGCCGACTTCGTTGCCAGCAGCGGCGCATTGACGTTGAACGACTACCAGGGCTACGTGCTGCTGAACATCCGCGGCAGTGGCTTCTCGTTGGGCCCGCGCATGAACGATGCGTTTCATCTCTACACCGGCGGGCCGGTCGAGTCGCCCGGCAGCTTCTACCAACTGGTGGTCACGCGCAGCGGCAGCGTGGAACTGGGTGGCGATGCAGGAGCCAATGACAGCGCCCGCCGGTTCATCGTCTATGACCTGGATGCCGGCATGGCCGTATCGGCCCCGCATGTTCCGGCCTACCGCTCCGACCATCGGTACCAGGTGGTGATCAACAGCGCCCTGCTGTCGGGCACGTCGCACCGGCTGCGCTTTGGTGTGAGCGATGGCTTCTACGGTGACAACGGTGGCCGCTTCGAGATTGACATCACGCCGCTTGGCGTGCAGACGCCAGTGCCTGAGCCGGCCTCGGCATGGCTGTTGTTGGCTGGCCTGGGCGTGGCGCTGCGCCGCCACCAGCGCGCAGCGGCGTCGCCGGCTTGACTGACGCGGGTGCGGTCTGGCGCCAGCATCTGCCTCCCAGCGCTGATGCAGGATCCACCGACCATGCCCGCCATCCCCACCGCCAGCCCCGCCTCGCAAGGCCTGTGCGCCGAGCGCCTGGCTCGCATCGACCGCTTTCTGCAGCAGCGCTACGTGGGGCCGGGCAAGCTGCCGAATGCGCAACTGCTGGTGGCGCGCCACGGCCACATCGTGC
Source organism: Pseudaquabacterium inlustre (assembly GCF_038066595.1). Classification (NCBI taxonomy): domain Bacteria; kingdom Pseudomonadati; phylum Pseudomonadota; class Betaproteobacteria; order Burkholderiales; family Sphaerotilaceae; genus Pseudaquabacterium; species Pseudaquabacterium inlustre. The sequence continues at coordinate 578,297 of NZ_JBBUTH010000008.1, forward strand.
ACCACAGCGTGCTGGGCCAGGCGGTGCTGCCGACCGATGGCGTGACCGGCCGCGCGATGACCGACGACACGATCGTGCGCATCTACTCGATGACCAAGCCGATCACCAGCGTGGCCTTCATGATGCTGGTGGAAGAGGGCTTGGTGGCACTGGACGACCCGGTGCACCGCTTCATCCCGGCCTGGCGCGGCCTGGGCGTGTACCAGGCCGGCGGCGCCGGCGTGCCGGGCGGCGGCGGCGGCTGGGTGACGAAACCCACCAGCGCGCCGATGCGCATGATCGACCTGCTGCGCCACACCGCGGGCCTGACCTACGGCTTCCACATGCGCACCAGCGTGGATGCGGCCTACCGCAAGGCCAAGCTCGAGCCCTTCGAGCAGGCCAACGGCCTGCAGGGCTTCGTCGATGCGCTGGCCGGCATCCCGCTGGAGTTCTCGCCCGGCACGGCCTACAACTACTCGGTCAGCACCGACGTGCTGGGCTACCTGGTCGAGAAGATCTCGGGCCTGCCGTTCGCCGACTTCTTGCAGCAGCGCATCCTGGGCCCGCTGGGCATGGTGGACACCGCCTTCCACGTGCCGGAAGACAAGCGCCAGCGCTTCGCCCAGTGCTACATCCAGGGTGCCGATGGCAAGCTGGGCGTGCTACCGGGCCGCACCTTCCTGGAGCCCACCAGCTGCCCCTCGGGCGGCGGTGGCCTGGTGGGTACCGCAGCGGATTACCTGCGCTTTTGCGAATGCCTGCGCCGCGGCGGCGAGCTCGACGGCGTGCGCCTGCTGGGCCCCAAGACGCTGAAGCTGATGACCAGCAACCACCTGCCCGGCAACGCGGATCTGGCCGACATCGCCACCAGCCTGTTCAGCGAGGCCACGTACCACGGCATCGGCTTCGGCCTGGGCTTTGCCATGACCACCGATGTGGCCCGCACCGGCATTGCGGGCAGCCCGGGCGAGTACTGGTGGGGCGGCGCCGCCAGCACGGCCTTCTGGGTCGACCCGGTGGAAGACCTCTCGGTGGTCTTCATGACCCAGTTCATGCCCAGCAGCCTGTACCCGATCCGGCGCGAGCTGCGCACGCTGGTCAACGCGGCGGTGGTGGACAGCGCGGCCTGATCAAGCGCCCGCAAAGCGCACGTTCAGCCGCGCGGCCAGGGTGGCCAGGCGGCGGTCCAGCGTCCACAGCGCGGCGCCGGGCGTCAGCCGGCTGGAGGCCAGCAACGTGAGGTCGATCAGGCCGCAGCCCAGGCCGTAGAGCTGCTCGCGGTCGATGAAGCCCATCACCTCGCGCAGGCTGGCCTGCTGCGCGGGGCGCAGGTCGGCCAGATCCACCAAGGTGCGCTGGCGCTCGGGCGGCGTGCCGCAGGCCAGTTCGCCCAGCACCAGGGGGTGCATCAGCACCAGATCGCGCTCCAGCAGCGCCACCAGCGCCTCGTTGCGGCGTCGGAAGTGATCCACCCACACGGCAGTGTCCACCAGCACGCCGGTGATGCCGCTCATGGGGCGTAGGGCTTGGCGGGCGGCTCGGTGGCGGTGTTGCGCGGGATGTCGGCCATGGCCGGCGCGCTGCCGCCCAGTGCGGCCAGGCGCTTGGCCGCCTGCACACGCACGAAGGTGCGCATGGCATCGCGGAACAGGTCGGCCTTGTCGGTGCCGGGGTCGGCCAGTTCCAGTGCGCGCTCGTACAGCGCGTCGTCCAGGGTCACGGTTGTGCGCATGGTGGGCTGGTGAATCGAATTTGATGCCATATTGCATCAGTTTGGATGCGACCACAAGGCATCGGCACCCGCAGGCAGGCTCGGGCGCTGAGCCAGTCAGCGGCTATGGTTGCGCCTTCGCCGCGCCGCCTTGTTGCGGTCGTCTCTCACCGCCAAGCCGCACCCGATGCCCCGCTTCCTGCACACCGCCGACTGGCAGATCGGCCGCCAGTTCAGCACCTTCGACCCCGAGCACGCGCCGCTGCTGGCCGATGCGCGGCTGGCTGCGGTGGAGCGCCTGGCCGCGCTGGCCACGCAGCACCAGGTGAGCGCGGTGCTGGTGGCCGGCGATGTGTTCGATGCGCAGACCGTGGCCGACCGCACCGTCCGCCGCCTGTTCAACGCGCTGGCGGGCTATGCCGGGCCGTGGCTGCTGATCCCCGGCAACCACGACGCCGCACTGGCCGAGAGCGTGTGGACCCGCGCCCAGCGCCTGGGCGCCGTGCCGCCCAACGCCCACCTGCTGCTGGCGCCCGAGCCGCGGCTGTTCGCCGAAGCCGGCTTTGCCGTGCTGCCCGCACCGCTCACCCAGCGCCACACCCATGGCGACCTGACCGCCTGGTTCGATGGCTGCGACACCCCCGCCGGCCTGCTGCGCCTGGGCCTGGCCCACGGCAGCGTGCAGGGCCTGCTGGCCGAGGGCATCGACGCCACCAACCCGATCGCGCCCGAACGTGCCGAGCGCGCCCGGCTGGACTACCTGGCCCTGGGTGACTGGCACGGCTGCAAGCGCATCGATGCGCGCACCTGGTACGCCGGCACGCCCGAGCCCGACCGCTTCAAGGACAACGGCGCCGGCCAGGCGCTGCTGGTCGACATCGCCGCGCTGGGCGCCGAGCCGCAGGTCACGCCGCTGGCCGTGGGCCAGTACCGCTGGCAGGCGCTGGGTGCCACGCTGCAGGTGGCCAGCGATGTGGACGCGCTGGTCGATCAACTGGCCGCGGTGGGCGCCAGCGACGTGGTGAGCCTGACGCTGGCCGGCCGCATCGACCTGGCCGGCCACGCCCGGCTGCAGGCGGCCATCGCCCGCGCCGAGGCCGCCGCGCGCGACCTGCAATGCGACCACGCCGACCTGCAGCTCAACCCGACCGACGAGGACATCGCCGCGCTGCAGGCCGATGGCTACCTGGGCGAGCTGATCGCCGAGCTGCGCGCCGAGCAGGATGGCGACACCGCCGACGCCCGCACCGCCCGCGACGCGCTGGCGCTGCTGACCGCCACGCTGGCGCAGCGCACGCCGGTGGCCGCTGCGGCAACGGAGGCCTGAGCCATGGCCTTCCAGATCACCCGCCTGCAGGTCGAGCAGTTCAAGCGCTTCCGCCAGCCGTTGGTGCTGGAGGGTTTCGAGCCCGGCCTGAACATCCTGGCCGGGCCCAACGAGGCCGGCAAGAGCACGCTGGTGCGCGCCATCCGCGCCGCCTTCTTCGAGCGCCACCGCTCCACCGCGGTGGACGATCTGCGCCCCTGGGGCGAGGGCAGCAGCGCCACGCCCACCATCACGCTGGATTTCCACCTCGACGGCCAGCCGCACCACCTGGTCAAGAGCTTTCTGGGCAAGAAGCGCTGCACGCTGCAGATCGGCACGCAGCGCACGCTGGACGGCGCCGAGGCCGAGGACTTCCTGGCCCAGTGCTTCGGCTATGCCTATGCACTGAAGGGCCGCAGCAAGGAAGAGCACTGGGGCATCCCCGGCCTGCTGTGGGTGGAGCAGGGCAGCGGCCAGGCGCTGGATGTGAGCCACGCGCGAGAGCACCTGCACGATGCGCTGCAAGGCCAGGCCGATGCCGCGCAGACGGCCGCGGGCAGCCTGGCTGCCAGCGGTGGCGACGAATTGCTGGAACAGCTGCGCACCCAGCGCGCCGAGCTGCTCACCGGCACCGGCAAGCCACGTGGCGCACTGGCCGATGCGCTGGCCAGTGCCGAGGAGCAGCAGGCCCAGCTGCAAGCGCTGGAAGCGCAAGTGGCCGCCTATCGCCAACAGGTGGATCAGCTGGCCAGCCTGCGCGCCCAGCACCAGGCCGACGAGGCTGCGCAGCCCTGGGTGGCGCTGCGCGCTGCGCTGGCCGAGGCCCAGGCACGCCAGCAGGCGCTGGCCGGCCAGCAGCAGCAGTTGGCCGCCGACCAGGCCCGCGCCGCCCAGCTGGCGCAAACCCGCCAGCTGCTGGCCGGCGAGCTCGATGCGTTGAAGCGCCAGCAAGACCAGGCCACCCAGCGCGCCCAGGCCCTGGCCCAGGTCGCCCAGCAGCAGCAGGCGGCCGATGCCGCCGTGGCCGCGGCCAGCCAGGCCGCGCAAGCCGCCCAGGCCCGCGCCCAATCCGCCCGACAGGCCTGGCGCGCCGCGCGCGAGGCAGCGCAACGCCAGGCCCTGGCCCAGCAGCTGCAAACCGCCCAGGCAGAAGCCCAGCGCCAGGCTGATGCGCTGCAGCGCGCCGAGGCCGCGCATCAGCACCTGGCCACGCTGCGCGCCCACGCCGCCGCGCAGCCGGCGATCAGCCCCGCACAGCTGCAGGCGCTGCAGAAGCTCGACCGCGCCGCGCGCGACGCCGCACTGCGCCGCCAGGCCGTGGCCACGCGGCTGCAGTTCGATCTGCCCGCCGGGCAGTCGCTCACATTGCGCGATGGCCGCGGCGCCGAGCAGGCCCTGCAGCAGCAAGGCGAACGCCTGCTCGACAGCCCGGCCACGCTGGCCCTGCCCGGCGGCGGCATGCTGACCATCACGCCCGGCGGGCAGGACCTGGCCGCGTTGGCGCGCCAGCACGACGAGGCCACCGCCGCGCTGGCCACGGCGCTGCAAGCCCAGGGCCTGGCCGACCTGGCCGAGGCCGAGGCGCGCCAGGCTGCGTACGCCCAGCGCCAGGCCTCCATCCAGCTGGCCGAGCGCGAGCTGGCCATCCTGGCACCGCAAGGCCTGGCGCCGATGCAGGCGGCGGCCACCGAGGCCACCGCACGCATCGCCAGCGCCCAGGCCGCGCTCGACCGCCTGCCGCCCGCTGCGGATGCCGCTGCACTTCTGCTCGACGAAGCCGAAGCCTCCCACGACGCTGCCACGCGCAGCGAACAGGCCGCTGCCGAAGCCCTGGCCACTGCCCAGCGCCGCCAGGCCGCCGCCGCCAGCGCACACGAGGCCGCCCAGCGCGAGCACGCCAGCGCCCAGGCCGCGCTGGCCGACCCCGCCCGCGCCGCCCGCCACGCGCAGGCGCAAGACCAGCTGCTGGCCACCCAGGCCGAGCACGAGGCCCTGGCCGCGCGCATCGCCCAGGCGCAGACGGCGCTGGCCGATGCCCGGCCCGACATCGTGGCGCAGGACATCGCGCGCCTGTCGCGCAGCATCGAGCAGCTGCTGCAGGCCCACCAGCAGCGCCGCGAGCAACTGCTGGTGCTGGAAGGCACGCTGCAGCAGGCCGGCGCGCAAGGCCTGGAAGAACAGCGCGACACCCTGGCCGGTGCGTTGGCCCACAGTCAGCGCCGCGCCGCCGAACTGCAACGCCGCGCCGCCGCACTGGACCTGCTGTGCACCCGGCTCGAGGCCAAGCGCCAGGCCACGCTGCAACGCCTGCAGGCGCCGCTGCAGCAGCGCCTGCAGCACTACCTGCCGCTGCTGCTGCCCGGCGCCGCGGTGCAGATGGACGATCAGCTGGCCCCCGAGGCCGTGACGCGCACCGCAGCCGATGGCAGCGCCGAGCGCGCCGCGCTCGATGACCTGAGCTTCGGCGCCAAAGAGCAGCTGCGCCTGATCAGCCGCTTCGCCTATGCCGACCTGTTGCAGCAGGCCGGCCGGCCCACGCTGCTGATCCTCGACGACGCGCTGGTACACAGCGACGCGCAACGCCTGGCGGCGATGAAGCGCGTGCTGTTCGACGCCGCCCAGCGCCACCAGCTGCTGCTGTTCACCTGCCATCCCGAACAATGGCGCGACATGGGCGTGGCGCTGCGCATGCTGTGACCTGGCCCCCTGCCCACCGGAACCCCGCCGTGCCCACCATCCGCCCCGCCCGAGCCGACGACCTGCCCGCCCTGGGCGCACTGTTCGACGCCTACCGCCAGTTCTATGCGCAGCCGGCGGATCTGGACACGGCCACGCGCTTCATCGCCCAGCGGCTGGCGCGCGGCGATGCGCAGATCCTGGTGGCCGAGGCCGAGTCTGGCGAGCTGCTGGGCTTTTGCCAGCTGTACCCGCTGTTCTGCTCGATCAGCGCACAGCCGATCTACTGCCTGTCCGACCTGTTCGTGTGGCCGGCCCAGCGCCGCAGCGGTGCCGGCCGCCAGCTGCTGCTGGCGGCCGAAGACCTGGCCCGCGCACAAGGCAAGGTGCGGTTGGACCTGACCACCGCGCACACCAACCACACCGCGCAGCGCCTGTACGAGTCGCTGGGCTGGCAGCGCGACACCGTGTATGCGGCCTACACGCGCAGCGTGGCGGCCTGAACCCGCAGTACCGCGCCCATGACCGACACCCTCCAACCCGGCTTCCTGGTGGTGCATGGCAACCACCCCGAGGCGCTGCGCGCGCTGATGCTGCAATGGCTGGCCGCTCACCCGCTGCCGCCGCTGGCGCAAGAGACGGTGCTGGTGCAGAGCAATGGCGTGGCGCAGTGGCTGAAGTTGGCGATGGCGCAGCCACGCCGTGCCGACGGCACGGGCGGGCTGGGCATTGCCGCGGCGGTGAAGATGCTGCTGCCCTCGCGCTTCCAGTGGGACGTGTACCGTGCGGTGCTGGGCGAGGCGGCCGTGCCGCCGGTCTCGCCCTTCGACAAGCCGCTGCTGCTGTGGCGGCTGATGCGCCTGCTGCCGGCGCTGCTGGTCGAGGACGTGTTCGCGCCGCTGCAGCGCTTTCTGGCCGACGACGCCGATCTGCGCAAGCGCCACCAGCTGGCCGAGCGCCTGGCCGACCTGCTGGACCAGTACCAGGTCTACCGGGCCGACTGGCTGGCCGACTGGGCGGCCGGTGAAGACCGCATCGCCACCAGCCGCCATGGCCTGCAGCCGGTGCCGGACGATCTGCGCTGGCAGCCGCGGCTGTGGCGCGCGCTGCTGGCCGATGTGGCCGCCACCGACCCCACCGGCGAGGCCGCGGCGGCCACCAGCCGCGCGGCCGTGCACCAGCAGTTCCTGCAGCGCATGGCCGAATGGAATGGCCCGCGCCCGGCCGGCCTGCCGCAGCGCCTGGTGGTGTTCGGCATCTCGTCGCTGCCGCAGCAGGCGCTGCAGGTGCTGGCCGCGCTGGCGCGCTTCACGCAGGTGCTGATGTGCGTGCACAACCCCTGCGAGCACGACTGGTCGCACATCGTGGCCGACAAAGACCTGCTGCGCGCCGAGCGCCACCGCCAGCGCCGGCGCCCCGGCAGCGAGGGCGCCATCGCCGACGAGGCCCTGCACCTGCATGCCCAGCCGCTGCTGGCCGCCTGGGGCAAGCAGGGGCGTGATTTCATCCGCCTGCTCGACGAGTTCGACGAGGGCAGTGCCGCCGATGGCGACCATGCCCAGCGCCTGCAGGCCCTGGGCCAGCGCATCGACCTGTTCGACGCCACGCCCGGCCACACGCTGCTGGCCCAGCTGCAGGACGACATCCGCGACCTGCGCCCGCTGGCCGAGACCCGCGCGCGCTGGCCGGCGGTGGATGCCAAGGTGGATCGCTCGATCGCCTTCCACCTCACCCACGGCCCGCAGCGCGAGGTGGAGGTGCTGCATGACCAACTGCTGGCCGCCTTTGCCGCCGATCCCACGCTGCAGCCGCGCGACGTGATCGTGATGGTGCCCGACATCGCCGCCTACGCGCCGCATGTGCAGGCGGTGTTCGGCCTGCTGCGGGCGGACGACAAGCGCCACATCCCGTTCTCGCTGGCCGACCAGGGCCAGCGCGGGCACGACCCGCTGCTGGGGGCACTGGAAAAGCTGCTGCACCTGCCCCAGTCGCGCATCGCCGTCAGCGATGTGCTGGATCTGCTGGAGGTGCCGGCGCTGCGCCGGCGCTTTGCCATCGCCGACGAGCAGCTGCCGCTGCTGCGCCGCTGGCTGCACGGCGCCCACATCCGCTGGGGCCTGCATGCGGCGCAGCGGGCGGCCCTGGGCCTGCCGCCCGACCAGCCGCACAACAGCTGGGACAGCGGCCTGCAGCGCATGCTGCTGGGCTATGCCAGCGGTGCCGCCGAGGCCTGGCAGGGCATCGAGCCGCTGGACGAGATCGGCGGGCTGGACGCCGCGCTGCTGGGCCCGCTGGTCAGCCTGCTGGCCGCGCTGGAGCGCCACTGGCAGGCCCTGGCCGAGCCGGCGCCACCCAGCGCCTGGGGTGCGCGACTTTCCACGCTGCTGGCGGACTGCTTTGACACGGAAGCCGGCGCGGCCGATGGCGCCACCCGCCAGACCGATGGCCTGACCCTGCTGCGCCTGCAGACCACGCTGCAGGACTGGCTGGCGGCCTGTGCCAGCGCCGGCCTGGTCGAGCCCCTGCCGCTGGCCGTGGTGCGCGAGCACTGGCTGGCCGCGCTGGACGCTGGCGGCCTGAGCCAGCCCTTCTTTGCCGGCTCGGTCACCTTCGCCACGCTGATGCCGATGCGGGCGATCCCGTTCCGCATCGTCGCGCTGCTGGGCATGAACGATGGCGACTACCCGCGCAGCCGCGTGCCGATGGATTTCGACCTGATGAACCAGACGGGCACGGGCGGTGACTGGCGCCCCGGCGACCGCTCGCGCCGCGAGGACGACCGCTACCTCTTCCTCGAAGCCCTGCTGTCGGCGCGCGAGCGCCTGCACATCAGCTGGGTGGGCCGCAGCATCCACGACCAGTCGGAACGCGCGCCCTCGGTGCTGGTGGCCCAGCTGCGGGATCACCTGGCTGCCGGCTGGCGCCTGGCCGATGCACCGGACGACGAGGATGCCGGCCAAGCCTTGCTGGACGCGCTGACCGTCGAGCACCGGCTGCAGCCCTTCGACCCGGCCTACTTCACGCGGGGCGGCGATGCCCGGCTGTTCAGCCACGCGCATGAGTGGCGCGACGGCCTGCGCGGTGTGATGCAGCCGGCGCTGCCGCAATCAGACGACACCAAAAGCGCAGCGCTTGAACCCTGGCCCTTCGACGGCCCGCTGACGCTGCGCCTGCTCGCCGACCTGCTGGCCAACCCGGCGCGCGCCTTCCTGCGCCAGCGCCTGGGCGTGTTCTTCGAGGCCGACGACCCGGTGGGCGCCGACCAGGAACCCTTCGCCGTCGACGCGCTGGAGAACTGGCAGCTGCAGGACGAGCTGATCCAGGCGCAGAAGGCCGCACTCGATGCCGGTGAAAGCCGTGAGGAGGCGATGCGGGCCCAGCTGGCGCGCATGGCCCGCCGCGGCGCGCTGCCGGCCGGCCACTTCGCCGAGCTGGTGCAACAGCAGCTGGCCGCGCCGATGGCCGACCTGTTTGCCCGCTACACCGAGCAGCTGGCGCTGTGGCCGCATGCGCTGCCCGATGCCCTGCTCGATCACTTGCCGCCGGGCCAGCCCGAGCCGCTGCGCCTGGTGGACTGGCTGGACCGGCTGCGCGCCAACGACGATGGCCTGCGCGTACGCCTGCTGCTCGACAGCGGCAGCCTGATCGCCAACAAGCGCTACCGCCGCGACCGCCTGGTGGCGCCCTGGGTGGCGCACCTGGCCGCGCACCTGGCCGGCGAGCCGATCACCACCGTGGTGGTCAGCAAGGCCGGCACCGCCACGCTGAGGCCCTTGAACGACGCCGACGCGCAGGCCGCCTGGGCCGCGCTGCTGGCGGCCTGGCAACAAGGCCTGCAGGCGCCGCTGCCGCTGGCCGTGCGCAGCGGCTTCGAGTGGCTGGACAAGGGTGGTGCTGAAGAAGGTCCGGACAGCGAGGCGGCCTGGGAAGCTGCCCGCGCCTGCTTCGACGACGGCGACACCGGCAGCGGCCGGCCCGGCGAGCGCGAGGGCAATGCCTACCTGGCGCGCGCCTTCGCGAACTTCCACGCGCTGTGGGCCGAGGGTGCATTCGCGCAATGGGCGCAGGCCCTGCTGGCGCCGCTGGACGCTGCGCTGCAGCGCGCCGACGACAAGCCCGGCAAGGGCCAGCGCGCCACCACGGGAGCGGCGGCATGAGCGCTTCCGCACGGCCGCTCCGAAGGAAGCGCGTTCCTCCCTCGGGGAGGTGGTCACGAAGTGACCGGAGGGTAGTCCAGTGAGCACGCCCATCCTGCAGCCGCTGAGCTTCCCGCTGCGTGGCAGCCGGCTGATCGAGGCCAGCGCCGGCACCGGCAAGACCTTCACGATCGCCGCGCTGTACCTGCGCCTGGTGCTGGGCCACGGCGGCGCCGGGCCGGAGGGCTGCGGCTTCACACGGCCGCTGGTGCCGCCCGAGATCCTGGTGGTCACCTTCACCGAGGCCGCCACGCAGGAGCTGCGCGACCGCATCCGCGCCCGGCTGGCCGAAGCCGCGGTGGCCTTCCTGGCTGACCCCGCCACGGTGCCCGATCAGCCCCCGGGCCGCGACCTGCTGCACGATCTGCGCGCCAGCTACCCGCCCGAGCAATGGCCGGCCTGCGCGCGCACGCTGCGCCTGGCGGCCGAGTGGATGGACGAGGCAGCGGTGTCCACCATCCACGGCTGGTGCTACCGCATGCTGCGCGAGCACGCCTTCGACAGCGGCAGCCTGTTCACGCAGACGCTGGAGACCGACCAGCGCGAGCTGCTGGCCGAAGCGCTGCGCGACTACTGGCGCAGCTTCTTCACGCCGCTGCCGGCCGAAGATGCGGCCCAGGTGCAGGCCTGGTGGCCCACGCCCGATGCGCTGCGCGCCGAGGTGCAGCCGCTGCTGGCCGCCAGCGCCGCGCTGGGCCCCGGCGAGCCACCGGCCCAGGCCCTGGGCCAGGCCCGCGCCGCCCAGCAGCAGGCCCTGGCCGAGCTGAAGGCGCCGTGGCCCGCCTGGGTGGCCGAGTTGCGCGCGCTGCTCGATGCCGCCGTGGCCGCCAAGCAGGTGGATGGCCGCAAGCTGCAGGCGCGCTTCTACATGCCCTGGCTCGAAGCCCTGGCCACCTGGGCCGGCAGCGAGGCGCTGCGCCCGGCGCTCGACAACACCAGCACCGCTTGGACGCGCCTGACCCCCGAAGGTCTGTCCGAGGCCTGGAAGGTGGGCAATGCGCCCGATCACCCGGCCCTGCACGCCCTGCCCGCACTGCGCGGCCTGCTGGACGCCATGCCCACCGGCCGTGAGGACGTGTTGCGCCACGCCGCCGCCTGGACCGCGCAGCGCCTGCACAGCGAGCAGGCCCAGCGCGCGCTGATGGGTTTTGACGAACTGCTCACCCGGCTGGACGCCGCACTGCAAGGCCCCAACGGCGCACGCCTGGCGCAGCGCATCCGCACGCAGTTTCCGGTGGCGCTGATCGACGAGTTCCAGGACACCGATCCGGTGCAGTACCGCATCGTCGATGCGATCTACCGCGTGGCCGGCAACGAGGCGTCCACCGCGCTGGTGCTGATCGGCGACCCCAAGCAGGCCATCTACGCCTTCCGCGGAGCCGACATCCACACCTACCTGGCCGCGCGCCGCGACACCGGCGACCGCCATGCCACGCTGGGCACCAACTTCCGCAGCAGCCAGGCCATGGTGGCGGCGGTGAACCGCGTGTTCCAGCAGGCCGAGGACCGGCCCGGTGCCGGCGCCTTCGGCTTCCGCCAGGGGGCCGACAACCCGCTGCCCTTCCAGCCGGTTGGCGCGCGCGGCCGGGGCGAGCGCTGGTGGCGCGGTGGCGCCGAGGCACCCGCGCTGGTGCTGTGGCAGGTGCCGCCAGGCCAGGGCGGCGCGGCCCTCAGCGGCAAAGACTATGTGGCGCTGGCGTCGGAGGCCGCCGCCAGCGAGATCGTGCGCCTGCTGGCCGAGGGCCAGTCCGGCCGCGCCGGTTTTGCCGAGGACGATGCGCTGCACCCGGTGCAGCCGGGCGACATCGCCGTGCTGGTCAACAACGGCCGCGAGGCCGCGGCGGTGCAGGGCGCCCTGCGCCAGTGCGGCGTGCGCAGCGTATACCTGTCGGACAAGGGCTCGGTGTTCGACAGCGCCGTGGCCGCCGACCTGCAGCGCTGGCTGGCCGCCTGCGCCGAGCCGGACGACGACCGCACGCTGCGCGCCGCACTCGGCAGCGCCACGCTGGGCCTGGCCTGGGCCGAACTCGACCGCCTGAACCATGACGAGCTGGCCTGGGAGGCGCGCGTGCTGCAGTTCCGCGGCTACCGCACGATGTGGCGGCGCCAGGGCGTGCTGCCGATGCTGCGCCACCTGCTGCATGACTTCGCCGTGCCGCAGCGCCTGCTGGCCGCGCCTGACGGACAAGGTGAGCGGCTGTTGACCGACCTGCTGCACCTGGCCGAGCTGCTGCAACACGCGGCTGCGCGGCTGGACGGCGAGCATGCGCTGATGCGCCACCTGGCCGAGCAGCGCGCCGCCGCCACCGGCGATAGCGACGCGCGCAAGCTGCGGCTGGAAAGCGATGCCGCGCTGGTCAAGGTGGTCACGGTGCACAAGAGCAAGGGCCTGGAGTACCCGCTGGTGTTCCTGCCGTTTGCCTGCGCCTTCCGCGCGATCAAGCGCGACGACACGCCGCTCCAATGGCACGACGACGCCGGCCAGCCCGTGGTGGCCCTGCGCGCCGATGCCGACGGCCTGGCCCGCGCCGACCAGGAACGCCTGGGCGAAGACCTGCGCAAGCTCTATGTCGCGCTCACCCGCGCGCGCCACGCCACCTGGGTGGGCATGGCGCCGTTGAAGGACCTGCAGCGCAGCGCCTTCGGCACCCTGCTGGCCGGTGGCGAGGCGCTGCCACCCGAGGCGCTGGGCCCGGCGCTGCAGGCCCTGGCCCAGGGCTGCGCCGCCGTCGCCGTGCAGCCGCTGCCGCCGGCCGACGACACCCGCCACCGCGGCACACAGGGCGCGCTGGACTGGGCGCCGCAGCCCGCGCCGCCCACGCCACGCGAGCGCTGGTGGATCGCCAGCTACACCGCGCTGCGCGCCGCGCCGGTGACGGTGGAGGGCGCCACCGCCGATGCCGCTGCACAGGCCGCCTCCGCCGCCAGCCCCACGCCGGCCAGCGCCGCAGAAGAAACCTTTGCCGAGGCCCTGGCCGAGCAGGTGCTGACGGCCGGCGGCGAGGCGGCCGATGGCGAGCGCGGCCCGGCTGCACGCCTGCCCGTGGCCGCGGCCTCGCAGGGCACGCTGCACGCCTTCCCGCGCGGCGCCGAGGCCGGCAGCTTTCTGCACGGTGTGCTGGAATGGGCCGGCGCCCAGGGCTTCGCCCACGCCGCGCAGCAGCCGGCGGCCTGTGCCGAGGCGCTGGCCCGGCGCTGCGCCAGCGGCCCCTGGCGCGGCTGGGCCGAGCCGCTGACGCGCTGGCTGAGCGGCTGGCTCACCACACCGCTGCAACTGGATGCGCTGGTGCCCGGCGCCACGCCGCTGGCCCCGGCCGACCTGGCGCCCACGCAGATGCAGGTGGAGCTGGAGTTCTGGTTCGCCGCGCAGCGCGTGGACACCGCCGCGCTCGATGCCCTGGTCACGCGCCACACGCTGGGCGGCGCGCCGCGCCCGCCGCTGGCCGCGCAGCAGCTCAACGGCATGCTCAAGGGCTTCATCGACTGGGTGTTCGAGCACCAGGGCCGCTGGTACGTGGCCGACCACAAGAGCAACTGGCTGGGCCCGCGCGATGCCGACTACACGCCCGAGGCGCTGCGCAGCGCCGTGCTGCACCACCGCTACGAGCTGCAGTACGCGCTGTACCTGCTGGCCCTGCACCGCCTGCTCAAGTGCCGCCTGCCGGGCTACGACTACGAGCAGCACATCGGCGGCGCGGTCTACCTGTTCCTGCGCGGCCACGCGGCGCCGGGCCAGGGCCTGCACCTGGATCGGCCGCCGCGCGAACTGATCGAGGCGATGGACGCGCTGTTCGACGGCGCGTCCGACGGAGTACCGGACTGAGCGTCGGGCCGCGTGCCCGGCCGCGCGACGGTCCTCAGCGCGCTCAGCGCCCGGCCACCGATCCGGCAGCCGGCACGGGGCGGATCAGCGCCCGCCACAGCGGGCTGCCCGCGCGCGCGGCCGGCGCCTGTGCGCCGAGGCGGGCAGATGCGGCGGCGGCGGTGGCGGCCGCCGCACGCCGCGGGGCGGCCTGGGGCGTGGCGGTGGCCTCGGTCCAGGCCACGGCGCGCTGGCGCAGCCACTGGCCGGCGTAGAGCAGGTCGGGCCGGCCGTCGCCATCCAGGTCGCCCACGGCGGCCAGGTCGGGGCGCCAGTTGCCGTAGTCGTCCACCGGCCAGCTTTCCACCGCGCCCAGCGTGCCGTCGCGGCGCTGGCGGTTCAGCGCGATCGGGTAGCCGCCCCAGGACCAGGACAGCACGTCCAGCCGGCCCTGGCCGTCGCCGTCCAGATCGACCACGCGCACGCGTTGCGTGTTGCCGATGCCGCTCACCTGGGCGCTGGCGCGCAGCGTGCCGTCGGCCTGCTGGGCCAGCACCGTGACCAGGCTGCTGCCGCTTTGCGCCAGCACCAGGTCGGCCCGGCCATCGCCATTGACGTCGCCGATGGCCACGCCTGCCACCGCATAGGCATTGGGCAGGGCCGGCACGCGCGGGGCGGCATAGCCGCCGCCGGCGGTGCGCGTGACGATGGACACCGGCGCATCGGGCGAATTGCCGTTGACCACCGCGATGTCGGGCTGGCCGTCGCCGTCGAGGTCGCCCACGTCGATGTCGCCGAAGCTGCCCACCGTCACCGGCACCACGGTGGCCGTGCCGAAGCGGCCGTCGGCCTGCTGCAGCCACACCGACACCGCATCGCCGTAGAACGGCGCGCTCACCAGGTCGGGGCGGCCGTCGCCGTCCATGTCCATCACCCGCACCACGGCGCTGTGCGGGGTGTCGATCACCTGGCTGCTGGCCAGCGTGCCATCGGCCTGCCGCCGGAAGATCTGCAGGCCGCGGCCCGAGGCCGCCGCCACCACGGCCAGGCGTCCGTTGCGGTCCAGGTCGGCCATCTGCAGCGAGCCGATCTCGGCGCCATAGGCGGCGATGGTGGCCACCGTCTGGGCCGGCGCGAAGTTGCCGCCGCCCAGGCTGCGCCGCAACTGCAGCGTGAACTCGTCTGCCGCACCCCAGCCGAAGCCCACGGCCACCAGCGCGTCGGCGCGGCCGTCACCGTCCACGTCGCCGATGGCGGCGGCCGTGATGCCGGCGTTGGTGAACAGGGCCTGCGGCGCGGCGAAGCGGCCGGGGTCGGTGCCGAAGGTCCAGCTGCTGCCGTAGGCCGTGTTGCCATGGCGGTCGGCGATGCCGCTGACCGAGACCATGTAGCGGCCGCCCATGCGCAGCGGGGCGCTGGGGGTCAGCGTGACGGTGCGGTCGCTCAGGCTGAGCGTGGCCGGCACGTCGCTGCTGGCCCGCTGGTCGATCAGGCGCACGGTGCTGGGGGTCACGGTCAGCGGGTCGGGCACCTCGTCGAGCTCGATCACGATGCGCGTGTCCAGCGCCACCTCGGTGGCGCCGGCCAGCGGCTGCACCAGCGTGGCCGCGGGGCCGCTGGCGTCGAGCGTGAAGCGCCAGCCCGGGGCATCCGCCAGCGCATTGCCGGCCTGGTCGGTGGCGCGTCCGGTCAGCCGCGCCGTGTAGCGGCCGCTGGGCAGGGCCATGCCCTGCATCAGCCCCAGCGTGCGATCGTCCAGCCACACCGTGGTGCCGGACATCACCTGGCCGCTCTCGTGGGTGAGCGTGATCTGCGCCGTGCCGCCGCTGCGCGTGTCCATGGCCTCCGAGAACACCATGCGCACCT
Source organism: Pseudaquabacterium inlustre (assembly GCF_038066595.1). Classification (NCBI taxonomy): domain Bacteria; kingdom Pseudomonadati; phylum Pseudomonadota; class Betaproteobacteria; order Burkholderiales; family Sphaerotilaceae; genus Pseudaquabacterium; species Pseudaquabacterium inlustre. The sequence goes on from NZ_JBBUTH010000008.1 coordinate 593,836, forward strand.
CCGGAAAGCCGCCGTAGGCCTGGCCCTCGGCCAGCGGCGTGACCGAGGCCACCGTGGGCGCCGTGCCGTCGTTGCTGCGGCCGGCCACGCGGTAGTGGGTCAGCGACATCTCGTAGCTGGTGCCGGGCGGGTCGCTGCTGTCGACCAGGCGGTTGCGCACCAGGCCCACATCGGGCGCGTACCAGTCGTCCGAGGTCAGCGTGGTGGTCACGCTGCGCCGCGTGCTGCTGAGCTGGGCCGTGCGGGTGAGCACGGTGCGCACATGGGCGCAGCGGCTGAAGGTGCCGGCCGGCGTCACCACCGTCTCGAAGCCCAGCACCGTGGCCTGCATGCGCACGGTCATCGCATCGGGAATGCCGTCCAGGTCGACGTCGAAGCGGCCGTCCAGCGCGCGCTCGGCCAGCACCCAGTCGTCGCCGGCCACCAGCGGCAGGCGCAGCAGCTGCAGCGGGCCCAGGGCCTGCAGCACCGGGTCCTCATCGGCCCCCGGCACCAGCACCACGCCGCTGGCCGTCTTGACGATGCGCTGCGTGTAGCGGTCGGGCGGCATCTCGGTTTGCATCAGCATCGCCGGGCCCGAGCCCGTGGACTCGCTGCCGGTCACCTCCACCCAGGTCGGCGCCTGGGCGCCGTCGACATAGCGCCAGCGGTCGCCCAGGTTCAGCGGGTGGTAGTCGGCACCGGCCACCGCGCCCTCGACCGTGCTGCCGGGCGTGCCGGCCGCGCCGCCACCCCCACCGCCGCCGCCACAGCCGGCCAGGGCCAGCACCAGACCACCCAGTGCCAGTCGCGTCAGTCCCAGCTGCGCCATTGCCAGCCGTCCCAGCCGCCAGGCCCCCATCCGCGCGCCGCCGGTGGCGCGCTCCATCCACTGCAACATCCTGCTCCCCAAGGCGGGTCAGGTCAGGCCCACTCCCCGGGGCCGCGCCTGTGTCCTCCACCCGCCGCGCCGCGCATTGTGTGCGCAGGCCGCGCGGCCGCGGCGGCCACCTCCCCTGAAGGCATGATCCAGGGCATGCGCACGTTTCCGCTCCCGGTGGCCCGGCCGCCGTACCGCCATGCCTGAAGTCGACGCCTTCGCCGCCATCACCGAGGCCCACGGTGGCGACGCGGCCGGGGCGCGGTCGCGCGCCCGCGTGCTGGCCCCACCGCCAACGCGCCATGCCGACCTGCTGGCCACGCTGGACGCCTGGGTGGCCGAAGGCTGGCTGCGCGCGCTCGACCGCGTGTTCGCCGGCTTCCTGGCGCAGCTGGCGCCGGATGCCGACCGGCTGCTGATTCTGGCCGCCGCGCTGGCCAGTCACCAGCTCGGCCGCGGCCATGCCTGCCTGGACCTGGCCGCCACGCTGGCCGATGCCGCCGGGGCCCTGGCGCTGCCGCCCGACGAGCCGGCGCCGCGCGTGCCCCCGGCCGGTGACGACGGGCTCGACGGGGATGACGCACCGGCGCGCGCGCCCTCGCCGGCCCAGCTGCTGGCCGGCGTGGACCTGCCGCGCTGGCTGGCCGCGCTGGACCAGCCGCTGCTGGTGGGCACCGGCGCCGGCGGCACGCCGCTGGTGCGCGAGGGCACGCGGCTGTACCTGCGCCGCTACTGGCAGCACGAGCAGGACGTGCGCGCCGCCATTGCGCAGCGCCTGGCCGCGCCCACCGAGGCGGCCGCGCCCGCGCGCCTGGCCGAGCTGCGCCGCGCCATCGAGGTGGTGTTCACGCCCGCTGCCGGCGCGCCGCCCGCACCGGCCGCACCGGCCGCACCGGCCGCACCGGCTGTCACGCCCGACTGGCAGCGCCTGGCCTGCGCGCTGGCGGCGCGCCAGGGCTTCGCCATCGTCACCGGCGGCCCCGGTACCGGCAAGACGACCACCGTGGTGCGCCTGCTGGCCGTGCTGCAGCACCTGGCGCTGACCGCGCCGCCGGCCAGTGGCGCGGCGCCGCGCCCGCTGCGCATCCGCCTGGCCGCGCCCACCGGCAAGGCGGCGGCGCGGCTCAACGAGTCCATCTCCAAGGCCGTGGGCGGGCTGAACCTGGCCGGGCTGGGGCCGCTGCCGGGCGATGGCGGACCGGCCGATGCCGGCGCGCTGCGCGCGGCCATCCCCACCGCCGTGACCACCGTGCACCGCCTGCTGGGCAGCCGGCCCGACACGCGGCACTTCCGCCACGATGCCCGCCACCCGCTGCCGCTGGACGTGCTGGTGATCGACGAGGCCTCGATGCTGGACCTGGAGATGATGGCCGCCGTGCTGGCCGCGCTGCCGGCCCATGCGCGCCTGGTGCTGCTGGGCGACAAGGACCAGCTGGCCTCGGTGGAGGCCGGCGCCGTGCTGGGCGACCTGTGCCGCCGCGCCGACGACGGCCACTACCTGCCCGAGACGGCGGCCTGGCTGCAGGCAGCCACCGGCCAGGCCATCGAAGTCGCGCTGATCGATGCCCACGGCCAGCCGCTGGACCAGGCCGTGGCCAAGCTGCGCCACAGCCACCGCTTCAGCGCCGATAGCGGCATCGGCCGCCTGGCCACCGCGGTGAACGCGGGCGATGCCCCGGCCGTGCGCGCGGTGCTGGCCGAGCGCCCGGCCGATCTGGCCTGCCTGCGCGCGGGCGACGAGGCGGCCTTCCGCGCGCTGGTGGTGCACGGCGCGCCGCGCGCCTTCGGCCTGCCCGAGGCGGGCGCGCCGATGGCCGGTTATGCCCGCTTCCTGCAGGTCATGCGCGAGGGCCAGCCGCCAGCGGATGCGCCACCGCAGGCGCATGACGACTGGGCGCGCGCGGTGCTGGCCGCGCACGGCGGCTTCCAGCTGCTGTGCGCGCTGCGCAGCGGGCCGCAGGGCGTGGCCGGGCTCAATGCCCGCATCGTGGCCCTGCTGCGCGCCGAGGGCCTGCTGCCGCCCGTCACCCCGGCCCTGGCGGGTCAAGAGGGCGGAGGCGAGTGGTACGCCGGCCGCCCGGTGCTGGTGACGCGCAACGACTACGGCCTGGGCCTGATGAACGGCGATGTGGGCGTCACGCTGGCGCGGCCCGATGCCGCCAGCGGCCGGCCGGTGCTGCGCGTGGCCTTCCCGGCCGGCGATGGCTCGGGCGGCATCCGCTGGGTGCTGCCCAGCCGGCTGCGCGCGGTGGAGACCGTGTTCGCGATGACGGTGCACAAGAGCCAGGGCAGCGAGTTCGCCCATGCCGCGCTGGTGCTGCCGGCGCGGCTGAGCCCGGTGCTCACGCGCGAGCTGGTCTACACCGGCATCACGCGGGCGCGGCAGTGGTTCACGCTGGTGCCCGCGGCGCCGGCCGGGCCCGGTGATGTGCTGGGCGCCGCGGTGCAGCGCCGGGTGGAGCGGGTCAGCGGGCTGCTGGGCTGAGCGACACTTGATCCACCGCTGATTCACCCTCTAGAGAGCCGTCTCCAGGGTGCCAGCCGGGGGCCGGGTGGGTGTGGCACAGTGCGCGCGCGTCTTCATTTGTTGCCCAGGCTGAAGTTCCGTGTCTGCCCCGTCCACCGTCATGCTCGCCATCGTGCAGGAGCCGCAGGCGCTGGGCTTTCTGGCCAGTGACGGACGCAGCTTCGGCGTGTTCGAGCGCCTGGCCCTGCCCGATGCCGGCCTGGGTGGCGCGTTGGCGGCCTGGGCCCGCACCGCTGCCACGTTGGACGACGCCGCCGAGCGCGGCGCGCGCTTCAGCCATGCCTGGCTGCCCTTGCCGGTGCAGCACTGGCTGGCGCGCCAGCCGCCCGCGCTGCTGCAGCTGCAGCTGGCCGAGGGCCTGGCCGCCCTGCCGTGGGAGCATGCGCTGCTGGCCGGCCAGCCGCTGGACCAGCGCTTCACCGTCGTGCGGCAGCTGGTGGGCACGGCCGGCAGCGGCACGCCGCCACAGCACCGCCCGCCCGCCGCGCGCGTGCCGGTGCTGCGGGTGGGCGCTGTGGGCGCGCCGGCCGACGCCACCGCGCGCCCGCTGCCCGCCGCCTTGCCGCTGCAGTGCCTGCCACCGGCCGCCGATGCTGCGCTGCCGCCGCCCGAGGCCGTGGACGCCGAGGTGCTGTGGTGGGCCGACGCCCTGCCGCCCGCCGGAGCCCTGCCCGCGTGGCTGGCGGCGCTGGCCGCCCGGCCGGCCGCGCCGCGCCTGCTGCTGGCCACGGTGGCACCGGGGCCGCACGGTGCCGATGCCTGGGTGCCGTGGGTGGCCGCGGCCTGCCGCGCCGGCTTCAGCGCGCTGTGCGTGCCGGTGGCGCCGGCCCAGGCCGATGCCGCGCTGGCGCCGTTCTGGGCTGCGCTGGCCGAGGGCGCGCCCTTCGGCGAAGCCGCACGCCGCCTGCGCCGCGTGGCCGCCGGCACGCCGGCGCTGGCCAGCGCCGCGGCCGCCTGGTTCCACGGCGACGGCAGCCACGCGCCCTGCCTGCCCGAGGCGCCGCAGCCGCCCGACGACGACGTGCGCCAGTGCACCATGCTCAAGTGCGACCTGGTCGACAGCACGCGCCAGATGGGCGTGCTGGGCGACGAGGCCTATGCCGAGCGCCTGGCCCAGTACCACGCCCGTGTGGCGGCCATCGTGCGCCAGCATGGCGGCATGGCCGACGACCCGCAGGGCGACGACGGCTTCATGTGCTACTTCGGCTATCCGGTGGCGCGCGAGGACGCCCCGGCCCAGGCCCTGCGTGCGGGCCTGGCGCTGGCCCAGGCCATGGCCGATCTGGCCTGGCAGCTGCGCATCGGCATCTCCACCGGCCGCGTGGTGGTCAAGGACGGCCAGCCGGTGGGCAGCGCCATCCACCATGCGGCGCGCCTGCAGGCCCTGGCCGCGCCCGGCACGGTGCTGGTGGCCGAGGCCACGCAGGCCCTGGTGGCCGAGCGCTTCGAGTTCACGCTGGTGGATGCCGACGCGCGGCTCAAGGGCTTCGAGCAGCAGGGCGGCGGCGCCGTGTGGCGCCTGCTGCGCGAGCGCGAGGCCCAGGGCACCGAGCGCTTCGACACGCGCAGCCAGCTCACCCGCTTCGTCGGCCGCGAGGAGGAGCTGGCGCGCCTGCACCAGCACTGGCAGGCCGCCTCGGCCGGCCGGCCGCAGGCCGTGCTGCTGACCGGCGAGGCCGGCATCGGCAAGTCGCGCCTGGTGCGCGAGTTCCGCCGCCAGCTCAGCGAGCGTGGCGCGCTGGTGCTGGAATGCCGCTGCGCGCCCGAGCACACCGGCAGCGCGCTGCAGCCGGTGATCGAGCTGCTGCGCCGGCAGCTGAACCTGGCCAGCGTCGACAGCCCCGCCGCCGCGCTGGAGCGCCTGCGCCGCAGCGGGCCGGCCACGCTGGGCGGCGACGACGCGGTGGCGCTGGCCGCCGACCTGCTGTCGCTGCCGGCCGACGGCCTGCCGCCGGTGCCGGCCGATGCCGCGCTGCGCCGCCAGCGCACGCTGGCCCTGCTGGTGCAGTGGCTGCGACTGGGGGCGGGCCACCGACCACTGGCGCTGATCGTCGAGGACATCCACTGGATCGACCCGTCCACGCGCGAGCTGATGGCCAGCCTGCTGGACGGCCGCGCCGGCATGCCGCTGCTGCTGCTGCTGACGCGCCGCACCGGTGGCGCGGCCGACGCGGGCGAGGCCGAGGACGCCGCCGCCTTCGGTCCCGAGCTGCCGCGCCTGCCGCTGGCCGGCCTGCCGCCGGCGCTGGCCTTCGAGCTGATGCGCGATGCCTGCGGCGCGGCTTTGCTGGATGCCGAGGCCGAGCGCTGGCTGGCCACGCGCGCCGACGGCGTGCCGCTGTTCATCGAGGAATCGGCGCGCATGGCCGCGGCCCTGGTCAAGGGCCTCACCGTGGGCGTGGCGCCGGCCCCGGGGGCGCCGCCGGTGCCGCCGGGCATGGACATCGCGCACACCCTGCGCGAGGCCGTGCCGGCCACGCTGGAGGGCCTGCTCACCGCGCGCCTGGACCAGCTGCCCTCGGCCCGCCGCGCCGCGCAGCTGGGCAGCGCCATCGGCCGCAGCTTCTCGCTGGCGCTGGCCGAGGCCGTGAACGCGCATGCCGATTCGCCGATCCGCTTGCCGGATCTGGCGCAGGAGCTGGCCGTGCTGGCGCAGGCCGGCCTGGTCAGCGTGCAGGGCGAGGGCGCGCAGCGCGAGTACACCTTCAAGCACGCGCTGGTGCGCGACGCGGCCCACCAGAGCCTGCTGGAGCGTGACCGCCGCCGCCTGCATGGCGCCATCGCCGCGGTGCTGGCCACGCAGTTCGCCCACCTGGTGACGGCCCAGCCCGAGCTGATGGCCCACCACCAGGAGCTGGCCGGCCTGACCGACCAGGCGCTGGGCGGCTGGGAGCGCGCGGCGCGCCATGCCGCGGCGCGCTCGGCGCACGACGAGGCCATCGCCCACCTGCGCCACGCGCTGGTGCTGCTGGCGCGCCAGCCCGAAGGTGGCGCCCGCGACCGCATCGAGCTGCGCCTGCAGATGCTGCTGGCCGGCCGCCTGATCGCCACCGCCGGCTACGGCGCACCGGCCGTGGAGGCCGTGTACGGCCGCGCGCTGGCACTGTGCGAAGCCACCGGCGACGTGGCCGCGCTGGGCAAGGTGCGCCTGGGCCTGGAAGGCTGGCACTTCATGCGCGGCGACTTCCCGCAGGCCATGGCCATCGCCCGCCAGGTCGAGGACGATCTGGGCCCGCCGCAGCCGGCGGTGGACGACCGGCTGGCGCGCATCCAGTCGCAGTGGGCCATCGCCAACATCGTGTTCCACCAGGGCGACCTGCGCCGCGCCGTGGCCATGATGGACGCCTGCCTGGCCAGCTACCGCCAGCTGGGCCACCGCGCCATGGCCGTGCAGGACCCCGGCGTGATGTGCCTGTGCTACTCGTCCTGGGGCCTGTGGGAGCTGGGCCGCGCCGACGAGGCCCTGGCCCGCGCGCGCGCCGTGGTGGACCTGTCCGAAGGCCTGAACCACCGCTTCAGCATGGGCGAGGCCTATGGCTTCCTGGCCGTGGCGCACTGGTTCCGCGGCGAGATCGGCCCGGGCCTGGCGGCCGCGCGCCGCGCCATCGAGATCTGCGAATCCGGCGGCTTCTCGGTCTGGCTGGCCCATGCCCGCGTGGTGCACGGACGCCTGGTGGCCGAGCGCGCCGAGCCGGGCGACGTGGAGGCCGGCATCGAGGAGATGCGCCAGGGCGACGCCATGTGGGCCGCCACCGGCGCCGTGGTGACGCGCGCCTTCTACCTGAGCCTGCGTGCCGAAGGCCTGGCCCAGGCCGGCCGCGACGACGAGGCCCTGGCCCTGCTGCGCGAGGCCTGGGCGCTGGTGGAGCGCAGCGGCGAGCGCTACTGGGCGCCCGAGCTGGCGCGCGCCATCGGCCTGCAGCTGCTGGCCCGCGCCGCGCCCGGCGATGCCGCCGCGCAGGCCGAGGGCGAGCGCTGGCTGCAGCAGGCGCTGGCCGAGGCCCAGGCCCGCGGGCTGGACGCGCTGGCCCTGCGCGCGGCCATGGCCCTGGGGCAGCGCCACGCCGCCCAGGGCCGCGAGGCCGAGGCCCGTGCGCTGCTGCAGCCGGCGCTGGGCGCGCTGCGCGAGGGCCTGACCACGCGCGACGTGCGCCACGCGCGCGCGCTGCTGGCCCGCTGGGCCTGAGCGCCGGGCGCGCCCGGGGCCCATCCGCAATGCGATGGACGCTGCCCGACACGGCATCCGCCGCCCCGCCGGGCAGGCGGCACCATCCCGGCTGCGTACGCGGCCGACCGGTCCGCGCCCCGATCCGAACCGCCTGACGCCACGATGATCGACCTCGACGCGCCCGCCTCGCTCACGCCCTTCCAGTTCAGCCAGCGTCTGCTGCGGGTGCTGTCGGACGATGCGCAGCGCGCCGCGCTGTACGCGCAGCTGCAGCGCGAGCCGCGGCTGCTGCAGTTCCAGAGCATGGCCCAGGCCCCGTCGGACGGCGCCGCCGCCACGCCGGGCAGCGTGCCCCCCTTCCACCAGACCGTCACGCTGCTGGCCGCGCGCGAGCACATCGACCTGGCCATGCGCGACGACCGCCACTTCAGCAACGCGTCCTATGCGGCGCTGGGCAGCGGCACCTTCATGCTGGGGCTCGATGGCATGGCGCACGCCATGCAGCGCGGCTTTGCCCAGCGCGTGCTGAAGTACCACCCGGCCGAGCTGGCGGCGCTGATCGACATCGCCTGGCGCGCCGCCGCGGTGCTGCCGCTCAAGCAGCGCCGCTTCGACGCCGCGGCGCTGGCCGAGCAGGTGGGCCTGCGCTTTGCCGCGCTGCTGTTCGGCTTTCCGCTGCACGAGCATCCGTACCTGGAAGCCGCGATGCGCTACGGCTACCAGCACCTCGTCTACCAGATCATCGGCCGGCACTTCAGCTACGACCCTGCCGCGGCGGTGGCGGCCCAGAAGGCCGGCGCGCTGTTCCTGCAGCGCACCGTGGCGCTGCTGGGCGAGTACGCCGCCGGCCAGGTGCCCGACGATGTGCGCGAGCTGCAGGCGCGGCTGGCGGCCATCGGCGAGGCGCGCAAGCTCGACGCGCTCCAGCACTTCCAGCCGGTGTGCGCGCGCCTGGTGGCCGAGCCCAGCGATCTGTCGGGCGCCGAGCTGGCCTCGCTGCTGGGCGGGCTGATCGCCGGCACCATCGGCAATGTGCAGGCCAGCGTCAGCATCGCGCTGCAGGCGCTGATGGCCGCGCCGCAGGGCACGCTGACCCAGGCCATCGCCGAGGCCCATGCCGCCGAGCCCGGCACGGCCGAGCGCGCGCGGCTGCAGCGCCGCGTGATGGACGCGCTGGCCGACAACCCGCCGGCGGCCTTTCTGCCGCGTCAGGTGATCGCCGACCTGCCCCTCACCGTGGGCGGCCAGCCGGTGGGTACGCTGAAGGCCGGCAGCCTGGTGCTGCTGGCCATCGGCGCCGGCACGCGCGAGATGCGGCCGCATGCCGACGACTTCGGCCCGCGCGGCGATCCGCTGATCTTCGGCGCCGCCGCGTCGGCCGAACCCGGCGCCCAGCATGTGCACGACTGCCTGGGCGCCTACCTGGCCCAGCCGCTGGTGCTGGAGACGGTGCGCCGCGTGCTGATGCTGCCGGGCATCACCCGCGCGCTGGATGTCGACACCGGCGAGCCGGCCGCGCTGGTCAAGACCTGGGGCTTCCGCTGCGACAAGCTGATGCTGGAGTACAGCCGAGACCGCGCCATCACCCAGCAGCCGCTGGCCGTGATCATGAAGATCAAGGCGCCGGTGGCCGAGAACGCCGAGAAGCTGCGGCAGACCATCGCCGTGGCCGCGCCGCGCATCGAGATGAAGCTGGACGAGGCGCGCCATGTGCACTTCGCCTGGTTCATGCTGCTGGACAACGACACGCGCCTGGGCCTGTTCACCGCCTTCGACGGCGCCTTCGACGAGTACCTGAAGCACTTCTCGCGCACCGTGGGCCCGCTGTTCGACTCGATCTACCAGTACCTCGAGGACGCGCCGCCGCTGCCGGTGGCCGACCACCCCGAGGCCTTCGTCGCCAAGGCGCGGCAGTACAACACCGCGCCGGTGGGTGGCTACTTCTACAGCGCCTACCCGGCCGCGCCGGTGGTCGACATCCAGCATGCGCTGAAGGAGCGGGCGCAGTGAGCGCGCCCGCCCCGAAGCCTGCCACGCACCCTGGCTGGCTGCCGCTGCCGGCCGAGGCCGGCGTGCAGCAGCTGCCGGTGTACGGCTACGGCTACCAGCGCAACGCCCAGCTGTTGCTGGAGATCACCGACGGTGCCGCCGCGCGGCGCTGGCTGGGCGCCGTGCTGGCGCGCGGCTGGCTGGGCACCGAGGCGCTGCGCGAGATCAGCGGCGCGCCGCGCGAGGCCATCGGCTGGGCGCTGAACCTGGGCCTCAGCTTCGGCGGGCTGCAGGCCCTGGGCTTGCCCGGCCGGCTGCAGGCGCTGCTGCGCCAGTACGCGCCGGCCTTCAGCGAAGGCGCGGTGCCGCGCGCCGCCCGCCGTCTGGGCGACACCGGCGACAACGCACCGCCGCACTGGGAGCCGGCCTTCGGCCACCGCGTGGCGCACCTGCTGCTGACGCTGCATGCCGACAGCCTGCACACGCTGGACGCGCGCATCGCCGATCTGCGCACGCTGGACGGCGCCGAAGGCCTGGCCGGCTGGGCGCGCGGCCGCAGCGCCGGCCAGCACATGCACAACGACGACGGCCGGCGCATCGTGCACTTCGGCTATGTGGACGGCATCTCCAACCCGCGCATGACCGGCCTGCACAAGCCCAAGGACGGCCAGCCGCCGCGCCATGCGCCGGGCGAGCTGCTGCTGGGCCATGCCAACGACGACGGCGCCAACCCCTGGCGCCTGCCCGAGGCTCCGGCGGCGGCGCAGTTCTTCCGCCACGCCAGCTTCGGCGCCTACCGCAAGATCGCGCAGGACGAGGCCGCCTTCCACGCCCAGGCCGAGCGCGTGGCGCGCGAGCTGGGCGAATCGCCCGAGTGGGTGATGGCCAAGTGGTGCGGCCGCTGGCGCGACGGCCGCCTGATGCGCGCCCCTGGCACAGACGCGGCCGAAGCGAGCCAGTCGGGCGCCCTGTACAACGGCTTCGACTTCAAGGACGACCCGCGCGGCGAAGGCTGCCCGATGGGCAGCCACCTGCGCCGCATGAACCCGCGCAGCGACCCGCTGGTGCAGAACAAGCGCCGGCCGCTGATGCGCCGCGGCATGCCCTACGGCCCGCGCTGGACACCCGACGCAGCCGCCACGCCCAGCCCGCGCGACGACCAGCGCAATGCGGCCGAGCGCGGCCTGCTGGGCCTGTTCTTCTGCGCCAGCCTGGAAGACCAGTTCGAGCACCTGCTGGGCGCCTGGGCCGACCGCAACCCGCTGGGTCCCGACCACCGCGGCACGGCCAAGGACCCGCTGATCGGCCAGCACGACGACCCGAACGCCTGGCTCGAAGTGCCCGGCGCACCGGGCACACCGGCACGGCGCATCCGCAGCCTGCAGCCGATGGTGGCCACGCGCGGCACGGTGTACCTGCTGTACCTCACGCAGCCGGCGCTGCAGGCGCTGGCAGACGGCGCTGCGCCCTCCACCCCGGCTGCGACCCCGGGCGCCTGACCCGCGGCCTCAGAGCCGTTCGCTCTCGCCGCCGCGCGGCTGCCAGGTCAGCAGCCGGCGCTCCAGCTGGCCCACGGCGCCATCGAGCGTCAGTGCAAAGGCGGTGAGCACCACGATGCCGGCCATCACGGTGTTGATGTCGAACACGCCCTCGGCCTGGTGGATCAGGTAGCCCACGCCGCTGGCCGAGCCCAGGTACTCGCCCACCACGGCGCCCACGAAGGCCAGGCCCACGCTGGTGTGCAGGCTGCTGAACACCCAGCTGGTGGCACTCGGCAGGTACACGGCGCGCAGCAGCTGGCGCTGGCTGGCGCCCAGCATGCGGGCATTGGCCAGGATCACCGGGCTGACTTCCTTCACGCCCTGGTAGACGTTGAAGAAGACGATGAAGAACACCAGCGTGACACCGAGGGCCACCTTGCTGGCGATGCCCAGCCCGAACCACACCGCGAAGATCGGCGCCAGGATGATGCGCGGCATCGAGTTGGCGGCCTTGATGTAGGGCTCCAGCAGCGCGCTGGCCATGGGCTGCAGCGCCAGCCACAGGCCGCCGCCCAGGCCGGCGGCGGCGCCGATGACGAAGGCCAGCACGGTCTCGACCAGCGTCACGCCCAGGTGGCTGTAGATGTCGGCATCGGTGGCGAACCAGCGCCAGATGCGCTGCGCCACCTTCACCGGTTCACCGAAGAAGAAGGCTGCCTGCTGGTCGTTGCTGAAGAAGATCGGCGGCACCAGGCCCGGCGTGGTGAGCACATGCCAGGCGCCGACGATGGCCAGCAGCAGCGCCACCTGCCAGGCGCGCAGGTTGCGGGGGTTGGGTTTGATCGCGTCCCACATGCTGCCGCTCATTTCACTTGCAATTGCTGCTGGTAGCCCTTGAGCACCTCGTCGCGCAGCACGGCCCAGATGGCGTTGTGCAGCGCGATGAACGCGGGCGTGGTGCGCACCTCGGCCACGTCGCGGGGCCGCTCCAGATCGATCGCGAACTCGCCGATCGGCCGGCTGGCCGGGCCGGCGCTCATCACCACCACGCGGTCGCTCATGGCGATGGCTTCGTCCAGGTCATGCGTGATGAACAAGACCGCCTTCTTCTTGGCCTGCCACAAGGCCAGCACCTCGTTCTCCATCAGCTGCCGCGTCTGGATGTCGAGGGCCGAGAAGGGCTCGTCCATCAGGATGATGTCGGGGTCCAGCACCAGGGTCTGGGCCAGGCTGGTGCGCTTGCGCATGCCGCCGCTCATCTGGTGCGGGTAGCGGTCGCCAAAGGCGCCCAGGCCCACGCGGCGCAGCCAGTCCTCGGCCTGGGCGCGGGCCTCGGCCGGCGGCACGCCGCGGAACTCCAGCCCCGCCATCACATTGCCCAGCGCGCTGCGCCAGGGCATCAGGCTCTCGGCCTGGAACATGTAGCCGGCGCGGGCGTTGATGCCTTGCAGCGGCTGGCCGAAGACCTGCACCGTGCCGGTGGACGGTGCCAGCAGCCCGGCGGCCAGGTTCAGCAGCGTGCTCTTGCCGCAGCCGGTGGGGCCCACCACCGAGACGAACTCGCCCGCGCCCACGGTCAGCGACACGCCCTGCACCGCGGTGTAGCGCGCGGCCGGGTTGGCGCGGTCGACGAAGGTGACGCTGGCGTCGGCCAGCTGCAGTGCCGGTGTGCTCACTTGGCCGGGTACTTGGCCAGCGCGGCCTTGACGAAGTCGTTGGTGGAGACGGCCTTCAGGTCGATCGTGGCCTTGCCGATCTCGGCGTCGATGCTGGCCAGCGCGCGCAGCGCGGTCTCGGCGCCCTTGTCGGGGAACAGGCCGTCGGGCGACAGCGCACCCTTGGCGGCCAGGAAGGCGTCGATGTAGACCGCGCGGTCGCCCAGCAGGTAGCTCTCGGGCACGGCCTTGATGATGTCGCCGGGGCCGGCCTTCTGAATCCACTGGTTGGCGCGCACGATGGCGTTGGCCAGCGCCTGCGCGGTGCGCGGGTGCTTGTCGACGAAGGCCTGCGGCACGTACAGGCAGGCGGCGGGCATCGGGCCGCCGAACACGCGCTCGGCCTCGGCCACCACGCGGGTGTCGCTGATGATCTTGATGTCGTTGCTGCGGCTGAGCAGCGAGATCACCGGGTCGAGGTTGGCGATCGCGTCCACCTGGCCGCTGCGCATCGCCGCCACCGCGCCGTTGCCGGCGCCCACGCCGATGATGCTGACGTCGCTGGGCTTCAGGCCGGCCTTGGCCAGCACGAAGTTGGTCATCACGTTGGTGCTGCTGCCCGGTGCGGTGACGCCGATCTTCTTGCCCTTCAGGTCGGCCACGGTCTTGAAGCCGGCCATGCTCTTGGGGTTCACGCCCAGCACGATCTGCGGCGCGCGGCCCATCAGCACGATGGCGCGCAGCTTCTGCCCCTTGGGCTGCATGTTCACGGTGTGCTCGAAGGCGCCGCTCACCACGTCGGCGCTGCCGCCCACCAGCGCACGCAGCGCCTGGCTGCCGCCGGCGAAGTCGACGATCTTCACGTCCAGGCCCTCGGCCTTGAAGTAGCCCAGCTGCTCGGCGATGGTCAGCGGCAGGTAGTACAGCAGGTTCTTGCCGCCCACGGCCAGCGTGAGCTGGGGCTTCTCCAGCGCCTGCGCGCGCAGCAGGCCGGGGCTGGCCAGCAGCAGGCCGGCGGTGGTGGCAACGAAGGTGCGGCGGGTCGGGCTCATCGGGCGGATCTCCAGCGGGCGGGTGACGCCTGGGCGACACGGCACCCGGCGACGGCAAGGCGGGCACTGTAACCAATGCGCGCCGGTGCAGACGGCCACGGCGCAAGGCCCGATTGACGCCACCGCCCCTGGCGCCTAGCGTCCACCCAAGCCGATCACCCGACAAGTTCCAAAGCCAGGAAGGAGACCCATGATGAGGATGCGCAGCTACCAGGTCTGCCAGTGCGGTTTGCCGCTGCAACGCAGCGACGGCGAGGTGCCCCAGCCGCAGGGCGCGCAGGTGCTGCTGAAAGTGCTGGCGGCCGGCGTGTGCCACTCCGACCTGCACATCTGGGACGGCTACTACGAGATGGGCGGCGGCCGCCAGCTCAACCTGATCGACCGCGGCATCCGCCTGCCGCTGACCATGGGCCACGAGAACGTCGGCGAGGTCATCGCCGTGGGTCCCGAGGCCACCGGCGTGCAGGTGGGCGACATCCGCCTGGCGCACCCGTGGATCGGCTGTGGCGATTGCCCGGCCTGCCGGCGCAACGAGGAGAACCTGTGCGCCAAGCCGCGCTTCCTGGGCGTGTTCGCGCAGGGCGGCTACGCCACCCACTTGCTGGTGCCCGAGGGCCGCCACCTGTTCCCGATCGGCCAGCTCACGCCGCAGCAGGCGGCGCCGCTGGCCTGCTCGGGCGTCACGGCCTATGCAGCGCTGAAGAAGGTGCAGCCGCTGCTGGCCACCGAGCCGCTGGTGGTCATCGGCGCCGGCGGCGTGGGCATGATGGGCATCGCATTGGCGCGCATGATGGGCGCGCGCCAGGTCATCGCGGTCGACATCGACGCCGCCAAGCGCGAGGCCGCGCTGGCCGCCGGCGCCACCCAGGCCATCGACGGCCAGGCCGCGGATGCGGTGGCGCAGATCCAGCGCGCCACCGGCGGCGGGGCCATGGCGGCGATCGACTTCGTCGGCGCCGGCCAGACGGTGGACCTGGCGCTGGCCGCCGCGGCCAAGGGCGGCCATGTGGTGGTGGTGGGCCTGTTCGGCGGTGCCGTGAACCTGCCCACGCCGATGCTGCCGATGCGTGCGCTGACGCTGCGCGGCTCGTACGTCGGCTCGCATGCCGAGATGGCCGAGCTGCTGGCTCTGGTGAACGCCCAGGGCATGCCGCCCGTGCCCATCCACACCCGCCCGCTCGACGAGGTGAGCCACGCGCTGGACGACCTGCGCGCCGGCCACGTGGTGGGGCGCGTGGTGCTGGCGGGCTGACGATGGCCACCACTGCCGTCGCCCCCGCCACTGCCACCGCCCCCATCCTGCTGATCACCGGCGCCAGCCGCGGCATCGGCGCCGCCACCGCCCGCCTGGCCGCGCAGCGCGGCTGGGACGTGGTGGTGAACTACGCCCGCGACGCCGCGGCCGCCGAGCGCGTGGCCGCCGAGGTGCGCGCCGCCGGCCGGCGCGCGCTGGTGATCCAGGCCGACGTGGCCGACGAGGCCCAGGTGCTGGCGATGTACGAGCGCATCGATGCCGAATGGGGCCGGCTGTCGGGCCTGGTGAACAACGCCGGCATCGTGGCGCCGCAGGCCCGGCTCGACGAGATGAGCGCCGAGCGCATCCAGCGCCTGATGGGCGTCAACGTGGTGGGCGCGCTGGTGGTGGCGCGCGAGGCGGTGCGGCGCATGAGCACGCGCCACGGTGGCGCGGGCGGCGCCATCGTCAACGTGTCCAGTGCCGCAGCGCGCCTGGGCTCGCCCGGCATGTACGTGGACTACGCGGCCAGCAAGGGCGCCATCGACACCTTCACGATGGGTCTGGGCCTGGAGCTGGCGGCCGAGGGCGTGCGCGTGAACGGTGTGCGGCCCGGCATGACCGACACCGACATCCATGCCGACAGTGGCGACCCGCAGCGCCCGTTCAAGCTGGCCCACACCATCCCGATGCAGCGCCCGGGCCGTGCCGAGGAGATCGCCGCCGCCATCGTGTGGCTGCTGTCGGACGAGGCCAGCTACACCACCGGCACCCTGCTCGACGTGAGCGGCGGGCGCTGACCGGTCAGGCCGGAACAGCGCGCCGCCGCTCAGCGGATCGCGTACACGTCCAGCAGCACCGCGCTGGCCTCGCGCTGGCCCACCGCCAGTGCCAGCAGGCCGTTCAGGTGCGCCCAGGCCGGCGCACCGGTCTGGAAGCGCATCACGGTGCGGAAGTAGTAGGCCTCGCGCGGCACCGCCTCGCCGCGCGCCAGCTGCGCCATCACCTCGGCCGGGCCGTGGCGGTAGCCCTCGCTGCGCACCTCGATCAGCGCGCCGTCGTCGGCCTGCAGCACATAGTGCGCGGCGATGTCCAGCACGCCGTCGGCGCGCCGCACCTGCCAGTCGACGCCGCCTTCGACCACGCGGCCGTTCAGGCCCGGGCCGCGCACCGTGCCGCCACCCAGCGGCACATAGCGCCGCTCGCCATGGTGGCCCGGCCCCAGCGTGACCAGCGCCCCCACCTCGCAGCGGATGCGGGTGAAGGGCGCCAGTGCCGGGGGCGGGGGAAAGGACAGGTCGGCGGTGTCGGTGGGGTGGGTCATGGGCTCGGGGCAGGGACAGTCTGGATGCCGGGCGCCGGTGGCGCCGCCTAGCATCGGCGCGCCGGGCGCCATCGGCATGCCTGCCAGCCCGCTAGCGTGCCGCCAGCGGCCGCCGCGGGCTGTCATCCCAGAGGCGGACAGGCCGCCGCCCCACCGTTCCGATCACAGCCCCGTTCCCCGCCGCCACCGATGCACACCTGGCCCGTCGCTCCCGCCGCCCCCGCCACCGCACTCGACCGCCCCGAGCAGGCCTGCCTGGGCGCGCTGATCGGCCAGCTGGGCGAGCCCGGCTTCGCGCAGGGCGCGCTGGAGGGGCTGAACCAGGCGCTGCGCGCCGGCTCGTGGTCGGTGTACCGGCTGCGCACCGGCCAGCCGCCGGTGCTGCACTGCTCGGCGGCGCGCGGCGTGCCCGACACCACGCGCGACTGCTTTGCCGCCTACCTGGACGGCCTGTACCGCCGCGACGCCAGCTTCGACGCCGTGCGCCGCCAACGCGGTGCCGCCGCGCCGCTGGTGCTGAAGATGGCCGCCGACGAGGCGCCCAGCCGCGCCCACCGCGAGGCCATCTACCAGCGCCACGGCGTGCTGGAACGCCTGAGCGTGGCCGCGCTGGAGGACGACGGCAGCCTTCTGGCGGTGAACCTGTACCGCCACGAGCGCCAGGGCGTGTTCGAGCCGGTGGAGCAGGAACGCTTCCAGCGCCTGGCGCCGCTGCTGCTGTCCGGCGTGCGCCAGCACCTGCGGCTGCAGGCGCGCCTGGCCGCCCCGGCCGACGATGCCGGTGCCGCGCCCGACGACGGCCCGGCCGCCACCCGCGCGCGCCTGCAGGCCCGCTGTCCGGCGCTGACCGCGCGCGAGCTCGACGTCTGCGAGCGCCTGCTGCGCGGCTGGAGCTACGACGGCATCGCCGCCGACCTGGGCCTCACGGTGGCCACGGTCAAGACCTACCGCGCCCGCGCCTTCGACCGCCTGGGCCTGCACTTCCGCAGCGAGCTGTTCGCCTGGGCCCACGGCCAGCGGCACTGAGCCGGCGGCGCCCGGCGCTGTCGCCCTCTCGGATGACAGGACCGCACGGCGCGCTCGGCCAGACTCGCGGCCCATCGTCGCCCAGCCTGCCTGCCGAGGAGCCTGCCATGCCCGCCCCGTCGTTCCGTCCCGCATCCCCCCGCCCGCTGCGCCGCCTGCTGCTGGCCGGCCTGGCGGCCACCGCCGCGCTGGGCGCCGCCCCGCTGCTGCAGGCCCAGACGCTGGCCGGGCCGGTGAAGCTGGTGGTCGGCTTTCCGCCCGGCTCGGGCCCGGATGTGGTGGCGCGCACGCTGGGCCAGCGCCTGGGCGAGGAGCTCAAGCTCACGCTGGCCATCGACAACCGCGCCGGTGCCGGCGGCCAGATCGCCGCGCAGGCCGTGGCCAAGGGCGCGGCCGACGGCGCCACGCTGCTGCTGGGCGAGGTGGGCTCGATCAGCATCGCGCCGGCGGCCTTCGGCAAGCTGCCCTACCAGCCGCTGAAGGAGTTCGCGGCCATCAGCGAGGTGGTGCGCTCCGACTTCGTGCTGGTGGTGCCCGCCAGTTCGCCGCAGCGCAGCGTGGCCGATTTCGTCAAGGCCGCGCGGGGCGAGAAGGACAAGGTCAACTTCGGCACCTTCGGCGCCGGCACGCCCGGGCACTTCGGCGCCGAGGTGTTCGGCCACCTGGCCGGCTTCGGCGTCGAGAGCATCCACTACCGCAGCACCGGTGATGCCGTCACCGCCATCATCGCCGGCGACGTGAAGGGCGCCTTCGTGTCCACCGCGCTGGCCATGGCCCAGGTCAAGGGCGGCAAGATGCGCGCCCTGGCCACCACCGCGCCCGAGCGCTCGCCGCTGCTGCCCGAGGTGCCCACCTTCACCGAGGCCGGCTACCCCAAGGCCGACTTCGCCGCCTGGTTCGCGCTGCTGGTGCCGGCCGCCACGCCGCCGGCCGTGCAGGACCAGCTGCAGCGCGCCACCGTGGCCGCGCTGCGCGACCCCGAGGTGGCGAAGAAGCTGACCGAGGCCGGCTTCACCGTCACACCCAGCAGCCGCGCCGATGCCCAGGCCATGCTGCAGCGCGAGGCTGCGCGCTGGGCCGGCGTGGTGAAGGCCTCGGGCTTCAAGGGCGACTGACGCACGCCGCCGCCATGACCTGGGAGGTCATGGCGTGGCGCGACCGGGCGGGCTACAAGTGCGGCATGTCCATGCCCACGGTCACGCCATCGCCCCGCCCATGCGCCACCTCGTCCCCGCCACCTTGCTGCTGGTGGCCCTGATCCATGCACTGCCGCTGGTCGGCGTGCTGGGTGTGAACCCGCTGCAGCGCCTGTACGGCGTGCCGGTCGCCGCCCCTGAACTCGAGATCCTGCTGCGCCACCGCGCAGTGCTGTTCGGCCTGCTGGCGGCGTTCCTGGCGGCCGCGGCGTTCCAGCCGCGTCTGCACGGCGCGGCGCTGCTGGCCGGGCTGGTCAGCGTGCTGTCCTTCATCGTGCTGGTGCGACTGGTCGGCCACGCCAATGCCGCACTCACCGCCGTGATGCGCGTGGATGCGGGCGCCCTGGCGCTGCTGCTGCTGCTGGCGGGTGCCTGGCACCTGTGGCGGCCGGCCGGGGACTGACACCCCCGCGTCGGACCGCCGCCTGCCAGTCAAGGCGCGCCGCGCCGCGCCAGCCGCCGTGTCTCGCCGATGGCGGTGACGAAGAAGGCCTCGTCGGCCACGCCCTGCTCGGCCCGTGCACGGGCGAGCGCGCGTGGCGCCTCGTCCAGCGGCTCGTCGGTCAGCTCGAAGGTGCCCCAGTGCATGCCCAGCGACTGGCGCGCCGCCAGGTCGCGGTGGATCTGCACCGCCTCGTCCGGATTCACGTGCTGGGTCTTCATGAACCAGCGCGGCTCGTAGCCGCCGATCGGCAGCACGGCCAGGTCGAAGCCGGCCGCGCCCTGGCGCGGCGCGAAATGCTGGCGGATGCGCTGGAAGTCCTTCGAGTAGGCCGTGTCGCCGGCGAAGAACAGGTGAAAGTCGGGCGCCAGCAGCGCATAGCCGCCCCACAGCGTGGCCAGCTGGTCGCCCAGGCCGCGCGCCGTCCAGTGCTGCACGGGCGTCAGCACCACCTCCACCGCACCGACGCGGTGGCTCTGCCACCAGTCCAGCTCGACCACGCGGGTCAGGCCCTGGGCCGTGAACCAGGCCTTGTTGCCCAGCGGCACCACGAACAGCGGCGAGCCGCCGGGCTGCGCGGCCAGCGCGCGCAGGCTGGGCTCGTCCTGGTGGTCGTAGTGGTTGTGCGACACCACCACCAGGTCCACGTGCGGCAGCTGGGCCAGCGCCAGGCCGGGCGCTGCATGGCGCTTCGGCCCGGCAAAGCCCACCGGCGAGGCGCGCTCGGAGAAGATCGGGTCGGTCAGCACGTTCAGCCCGCCCAGCTGGGCCAGCACCGTGGCATGGCCGATCCAGGTGACGGCCGGCTGCATGGCCGCGCCGGCCTGGGCATTGGCGTGGATGAAGGCCAGGTCGGGCGCCACCGCCGGCGTGGGCGCCTGCGGCGGGCGCGGCAGGCCCTCGCGCAGCGCGTTCCACCGCCAGGCGATCAGGTCGCGCAGGCTCTTGGGGGCGAACTCGATGTCGTTGTTCTGGTAGCCCTGCGGGCGGTGGTGGGCCGGCGGCGCGGCGGGCTCGGACGCCTGGGCCTGGATCAGGCAGGCGCCGAGCATGCCGGACACCAGCCGGCGCAAGGTGCGGGAACGCGGGGGCATCATCGCTTCATCATGCCAGCCCGGCGCGGTGGCCAGCCCCAGCAGCCGCGCGGTGCCGTCGGGGGTGGGACGAGATCCGATGCGACATGGCAGCAACGCCTGAAACAGCCGTGGCGCATGGCGCAGCGCCGATGGCGGGATGCGAGTCACCATGCTTTCTTTTCGGAAGTAGGGGCCTTTTGGAAACCATGGCACGGTGCGGCCATGCACCGATCCGATCCCGAACCGGCCGCGCCGGATTGCACGCCGGACTGCCCGGTGCGCCGCACCGCGCAGATCATCGACGGCAAGTGGACGACGCAGATCGTGCGCGACCTGCTGCCGGGGCGCCGGCGCTATTCGGCGCTGCTGGCCGGGCTGCCGGGCATCAGCCCGAAGATCCTGGCGCAGCGCCTGCGCCTGCTCGAGGCCCAGGGCCTGCTGACCAAGACCGTGTACCCCGAGGTGCCGCCGCGCACCGAGTACGAGCTCACGCCGCTGGGCCGCCGGCTCGAGGGGGTGATCCGCGAGATGGCGGCCTTTGGCGAGGCCCTGGCCGCGCTGCCGCAGCCGCCGCGCTGAGGCGGCGCGCGGCCGTCACGGCCTCACTGCTTCGAGCCCTCGCCCAGCCGGCGGCCCAGCGACACGCCGTAGGGCGCGGCGCGTGCCAGCAGCATCGGGTCGGCTGAGGGCTCCACGCCCCTGGGCAGCGCGGTCGGGTTGAAGGTCAGGTTCAGGCAGGCGCCGCTGCCGTCCTCGGCCACCGCGGTCACCTTCAGCCGGCCCAGGTTCACCTTGCGCCGGCCCTCGGGCAGCGGCACGGTGGCGTTGTCCAGCCGGTCGCCGGGCTGGGCCAGCTCGAGGTTGAAGTCGAAGGCCAGCTTGCCATCCTTCACACGCTGGCGCAGGTCGTCGAGCAGGAAGTTCGCCCCCTTGGCCTTGGCTTCGTCGTCGCTCAGGCCCTGCACGCCGCCCACCGGCTCGAAGAGCCACTTGCCCCACTGCTTCTCGCCCTTGGCGTTGACGAAGGCGAAGGCGTGCACGCCCCAGTAGTTGACGCTGCCGAAGCTGGCCGGCACCGGCTGCGAGGCGAAGTAGCGGCCCTGCAGCAGCACCTCGGGGTTGGCGTCGGCAAAGGCCTTGACCTTGGCCGCGTCGGGCGCCTTGGTGGCTGGATCGGGCCGCAGCGACTCGATGCGCCCCAGCATCTGCGCCGGGCTGGCCGCGCCGAACACCGGCGCCGAGATGTTGCCCATCTGCCAGACCTCGCCGCCCGGCAGGTTGAACTGCAGCGCCAGGTTGCGCTGCGACTTGGTGTTGTCGGCCGCGCGCGGGTTGGCGCCGCCGACCGAGAAGCGCACGATCACCGGCACCGCCTGGCCGCTGAAGGCCGAGGCGACCGACAGCGCGCGGCCCTCGGCCGAGCCGGTGAACTCGCCCATCGCGCAGACGCCCTTGGCGCCCGAGCGGCGGTAGCCCTCGAACTTGCCGTTGGTGGCCTCGAAGGCATCGACCATGCGCGTGGGGTCGACCATCGACGTGTCGCTGGCCAGCGACTGGGCCTGGGCCAGCGTGAACGGGCCGCAGGCGGCCAGGGCCAGGGCGGTGAGGGCGAGGTGTCGGGGCATCGGGAATCCTTGGGTTCGGGTGAGGTGCATGGTCGCGCCGCCGGCCGGGCGGGCCGAGCGAGACACACCGATACCCCTTGTACGGAGGACTGGCCGAATTGGATGCAGGGCCGTGCGATGGCGCTGGCGCGCCGCTGCGCGCCGCCGCGACCACCGTGCTCAGAACTTCATCTCGGCCCGCAGGTTGATCTGCGTGGTGCTGCGCGCCGAGGTCTGCACCGTCTGCAGGCTGCCGTCGGCGGCGCGGGTGACCAGGCCGGTGTCGAAGTGGCGCGCGTCGGCGTTGTTCACGCTCAGCCGGGTGCTGAAGTCGGGGCTGAAGCGCCACAGGCCGTACAGGTCGAGCTGGGCGCGCCGCCCCTGGCTGCTGGCCTGGTTGTCGATCTGCTGGATGCTGAAGCCGGGCGTCAGGTTCCAGCTGCCGCCCACGGTGAGCGGTGTGCCACGGATCGGCCAGTCGGCGCCCAGGTTCAGCGTGGCGCGGGGCTGGCCTTCCAGCCGGTTGTTGGGGCCGGGCACGGCGCTCACGCGCGACCACATCAGCGTGGTGTTGGCACGCAGGCTGATCGGCAGCTCGGTGTCCCACAGGTCGGCGGCGCGCATCTTGGCCTCCAGCTCCAGCCCGGCCGAATCGGCCTGGCCGATGTTGATCGGCCGCGACACGTAGCGCTGGGCGCTGGCGTAGTCGACCGTCTGCAGCGCGATGACGTTGCGGATCAGGTCGTCGATGCGGCGGTAGAAGACGTTGGCGCTGAGCACGCCGCCGGCCTCGAGGTAGCGCTCGTAGCCCACCTCCAGGCCCCAGGCCAGCTCGGGCTTCAGGTCGGGGTTGCCCATGCGGTCGGGCGACAGCATCTCGTTGGTCTGCGTCAGGTCGGGCTGCTGGCTCGACACCGCCACGCGGCCGACGATCTGGTTGGTGTTGGGTGAGCGGTAGCTGCGCGTCAGGCTGGCGCGCACCTGGTCCTTGCTGTCGGGGATGCGCCAGACCAGGTGCGCCAGCGGCGTGAACACGCCCGAGCGGTTGTTGACGCGGCGCTGCGCGCCGTTGGCGCCGGTGTTGCCCTCGCTGCCGGTGAGGATGCCCTCCCAGCGCGCGCCGACGTAGAACGACAGCTGCTTGGTCCACTCCCACTCGTCCTGCGCATACAGCGCCAGGCGGCGGATGCGCGCGTCGACGTTCTGGTCGAGGCTGTTGACCAGGCTGCCGGTGCTCTCGCTGCTGCCGCTCTCGTTGCGCTGGTTGCTCTGCAGCTCCCAGCCGGCGCTCATCGAGTGGCTCTCGCGCAGCAGCTGCGAGAACTTGCCGTTCAGGTCGATCGACAGGTCGCGCACCTGGCTGTCGCTGGTGCGGGTGCGGCCGCCGCCGGCCTGGCCGCCGGTCTCGAAGCGCGTGCTGTCGCTGTCGGACTGGTTGAGCATCGTGGCGAAGCGCAGCTGCAGCTTGCCGCCCGAGCCCGTGGCGGTGTTCCAGGTGCCGGCCAGGCGGGCCATGCGGTTCTCGCTGCGGCCCTCGCTGCTGGCGCGGGTGTAGGTCAGCGCATCGGCGCTGCCCAGCGTCTGCGTCACGTCGCTGTGGCCCTGGTTCTGGCCGCGCGAGACGTTCAGCGACGGCTGCAGCTCCAGCGATTCACCGGCGCCCAGGCGCCACATCAGCCGGCCGTTCAGGAACAGCGATTCGCGCGTGCCGTAGCCGGTGCTGCGCACCGTGCGGTCCAGCGTCGGCGTGCCGCTGGCATCGCTGCCGGTGGTGTGCGACACGCTGTCGCTGTTGCGCCCGCCGCCGAACAGCGAGGCGCCGGCCGACCAGGTGAGGTTGTCGCTCTGGCCGTTGCGCGTCCAGTTGCCGCCGTACTGGGTGCGGCTGCCGTCGGCGCCGCCGCCGAAGCGCAGCTCGTTCTCGCGGCGCTTGTAGCCGTTGCGCATCACCACGTTGATGGTGCCGGCGATGGCCCGCGTGCCGTACTCGGCCACCGGCGCACGCATGATCTCGATGCGCTCGATCTGCTCGGGCGGCAGGTCGTCGAGTGAGAAGCCGGGCGGCATGCGCTGGCCGTCCACCAGCAGCTGGGTGTAGCCGCCGCCCATGCCGCGCATGCGCGGGCCGCTGCCCCGGCCGGGCGGGCCGCTCATGGTCACGCCGGGCAGGCGCTTGAGCACCTCGGCCACGCTGCCGTCGCCCATGCGGTCGAGCTCCTCGCGGCCGATCACCAGCTTGCTGGCGGTGGACTGGCGGCGCTCCTCCATCGTGGGGTCGGCCACGTTGCGGCCGGTGATCTCCACCGCCTGCACCGGCGCGCTGGCCGCCGCGCCGGGCGGGCGGGCGCCCCGCGGCGCCGAAGCCGCCGGCCGCGGTGCCGATGCCGCTGCCGCTGCCGCTGCCGCTGCCGATGGTGCTGCCGATGGTGCTGCCGATGGTGCTGCCGCGGCGGCCTGGGCCCCTGCCGGGCCGGCGGGCAGCCACCCCAGCATCACCCCCAGGCCCCACGCCGCCAGGGCCACCGGCGTCAGCCGCATCGGCAGGAAGGACAAGGCGGACGGCACGCGGGGCGAGGTTCGGGCGTTCATGGGCGCTGGACTGTGTGGAGGCTTTGTAACTGAATTGCGAAGCGCCGCCTGTCGCCTCGGGGTTTGCGACGGACAGCAGCCGGTGTGGTGCGGGTGGCGGCGCAAGCACCCGGCCCCACCCAGCAGTCGCCGCGGATCCGGCTTGGCCGGGCCGCTGGCGGCGCCCCCTGGGGGGAGCGGCCTTGGCCGCTTCGGGGGGGTATCAGTTCACCGGCGCTCGACGATGGCCGGCACCAGCGCGAGGGTGGCGCGCAGGCGCTCGGCGGCCTGGGCGGCGTCCTGCCGGCTGGCGTAGGGGCCGGCCTGCAGGCGGTGCAGGTTGCGCTCCTGGAAGATGGCCAGCAGCGGCGCCAGGCCGTCCACCTGCTGCGCCACGCGCTGGCGGAAGCCCACCGCGCCATCGCGCTCGCGGAACGCGCCCAGCTGCAGCCAGAAACCCGGCGCGGCCTTGACCACCGGCGCCGCCGAGGTCTGGCTGCCGGACAGCGGATCACCCGGCGCCGGGGCCGGCGGCAGCGGGCCCAGCGGGTTGCCGCCGCGCGCGCCGGGCCGGCTGGCGAAGGCGGCGATCGGGTCGTCGGCATAGGCGCCACCGGCCGCGCTGGCGGGTGGCGAACCTTCGGACGGCTCACGCGCGATGGTGGCCACCGCCGTGTCGTCGA
The DNA here is from genome assembly GCF_038066595.1 of Pseudaquabacterium inlustre. Classification (NCBI taxonomy): domain Bacteria; kingdom Pseudomonadati; phylum Pseudomonadota; class Betaproteobacteria; order Burkholderiales; family Sphaerotilaceae; genus Pseudaquabacterium; species Pseudaquabacterium inlustre. The sequence continues at coordinate 618,720 of NZ_JBBUTH010000008.1, forward strand.
GCATCAGACCCGGCACCGGCGGCAGCCGCGGGTTGCGCCAGCTGCCGGTGCGGATGGCCTCGTGCGTGATGCGCTGCACCTCCACCTGATCGACGCCCCCCAGCAGCCCCAGCTTCAGCGCGGCGGTGTAGCTGAGGTCGATCACCCGGTCGCTGTGGAAGGGCCCGCGGTCGTTGATGCGCACCACCACCTCGTGGCCGTTGCGCGGGTTGCGCACGCGGGCGTAGCTGGGCAGCGGCATGGTCTTGTGCGCCGCGGTCATCGCGTACATGTCGTACAGCTCGCCGGTGGCGGTGGGTTTGCCGTGGAACTTGCGGCCGTACCACGAGGCCAGGCCGCTCTCGCGCACCGCCACGTCGCCGGTCAGCGGCTCGTAGCGCGTGCCCAGCACCTCGTAAGGCTTGTTCGGCCCGCCCACGCGCAGCGGCTCGATGCGCGGCTCGGCATCGGGCACGGCGTACAGGTTGGGCGGCGGGTTGGCCTCGGGGCCATCGCGGCTGGGGTCGTCGCGGCGCGGCACGGGCGTGGCGGGCCGTGGCGGCGCCGGCCGGGTGGCCTGCGGGCCGGGCTCGGCGGCCGGACGCGGCGGCGCGCTGCCGCAAGCGGCCAGCAGGGCCGCCACGGCCAGGGGCAGCAGGGCGTGGGCAGGATTCGGACGGGTCACGGCCCGAACCCTAACCCACTCCGGCAACCTTCAGCGCTTGCGGCGCGCGCGCTTGGCGGATGGCTCGACGGGTGCTGCGGGCGCCGGGGCGGTCTTCACGGCTGCCTTGGCGGGTGCCTGGCTGACCGCTGTGGTGGTCGACTTGGTGGCCGCATTGGTGGCCTTGGCTGCGGGCTGCCGGGCCGGCGTCTTGCGGGCCGGGGCGGCCTTCTTCGCCGGGGCGGCCTTGCGCGCGGGCTTGGCGGGCTGCGCGGCGTCTGGCGGCGCGTCTTGCGGCACCTGCCGCGTGCTGCCCGGCATCAGGCGTTCGCCCAGGTCGTGCAGCGATTGCGCGGTGCGCAGATCGGCCGCCGCACCGGCACCGCCCTGCCGGCCGCGTGCAGCGAAGAACTGGGCCGTCATGTGCAGCTGCTGCGCAACCGAATCCAGGCCGCGTAACGGCATCATCACGCCGTCGAGATCATTGACATACTTGCTGTACAGGCGAGCGACAGCGGCGTTTGATGTGGTGGCCGCAAGTTCGCCACGCAGCAGCGCCATCGTCAACTGCGCGTCGGCGACCATCACCGCATCCCAGAACTCGCGCGATGCCCGGAAGCTGGCGTTGGCCGAATCGCCGCAGCGTTGCGCCAATTCAAGCCGTGCGGTGGCATCGACATGCGGCGCTAGCGAGGTGTCCCAAGCCGCCAGTGTTAGCCAGTTCAGCACTGAATAGGGGTGCCGCTCAGGCGCCTCCTCGTGCGCGGTTGCAGCACGGTACCAGCCGAGGCTAGCTTGCAGGTCCTGCCGCATCTGCGCCAGACGGCCGGCGCGGGCCAGGACCACGGCACGGCGCTTATAGGCGCTGCCCAGCAGGCTAGCTCGCTCAGGCGTAAGACCGGACGAACCAGCCTTGGCCACGGCCGGAGCGCCCGCCAAGAGAGACAGCACGTCGGTCACGCGTGTGATGGCGCGGTCCAGCAAGGCCAAGTCATCGGTTGCCTCACCGTGGCGGGCTTCCAGATTGGCTAGTTGCTGTACGGCATCGATGTCTATGTGGCCAACTTGGCGTGGATCGTCAAGCGCCCTCCAAAAAAGGGTTATCGCCTCTCCGAAATACCTGGGCCCAAGATCACTGAACAACTGCGCGGCTGCAACAGCTACCTCGGAGTGAGCCGACCACTCGATGTGGGCCCTAAGACGCTCATTTAGCCATTGCGCTGTATTTTCTACTACCGAAGGAGTAAGCGCTTGGTGTTGCCGCATTACATCCCTGCGACGGAGTTGCAGTTCTTCGACCAACTGCCGCGGAGAAACAAATTCTTCAGTAGCGAGGCAGTTCGATCCTGTTTCTTCGCTGTCGCTGGCGGTATCGCTCGCAAAACGCCAGTCGGGTTCCCCGTAGGCTTGGTAAGCGCCCCATGTCGTACTATCTCGAAATCGTTCGTAGGTTTTCCGGCGTGCTTCGAATACTGCGTCTCCGAAAGAAGATCGTCCAATCAGTAGGCGCTCGTAAAATGTGGTCGCAAACAACTGTGCTGCTGCGTCATCTACTGCCCACCCGGCTACCACCACCGAGCGTACACCAGCTTGGATAAGTTCGCGCGCCAAGCTGGCCGCCAATCGGTTCCGGTTGGCTTGATGCGGCACGTCGCCTGATAAGTCGATCTGCCCAAGATGGCAACAGTTCAAAAATACCAATTCCGGCACAGCTTGCATCGCGCTAATTTCAGCTGCCGTTATTAGCAGGCCGTCAGACAAAACTACACCACTGCGTGTTCCGCCATCGGGGTGCGGAAGATCGACAACGCCGTGCGCAGCGATGTGCAATAGTCGCCAAGGACTGTCAATAAGGGCGGTTATGACTTCGAGGGATCGCCGATTCTGGCCAATTAGAGCCGTAGGCTTCCACATTGCCCTCTGTAAAACATCGACGACAGTTTGAGCTTCATTCTCGGCCTCAGGGAGTGAGTCTGGATCGCGCCATGGCGCACTACCAGCCCTTGTGAACGCAGCACCGAAGCCCTCGTAGGATGGATTGCCAATGACTAGAGCAAGCTGACCCGACGCTTGGTGTACCTGCGTGCTGAACTGCAGCGTCGCAAGTTGTCGGACCAATCTTGTGCGGTAGGCTAGCGGGACATCGTCTATGCGCATCATCTCCCAAGGAAGATTGGCAGTGGCGCCATCCAAAACCAGAACCGTGCGATCTAGCTGTCGAACGGCATCTTTCAACTCATTGGGAATCAACAGCTGAAATAGCGATCGCCCAAATGCCTTGTCAACCTCAGATTGTCTGAGTTGCTTTTCAGTCAGTCGCTCGACCAGTCCCGGCTGGCGTTGCTGAATTTGAGCCTCGACCCGGGCGCGCCTTGAGCCCAAATATATGAACCGCAGTCGATTGGCTACAGCGCGGCGCATGCCATGTTCTCGAGGGCTACTTACCTGTTCCCTGGAGTCATCACCATAATTCGCTGGGGCAGATTCAACTATGCCATCATCGCTGGTAGAGCTAACCAATAGTCGCCACCAATGTGACACGCCGCGTGTATCAAGTAGGCGCTCGCGCGCGCCGTTACCTTCCTTGATAGGTAGGACGACCAGGCCACATCGTAGTGACCGATCATATGCGCGCGCTTTTTGTAATTTATCGAGGTGCAAAGCCGCGCTGAATGCGGTGTCTCTATAGACCTCCACTATATCTAGTGAATCAACGTGCCATTTACTGCTTGTTGCTTCTCGGAAGCTATGGTTGGCTTCATCGGTTCCCTTGATAAGGGCGGCCAAAACATCGCCAATCCCCAATCCGGCCGCCGTGTCATTTCCAATGAGGAGTGAAGCTAGAGGTAGGCCTGCATCATGTTCATCTTCTGGTTCTGTCAACCCCGCATCCAGTACGTATAGCAGTAGCCGAGTAACAGCACTGCGAACAGCAGTTGTGAGTGCGGGTGCACCCAGCGAACCATCAAATGGCCCTAGCCCGGCTACAACTACACCTTTGAGGCTTCTATAGGTGCTGCTCGCTGTCCGCTTTACTGGTAGTACCACCGTCGCGGATCCGATGGGGCCTGCATACAGACCCAAGTCATATCGCTTGCGCAATTCGCCTGGGATGTAGTCGCGATCAATAAGTGCTTCCGCACCCGAGATTGCGTCTCGCTCGTAATGTCCAACAAGGATAGGTCGATTGAGTGCACGTAGATCGTCGTTGCAAATGCGCACGTAGAGCTTGCGTTGGCCCCGGGCATGCGTATTCCGCTTGGCTTCGCGGCGCATCAAACTCGCTGCCAACTCCTCTTGGTTGGGCACCAACGGCGGGCCGGCGTCGTAGGCCACGGGCTGGGTGATCTCGGCACCAGTGGTGTCGCGCGCACGTGGCGGGCTGGTCAGCAGGTTGCCGGACTGGCCGGTGCTGATCAGCGATGCGATGGCCTCAAAGTACTCGGCCGTGTCGGCCAGCGCGCCGTGGCTGGCCGGCATGTAGTAGTACTGGCCGATGCCGCCCAACTTACCCGAGGGCCAGCTGACCGTGCCGTCGCCATGCGGCGTGGCCAGCATTTGCCAGCGGCCGTTGCGCTTGACGATGCCGCAGGCCGTGCTGCTGGCCACGCCGTGGACGTAGAAGGTGCGATCCTCGAAGCCGGTTGGCAGGCTGGTGGCGGCCGGGCCCTGGCGCCACAGCCAGCCGCCCTCGTCGAGCGCCTGCTTCGACAGCTGTGCCACCACGCCCGTGCCGAACCAGAGGTCCTTGATCTCGCGGCGGAAGGTGTCCCACACGTCGGTGCGGAAGTAGTCGGGCAGCTGCTGGCCGGCGCCGCCCAACTGGGCGGCCTCGTCGATGAAGCCCGGCCGCGGCAGCAGGGCCAGCGGGCCGCGGAAGCCGCCCACCAGATCCAGCACCTGCTGCAGGCTGTGCTTCAGGCTGGCATGGGCCAGCATGCGCACCGTGTCGCCCTTGCCGATCAGCATCTCCACCATCTGGTGCGAGCCGTGATTGGGCGTGCCCAGCATCACGAAGCGCGCGCCTGGGCGTTGCATCAGCTCGGTCCACAGCGCCGGGTGCTTGACGATCATGGCCCGCGTGACGAGCCCGCCCATGCTGTGCGCCACCACGCGCACCGGACGGGCCGGGTTAGCGCTGGCATCGAGCACGGCGCGGACACGCGCGGCCAGCGTATCAGCCAGCTGGTCGAGCGGCAGGCGCCAGTCATATGGGAAGCGCTCAACCTGATGGCTGGCCGCCAGGTGTTCGCACAAGTCGCCGTAGGACATGTCGAACAGCTTCTCGGCTTCAACGTTCGGTTGACCGTACTTCACCTTCTCCAAGCCGCCGGCTAGCAGGTCCAGCGGGTCCATCCACACTCGATCCTTGCGGTTGACCCACAAATGCGTGCCCATCACGCCGGGCAACACGATGACGACCGGCAGGTTGGTGGTTGTCAGGCCACGCTGGGCGGCCCGAGCAATGTCGCGACGGCGCGTCTCTTCGGCGCTGCGTTCGGGCACCAGGGCCGGAAGTGAGCTGAACTGCGACAGCGCCGTGGGGTCGGCCTCGGTCAGCCACCGTCGCAGCGCCTCGCGCGTGTTGGGGTTGGTGAAGTAGCGGAAATGGTTGACCTCGGGGCCCTGGTCAAACAGGCGCCGGGTGGTGGCCGGGCGCGCCACGCCGGCGCTCATCGAATCGGTGTCGACGACCAGGTCGTTGTCCACGCCGTCGAAGAACATGTGGTCGGTGAACAGCACGCCCAGGCGCTTGAGCAGGCCGCCACCCTCGATGTCGCCGGCGATCACCGCCATCTGCGTGCCATCCTGCGCCGGCAGGCGGGCCAGCAGCCGCGCCATCGGCGAGCCCGGCAGCATGGCCTCGATGCCCGGCACGCGCTGCGGCCGGGTGCGGTTCTTCGCAATCTCGAGCACCACGCGCTTGAAGGCCGTGTACCAGGGGTTGCCGGCCAGGCCGGGCACCAGGCCGATCAGCGATAGCAGGCCCGACAGGAAGACATCGAAGTTGCCGCTGGCCAGGCGCGTGCCGCGCGCCGGGCAGGCCACGCGCACATAGCGCTCGATGACGAAGCCGCGGCCTTGCAGCAGCGAGGCCAGCTCGCGCAACGCGGCGCGCTGGCGCTCGTAGGCCGTGGCCAGCTCGGCGCTCAGGCGTTCGCGGTCGGCATCGTCGTCTACGCCGCCCAAGGCCACCGTGTCGACGGCGTAGCCGGCCAGCAACGCGTCCAGATCGGCGCCGCCCTGCGCGGCCAGGCACATCAGGTCAGCCACCATGCCGCCGCGTGAATGGCTCACCAAGTGCAGGCGCGCGCCCGCGGGCAGCGCGCGCGCCAGCTGCAGCGCGTTGTCGATCGGGCTCTCCGACAGCGAGCGGTGCTCGAAGCCGTAGATGCGCTCGCCGTACTGCAATTCCAGCGCGCGCCAGGTGTCGGGTGAGCCGGATTGCAGCTCGCCAAAGCTGCCGCCCACGCTGGACGCCGTGCCGTGGATGAACACCAGCGCAGCACCCTTTGCCGTTTCTTTGGCCAGGCGCGGATCGTTCTCGGGCGCGAACAGTGCCGACGGCTGCGTCTCGCCGCCGATCCAGCGGTACAGGCCGTGGGTGCGGCCGTGGCGGTCTTCGATCGCCCACATCAGCGCCTTGGTGCCCCACCAGGTGATGCCCAGCTGGTCGGCTACCTTGCCGGCCATCTTGTCTCCCAGCCACTCGCGCAGCTTGTCGCCGGCGGCCTGGGTGATGGCGTCGCCGGCCTGGCCCACATCCAGCGTGGTGACGCGCGCCACCAGCTGCGCCGCCGCATCGCCCACGCCGCGGCTGGCGCTGGCATGCTGTTCCAGCCCGGCCAGGGCCACGCTACCGTCGGGCAGCACCAGCTCAGGCGCCACCTGGGCCAGCGTGCGCTGCAGGTTCTCGGGGCTGGTGTAGACGGTGACGCCCTCGGCCAGCTCGATCGCCAGCACCTGGCCGGCGGCCGGGGCCAGTTCCTGCGGCTGGCCGGCGGCCACATCGCGGGCACCGGGGCTCAGGTCAATGGCCTGCACGGCGCGCACGAAGCCGGCGGGCAGGAAGCGGTCATCCTCGCCCGGGCCGGCGCCGCGGTGGCCGGCGGCCAGGCCGCGTGGCAGCGCGGGCTTTTCGATGTGGCGCCCCGGTGGCGTGACGATCTTCACCGGCGGACGGGGGGTCGACTGGGCCATGCTGCCTCCTGCGCTTTGTGGCGGCGGTGGATGCGCGGGCGTTGGCGCCGATCAGCGGCCAGACCAGCTCGCGCCACCGGTGCGGACCAGTGTAGCCAGCGGCCCCTGCCGCTTCGTCTGCTGCGTTGGGGATGGTCAGCGCGCTTTCGCTCCGGCGCCGGCACTGCAAGCCGGCTTTGCAGCGCCGGCGCCGGGCTGTCGGGCGATCTCGACGAGGCTGGATCCAAATCAAATGATTTCAAGCACTTGGCGCGGCCTCTCGGTGTTTTCCCGGCCAGTCCCTGGCGATGGCACACAACTTGTGACGAGGGCTGCACGCGCCGGAAGGCGTGCCTGCGGTTGACGGTGCCCTTGCGCGCTGTGGCCGCCTTCAGACGACAGCGTCCAGCGCAAACGGAGAACACGACCCCATGGAGACCTTCTACGACGTGATGCGCCGCCAGGGCATTTCGCGGCGCAGCTTGATGAAGTACTGCTCGCTCACCGCGACCTCGCTCGGCCTCGGCCCGGCCTTCGTGCCGCAGATCGCCCATGCCATGGAGACCAAGCCGCGCACCCCGGTGCTGTGGCTGCACGGCCTGGAATGCACCTGCTGCAGCGAATCGTTCATCCGCAGCGCGCACCCGCTGGCCAAGGACGTGGTGCTGTCGATGATCAGCCTGGACTACGACGACACGCTGATGGCCGCCGCCGGCCACCAGGCCGAGGCCATCCTCGAAGAGATCATGGCCAAGTACAAGGGCAACTACATCCTGGCCGTCGAGGGCAACCCGCCGCTCAACGAGGACGGCATGTTCTGCATCCAGTCGGGCAAGCCCTTCGTCGAGAAGCTCAAGCGCGTGGCCAAGGACGCCAAGGCCATCATCGCCTGGGGCTCGTGCGCCAGCTGGGGCTGCGTGCAGGCGGCCAAGCCCAACCCGACGCAGGCCACGCCGATCCACAAGGTGATCACCGACAAGCCCATCATCAAGGTGCCCGGCTGCCCGCCGATCGCCGAGGTGATGACCGGCGTGATCACCTACATGCTCACCTTCGACCGCATCCCCGAGCTCGATCGCCAGGGCCGGCCGAAGATGTTCTACAGCCAGCGCATCCACGACAAGTGCTACCGCCGGCCGCACTTCGACGCCGGCCAGTTCGTCGAGGCCTTCGACGACGACTCGGCGCGCAAGGGCTACTGCCTCTACAAGGTGGGCTGCAAGGGCCCGACCACCTACAACGCCTGCTCCACGGTGCAGTGGAACGAGGGCACCAGCTTCCCGATCAAGGCCGGCCACGGCTGCATCGGCTGCAGCGAGGACGGCTTCTGGGACAAGGGCTCGTTCTACAACCGCCTGACCGACATCCACCAGTTCGGCATCGAGGCCAACGCCGACAAGGTGGGCGGCACGGCCGCCGGCGTGGTGGGCGCGGCGGTGGCGGCGCATGCCGCGGTCAGCGCGCTCAAGCGCGTGGCCTCCAAGGACACGGCCCGGGACACGGTCGACAGCGGCGCCAAGTAAGCGCACGGCCCACCCTCGAACAGAACACTCAGGAACATCCAAATGGGCGCGTACGAAACGCAAGGCTTCAAGCTCGACGACAGCGGCAAGCGCATCGTCGTCGATCCCGTCACCCGCATCGAAGGCCACATGCGCTGCGAGGTGAACGTCGACTCCAACAACGTCATCCGCAACGCGGTGAGCACCGGCACCATGTGGCGCGGCCTCGAGGTCATCTTGAAGGGCCGCGACCCGCGCGATGCCTGGGCCTTCGTCGAGCGCATCTGCGGCGTGTGCACCGGCTGCCATGCGCTGACCAGCGTGCGCGCGGTCGAGGACGCTTTGGGCATCAAGATCCCGAAGAACGCGCACCTCATCCGCGAGATGATGGCCAAGACGCTGCAGGTGCACGACCACGCGGTGCACTTCTACCACCTGCATGCGCTCGACTGGGTGGACGTGGTGTCGGCGCTGAAGGCCGACCCCAAGAAGACCAGCGAGCTGCAGCAACTGGTTTCGCCGAGCCACCCGCTCAGTTCGCCGGGTTACTTCCGCGACATTCAGAACCGGCTGAAGAAGTTCGTAGAGAGTGGACAGCTCGGTCCTTTCATGAACGGCTACTGGGGCAGCAAGGCCTATGTGCTGCCGCCCGAGGCCAACCTGATGGCCGTGACCCACTACCTGGAGGCACTCGACCTGCAGAAGGAATGGGTCAAGGTGCACACCATCTTCGGCGGCAAGAACCCGCACCCCAACTACCTGGTGGGCGGCGTGCCGTGCGCGATCAACATCGACGGCGACGGCGCCGCCGGTGCGCCGATCAACATGGAGCGGCTGAACTTCGTCGAGGCCCGCATCAAGGAGATGATCGAGTTCAACGCCAACGTCTACATCCCCGACGTGCTGGCCATCGGCACGATCTACAAGCAGGCCGGCTGGCTGCATGGCGGGGGCCTGAGCGCGCTGAACGTGGCCGACTACGGCACCTACGAGAAGGTGGCCTACGACCCCCGGACCCAGCAGCTGCCCGGCGGCGTGATCCTGGGCGGGAACTGGGACAAGATCGAACCCATCGACCCGCGCGACCCCGAGCAGGTGCAGGAGTTCGTCACCCACAGCTGGTACAAGTACGGTGACGAGACCAAGGGCCTGCACCCCTGGGACGGCGTGACCGAGCCGAACTACCAGCTCGGCGCCAAGACCAAGGGCTCGCGCACCCACATCCAGCAGATCGACGAGAGCGCCAAGTACTCGTGGATCAAGAGCCCGCGCTGGCGCGGCCATGCGGTGGAGGTGGGCCCGCTGTCGCGCTACATCCTGGGCTATGCCCATGCGCTCAAGGGCAACAAGCACTGCCAGCGCGTGAAGGAGCAGATCGAGAGCTCGGCGGTGGCCATCAACAGCGCCATCCCCAAGGCCCTGGGCCTGCCCGAGACGCAGTACACCGCCAAGCAGCTGCTGCCCACCACCATCGGCCGCACGCTGGCCCGCGCGCTGGAAAGCCAGTACTGCGGCGAGATGATGATGGACGACTTCAAGGAACTGGTCGCCAACATCAAGGCCGGCGACCGCGCCACCGCCAACGTCGAGAAGTGGGACCCGAGCACCTGGCCCAAGGAGGCCAAGGGTGTGGGCACGGTGGCCGCGCCGCGCGGCATGCTGGGCCATTGGGTGAAGATCAAGGACGGCAAGATCGAGAACTACCAGTGCGTGGTGCCCACCACCTGGAACGGTTCGCCGCGCGACCACAAGGGCCAGATCGGCGCCTTCGAGGCCAGCCTGATGAACACGCCCATGGTCAACCCCGAGCAGCCGGTGGAGATCCTGCGCACGCTGCACTCCTTCGACCCCTGCCTGGCCTGCTCGACCCACGTGATGAGCGAGGACGGCCGCGAGCTGACCACGGTGAAGGTGCGCTGAGGCGCCCGCACCGGCGTCCGCCGCCTTCCCCGACCGGAGACATTCGACATGACGACTTCCCTGCCTTCCTTCCTGACCCGCAGTGTGAGCGGCCTGGCGGCCCTGGCCGCCAGCGGCGCGGCGCTGGCCCACCCCGGCCATGGCGCCGACATGTTCCACCAGCATGGCGAGTGGCTGCTGGCCCTGCTGGCGCTGTGCGCGGTGGGCGGCGTGGCCTGGCACCTGCTGCGCCGCCGCGACAACGGCCGGCGCGACTGAGCCCCGACGCCCGACGCCAGAAGGAGACAACGAGATGACCCCATCCGCATCGCCGCACGTGGCCTCGGCCACCGGCGTCGACGACGAGGCCGTGGCCCACGGCCGCACCATCCGCTCGGTCTACGTGTACGAGGCGCCGGTGCGCGTCTGGCACTGGATCAACGCCGCGTGCATCACCGTGCTGGCCGTCACCGGCTACTTCATCGGCCAGCCACTGCCCACGCAGCCGGGCGAGGCCAGTGCCAACTACCTGATGGGCTACATCCGCTTCGCGCACTTCGCGGCGGCGTATGTGTTCGCGGTGGGTCTGCTGGGCCGCATCTACTGGGCCTTCGTGGGCAACCACCATGCGCGCGAGCTGTTCACGCTGCCCATCCTCACGCCGGCCTACTGGCGCGAGGTGCGCACCATGCTCAAGTGGTACGGCTTCCTGATCCCGCAGCCCAGCCAGTACGTGGGCCACAACCCGCTGGCGCGGCTGGCCATGTTCTTCGGCTTCTTCCTGTTCTCGGTGTTCATGGTCTGCACCGGCTTCGCGCTGTATGGCGAGGGCGCGCAGGCCGGCTCGTGGCAGGAGCGCCTGTTCGGCTGGGTGATCCCGTTGATGGGCCAGAGCCAGGACGTGCACACCTGGCATCGCATGGGCATGTGGGGCATGCTGATCTTCATCACCGTGCATGTCTACGCGGCCATCCGCGAGGACATCATGGGCCGCCAGAGCATCGTCTCGACGATGGTCTCGGGCCACCGCACGTTCAAGAAATAAGCCGCCGACGACGCGAGCTGCCCGCCATGCGCGCCCCGATGCTCCACCCCAGCGGCGTGCCCCGGCGTGCGCCGGTGCACCCGGGGCGCTTCCTGCAGCGCTATGTGCTGGCGCCCATGGCCATCAGCCAGAGCGAGGCGGCGCGGCGCCTGGGCATCAGCCGGCGCCGCGTCAACGAGATCGTGATGGGCCACCGGGCGATGTCGCCCGACACGGCCATCCGCTGCGCGCTGGCCTTCGGCCTGCCGGCCGACGAGTGGCTGGCACTGCAGGCGCAGTGGGACAGCTACCACGCCTGGAAGCAGTTGCGCCGCACGCTGGCGCCCCGCACGGCGGCCCCGGCCGGCCGGCCCACCGCCCGGAGGCGTGCGGCCTGACGGCGGCACGCCCTCTCCCCCCAAACCCACCCGACGAGACAGCCCATGCGCGCCGCCGCCCCCGAAAGCACCTGCCACCCCCCGTGTAACACCCCCGACACGGCAGCCGACGACACCATCGTCGTGCTGGGCATCGGCAATGTGCTGTGGGCCGACGAGGGCTTCGGCGTGCGTGCGGTCGAGGCGCTGGACGCCCGCTACGCCTTCGCACCGAACGTGCGGCTGGTCGATGGCGGCACCCAGGGCCTGTACCTGATCCAGCATGTGCAGGCCGCGCGCAAGCTGCTGATCCTGGACGCCATCGACTACGGCCTCGCACCCGGCACGCTCAAGCGCGTGGAGGACGACGAGGTGCCGCGCTTCCTGGGCGCCAAGAAGATGAGCCTGCACCAGACCGGCTTCCAGGAGGTGCTGGCATTGGCCCGCCTGACCGGCAGCTACCCCGACCGCGTGCTGCTGATCGGCTGCCAGCCCGAGGAGCTGGAAGACTATGGCGGCAGCCTGCGCCCGGTGGTCAAGGCCGCGCTGGAAGAGGCGGTGCAGCAGGCCGTGCAGCGCCTGCGCGAATGGGGCGCCGACCCGCAGCCGCGCCAGGCACCGCCGCCGCAGGACGAGGCCGTGTGCGTGCCCACGCTGTCGCTCGGTGCCTACGAGGCCGGCCGCCCCGCCGAGGCCCAGGCCTGCCGCATCGGCGACGAGCGCTTCATGGTCAGCCCGGCCGCCGCGGCGGCACTGCTCGGCACCCAGCCGGTGCCCCAGGGCTGAGCGGCCATGTGCATCGGCATTCCCATGCAGGTGGTGGCCATGCGCGAGGGCTTCGCGCAGGCCACCGGCCGCGGCGAGCAGCGCGAGGTGAGCACCGCGCTGGTCGGCCCGGTGCAGCCGGGCTACTGGCTGCTGGTGTTCCTGGACGGTGCGCGCGAGCTGATCGACGCCGCGCGCGCCGCCGAGGTCAACGCCACGCTCGACCTGGTGCAGGCCGCGATGGACGGCGGCCAGCCCGATCCGCGGCACGACCCCGGCTTCAGCCTGCCCTCGGCGATGACGGCCGAGCAGCTGGCTGCGCTGGCCGGCCAATGACCCGTCTGCGCCCCGACGCCCGGCCCCATCCCTGAACCGAACCCCCCAGCCACCGAGACACCATGAGCACCGACACCCTGGACACCCCCACCACCGCCGACCCCACCGATGGCGCCGCGCCGCTGGTGCAGCGCCTGGTCACCCAGCATGGCGCGCGCTGGATCGGCCGCGCCCAGCTCGAGGCCTTCCTGGCCGAGCCCGGTGACCGCGTGCTGTTCTTCCACGGCGACCCGGTGCGCTTTCCCGAGGTGGTGGACGTGGCCGTGGTGCTGCCCGAGCTGCAGCGCGCGGTGGCCGACGGCACGCCCGGCGGCCGCTTCCAGGTGGGCGTGGTGCCGCGCGCCGACGAGGACGCGCTGGCCGCGCGCTTCGACGTGCAGCGCTGGCCCTCGCTGCTGTTCCTGCGCGACGGCCGCTATGTCACCGTGGTGGCCGGCATGCTGGACTGGCTGGACTACGTGGCCCGCGTCAACGAGGCGCTGGCCCTGCCCGCCACGCGCACACCGGGCATCGGCGTGCGCGTGGTGCGGGCCGGCGCGGGCGACGCCGCCGGCTGCCGCTGAGCCGCCCCGCCTTCCCACCCCTTCCCGCACGAGACCCCCATGAGCATCCGCGACTTCACCGCCGGCACCAAGCCCTTCCCGATCCCGGTGATCGCCGACATGCCCTTCGGCATCGGCAGCCAGACCGAGGACGAGACGCTGGACTACATCACCATGCCGCAGGGCATGGCCACCTTCCAGCCGCCGCCGCTGCCCGAGCCCGAGGACCTGGCCGGCCACGACGGCGCGCTGTCGGCGCTGCGTGCGGTGCTGGCCGCGCTGGACCTGCGCAACGCCGGTGGCACGCCCGCCCCGGTGGTGCTGGCCGGCCTGCCGGCCGCCGACCTGGCACTGATCAACCAGGTGCTGGGCGAGGGCGAGGTCAGCGCCCAGGTGCTGGCCGATCCGGCGCGGCCGCTGCTGAGCCAGGCGCGCATCCAGGAGTCGGTGTTCGCCGGCGTGTGGCGCGTGGTGGAGTGCCTGGCCGACGGCCGCGTGATCGACCGCATCGAGGTGGGCGACGCGCCGGCGCTGCTGCGCGAGGCGGCGCGCGCCGACGCCACCGGCCCGGCGGCCGACATGCTCGCGGCCCCGCCGGGCGTGCTGAACGCCCAGCCCATCCTGGTGGAGCTGGAAGACCACCGCCAGACCTGGCGCGCCGGCCAGCCGGCCCAGGTGGTGAACCTCACGCTGCTGCCCTGCGGCCCCGAGGACATCGCCTTCATCGACCATGTGCTGGGCACCGGCCGCGTGCTGGTGCTGTCGCGCGGCTATGGCAACTGCCGCATCACCAACTGCCGCGTGGCCAACACCTGGCGCGTCGTGTACTACAACTCGCAGGACACGGTGATCCTGAACTCGGTGGAGGTGGTCGACCTGCCCGAGGTGGCCTGCGCCGCGCGCGAGGACCTCGAAGACTCGCGCGAGCGCCTGGCCGAGGTGCTGGCCTGGGTGGAGCAGGCATGACGCTGACCGGAGTCACCGTTGGCGGGACGAGCGCCGGGCCGCTCCCAAGCCGGCCCGCCATCCCCTTGGGGGATCGACCGGCGTACTCGCCGGGCGAGGGGCAGACATGACTTTTGAGGGCAGCTACCTGGGCGATCGCAACCGGCTTCCGGCCGATGCGCGCCTGGAGTGCAAGATCTGCTGGTGGGTGTACGACCCCGCCGAGGGCGACGCGCAGTGGCAGATCCCGCCCGGCGTGCCCTTCGCCGAACTGCCGGCGCACTGGCGCTGCCCGCAGTGCGATGGCGACGCCGACCAGTTCATGGTCCTGCCTCCCGCCAACGCCTGAGCCCCGAGGCCTGACGCCATGACCGCCCCCTTGCTCACCCGCCGCGTCGAGGCGCTGGAAAGCGCCTTCCGCCACATCGCGCGCAGCCGCATGGCGGGCGTGCCGATCCTGCATCCGTCGCTGGCGGTGCAGGCGGTGGGCTTTGCACCGGCGCCGGCCGAGGCCGGGCCACCCGGCGTGGCGCTGGGCGTGCTGATCACGCCGTGGTTCATGAACCTGGTGCAGCTGCCGCTGGATGCCGATGCGGCGCAGGCGCTGCCGCAGCCCGGCCTGAGCCAGGCACTGGCCATCGGCGACTGGCGCTTCGACTTCTTCGGCGGCGAGGAGGAGGGCCTGGGCCGCTATGCCGCCGCCTCGCTGTTCTCGCCGATGGCCGAGTTCGTCGACCAGGCCGCTGCCGTGGCCACCGCGCGCGAGGTGCTGCTGCAGCTGCGCCCGGTGGCGCCTGTCGCGGCTTCCGTCGTGGCCCCCATCGCCGTGACCGCAGCCCCTCCGGCCGAGCCGGTGCCGGCGCGCCGCGGCTTCCTGTTCGGCCGCAGCAACGCAGGCGCGCGATGAGCACCGGTGCCGATCTCGCCGGCCGCCTGCTGCTGCACCCCGGCCCAGGCCTTGCGCCCGCCATCCACAGCACGCGGCCGCAGGGCTTGCAGCGCGTGGCCCTGGGCCAGCGCGCCGAGCAACTGCCCACGCTGATGGCGGCGCTGCATGCGCTGTGCGCCCATGCCCACCGCCTGGCCGCGCGGCTGGCCGTGCGTGCCGCGCGTGGCCAGGCAGGGCTGCCCACCGCCGCCGAGCGCCTGGCACTGCAGGCCGGCACCGCGCGCGACCAGATCCTGCGCCTGGCCCACGACTGGCCGCGCCTGCTGCCCAGCGCCGAGCCGCACGCTGCCGCGCTGGCCGAGGCCTTGCGCAGCTGCCCGCTGTGGCGGCCCGGCACGGCGCCCACCGCCGCGCTGGCCGGCCTGCCCGATTGGCTGGCGCAGCAGTGGCTGGGCCAGCCGGTGGCCGACTGGCTGGCCGCCTGGGCCGCCGACCCGCTGGGCTGGCCGCAGCGCTGGGCCCAGCAGCAGGCCACGCCGCTGGCCCGACTGCTGGCCGGGCAGTGCGCGGCCGCGCAGGCCCTGGCCACGCCGCAGCGGCCCTGGTTGCCGTTGGCAGATGCGCCGGCCGCAGACGCCAGCCGAGCCACGGACGCAGGCCCGCTGGCAGCCTTCGATGCGGCACTGGCCGAATGGCGTGTCGAGGCGGCCGATCCGCGCGGCGGCGACCCCAGCGCGTCGCGGCCCGACACCGGCCCGTGGAGCCGCGCGCATGACCGCGTGGCCCCCGCAGCCCACAATGCCTGGATGCGCCTGGTGAGCCGTCTTGTCGACCTGCTGCAGCTGGCCCGCCCGGCCGGTGCCGACTGGCTGTCCGCCGGCGCCGCATCGCCCACCGCCGGCGAAGGCCTGGCCTGGGTGGAGACCGCGCGCGGCCTGCTGGTCTACCGCGTGGGCCTGGAGGCCGATGACGGCAGCCCCGCCGGCCCGCGCCTGCAGGCGCTGCAGGTGCTGGCGCCCACCGACTGGAACTTCCATCCCCACGGCGTGCTGGCCGAGGCCCTGCGCGCGCTGCCGGCCGACGACAGCGCCGCCGCCACCCGCCTGGCCGTGGCCTTCGACCCCTGCGTGGCCTTCACCGTGGCCACCCCCGCCGCACCAGCCGCCGCGCAACCGGAGCCGCAACATGCATGAGATGAGCCTGGCCGGCGGCGTTCTGCGCGTGGTGGAAGACGCCGCCGTGCGCGAGCGCTTTGCCCGCGTGAAGCGGCTGACGCTGGCCGCCGGCGCGCTGTCGGGCGTGGAGGTGCGCGCGCTGCGCTTCGCCCTCGATGCCATCGCCCCGGGCACCTGCCTGGACGGCGCCGAGATCGAGATCCTGGAGCCGCCGGCCCAGGCCTGGTGCCTGCCTTGCGGCGCCACGGTGCCCATCCGCTCGCGGCTGGACGCCTGCCCGCAGTGCGGCAGCCACCAGATCCAGCCCACCGGCGGCACCGAACTCACGGTGCACGAGCTGATCGTGCACGACGAATCCCCCTTGCAGGAGACCTGAACCATGTGCGTTGTCTGCGGTTGCGCCAGCACCGGCCACGAGCATTCCCATGACCATGCGCACGGGCATGGACACGACCATGCCCACGGTCACGGCCCGGCCGTGGCCGCCAATGGCGACCTGCACTACGGCGCCGGCAGCGCCCGCGTGTCGGTACCCGGCATGAGCCAGGCCCGCGCCATCCAGCTCGAGACCAATGTGCTGGGCGAGAACAACCGCCTGGCCGCGCTGAACCGCGCGCACTTCGCCGGCCACGGCATCGCCGCCTACAACCTGGTGTCCAGCCCCGGCTCGGGCAAGACCACGCTGCTGTGCGCCACCATCGAGGCACTGAAGGCGCGCGCACCGCGGCGCGCGGTGGCCGTGATCGAGGGCGACCAGCAGACCAGCCACGATGCCGACCGCATCCGCGCCACTGGCGCCCCGGCCATCCAGGTCAACACCGGCAAGGGCTGCCACCTGGATGCGCAGATGGTGGCCGATGCATTCGGGCGGCTGCCACTGCATGACCATGCGCACCACGACCACGCGCCTGGGCACGGCGCGGTGGTGTCGAAGGGCGAGCCCGGCGCCGGGCCGCCCCAAGGCGGGCGAGGCCCCCTCGGGGGGCGGGACGGCAGCGGCGCAGCCGTTGACGGACCGGGGGCACCCATCCTGTTCATCGAGAACGTCGGCAATCTGGTGTGCCCGGCGATGTGGGACCTGGGCGAGCGCGCCAAGGTGGCCATCCTGTCGGTCACCGAGGGCGAGGACAAGCCGCTGAAGTACCCCGACATGTTCGCCGCCGCGCGCCTGATGGTGCTGAACAAGGTGGACCTGCTGCCGCACCTGGACTTCGATGTGGCGCGCTGCATCGACTACGCCCGCCGCGTGAACCCCGGCATCGAGGTGCTGCTGGTCTCGGCCAAGAGCGGCGCCGGCATGGACGCCTGGCTCGACTGGCTGCTCGATGCCGACACCAGCGCCCAGCCCGCCGCGCCGATGGCCGACACCGGCACCGGCACCGAGGCCGCGCTGCGCCAGCGCATCGCCGAGCTGGAAGCCAGGCTGGCCGCGCTGGACAGCCACGGCGCCACGGCGCGCTGAGCTTCAGCCTCTGTCGCAGCCACCGTCACCGGTCCTCACCATGTCCGCCCCGCTCACCCAGGCCTCGCTGCCCGTCGCCGCCCCGGCGCGCGTGCTGGCCTGCGGCGCCTTTCTCAAGAACACCGCCTGCCTGATCGAGCCCGATGGCGCCGGCGGCACGCGGGCGCTGTGGTCGGCACTGCACGACGACCTGGGCACGCCCGAGGCCTGCGCGGCACTCGACGCCTCGGTGGCCGCGCTGGTGGCCGCGGCCAGCGGCCCGATCGCCGCCGTGGCGCATGACCTGCACCCCGACTTCCACAGCACCCGCGTGGCCGTGGCCTGGGCGCAGCGCCTGGGCGTGCCGGCCATTGCCGTGCAACACCACCAGGCCCACATCGCCGTGGTGCAGGCCGAACGCGGCATCACCGACGACACACCGCTGATCGGCCTGGCGCTGGACGGCGTGGGTCTGGGCACCGACGGCACGGCCTGGGGCGGCGAGTTGCTGCGTGTGCAGCGCGGCCGCATGGAGCGACTGGATCACCTGCCGTTGCTGCCACTGCCGGGCGGCGACGCCGCAGCACGCGAGCCCTGGCGCCTGGCCGCGGCCGTGCTGCACCAGGCCGGCCGGGCCGATGAGATCGTGGCCCGCTTCGGCGCGGCGGTGGGCGAGGCCGCCGCGCGCGGCGTGGCCCAGCTGCTGGCGCGGGATCTGCGCTGCCCGCGCAGCAGCGGCGCTGGCCGCTGGTTCGATGCCGCCGCCGGCGTGCTGGGCCTGAGCGTCAAGCAGGTGCACGAGGCCGAGGCCGCCATCGCGCTGGAGCAGGCCGCCACCACCTGGCTGGCCGTGCATGAAGCGCCCGCGCTGCCGGCGCCGTCGCTCGACCTGTGGCCGCTGGTGGTCGACCTGCTCGACGAGCCCGATGCCGGCCGCGGCGCGGCGCGCTTCCATCTGGCGCTGGCTGATGGCCTGGTGGCGGCCGCCGCTGAGGCCGCGGCGCATCTGCCGGCGCCGGCCACCGTGGTGCTGGGCGGCGGCTGCTTCTTCAACCGCCTGCTGAGCCAGCGCGTCACCGATGGCCTGCAATCGCGTGGCCTGCAGGTGCACCGTCCCGCCACCGTGGGCTGTGGTGATGCCGGCCTGGCGCTGGGCCAGGCGTGGGCCGCCGCGTTGCAATGCGCGACCGCCGACCTGTTCGAAGGGGGGCGGGCCGAGCGCCGGGCCGCTCCCAAGCCGGCCCGCCAACCCGCCCGGCGGGTGGCGGCGCGTACCCGCGACGCCGGGTGCCCCAATCTGGAAGCCTGAGCCATGTGCCTCGCCCTGCCCGCCCGCGTGGCCGAACTGCTGTCGGCCGACGAAGCCATCGTCGAGCTCGGCGGTGTCAAGAAAACCGTGTCCATCGCGCTGACGCCCGAGGCCCGGCCCGGTGACTACGTCATCGTGCACGTGGGCCATGCCATCGGTCTGCTCGATCCGCTGGAGGCCGAGCGCACGCTGGCGCTGTTTGCCGAGATGGCGGCCAGCGCCGAAGCCAGCCCCTCCGGAGCCAACGCATGAAGTACGTGGACGAATTCCGCGATGGCGCGCTGGCGCGCGGCCTGGCCGCCGCCATCGCTGCCGAGGTGCAGCCCGGCAAGCGCTACAGCTTCATGGAGTTCTGCGGCGGTCACACGCACGCCATCGCGCGCTACGGCGTCACCGAGCTGCTGCCGCCGGCCGTGCGCATGATCCACGGCCCCGGCTGCCCGGTGTGCGTGCTGCCGATCGGGCGCATCGACCAGGCGATCCAGATGGCCTTGGAAAAGGGCGCGATCGTGGCGACCTACGGCGACACGATGCGCGTGCCGGCCTCGCAGAGCCTGTCGCTGATGAAGGCCAAGGCGCGCGGCGCGGACATTCGCATGGTCTATTCAGCCGCCGATGCGGTGAAGCTGGCGCGCCAGAACCCGGGCCGCGAGGTGGTGTTCTTCGCCATCGGCTTCGAGACCACCACGCCGCCCACGGCCCTGGCCATCCGCCAGGCGGCCAAGGAAGACCTGAAGAACTTCAGCGTGCTGTGCTGCCATGTGCTGACGCCCAGCGCCATCACCCACATCCTCGAATCGGCCGAGGTGCGCCAGTACGGCACCGTGCCGATCGACGGCTTCGTCGGCCCGGCGCATGTCAGCATCATCATCGGCTCTGGGCCCTACGAACACTTTGCCGAGGAGTACCGCAAGCCGGTGGTCATCGCCGGCTTCGAGCCGCTGGACGTGATGCAGGCCGTGCTGATGCTGGTGCGCCAGGTCAACCAGGGCCGCGCGGTGGTGGAAAACGAGTTCACCCGCGCCGTCACGCGCGAGGGCAACCTGGCGGCGCAGGCGGCGGTGGCCGAGGTGTTCGAGCTGCGCGAGCGCTTCGAATGGCGCGGCCTGGGCGAGGTGCCGTACAGCGCACTGAAGATCCGCCCGGCCTTCGCCCGCTTCGACGCCGAGCAGCGCTTCGGGCTGGGCTACAGCCCTGTGCCCGACCACAAGAAGTGCGAGTGCGGCGCCATCCTGCGCGGCGTCAAGCGGCCCACCGACTGCACGCTGTTCGGCACCGTGTGCACGCCCGAGAACCCGATGGGCTCGTGCATGGTGTCGTCCGAGGGCGCCTGCGCGGCGCACTACTCGTATGGCCGGTTCAGAGACATTCCCGTGGTGAGCGCATGACCATCAAGCCCGACTACATCCGGCCCATTGACTTCAAGCATGGGCGGGTCGACATGAACCACGGTGCGGGCGGCCGCGCCGGCGCCCAGCTGATCGAGGAACTGTTCGCCCGCGCCTTCGACAACCCGGCGCTGCGCCAGGGCGACGATGGCGCGGCGCTCGACATGCCCGCCGGTCATCGCCTGGTGATGGCCATCGATGGCCATGTCATTTCGCCGCTGGAGTTTCCCGGTGGCGACATCGGCTGCCTGGCTGTGCACGGCACGGTCAACGATGTGGCGATGATGGGCGCCACGCCGCTGTACCTGGCGGCCAGCTTCATCCTCGAGGAGGGCTTTGCGCTGGCCGATCTGAAGCGCATCGTTGAATCGATGGCCGCGGCCGCGCGCGATGCCGGCGTGCCCATCGTCACCGGCGACACCAAGGTGGTGGAGCAGGGCAAGGGCGATGGCGTGTTCATCGCCACCACCGGCGTCGGCGCGCTGCCGATGGGCCGGCGCATCGGCGGCGCGCAGGCGCGACCGGGCGATGTGGTGCTGGTGTCCGGCACGATCGGCGACCATGGCGTGGCGGTGCTCTCGCAGCGCGAGTCGCTGGAGTTCGAGACCCAGATCGTCAGCGACACCGCGGCCTTGCACGGCCTGGTGGCGGCGCTGCTGGCGGCCGTGCCCGAAGGCGCGGTGCACACGCTGCGCGACCCCACGCGCGGCGGCCTGGCCACCACGCTGAACGAGATCGCGCGCCAGTGCGGCGCCGGCATGCTGCTCCACGAAGCCGACATCCCGGTGCAGCCGCAGGTGGAGGCGGCCTGCGAGCTGCTGGGCCTCGATCCGCTGTACATCGCCAACGAGGGCAAGCTCATCGCCATCGTCGCGCCCGCGCATGCCGAGGCGGCGCTGGCCGCCTTGCGCGCGCATCCGCTGGGCCGGGCGGCGGCCCGCATCGGCGTGGTGCAGGACGATGCCCACCGCTTCGTGCAGATGGCCACCCGCTTCGGCGGCCGGCGCGTGGTCGACTGGCTCAGCGGCGAGCCGCTGCCGCGCATCTGCTGAGCCGCCCCGGTTCTGCACGCCGCCACCGCGACGAGGCCCCTGCCCATGCGTTCCCCCACGGTCCTGCCGGTCGCCCCGGAGCTTGACGGGGCTGACGCGCCGCAGGCCGGTGCGCGGCCGCTGCGCATCCTGCTGCTGGCCCATGCCTTCAACGGGCTGACGCAGCGCCTGTTCGTGGCGCTGCGCGCGGCCGGCCACCAGGTCAGCGTGGAACTGGACATCGCCGATGCCGTCACCGAGGAGGCCGTGGCCCTGGCCGACCCCGATGTGCTGATCGCCCCGTTCCTCAAGCGCCGCATCCCCGAGCCGGTGTGGCGCCAGCGCGTCTGCCTGGTGGTGCACCCCGGCCCGCCGGGCGACCGTGGCCCCTCGGCGCTGGATTGGGCCGTGCTGCGCCAGCGCGAGCAGCCCAGCCGCGCCTGGGGCGTCACAGTGCTGCAGGCCAGCGGCGAGTTCGATGCCGGCACGGTGTGGGCCTGGCAGCCGATCACGCTGCGGCCCGAGGCCAGCAAGGCCAGCCTGTACCGGCACGAGGTGACGCAGGCCGCCACGCGCGCCACGCTGGCCGCGCTGCAGCGCTTCATCCCCGGCCAACTGGCGCCGGCGCCGCTGGCCGCGCCGCTGCCGCAGCCGGCGCTGCGCACCGGCTGGCAGCCGCTGGTCACGCGCGCGCAGCGGCAGATCGACTGGGCGCGCTGCAGCGCCGACACCGTGCTGCGCCTGGTGCGCAGTGCCGATGGTGCGCCGGGTGCCTGCGCCACGCTGTTCGGCCAGCCGGTGCGGCTGTTCGATGCCCATGCCGCCACCGCGGCCGAGGCCCGGCGTGCGCTGGCCGCGGCACCTGGCCAGGCGGTGGCCCGCCGCGGCCCGGCCGTGCTGCTGCGCTGCGCCGACGACGCCGACGGCCAGCCTGGCGCGGTGTGGATCGGCCAGGTGCGGCGCGAGGCCGAGGCGCCGGCGCCGGCAGCCGCCGAGGCCGCGCCACCGCCGCCGGCAGCCGCCGAGGCCGCGCCACCGCCGCTGAAGCTGGCTGCCACGCTGGCCTTCGTGGCCGAGGCTGCGGCGCTGCCCGACTGGCCGCTGCCGCTGATGCGCGACGCCGCCGACGGCTGGGACGAACTGCACTACAGCGAGTTCGGCCCGCCGCGCGGCCGTGTCGGCTGGCTGGAGTTCGACTTCCACAACGGCGCGATGGGCGAGCGCGCCAGCCGCCGCCTGGTCGAGGCGCTGCGCTTCGCGCGCGGCCGCGACACCCAGGTGCTGGTGCTGGCCGGCGGTGCCGACTTCTTCAGCAACGGCATCCACCTGCACGAGATCGAGCAGGCCGCCCGCGTGCCCGGCGACAGCGCGGCCGAGGCCTCGCTGCGCGCCATCGAGGCCATCGACGACGTGGCGCTGGAGATCCTGACGCTGACCGACCGGCTCACCATCGCCGGCCTGCGCGGCAATGCCGGGGCCGGCGGCTGCTTTCTGGCGCTGGCGGCCGACCGCGTGTGGGCGCACGCCGGCGTGGTGCTGAACCCGCACTACAAGAACATGGGCAACCTGTACGGCAGCGAGTACTGGACCTACACGCTGCCGCGCCGCATCGGCGCCGATGCGGCACGCGCGCTGATGCAGGGCCGGCTGCCGCTGGGCGCCGCCGAGGCGGCGGCGCAAGGCGTGATCGACGACTGCTTCGGCACCGACCGCGAGGACTTCGAGGCCCAGCTGGCCGCCGCCGCGCTGGCCCTGGCCGGCGCACCCGAATGGCCGGCCCTGGTGCAGGCCAAGCAGGCCCGGCGCGCGGCCGATGAAGCCCGGCGCCCACTGGCCGCCTACCGCGCCGACGAGCTGGCGCAGATGCGCCGCAACTTCTTCGGCTTCGACCCCAGCTACCATGTGGCGCGCCACCACTTCGTGCATCGCAAGCCCCACGCCTGGACGCCGCGCCACCTGGCCACGCACCGCCGATGAACGCCCCGGATCCCCTGAGCCCTGCCGCGCCCTTCGACGCCGACGACCACCTGCCCTGCGTGCTGGTGGTCGACGACGAGGTGCGCTCGCAGGAGGCCATGCGCCGCACGCTGGAAGAGGACTTCCAGGTGCTGACCGCCAGCGATGCCGCGGCCGCTCGCGCGCTGCTGGAGCGCCACCGCGTGGCCGTGATCCTGTGCGACCAGCGCATGCCCGGCCAGAGCGGTGTCGACTTCCTGAAGGACGTGCGCGCGCGCTGGCCCGAGGTGGTGCGCGTGGTGATCTCGGGCTATGCCGACAGCGAGGACATCATCGCCGGCGTCAACGAGGCCGGCATCTACCAGTACGTGCTGAAGCCCTGGGTGCCCGAGCACCTGCTGGGCACGGTGCGCAGCGCGGTGGAGGCCAGCCAGCTGCAGCAGGGCCTGCACCGGCTGGAGATCGACCTGCGCGCCGGCACGCCGGCGCTGCGTGCCCGCCTGGGCGAGAAGCTGCGCGAGGCGCGCAGCGTGTTCGATTTCGAGCGCATCGTGCGCGCCCCCGGCAGCCCGCTGGACGGCGTGTGCACGATGGCCGAGCGCGTGGCGCGGCATGACCTGTCGGTGCTGGTGTTGGGCGAATCGGGCACCGGCAAGGAGCTGATGGCGCGCGCCATCCACTACGCATCGCCCCGCGCCAGCCGGCCCTTCGTGGTGGAGAACTGCGCCGCCATCCCCGACACGCTGCTGGAAAGCGAGCTGTTCGGCCACAAGCGCGGTGCCTTCACCGGCGCGGTGGAAGACCATGTGGGCCTGATCCAGCGCGCCGACGGCGGCACGCTGTTCCTGGATGAAGTGGGCGAGACCTCGCCGCTGTTCCAGGTCAAGCTGCTGCGCGTGCTGCAGGAAGGCGAGCTGCGCCCGGTGGGCTCCACGCGCACCGTGCCGGTGGATGTGCGCATCATCGCCGCCACGCACCGCCAGCTGGAGGACGAGGTGCGCGCCGGCCGCTTCCGCGAGGATCTGTACTACCGCCTGGCCGGCGTCACGCTGCAGATGCCGCCGCTGCGCCAGCGACCGGGCGACATCGCCCCGATTGCCGAGCGCGTGCTGGCCGATGTGTGCCGCGAGCTGGGCCTGGGCCCGGTGCGCTTCGACGACGATGCGCGCGCCGTGCTGATGGGCTATCCGTGGCCCGGCAACATCCGCGAGCTGCGCAACGAGATCGCCCGCGCGCTGGCCCTGCGTGGCCCCGGCGCCGATGCCGCATTGCTGCGCGCCACCGACTTCTCCACCAAGCTGCTGCAGGGCCAGACCGGCCGCGCCACCGCCGGCACGCCGGCCGACGCCTTGTCTGCCGGCGCCGCCCAGGGCACGCTGCAGGACCGGCTGGATGCCATCGAGGCCATGCTGCTGCGCGAGGTGATGCTGCGCCACCGCTGGAACAAGACCCGCGCCGCGGCCGAGCTGGGCCTGTCGCGCGTGGGCCTGCGTGCCAAGCTGCTGCGCTTCGGTCTGGAATCACGCGCCGAAGCCGCCGCCTCGGACAAGAAGCACTGAGATGGCGGCCATCGGCTCACCCAACAGCCTGAAGGTGCTGTGGCTGCAATCGGGCGGCTGCGGTGGCTGCAGCATGTCGCTGCTGTGCGCCGACACGGCCGACTTCCCGGCCCAGCTGGCGGCCAATGGCATCGAGATGCTGTGGCACCCGGCGCTGTCACTGGCCAGCGGCGACGAGCTGATCACGCTGCTGGAGGACTGCATCGCCGGCCGCCAGCGGCTGGATGCGCTGTGCATCGAGGGCGCGCTGCTGCGCGGGCCGCACGGCACCGGCCGCTTCCACATCCTGGCCGGCACCGGCTTGCCGATGACCCACTGGGTGCAGCGCCTGGCCGCCGTGGCCACGCATGTGCTGGCGGTGGGCAGCTGCGCGGCCTGGGGCGGCATCAGCGCCACCGGCGACAACGCCACCGAGGCCTGCGGCCTGCAGTTCGAGGACGATGTGCGCGGCGGCCTGCTGGGTGCCGACTTCCGCGCCCGCGGCGGCCTGCCGGTGATCAACATCGCCGGCTGCCCCACGCACCCCGGCTGGGTGCTCGATACGCTGATGGCGCTGGCCGCGGGCCTGTTCGGCGCCGACGACCTGGACGCCCTGGGCCGGCCCCGCTTCTATGCCGATCAGCTGGTGCACCACGGCTGCACGCGCAACGAGTTCTACGAGTTCAAGGCCAGCGCCGAGAAACCATCGGACCTGGGCTGCATGATGGAGCACCTGGGCTGCAAGGGCACGCAGGCGCATGCCGACTGCAACACGCGGCTGTGGAACGGCGAGGGCAGCTGCACCCGCGGCGGCTATGCCTGCATCAGCTGCACCGAGCCGGGCTTCCAGGATCCCGGCCATCCGTACCACCTGACGCCCAAGCTGGCCGGCATCCCCATCGGCCTGCCCACCGACATGCCCAAGGCCTGGTTCGTGGCGCTGGCCTCGCTCAGCAAGAGCGCCACGCCGCGCCGCGTGAAGCACAACGCCACGGCCGACCATGTGGTCGTCGCGCCGGCCGTGAAGAAGACAAGGCTCAAGTGACAGAGAGCACCCGTCTCGTCGTCGGCCCCTTCAACCGCGTGGAGGGCGATCTGGAAGTGCGGCTCGAGGTGGCCGAGGGCCGCGTCACGCGCGCCGAGGTCAATGCGCCGATGTACCGCGGCTTCGAGCCCATGCTCAGTGGCCGCGCGCCGCAGGATGCGCTGGTCATCGTGCCGCGCATCTGCGGCATCTGCTCGGTGTCGCAGTCGGCGGCGGCCGCGCGCGCGCTGGCCGATGCGCAGGGCATCGAACCGCCGCCCAACGGCACGCATGCGCTGAACCTGATGCTGGCGGTGGAGAACCTGGCCGACCACCTGACCCACTTCTACCTGTTCTTCATGCCCGACCTGACGCGGCCGGTGTATGCCGCGCGACCCTGGTTCAACGAGGTGCAGTGTCGCTTTGCCGCCGGGGCCGGCGCCCATGCCCGCACGGCGCTGGCGGCGCGGCAGCGCTGGTTCGAGATCCTGGGCACGCTGGGCGGGCGTTGGCCGCACACCCACAGCCTGCAGCCCGGCGGCAGCACGCGTGCCATTGACGCGGCCGAGCGCCTGCGTCTGCTGGCCCGGCTGCGCGAGTTCCAGGGCTTTCTGGAAGGCACGTTGTTCGGCGCGCCGCTCGATGAGGTGGCCGGCCTGGCCGATGAAGCCGCGCTGCAGGCCTGGCATGCGGCCGATCCGCAGCGCGGTGATCTGCGCCTGTTTCTCACCATCGCTGCCGACCTGGGCTTCGACCGCCTGGGCCCCGGCCCCGGCCGCTACCTGAGCTATGGCGCCTATGCCCAACCGGAGGGCGACTTCGCGCTGGCCCGCGGCCTGTGGCACGCCGCCGACGCCCGCCTGCACCCGCTGGCGCTGAACAGCATCACCGAGGACGTCACCCACGCCTGGCTGGCCGATGGTGGCCATGCCGCGCGCCACCCGGCCATGGGCCTCACCGTGCCCGATGCCGACAAGCCCGGCGCCTACACCTGGAACAAGGCGCCACGCCTGGCCGGCCAGGTGGTGGAGACCGGCGCCATCGCGCGCCAGCTGGCCAGCGGCCAGCCGCTGGTGCGCAGCGCCGTGGCGCGCTGCGGCGGCACGGTCTACACCCGTGTGCTGGCGCGCCTGGTCGAGCTGGCCCGCGTGGTGCCGATGATGGCCGGCTGGCTGGCGGCCATCCAACCGCGCGAGCCCTTCTGCGTCACCCAGCCGCTGCCCGACGAGGCCGAAGGCACGGGCCTGACCGAGGCCGCGCGCGGCGCGCTCGGCCACTGGCTGCGCGTGGAGCGCGGCCGCATCGCCGGCTACCAGATCGTGGCGCCCACCAGCTGGAACTTCTCGCCGCGCGACGCCGCCGGCACGCCCGGTGCGCTGGAGGCCGCGCTGGAGGGCGCGCCGGTGCAGCCGGGCGAGGCCACGCCGGTGGCCGTGCAGCACATCGTGCGCAGCTTCGACCCCTGCATGGTCTGCACCGTGCATTGACGCCGGCACGATGAAAGACGCACACCGCAGCCTGCCCACGCTGCCGCCGCTGGAGCTGGACGGCGCGGTGGACGAGACCACCTGGCTGGACGTGATCCAGAAGATGGACGAGACCTACAGCCAGCTGGTGGCCGACGAGATCGCGCTGGAGCAGAAGAACGCCGAGCTCGAGCAGAGCCAGCAGTTCATCTTCAGCCTGCTGTCGGCGATGAGCGATGTGCTGGTGGCCTGCAACCAGGCCGGCGAGATCGAGGAGATCAATGCCGCCCTGGCCGAGCTGGTGGGCCGCGACGAGGCCGCGCTGCGCGGCACGCGCATCACCGACCTGCTGGCCGGCGACGCCAGCCGCGCGCGCCTGCGCCAGGTGCTGGACACGCCGGCGCTGCAGAAGTCGGGCCTGACCGGCGGCACCGTGATCGAGGTGGACCTGATCGACGCCCAGGGCCAGGCCGTGCCGGTGGACTTCAACTGCACGCCGCGGCGCGATGCGCGCGGCCGCCGCGTGGGCCTGGTGTTCGTGGGCCGGCCGATGGCCGAGATCAAACGCGCATACCACCAGCTGCGCGAAGCGCACGAGGCCTTGAAGCGCACCCAGCAGCAGCTGCTGCACAGCGAGAAGATGGCCTCGCTGGGCCGCCTGGTGGCCGGCGTGGCGCATGAGCTGAACAACCCGATCAGCTTCGTGCTGGGCAATGTGCATGCGCTGCAGCGCTACACCGAGCGCCTGCGCACCTACCTGGATGCGCTGCACGGCGGCACGCCGGCCGGCGAGCAGGCGCGCCTGCGTGCCAAGCTGCGCATCGACCACCTGCTGGCCGACCTGCCCTCGCTGATGGAGGGCACGCTGGAAGGCGCGCAGCGCACGGCCGACATCGTGCAGGGCCTCAAGCGCTTCTCGGCGGTGGACCGCGAGGAGCGCACGCGCATCGACCTGAACGGCGTGATCGAGCGCGCCATCCACTGGGTGTGCAAGGGCACGGCGCCGCAGTTCGAGGTGCACTGGCAGCCGGGCGAGCCGTGCTGGGTGGTGGGCCATGCCGGCCAGCTGCTGCAGGTGCTGATGAACCTGGTGCAGAACGCCTACGACGCCGCCAACGGCGCTGGCGCCAGCCCGCCGGCGCTGTGGATCACGCTGCGCTGCGACGGCCAGTGCGTGCGCCTGCACTGCCGCGACAACGGCCCCGGCATCGCGCCGGAGCACCTGGGCCGCGTGTTCGACCCCTTCTTCACCACCAAGCCGGTGGGCACCGGCACCGGCCTGGGCCTGTCGATCAGCTACGGCATCGTCGAGCGCCACGGCGGGTACCTCAGCGCCAGCAACGCCCCCGAGGGCGGTGCGCTGTTCACGCTGGATCTGCCCGCCGCCCCCCGAAGCGAGTGAGGGCGCGCGGCGGTGCCGCAACGGCGCAGCCATGCAGAATGGCTGCGCTGGCGCGGTGATGTGCTGCCACGTCGCAGGGAGGAACCGCACATGCACCAGGACCCACCGGGCCGGGGCCAGACCGTCTTGATCACCGGCGCCTCGTCGGGCATCGGCGCCGCGCTGGCGGCCTGCTTCGCCTGCGGCGGCTTCAACCTGGTGCTGGTGTCGCGCCGCCTGGCGCCGCTGCAGGCCCTGGCCCGGACACTGGCCACCGAGCATGGCGTGCGCGCCTGGCCCGAGGCCGCCGACCTGTCGCAGCCCGACGCGCCGGCCGGGCTGGCCGCCCGGCTGCGCCGCGCCCGCCGCCGCATCGACGTGCTGGTGAACAACGCCGGCCAGCTGGAGCAGGGCGGCTTCGTCGAGCACCCGGCCGACGCGCACCGGCGGCTGATCGACCTGAACGTCAGCGGCCTGACCGGCATGCTGGCGCAGTTCGTGCCCGCCATGGTGCAGCGCGGCCAGGGCCGGGTGCTGAACGTGGCCTCGATCGCCGCGTTCCAGCCGGTGCCGCAGCTGGCGGTGTACGCGGCCACCAAGGCCTATGTGCTGTCGCTGACCGAATCGCTGTCCGAGGAATTGAAGGGCACGGGCGTCACCGCCACCGCGCTGTGCCCCGGCATCACCGCCACCGGCATGCTCGAACAGGCCCAGCAGGCCAGCGAGGCGCTGAGCAGCCGCCTGCCCGACTTCGTGGTGGGCAGCGCCGAGGCCGTGGCCCAGGAGGGCTACGAGGCCTGCCTGGCCGGCGAGGTGATCCGCGTGCCCGGCACGCTGAACCTGGCCGCCATCCTGGCCGGCCGCGCAGCGCCCAAGTGGCTGCTGCGGCGCGTCAGCGGCGCGGTGATGCGCCGCATGACCTGAGCCCGCCCACCCGCCCGCCCGCCCGCCCGCACCGCGCCATGGCCCGCTCCCGCCACTCGCACCCCAGCGCGCCGCGCCGCTACGACGTGGTGCTGTACGGCGCCACCGGCTTCGTCGGCCGCCAGACCGTGGCCTACCTGGCCGCGCATGCGCCGCCGGGCCTGCGCTGGGCGCTGGCCGGCCGCTCGGCCGCGCGGCTGCAGGCGGTGCGTGAGGCGGTGGAGGCCGCCGGTGGCGCCGCGGCGGCCGGTGCCGGCATCGTGGTGGCCGCCGCCGACGACGAGCGCGCGTTGCGCGCGCTGGCCGCCGATGCGGCGGTGGTGCTCAGCACCGCCGGGCCCTTCGCCCGCTTCGGCAGCGGCCTGGTGGCGGCCTGCGTGGCGCAGCGCACGCATTACGTTGACATCACCGGCGAGACGCCCTGGGTGCGCGGCCTGATCGACGCCCACCACGCGCGCGCCGCGCGCGATGGCACGCGCATCATCCCCTGCTGCGGCTTCGACTCGGTGCCGTCCGACCTGGGCGCCTGGCTGGTGGCCCAGGCACTGTGGCACCGGCACGGCGAGCCCTGCATCGAGGTCAAGGCCAGCCACACGGTGCGCGGCGGGCTGAACGGCGGCACGCTGGCCTCGGCCCTGCACCTGGTGGCCAGCGGGCAGTCGGCACAGGCCGCGCAGCCCTTTCTGCTGAACCCCGCCGGCCCGGTGCCGGCCGATGCCACCGCGCAGGCGGCCGACCCCACCGGGCCCTGCCGCGATGCCGACTTCGACGCCTGGCTGGCGCCGTTCGTGATGGGCCCGGTGAACACCCGCGTGGTGCGCCGCAGCGTGGCGCTGCTGCAGGCCGCCGGCGATGCCGCCGCCCAGCCCGGCTGGCGCTACCAGGAATGGCTGCGCGCCGGCCGCGGCCTGGGCGCGGCGCTGACGGCCGGCGGCGTGAGCCTGGGCCTGGCCGGCGGCATGGCCGCGCTGCACTGGGCGCCGGCCCGCGCCCTGGCGCGCCGCCTGGCCCCGGCCCCGGGCGAGGGCCCCAGCGAGGCAGCGATGGACGGCGGCAGCTTCTGCTGCGACCTGATCGGCCGCACCCCGGGGGGCCACACGCTGCACGGCCGCATCGCCGGCCGCGGCGACCCCGGCAACCGCGCCACCACCACCTTCGTCTGCGAGGCCGCGCTGGCGCTGGCCCTGCAGCGCAGCGATCTGCCCGGCGGCCCCGACCTGGGCGGCGTGCTCACCCCGGCCACCGGCCTGGGCCGCGTGCTGGCCGAGCGGCTGGCCGCCGCGGGCATGGTGGTGGGGGCGCTGGACTGACGCGCGCCGACCCGCCGCCCGCGGCGCCTACTCCTCGGCCACCCACTCCACCGCCGCCCCCAGCGCGTTGAGGTTCTCGACGAACTTCGGGTGCGCGCGGCGGATCGGCAGCGCGTTCAGGATCGTCGACTTGCCCGGGATGCTGGCGGCCAGCATGAACAGCGCGATGGCCACGCGGATGATGTAGGGGCTCTCCACCGTGGCCGGGGTCAGCGGCTTGCCGCCGTAGACGATCAGGCGGTGCGGGTCGCACAGCACGGCGTGCGCGCCGAACTTGCTGAGCTCGGCACTCCAGCCCAGCGCGCCTTCGTAGACCTTGTTCCAGAACATCACCGAGCCCTCGGCGCGCACGCCCAGCGCCACGAAGATCGGCAGCAGGTCGGCCGGCACATAGGGCCAGGGCGCGGCCTCCACCTTCTGCAGGATGTTGCTGGTGAACGGCGGCTTCACCTTCATCGGGCCGTTGACATGGGCGCGGCTGTAGCCGTCGCGGTGCTCGATCTCGACGCCGAACTTGGCGAAGGTGCGGTCCAGCAGCGGGAACTGCCTGGCGGCGTCGTTGTGCACCACCACGTCGCCCTGCGTGATGGCACTCAGCGCCAGGAAGGTGGCCACCTCGTGGAAGTCGTCGGCGAAGGTGAACTCGGTGCCGCCGAGCTGGTCCACGCCCTCGATGTCGAGCTGCGAGCCGCCGTTGCCCTGGATGCGCGCGCCGATGGCCGACAGGAAGCTGCAGAACTCCTGCACATGCGGTTCGCAGGCGGCGTTGGTCAGGTGCGAGCGGCCGCGCGCCACCACCGCGCACAGCGCGAAGTTCTCGGTGGTGGTGACCGAGGCGTAGTCCAGCCAGTGGCTGGTGGCGGTGAAGCGCTGGGCGCCGCGGATCTGCACCGCACCCGGCTCCAGCGTCACCTCGGCGCCGAATGCGCGGAACACCTCGATGTGCGGATCGACCTCGCGCACGCCCAGCGTGCAGCCGGTCACGTCGTCCTCCAGCCGTGCCTGGCCGAAGCGGTGCAGCAGCGCCGGCACCAGCATGATCGACGAGCGCATGCCCACCGGCAGGCGCACGTCGTCGGCGCGCATCTGGGCGCCGTGCTGCAGGCGCAGCGTGCGCGTGGCCTCGTCCAGCTCCACCGTCGAGCCCAGCTCGCGGAAGAAGGCCAGCAGCTTGCGCACATCGGTGATGTCGGGCACGCGGTGCAGCACCACCGGCTCGGTGGTCAGCAGCGTGGCGCACAGCACCGGCAGCACCGCGTTCTTGTTGGCCGACGGGCTGATGCTGCCCCGCAGCGGGCGGCCGCCGTGGACGATGAGGTGGCTCATGGGGATCCGGGAGTTGAAACGAAAACGGCGCTCCGAAGAGCGCCGCCGGATTGTCGCGCCAAGCGCGACCTCAGCCGGAAATCAGGCTTTCGCGGCCCATCCGAGCACAGCTTTGACTTCCAGGAACTCGCCGAACGCGTGCTCGCCCCACTCGCGGCCGTTGCCCGACTGCTTGAAGCCGCCGAAGGGCGCCATCAGGTCGGGCGCGGCGCTGTTCAGGTTGACCTGGCCGGCGCGCAGCCGGCCGGCCACCTGGCGCACCTGCTCGGCATCGCTGCCCGAGACATAGGCGGCCAGGCCGTAGGGCGTGTCGTTGGCGATGGCCACGGCCTCGTCCACCGTGTCGTAGCCCAGGATGGTGAGCACCGGGCCGAAGATCTCCTCGCGCGCCACGGTCATCTGGTTGTTCACGCGGCCCAGCACGGTGGGCTTGACGTAGTAGCCGCGCTCCAGCCCGGCCGGCTTGCCGGGGCCGCCGGCCACCAGCGTGGCGCCCTCCTCCAGGCCCTTGTTGATCAGCATCTGGATCTTGTCCCACTGCGTGGCCGAGATCACCGGGCCGATGGCCGCGCCGCTGCTCACCGGATCGCCCACGCTGACCCCCTCGGCGGCGGTCTTGGCGATGGCCAGCACCTCGTCCATGCGGGCGTTGGGCACCAGCATGCGCGTGGGCGCGTTGCAGCTCTGGCCCGAGTTGCTCATCACGCCCTTGACGCCGGCGGTGACGGCGCGCTGGAAGTCGGCATCGGGCAGCAGGATGTTGGGCGACTTGCCGCCCAGCTCCTGGTGCACGCGCTTGACCGTGGGCGCGGCGTTGCGCGCCACCTCCACGCCGGCGCGCGTGCTGCCGGTGAACGACACCATGTCCACCTCGGGGTGGCTGGAGATCGCCGCGCCCACCGTGGGCCCGTCGCCGTTGACCAGGTTGAAGACGCCGGCCGGCACGCCCGCGGCATGCAGGATCTCGGTCCAGATCTGCGCCGAGAACGGCGCGATCTCGCTGGGCTTCAACACCATGGTGCAGCCGGTGGCCAGCGCCGGCGCCACCTTGCAGGCGATCTGGTTCACCGGCCAGTTCCACGGCGTGATCAGGCCGCACACGCCGATCGGCTCCTTGCGGATCAGCGTGCTGCCGCGCTGCTCCTCGAAGTGGTAGTCCTTCAGCACGGCCAGCGCGGTCTGCAGGTGGCCGATGCCCATGGCGGCTTGGGCCTTCTGCGCCAGCGCGGCGGGCGCGCCCATCTCCTCGGTGATGGCGGCGGCCATGTCGGCGTAGCGGTTCTTGTACTCGGCGATCACGCGCTCGAGCAGCGCGATGCGCTCGGCCACGGTGGTTTGCGAGTAGGTGGCGAAGGCGCGGCGCGCGGCGCGCACGGCGCGGTCCACGTCTTCGGCCGAGCCCAGCGAGATCCGGCCGGCCACGCCCTCGGTGGCGGGGTTGATGACGTCCAGCGTGCGCGGCGTGGCGGGATCGACCCAGGCGCCGTCGATGTAGAACTGCAGGTAGTCGCGCATGGTGAGGTCTCCGGGGCAGTGACAGGTCAGCGGCCGCCTCGCGGCCAAGCACCCATTCTGCGGACCTGGGCGCGGACCTGCTGTCCGCGAGCGGACAAGCCCCCGGCGCCGGCGCGGCGCACAAAGCAAAACGCCAACCCGGAGGTTGGCGTGTGCTGGGTGCAGACCGCTTGGGTATGCACCGGTGTTCGCGCGGTGTGGCGCGCCCGGCTGGGATCGAACCAGCGACCCTTGGCTTCGGAGGCCAATACTCTATCCACTGAGCTACGGGCGCCACGGCGAAGAACCTCGCATTGTACGCACAGCCACCGGGCGTGGCGCCCACGCGTCGCCTGCGGGGCATGGCGGCGGGGCGAGGCCCTTATAATCCGAAGGTTTTGCCCGGGTCTTTGCCGGGTGACTAGCCGAGGACTCCATGAGCGACGCCCAGCACAACCAGGCCTCCCACGCTGACGCACACGAAGTGCACGAAGGCCCGATCAAGACGCCCAAGCAACTGATCGGCGCGGTGGTCGCGTCCTTCGTGGTGCCGGTGGTGGTGATCATCATGCTGGCCAACTTCGTGAACTTCGGCGGCAAGACCGGCGCCGGCAGCGACAGCATGAGCGAAGAGGCCACGGCCCGCCGCATCCAGCCGATCGGCTCGATCGAGATCAAGGTGGCCGGTGACGCCAGCGCGCTGAAGAGCGGCGAACAGGTGTTCCAGGCCCAGTGCTCGGCCTGCCACGCCACCGGCGCGGCCGGTGCGCCCAAGCTGGGCGACGAGGGCGCCTGGGGCGCACGCATCAAGACCGGCTACGAGGCCCTGCTGACCTCGGCCCTGAAGGGCAAGGGCAACATGGGTGCCCAGGGCGGTGGCGACTTCAGCGACGTGGAGATCGGCCGCGCCGTGGTGTACATGGCCAACAAGGGCGGCGCCAAGTTCGACGAGCCCAAGGCCCCGGCCGGCGCCGCCTCGGCCCCGGACGCCGCCGCGTCGAAGTAAGCCCCACCGGCTTCGGCGCCTGGCGCCCCAGAGAAAACCGCCCCGAGGGGCGGTTTTTTCATGCCGGCGCCGAGGGCGGTTGCGGCTCGCGCACGAAGCCGAAGCGTGCCGGCGCCTCGGCCGCCGTCAGCGGCTGCGGATCCCACAGCCCGGCCTCGATGGCGCGGGCGGCGTCCAGCATGTCCTGGCTGTGCACCAGGCCCAGGCCCAGCGGCGTGTTCAGGTACAGGCGGCCCTCGTCGTCCAGCCAGGTGCTGGTGACGGTGGTGGTCTGCCCGGTGTGGCTGCTCACCCGGGGCACGGCATCGGCCCGCGCGGCGTCATCGGGCCACTGCACGCGCCAGATCCACGGCGTGGCTTCCAACTGCACGTACACCCGCTGCGGGCCGTTCTGGAAGAACCACTGGCCGGCGGCATCGGCAGCGTAGTTGCGGTGGATGAACTCGCGCAGCTTGTCGTGCACCACGCGGCTGCCCTTGACCTGCGGGAACGGGCCGGCGCGCTGCGTGCGCTCGTCGCGCATGTACCAGTCGCCGCGCGCGTCCAGCGCCAGCCAGCCGTGGCAGTGCGGCACGTTGGGCCACTTCTTCAGTGCGGCTTCGACGATGGCGTCCATGGGGCGGGTTCCTGGTGGTGCGGCTCAGCCGCCATGCTGCCGCATCCAGCCCATCACCGCGTCGGGCAGGGTCAGCACGTGGCCCGGAAAGCGCCCACCCGGAAAGCCCACATGCCCGCCATGCGCCGGCTGCCACAGCGTGACCCAGCGGCCCACCTCGTGCGGGCGTGGCAGGCAGTGCGCGGGGATGAAGGGGTCGTTGCGCGCGTTCAGCACCAGCGCCGGGATGCGGATGCGGTGCAGGTGCGGCTTGGCCGAGCCGCGCGCCCAGTAGTCCTCGGTGTTCTTGAAGCCGTGCAGCGGCGCGGTGAACACGTTGTCGAACTCGTACAGGTCGCGCGCGGCCATCAACTGCTCGCGGCTGAACAGGCCCGGGTGCTGGGCCAGCTTGGCCAGCGCCTTGGGCTTCATGGTGCGCAGGAACATGCGCGTGTAGATCTGCCGGTTCAGGCCGCGGCCGATGGCGTGGCCGCCAGCGGCCAGGTCGATCGGCGAGCACACGGCCGTCACGCCGGCCGCCGTGCCGGCCGCGCTGTCGCCGGCCTCCTCGGCCCAGCGCAGCAGCGCATTGCCGCCCAGCGACACGCCCACCACGCGCAGCGGCTGCGTGCTGCGCCCGCGCAGGCGTTCGAGGATCCAGCCGATTTCTTGCCAGTCGCCCGAGTGGTAGGCGCGCGGTGCGCGGTTGAGCTCGCCCGAACAGCCGCGGAAGTGCGGCACGGCATAGGCCCAGCCCGCCTCGCGTGCCCAGTGGCCAAAGGCCTGGGCGTAGTGGCTGGCGGAAGACCCCTCCAGGCCGTGGAACAGCACCAGCAGCGGCCGCACATCGGCGGGCGACGGCGGCGCGCCCAGGAAGTCGACGTCGATGAAGTCCTCGTCGGGCGTGGCCCAGCGCTCACGCGTGAAGGCCAGGGCCGGGCCATGGTGGCGGCGCGCGTACAGCGCCGGCCAGATGGTCTGGGCATGGCCGCCGGGCAGCCAGCGCGGCGCGCGGAATTCCTGCATGCGCGCTCCTGCCGGCGGGCTCAGTGCAGGACCGACGGCGTCTCGACGATCTCGGGCGGCTCGTCGGCCGTGCCGGGGCTGGCGTGGTGGGCCGCCAGGCGCCAGCCCTGGGCGGTGCGCAGGTACACGTTGGTGGCCAGCACATGGCCCACCTGGGCGCCTTCGGCGGTGACGATGTTCACCCGCTCCACCAGGCTGTGCATCGCGGCATCGGCGCTGTGCACGCGGCGCACGCGTTCGACCTGCAGGTTGATGCGGCCGCTGGCGAAGATGGCCTCGAAGGCCGCGCGGATGGCGCCATGCCCCACCAGGCGCGGGCCGCCCGGGTGCACGCACACCACCTCGTCGTCGTCGGCCCACAGGGCCATCAGCTTGTCGAGGTCGCCCTCGCGCAGGGCCTCGTAGAACTGGGCCTCCACCTCGTCGGGGGTGCTCAGCAGGTGGGCGGCATGGGCGGGGCGGCGTGTCATGGCGTCGGGCCTGTCGAGCGGGTGGGGCGTCAGCGGAAGATGACCGTCTTGTGGCCGTTCATCAGCACGCGGCGTTCCACATGCCAGCGCACGGCGCGGGCCAGCACCACGCATTCCACGTCGCGGCCCTGGGCGGTGAGGTCTTCGGCCGACAGCGAGTGGTCGGCGCGGGCCACGTCCTGCTCGATGATCGGGCCTTCGTCCAGGTCGGCGGTGACGTAGTGCGCCGTGGCGCCGATCAGCTTCACGCCCCGGGCATGGGCCTGGTAGTAGGGCTTGGCGCCCTTGAAGCTGGGCAGGAAGCTGTGGTGGATGTTGATCGCGCGGCCCTTGAGCGCCGCGCACAGCTCGGGGCTCAGGATCTGCATGTAGCGCGCCAGCACCACCAGGTCGATCTGCTCGGCCTCCACCAGCGCCTCGATGCGCTGCTCCTGTGCGCGCTTGGTGGCCGCGTCGGCACCCGTGGGCAGGGGCAGGTGGTGGAAGGGGATGCCGTAGCTCTCGGCCAGCGCCTGGAACGTGGTGTGGTTGCTGACGATGGCCGGGATGTCCACCGCCAGCTGCCCGCTCTTCACGCGGAACAGCAGGTCGTTCAGGCAGTGGCCGTGCTGGCTCACCATCAGCAGCAGGCGCGGGCGTGCGGCCACGGCGTGGAAGCGCGCATCCATGCCAAACTGCTGGCGCACATGGCCGAACAGGTTGGCCAGCGTGGCGCCGTCGGCCAGGTGCGGCGGTGCCGCGAAGTGCACGCGCATGAAGAACAGCCCCGTGGCGTCCTCGCCCTGCACGTCACCGAACTGCTGCGAGTCGATGATGTTGCAGCCGGCCTGGTAGAGCAGGCCCGAGACGGCGTAGACAATGCCGGTGGTGTCGCGGCAGCTCAGCGTCAGGATGAATTCCTGCGCCGCGGGGGAGGCTTGGCTCATGCGCGCGGCCGTGCGGTCAGTGCGCGCCGTGCAGCACTTCACCGGCCTTGAGCCGGTACACCGTGCCGCAGTACGGGCACTTGCCGCCACCCTCGTGCGTGACGTCGACGAACACGCGCGGGTGGTTGCTCCACAGGGCCATCTTGGGGTTCGGGCAGGGCACCACGCCCGGGCCCTGAACGTCCTTGGCCAGCACTTCGACGACGGATTCCTTGTTGCTCATGACGATCACACCTTGCTGAGCCACTCGGCGTACTTGGCGTTGCGGCCGTTGACGATGTCGAAGAACGCGGCCTGGATCTTGGTGGTGATCGGGCCACGGCTGCCGATGCCGATCTCGATGCGGTCGAGTTCGCGGATCGGTGTCACCTCGGCGGCGGTGCCGGTGAAGAAGGCTTCGTCGGCGATGTACACCTCGTCGCGCGTGATGCGCTTCTGCACGATCTCCAGGCCCAGGTCCTTGGCGATGTGGAAGATGGTGTTGCGCGTGATGCCGTTCAGGGCGCCGGCCGACAGGTCGGGCGTGTAGATCACGCCGTTCTTGATGACGAAGATGTTCTCGCCCGCGCCTTCCGAGACGAAGCCGCTGGAGTCGAGCAGCAGGGCCTCGTCGTAGCCGTCGTCGGTGGCCTCCATGTTGGCCAGGATGCTGTTGGTGTAGTTGCTCACCGCCTTGGCCTGCGTCATCGTGATGTTGACGTGGTGGCGGGTGTAGCTGCTGGTCTTCACGCGGATGCCGCGCTTCAGGCCCTCTTCACCCAGGTAGGCACCCCAGGCCCAGGCGGCCACCATCACGTGGATGGTGTTGCCCTTGGGGCTGACGCCCAGCTTCTGGTCGCCGATCCAGACCAGCGGACGCAGGTAGCAGCTCTCGAGCTTGTTCTCGCGCACCACGGCCTTCTGCGCATCTTCCAGCTGCTCGATGCTGAAGGGCACCTTCATGCGCAGGATCTTGGCGCTGTTGAGCAGGCGCTCGGTGTGCTCGCGCAGGCGGAAGATGGCGGTGCCGTTGACCGTGTTGTAGGCGCGCACGCCTTCGAAGGCGCCGCAGCCGTAGTGCAGCGTGTGGCTCAGCACGTGGATCTTGGCGTCGCGCCAGTCGACCAGCTGGCCATCCATCCAGATCTTGCCGTCGCGGTCGGACATCGACATGGGGAGCTCTCCTGTGGGGGTATCGGGCGAACCCGGGATTGTAGGCCGCTGGCCGTCGCACCCGGTCCGTGCGGCGCCGCCGGCCGTGGCTGCGGCGCATCGGCGTCGTGCGGGCCGACTTGAGTGCCGCCAGCCTGCCGCGTGCGGCAACTTGTCACGCACACCCACCGCACGGGGGCGCGGCCACCCGCCGCAGCCGCCCGGCGGATGGTGAAGCGGCAATCTGGCACGGACAGGCCCCGCTGTTCTCCCGACACTGCGGCCCGTCGTCGGTGCAGGGCCCCCAGGTCCGCGACGGGCGACCACGCCTCACATCCAGCACACGTCGTCGGGAACCACCATGTCGCACTCACACCGCCTGTTCATCAGCCTGGCTGCCGCCGCCCTGTCGGTGGCCGGCGCCGCCCATGCTGCCAAGCCGGGCAGCAGCCCGGCCGGTGGCACCACGTCCACCAGCAGCGGTCTGTGGACCTGCAGCGTGACGGCCGATGTCAGCGTGGCGGCCAACGCCTGCGCCGGCTTCGTCAGCGGCAACGACCAGCCCGGCAACGTGGCCAGCCTGCTGGCCAGCGCCGGCTGGACCGGCCTGGGCACGCTGACCCAGTACAAGGACACCAATCCGGCCGCCGGCACCACGATGGCCAACGCCGCGCTGGCGCTGTTCGACCTGGTGAAGTCGGGCACCGACGCGAGCCAGGGCACGCTGAACCTGCTGATGAACATCGGCACGCCCTTCGTGCTGACGATCAAGGGCGGCAGCAACTTCGCCGCCTACCGCTATGACCAGGGCCTGAGCGCCGGCAGCCAGCTGTTGGTGGACGTGCCGGGGGCCAACCAGAACGGTCTGTCGCACGTGTCGATCTACGCCAACGCCGGCAGCATCACCAGCGCCGTGCCCGAGCCCGGCAGCTACGCGCTGATGCTGGCCGGTCTGGGTGGCCTGGGCTTCCTGGTGCGCCGCCGCGGCGTCTGACCGCCCGCTGGCCCGCCAAGCGTCAGGCCGGGGGTGGGGCGTCGGCCTCGGGTTCGGCCGGCCGCTGCAGCGTCCAGCGCGCGCAGCGTCCGCCGTCCAGTTCGACGGTGACGGCCACGCCACCGGCGTCGGTCCAGCGGTAGGTCTCGGGCGTGTCGGCCAGCTTCTCGCCCAGGCTGCGCGTCAGGCGGATGATGTCCACCAGGCGCAGGCCGGTGCGCAGCTTGGCATTGAGCATCACCGCGCTGGCCACCTGGCCGACCGGCGCGCCGCCGGCCTCGCGCATCGCGCGCAGCGCGCGGCTGAACTGCAGCAGCAGCCAGAACACCGTGGCCGAGAAGGCCATGGCCACGCCGGGCCAGCCGTACATCACATAGCCGGCCACATGGGCCACCAGCGCGAGCAGCCAACCGAAGGCCGCGGAACCGAGGATCGCCGAGATCATCGGCGGATTGTCGCCGCCGCAGACCTCACAGCCCGCGCACCAGGTCCATGGCCTCGTCGATGCGCTCGACCGCATGCACGGTCAGGCCCTCGATCGGCTTCTTCGGCGCATTGGCCTTGGGCACCAGCGCCACGCTGAAGCCCAGCTTGGCGGCTTCCTTCAGCCGCTCCTGACCGCGCGGCGCGGGCCGCACCTCGCCTGCCAGGCCCACCTCGCCAAAGGCCAGGAAGCCCTGCGGCAGCGCCTTGCCGCGCAAGGATCCCTGGATGGCCAGCAGCACCGCCAGATCGGCCGCCGGCTCGCTGATGCGCACACCGCCGACGGCGTTGACGAACACGTCCTGATCGCCGCACTGCACGCCGGCATGGCGGTGCAGCACGGCCAGCAGCATGGCCAGGCGGTCGCGCTCCAGGCCCACGCTCAGGCGCCGCGGGCTGGGGCCGCCGCTGTCCACCAGGGCCTGGATCTCCACCAGCAGCGGCCGCGTGCCCTCCAGCGTCACCAGCACGCAGCTGCCGGGTACCGGCGCGCCGTGGGTCGACAGGAAGATGGCGCTGGGGTTGCTGACGCCCTTCAGGCCCTTCTCGGTCATCGCGAACACGCCGATCTCGTTGACCGCACCGAAGCGGTTCTTGATCGCGCGCACCAGGCGGTAGCTGCTGTGCGTGTCGCCCTCGAAGTACAGCACCGTGTCGACGATGTGCTCCAGCACGCGAGGGCCGGCGATGGCGCCTTCCTTGGTGACGTGGCCCACCAGCACCATCGCGCAGCCGGTGGCCTTGGCGGTGCGGGTGAGCTGGGCGGCGCATTCGCGCACCTGGGCCACGCTGCCCGGCGCGCTGGTCAGCTGGTCGGAGTACAGCGTCTGGATCGAGTCGATGACGCAGAAGGCCGGCTGCTCGGCGCTCAGCGCGGCCTGGATCTTTTCCAATTGGATCTCGGGCAGCACGCGCAGCTGGCTGCCGGCCAGGCCCAGGCGCCGCGCGCGCAGCGCCACCTGGGCGCCCGACTCTTCGCCGGTGACATACAGCACCTTGACCGCCGAACTCAGCGTCTCGGCCGCCTGCAGCAGCAGCGTGCTCTTGCCGATGCCGGGGTCGCCGCCGATCAGCGTGACGCCGCCGGCCACGATGCCGCCGCCCAGCACGCGGTCGAGCTCGGGTTGGCCGGTGGGCGTGCGCTCGACGTCGGCGGCCTCGATCTCGGCCAGCGTGGCCACCGGCTGCGCCTTGGCCAGGCCCTGGAAGCGGTGGCGGGCGGCGCCGCTGGCCTCGGCCACGGTTTCCTCCAGCGTGTTCCATTCGCCGCACTGCGGGCACTTGCCCAGCCACTTGGGGCTGGTGCCGCCGCAGGCGGTGCAGGTGTACTGGGTCTTTTCCTTGGCCATGGGGCGATTGTCGTTGGCCGTGCGGCCGCGCCGGCCGGCGTGCTACAACCGCGGCCCCTTGTTGCTACGCCACTGGAAGCAGGTGCCATGAGCTGGTCAGTCTGGATTCCGTTCTTCATCGCCACGGTGGCCATCAGCCTGTCGCCCGGCCCCGGTGCGCTGGCGGCCATGGGCGCCGGCCTGTCGCACGGCTTCGCGCGCGGCCAGGCCATCGCCTTCGGCTTGCTGCTCGGCGTGTGGACGCAGACCCTGGTGGTCAGCGTGGGCCTGGGGGCGGTGCTGGCCACCTCGGAGCTGGCGTTCACCCTCGTCAAGTGGGTGGGCGCGGCCTACCTGGTGTGGCTGGGCGTGCAGCAGTGGCGCGCGCCGGCCTTGGGTTTGCGCGTGGCCGCCGCCGCGGGTGAGGCGCAGGGCGAAGCCGCCGCACCGATCGGCCGCGCCGCACTGGTGCTGCGCGGCTGGGGCGTCAATGCGCTGAATCCCAAGGGCACGGTGTTCCTGCTGGCGGTGCTGCCGCAGTTCATCGACACCAGCGCGCCGCTGGCGCCGCAGTACCTGGTGATCGGCCTGACCTTCGGCGTGGTGGAGTGCGCGGTGATGAGCGGCTACGTCGCCCTGGCCAGCCGCCTGCAGGCCGTGCTGGCGGCGCCGCGCCGCATCCGCTGGGTGAACCGCGGCATGGGCAGCCTGTTCGTGGCCGCCGGCACGGCGCTGGCGCTGTTCAAGCGGGCATGACTGGCTGAGGGCCTGATGGCCTGATGGCCTGATAGCCTGGCTCCGTCGCGGGTGCGGCGGGTCGGTCAGCCGCTCAGCGCGTCGGCATCGCCACGCACCGGCACGCGCGGCGCCAGCGCGCACATCAGCTCGTAGCCGATGGTGCCGGCCGCGCGCGCCACCTCGTCGATCGGCAGCCGGCTGCCGCGCGGGCCCTCGCCCCACAGCGTCACCTCGCTGCCGATCTGCGCGCCGGGCACCGGCGTCAGGTCCACCGCCAGCATGTCCATCGACACGCGGCCCACGGTGCGTGTGCGGGTGCCTTCCACCAGCACCGGCGTGCCGGTGGCGCAGTGGCGCGGGTAGCCGTCGGCATAGCCACAGGCCACGATGCCGATGCGCATCGGCTGCTCGGCGGTGAAGGCGCTGCCGTAGCCCACCGTGTCACCCGGCTGCAGCGCCTGCACGCCGATCAGGCGCGAGCGCAGCGTCATCGTCGGGCGCAGGTCCCAGTGGGCGATGTCGTGTTCGGGGAAGTCGGGCGCGCTGCCGTAGCTCAGGATGCCGGCGCGCACCCAGTCGTTGCGCAGGGCTGGCGCGCCAGCGGCGGCCGCGCCCAGGTGGCGCAGGATGGCGGCGCTGTTGGCCAGGCTGCGCTCGCCGGGCAGGTCGTGCGTGGCGGCCTCGAAGGCGGCCACCTGGTGGGCGATGCCGCGCGTGCCGTCGGCGTCGCTGAAGTGGGTCATCAGCGAGATCTCGTCCACCTGCGGCAGCGCGTTCAGCCGCGCCCAGGCGCCGCGGAAGGCGGTGGGCGTGAAGCCCAGGCGGTTCATGCCGCTGTTCATCTTCAGGAACACGCGGTGCGGCTGGTGCGTCTTGTGCGCCGCCAGCCAGTCGATCTGCGCCTCGCAGTGCACGGCGTGCCACAGGTTCAGCCGCGAGCACAGTTCCAGGTCGCGCGGCTCGAAGCAGCCTTCCAGCAGCAGGATCGGGCCGCGCCAGTCCAGGGCACGCAGGCGCTCGGCCTCGGCCAGATCGAGCAGCGCGAAGCCGTCGGCGCCGCGCAGCGCGTCGAACACGCGCTCGATGCCGTGGCCATAGGCATTGGCCTTCACCACCGCCCAGACGCGGGCATCGGGGGCCAGTGCGCGGGCGCGGCCCAGGTTGTGCGCCAGTGCGCCAGGGTGGATCAGGGCTTCGATCGGA
Organism: Pseudaquabacterium inlustre; assembly: GCF_038066595.1. Classification (NCBI taxonomy): domain Bacteria; kingdom Pseudomonadati; phylum Pseudomonadota; class Betaproteobacteria; order Burkholderiales; family Sphaerotilaceae; genus Pseudaquabacterium; species Pseudaquabacterium inlustre. Next base: position 662,485 of record NZ_JBBUTH010000008.1, read on the forward strand.
CGGGGCACGGGCAGCACTCGGGGCAGGGACGGCGCCGGCGATTCTGCCAGCCGGCGGTGTGCCTTCCGGGGACAGGCGGGCGACAGTGGCGACAGGGCCGCGTGCTATAACCCCGCCGCACCCGGCCAGGCCCGGCCCTGTTTGCGGCTTGGGGCCCTGATGCGGTGCAGCATGATGGTGTGCGGCAGTGGAGACCTGCCGGCGAACGAAGGACTGTTGGGGCGCTTCCCGCGCGGCGGATGAAAAAAGGTTTCTACACCATCATGTCAGCGCAGTTCTTCAGCTCGCTGGCTGACAACGCGCTGCTCGTGGCCGCCATCGAGCTGCTGCGCCATGCGCAGGCGCCTGCCTGGCAGATCCCGGCGCTGACGCCGATGTTCGCGCTGTTCTACGTGGTGCTGGCGCCGTTCGTCGGTGCCTTTGCGGATGCCGTGCCCAAGGGCCGGGTGATGTTCGTCAGCAACTCCATCAAGGTGGTGGGCTGCCTGATGATGCTGTTTGGCGGCCATCCGCTGCTGGCCTACGCGGTGGTGGGCCTGGGTGCCGCGGCGTACTCGCCGGCCAAGTACGGCATCCTCACCGAGCTGCTGCCGCCGTCGCAGCTGGTCAAGGCCAATGGCTGGATCGAGGGGCTGACCATCGCCTCGGTGATCCTGGGCATCGTGCTCGGCGGCCAGCTGGTGGGGCCGAAGCTGTCGCCGGTGCTGCTGGGCTTCGACCTGCCGGGCTTCGACACCGGGGTCGACACCGCACCCGAGGCCGCCATCGCGGTGATGGTGGGCATCTACATCCTGGCGGCGGTGTTCAACCTGTACATCCCGCGCACCGACGCCACGCTGCAGCCGCTGGCCGGCAACCCGCTGACGCTGCTGCGCGACTTCACCGACTGCAACGCCCGCCTGTGGCGCGACAAGCTGGGCCAGATCTCGCTGGCCACCACCACGGTGTTCTGGGGCTTCGGCGGCAACCTGCGCATCATCGTGTTCCCCTGGGCGGCCGCCGCGCTGGGCTACACCACCACGCAGGCGTCGAACCTGGCCGGCGTGGTCTCGGTGGGCGTGGCCGCCGGCGCGGTGTGGGCCTCGGCCCGCATGCGGCTGGACAAGGCCACCGGCGTGATCCCGCTGGGCATCGCGATGGGCCTGCTGACCATCGGCCTGAATGGCATCCGTGACATCTGGGTGGCCGTGCCCTTCCTGCTGCTGCTGGGCGCCGCCGGCGGCTACCTGGTGGTGCCGATGAATGCGCTGCTGCAGCACCGCGGCCACAACCTGATGGGCGCCGGCCGGTCGATCGCGGTGCAGAACTTCAACGAGCAGGCCTGCATCCTGGCCATCGGCGCGTTCTACACGGGCCTGACCAAGCTAGGCTTCTCGGCCTTCATCGCCATCGCGGCGCTGGGCACGGTGGTGGCCGGCACGATGCTGGTGATCCGCCAGTGGCACCAGCGCAACCTGGTCGAGCACCGCGACGAGGTCGAGCGTCTGCTGGCGATCGCCCGCAGCGACAAGCATTGAGCGGGGGGCTCCCGCCCCGCGCGCTGGCTGCGCTGGCGCTGCTGTTCAACGCCTTCACCTGGGGCGTGAGCTGGTGGCCGTTCCGGGCCATGGCCGGGCTGGGCCTGCACGCGCTGTGGCTGACCGTGATCGCCTTCGGCGCGGCCTCGGTGATCCTGGTGCTGCGCCGGCCCGCCGCGCTGGGCGAGCTGCTGCGCACGCCGGTGCTGTGGGTGCTGGTGGCGGGCGCCGGCACCACCAATGCCTGCTTCAACTGGGCGGTGAGCATCGGCGACGTGGTGCGCGTGGTGCTGCTGTTCTACCTGATGCCGCTGTGGACGGCGCTGCTGTCACGCCTGCTGCTGGGCGAGCGCATCAGTGCCCGCGGCGCACTGCGCGTGGCCATGGCGCTGGCGGGGGCGGCCACCGTGCTGTGGCCGGCCGGCAATGCCGCACAGGCCTGGGCCGGCGTGGGCCTGGCCGATGGTCTGTCGGTGCTGGGCGGCTTCAGCTTCGCGCTGAACAACGTGATGCTGCGCCGCGAGGCGCACCGCAGCGAGTCGGCGCGTGCGCTGGCCATGTTCGCCGGCGGTGCCATCGTGGCCGGTGGGCTGGCGTTGCTGCTCACCCAGGCCGGCCGGGTGCCGGCCCCGCCGCCGGTGGCGGCCGGCTGGCTGCTGGCGGCCACGGCGCTGGCCGGCTGGTTCCTGCTGGCCAACCTGTCGCTGCAGTACGGCGCGGCGCGCCTGCCGGCCAACACCACCTCGGTGATCATGGTCAGCGAGGTGGTGTTCGCCAGCGTCTCGGCGCTGGCGCTGGGCGCCGGTGCGCTGGACGCGCGCACCGCCGCCGGCGCGGTGTTGATCGTGGGTGCGGCACTGCTGGCCGCCTGGCAGCGCGACTGACGCTGGCGCCGGCCTACAGCCGCGGGCGCGGCTGCGCGGTGGACTGCGCCAGCGTGCGTTCGACTGGCGCCTGGCGGGTGAAGCCGTGGCGGCGCATCAGCCGGTCGAGCGCGCCGACGTCCAGCGGCTTGGCCAGGAAGGCCTCGGCGCCGGCCAGCGTGCCACGCACCTGGTCGACCGGCTCGTGGAAGGCCGAGACCATCACCACCGCCGGCGGGCGGCCGCCGGGATGCACCAGCTGGTGGCGGATGCGGTGGCACAGCGTGAGCCCGTCGACGTGGCTGGGCGGCCCCAGGTCGACATCGAGGAACACCAGGCCGTAGGGCTGGTGGGTCAGCAGGTCGAGTGCCCGCTCGCTGTCGCGGGCGGCATCGGTCACCAGGCCATAGGGTTCGAGCTCGCGGCGCAGGAAGTGCAGCGCCACCTCGCTGTCGTCCACCAGCAGCGCGCGGCGCAGCACGTCGGGCCGCAGTGCGGCCTCGCGCCGGCGGCGGCGCGCCTCGCTGGCCAGCTGGCTGGGTGACGGCGTGGTGGCGGTCGGGCTGCGGTCATTGGCGCGGCGACCGGCATGCGGCGGGATCAGCGCGGCCGGCGAGCCGATGGTGCGCAGCGCGCCGGGCGCCAGCGGATCGCCGAACAGGCTGGCCGGCAGCGTGGGCAGGGTGGCCGTGCTCATCGGCGAGGCCGGGGCCGCTGCCGGGGTGGCTGCCGGTGTGGCGGCTGCGGCATCGCGATGGGCCAGTGCGCCGGGCACGGTGCCGGGGAAGTCCAGCGTCTGCGTGGCGCCGAAGCCCGAGCGCTGGGTGGGCGCGAAGGCCCGGGCCGTGTCGGCCGGCCGGTTGAAGTGCCGCACCAGCAGCGCGTCCAGCTCGCGCAGCACATGGGCCGGGTTGATCGGCCGCATCATCCAGCCGGCGGCGTCGCCCGAACCGTGGGCGCCGACGTACACCGCGTCCTGCGTGCGGCCCAGCTCCTGCAGCAGGGCCAGCGCGCCGGGTTGTTCGGCGTCGACCACCACGAGGTCGGCGTCGTCGATGGCCAGCACCTGCGCGTAGCTGGGTTGGCGTTGGGCGGTGAGCTGGAAATACGACACCAGCGCACTGCGCTCGAATTCACTGAATCCGAGGATGGCAATGCGGACGGGCGAGGGCACGGTGAACAGTCTCCCTGGGTGTTTGCAGCCATCCTGGGTGGCCGCTCCGCCAGCGTCAATGCAGGGGCGCGGCGGAACTAGGGATAACATGCCGCAAACGTTGTCAACTGCGGCACCGAAGCGCAGGACTCTTGCCAAGGATCAACATGAGCAGCGCCTCGTCGATCGCCGACTTCACCGCCCAGGACATCACCGGCAAGACCGTGAAGCTGTCCTCGCTGGCCGGTCAGGTGGTGCTGGTGGTCAACACGGCCAGCAAGTGCGGCTTCACGCCGCAGTTCGAGGGCCTGGAATCGCTGTGGCAGCGGTTTCGCGACCGCGGTCTGGTGGTCATCGGCTTTCCGAGCAACGAGTTCGGCCGTCAGGACCCCGGCAGCAATGACGAGATCGCCTCGTTCTGCCAGCTGAACTACGGGGTCAGCTTCCCGATGATGGCCAAGGTCGAGGTCAATGGCGACGGGGCCCATCCGCTGTTCCAGTGGCTCAAGACCGAGGCGCCGGGCCTCCTGGGCAGCAAGGCGATCAAGTGGAACTTCACCAAGTTCCTGGTCGGCCGTGACGGCCGCGTGATCCGCCGCTACGCGCCGCAGGACGCGCCGGACAAGTTGGCGGGCGACATCGAGCAGGCGCTGGGCGCCTGAGCGCCTGAACGTCCTGGGCCGCGGTGGCCGCCCGCCGCACCCGCGCGGCGCGCGCCGATAATTCCCGGCTCTTTGTCGAGCCTGGAGCCCTTGTCGATGTTCGAGCACATCCAGCCCTATGCGGGCGACCCGATCTTTGCCGTCGTGGCGGCCTTCCAGGCCGATGCGCGGCCGCACAAGGTCAACCTGTCGATCGGCATCTATTTCGACGAGGAAGGCCGCCTGCCGGTGCTGCCCAGCGTGCAGCAGGCCGAGGCGCGCATCCTGGCCGAGGGCGGCGCCAAGGGCTACCTGCCGATGGAAGGCGACGCTGGCTGCCGCGCCGAGGTGGCCAAGCTGCTGCTGGGCCCCGGACACGCCGCCATCGCCGCGAACCGCGTGGCCACGATCCAGACCGTGGGCTCGTCCGGCGGCCTGAAGGTGGGCGCCGATTTCCTCAAGACCTGGCTGCCCGGATCGGCGGTGTGGGTCAGCGACCCGACCTGGGACAACCACCGCTCGATGTTCGAGGGCAGCGGCTTCCAGGTGAACTCCTACCCGTACTACGACGCGGCCACCGGCGGCCTGCGCTTCGACGAGATGCTGGCCTGCCTGCGCGGCCTGCCGGCGCGCAGCATCGTGCTGCTGCACGCCTGCTGCCACAACCCCACCGGCGTGGACCTGAGCCGCGAGCAGTGGCAGGCGCTGATCCCGGTGCTGCGCGAGCGTGAACTGCTGCCCTACCTCGACCTGGCCTACCAGGGCTATGGCGACGGCATCGCCGAGGATGCCTACGCCGTGCGCGCGCTGGCCGATGCGGGCCTGACCTTCTTCGTGGCCAACAGCTTCTCCAAGAGCATGAGCGTGTACGGCGAGCGCTGCGGCGCGCTCAGCGCCGTGTGTGCCACCGCGGCCGAGGCCGATCTGGTGCTGGGCCAGCTGAAGTTCACCGTGCGCCGCATCTACTCCAGCCCGGCCATCCATGCCGGCAAGCTGGTGGCCAAGGTGTTGGGCGAGGCCGACCTGCGCGCGCAGTGGGAGGGCGAGGTGGCCCAGATGCGCGAGCGCATCGCCGGCATGCGCCGCGCGCTGCACGACGCGCTGGTGGCGCGCCTGCCCGGCCGCGACTTCGGCTACCTGCTCAGCCAGCGCGGCATGTTCAGCTACACCGGCATGACCCAGCAGCAGGTGCAGCGCCTGCGCGACGAGCACGCGGTGTACCTGATCGCCTCGGGCCGCATGTGCGTGGCGGGCCTGAGCCGCGCCAATGTCGAGCGCGTGGCCGACGGCATGGCGGCGGTGTTGAAGGGCTGACGGGCACCCGGCCCCGCGGGTACGCGGGTCCACCCGCCGGGCGGGTGCGGGCCCGCTTGGGAGCGGCCCGGCGCTCGGCCCGCGGCCCTCTGCGGTGACGCTGGATCAGTCGTGCTTGATCGCGATGGTTTTCAGTGAGGAAAAACCGTACAGCGCCTCGAAGCCCTTCTCGCGGCCATGGCCCGAGTGCTTGACGCCGCCAAACGGCAGCTCGATGCCGCCGCCCGCGCCGTAGTTGTTGATGAAAACCTGGCCGCAGTGCAGCTTGCGCGCCATGCGCAGCTGGCGGCCGCCGTCGCGCGTCCACACGCCGGCCACCAGGCCGTAATTGGTGCCGTTGGCGATCTTCAGCGCCTCGGCCTCGCCGTCGAAGGGGATCATCACCTGCACCGGGCCGAAGATTTCTTCCTGCGCCAGGCGGTGGTCGGCGCTGGCCGGGGCCAGCAGCGTGGGCGCCACATAGCAGCCGCCTGCGGGCAGGTCGGCCGGCAGCGTGGCCTGGCCGGCGATGGCCAGGCCGGTGTCGCGCGCCACGGCCAGGAAGCCTTCGACGATCTCGCGCTGGCGCGGCGAGATCACCGGGCCCACGTCCAGGTCGCTCATCGCCGGGCCCACGCGCAGTGCGTTGTAGCGCTCGGCCATGCGGCGCTTCACTTCCTCGAACACCGGGCGCTCGACCAAGATGCGGCTGGCCGCCGAGCAGGTCTGGCCGCAGTTCTGGATGCCGGCATTCACCAGGAAGGGCAAGGCCGCGTCCAGGTCGGCATCGGCGAACACGATCTGCGGGCTCTTGCCGCCCAGCTCCAGCGTGACGGGGATGGTGTTCTGCGCTGCCGCGGTCTGGATCATCTGGCCCACGGCCACCGAGCCGGTGAACGACAGGTGCGCCACGCCGCGGTGGTGGCTGAGCGCCGCGCCGGCCTCCTCGCCCAGGCCCGGCACGATGTTGATGGCGCCGGCCGGGAAGCCCGCGGCCTCGGCCAGCCGGCCGAACATCAGCGCGGTGAGGCAGGCTTCTTCGGCCGGCTTCAGCACGCAGGCATTGCCCATGGCCAGCGCCGCGCCCACCGAGCGGCCGATGATCTGCATCGGGTAGTTCCAGGGCACGATGTGGCCGGTGACGCCATGCGGCTCGCGCAGCGTCAGCGCGGTGTAGCCATTGGCGAACGGGATCGTCTCGCCATGCACCTTGTCGGCCGCGCCGCCGTAGAACTCCAGGTAGCGCGCCATGGCCACCGCATCGGCGCGGGCCTGCTTGAGCGGCTTGCCCACGTCCAGTGCCTCCAGGCGGGCCAGCTCGTCGGCCTGCTCCAGCACCAGCGCGCTCATCTTCAGCATCAGGCGGCCGCGTTCGGCGGCGGTCAGGCGGCCCCAGTCGCCGTCCAGCGCGGCCTGGGCGGCCTGCACCGCGGCGTCCACGTCGGCGGCCGTGCCGCGGGCGATCTCGGTCAGCAGGCTGCCGTCGCTGGGGTTCAGCAGCGGCAGGGTCTCGCCGCTGGCGGCGGGGCGCCATTGCCCGCCGATCAGCAGTTGGCGGGTGTCGAATCCGATCGTCGTCATCGTGGGTCTCCTCGGGTCAGCCGGGTTCTTCGGGCATCATAGGTTTCATGATGGTTTCCGATTCGCGCCGCGCTGCCGGGCGAGACTGCACCAAAGCATGAGCGTTTTCCTGGCGAAGCGCCTGGCCACGCTGCTGGCCACGCTGGCGGTGGCCTCGGTGCTGGTTTTCGCGGTGCTCGAGCTGCTGCCGGGCAACGTGGCGCAGGTGATCCTGGGCGAGACGGCCACGCCCGAGGCCGTGGCCGCGCTGGAGAAGAAGCTGGGCCTGGACCAGCCGCCGCTCACGCGCTACCGCCACTGGATCGGCGGCCTGCTGTCGGGCCGCACGGCCGCCAGCTACAGCTACGGCACGCCCACGGCCGAGCTGATCGTCGAGCGCCTGCAGGTCACCGTGCCGCTGGCCACGCTGGCCATGGCGCTGACCACCGTGCTGGCGCTGGCACTCGGCATCTACGCCGCCGCGCGCCACCGCAAGGCGGGCGACCTGGGCGTGATGGCGCTCAGCCAGCTGGGCATCGCCATTCCGAACTTCTGGTTCGCCATCCTGCTGATCCTGGCCTTCGCGGTGAAGCTGCAGTGGTTCAGCGCCGGCGGCTTTCCGGGCTGGACCGAGGACGACGGTGGCGGCCTGTGGGACGGCCTGCAGTCGCTGCTTCTGCCGGCCGTGGCGCTGGCCGTGGTGCAGGCCGCCATCCTGGCGCGCGTGACGCGCTCGGCCGTGGTGGACGTGATGCGCGAGGACTTCGTGCGCACCGCGCGCGCCAAGGGCCTGTCGGCGCGCGCCACGCTGTGGCGGCATGTGCTGCGCAACGCGATGATCCCGGTGCTCACCATCATGGGCCTGCAGTTCGCCAACCTGATCACCGGCACCATCGTGGTCGAGAACGTGTTCGTGCTGCCCGGCATCGGCCGCCTGGTGTTCCAGGCGATTGCCAACCGCGACCTGGTGGTGGTGCGCGACGTGGTGATGCTGCTGGTGGCCGTGGTGGTGATCGTGAACTTCGTCGTCGACGTGCTGTATGCGCTGGTCGATCCGCGCCTGAAGGCCAGTGATGCATAGCCCCGCCGCTCCTTCGTTCGCGCAGCGCGCGCTGCGCCACCCCAGCTTCCTGATCGGCGCGCTGCTGTCGGGCCTGCTGGCTGCCGCCGCGTTGCTGTCGCTGTTCTGGTCGCCCTACCCGCCGGCCGAGATCGACATCCCCAACAAGCTGGCGCCGCCGTCGGCCGCGCATTGGCTGGGTACCGACAGCCTGGGCCGCGACCTGTTCAGCCAGCTGCTGGTGGGGGCGCAGAACTCCATCGTGGTGGGCGTGGTGGCCGTGGGCATCGGCGTGCTGGCGGGCGTGGCGCTGGGCGCGCTGGCTTCGGCGCGGCGCGGCTGGGTGGAGGAACTGGTGATGCGCTTCGCCGACTTCACCTTCGCCTTCCCGGCCTTGCTGACGGCCATCATGCTGGGCGCGATCTACGGGCCGGGCCTGCTCACCGGCATCGTGGCCATCGGCATCTTCAACGTGCCGGTGTTCGCGCGCATCACGCGCGGCGCGGCCAATGCGGTGTGGGCGCGCGAGTACGTGTTGGCCTCGCGCGCCGCGGGCTTCGGCCCCTGGCGCATCACGCTGGACCATGTGCTGCCCAACATCGCCAGCGTGCTGATCGTGCAGGCCACGATCTCGTTCGCCACCGCCATCCTGGCCGAGGCCGCGCTCAGCTACCTGGGCCTTGGCACGCAGCCGCCGCAACCCAGCTGGGGTCGCATGCTCAACGAGGCACAGACCCAGCTGTTCGCCGCGCCGATGCTGGCGGTGTGGCCGGGCATGGCGATCGCGTTGAGCGTCCTGGGGCTGAACCTGATGGGCGACGGGCTGCGGGATTTGCTCGACCCGCGCCTGGCCCGCCGCCGTTGAGGCTTACTGAGGAACGAAGCCCGTGGCCTTGATCACTTTCGCCCAGGCCGCGCTGTAGGCCCGCTCCTTGGCGCTGAACTGCGCGCCGGGCACGAAGCCCACCGTCAGGCCCATGGCGGTCAGGCGTTCCTTCACGTCGGGCAGGGCCACCACCTTGGCCAGCGCGGCCGAGAAGGCATCGGTCACCGGCTTGGGCGTGCCGGCCGGGGCGAACACGCCGTAGAACGGCAGGTCCTCGAAGCCGGGCAGGCCCAGTTCGGCCAGCGTGGGCACGTCGGGCAGCTGGGCCTGGCGCTTGTCGCCCATCACCGCCACCACGCGCAGCTTGCCGTGGCGGTGGTTCTCGATGAAGTCGGGGATCGAGCCCAGGCCGGCGGCGATCTGGTTGCCCAGCATGTCGGCCATCATCGGCGCGCTGCCGCGGTAGGGCGCGGCCACGAGGTCGAGCTTGTACTTCTCGGCCACCACCTTGACCAGGAACTCGGGCACCGAAGCCGGTGCCGGGATGCCCACCGCGCCCTTGCCGTTGCCGGTGTTCTTCACCCAGGCCACGTACTCGGCCATGGTCTTGGCCGGCGTGCCACCCGAGACCGCCCAGGCGTTGGCGAAGGTGGCGAAGCCGGCCACCGGGGTGAAGTCGTGCGCGGTGTCGAAGCCGGGCGTCTTGACCACCAGCGGCAGGATCGACACGGTGTGGTCGTGGGTCAGGAAGAAGGTGCTGCCGTCGGCCGGCGCGCTTTTCAGCGCCTGCGCCGCCAGCTGGCCGCCGGCGCCGGGCTTGTTCTCCACCAGCACGTTGGCGCCGCCCAGCTCGTCCTTGAGCTTCTCGGCCAGCAGGCGGGCGATGGCGTCGGTGCCGCCGCCGGCCGGAAAGCCCACCAGCAGCCGCACGGTGCGGCCGCTCTGGGCCTGCGCGGCCTGCGGCAGCGCGGCGAAGGCCGTGGCGGCGACCGCCAGGGCGGACAGGGACAGTTGCAGCAGCGAGCGGCGGCGGGGCAGGCGGAACGACATGGGGCAGGGCTCCTGGGCGGCGGGGGCTGGAATTGACGGCGACAAGGCGCGACAAGGCGCGAAAACGCCGAGGATAGCGGCAGCGCGGCCCGGTTGCAGCCACCGCACAACACCGAATCGGGCCTTGCGGGTACAATCGTGGGTTGGTCGGAGGGTGCCACATGTGGCGCGGGCGCAGTGCCCGGGCCGGTCTGTCGCCCAACCACCCAAACGTCGCACCCGAACGTCGCGCCGCACCGGGGCCCCGCCAGCGAGGCACCCGGCGCCCTGCGCGAACCTGCCGCCCCCAGCCAGGGCCCCCAGGTCGCCGGCCCATCGCCATGGGGCTGGCCGCAGGTGGCGACTGTGGTTGAGAGATTCATCGTCCGCGCCGGGCTGTGGTCTGGTGGCGGTTGCGTTCCCCGGTTTGCGCCGCGCCCTCGGGCCGGCCCTGAATTCACCTTTCCCAGGATCCGTTGATGGCCAAGGAAGAACTGATTGAAATGCGTGGCACCGTGCTCGAGGTGCTGCCCGACTCGCGTTACCGCGTCAAGCTCGAGAACGGCCATGAGCTGGTGGCCTACTCGGCCGGCCGCATGAAGAAGAACCACATCCGCATCCTGGCGGGCGACGCGGTGTCGCTGGAGCTGTCGGCTTACGACCTCAGCAAGGGCCGCATCACCTTCCGCCACCTGGATCGCCGCTGATCCAGGCCTGCGGCCTGCCGCCGCTTGCGGCAGGTCAAGACCGGCGCGGGGCCGACATGCGCCGGTGACTTTCGCGTGCTATCTCTACGGTTTGTCGATCCGACGGCCCCACGAACGAGCACGCGATGAGCCCCAATCCCCCCCCGCTGCAACTCGACGCCCCCGCCGACGAGGCCCAGAGCCGCGCCGCCGCAGCCGCCTTTGACAGCGCCTTCCACGCCCGCATGGCGCCGCTGTGGGGCGGGTTGTCGCCGATCTCGCTGGCGCTGGCCACGATGGACTGGGGCCTGCACCTGGCCACGCAGCCGGCGCAGTCGATGCAGCTGGCGCTGCGCGCCGGCCAGGCCGCCGCGCGCTGGTGGACCGACCACCTCACCCAGCGCGACCTGAATGGCGATGCCGGCGCCGCCGCCGGCCGGCCGGAAGACCTGCGCTTTTCCAACCCCGCCTGGCAGCGCTGGCCCTACGCGCCGATGGTGCGCGCCTACCTGGGCGCCGAGCAGTGGTGGCGTGAGGCCGCCAGCCTGCGCGGCATGGCGCCGCACCACCAGGAGATGGCGCGCGTGTTCGCGCGCCAGTGGCTGGACCTGCTGAGCCCGGCCAACGCCGGCCTGGCCAACCCCGAGGTGCTGCAGCGCACGCTGGCCAGCGGTGGCGCCAACCTGGCCCAGGGCCTGGGCAATGCGCTGGACGAATGGCGCGTGCGCCACGGCCTCGACCCGCTGCACCCGCCCGAGCGCCCCTACCAGCCCGGCGTGGACGTGGCCATCACGCCCGGCCAGGTGGTGCACCGCAATGCGCTGGTGGAGCTGATCCAGTACGCCCCGGCCACGCCCAGCGTGCACGCCGAGCCGGTGTTCATCGTGCCCAGCTGGATCATGAAGTACTACATCCTCGACCTCTCGCCCGAGAACTCGATGGTGAAGTGGCTGGTCGATCAGGGCCACACGGTGTTCATCCTGTCGTGGCGCAACCCCGACGAGGGCGACGCGCTGCTGGACATGGCCGACTACCTGGAACTGGGCATCTTCGACTGCCTGGCCGCCATCGCCCAGCGCGTGCCGGGCGAGGCCGTGCACGCCGCCGGCTACTGCCTGGGCGGCACGCTGCTGTCGATCGCCGCCGCGGCGCTGGCGCGGCCCGGCGCGGTGGCCAACGCCGAGCAATTGCCCCGGCTGGCCAGCGTGTCGATGCTGGCGGCCGAGACCGACTTCTCCGAGCCCGGCGAGATGGGCGTGCTGATCGACGAGAGCCAGGTGGCGCTGCTGGAGGACATGATGGCCGAGCGCGGCTTCCTCACCGGCCCGCAGATGGCCGGCAGCTTCCAGTTCCTGCACTCGCGCGAGCTGATCTGGAGCGCCAAGCTGCGCGAGGTGTGGCTGGGCGAGCGCCTGCGCCCGAACGATCTGATGGCCTGGAACGCCGACGTCACGCGCATGCCGGCGGCCATGCACAGTGAGTACCTGCGCCGCTGCTACCTGCGCAACGAGCTGGCCGAGAGCCGCTACCCGGTGGAAGGCCGGCCGGTGGCGCTGGCCGACATCCGCACGCCGATCTTCCTGGTGGGCACCGAGAAGGACCATGTGTCGCCGTGGAAGTCGGTCTACAAGCTGCACCGCCTGACCGACACCGAGCTGACCTTCGTGCTGACCAACGGCGGGCACAACGCCGGCATCGTGTCGGAGCCGGGGCATGCCGGGCGGCACTACGCGATGCGCACCAAGGTGGCGGATGGGGCCTGGGTGCCGCCAGAGGAATGGGCGTCGGGCGCTGAGCGGCACGAGGGCTCTTGGTGGACGGCGTGGCATGGCTGGCTGCTGGGGCATGGCAGTGGGCGCACCGTGCCGGGGCGGGTGATCGACGCTGGCGATGCCTTGTGCGCGGCGCCGGGCGAGAACGTGCTGGTTCGGTACAACGACTGACCTCTGGCGCTTGGCTGGCGTTGCCCATGGCTCTGGGCAGCGCGCCGGGAATTCGCCCCGGCGGGCGACCCACTTTCTTTTCGCGAAAAGAAAGTGGGCAAAGAAAGCGCTCTCCAAACCTTCCGACACCACCTCGCGCTTGAAGCGCATCGAGGCGGGCACCTCGCCCGCCCGGCGGGCTCGAACATAGCCGGCCGGGCAGGCCACGGATCACTCCACGGCCGTGCCCCCCCGATCAAGACTTGCGCGCGGAACGCCGCAGGGCACGGCAGTTGCCAGAGCCCCACCATGCGACAGCCCTGCCATCGGCGGCAGCGCCTCCGTCACCCCGCCCTTGTTCGGCAGCCTGTTCGAGCCCGCTTGGCGGGCGAGGCGCCCGCCTGGGTGGTGGGGGAGCAGCAGGGCGTGTTCGGAAAGTTTGGAAGCGCTTCTTTGGGTCCTTTCTTGTCGCGACTGTTCAGACCGATGACATAGGTAACACCTGTGCCAGGACATGGGTAACGCTTTCGAGGCTGAAGCCAACGGAAGAGCCCATGGTCTGGACGGAGAGAAATACCGTGTCCCTGCGCGAGG
>NZ_JBBUTH010000009.1:0-648115 GCF_038066595.1 Pseudaquabacterium inlustre
CGCGCCTTGATCGGCGGCCGCTGCCAGGGTGACCTGCTTCATCCGAGCATCATCCCAACCTAGCGCCAGCATTGCCACCAGATCAACCCGGTACGCGGACCTTAATCAGCGTAGCCCTAGACCAGATGAGCTCACGCATTGAGCGAGGCCTGCCGCCTGTCTGGCGGAAATCATGCAGGCGCAAGCATGCTCAAGGCACCTCCCGCCCCGCCGCCGCCTCCCACAGTCGGTACCACTGCTGCGCATCCAGCGTGACGTTCAGCGCGGCCATGGCCTCGCGGGCCACGTCGATGCGGCGTGAGCCCAGGATGGGCAGCGGTTGGCTGGGGTGGCGGCGCAGCCAGGCGCTGATCAGCGTGATTGGCGCGATGCCCAGTTCATGTGCCATGGCCTGCACCGTGCCGCGCACGCGCTGCGCGCGCTCGTCCTGGCCGGTGAACACGCGGCCGCCGGCCAGGGGTGACCAGATCATCGGGCGCAGGCCCAGGTCCACGCACTGGTCCAGCGTGCCGTCGTGCAGCGGGTCCAGGTGCAGCGGCGAGCATTCGATCTGCGTGGTGGCCAGGGCGATGCGCCGGTGCAGCGGCGCCAGCTGGCTGGGCGTGAAGTTGGAGACGCCGAAGTAGCGCACCTTGCCCTCGCGGCGCAGGGCCTCGAAGGTGTCGGCCAGTTCGTCGGGGTCGAGCAGGCAGTCGGGGCGGTGGATCAGCAGCAGATCCAGGTGATCGGTGCGCAGGTTGCGCAGCGACTGTTCCACCGAGGTGCGCACATGCGCGGCCGAGGTGTCGTAGTGCTTGACGGCATGGCCGGGCCGCGCCGGGCTCACGAGCTTGATGCCGCACTTGCTCACCAGCTGGATGCGCTGGCGCAGCGCCGGCTGCAGCGCCAGCGCCTCGCCGAACAGGCTTTCCACCGCGTAGCCGCCGTAGATGTCGGCATGGTCGAAGCTGGACACGCCGATGTCGAGGTTGGCCTCGATCCAGGCCAGGCGCTGCTGCGGCGTCCAGCCCCATTCGGCCAGGCGCCAGGCGCCGGCGACGATGGGGCTCAGGCCGGCGGGGTTGTGCATGCGGGCCATGCGCTCAATCCTTCTTCTTGGGCAGGCGGCCCATCAGGTAGAACTCATCGTTCGGGCGCATGCCGGTCACGTTGGCCATGCGGTTCGACAGGCCGAAGAACGCGGTGATGGCGGTGATGTCCCAGATGTCCTCGTCGTCGAAGCCGTGCGGGTACAGGGCCTGGAAGTCGGCCTCGCCCACCTCGTGCGACTGCAGGCACACCTTCATCGCAAAGTCGAGCATGGCGCGCTGGCGCGGCGGGATGTCGGCCTTGCGGTGGTTGATGGCCACCTGGTCGGCCACCAGGGGCTTTTTCTCGTAGATGCGCAGGATGGCGCCATGCGCCACCACGCAGTACAGGCAGTGGTTGGCGCCGCTGGTGGCGGTGACGATCATCTCGCGCTCGCCCTTGGTGAGGCTGCCGGTCTCTTTCAGCATCAGCGCGTCGTGGTACGCGAAGAACGCGCGCCACTCGGCCGGGCGGCGGGCCAGCGCCAGGAACACGTTGGGCACGAAGCCGGCCTTCTCCTGCACCGCCAGGATGCGTTCGCGGATGTCGTCGGGCACGTCGGCCAGGGCGGGGGCGGGGTAGCGTTCGGCGCTCATGCGGGTCTCCTCGTTCGATGGGTCGCCCGAGGATAGCCGGCCGCGGTGCAGCGGCCGGTCGCGGCGGCTACAGCCGCTGCGCTACAGCAGGCGTTCGGGCACCACCAGCGACTGCAGCCACAGCTTGAAGCGCAGCCAGGCGCTGCTGCCGGGCTCGTCGGTGGTGGTGATGCCCTGGCCGTCGGCATCGCGCGCCTGCCAGCGCAGGGTCTGGCCGTCCTCGGCCAGGCTCACGCGGTACATGGCCACGGCCGGGGGACGGGCGCTGGTGCCGTCGGTGGCGTGGGCGCCGGGCGCCTGCATCAGGCGCTGCAGTTCGGTGGCCAGTTGCGGGCTGTCGATCACCACGCCCATCTCGGTGTTGCCGATGGCCGAGCGTGCATCCAGGTTCACCGAGCCCACCAGCACGCGCAGGCCGTCGACGATGGCCACCTTGGCATGCAGGCGCGGCACCGAGCGGCCGAAGACGCCGAAGTGCTCCGAGCGACTGATCAGCGCCGGGCTGATCTCGTACAGCTCCACGCCCATCTTCAGCAGTTCGGGCCGGCGCAGCGCGTAGCTGGCGTGCACCAGCGGCTCGTCGGTGGAGGCCAGCGAGTTGGTCACCACGATCAGGTGGATGCCGTGGCGGCGCGCCTCGCGCATGTTGGCCAGCGCGGCCTCGTTGGGCACGAAGTAGGGCGAGACGATGGCCACGTAGCGCCGCGTGGTGGCCATGGCGCGCATCAGCCCGGCCATGGCCTCGCTGGGGTCGCGCCCCGGCGTGGCCTGCGCGGCCTTCTCGGGCGGATCGGCATGCACGCGGGCCTCGGCCCAGGCCAGGCCCTCCAGCCGGCCGGCGGCCAGTTGCGCGCCCACCGGGCCATGGCCCAGCGGGTCGCGCGCATAGGGCGCGCGCGGCAGCGGCGCATCGCGCACGGCGGCATCGAAGCTGCGGCGGGCCTGCGCCCGGTCCTCGGCGCCGTGGGCCACCGGCCGCACGCGCTGCAGCGGCCAAGCCTGGGCGCTGTTCCAGTAGCGGTCGAACACGGCCGACAGCTCGCCCACCACTGCACCGGCGCCCAGCACGTCCATGTCGATGAAGTTGGCCTCGTCGCTGCCCATGTAGTACTCGTCGGCCACGTTGCGGCCACCGAACAGCGCCATCGCGCCATCGGCCACGAACAGCTTGTTGTGCATGCGGTGGTTGTTCAGCTCGAAGTCGCCGCGCGACAGCGCCAGCCGCCACACCGGCGCGCCCCAGCGCAGCGACATCGGGTTGAACAGGCGCACCTCCACGCCGTCGTGCGCGGCCAGGCCGGCCAGCAGGTCCTCCACCTCGGCGGCGTAGAAGTCATCGGCCAGCAGGCGCACGCGCACGCCGCGTGCGGCGGCTTCAGCCAACGCCCGCAGCACGGCGCGGCCCGCGCGGTCGCGGTGCAGGTGGTAGATCTGCAGGTCCAGCGTGCGCGTGGCGCGGGCGGCCAGCGCCAGGCGCGCCTCGAGCGCGTATTCGCCGGTGGGCAGCAGGCGAAAGCCCGATGCGCCGGCGGCATCGGCTGGCCGGCTGAGGGTGGCGATGCCGCCCAGCGGGGTGGCGGCGGCGGCCTCGGTGGGCAGCGCCTGCGAGACCACGGCCTCACCGCGCGGCGGCAGCGCGGCGCAGCCGCCGAGCAGCAGCAACAGCGTCAGCAGCAGGGCGGTCGGCCAGCCGATCGACAGGCGGTTTGAGGGGGTACGGCGCGGCGGCATCTCGGGGTGGGCAACGGGGTCAGGGTGCGCCCAAGCCTAACGCCGATGCATGACGGTGTCAGGCCCACGCACGACGTGCCGCAGGCAGCTGTCGTCAGGCGCTGCGCTCAGCTCCTGAACTGCATCGCATGCAGCCGCGCGTACAGGCCGCCGGCGGCCAGCAGCGTGGCGTGCGGGCCCTGCTCGACGACGCGGCCGGCCTCCATCACCACGATGCGGTCGGCGTGCTCGATGGTGGACAGGCGGTGGGCGATGATCAGCGTGGTGCGCCCGCGCATCAGCGTCTCCAGGCCGGCCTGCACGGCGCGCTCGCTCTCGGTGTCGAGTGCCGAGGTGGCCTCGTCGAGGATCAGGATCGGCGCGTCCTTGTACAGCGCGCGGGCGATGGCCAGGCGCTGGCGCTGGCCACCCGAGAACTGGCCGCCGTTGTGGCCGATGACGGTGTGCTGGCCCTGCGGCAGGCCCTGCACGAAGTCCCACAGCCACGCGCCCTTCAGCGCGGCTTCCACGCGCTCGGGGTCGGGGTGCGGGTCGCCCAGCGCCACGTTGGCGGCGACGGTGTCGTTGAACAGCACCACGTCCTGGCTGACCAGCGCGAACTGCCGGCGCAGGCAGGTGATCTCCCACTCGGCCAGCGGCACGCCGTCCAGGCGCACCGTGCCGCTGCTGGGCTCGACGAAGCGCGGCAGCAGGTTGGCCAGCGTGCTCTTGCCGGCGCCCGAGGGGCCCACCAGGGCCACGGTTTCGCCGGCGCCGATCTGCAGCGACATGTTGTCCAGCGCCGGGTGCTGGTCGTCGCGGTAGCTCAGCGTCACCTCGCGCAGGCCGATCTCGCCCTCGGCGCGGTGCACGCGGTGGTTGCCGCCGGTCTCGGCCGGGGCGGTGTCCAGCAGTTCCAGGCCGCGCTCCACCGAGGCCAGGCCGCGGGTGATGGGCGCCATGACGTCCGACAGGTGCTTGACCGGCGCCACCAGCATCAGCATGGCGGTGATGAAGGCCACGAAGCCGCCCACCGTGGTGCCCGAGGCGTTGCTCTGCCACAGCGCCACGCAGATCACGGCCGACAGCGCCATCGCGGTGATCATCTGCGTGATCGGGGTCATCGCGCCGCTGGCGGCCACGATCTTCAGCATCACGCGGCGCAGCGTCAGCGCATGGGTGTCGAAGCGGCGGGCCTGCGTGGGCTCGGCGCCGTGCAGGCGCACGATGCGCCAGGCCAGCACGTTCTCTTCCACCACGTAGCCCAGTGCATCGGTGGCGTCCTGGCCCTCGCGGGCCAGGCGGTGCAGGCGGCGGCCGACGCTGCGCATCACCCAGGCCACGGCCGGGAACAGCACGCCGACGAACAGCGTGAGCTTCCAGTTCAGCCACAGCAGGTAGCCCAGCAGCGCGGCCAGCGTGAGCGAATCCTTCAGCAGCGTGAGCACCGAGTTCACCAGCTGCTGCGCGCCGCCCTGCACCTCGTAGACCAGGGTGTTGGTCAGGCTGGAGGCCGACTGCTGCGTGAACATGCCCGGCCGGGCGTTCAGGATGCGCAGGAACAGCGCCTCGCGCAGCGCCTGCACGCCGCGGTGCGCCGCCCATGACAGCGCGTACTGGGCCACGAAGCCGGCCACGCCGCGCACCGCGAAGATGCCGATGATGGCCGCCGGAATGGCCCACAGCGGCAGCTGGCGGCCGGTGAAGCCCTGGTCGAGCAGCGGCTTCATCAGCTCCGGAATCATCGGCTCGGTGGCCGCGCCGATCAGCGAGCCGACGATGGCCACCAGGATGCCCAGCCGGCCCTCGCGGAAATACGGGGCGATGCGGGCGAAGCGCTGCAGCAGGCTGAGGGAGGGCAGGGTGGACGGCGTGGACGACGACATGGAGCAATGACCGGCCGGCAGGGGCCGGACCCGCGATTATCCGGCCCCCGCGTGCCCGGTCTGGCTTGCCACGAAGACTGTATGAACATACAGTATCCATGTGAACCTGACCCTGCCACTTTTCGAGTCGCTCGCGCCGGTGGATCCGGCCGAGGCGCCGGACGCACCGGTTGCACCGGTCGCGCCGTGTCCGCTCGATCTGCCCGACCCGCTGGCCGCGGCCCTGGCGGACCGGCCGGCGCCGTCGTGCCCGCAGGGTGCGCAGGCTGCGCAGGGGCCGGCTGATCCCGGGGCGCTGCACCCGGCGCTGTGGCGCGCCAGTCAGCTTGGCAGCGGGCGCCAGCGGGCCACGGCCAGCGGCTTCGAGGCGCTGGATGCGCAGCTGCCGGGCCAGGGCTGGCCGCATGGCGAGCTGACCGAGCTGTTGCTGGCCCAGCCGGGCATCGGCGAGCTGCGGCTGCTGGCGCCGGCGCTGGCGGCCATCGGCGGCGGGGTGGGCGGCGCGGACGCACCGGCCTGGGCCGAGGGGCCGCGCTGCGTGATGCTGTTCGAGCCGCCGGCGGCGCTGTCGGCCTGGGCGCTGGCGCAGCAGGGCCTGAGCCACCAGCACTGGCTGGTGGTGCAGGCGCGTGCCGGCCAGCGCGCCGGGGCGGGCCCGGGGCAGACGGGGCTGCAGGGGGCGCGGGCCGCGCGCACGCCGCGCACACCCAGCGGCCTGTCGCCGCTGTTGCCCAGTGCCGATCTGCTGTGGGCGCTGGAGCAGGCCCTGCGCAGCGGCCAGGTGGGCGCGGTGCTGGCCTGGCTGCCGGCCGGCCTGCGCGCCGATGCGCTGCGCCGGCTGCAACTGGCCGCCCAGGCGCATGACGGGCCGGTGTTCCTGTTCCGCGAGGCCCAGGCCCTGCACCGGCCCAGTGCCGCGCCGCTGCGCCTGCTGCTGCAGCCCGCCGGCGTGGACGGGCTGACGCTGCGCCTGCTCAAGCGCCGCGGACCACCGCTGGCCGAGCCACTGCGTCTGGTGCTGCCTTCGGTGCTGACGCCGCACCAGCAGGCGCGGGCGCTGGCGCAGCAGGCCCTGCAGGGGGCGCAGCAGGCGGCCCAGCTCACCGCGCAGCAGGAGGCGCGTGCCGGGGCGGTGGACGGCGCCGGGCCGGGGCATGGGCGCAGGGCCGGGCGCGGCGTCCGTGCCCCGGGTCGAGCCCTGTGGCGCTGACGGCCGCGCGCCGCGCCGCCCGGGCCCTGCCATTGCGTCAACCGCACCGCCGCCACGTCTGCGTCCGTCATGGAACCTGCCATGCCGCCCGCCATGCCATCCGACACGCCGTCCGCCACGCCGTCCGGCCTGGAGCCCGCGCTGCTGTGGGTGGCCCTGCACCTGCCGGCCCTGTCGCTTGAGTCGTGGCAGGCCGCGCAGGCCACCGCATCCGCCGTCCCCGACACACCTGCCGCATCCGCCACGCCCGCCACGCCTGCCACACCCGCGCCAAGGGCCCATGCACTGCTGAGCCCGCCGCCGGCGCCGCAGCGCATCGCGCTGGTCGATGCCGCGGCCCAGGCGCTGGGCGTGCAGCCGGGCATGAGCCGGGCCACCGCGCTGGCGCTGGCCCCCGATCTGCAACTGGGCCAGGCCGATGCGCGGCGCGACGCCGAGGCCCTGCGCGCCGTGGCCCATGTGGCGCTGGCCTTCAGCCCGGCCGTCACCTGGGCCACGCCGGCCGGCTGGCAGCCCGGCGCCGACGAGGCCGCGCTGGCGCCACCACAGCCGGCGGCCTGCGCAGCCCTGGTGGGCGTGCGGCTGGAGGTGCGTTCCTGCCTGCGCTACCACGGTGGCTTGCCGGCGCTGCTGGCGCGGCTGCGGGCGCAGCTGGCGCCGCTGGGCCACCAGGTGCGCCTGGCCACCGCGCCCACCGCGCTGGGCGCGGCTTTGCTGGCGGCCTGGCGTGACGACCTGGCCCAGGGCCCGCACAGCACCCGGGCCGAGGCCTTGCGGGCCCTGCTCGACGCGCTGCCGCTGCCGCTGCTGGTGCCCGATGCGGTGGAGGCCGAGGCCCTGCGCGCGATGGGCCTGCGGCGCGTGGGCGATCTGGCCGGCCTGCCGCGCGACGGCCTGGCGCGGCGCTTCGGCCCGGCGCTGCTGCGCGATCTGGACCAGGCCCGCGGCCAGGGGCCCGAGGCCCACCGCTGGCTGGCACTGCCGGCGCAGTTCGCCAGCCGGCTCGAGCTGTGCCACCGCGCCGACACCAGCGAGCAGGTGCTGCACGGCGCCGGTGTGCTGCTGGCGCGGCTGGTGGCCTGGCTGAAGGCGCGCCAGGTGCGCGCTGCGCGCTTCACGCTGGTGATGCACCACGAGCCGCGCCACCGCCGCCACGACAGCGCCACCCCCGAGCGCAGCGAGCTCGAGATCGCCCCCGCCCAGCCCTCGGCCGATGCCGCGCACCTGGCCGTGCTGCTGGCCGAGCGCCTGGGCCGCCTGCCGCTGCCCGCACCGGCGCTGGAGCTCAGCCTGCACTGCGATCAGGTGCTGAGCGGCGGCGCGCCCGACGGCGAGCTGTTCGCCAGCCCCGGCAGCCGGCGCGAGGGCCTGGCCCGCCTGGTCGAGCGCCTGCAGGCCCGGCTGGGCCGCACCCAGGTGCTGCGCCCGGTGGCCCGGGCCGACCGCCGGCCCGAGTGCGGCACCGCCTGGCTGCCGGCCGATGCCGCACGCCTGCACCGGGCCGACGCGCCCGGCGACGGCCTGCCGGCCGAAGCTGCTGCGGCGCGCATCGCGCTGCCGCCGCAACCGCTGTGGCTGCTGCCCGAGCCCCGGCCGCTGGCCCAGCGCGACCGCGTGCCCCTGCACCACGGCCAGCCGCTGCAGCTGCTGGCCGGCCCCGAGCGGCTGGAAACCGGCTGGTGGGACGCCGGCCTGGCGCTGCGCGACTACTTCATCGCCCGCGACGGTGCCGGCGCGCTGCTGTGGGTGTTCCGCCGCCGCGACGCCACGGTCCCGCAGAACCCGCAGGACACGCCAGGCACCGTCTTGGACGGGGACTGGTTCCTGCACGGGCTGTTCGCCTGAGGGCGACGGGCCTGCGGCCACCGGGGTCACCTGCAGGCGCTACAGTGGGTCGGCACGTGGGCTGGGGGCCAGCCGTGGCGCCCTTCGCGGCTGCTGCGATGGGCCACCCCCGGTCCACCCACAGCCCACCGATCCACACCGCCAAGGACTCCCATGCGTCTCTTTCCCGTTCTTGCATTGCCCGTGGCCGCCGTCCTGCTGGCGGCTGGCGCCCATGCCGCCGATCCGGCCGAACGCACCATCACCATGCAGACCGTGGCCGCCGACGGCAGCCAGACGCCGGCCGGCACGGTGCGGGTGGTCAGCACGCCCTACGGCCTGGCCTTCTACCCGGCCCTGACCGGCCTGACGCCGGGGCTGCATGGCTTCCACGTGCACCAGAACCCGGCCTGCGGGCCGGGCGTGCAGAACGGCAACCCGGTGGCCGGCCTGGCCGCGGGCGGCCACCTCGACCCGGCCGACACCAAGCGCCATGGCGAGCCCTGGGGTGACGGCCACCTGGGCGATCTGCCGCCGCTGTTCGTGGCCGCCGATGGCAGCGCCCGCCAGCCGGTGCTGGCACCGCGCCTGAAGATGGCCGACATCGCCAACCGGTCGCTGATGGTGCATGCCGGCGGCGACAACCATGCCGACCACCCGGCGCCGCTGGGCGGTGGTGGGGCGCGCGTGGTCTGCGGCGTGATCGCGCCCTGACGTGCCCTGACGCACCGCGCCCTGACGCGCCGCGCGCGGGCCGATGGCCCCGCGAGGGGCCGCGCGTTCAGCGGCCGGGCTCGCCCAGTGCCAGCTTCAGGCCCAGCGCCACGAACAGCGCGCCGACGCCGCGGTGAACCCAGCGGCCCAGTCGGGCCGTGCCGGCCCCGTGGCCCAGGCGCTGGCGCAGCGTGGCCACCCCCCAGGCCAGGCCCAGGTTGACCAGCGTGGCATCGACCACGAACACCGCGCCCAGTGCCACGAAGGCCAGCGCCTTGTGCGGCGCATCGGCGGCGATGAACTGCGGCACGAAGGCCAGGAAGAACAGCGCCACCTTGGGGTTCAGCGCATTGGTCAGGAAGCCCTGGGCGAACACCCGGCGCCACGGCGTGGTGTCGGGCGCGGTCCGCGTGGATGCGGCCGTGCCGGCTTCGGGGGCCCGCGCGCGCAGCATGGCCACGCCCAGCCACACCAGGTAGGCCGCGCCCACCCAGCGCAGCAGCGTGAAGGCAGTGGCCGATCCGGCCAGCAGCGCCGACACGCCCAGCGCCGCGGCCGCGATGTGCACGCCGCAGCCGGCGCCCACGCCCAGCGCGGCCGCTGCCCCGGCGCGAAAGCCGCCGCTGGCGGCGCGCGTGGCGATCAGCGCCATGTCGGCGCCCGGGGTGATGTTCAGCAGCAGGCCGGCGGCGATGAACAGCGGCCAGTCGTGGATGCCTTCGAGCATGGGGCTCTCCGCAGAAGTGGACGATACGGACCGGCGTCAGACCAGGCCGAAGACGCCGGCCAGCGCGCCGGCGCCGATCAGCCACAAGGGCCCGATGCGCGTGCGCAGGCTCAGCGCGGCGGTGGCGACGACCAGCAGGCCGGCGCCGAGGTTGCTGCGCACCGGCGCCGTGAGGATCCAGCCGGTGGACAGCAGCAGGCCCACGGTGAGTGGCGCCAGCCCGGCCGTGAAGGCGCGCACCCACAGGGCCTGGGCATTGCGGCGGCCGTAGCGGCCGGCGGCCAGCGCCAGCAGCGACGACGGCAGCAACAGCCCGCTCATCGCCGCCAGCACGCCGGCCGGGCCGGCCGTGCTCCAGCCCACCAGCACCACGAACAGCAGGTTGGGCCCCGGTGCCGCCTGGGCGATGGCCACGGCGTCGGTGAACTGGGTGTCGGTGAGCCAGCCGCGCTCGGCCACCAGCCAGCGCTGCATGTCGGGCGCGGTGGTGATGGCCCCGCCCACCGACAGCAGCGACAGCACCATGAAGTGCCCGCACAGCGCCAGCAGCTCGGGGGTGCCGAGCGACTGCAGCGCGGTCACCGGCCGGCCTCGCGACGCCGCAGCACCGCGGCCACCAGCGCCATCGACGCGCCGCCCAGGCCCAGCACCACGCCGGCCAGCGGCCAGCGCCACAGGCCCACCAGGGCCAGCGTCAGCCCGGCCAGGCCCAGCGCCGGCCACCGGCCCAGCGGATGGGTCTTCAGCGTGCGGGCCAGCTTCAGCCCCGTGGCGACCACCAGGCCGGCGGCGACCGCGCCCATGCCGCGCAGTGCGCCGGCCACCCACGGCAGGTGCTGCCAGTGCCGGTGCAGCGCGCCGGCGGCCAGCACGATCAGCGCCGGGATCAGCAGCAGGCCGCCGGCGGCGCTGAGCGCGCCGCGCCAGCCGAACCAGCGGTCGCCGGCGATCAGCGCCACGTTGACGATGTTGGGGCCGGGCAGCACTTGGCCGGCGCTGAGCAGCTCGGCAAACTCGGCCGGCGTGAGCCAGCGCGTGCGCTCCACCAGCTCGCGGTGGGCCACCGGCAGCACGCCGCCAAAGCCCTGCAGCGCCAGCCGCGTGAAGGCCACGAACAGCTCGGTGCACGAGCCCGGCCGTGCCGGTGCGCTGTGCTCAGGGTGTTCAGCCACCGGCCACTCCGCTGCGCCGCCGCAGTGCCGTGGCCGCCCACAGGCTGGTGGCCAGCGCCGCCAGCATCCAGCCTAGGCCGGCCCAGTGCAGCTGACCGAAGCCGCCGGTGCCGGCCAGCATCGCGCCACCGGTGGCCGCGCCCACGGCCTGGCCGGCGTACAGCGCCGAGCTGTTCAGCGCCACCAGGGCCGGTGCCAGCGCCGGGGCGGCGATCGACAGCCGTGCCTGCTGCGCCGAGTTGCTGGAAAAGCAGCCCAGCGCCCAGGGCGCGCACACCGCCATCATCAGCGGCACGCTGGCGCCCAGCGGCCACAGCAGCAGCGACAGCGTCATGGCGCCCAGCATCATGGCCACCAGGCGCGAGGCGCCCAGGCGGTCGATGTGCCGCGACACCCACACATTGCCCAGCACGCCCAGCGCGCCGAACCAGAAGAACAGCCCGCTGACCGCCGCGGGCGAGGCGCCCAGCACCTGGCGGTAATAGGGCGCCAGGTACGCGAACAGCGTGAACTGGCCCGAGGCCGACAGCAGCGTGACCGCCACCGTGGCCAGCAGCGCCGGGCTGGTGGCCACCTGCGCCCAGCCGGCGCGCGACATGGCCGCCGGCCGTACGCCATCGGGCACCGCGCGCCACACGCCCACGGTGGCGATGCCGGCCATCAGCGCCACGCCGCCGAAGGCCGCACGCCAACCCAAGACCTCGCCGATCCAGGCCGCCAGCGGCATGCCCAGCACCGAGGCCACGCTCCAGCCCAGGAACACGAAGGTGATGGCACGGCCGCGCTGCTCGGGCGGCGCCATCACGGCGATGGCCGCGGCCGCCTGCGGCGAGAACACGGCCGCCGCCAGCACGGCCAGCGCGCGCACCGGCAGCAGCGTGGCGAAGCTGGGCATCAGCGCGCACAGCACATGGCCCAGCGCATAGATCACCAGCGACCAGGCCAGCAGGCGCCGGCGGTCGAAGCCGGCCACCACCGCGGCGGCCAGCGGCGCGCCGAGGGCCAGCGCCACCGCGGCCACGCTGATCAGCTGGCCCGCCACCGGGATGCTGATCTGCAGGTCACGCGCCAGGTCATTGAGCGTGCCGGCCGTGGCCATCACGCCGCAGCCGATGGCGAAGTTGCCGAACAGCAGGGCCCAGCGGGCCTTGGCCAGCGCCCAGGCGGGATCGACGGGCCGGGCGCCGGCCGGATCGCTCAACGGATCACCTTCAGCGCCTCGGGATTGACGATGTTGGTCGGCTCGTTGCGGATGAAATTGACGATGTTCTGGAACGCGGCGCCGAAGTAGAGCTCGTAGCTGTCCTGCTCCACGTAGCCGATGTGCGGCGTGCAAATGGCGTTCTCCAGGCGCAGCAGCGGATGGCCCTGCAGGATGGGCTCGCTCTCGAACACGTCCACCGCGGCCAGGCCGGGCCGGCCCTTGTTGAGCGCCGAGACCAGCGCGTTCTCCTCCACCAGCTCGGCGCGCGAGGTGTTCACGAACAGCGCGGTGGGCTTCATGCGCGCCAGGTGCTCCAGGCGCACGATGCCGCGCGTCTCGTCGCGCAGGCGCAGGTGCACGCTCAGCACGTCGCAGGTCTCGAAGAAGCTCTCGCAACTCTCCGCGGCCTGGTAGCCGTCGGCCACGGCGCGTGCGCGCGAGCCCTCGCTGCCCCACACCACCACCTGCATGCCGAAGGCGCGGCCATAGCCGGCCAGCAGCGTGCCGATCTTGCCGTAGCCCCAGATGCCCAGCGTCTTGCCGCGCAGCACCATGCCGATGCCGAAGTTGGGCGGCATCGACGCCGACTTCAGCCCGCTTTGCTGCCAGGCGCCGTGCTTGAGGTTGCCCACGTACTGCGGCAGGCGGCGCATGGCCGCCATGATCAGCGCCCAGGTGAGTTCGGCCGGCGCCACCGGCGAGCCCACGCCCTCGGCCACCGCGATGCCCAGGCGGGTGCAGGTGTCGATGTCGATGTGGCTGCCCACCTTGCCGGTCTGGGCGATCAGGCGCAGCTTGGGCAGCTTCTCGAGCAGGGCCTTCGGGAACGCGGTGCGCTCGCGGATCAGCACCAGCACCTCGGCGTCGCGCAGGCGCACCGACAGCTGACCGATGCCCTTGACGGTGTTGGTGAAGACCTTGGCGTTGAAGGGCTCCAGCAGCGGCGCGCAGCGCAGCTTGCGCACGGCGTCCTGGTAGTCGTCCAGAATGATGATATTCACCGGGGCATCTCTTTGCACATCAACCACTTAGAAGCCGATGTGCATCCGCTGCATGCACATCCATTGCTAAGTATTGTGCCCGCTTCGGCAAGGTCTGGTGGCAGTGGCTAGCATGTCCGCTGTTTCATTAACGACATCTCACACGGAGACAAACACGATGCCTTCCATCAGCATGCATTCGGCCAGCGTGCCGCTGTTCCAGAAGCAGCTTGGCGCCATGCTGGCCTGGCTGGACAAGGCCGAGGCCCATGCCCAGGCCCGCGGCTTCAGCCCCGACAACTACCTGCAGCTGCGCCTGGCGCCCGACATGCTGCCCTTCGTGTCACAGATCCGCATTGCCGGCGACACGGCCAAGGGTTGTGTGGCGCGCCTGGCCGGCGAGGAGCCGCCGAAGTTCGACGACGACGAGACCACCTTCGCGCAGTTGCGTGGCCGCATCCAGAAGACGCTGGACTACATCGGCTCGGTGCCGGCGGCCGCCATCGACGGCAGCGAGTCGCGCGAGATCGTGCTGCCGATGCGCCACCGCGATCCGCTGCGCTTCACCGGCGAGGTGTACCTGCGCCACTGGGCGCTGCCGAACTTCTACTTCCACGTCACCACCGCCTACGCGCTGCTGCGCCATGCCGGCGTGGCGCTGGGCAAGGGTGACTATCTGGCGATGGGCTGAACCTATCGAACTCCATAGGGGAGAAGTTCGCCGGCGTTGGGAAACACGCTGTCGAGCGCGCCCTGCAGTTCGCTTTGCGCGCGCTCGGTGGTGCGGCCCTCGCCGGCCAGCGCGCTGAACACCGCGCCGCGCAGCAGCCACAGGTCCAGCGGCTCCTGCGTCTGGCGCACCTGGTAGCGCAGCCAGTCGCCGCGCGGCCCATCCACCAGCGCGGTGGCGGCCATGAAGCGCTGCTTGATGTCGACGAAGCAGCGCCGCGCCGCGATGCGGGCGTGGCGGTCCTGCGGCAGGCCGGCCTCGGGCAGCCAGGCCGCGCCGGGCGCCCAGGGCGCCTGCGAATCCGGGGCCCCGATGGCCTCGGGGCGGGACGACAACGCCGGCACGGTCTGCAGCATCGGGATCATCCGTTCACCACCATCGGGTTGGGGGCAGTGCGCTGGGCGCGCACCGGAAAGTGCCGGTTCAGCCGCTCGATGCGGCGCTCGGCCTCGGCCTGGTTCAGCGCCACGGCCACCACGCCGTAGACCCGCGAGCGCAGGTGCCACAGCTCGCGCAGCGAGCGGGCCCGGGCGATGCGGTCGCCCAGGTCCCAGGGATCGGGCCCGGACAGGTCGGCCAGGCAGGCGATGAATTCGTCGCGCGCCAGCGTCAGCTGGTCGACCGGCGGCAGCGTGCTGCTGTGCGTCCAGCCCGGGCGGCTGTCCAGCCAGCGGCGCACCTTGGCGCGCCAGCCCAGCGACGAGGGCCACAGCTCCGGCGGGCACACCTCGATGCGGGAGTTCATCAGGCTGGAACTCGGCGGCACGCGGCGGTTCACCAGGCGGAGCATCCAGTCGGTCATCGGGCGCTTGTGGACAGTCATGGGGGGTACATCGGCAACAGACGCTCGGGTCTGAAGGGCCCCGGCACCAACGACCGGCGCAGCGGGCTTGGGGGGATTGTTCGGGGGCAGGCCTGTCGCCAGTGGGGTGAACAGGGCGGCGAAGCGCGCCCAGTTCGGTGCCGGGCGCGGGCGCTGATACGCTGCGGTACCGGCGCGGCCGCCACGGCCCGTCCCGAGCAAGACCTTGTGAGGACACCCCCGATGACCCGACGCTGGCTCCGCCGCATCGTCACCCTGCTGTTGTGGCTGCTGATCGGTGCGGCCGTTGCCGGCTGGATCTACAGCCGCCGCGTGCTGCCGCAGACCGAGGGCACGCTGAGCCTGCCCGGTCTGCGCGCCGAGGTGCGCATCGAGCGCGACCGCCACGGCATCCCCACCATCCGCGCGGCCAGCGTCAGCGACGCGATGTACGGCCTGGGCGTGGTGCATGCGCAGGACCGGCTGTGGCAGATGGAGACCCACCGCCGCATCGGCGCCGGCCGCCTGGCCGAGGCCTTCGGCGACGGGGCGCTGGACACCGACAAGTTCATCCGCACGCTGGGCGTGCGCCGCGCCGCCGCGGCGCAGTGGGCCAAGGCGAGCCCGGCCGCCCGCGAAGCACTGACCGCCTATGCGGCCGGCGTCAACGCGGTGATCGCCCAGCTGAAGGCGCGGCCGCCCG
This sequence comes from Pseudaquabacterium inlustre, assembly GCF_038066595.1. Classification (NCBI taxonomy): domain Bacteria; kingdom Pseudomonadati; phylum Pseudomonadota; class Betaproteobacteria; order Burkholderiales; family Sphaerotilaceae; genus Pseudaquabacterium; species Pseudaquabacterium inlustre. The sequence continues at coordinate 15,327 of NZ_JBBUTH010000009.1, forward strand.
AGTTCATGCTGCTGGGCATCCAGCCCGAGCCCTGGACGCCCGAGGACAGCCTGTCGTGGGCGATCATGATGGCGCTGGACCTGGGCGCCAACTGGCAGGCCGAGGTGCTGCGCCTGCGCCTGGCCATGCTGCTGCCCAAGCCGCGCATCGACGAACTGATGCCGCCCTATGCCGGCGACTCGGTGCCGGCCACGCAGGACTACGTGGCCTTCTACCGCGGCCTGAAGCTCGATGCCCGCCAGGCCGGCGCGCCGGGTCTGCCGGGCCTGGGCGATGCCCACCTGCAGCGCCTGCTGGCGCTGGCGCCCGAGGCCGAGATCGACGGCCTGGGCAGCAACAGCTGGGTGCTGGCCGGCAGCCGCAGCACCACCGGCGCGCCGCTGCTGGCCAACGACCCGCACCTGAAGCTCTCGGCGCCGGCGCTGTGGTACTTCGCGCGCCTCGTGGCGCCGGGGCTGGACGTGGCCGGCGCGTCGATGCCCGGCCTGGCGTCCATCGTGATGGGCCAGAACGCGCGCATTGCCTGGGGCATGACCAACACCGGCCCCGACGTGCAGGACACCTACCTCGAACGCCTGCATGCCAGCGATCCCGCGCAGTACCAGACGCCCGAGGGCTGGGCCCGCTTCGAGACCCGGCAGGAGCAGATTGCCGTTCGCGGCCAGGCCCCGGTGACGATCACCGTGCGCAGCACACGCCACGGCCCGGTGATCTCGGACGTGGCGGTGGCCGGCGTGGCCGACGAGGCGCTGGGCCCCAAAGCCAAGCCCGGCTACGTGCTGGCATTGCGCTGGACCGGGCTCGATACCGACCAGGACATCATGGCCGCCTCGCTGATGATGATGGCCGCCGATTCGGTGGAGGCCTTCGTGCAGGCCGCCTCGACCTGGGTGGCACCGATGCAGAACATGGCCGTGGCCGACCGCGACGGCCACATCGGCCTGGTGTCGCCCGGCCGCGTGCCGCTGCGCAAGCCCGACAACGACCTGCAGGGCCTGGCCCCGGCGCCGGGCTGGGATGCGCGCTACGACTGGGCCGGCTTCCTACCGGTGGCCGAGCTGCCGCAGGTGCGCGACCCCGCCAAGGGCTATGTGGCCAACGCCAACCAGAAGATCACGCCGCCGGGCTACCCGCACTTCATCAGCCACCAGTGGGCGCTGCCGTTCCGCCACCAGCGCATCGAGCAGATGATCGACGCCCGCCCCAAGCACAGCCTGGATGACCTGGCGGTGATGCATGGCGACGTGAAGTCGCTGGCCGTGGCGCGCCTGCTGCCGCGGCTGCTGCAGGCCCGGTCCAGCCACCCGCTGGCCGCCGCGGCGATGAAGGCCCTGCAGGGCTTCGACGGCACCATGGCCGCCGACCAGGCTGCGCCGCTGATCTTCTGGGCCTGGAACCGCCAGTTGTCGCAGCGCGTGCTGGCCGACGAGGTGGGCGCGGCGATCTACGAGCGCATGCTGGGCCAGCGCGGCTACTTCGACGCGCTGGAAGGCGTGCTGGCGCGCGACGACGGCTGGTGGTGCGACGACAAGGCCACGCCGGCGGTGGAAACCTGCGCCGAGCAGGTGAACGCCGCCTTCACCGCGGCGCTGGACGAACTGCAGGCGCTGCAGGGCGCCGATGTGGCCGCCTGGCAATGGGGCCGTGCCCACCAGGCCCGCAGCGAGCACCGGCCGTTCTCGCGGGTGAAGGCGCTGGCGCGCTGGTTCGAGATCCGCCAGCCGGTGGGGGGTGACACCTACACGGTGAACGTCAGCCGCGTGAGCCTGAAGCCCGACGCCACCACCGGCGAGTACTACCTGGACGAGCACGGCCCCAGCCTGCGCGGCCTGTACGACCTGGCCGACCGCGGCCGCTCACGCATCGTGCACAGCACGGGCCAGAGCGGCATCCCGTGGTCGCCGCAGTACCGCAGCCTGGCCGAGGTGTGGCGCGGCGTGGGCTATGTGCCGCTGTTTCCGCCGGCCGGCGGCGAGGGCTGGCAGACGCTGGTGGTGACGCCGGCGAAGTAGCCGGCGAAACCGCGGCCAAAGCAGCCGCCAGCGGGCTGGCCGGGGGTCAGGGCAGCGTGTACTCGAAGCGGTAGCGGTGCACGCCGCCTTCGATCTCGATCATGAACTGCCCGCGCAGCCCGGACAGTTCACCGGTGCCGGAATCGGGCACCACGGTGATGGACAGCTGACGCGTCGTGCGGTCCATGCTGCCGCTGTGCTGGAACACGAAGCTGCCGCTGAGCCCGTGCAAGCTGCCGGTGAAGCGTTCGATGGCCACATAGCCGGCCGAGCCCTGGGTGGTGGTCAAGGCCGTGAGCATGCGGCCCGCGCCGGTTCCGGACAGGTCGCCGCTGAAGCGCTTGTCCAGTCGCATCTCGCCCAGGGCGTTGCCGTCGGCGGTATCGGCCTGGCCTTGCGGCGTCATCTGCACCTCGAAGGTGCCGGTGGCTTCTGGCATCACAGACTCCCGTACAGCCGCTTGCGCTCGGCGGTGTAGGCCCACCAGGGGGCGGGGGCCGCGCCGCGCATGAAGTCGGTGGCGGCCATGAAGGTGTCGAGCACGCAGGGGTCCTGGCGCTTGCCGCTGAGCGTGCACAGCGACTGGTACAGCGAGAACGCGTCGCGCTGCGCCAGGTCTTGGGGGTACCGGATGCCCAGGGCGCGCAGATCGGCCGCCATGCTGGGGCCGATGTTGGGCAACTGCTCGAGCGCCCGGCACTCGGCAGCGCTGCGGGCCTTGGGCGACTTGATCATCACATCAGCATGGTGTTGCGGATCAGGCCCACCGCCACGCCCTCCAGCGCGAAGCTGTCGGCGTCCGTCACCTGGATCACCGGGTAGTCGGGGTTCTCGGGCAGCAGCTCGATGCCGTTGCGCGTGCGGTGCAGGCGCTTCACGGTGACGTCGTCGCCCAGCCGGGCCACGACGATCTGGCCGTTCTTGGCGTCGCTGGCCTTCTGCACGGCCAGCAGGTCGCCGTCGAGGATGCCGGCGTCGCGCATGCTCATGCCGCGCACGCGCAGCAGGTAGTCGGGCTTGCGCGGGAACATCGAGGCCTCGACCACGTAGCTCTGGTCGATGTGCTCCTGCGCCAGGATCGGGCTGCCGGCGGCCACGCGGCCCACCAGCGGCAGCGTGAGCTGGGCCAGGCTGGGCAGGGGCAGCGAGAATTGGCGGCCGCGTGACTCGTTGACCGCACGCAGCGTTTCAGAGCGCAGGCGGATGCCGCGCGAGGTGCCGCTGACCAGCTCGATGACGCCCTTGCGGGCCAGGGCCTGCAGATGCTCTTCCGCCGCGTTGGCCGACTTGAAGCCGAGCTCGGCCGCGATCTCGGCCCGCGTGGGCGGCGAGCCGGTACGTTCGATCGTGCTTTGCACCAGATCGAGAATCTGCTGCTGGCGCGGGGTGAGCTTGGGGCCGTCGGGCAAGAAGGGCAGACCGGTCATGCACGCTCCTGAGTTTCCATCCAGTGACTGTATTTTCATCCAGATGAGGGCCTGATGCCAAGCCTTTCCGACGCAATTTCCGATGCCGGGCGCGGCGCGCGCGCCACGGTGGTGATCCTGGGCACCGGCGGCACCATCGCCGGCACCTCGGCCCGGGCCGGCGACAACGTGGGCTACACCGCCGCCCAGCGCAGCGTGCAGGACCTGCTGGCGGCCGTGCCGGCCCTGGCCGCGCCCGGCGCGCCGGCCATCGAGGCCGAGCAGCTGGCGCAGCTGGACAGCAAGGACATGGACCATGCCACCTGGCTGGCGCTGGCACAGCGCGTGCAACTGGTGCTGGCGCGGCCCGAGGTGGCCGGCGTGGTGATCACCCACGGCACCGACACGCTGGAGGAAACCGCCTGGTGGCTGCACAGCGTGCTGGCGACGCCCAAGCCGGTGGTGCTGACCGCGGCGATGCGCCCGGCCACCGCGCTGGCCGCCGACGGCCCGCAGAACCTGCTGGACGCCGTGACCGTGGCCGCCACGCCAGGGGTGCAGGGCGTGCTGGCGGTGCTGGCCGGCCAGGTGTTCGGCGCCTTGGGCCTGCGCAAGGCGCACACCTACCGGCCCGATGCCTTCACCGCCGGTGATGGCGGGCCGATCGCGGTGGTGGAGGAAGGGCGGCTGCGCCCGTTCCGGCCCTGGCCGGTGGCGGCAGGGCGCGGCGCCGCCGCGCTGCCGGCCGATCCGCAGGCCTGGCCCTGGGTGGAGATCGTTGCCAGCCACGCCGGCGCGCGCGGTGACGGCGTGCGGGCGCTGGTGGCGGCCGGCGTGCGTGGCCTGGTGGTGGCCGCCACCGGCAACGGCACGGTGCACCGCGAGCTGGAGGCGGCACTGGCCCAGGCGCAGGCGGCCGGCGTGGTGGTGTGGCGCAGCACGCGCTGCGCCGACGGCGTGCTGATCGGGGCCGTGGCCGAGGCCGCCGGCGCCGCCGCGGCCCTCTCGCCCTGGCAGGCGCGCGTGGCGCTGATGCTCAGCCTGATGGGCTGAGCACCGGCGCCCTGGCGCCTTCACCCTCAGGCGTGCTGGCGGCGGCGGCGGGCCAGCGCGCCCACGGCGGCCAGGCCACCGGCCATCAGCGCCCAGGTGCCGGGTTCGGGCACCGGCGCGGTGTAGCCGTTGACCTCGGCGGTGTAGGCGTGCAGCACGCCGGGCAGCAGGCTGTAGGCGCTGGTCAGCGTGGCGGCGGTGCTGCTGTTGCTGGTCAGCACGCAACCGGTGGTGCTGCCCACCGGGCACTGGATCGAGCTGGCGTAGGGGTCTGCCTTGCTGAAGTCGAACCACACGTCGAACTGCACGTTGCTGCCGTTCTGCGTGACGCTGTAGTCGTTGTCGGTGCCGGCCAGGATCAGGTAGCGGCCGTCGGCCAACTGCGGGCCCACGGCCAGGCCTTCCCACTTCTCGGGCGACTTGTTGCCCAGCGCGGCCAGCGTGTTGGCGTCCAGGTCGATCACCTTGGCGCCCTTGGTCACGGCGCTGAAGCCGTCCGGCAGCGCGCCGGAGGCGGGCAGCGCGATGCCGCTGACGTCGGTGGCGCCGGCCAGGTCGATCATGAACACGTTCTTGTCGGGGCTGGCCACGGTGGCGCCCACGCCCACGCCGCGGTTGTTGCGTTCCAGCACCATGAACTTGTCATTGCCCAGCGCCACGATGGCCGAGATGCCGCGGCCCTGGCCGCTGCTGTCGAGCTTGTAGGCGTACTGCGCTACGGCCGTGCCGCTGTCGGTGTCGTACTTGACGATGCGGCTGTAGACGCTGCGCGTGCCGGTGGCTGTCAGTCCATCGTCGGCCAGGCCGTTCTGCAGCACCGCGTAGGCGTACTTGCCGTCCGGGCTGATGGCCAGGCCCTCGAGGCCACGGTTGCCTTCGCGGCCGGTGGTGGGCGGCGTGGTGTTGTAGTTCACCGTGCCATTGACCTGGGGCACCAGGTTGGCCGGCACGGTGTAGGTCTTGACCAGTTGGCCGCTGCGGTTGAATTCGTAGACCGACGGGCCGTACTCGTCCGAGACCAGCAGGTTGCCGTTCTTCGGGTTGACGACCATGCCCTCGGGGTCGAACGAGGTGCCCAGCACGCTGCTGGGGTTGGGCGCCAGGCCGTTCAGCGCCACGCCGGCGGCGTTGCTGAACTTGATCGTCTGCACGACCTGGAAGTTGCTGATGGCGCCAGTGGTGGCGTTGACGTCCAGCGTGAAGCGCTGGATGCGCGTCTCATACGGCAGGGTGCCGCCGCCGGGGCCACGATCCGACAGGCCCCACCATTCGTTGCGGGCGCGGTCGTAGTAGAGGTCGGAGAAGAAGCCGACGCGGCTGTCGAAGGTGCTGCCACCGCTCAGGTCGGGCGTGCTGCCCGAGATGGCCAGGCCATTGACGAAGCTGACGCTGGAAACGGTCTGGGCCGAGGCGGCCTGGCTGAACAAGGCGGCCGCGGCGGTGGCCAGGGCCAGGGTCGTCAGACGGGGGCGAAACATCGTGGACATCTCCGGAAACCTTTGGAAACCGGAGAGCCTCGCGGCGGCGCATGTCCGTGCTGTGACAGGCGCCGCGGACCCCTTCAGACCAGGGGTCGTGGGATCGGTCAGACCACCGTCAGCGTCACATCCACGTTGCCGCGCGTGGCGTTGCTGTACGGGCAGACCTCGTGCGCCGTGGCCACCAGGGTCTCGAGCTCGGCGCGGTCCATGCCCGGCACCGAGATGCGCATGGCCACGCTGATGCCGAAGGCGCCGGCCTTGCCGGTCATCGGGCCGATGCCGACATCGCTGGTGATGCTGACTTCGGCCGGCAGGCGCTTGCCCTGGCGGCCGGCCACGGCCTTCATGGCGCCGATGAAGCAGGCCGAGTAGCCGGCAGCGAACAGCTGCTCGGGGTTGGTGCCGGCGCCGTCGTCGCCGCCCAGGGCCTTGGGCGTGGACAGCGTGGTCTTCAGGCGGCCGTCGTTCGATTCGGCGGTGCCGGCGCGGCCCCCGGTGGCGGTGGCGGTGGCGGTGTACAGGGCGGTGTCGATGGCCATGGTGCGAATCCTTTGCACGGCGGTTGGGGAAAGGTGCCGCGGCGTTCAGGCCGCGGCGGGAGGGGAAGCGTCGTTGGCCGCCTGGCGCAGTGCATCTCGCAGCTGGTCACGCAACTGCTTCAGGCGGGTGGTGAGTTCGGCGATCTCGGCCAGGTCGCAGGCCGAGGCGCAGGCGATGGCCTGGGGCACGGCCACGGCGCGGGCCTTCAGCGCGCGGCCCTCGGCCGTGAGCTGCAGCAGCACGCGGCGCTCGTCGGCCGCGTCGCGCTGGCGCAGCAGCAGGCCCTGGGCCTGCAGGCGCTTGAGCAGCGGCGTCAGCGTGCCCGAGTCGAGCTGCAGGCGCTCGCCGACCTGCGAGACGGTGACGCCGTCGCCCTCCCACAGCACCAGCATCACCAGGTACTGCGGGTAGGTCAGGCCCAGCGGCTCGAGCAGTGGCTTGTAGGTCTTGGTCATGGCCAGCGAGGCCGAGTACAGCGCAAAGCACAGCTGGTGGTCCAGCGCCAGCCAGGCCGCGGCGTCTTGCGGGGCCGCCGTAGCGGGCAGCGGGCTGGCGGTGGTGCGGGGGCGGCGCGAGGGCATGGGCTGAACTGTAGTTGGCAATTTAATTGCACACAATTTAAAAGGACTTTGAGAGGCCGGACAGCAAGGCTGCCCGGCCCGGATGGGTGCCGTGTCCGCGAGGGCGGGTCGCGCCGCGCCGCGGCGCGTGGGGTGGCCTCAGCCGCCGGCCGACGCGTTGATCGCTTCGATCTCTTCCTGCAACTCCAGCCAGCGCTCTTCCAGCATCGCGATCTCGGCGCCGATGTGGTTGAGGCGGCGGCCGGCCTCGGCCATCTCCGAGCCGGCGATGCTGCCGTCGGCGAACTGCGCCTCCAGCGCGGCCTTCTCGGCGCCCAGCTTCTCCATGCGGCCGTCGATCTGGCCCAGCTCGTTGCGCAGCGGCCGGGTCTTGTTGGCCAGTTCGGCGCGGGCCTGGGCTGCGGCCTTGCGGTCGTCCTTGCGGTTGCCGGCGTCGGCGGTCTTGGCGACCGGGGCGGGCGCCTTGGCGCCGGCCTTGCCGCTTGCGGCCGCCGGCTCGTCGCTGGCCAGCTGCGGCTTGGGCGGGGGCGGCGGCTCCAGGCCGCGGGCCACGGCGCGGCTGACTTCCAGCAGCCACTTCTGGTAGTCGTCCAGGTCGCCGTCGAAGGGCTGCACGCCGCCGGCCGTGACCAGCCAGAACTCGTCGCACACCTCGCGCAGCAGCGCACGGTCGTGGCTGACCAGCAGCACCGTGCCCTCGAACTCGTTCAGCGCGATCGACAGCGCCTCGCGGGTGCTCAGGTCCAGGTGGTTGGTCGGTTCGTCCAGCAGCAGCAGGTTGGGCTTTTGCCAGACGATGGTGGCCATCACCAGGCGCGCGCGCTCGCCGCCTGACAGCGTGCCCACCTTCTGGTGCACCATGTCGCCGACGAAGCGGAACTGGCCCAGGAAGTTGCGCAGTTCCTGCTCGCGCCCCTCCTGGCCCTGCACGCCCAGTTCGCGTGCCAGGCGCACCATGCGCTGCAGCGGCGTGTCGTCCTCGCTGAGCAGGTCGAGTTCCTGCTGCGCGAAGTAGCCGATGGCCAGGCCCTTGCCCTCGGTCAGCGTGCCGTCCAGCGGCGCCAGCGCATGGGCCACCGTCTTCACGAAGGTGGACTTGCCCTGGCCGTTGGCGCCCAGGATGCCAATGCGCTGGCCGGCCAGCACGGTGCGGTTGATGTTGCGGACGATCGGCTTCTTGCCGCCATCTTCCAGCGTGTAGCCACACACCAGATCACGGGCGGTGAGCATCGGGTTCGGCAGGTTGCCCGGCTCGCGGAAGTTGAAGGAGAAGTCGCTGTCGGCCAGCACCGGGGCCAGCTTCTCCATGCGCGCCAGCGCCTTGACGCGGCTTTGCGCCTGCTTGGCCTTGGTGGCCTTGGCCTTGAAGCGGTCGATGAATCGCTGCAGGTGGGCGATCTTGTCCTGCTGGCGCGCAAAGGCCGCGGCCTGCTGGCTCAGGCGCTCGGCGCGCATTTCCTCGAAGGTGGTGTAGTTGCCGCCGTAGCGCGTCAGCCGGGACTCGTCGAGGTGCAGCGTGACGTTGGTGATGGCGTCGAGGAACTCGCGGTCGTGGCTGATCACGATCATCAGACCTTGGAAGCGCTTCAGCCAGCCTTCCAGCCACACCAGGGCGTCGAGGTCCAGGTGGTTGGTGGGTTCGTCCAGCAGCAGCAGGTCGGCCGGGCACATCAGCGCGCGGGCCAGCTGCAGGCGCATGCGCCAGCCGCCCGAGAAGCTGTCCACCGGCGCATCGAGCTGGTCGAGCTTGAAGCCCAGGCCCAGCAGCAGCGCCTGGGCGCGGGCGCGGGCGTCGAAGGTGCCGGCGTGCTCCAGCGCCACATGCGCCTCGGCGATGGCATGGCCGTCGCCGCTGGCCTCGGCGGCGGCCAGCTGCTGGCGCGCCTCCAGCAGCGGGATGTCGCCGTCGAGCACGAAGTCGGTGGCCGGCTGCTCGGTCTCGGGCATGTGCTGGGCCACTTCGCCCAGGCGCCAGGTGGGCGGCATCTCGGCGTCGCCGCCATCGGCCTGCAGCCGGCCGGCCAGCAGTGCGAACAGGCTGGACTTGCCGGCGCCGTTGCGGCCCACCAGGCCCACGTGCTCGCCGGGGTTGAGGGTGACGCTGGCGTCTTGCAGCACCACCTTGACGCCGCGCCGCAGCGTGAGGTTCTTCAACTGGATCATCGGGATCGCGGCGGTTCAGCGCCGCTCAGGTATGCAGGGGTTCAGGAGGTGGCCGCGAGATCGAGCACGACTCGCGCGCCGATGCGGCCGGCGCGCATTTCGTCGAGCACGGCGTTCACGTCGGCCAGCGGGCGCTGCTCGGCATGGCAGTGCAGCTGGCCGGCGGCGGCCATGGCCAGCGTGGCGCGGATGTCGTCGCGCGTGCCGATGCTGGAGCCGACGATGCGGAACTCGCCGCCCACCAACTGCAGCGCGGCAAAGCTCAGCGGCTCGGGCGGCAGTCCGACCACCGACAACGTGCCGCCGGGGCGCAGCGCCTTCAGCGCCAGGTCATAGGCCGCGCGGGCGGCCGATGTCACCACTGCCACATGCGCGCCACCGAGCGCGCGCAGGGCCTTGGGCGTCTCGGGCGCGCGGGCGTCGAAGGCGTGGGCCGCGCCCAGCGCGCGGGCGCTGGCCAGCTTGTCCTCGGCCACGTCGAGCGCGATGACCTCGGCGCCCATCGCGCGGGCGATCTGCACCGCCAGGTGGCCCAGGCCACCCACGCCCACCACCGCCACGCGCTGGCCGGCGTGCACGCCGGCATTGCGCAGCGCGCGGAACGAGGTGACGCCGGCGCAGAACAGCGGCGCCGCCTCGGCGTTGCTCAGTGCATCGGGCACCGGCAGCGCAAAGTCGGCCTTGGCGCGCATGAACTGGGCATAGCCGCCGTCCACCCGCAGGCCGGTGATCAGCGTGTTGCGGCACAGGTTCTCCAGGCCGTCACGGCAGGGCTCGCACTGGCCGCAGGCCCAGTGCATCCAGGCCACGCCGACGCGCTGGCCCAGCGCCAGCTGGCGCACGTCGGCGCCGCGCTGCACCACGGTGCCCACCACCTCGTGGCCCAGGATCAGCTCGGGCTTGGTGATGGGCTTGAACGGCGGCGTGTCGCCGTCCAGGATGTGCAGGTCGGAGTGGCACACGCCGCAGGCCTGCACCTGGATCAGCACCTCGTCGGCGGCCGGCACCGGCAGCGGCAGCTGGCGCAGCGCCAGCGGCTGGCCGAAGCCCTGCATCACGGCGGCGTGCATCTGGGTGGGCAGCATGGCGGTGTCTCCTTCAGGCGGCGGTGGGCGGGTCGGATCGGCCGCGGCTCAGCCGGGCAGGGCACCCGGTGCGGTCAGCGCCTCGCGGGTCAGCAGCAGCACCTGGTCGTCGCCGGCGCTGGTGGGCAGCCACACCGGCTCCAGCGCCGGGAAGGCGGCCTCGAAGTGGGCGCGCTCGTTGCCGATCTCCAGCACCAGCACGGCGGTGTCGGTCAGGTGCGCCGGCGCCTGGCGCAGCAGCGTGCGGATGAAGTCCATGCCGTCGCTGCTGCCGGCGGTGTTGCCGTCCAGCGCCAGCGCCGGCTCGGCGCGGTACTCGGCCGGCAGCCCCGCCATGGCCTGCGCGTTGACATAGGGCGGATTGCACAGGATCAGGTCGTAGCGCGCAGCGCCCACCGCGCCCAGGCCGTCGCCCTGGCGCAGCGTGATGCGATCGCCCAGGCCGTGGCGCGCCACGTTCAGCGCGGCCACGGCCAGCGCATCGGCGCTCAGGTCGGCGGCGTCCACCGTCACCTCGGGCCAGGCCATCGCGGCCAGCACGGCCAGGCTGCCGTTGCCGGTGCACAGGTCGAGCACATGCTCGGTGTGCTCGCCCAGCCACGGGTCGATGGTGCCGTCGGCCAGCAGTTCGGCAATGAAGCTGCGCGGCACGATGACGCGTTCGTCCACCGTGAACGGCACGCCCTGCAGCCAGGCCTCGCCGGTCAGGTAGGCGGCCGGCTTGCGTGTGGCGATGCGCTCGTCCACCAGGCCTTCAGCCTGCGCCTGCTGCTCGGGGGTGACGGGCTGGTCGGCCACCTCGTCCAGCGCGTCGAGCGGCTGGCCCAGGCGCCACAGCACCAGCCAGGCCGCCTCGTCGAAGGCATTGGTGGTGCCGTGCCCAAATGAAACGCCCGCCGATTCGAGGCGGGCGCTCAGGGCGTGGATCAGGTCGATGACGGTCATGGCCAGGGTGCGGAGGTCAGGGGCCGGCGCGCGGGACGCGCCGGCCGGAATGGGGGCTCAGCGCGTCACCGGCGGAAACTGCACCGGCGGGCCGCCGGGCATGCCGGCCATGCGCTGCGACAGCGCGCCCTCGGGCACGATGTCGACGGTGAAGTCGGTGAACTGCGCGTCGTCGGGCTCGTCACGGCGTGGCGGCGTGCGCGAGGCGCTGGTGGTCTGGTTCTGCAGGCGCCACAGCAGGTCGGTGGTGGAGTCGGCATTCGCCAGGCCTTCGTCCCGCGTCACCGTGCCATCGGTGATCAGCCGGGCGATGTCTTCCTCGAAGGTGCGCGAGCCCTCGGCCACCGAGCGCTCCATCGCCTCCTTGATGCCGGCGAAGTCACCCTTCTCGATGAGCTCGGCCACCAGGTTGCTGTTGAACAGCATCTCGACGGCCGGCACACGGCCGCCGCCGTTGGCGCGCAGCAGGCGCTGCGACACGATTGCGCGCAGGCCCGAGGCCAGATCGCCCAGCAGCACCGGGCGCGTCTCGGGCGTGTAGAACGACAGGATGCGGCCCAGCGCGTGGTAGCTGTTGTTGGCGTGCATGCTGGCCAGCACCAGGTGGCCCGACAGCGCATAGCTCAGCGCGCCGGTCATGGTCTCGCGGTCGCGGATCTCGCCGATCATGATGCAGTCGGGCGACTGCCGCAGTGCATTGCGCAGCGCCACCTGGATCGACTCGGTGTCGCGGCCCACCTCGCGCTGGTTGACCACACACTTCTTGCTCTGGAACAGGAACTCGATCGGGTCCTCGATGGTGAGGATGTGGCCCGGCGCGGTGCGGTTGCGCAGTTCCAGCATCGAGGCCAGCGTGGTGCTCTTGCCCGAGCCGGTGGCGCCCACCATCAGGATCAGGCCGCGCTTTTCCAGCACCAGCTCGCCCAGCTTGTGCGGCAGGTGCAGCGTCTCCAGCGGCGGGATGTCGTGCGGGATGTGGCGCACCACGCCCGCCACCGAGCCACGCTGCTTGAACGCCGACAGCCGGAAGCTGCCGACGCGGTCCAGCGCCACGGCGAGGTTCAGCTCGCCGGTGTCGTCCAGGTCTTCCAGCTGCTGGGGCGTGAGGATCTCGGCCAGCAGCTGGCGCGGCTGCGAGGGGGTGAGCACCTGATCCGACAGCTGCAGCATCTGCCCGTGGATCTTGATCAGGATCGGCATGTTGGCCGAGAGGTAGACGTCGGACGCCTGCCGCTCGGCCATCAGCCGCAGGATGCGTTCCATCCGACTGCTCATGCTGACCCCTGTCTCGACTGCGGCGGGTTGGCTTACGGACGCAGCAGGTCGTTGATCGACGTCTTGCTGCGCGTCTGCGCGTCCACGCGCTTGACGATGATGGCGGCGTACATGCTGTAGTCCTGGCCGGCGGCGGTCTTCTTGGGCAGGTTGCCGCTCACCACCACGCTGCCGCTGGGCACGCGGCCGTAGGTGATCTCGCCGGTCTCGCGGTTGAACAGCGGCGTGCTCTGGCCGATGTACACGCCCATGCCCAGCACCGAGTTCTCCTCGACGATCACGCCTTCCACCACCTCGGAGCGCGCGCCGATGAAGCAGTTGTCCTCGATGATGGTCGGGTTGGCCTGCAGGGGTTCGAGCACGCCGCCGATGCCCACGCCGCCGCTCAGGTGCACGTTCTTGCCGATCTGCGCGCACGAGCCCACGGTGGCCCAGGTGTCGACCATGGTGGCTTCATCGACATAGGCGCCGATGTTCACGTAGCTGGGCATCAGCACCACGTTCTTGGCGATGTAGCTGCCGCGGCGCGCCACGGCCGGCGGCACCACGCGGATGCCGGTGGCCTTCATCGCGTCGTCGCTGACATGGGCGAACTTGGTGTCCACCTTGTCGAAGAAGCTCAGGTCGCCCGAGCGCATCACGTGGTTGTCGTTCAGGCGGAAGCTCAGCAGCACGGCCTTCTTGATCCACTGGTTCACCGTCCACTGGCCCACGCCCTGGCGCTCGGCCACGCGCAGCCGGCCGCCGTTCAGGTCGGCGATGACCGCCTCGACGGCCTCGCGGATCTTGGGATCGGCGCTGGTCGGGCTCAGGGCGGCGCGGCCTTCCCAGGCCTGATCGATGATGGTTTGCAGTTCGGTGGTCATGGGCTTTTCTCGCTCAGCGCAGGCTGGCCTTGTAGGAAGAGGTGAATTCGGCGATGCGGTGGGCCGCCTCCAGGCATTCGCTGGTGGTCGCCACCAGGGCCATGCGGATGCGACCGCGCCCGGGGTTGACGCCATGGGCCTCGCGGGCCAGCAGGCTGCCCGGCAGCACCGCCACATTGTATTGAGCCAGCAGTTGCTGGCCGAAGGCGATGTCGTCGCCCGGCTGGCCGTCCACGGATGGCACCGCCGCCCACAGGTAGAAGCCGGCGTCGGGCAGGGCCACGTCCAGTTGCGCGGCCAGCACCGGCGTCACCTCGGCGAACTTGGTGCGGTAGAGGTTGCGGTTGTCCACCACATGCGCCTCGTCGTTCCACGCGGCGATGCTGGCGGCCTGCACCAGCGGGCTCATCGCGCTGCCGTGGTAGGTGCGGTAGAGCAGAAAGGCCTTCAGGATAGCCGCGTCACCGGCCACGAAGCCCGCGCGCAGGCCCGGCACATTGCTGCGCTTGGACAGGCTGGTCAGCATCACCAGGTTGCGGAAGGCGGGCCGGCCCAGTGCCAGCGCCGCCTGCAGGCCGCCCAGCGGCGCCTCGTCGCGGAAATAGATCTCCGAATAGCACTCGTCGCTGGCGATCACGAAGCCGTGGCGGTCGCTCAGCTCGAACAGCGTGCGCCACTCGTCCAGCGGCATCACCGCGCCGGTGGGGTTGCCCGGCGAGCACACATAGACCAGGCGCGTGCGCGCCCAGGTGGCGGCGTCGATCTGGTCCCAGCGCGGCGCGAAGTTGCGCGCCGGGTCGCTGTTGGCGAACACCGTGGACGCGCCGCCCAGCAGGGCCGCGCCCTCGTAGATCTGGTAGAACGGATTGGGGCAGACCACCACGGCATCGCGCTCGGTGGGGTCCAGCACGGTCTGCGCCAGCGCAAACAGCGCCTCGCGCGAGCCGTTGACCGGCAGCACCTGGCTGGCGGCGTCCACCGTCACGCCGTAGCGGCGCTGCATCCAGGCAGCGCAGGCCTGGCGCAGGGCGGGGTCGCCCGCGGTGGGCGGGTAGACCGACAGGCCGGGCATGGCCGCGCGGATCGATGCCTCGATGAAGGCCGGCGTGGCATGGCGCGGCTCGCCGATGCCCAGGCTGATCGGGCGCAGGTCAGGATTCGGGGTGATGCCGGCAGTCAGTGCACGCCAGCGCTCGAACGGGTACGGGTGGAGCTTGCCCAGCAACGGATTCATGGCGCGGGATTATCCCCGCGGGCCATGGCTGTCAGAGGAAGCCGACGCACCCTGGTTGCCCGCAGCGGCAGGGCAGGGTGCCCTCGTGGTGCGTTTCGCCGTAGTTGACGGTGACTTCCTCGCCCGGCTCGATGGCACGCAGGCTGTAGAACTCGATGCGGCCGTCGCGGATCTGCAGCCGCGCGTTGGCCTGGCAGCTGTGGTTGGTGAAGCGCATCGGGTCGGTGCTCTTCGAGGCGTCGATGGCGTGCTTCGGCGACACCTCGACGATCATGATGCGCTGCTGGCCGGCGGCCCGGCGGCGCGCCTCGGCCACGCTGATGCTCTCGCCGCGGATCTCGCCGATCTTGCGGTGCGCCGGCACCGGCTCGGCCGCGAAGGCGCCGAAGCCGTCGATGCGGCTGCGTTTGACTGTGACGTCGTACTTCTGGTAGCTGGGGCGGATCGCCAGGGCCATGCGGGGGTGTCCTTGTTCTACTTCTTCGCGGCCTGCCAGGCCTTCAGCGCGTTCATCGTGTTGGCCACGTGGCGGTAGGGGTTCAGGCTGGTGAACTGGAACAGCACCTTGCCCTCGGGCGAGATCAGGTAGCTGGTGCGGTTGGCGTAGTCGGGCTTGAGCTTGAGCACCGCGTCATAGGCCTTCATCACCTTCTGGTCGACGTCGGCGCCCACGGCGAACTTGTTGCGGCACTCGGTGACCGAGAAGCGCTTGAGCGATTCCAGGTCGTCGGCCGACACGCCGATGACGGTGGCGCCCAGCTGTTTGAACTGGTCGGTGGCCTCGGCGAACTGGTGTGCCTCGATGGTGCAGCCCACCGAGAACGCGGCCGGAAAGAAGTACAGCACCACCGGCCCCTGCTTCAGCGCATCGGCCAGCGAGAAGCGGAAGGTGCTGCCGCCCAGCGCCGCATCGAGCGCGAAATCGGGCGCCTTGTCGCCCACGTCCAGCGCGGCCTGCGCCGGCAGGCTGCAAAAACTTAGCACGAAGGCAGCAAAAGCGGCTGTGGCAAGGGATCGTGGCATTGCGTATCCTCCGCGCCGATGAACGACAGCAGGGGTTTCGTGGGTGGATGGCCAGGTCAGCAAGTTGCGGGCCTGGCAAACCTTGCGCAGCGTGCGCGGGGGCGTGGCGTCGTCGCACCGGATGATAGCCACGCGGCCCTGCGCGTCCTCGCATGGCTGACCCTGTTGCTGCTGTTGCTGTGGCTGGGCGGCTGCGCCACGCTGCCGCAGGGTGTGCAGCGCCAGCCGTCGAGTGCCATCCCGGCGGCCACCGACACGCTGCTGGGCCGCATCGCCGCCGAGTCGCAGCCCGACGAGGAGCTCACCGGCATCCGGCTGCTGCCCACCGGCCCCTATGCGCTGGACACCCGCCTGGCCCTGCTGCGCCATGCGCAGCGCTCGGTGGACCTGCAGTACTACGTGCTGCAGAACGACGAGACCGGCCGCGTGCTGCTGCGCGCCGTGCGCGACGCGGCGCTGCGCGGCGTGCGCGTGCGCCTGCTGCTCGACGACCTGTACACCGCCGAGACCGATGCCCTGCTGTCGGCGCTGTCGGCGCATCCCGGCATCGAGATCCGGCTGTTCAACCCGTTCCCGGCCGGCCGCGAGGGGCTGGTCAACCGCTTCCTCGCGTCGGCAGCCGATTTCCGGCGCGTCAACCGCCGCATGCACAACAAGCTGTTCATCGTGGACGGCGCGATGGCCGTGCTGGGCGGGCGCAACATCGCCGACGAATACTTCATGCGCCATGCCCAGGCCAACTTCGTCGACCTGGACGCCTTTGTCACCGGTGCGCTGCTGCCCCAGTTGCAGCAGGCCTTCGACGATTACTGGAACAGCCAGGCCGTGTACCCGCTGCACGCCATCGTGCCGCCCGACGCGCCGGCGGCCGAGTTGCGCCGCCAGTTCGACGCCGCGGTGGCCGACGCGCCCGCGCCGCCGCCGCCCCCGGCCACCGACGTGCTGGGCTACGGGCCGATCAGCGACGAGATCGAGTCGGGTCGCCTGGGCCTGGTGTGGGCTTTCGCCACCGCCTACGCCGACCCGCCCGACCGCATCAAGGGCCAGGGCGCCAGCTATGGCAACGTGCCGCTGGAGGACGTGCAGTCGGTGCGCTACAGCGTGGTGGACATGATGCGCGGCGCGCGGCGCGAGGTGATCGTCACCTCGCCGTACCTGATCCCCGGCGAGCACGGCATGAAGCTGTTTGCCGACCAGCGTGCGCGCGGTGTGCAGTTCAAGCTGCTGACCAACTCGCTGGCCTCCACCGACGAGCCGCTGGTGCACCTGGGCTACCGCAAGTACCGGCGCGACCTGCTGAAGATGGGCGTCGACCTCTACGAGCTGAGCCCGCTGCGGGTCAAGCGCAACAGCCGCCTGGGCTTCCTGATGCCCAGCCTGGGCCGGCTGCATGCCAAGACCGTGGTGGTGGACCGCCAGCGCGTGTTCATCGGCTCGATGAACTTCGACCCGCGCTCGGACAAGCACAACACCGAGCTGGGCATGTTCATCGACAGCCCCGACATCGCCCGCGAGATGCTGCGCCTGGTGGACCTGGACAAGCTGCAGGCCGCCTACCGGGTGCAGCTGAAGGCCGACGGCCAGACGCTGCAGTGGCTGGCCAATGACGAGGAAGGCGAGATCAGCGTCGAGCACGAGCCCGACACCGACTGGCTGATGCGCCTGTGGCTGGAACTGCTGGCGCCGCTGGCGCCGGAGGAACTGCTGTAACCGGGGCACCCGGCCCCGTGGGCGCGCGGGTCCACCTGCCGGGCGGATGCGGGCCCTCTATGCGGCCGGCCGGGCCTGCAGCCTGCGCTCGGCGCGCAGGGCCCAGGCGCCCAGCAGCACGCCGAGTGCGGCCGCGCTGGCGGTCACCCAGCGCGCCGAGCTCCAGTGCCCGGTGGCGGCCACCACGGCGGCGATCAGCGGCGTGCCGAAGAACTGGCCCAGCTGCGAGCACTGCATCACCGCGCCCTGCACGGCGCTGATCTGGCTGGGCGTGCGCGCCAGCGCAGCCGAGGCCGTCAGCGCCGCCGCCGGGATCAGTCCGCCGGTGAACGACAGCGCCACGCTGCAGGCGAAGCGCACCCCATCGGGCAGGCTGTCGCTGAAGCAGCCCAGGCCGAACAGACCGGTGGCCACGTGTGTCCAGGCGATCAGCCGCCCGCGCGAGAGGCCGTGCTGCACCAGCATGCCGCCGATCAGGTTGCCCGGCACGCAGGCCAGCAGCATGGTGCAGGTGAGCAGGGCCACGGCCACCGCGCCCAGGCCACGCTGCTCGCGCAGGAAGCTGGGCATCCAGATGATCAGCGCGAAATGCTGCAGCGCCCAGGCGCCAAAGGCCAGGCCGTAGACCCAGGGCAGCGGCTGGCGCAGCACGGCCAGCGTGGGGCCCCAGGCCAGGGCGTGGCCGCTGGGCGCGGCGCCCGCGTAGTGCGCGCGTTGCAGCCAGGTGGCGGCGGCGGCCGTCAGCAGGCCGGCACTGGCCAGCCACCACAGACCGCGCCAGCCGGCGGCCTGCAGCAGCAGCGGTGACAGGGCCATCGCCAGCCCGGCGCCTGCCGGCAGGTAGGTGGCCCACACCCCCAGCGCGAAGCGCCGGTCGGCCGGTGCGGCGGCGGCGCTGATCAGCGTGGGCGCCGTGGCCGCCACGGCCAGGAAGCCGGCGCCTTCGGCCAAGCGTGCGGCGATCAGCCAGGCAAACCCGCTGCCGCCTGCGGCCGCCAGCTGGGCGGCGGGCATCAGCGTGATGGCCAACGAGGCCAGGGCCCCCAGCAGCAGGCCCGCCAGCAGCAGGCGCAGCGCACCCAGCCGGCCGGCCGCCAGGCCGGTGGCGAGCGCACCGCACACGGCCAGCGTGACCAGCGTAGACGACACCCAGCCGGCCTGCACTAGGCTCAGGCCCAGCTCGGCGCGCAGCGCGCCGATGGCCAGCGGCACCTTGCCGACGTTCATCGCGATGGCCACGCCGGCGCTGGCGGCGGCCAGCACGGCAGGCCAGTGGGTGCGTGGCGCAGCGCCCGCGGGGCCGTGCCGCGGCGGGCCGGCGGGGGTCAACCCAGCAGCCCGCGCTCCATCGGCAGCGCCGGCAGGTCCACCGCCGGGGCCGGCTTCCAGCCCTTCTGGCGGTGCTCGGCCACCACGTTGGTGTAAATGCCGCCGCGCACGTACCACTTGGCGGTGATGCGGATGAAGCGCGGATCGGTGGCGGCCACGATGTCGTCGAGGATGGTGTTGGTCACCTTCTCGTGGAACGCACCCTCGTCGCGGTAGCTCCAGAAGTACATCTTCAGGCTCTTCAGCTCCACGCACAGCTTGTCCGCGATCATGTCGATCGTGAAGTGCGCGAAGTCGGGCTGGCCGGTCAGCGGGCAGTGGCAGGTGAACTCGGGCACCTGGAACTGGATCAGGTAGTCGCGGCCCGGCGAGGGGTTCTCGAAGGTGTGCAGCTGCTTGCTCGGCGCGCTGGGCGGATTGGGCGGCAAGGGGCGCTCGTTGGCCTGCGGGGCCGTGGCGGATGCGTTCTTGGCGGGGGTCTTCTTGCTGGGCGTCTTGGCCATGGCGGCGCGGCTCGGGGCCGGGTGATGCTGCGGGTTTCGGTGGGGGCGCGATGGTATCATCCGGCCCGATCCGAACCCCGGTCGGGGTGCGATAAATCCATACGAATCAAGCACTTGCAGTCGTCGTTCCAGCCCGGGGCCGATGATCGCGACCGCCGCCCCAGCGCATGCGCCTGAACCAGATCAAGCTCTCGGGCTTCAAGTCCTTCGCCGAGCCCACCACCTTCCAGCTGCCGGGTCAGCGTGTGGGCGTGGTCGGCCCCAATGGCTGCGGCAAGTCCAACATCATGGATGCTGTGCGCTGGGTGCTGGGCGAGAGCAAGGCCAGCGAGTTGCGTGGCGAGTCCATGCAGGACGTGATCTTCAACGGCTCGGGCCAGCGCAAGCCGGCCAGCCGCGCCAGCGTGGAACTGGTGTTCAGCAACGAGGACGCGCGCGCCGGCGGCCAGTGGAACCAGTTCACCGAGATCGCCGTCAAGCGCGTGCTCACGCGTGACGGCACCAGCAGCTACTACATCAACAACCAGCCGGTGCGCCGCCGCGACGTGCAGGACGTGTTCCTGGGCACCGGCCTGGGCCCGCGCGCCTACGCCATCATTGGCCAGGGCACCATCAGCCGCATCATCGAGAGCCGGCCGGAAGAGTTGCGCATGTTCCTGGAGGAGGCCGCGGGCGTCTCCAAGTACAAGGAACGCCGCCGCGAGACCGAGAACCGGCTGAAGGACACGCGCGAGAACCTGACCCGCGTGGACGACATCCTGCGCGAGCTGAACGCCAACCTCGAGAAGCTGGAGAAGCAGGCCGAGGTGGCCGCGCGCTACCACGCATTGCAAGAGGCCGGCACCACCAAGCTGCATGCGCTGTGGTTCCTGAAGCAGCGTGATGCTGCAGGCGAAGAGCAGCGCGTGCAGAAGGCCGTGCTGGAGGCCACCAACGCGCTGGAATCGCGCCTGGCCGAGCTGCGCCATGTCGAGGCCGAGCTCGAGACGGTGCGCCAGTCGCACTACGCCGCCAGTGACCGCCTGCACCTGGCCCAGGGTGCGCTGGCCGAGGCCTCGCTGGAGGTCAGCCGGCTGGAGGAGCGCATCCGCTACGTGGTGGAAGGTCGCCAGAAGCTGCAGCAGCGCCTGGCCGACCTGAAGAACCAGAGCGCCAGCTGGGAGCTGCGCCGCGACGAGGCCATCGCCGAGCAGGAAACCATTGCCGAGCAGATCGCCGCCGCCGAAGAGAACGCCGAGTTGCTGGCCGCCCAGGCCGAGGAGCAGGCCATGCGCCTGCCCGACAGCGAGGACGCCGTGCGCGCCGCCCAGGGCCAGGCCAATGCGCAGCGCGCCAAGGTGGCCGAGGTGCAGCAGCAGATCCAGGTGCTGGCCAGCGAGAGCCGCCACCTCGACGAGCAGGCCAAGGGCCTGCGCAACCGCCGCGAACGCCTGCACAACGAGCGCCGCGCGCTGGCCGCGCCCGACACCGCGCGGCTGGATGAGTTGCGCATGCAATCGGCCGGCGCCGACGAGGCCCATGCCGTGGCCGAGGCCCGGCTGCAGGAGCTGCAGGAGCAGGCCCCGGCACTCGACGAGCAGCGTCGCAGCCAGCAGCAGCGGGCCAACGACGAGGCGCGCAAGCACGCCGACATCGGCGCCCGCCTGGCCGCGCTGCGCGCACTGCAGGACAAGGTGCAGACCGAGGGCAAGCTCAAGCCCTGGCTGGCCAAGCACGGGCTGGACGGCCTGGCCGGGCTGTGGACCCGCATCCACATCGAACCCGGCTGGGAAGCCGCGCTCGAAGCCGCGCTGCGCGAACGCCTGAACGCGCTGGCCATCGGCAAGCTGGACATGGTGCGCGCCTTCGCCACCGATGCGCCGCCGGCGCGCCTGGCCTTCTATTCGCCGCCGTCGGCCGGCATCGAGAACACGCACCGCACGCTGCCGCGGCTGAGCGATCTGCTGCGCCTGGGCGCCAACGCCGGCGACGATGGCCTGAAGGCCCTGCTGAACGACTGGCTGGAAGGCGTGTACACCGCTCCCACGCTGGACGAGGCCCTGGCCCAGCGCGGCCAGCTCACGCATGGCGAAGTCATCATGACGCCGCAGGGCCATGCGGTGAGCCAGCACGCGGTGGCCTTCTACGCGCCCGATTCCGAGCAGGCCGGCATGCTGGCCCGCGCGCAGGAGATCGAGAACCTGGAGCGCCAGATCAAGGCCCAGGCCTTGCTGGCCGACGAGGCCAAGGCCGCCCTGGTGCGGCTGGAGGCCGCATACACCGACGCCCAGCAGCGCCTGGTGAGCGCGCGCCGCGAGGCCACCGAAACCCAGACCCGCGCCCACCAGTTGCAGGTGGAGCTGTTGCGCCTGGCCCAGCAGGCCGAGGCCACCACCACGCGCCGCGGCCAGCTCGACGAAGAGCTGGCCGAGATCGACGCGCAGGACGAGCAGCTGCAGGAGCGCCGCGCGATGGGCGAGGCGCGCTTCGAGGAGCTGGACCTGCAGCTGGCCACCACGCAGGAGCGCCACGCCGAGCTGGAAGAAGGCGTGATCAACGCCGAGCGCAAGCTGAGCGACGCCCGCGAGCAGCTGCGCGCACTGGAGCGCCGCGCGCAGGAATCGCAGTACCAGGCCCGCTCGCTGGCCGCCCGCCGTGGCGAGCTGCAGCGCATGATCGAGACCGCCGCCGAGCAGGTGAAGGGCAACCTGCAGGCTGGCGAGCAGATGGCGCTGGAGCTGGAGACGCTGAACGACGCCGCCGCCCAGGCCGGCCTGCAGACCGCGCTGGCGCTCAAGCTCGAGCGTGAGCAGGCCCTGGGCGCCCAGCGCAGCGAGTACGACGAGCTCTCGCAGAAGCTGCGCGCCGCCGATGAGCAGCGCATGAGCTTCGAGCGCAGCCTGCAGCCGCTGCGCGACCAGATCACCAAGCTGCAGCTGGAGGCCCAGGCCGCGCAGCTGGGCGGTGCGCAGTACCTGGAACAGCTGACCGCCGCCAACGTCGACATGGACGCGCTGGCCGCGCGCATCGAGGCCGACGGTACCAAGCTGTGGGGCCTGCAGGGCGAGATCGACCGCATCAACAAGGAGATCGCGGGTCTGGGTGCGGTGAACCTGGCGGCGCTGGATGAGCTGAGCGCCGCGCGCGAACGCAAGACCTTTCTGGATGCGCAGAACGCCGACCTGCTGGACGCCATCGGCACGCTGGAAGACGCCATCCACAAGATCGACCTGGAAACGCGCGACCTGCTGGGCAAGACCTTCAACCAGGTCAACGAGCAGTTCGGCCGCATGTTCCCCAGCCTGTTCGGCGGCGGCAATGCCAAGCTGGTGATGACCGGCGACGAGATCCTGGATGCCGGCGTGCAGGTGATGGCCCAGCCGCCGGGCAAGAAGAACAGCACCATCCACCTGCTGTCGGGCGGCGAGAAGGCGCTGACCGCCATCGCGCTGGTGTTCGCCATCTTCCTGCTGAACCCGGCGCCGTTCTGCCTGCTGGACGAGGTGGATGCGCCGCTGGACGACGCCAACACCGAGCGCTATGCCAAGCTGGTGGCCGAGATGAGCCACAAGGGCACGCAGTTCCTCTTCATCAGCCACAACAAGATCGCGATGGAAATGGCCGAGCAGTTGATCGGGGTGACGATGCAGGAGCAGGGCGTGTCCCGCATCGTGGCGGTGGACATGGAAGCTGCCGCGCGGATGGTGGAAGCATGAGCGTGACCCTGATGCAAGGCCTGGCCATTGCCGGCGGTGTGGTGCTGGCAGGCGTGATCGCGCATGGCGTGTGGAGCGCACGCAAGGCCAGCCCGCGGCTGCCCGAGGGGCACAGTGACAGCCGGCTGGAGCCGGTGCTGGGCGGTGCCGCCGCCGTGACCCGCGCGCCCGAGGACGCCGCCGCCGACATGGCCGAGGCCGAGGGCGCGGCCCAGGCGCTGGGTGAACTGCGCCCGCCGGTGGTGCCGCGCAAGACCGCGCGGCTCGACCCGCTGATCGACGCCATCGCGATGCTGCGGCTGGAGTCGGCCGTCACCGGTGAATCGGCGCTGATGCACCTGCCGCCCACGCGCCGCGCCGGCACCAAGCCCTTCCTGATCGAAGGCCTGAACGCCGACAGCGGCGAGTTCGAGTTGCCCGCGCCGGGCCAGCGCTACACCGAGTTCCAGGCCGGCGTGCAGATGGCCAACCGCTCGGGCGCGCTCAACGAGATCGAGTACAGCGAGTTCGTGCAGAAGCTGCAGGCCTTCGCCGAATCGGTGGGCGCGATGGTCGATCTGCCCGACATGCTGGAGGTGGTGGGCCACGCCCGCGAACTGGATGCCTTCGCCAGTGCGCACGATGCCCAGCTGGCCGTGGTGCTGCGCGCCAACCAGGCTGCGTGGACGGTGGGCTATCTGCAGCAGGCCGCCGGCCGCCACGGCTTCGTGCCCGGCGTGCTGCCTGGCCGCCTGGTGCTGCCGGGCGCCGAGGAAGGCGCGCCGCCGGTGCTGGTGCTGGGCTTCGACGCCCAGGCCGCGCTGGCCGACGACCCCAGCGTGGCCGCGGTGCGCTCGATCACGCTGAGCCTGGACGTGCCGCAGACGCCCGAGAGCGTCGAGCCCTATCCGGCCTGGCAGGATGCCGCGCGCCGCCTGGCCGCCGAGATCGACGCCACGGTGTGCGACGACGCCGGCCGGCCGATCACCCTGCAGGCCTTCGTGGGCATCGGCGAGGACCTGAAGATGCTGTACCAGGCGCTGGAGCAGCGCGACCTGGCCGCCGGCTCGCCGGCGGCGCGCCGCCTGTTCAGCTGACGCGCTAGAACGCGGCGGCCTGGCGGGCGCGCCAGGCGCCACACAGCTCGGCCGCCTCCAGTGCGCGCTGCAGGGCCTGCTGGCCGCCCAGATGGCGCGCCATGCGCCGCGCGAAGGCGGCATCGAGCTGCCGGCGTTCGTCGGGGCCGCAGGCGCCACTGAACAGCGTGGGCAGGTGGGCCGGGTCGTCGCGGCCCATGCGCCGGGACAGCGCGTCGTACTGCCCGGCCACCTCGGCCAGCGCCGCACGGCGGGTGGCCGCATCGCGCACCTGGGCGCCGAGCAGCGGCCACAGGCTTTCGCGGATGTCGATGGCCGGATCGCGCAGCAGCGCCCGCGCACGCAGGGCCAGCGCCGGTTGGCGGAAGTGGCCCAGCGCGCCCAGCAGATCCTCGCGCAGCGCGCGGTCGCCGGTGGCGCGCAGTGCGGCCAGCAGGCCGTCGAACAGGGCCGCGTCGCCATCCAGCGCGGCGGTGGCCAGCACGGCGCGGCGCTGGTCGGTGCCCAGGGCCGCGGGATCGGTCAGCCAGGCCTGGGCCAGCGTGCGCGCCTGGGTGCGCAGCGTGGCGTCGTCGCCGAGTTCGGCCACGCGCGGCAGCAGCTGGGCGCGCAGCAGGTTCGCGTCGTCGCTGGCGTCGGTGCCATCAGTGCCGACAGTGCCGTCAGTACGTGGGGCGCCGCCGCTGCCGCTGTCACCGCCGTCGCGCCGGGCCGGCTGCGGCTGCCAGCCCAGCGCGCGGGCGCGTTCACCGAAGGCGGCCTGCCAGCGTGCGGCGTAGGCCTGGCGTGCCGGGCTGCGCGGGCCGTCGGTCTCGGCCAGCGGGCGCAGGTGGGCCAGCAGGTCGGCGGCGGCTTCCACCACCGCGCGGCGCGGGTGGCCGGCGAAGGCTTGCACCACGGCCAGTGCGGTGGCGGTGTCGATCTCGCCGGCCTCGTGCAGGCCGGCGGCATCGTCGATCAGGGTCAGCACCTCGCCGATCGGCAGGGAGGCGGCCACGTCCGGTGTGGTCAGGCGGGCCAGACCATCGGCCGCGTAGGCCACGCGGTAGTAACCGCTGCCCTCGGCGTTGGCATTCACCCAGGCCGGGCAGCCGGCGTCGGGCAGGGCCACGGTGGCTTCCACGGCGTCGAGCAGCGTGCGCGTGGTGCCGGCCGGCGTGCGCAGGCGCACCGGGATCTGCCAGCGCGTGGGAGGACCGGCCGGCGCCGGCGAGCCCAGCGGCAGCAGGCGCGACTGGGCCAGCCTGAGCTGCGGCGGCTGGCCGGGCTCGCACAGCAGCGTGGCGCGCAGCAGCGGAATGCCCGGCTGGGTGGTGAAGCTGCGCAGCGCGGCGGGCAGGGCGGCATCGGCCGGCGTGGCCGCGGCCAGCGCGGCAAAGAAGTCGGCGCTGGTGGCATGCCCCCAGGCATGGCGCTGCATGTAGCGCTGCACGCCCGCGCGGAACGCCGCCTCGCCCAGCCAGGCTTCGGCCATGCCCAGCACGGCCTGGCCCTTCTGGTAGGTGATGGCGTCCCACAGGTTGCCCAGGTCCTCGTCCACGCGCACCGGCTGCTCGATGCGCCGGGCGCTGGCCAGGCGGTCGGCCTGCATGGCCCAGCGCCGGGCCTGGGCCGGGGCGGCGTCCCAGCCGGCATCGGGCAGCACCTGGGCGGTGATGCGGTCGCCCAGCCAGGACGCGAAGGACTCGTTGAGCCACAGGTCGTCCCACCAGGCCGGCGTGACCAGGTTGCCGAACCATTGGTGCGCCAGTTCGTGCGCCGCGGTGCTGACGTAGTCCTGCCGGAAGCGTGCCGGCTCGCGGCCCGGTGGCGCCAGCAGCAGCGTGGAGGCGTAGGTCACCAGCCCCGGGTTCTCCATCGCCGAGAAGTTCACCGTCACGGGAACCGCCAGGCTGTCGAGCTTGGCGTAGGGGTGGGGCATGTCGAAGTAGCGTTCCAGCTGCGCCAGGATGCCGCCAGTGACCGCTGCGGCATAGCCGGCCTCGGCCTCGCGGCCGCGGGGCACGATGAAGCGCAGCGGCGTGGTGGTGGTGGCGTCGGGTGTGGTGGTGGTCGCGGTGGCCGGCACCTCGCGCACGCCAAAGTCGCCCACGGCGAAGGCCAGCAGGTAGGCCGGCAGCGGTGGCGTGGTGTCGAAGCGCACACGCTTGCGCCCGCCGCCGGCGGCCTCCTCGCTGGCCACGGGCATGTTGGCCACGGCGCTCAGGCTGTCGGGCACGGTCAGCGTCAGGGTCCAGGGCACCTTGAAGCCGGGCTCGTCGAACAGCGGGAAGGCCAGCCGCGCGCCCACGGCCTCGAACTGGGTGAAGGCGGCCCAACCGCCGGCCGGCCCCTGGCCCGGCAGGCCGTCGCGCTGGCGGAACAGTCCGTACACGTCCTTGTCCTGCAGGTGGCCCTCGAAGCCGAGGCCCAGCACGGCCTTGCCCGCCGGCAGCTGGCGTGGCAGGCGCAGCTCGATGCGCTGCGCGTCGTGGCGCAGCACGCGGGCGGCGATGCGGTGGGCGCCGCTCTCGGCCCAGGCCGTGGTGATCTTCAGGTCCTTGGCATGCAGCAGCACGCTGGCCGCAGGCCGCGCCAGCGCGATGTCGATCTCCACCTCGCCGCGGTGCGTGGGCTGGGCCGGATCGACGGCCAGCGACAGGCGGTAGGCGGTGGGCCGCACGCCGTCGGGCAGGCGCATGCTGGGCGCCGCGGCGGCGGTGGCACGCACCGCGGGCTGGCGCGGTGCGGCAACGGACTGGGCCGCCAACAGGCCCATGCAGCCCGCCAGGCCGATCGAGAACCAGGCGGCAGCCCGGTGCGGCCTGTGCGGCCGAGGGAAGGTGTCCGGGGGCATCGTGTGGAGCTGGGGCGCAGCGGGCGCCTGCAAGACCAGGGGTTGGCGCGGCACTCTACACGGGCGAACGGCCTGCCGGCGTGGCGTGGCCGGCTGGCGCTCAAGTTGGCTGCTGGGCGGTCGATATGTCGCTACCCGCCGCCCAGGCGTACTGGCGGGTGCCTCCATTCCACAACACCAGACAACCGGAGTCGATTCCATGCCCCGTTTCCCGTCCGTCCCGTCCCTCGCCGCCCTGGGCCTCGCGGCCGTGTTCAGCTGCACCGGCGCATTGGCGCAGGTCAAGCACGGCAGCAAGGACGAGGCGCAGGCCATGGTCAAGAAGGCCGTGGCGCACTACAAGTCCGCCGGCAAGGACAAGGCGCTGGCCGACTTCAACCAGAAGGGCGGCGCGTTCACCGACCGCGACCTCTACGTCTACACCGCCGACATGAGCGGCAAGTGCACGTCGCACGGCGCCAACGAGAAGCTGGTGGGCCGTGACCTGCTGCAGCTCAAGGACGCCGACGGCAAGGCCTTCGTGACCGAGATCCTGGAAAAGGGCAAGACCGGCAAGGGCGGCTGGACCGACTACAAGTGGCCCAACCCGGTGAGCAAGGAGATCGAGGCCAAGACCACCTACTGCGAGCCGCACGACAACCAGATGTTCTGCGTCGGCGCCTACAAGTGAGCCCTGGCGGCAGTCGCAACCCCCGTCGGGAGCTTCGATGTTCGGAAATCTGAAGGTTTCGCAACGTCTGGCGCTGGGCTTCGGCGCCATGGCCCTGCTGCTGCTGCTGGTGTGCGGTGGGGCCTACCTGGGCATGGCCCGCACGCTGAAGGTCGTCACCGGCGACATCGGCGAGGCCCATGACCGCCTCGGTGATGCCCGCGCCATGGTGCAGGATGTGCTGGAGCAGGACCTGCACCTGCGCCAGGTGAGCCTGCACAGCGAGGTGCCGGCGATGGAGGCCCAGGCCAAGCTGGCCCGCGAATCCGGCAAGCGCGTGGCCGAGCGGCTGGACAAGCTGCTCAAGGGCGACCGGCTCGACAGTGCCGAACGCGGCCTGCTGCAGAAGGCCCAGGCGCTGGATGCGCAGTCGCGCCCGCTGGTGGACAAGGCCGTGGGCCTGGCCATGGCGGTGATGACCGAGGACGCCGCCAAGCTGCTGACCACCCAGGTCGATCCGCTGTCGCTGCAGCGGCGCGAGGCGCTCAACGCCTTTGCCAAGCTGCAGCAGCAGCGCGCCGATGGCCTGGAGCAGGCGCTGCAGGCCGAAGGCCGCCTCTCGGCCGGTCTGATGGCCGGTGCGGCGGTGCTGGGCCTGGCGCTGGCCGGCCTTGCCGGCTGGCTGAGCACCCGCTCGGTGACGCAGCCGCTGCACGAGGCCCTGCGCGCCGCCGGCCGTGTGGCCGAAGGCGACCTCAGCGTGCGGCTGCAGCGAAGCCGCGGCGACGAGTTCGGTGAACTGCTGGGCGCGCTGGACCGCATGGCCGACCGGCTGCGCGGGGTGATCAGCACGATCCGGCACTCGTCCGAATCGGTGCTGATGGCCTCGGGCGAGATCGCCGCGGGCAACCACGACCTGTCGGCCCGCACCGAGCAGCAGGCGGCCAGCCTGCAGGCCACGGTGCACACCATCGACCAGCTGGAAGACTCGGTTCGCCGCAACGCCGAGGCCGCACAGCAGGCCACGCGCCTGGCAGCCGATGCGTCCGGCGTGGCCGGCCAGGGGGGCGACCGCGTGAGCCAGGTGGTGGCCACGATGGACGAGATCAGCGCCAGTTCGCGTCGCATCGCCGACATCGTGGGTGTCATCGACGGCATCGCCTTCCAGACCAACATCCTGGCGCTGAACGCGGCGGTGGAAGCCGCCCGCGCCGGCGAGCAGGGCCGCGGCTTCGCGGTGGTGGCCGGCGAGGTGCGCAACCTGGCGCAGCGCAGTGCACAGGCCGCGCGCGAGATCAAGGGCCTGATCACCGCCAACGTCGAGAAGGTGGAGAGCGGCACCCGCCTGGCGGCCGAAGCCGGCAGCACGATGGCCGACATCGTGCGCTCGTCGGAGCAGGTGGCCTCGATCATCAGCGAGATCAGCCACGCCACGCAGGAGCAGGCCTCGGGCCTCTCGCAGGTGAGCCACTCGGTGCAGCAGGTCGACAGTGCCACGCAGCAGAACGCCGCGCTGGTGGAGCAGAGCGCCGCCGCCGCCAGCAGCCTGAAGGACCAGACCGCCACGCTGAACCAGGCGGTGGGTGTGTTCCGCATGGAGACGCACTGATCGCCTGCCGGCCCAGCGCGTGACAGACGCGTGCTGCCGCGCTGGATCGGCAACCGGCTGTATCGATCCGCTCGCAAGGGTGAGCGCATGTAACGCCACGGTGTCGGCCGCCTTGACAGCGGTGGATGCCGTGGCGTTTGACCTGGGCGGCCGGTGTCAATGTCGACAGGCATTTGCCGCACCGGCGGCGGCGTTGGCAGGACAATTGCAGGTTCAGGGCTTCCAACTCAACCCACGGGAGCTCCATGTCTGTTCTTGTCCACAAGCTGTATCAGCGCGCTGCGCTGGCGGCCACCACGCTGTGTCTGCCGATGGCACTGCATGCCGCACCGGCGGTGTCGCTGACGGCCGTTGAACTGCTGGGCGGCACCGATCCGGCCGGCGTCACCGACGTGATCGGTGGCTATGCCAGCGGCGGTGACTTCTATTACGCCAACAGCACGGGCGACAACGCGTCCTTCTTCCACACCTACGGCGACACCGGCAGCCTGGCGTCCTTCGGTGCCCGCACCTCGGGCACCGGCACCTGGTACACCCGCACCTCGGCCACCTACACCGACAGCTACACCAACAGCAGCGGCTCGGCACAGACGGTGGTGTTCTCGTTCTATGTGGATGGCGGCCAGATCGGCCTTTCCGGCTCGGGCCGCGGCTATGCCGACCTGGCGCTGAACCTCAGCTTCAACGGCAGCACGGTTGCCAGCGAGCACGGCCGCGTGGAACAGACGGCGGCTGGTGTGGTGAGCTGCTCCGACAGCGGCACCGGCGTGCTGGCCTCGTACATGGCCTGTGGCGCGTCGGATGCGGCGTCGATCTACAGCGCCGGCACCGGCTACAGCGTGGGCTACACGCTGGCGGCGGGTGAGACCTTGTCGGTGGTCTACGAGATCCTGGCCACCACCAGCGGCGAAGCCATGGATGTGAGCGGGGCCGAGCTCTACTGCGACGGCTTTCTGGAGACCTTTGCCGTCGAGGTGGGCCAGGAGCCGGGGCAGGGCGGTTCGTGTGCGTGGTTCAACGGCCTGGCGCGCTCGGGCGACCCGGCCGGCTTCATGCCGAGCGCCGGCTTCAGCCTGACCGCGCAGAACGTGCCCGAGCCGGGCTCGCTGCTGCTGGCGGCCACGGCCGCGCTCGGTCTGCTGGCCACGCGCCGTCGCCGGGCCTGACCGCTGCATGCGGGGCGGGCGGGCGCGTGGCGCGCCTGCGCGCCTACACTGGCGGGCCTCATGCCTGTGCTGCCCGTGTCGCCCGCCTTGCCCGATCTGCCCGAATCCGCGGCGCCCGCCGAGCGCGCCGCCGCGCTGCGCACCCTGCTGCAGCACCACGCCCACCGCTACTACGTGCTCGACGCGCCGGAAATCCCGGACGCCGAGTACGACCGCCTGTTCCAGGCGCTGCAGGCGCTGGAGGCGGCGCACCCCGAGCTGCGCACCGCCGATTCGCCCACGCAGCGCGTGATCGGCCAGGTGCTGGACGGCTTTGCCCCGGTGCGCCATGCGGTGCCGATGCTGAGCATCCGCACCGAGACCGACACCGAGGCCAGCGGCGCCGAGGCCTTCGACGCCCGCGTGCGCCGCGAACTGGCGCTGACCGAGGCCGACCCGCCGGTGGCCTATGCCGCCGAGCTGAAGTTCGACGGCCTGGCCATCAACCTGCGCTACGAGCAGGGCGTGCTGGTGCAGGCCGCGACGCGCGGCGACGGCGAGACCGGCGAGGACGTCACGCAGAACATCCGCACCATCGGAAAAGTCCCACTGCGCCTGCTCGCCACCGGCGAGGGGATGGCCGTGCCGCCGTTGCTGGAGGTGCGCGGCGAGGTCTACATGCGCCGCGACGACTTCGAGGCGCTGAACGAGCGCCAGCGCGAGCGCGGCGACAAGACCTTCGTGAACCCGCGCAATGCCGCGGCCGGCGCCGTGCGCCAGCTCGATCCGGCGATTGCCGCGCAGCGGCCGCTGAGCTTCTTCGCCTATGGCCTGGGCGAGGTGCGGGGCTGGCCGCTGCTGGAGTCGCCCGAGGCCACGCACAGTGCGGTGATGGCGGCGCTGGCGGCTTTCGGCCTGCCGGTCAACGGCCTGCGCCAGCGCGTCGAGGGCGCGGCCGGGCTGGTGGCCTACCACCAGCAGATCGGCGCGCAGCGCGACGCGCTGCCGTTCGACATCGACGGCGTGGTCTACAAGGTGGACAGCCTGGCGCTGCAGCAGCGCCTGGGCTTCGTCACGCGCGAGCCGCGCTGGGCCGTGGCCCACAAGTACCCGGCGCAGGAGCAGGCCACGCGCCTGAACGGCATCGACATCCAGGTGGGCCGCACCGGCAAGCTCACGCCGGTGGCCAAGCTGGAGCCGGTGTTCGTCGGCGGCACCACGGTCAGCAATGCCACGCTGCACAACCTGTTCGAGCTGCGCCGCAAGGGCGTGCGCGTGGGCGACCAAGTGATCGTGCGCCGCGCCGGCGACGTGATCCCTGAGGTGGTGGGCCGCATCCCCGGCGAGCGCGCGGCGTACGTGCCCAACTTCCGCATGCCCAGGGCCTGCCCGGTGTGCGGCAGCCTGGTGGAACGCGAGCGCGGCGGCATTGACCACCGCTGCTCGGGTGGCCTGTTCTGCGGCGCGCAGCGCAAGCAGGCCATCCTGCACTTTGCCGGCCGGCGCGCGATGGACGTGGAAGGCCTGGGCGACAAGCTGGTCGATCAACTGGTCGATTCGGGCCTGATCCGCACGCTGCCCGAGCTGTATACGCTGGGCGTGGCCAAGCTCACCGCGCTGGAGCGCATGGGCGAGAAGAGCGCGCTGAACCTGGTGGCCGCGCTGGAGAAGAGCAAGACCACCACGCTGCCGCGCTTCCTGTTTGCACTCGGCATCCGCCATGTCGGCGAGGCCACGGCCAAGGACCTGGCGCGCCACTTCGGCAGTCTGGACCGCGTGATGGACGCGCCCGAGGCCGAACTGCTGCAGGTCAACGATGTGGGCCCGGTGGTGGCGCACAGCATCCGCACCTTCTTCGACCAGCCGCACAACCGCGAGGTGGCCGAACGGCTGCGCGCCGCCGGCATCACCTGGCCCGAAGGCGAGGGCGCCACCACGCTGCCGCAAACCCTGGCCGGCAAGACCCTGGTGCTGACCGGCACGCTGCCCACCTTGGGTCGAGAGGACGCCAAGGCGCTGGTCGAGGCCGCCGGCGGCAAGGTGGCCGGCAGCGTGAGCAAGAAGACCTTTGCCGTGGTGGCCGGCGAGGAAGCCGGCAGCAAGCTGGACAAGGCGCGCGAGCTGGGCATCGCCGTGCTGGACGAGGCCGGGCTGCATGCGCTGCTGGTCAGCGGCACGCTGCCGGCTGCTCCCGCGGCATGAGCAGTGCCGGCACCTGGGAGGCGGTGGCCATCTTCGCCACCGTCTACCTGGGCATGGTCCTCGGCGGCCTGCCGCGCCTGCGGCTCGACCGCACCGGCGTGGCGCTGCTGGGCGCCATCGCGGTGGTGGGCCTCGGGCTGATGACGCCCGAGGCCGCGGCGCAGGCCATCCACCTGCCGACCATCGTGCTGCTGTTCTCGTTCATGGTGATCTCGGCGCAGATGCGGCTGGGCGGCTTCTACGGCGCGGTGACGCGCGCCATCGTGGCGCTGCCGCTGTCGCCGGCGGCGCTGATGGGCGTGGTGGTGGGGGTGTCGGCGGCGCTGTCGGCGGTGTTCTCCAACGACATCGTGTGCCTGGCCGTGGCGCCGGTGCTGGCGCGCGCCTGCCGCCAGCGCGCTCTGGACGCCGTGCCCTACCTGCTGGGCCTGGCCTGCGCCGCCAACATCGGCTCGGCCGCCACGCTGATCGGCAACCCGCAGAACATGCTGATCGGCGAGGTGCTGAAGCTGCCCTTCGGCGCCTACCTGCGCGAGGCGCTGCCACCGGTGCTGGCCGGGCTGCTGGCGCTGTGGGCGCTGCTGGCCTGGCCGCTGCGCGGCGCCGGGCTTCAGCCGCGCATCCAGACCGATGCCGCGCGGCGTCCGGCCGACAGCGACGACGAGCCGCCGCTGGACCGCTGGCAGACCGCCAAGGGCCTGGCCGTGGCCGGCGCGCTGGTGCTGGTGTTCCTGTGGGGCGGCTGGCCGCGCGATGTGGCGGCGCTGGTGGGCGCCGGCGTGCTGCTGCTCAGCCAGCGCTTCCATTCCAGCCGGGTGATGAGCCTGGTGGACTGGGAACTGCTGGTGCTGTTCATGGGCCTGTTCGTTGTCAATGCGGCCTTCGCGCAGACCGGGCTGGCCAGGCAGGCGGTGGCGGCGCTGGCCGGGCAGGGCATCGATCTGAACCAGCCGCTGCCGCTGATGGGCGCCACGCTGGTGCTCAGCAACCTGGTGTCCAACGTGCCGGCGGTGATGCTGCTGCTGCCGGTGGCCCATGGCGCGCATGTGGGGCCCACGCTGGCGCTGATCTCCACGCTGGCCGGCAACCTGCTGATCGTGGGCTCGATCGCCAACATCATCGTCGTCGACGCCGCGCGCCGCGAGGGCATCGCGATCGACTGGCGGCGCCACGCGCGCACCGGTGTGCCAGTCACCCTGCTGACGCTGGGGCTGGCCGCCGGCTGGCTGCTATGGCGCGCCGGCTGACGACAATCGCCCGATCCCGTTACCCCCAAGTCACCCGAGGAGCCGAGCCGATGGCCGTGCGAGAGATCCTGAAGATGGGCGATGCGCGCCTGCTGCGCGTGGCGCAGCCGGTCACCGCCTTCGACACGCCCGAACTGCACCAGCTGCTGGTGGACATGGCCGACACCATGGCCGCGGCCAACGGCGCCGGGCTGGCCGCGCCGCAGATCGGTGTGGACCTGCAGGTGGTGATCTTCGGCGGCACCGGGCCCAACCCGCGCTACCCCGACCGCCCGCCGGTGCCGGCCACGGTGCTGATCAACCCGCAGATCACGCCGCTGGACGAGGCGATGGAAAGCGACTGGGAAGGCTGCCTGTCGGTGCCCGGCCTGCGCGGCCGCGTGCCGCGCCATGCGCGCATCCGCTACACCGGCGTGGACCCGCTGGGCCAGCCCATCGACCGCGAGGCCGAGGGCTTCCACGCCCGCGTGGTGCAGCATGAGTGCGACCACCTGATCGGCCGCCTGTACCCCACGCGCATGAGCGATCTGCGCGAACTGGGCTTCACCAGCGTGCTGTTCCCGGAGCTGGACGCCAGCGCCGGCGACGATGACTGACATTCGCCAAGGAGCCCGGCCATGCTGATGTCCGCCCTGATCAAGACGCCCGAGGCCATCGCCCACATGCGCGAGGCGGCGGCCATCGTGGCCGGTGCGCTGGAGATGATCGGTGCCCATGTGCGCCCGGGCATCACCACCGCGCGGCTGGACCGGCTGTGCCACGACTACATCGTCGACCACGGCGGCGTGCCGTCCTGCGTGGGCTACGAGGGCTACCGCCATGCCAGCTGCATCTCGGTCAACCATGTGGTCTGCCACGGCGTGCCGGGCGACAAGGCGCTGCGCGATGGCGACCTGCTGAACATCGACCTGGTGGCCAGCGTGCAGGGCTGGCATGGGGATTCCAGCGCCATGTTCATCGCCGGCCGGCCCACGCTGGCCGCCACGCGCCTGGCCACGCTGACCCAGCAGGCGCTGTACCTGGGCATCCTGGCGGTGCGCCCCGGTGCGCGCGTGGGCGACATCGGCGCGGCCATCCAGCGCCATGCCCAGGCGCACGGCCTGTCGGTGGTGCGCGACTACGGCGGCCACGGCATCGGCCAGCAGATGCACGAGGCGCCCGAGGTGCTGCACTACCGCACCGGCAACCCCGGCATCACGCTGGTGCCGGGCATGACCTTCACGATCGAGCCGATGCTCAATGCCGGCGGCCACGCCTGCCGCACGCTGGCCGACGGCTGGACCGTGGTGACGCGCGACCGCAGCCTGTCGGCGCAGTGGGAGCACACGGTGCTGGTCACCGAGCAGGGCGCCGAGCCGCTGACGCTGCGGCCGTCCGAGCGCGCGGGCTGGCTGGCCTTCCTGGCGGCACAGACGCCGACCGTGTGACGCCCGCAGCCGGTGCGGCGTCAGCCGCCGTGCCAGCTGGTGCGTTGAGCCTGCATGCGCCCGGTGGCGGGCGCTGGAAGGCGTGCCGATGGCACACGACAGGCGCTTGGCGCACTCCGCGTTCGAATGTCGATGGTGGCTGGGCGGCGCACTGGCGCTGCTGCTGGGCGCGCTGGTCGGTCTGGCCCTGGTCGGTGGTGCCCAGGCGGCCGAGGACGACGGCTGGCGCGTCGGTCGCCTTGCCGCCACCCAGGGCCGGGTGTGGCTGCTCGACCGCGAGGACGGGCCCGGCACCGAGGCCACCGGCCGCGAACGCTGGCGCGACAGCAGCACCACGCCTCTGACCAACTGGCCGCTGGGCCGCGGCGACCAGCTGCGCACCGCGCCCGATGGCCGTGCCACGCTGCAGATCGACACGCTGACGCTGCGCCTGGGGGCCGACACCGAACTGCGCATCGAGCAACTGGATGCCGCCCGGGTGCTGCTGTGGCTGCCGCGTGGCGACCTGGCGCTGCACGTGCTGGCCGAGCCGCAGGGCCGGGCCATCGAACTGCGCACGCCCGAGGGGCGGCTGTGGCCGCTGCGCGTGGGCCACTACCGGGCCAGCCGCGCGCACGACAGCACCCAGGCCACGGCATGGGCGGGTGAATGGCGCTTCGACGCCGATGACAGCGCGCTGAACGTGCCGGAAGGCCGGCGCGCGGACTTCTGGCAGCAGGGCCGGCCGCCACGCACCCACTACGCCTGGGTGGGCGTGGACCGCGACGCCTTTGCCGACTGGACGCGCCGCGAGGCCCGCAACGATGTGGCGCCGGCCGCGCCGCTGGCGCCCGAGCTTGCCGGCATGCCCGGTGCCGGCGATCTGCAGCGCTGGGGTGACTGGCGCGACGACCCCGCGGCCGGCCGCGTGTGGCTGCCGCGTGAGTTGCCGCCGGGCTGGGCCCCGTACCGCGACGGCCGCTGGGTGTGGGTGTCACCCTGGGGCTGGACCTGGATCGACGCCGCGCCCTGGGGCTTTGCCCCCTTCCACTACGGGCAGTGGGTGCTGATCGGCGGCCGGTGGGCCTGGGCGCCCGCGCCGCGCGTGGAGCGCCACCGCTACGTGCCGGTGCTGCCGGGCTGGGGCCACGTGGTGCCGCGCCACGAGCCGCCACGCCCGTGGCGCCGGCCCGAGCCGCCTCTGCGCCTGGAACCTCCGCGCCTGGAGCCGCCGCGCACCGAACCGCCCAGGGCCGAACCGCCGCGCGCCGTACCGCCACGGGTGCAGCCACCCCGCGCCGAGTCGCCGCTGCGCCCCGTGCCACCGGTGCCTGCCGCACCCGTCGTCCCCGCACCGGCTCCGCCTCCGCCCGCGGCGGCCGTACCCGCCGTGCCTGCGGCGCCATCGGCACCCGGCGCGACGCCCAAGCCCTCGGCACCGCCCGCGCCACCGCCCACGGCCCAGGTGCCGCGTGTTGAACGGCCCTTGCCCGACGGTCGCTTGCAGCGCGACGGCCACTCGCCGCGCGACTCGCGCCGCAGCGACGAGCACCAGGTCCGCTGAGCCCGGTCCAGGCGCGTGGGCGTCGGGCGCCTCAGCGCAGCCAGGGCCTCAGCGCAGCCAGGGCTTCAGCACCTTCCACACATTGGCCAGCATCGTCGGGTGCGCCTCGGCCAGCGGGTGGATGCGGTCGGGCTGGAACAGCTTGTCGGCATTTGGCGCATCGGCCACGCCGGCCAGCAGGAAGGGCACGAGCGCCGCGCCCTGTTCCTTGGCCACACTGCCGAACAGCGCGGCAAAGTCCTGTCCGTAGCGCGCGCCGTAGTTGGGCGGCACCTGCATGCCCACCAGCATCACCTTGGCGCCGCTGTCGCGGGCGGCCTGGGCCATCGCGGTCAGGTTCTGCCGGGTCATGTCCAGCGGCAGGCCGCGCAGCGCGTCGTTGCCGCCCAGCTCGATCAGCACATGCGTGGGCTTGTGCTGGGTCAGCAGCGCGGCCAGGCGCGAGCGCCCGCCCGAGGTGGTGTCGCCGCTGATGCTGGCGTTGACCACCCGGGCCGCGATCTTCTCGTCGGCCAGGCGCTTTTCCAGCAGCGCCACCCAGCCGCTGCCGCGCGCCAGCCCGTACTCGGCCGACAGGCTGTCGCCCACCACCAGCAGCGTGCGCGCAGAGCCCGTGGCGGCCGTGGCGGACATCGCCGGCAGCCCCCACGCCGTCATCGTCAGCGCGCTACAGTGCGCCAGCAGCTTTCGTCGCGACAGGGCCTGCCGCGGCTTCACACCATCCATGAGCGATCCCATCATCTCGGTCGAGCACGTCACCCGCGAGGTGGCCGATTCGACCGGCACGCTGACCATTCTCCATGACATCGATGTGAGGATCGACCGCGGCGGTTCAACCGCCATCGTCGGGGCCTCGGGCTCGGGCAAGAGCACCTTGCTGGCCATCATCGCGGGCCTGGACCGGCCCACGCGCGGCACCGTGCACATCGCCGGCACCGACCTCTTCGCGCTGGACGAGGACGCCCGCGCCGCCTTGCGTGCGCAGCAGCTGGGCTTCGTGTTCCAGAGCTTCCAGCTGCTGGCGCACCTCTCGGCGCTGGAGAACGTGATGCTGCCGCTGGAACTGCTGGGCCGCGCCGATGCGCGCGCCAAGGCCACCGAGATGCTGCGCCGCGTGGGGCTGGGCGAGCGCCTGCGCCACTACCCGCGCACGCTGTCGGGTGGCGAGCAGCAGCGCGTGGCGCTGGCGCGGGCCTTCGTCGTCGAGCCGGCGGTGCTGCTGGCCGACGAGCCCACCGGCAGCCTGGACCATGCCACCGGCGAGACGGTGATGCAGCTGATGTTCGAGATGAACCGCGAGTCGGGCACGACCCTGGTGCTGGTGACGCACGACCGCGGCATTGCCGCGCGCTGCGACCGCCAACTGCACATCGAGGCCGGGCGCCTGCGCGAGGACAGCGTGGCATGAAGCGCCGCGCGCTGGCGCTGCACCTGCCGCTGCTGGTGGCGCCCGGCGTCTGGCTGTCGGACCTGCACGCGGCACCGGCCGATGCGCCGGCGGTGCGCGTGGCGCCCGGCGGGGTGGCCCTGGTGGAACTGGGGGCCGCCGCCGAGCGGCCGCGCGCCTGGCTGGGCGAGGTACCGCTGCTGATGACGGGCGTCCCGGCGGGCTGGACGGCGCTGGTGGGCATCGGCCTGTCGGTGCAGCCCGGGCCGCTGGGGCTGCGCGTGCAGGCCGGTGAGGGTGCCCCCAGGCTGCTGAACCTGGACGTGCAGCCCCACCGTTATGCCGAACAGCGGCTGAAGGTGGCGCCAGGCCATGTGGACCTGTCGCCGGCGGACGCCGCGCGCGCAGAAAGGGAGCGTGCCCACCTGGCCCAGGTCATCGCCACGCACAGCGAGCGCGTGCCGCCCGCGCTGCGCATGCAGCCGCCGGTGCCGGGCCCGCGCTCCAGTTCCTTCGGGCTGCGGCGCGTCTTCAATGGCCAGCCGCGCTCGCCGCACAGCGGCATGGACATCGCGGCCGCCAGCGGCACGCCGGTGCGGGCGCCGCTGGCGGGCACGGTGCTGGACACCGGCGACTACTTCTTCGCCGGCCAGTCGGTGTGGCTGGACCATGGCAGCGGCCTGTTGTCGCTGCTTTGCCACCTGAGCGCCATCGACGTGAAGGTCGGTGACGAGTTGGCTGTGGGCGCACCTGTGGGCAAGGTGGGGGCCACCGGCCGCGTCACCGGGCCGCACTTGCACTGGGGGGTGGCGCTGAACCGGGCGATGGTCGATCCTGCCCTGTTTCTGGCCGACCTGCCGGCCAAATGAAAACGGGCGCCCTGGGCGCCCGTTGCCGCTGAAGTCAGCTCAGACCTTATTGAGCAAACTTGTAATCCGTCTTCGCGCCCTTCGACAGATCCGTCTGGAACTTGACCAGCTTCTGCTGCGCCAGGTGCTGCTGGATCTGGGCCTTGACGGCGTCGAACTCGGGGAACTGGGCCTGGCGCGTGTCTTCCAGGCGGATGATGTGCCAGCCGAACTGGGTCTTCACCGGCGTCTCGGTCATCTCGCCCTTCTTCAGGCTGGACATGGCCTTGCCGAATTCGGGCACATAGCTCTCGGGCTTGGCGAAGTCGAGGTCGCCGCCGTTCTGGCCGGAGCCCGGGTCCTTGCTCTTGGCCTTGGCCAGTTCTTCGAAGCTGGCGCCGCCCTTGATCTGGGCGATCAGGGCCTTGGCTTCCTCTTCCTGCTCGACCAGGATGTGGCGGGCGCGGTACTCGGTGCCGGTGTTCTGGGCCTTGAACTTGTCGTACTCGGCCTTGGCTTCGGCGTCGGTGACCGGGTTCTTCTTCTTGTAGTCCTCGAACAGTTCGCGGATCAGGATGCTCTGGCGGGCCAGTTCCATCTGCGACTTGTACTCGACGCTCTGCGCCACGCCACGGCGCTCGGCCTCCTGCGCGAAGATCTCGCGGCGCACCACTTCATCCTTGGCACGGGCCTGGATCTCGGGCGTCACTTCCTGGCCGGCGCGCTTGGCCTGCTCGAGCAGCGTGTCCAGGCGGGCCTTGGGCACGGCCTTGCCATTGACGATGGCGATGTTCTGCGCCAGGGCCGCCAGCGGCAGCAGCAGGGCGGAAGTCACGGCCACGGCAGTGGCGCGGGCAGCAAAGCTCTTGCGGGTCATGTGCAGGGAAACCTTCTCGGGGAGCGGGGCGCGCCACGCGGGCGGCCTGGGAACGGGAACGATCAGGGCAGGGGGTGAGCCGCTGCGGCGGATGGCCAATCAGGCCGGCGTGGGCGCCTTCGCGTCGATGGCGAGCGCGTGGATGCCCTGGGCCAGCAGCGGGCGCAGGGCATCATACACAAGGCGATGGCGCGCCACGGGCGTCAGCCCGGCCAAGCGCGCGCTGACCAGGCGCACGCGCCAGTGCGAGCCTTCGGCGGCGCCGGCATGGCCGGCATGCAGATGGCTTTCGTTGATCACCTCCAGCGTGGTGATCGGCGCGATCGCCGCGCGCAGCGCGGCTTCGATCTGGCTGGCTTGTACGGCGGCAGCGCCCATGCTCATTGGTCCTCGGCCGGCTGCTCGGGCATGTGGCGGCTGATGTAAAGGCCCTGAGCCAGCGTGAACACCAGCATCAGGCCGATGCCGCCGAACAGCTTGAAGTTGACCCAGGCATCGGTGCTGAAATGGTAGGCCACCCACAGGTTCAGCACGCCCATGCCGGCGAAGAACCCGACCCAGGCCCAAGACAATCGCTGCCACACCGCGTCGGGCAGTTCGATCTGCTCGCCCAGCATCAGCTTGAGCAGGTTGCGGCCGAACACCATCTGGCTGACCAGGAAGGACAGCGCCATGGCCCAGTACAGGCCGGTGGGCTTCCACTTGATGAAGGTCTCGCTCTTGAGCCACACGGTCAGGCCGCCCAGCACCACCACCAGGGCCAGGCTGACCCACAGCATCAGGTCGACCTTGCGGCCACGCAGCTTCAGCCAGGCCACCTGGGCCAGCGATGCGGCGATGACCACCAACGTGGACAGCATCACCGGCGCTTCGGTCGGGCCCACGGTGCCGCCGGCCACCATCCAGGCGAAATGTTCGGTGGCGAAGGCGGCAGCCCATTCCCGGTGGTTCTCGGCGTACTTGAACGTCGCGAAAAACAGCAGGATCGGCAGAAAGTCCAGAAGCAGTTTCATGCGGCGACGAGTGTAGCCCTGGGCGCAGACGCCCTCATGGGTGCCAGCGTGGCGCATCCCCGCGCTTGCAGGCCCCGGGGCGGGCCTGGCAGGCGCCGGGCGTGAACAAAGTCAAGCTTCGGGCGTGAAGTCGATGGATGCGGAATTGATGCAGTAGCGCTCGCCGGTGGGCGCGGGCCCATCCTCGAACACATGGCCCAGGTGCGAGCCGCAGGTGGCGCAGCGCACCTCCACGCGCACCATGCCGTGGCTGGTGTCCACCAGGCGCTCGACGCGGCCCGGCTCGATCTCCTGCCACCAACTGGGCCAGCCGCAGCCGGCATCGAACTTCTCGGCCGAGCGGAACAGCGGTGTGGCGCAGCCCACGCAGCGGTAGACGCCGTCCTGCCAGTGGTCCCAGTAGCGGCCGGTGAAGGCGCGCTCGGTGGCGGCACGGCGCGCCACCTCGAACTGCATCGGGTCGAGCTGGGCGCGCCATTCGGCCTCGCTCTTGCGCACCGGGTAGCGCGCGTCGTCGTGCGGGTGCGGTGCCGGGGCCGCGGCGGCTTTCTTGCCGAACTTGTCGAAGGGGTTCATGGGGCTGCGACTGAACTCGTGAGATACCTCTAGCCATGCCCGGCGGGGCATCGGGCCGGCGCAGAATCGCGACGCGGCTGGCGCACAGGATGCAGCCAGTGTAGGCAGGCTGGCTTGTCGCATCTGCGACCAGGGGCATGCCGGCACTCGGCTACCGTGCGCGCCCCGTGCCACGGCCCCTGTGCCGCCTGGCCTGCCACTGACCGATGCACCCTTGATCCGAGGAGAACACGATGCCTGCGCTGATGGGCCAGATGATGCAGATGCCCCTGCTGATCTCGAGTTTGATCCGCCATGCCGCCCGCCACGCTGCCGACACCGAGATCGTGTCCAAGCGCGTGGAAGGCGACATGCACCGCACCACCTGGGGCGAGGTGGAACTGCGCTCGCGCCAGTTGGCCCAGGCCTTTGCACGGCTGGGCTGCGAGGCCGGTGACCGCATCGGCACGCTGGCCTGGAACGGCTACCGCCATGTGGAGATCTACTACGGCAGCTCCGGCTCGCAGCTGGTGTGCCACACGATCAACCCGCGCCTGTTTCCCGAGCAGATCGTCTGGATCGCCAACGACGCGGAAGACAAGGTGCTGTGCTTCGACCTGACCTTCCTGCCGCTGGTGGAGAAGATCGCGGTGCAGCTCACCACGGTGAAGCACTTCGTGCTGATGACCGACCGCGCCCACATGCCGGCCAGCACCGCCATTCCCAGTCTGCTGTGCTACGAGGACCTGGTGGCCGCCGAGGATGGGCGCTACACCTGGCCCACCTTCGACGAGAACACCGCGTCGAGCATCTGCTACACCTCGGGCACCACGGGCAACCCCAAGGGCGCCGTCTACAGCCACCGCTCCAGCGTGCTGCATGCCTATGGCGCGGCGCTGCCCGACGCGATGGACTGCAGCGCCTCGGACGTGGTGCTGCCGGTGGTGCCGATGTTCCACGTCAACGCCTGGGGCCTGCCGTACTCGGCCGCGCTGGTGGGCTGCAAGCTGGTGTTCCCCGGCCCGCACCTGGACGGCAAGAGCGTCTACGAGCTGTTCGAGAGCGAGAAGGTCACCTTCAGCGCCGGCGTGCCCACCGTGTGGCTGGGGCTGCTGACGCACATGAAGAACAACAAGCTGAAGTTCAGCACCTTCAAGCGCACGGTGATCGGGGGATCGGCCTGCCCGCCAGCGATGATGAAGGCCTTCCAGGAGGAGCATGGCGTCGAGGTGATCCACGCCTGGGGCATGACCGAGCTGTCGCCGCTGGGCACGCTGTCCAAGCTCAAGGCCAAGCACAAGGACCTGCCGCACGAGGCGCAGCAGCGCCTGCTGGAAAAGCAGGGCCGCGTGATCTACGGCATCGACATGGCCATCATCGACGACGACGGCAAGTCGCTGCCCTGGGACGGCCAGGCCGCCGGCAACCTGGTGGTGCGTGGCTCGTGGGTCATCGACCGCTACTTCGGCAAGCCCGAGTCGCCGCTGGTGACGGTGGATGGCGAGCCGGGCTGGTTCCCCACCGGCGACGTGGCCACCATCGACGCCGACGGCTTCATGCAGATCACCGACCGCAGCAAGGACGTGATCAAGTCGGGAGGCGAGTGGATCAGCTCGATCGACCTCGAGAACATCGCCATGGCCCACCCGGCCGTGCACGAGGCCGCGGCCATCGCTGCCAAGCACCCCAAGTGGGACGAGCGCCCGCTGCTGGTGGTGATGCGCAAGCCGGGCCAGAACGTCACGCGTGAGGAACTTCTGGCGTTCTTCGAGGGTCGCATCGCCAAGTGGCAGATTCCGGACGACGTGGTCTTCGTCGACGAGATTCCGCACACCGCCACCGGCAAGATCCAGAAGCTGAAACTGCGCGAGCAGTTCAAGAATCACGTGCTGCCGTCGGCCTGATCGAAATCAACTTCTCCCTGTGAAGAGGCCACCCCTTGCGGGTGGCTTTTTCGTTTTGCGGAATAACTTTCGGGTTTTGGGTATGGTTTTGTCCCCGGTGCGACAAGGCGCTGGGGTAGTCCCCGAGGCGGCCCGTGCGCACCATCCGTTACCGTCACGGCCGCCGGTTGCACCGCAACAACTTTGGAGACCTGGATGCGCTTTTCCAAGACCCTGTTCACCCTGTCCGCCGCCGCTGCCCTGACGCTGGGCGCCGCGAGCGCCATGGCCCAGAAGGGCGAGACCGTGAAGATCGGCTGGGTTGACCCGCTGTCGGGCCTGATGGCCCCGGTGGGCACCAACCAGATCAAGAGCTTCCAGTTCGTGGCCGAGGTGTTCAACAAGAACAACCCTGCCGGCGTGAAGTTCGAGATGGTGCCCATCGACAACAAGCTCAGCCCGCAGGAGAGCACCAACGCGGTCAAGAGCCTGATCGACCAGGGCGTGCGCTACATCGTGCAGGGCAACGGCTCGGGCGCCGCGCTGGCCATCATGGACGCCGTGGCCAAGCACAACGAGCGCAACCCCGGCAAGGAACTCGTCTACCTGAACTACGCGGCGGTCGATCCTGACCTGACCAACAGCAAGTGCAACTACTGGCACTTCCGTCTGGACGCCGACACCTCGATGAAGATGGAGGCCCTGACCGCCTGGATGAAGGACCAGACCGACATCAAGAAGGTCTACCTGATCAACCAGAACTACGCCCACGGCCACCAGGTCAGCAAGTTCGCCAAGGAGACGCTGCAGCGCAAGCGCCCCGACATCCAGATCGTCGGCGACGACCTGCACCCGCTGGCCCAGGTGCGTGACTTCGCGCCCTATGTCGCCAAGATCAAGGCCTCGGGCGCCGACACGGTGCTCACCGGCAACTGGGGCTCCGACCTGACGCTGCTGGTCAAGGCGGCCAACGACGCCGGCCTGAACGTCAAGTTCCTGACCTACTACGCCGGCGTGACCGGCACGCCCACGGCCCTGGGCGCGGGCGCCGCCGGCCGCGTGTACGCCGTGGCCTACGCGCACAGCAACATGCCGGGCGAAGTGGGCAAGATCGCCAACGACTTCAAGGCCAAGTTCAACGACGACTACTACACGCTGGCCGTCAACCACGCCTTCGCGCTGCTGAGCAACGCGATGGCTGCGGCCAAGACCACCGACCCCGCCAAGGTGGCCGCGGCGATGGAAGGCCTGAAGTTCAAGAGCTTCAACGGCGAGGTCGAGATGCGCAAGACCGACCACCAGCTGCAGCAGGGCCTGTTCGTCACGGTGTGGAAGAAGGCCGATGCCAAGGCGCCGTACAGCGTCGAGAACACCGGCTACAACTTCCAGCCGGTGAAGGCCTACGACGCGTATGTCGCGTCCACGCCGACGAGCTGCCAGATGAAGCGTCCGTAAACCCCAACGCCTGAGTCGCCGGCCCGCCGGAGCCACCTCCGCCGGGCCGTTTTCACATCAAGGCCAGCCCCACCGTGGACCAGATCCTCATCAACGTACTCAACGGCGTCAGCTCCGGGCTGCTGCTGTTCATGCTCAGCTCGGGCCTC
The DNA here is from genome assembly GCF_038066595.1 of Pseudaquabacterium inlustre. NCBI lineage: Bacteria > Pseudomonadati > Pseudomonadota > Betaproteobacteria > Burkholderiales > Sphaerotilaceae > Pseudaquabacterium > Pseudaquabacterium inlustre. Next base: position 60,129 of record NZ_JBBUTH010000009.1, read on the forward strand.
ACGCTGATTTTCAGCATGATGGGCGTGCTGAACTTCGCGCACGCCAGCTTCTACATGATCGGCGCGTACATCGCCTACACGCTCACCGGCGTGCTCGGCTTCTGGCTGGCGCTGCTGGTCGCGCCGCTGGCCGTCGGGGTGATGGGCGCGGTGTTCGAGACCACCGCGCTGCGCCGCGTGCACAAGTTCGGCCATGTGCCCGAGCTGCTGATCACCTTCGGCCTGAGCTACGTGGTGCTGGAGCTGGTGCAGCTGATCTGGGGCCGCACCCCGGTGCAGTTCGCCCCGCCCGAGCTGCTGCAGGGCCCGGCCTTCACCATCGTGCAGTCGCCCACGCAGGGCTTCTCGGTGGTGCTGGGGGCCGCCGCTGACGCCATCTGCCAGGGCGCACAGTGCTCGCGCTTCCCGATGACGCGCGCCTTCATGATGCTGGTGGCGCTGGCCATGCTGGTGTCGCTGTGGCTGCTGCTCACGCGCACCCGCATCGGCCTGGTGATCCAGGCGGCGCTGACCCACCCTGAAGCCGTGGAAGCCCTGGGCCACAACGTGCCGCGGGTGTTCATGCTGGTGTTCGGCAGCGGCTGCGCGCTGGCTGGCCTGGCCGGCGTGATCGGTGGCATCACCTTCGTCACCGAGCCGGCCATGGCCGCGGTGGTGGGCTCGATCATCTTCGTGGTGGTGGTGGTGGGCGGCATGGGCTCGCTGGCCGGGGCCTTCGTGGCCTCGCTGCTGATCGGCCTGCTGCAGACCCTGCCGCTGACCGTGGACGCCAGCCTGGCCGACGCCATCAACCGACTGGCCGGCGCCGGCACCGTGGGCGCCGGCACGCCGGGCTGGCCGCTGCTGCGCATCACGCTGGCGCAGGCCGCGCCGATCCTGCCCTACCTGCTGCTGGTGCTGATGCTGATCTTCCGGCCCAAGGGCCTGCTGGGCACCCGTGAGAGCTGAACCGAACGCTGAAGCGAGATCCGAGACGTCATGAGTGGATTACCAACCCTGAGTTACCGGCCCAATCCGCTGGGTGGGCCGTTGATGGTGTGGGGCGGCTTCGCGCTGGTGCTGGCCGTGGCCCCGCTGTTGTGGGGCAGCAGCTTTGCGCAGACGATGCTCAGCCAGATCGGCATCGCCATCATCGCCTGCCTGGCCTACAACATGCTGCTGGGGCAGGGCGGCATGCTCAGCTTCGGCCATGCCGTCTACAGCGGCATGGGCTCGTTCCTGACCATCCACACGCTGAACCTGGTGTCGGCCGGCAAGCTGCACATCCCGGTGGCGCTGCTGCCCATCGTGGGCGGCCTGTCGGGCCTGTTCTTCGCGGCCGTGCTCGGCTGGGTGACCACCAAGAAGAGCGGCACCACCTTCGCGATGATCACGATGGGTGTGGGCGAGCTGGTGTGGTCGATGTCGCTGATGATCCCCGAGCTCTTCGGTGGCGAGGGCGGCATCAGTGGCAATCGCGTGGTGGGCAAGGGAGTGGCCGGCATCAACTTCGGCCCGCAGATCCAGGTCTACTACCTGATCGCCGTGTACTGCTTCATCAGCACCGCGCTGATGTATGCGCTGACCCGCACCCCGCTGGGCCGCATGCTCAACGCCGTGCGCGACAACCCCGAGCGCGTGGAGTTCATCGGCTACGACACGCAGATGGTGCGCTACCTGGCGTTCATGATCTCGGGCTTCTTCTCCGGCATTGCCGGCGGTCTGGGCGCCTTGAACTTCGAGATCGTCACCGCCGAGGTGGTGGGCGCGGCGCGTTCGGGCGCCTACCTGCTGTTCGTGTTCCTGGGCGGCGCCACCTTCTTCTTCGGGCCCATCCTGGGCGCGGTGCTGATGGTGATCGCGCTGGTGCTGCTGTCCGAGCTGACCAAGGCCTGGCTGCTGTACCTGGGCCTGGTGTTCCTGCTGATGGTGATGTACGCCCCCGGCGGCCTGGCCAGCCTGATCATGATGAACGTGCGGGTGGCGGCCTTCAAGCGCCTGGGCCGGCTGGTGCCGTCCTACATCGTGCTGGCCATCACCGGCCTGGCCGCGCTGACCGGCATCGCCGCGATGATCGAGATGCTCTACCACCTGCAGCTCAACGCCGCACTGGGGCCGACGATGAAGTTCCTGGGCGTGCAGCTCGATGCCAGCGCCGCGGGCAGCTGGGCGGGCGCGGTGGCGTTGCTGGTGGTGGCCGGTGGCCTCTTCGAGTGGCGCCGGCGTGACTTCGCGCGCATCTGGGGCGGCATCCAGGCCGAGATCGAACACATCATTGCGCAGCGGGAGGGCCGGGCATGAGTGCCGCCGGCAAGAGTGAATACGCGGTCGAGTTGCTGAACCTGACCAAGCGTTTCGGCAAGACCGAGATCATCCGCGGCGCGCAGCTGCAGGTGAAGCCGGGCGAGCGGGTGGCCATCATCGGCCCCAACGGCGCGGGAAAAAGCACGCTGTTCAACCTGATCAGCGGGCGCTTCGGCCCCAGCGGCGGCGAGATCCGGCTCAACGGCCAGCGCATCGACGGCTTGACGCCCTACGAGATCAACCGCCGCGGCCTGGCGCGCAGCTTCCAGGTGAGCAACCTGTTCGTGCGCCTGTCGGTGTTCGAGAACCTGCGCTGCGCCGTGCTGTGGAGCCTGGGCCACAAGTACGCGTTCTGGAAGTTCCTGTCCAAGATGGACGACGTGAATGCCCGCGCCGAAAAGCTGCTGGCCATGCTGCACCTGGACAAGCGCCGCGACACGCTGGCGATGAACCTCACCTATGCCGAGCAGCGCGCACTCGAGATCGGCATCACCATCGCCGGCGGCGCCGAGGTGGTGCTGCTCGACGAGCCCACGGCCGGCATGAGCAAGAGCGAAACCAGCCGCTTCATCGACCTGATCCGCGACGTGACCCAGGGCAAGACCTTGCTGACCGTGGAGCACGACATGGGCGTGGTGTTCGGCCTGGCCGACAAGATCGCCGTGCTGGTGTACGGCGAAGTGATCGCCTTCGACACGCCCGACGCGGTGCGCGCCAATGCCCGCGTGCAGGAGGCCTACCTGGGCTCGGTGCTGGCCGAACAACAAGCTGCGGGGCACTGAAACCACCATGCTGTCATTGCGAGATCTGCACGCCTACTACGGCAAGAGCCATGTGCTGCATGGCGTCAGCTTCGACATCCGGCCCGGGGAGATCGTGGCCCTGCTGGGCCGCAATGGCTCGGGCCGCAGCACCACGGTCAAGGCCATCATGGGCCTGGTGGAAGGCACGGGCGCGGTCAGCTGGAACGGCACGCCGCTGATGGGCAAGCCGGCCTTCGAGATCGCCCACCTGGGCCTGGGCTATGTGCCTGAGAACCGCGACATCTTTCCCAAGCTCACGGTGCACCAGAACCTGATGCTGGGCGAGAAGCGCGGCAAGAAGAACCCGCGCTGGTCCTTCGACGACATGTACCGCATGTTCCCGCGGCTGAAGGAGCGCCAGCACACCGAGGCCGGCGTGCTCTCGGGCGGCGAGCAGCAGATGCTGACGCTGTGCCGCACGCTGATGGGCGACCCCGACCTGATCATGATCGACGAGCCCACCGAGGGCCTGGCGCCCAAGATCGTGGAACTGGTGGCCGAGTACCTGCGTGAGCTGAAGCGCCGCGGCATCGCCGTGCTTCTGGTGGAGCAGAAGCTGACCATTGCGCTGGAAGTCTCCGAGCGCTGCCTGGTGATGGGCCATGGCCAGATCGTGTTCGAGGGAACGCCGGCGCAGCTGAAGGCCAACGCCGACATCCGCAAGGAGTGGTTGGAGGTTTGAGCCCGGCCGCCCCGGCCGCTCGCGGCCGGGGTGTTGCGTTGATGCCTACCTTGCTTTGCCGCGTACTTTGACTGCAAGGAATGGATGAACTCGGGTTTTCCCGTAAGCGATCACGCCGACTGCGCGATTGTCCCGCCAGGGACATCCTGATCAGCGGCTATGCCTAGAATCGAACGATCGTGCTTTTTTCGAGAAGCACCCCTTTCCTGAACCCGCGAGGCAACCATGAGCGCCAGCTACGAAGTCCGTGACGGTGTGGCCGTCATCACGCTGAACAACCCGCCGGTCAACGGCCTGGGCTACGACACCCGGCGCGGCATCGCCGATGGCATCGAGCGTGCCAATGGCGACGCCGCGGTCAAGGCCATCGTCGTCACCGGTGCCGGCAAGGCCTTCTCGGGCGGCGCCGACATCCGTGAGTTCGATTCGCCCCGCGCCACGGCCGAGCCCAACCTGCTGTCGCTGATCAAGCTGGCCGAAGCCAGCGGCAAGCCCATCGTGGCCGCCATCCACACCGTGTGCATGGGTGGCGGGCTGGAACTGGCGCTGGGCTGCCACTACCGCGTGGCCGCACCGGGCGCGGCCATCGCGCTGCCCGAGGTCAAGATCGGCCTGATCCCCGGCGCCGGCGGCACGCAGCGCCTGCCGCGCGTGCTGGGCGTCGAGACGGCCATGAACATGATCGTCAAGGGCGATCCGGTGCCCAGCGAGGTGCTGGCCTCGCTGCCCGGCCAGAAGCTGATCGACCAGATGATCGAGGGCGACCTGTTGGCAGGTGCCATCGCCTTCGCTTTGAAGATCGCCGATGTGCGCCCGCTGCCCAGTGTGCGCGACCTGAAGGTCAAGCACCCGAACCCCGATGCCTACGTCAAGTTCGTGCGCAACATGGTGGCCGGCATGGCCAAGAACTTCCCGGCGCCGCTGGGCTGCGTGGACGCCGTGGCCTACTCGCTGAAGGCCCGCAGCCTGGACGACGGTCTGGCCGAGGAACTGCGCATCTTCAAGGGCCTGATGCTCACGCCCGAGGCCAAGGCGCTGCGCCACGCCTTCTTCGGTGAGCGCGCTGCCAGCAAGATCCCCGATGTGCCCGAGAGCACGCCGCAGCGCACCATCGCCACGGTGGGCGTGATCGGTGCCGGCACCATGGGCGGCGGCATCACGATGAACTTCCTGAACGCCGGCATCCCGGTCACGATGCTCGAGATGAAGCAGGAGGCGCTGGACCGGGGCGTGGCCACCATCCGCAAGAACTACGAAGCCCAGGTCAAGAAGGGCAAGCTGAAAGCGGAGAAGTACGAGCAGCGCATGGCGCTCTTGACCACCACGCTGAGCTACGCCGACCTGAAGAACGCCGACCTGATCATCGAGGCGGTGTTCGAGGAGATCGGCGTCAAGGAAACGGTGTTCAAGACGCTGGACGAGGTCGCCAAGCCCGGCGCTATCCTGGCCAGCAACACCAGCACGCTGGACGTCGACAAGATCGCGTCCTTCACCAAGCGCCCGCAGGATGTGGTGGGCATGCACTTCTTCAGCCCGGCCAACGTGATGAAGCTGCTGGAGGTGGTGCGCGGCAAGGAAACCGCCAAGGACGTGCTGGCCACCGTGATGGCCATTGCCAAGAAGATCAAGAAGACGGCCGTGGTGTCGGGCGTGTGCGACGGCTTCATCGGCAACCGCATGATCGAGCAGTACAGCCGCCAGGCCGGCTTCCTGCTGGACGAAGGCGCCACGCCGGCCCAGGTGGACAAGGCCATCGAGAAGTTCGGCTTCGCGATGGGCCCGTTCCGCATGGGCGATCTGGCCGGCAACGACATCGGCTGGGCCATCCGCAAGCGCCGCGCCATCGAGCATCCCAACATGCTGTACAGCCGCACCGCCGACAAGCTGTGCGAGCTGGGCCGCTACGGCCAGAAGACCGGCGCCGGCTGGTACGACTACCAGGCCGGGAACCGCAATGCCATTCCGTCAAAGCTGGTCGAGGACATGATCGCCGCGCACCGCACCGAACTGGGCATCACGCCGCGCAAGATCTCCGATGAGGAGATCGTGCAGCGCCTGGTGTTCGCGCTGGTCAACGAGGCGGCGCACATCCTGGAGGAGGGCATCGCCAACAAGGCCAGCGACATCGACATGGTGTACCTGACCGGCTATGGCTTCCCGCTGTTCCGCGGCGGCCCGCTGTGCTACGCCGACAGCCTGGGCCTGTACAACGTGGCCCAGGCCATGAAGCGCTTTGCCCGGAACCCGCACGACGACGCCGCCTTCTGGCAGCCGGCGCCGCTGCTGGCGCGCAAGGTGGCCGAGGGCACCAGCTTCACCTGACGCGCCGACCGGTCAGTCCAGGCCGCACGAGGCACCCACCCATCCTCACAGGAGACACGCGATGAACGCACGCGCCACTTTCACCCGCATGGAAGAGAGCACGGCCGCCGACTGGCAGGCCATCGGCGCGGAGTTCCCCGCGTTCGCCAAGACGCTGCCGGACCGGGTGCTCAAGCACCTGGCCCTGCTGGATGGTGACTACGGCGGCTTCCCGATCGACCGCTACCAGCACTCGCTGCAGACCGCCACGCTGGCCCTGCGCGACGGCCGCGACGAGGAGTACGTGGTCTGCGCGCTGCTGCACGACATCGGCGACACGCTGGGCTGCTACAACCACTTCGACATCGCGGCGGCCATCCTCAAGCCCTTCGTCAGCGAGGCCAACCTCTGGATGGTGCAGAACCACGGCATCTTCCAGGGCTACTACTTCTTCCACCACATCGGGCTCGACCGCAACCTGCGCGAGCAGTTCCGCGGCCACGAGCACTTCGCGCGCACCGAAGAGTTCTGCGCGCTGTACGACAACCCCGCGTTCGACCCGGCCGCCAAGCCGCTGCCGATCAGCGAGTTCGAGCCCATGGTGCGCCGCGTGTTCTCGCAGGTGCGCCGCAGCGTCTACCAGGCCTCCACCGTGGCGCAGAACGCCGCGCAGGCCTGAGCCCACTACCCCCCCCCATCTTCCAGATTCCCCCAGGAGCTTTCCCATGACCGACGCCGTCATCGTCTCCACCGCCCGCACCCCGCTCTGCAAGAGCTGGAAGGGCGCTTTCAACATGACCCACGGCGCCACGCTGGGCGGCCACGCCATCCAGCACGCCGTGCAGCGTGCCGGCATCGACGCGGCCGACATCGAGGACGTGCTGATGGGCTGCGCCAACCCCGAAGGCGCCACCGGCATGAACATCGCCCGCCAGGCCCTGCTGAAGGCCGGCCTGCCGATCTCGGTGAGCGGTGTCACGATCAACCGCTTCTGCTCCAGCGGCCTGCAGACCATCGCGATGGCGGCCCAGCGCATCATCGCGGGCGAGGGCGATGTGTACGTGGCCGGCGGCGTGGAGAGCATCTCCTGCGTGCAGCAGGAAATGAACATGCACATGATCCAGGATCCCTCGCTGGTCAAGATCAAGCCTGAGATCTACTGGAACATGCTGCAGACGGCCGAGAACGTGGCCAAGCGCTACAACATCGCCAAGGAGCGCATGGACGAGTACGGCGTCGGCAGCCAGCAAAAGGCCTGCGCCGCCCAGGAAGCCGGCCTGTTCAAGGACGAGATCGCGCCGATCACCGTCACAGCCGGCGTGGCCGATGCCGTGCTGGGCCTGCGCAGCAAGGAAGTCACCGTGTCGGCCGACGAGGGCCTGCGCCCCGGCACCACGCTGGAGTCGATCCGCGGCATCCGCTCGGCCGTGCCGGGCGGTGTGGTGACGGCCGGCAATGCCAGCCAGTTCAGCGACGGCGCCGGCGCCTGCGTGCTGGTCAGCGACACCTATGCGCAGCAGAAGGGCTTGAAGCCCCTGGGCCGCTTCCTGGGTTTTGCCGTGGCCGGCTGCGAGCCCGACGAGATGGGCATCGGCCCGGTGTTCGCCGTGCCCAAGGTGCTGAAGAAGCTGGGCCTGAAGGTGAGCGACATCGACCTGTGGGAGCTGAACGAGGCCTTCGCCGTGCAGGTGCTGTACTGCGCTGACACCCTCGGCATCCCGATGGACCGCCTGAACGTCAACGGCGGCGCCATCGCCGTGGGCCATCCCTATGGCGTGAGCGGCCAGCGCCTGACCGGCCATGCGCTGATCGAAGGCAAGCGCCGCGGCGCCAAGCGCGTCTGCGTGACCATGTGCATCGGCGGCGGCATGGGTGCCGCTGGCGTGTTCGAGGTTCTTTGAGCCTGCGCTGATCCACCGATCCGAGACTGACCGACCCGATGCGCGACACCGTCGATTTCCTGCTGCACCACTGGCTGAACGTGGCCGCGCTCACCGAGCGTGAGCGCTTTGCCGACCACTCGGCCGAGACCTTCGGCCAGGTGCTCGACACCTGCGAGAAGATCGCGCGCGAGAAGTTCGCGCCGTTCAACCGGCTGGTGGACGTGGAGGAGCCGCGCTTCGATGGCGAAAAGGTCATCCTGCCCCAGGCCACGCAAGAGGCCTGGGACGCGTATGCCGAATCCGGCATGCTCAGCGCCGCGCAGGACTACGACATCGGCGGCATGCAGCTGCCGTACACGGTGGAGGCGGCGGCCAATGCCTTCTTCTCGAAGGCCTCGGTCAGCATCGGTTCGGGCATGCTCAGTGTGGGCAATGCCAACCTGCTGATGGCGCATGGCACCGAGACGCAGAAGCGCGTGTTCGCGCTCAACGAGTTCTCGGGCCGCTTCTCGGGCACCATGTGCCTCTCCGAGCCGCAAGCCGGGTCGTCCTTGAGCGACGTGGCCACGCGCGCCACGCCCGATGGCGAGGGGCACGAGGCCGATCCGCTCGGCCCGCGCTACCGCCTCAAGGGCAACAAGATGTGGATCTCGGCCGGTGAGCATGAGCTCACCGAGAACATCATCCACCTGGTGCTGGCCAAGATCCCTGGCCCCGATGGCAAGACGATTCCCGGCGTGAAGGGCATCTCGCTGTTCATCGTGCCCAAGAAGCTGGTGGACACCGATGGCCAACTCACCGGCGAGCGCAACGACGTGGCGCTGGCCGGCCTGAACCACAAGTGCGGCTGGCGTGGCACCACCAACACGCTGCTGAACTTTGGCGAAGGGCGCTTCAAGCCGGGTGGCCAGGCCGGTGCCGTGGGCTACCTGGTGGGCAAGCCGGGCCAGGGCCTGGCCTGCATGTTCCACATGATGAACGAGGCGCGCATCGGCGTGGGCATGGCCGCCACCATGCTGGGCATGGCCGGCTACGAGGCCAGCCTGGCCTATGCGCGCCAGCGGCCGCAGGGCCGGCCGATGGGCGTGGGCGGCAAAGACGCGGCCGCGCCGCAGGTGCCCATCATCGAACACGCCGATGTGAAACGCATGCTGCTGGCGCAGAAGGCGTATTCGGAGGGCGCCTTGGCGCTGGCGCTGTACTGCGCCCGCCTGGTGGATGAGCAGCACACGGCCGGCCCGGAGGCTGCCGACCAGGCCAAGTGGCTGCTGGAGGTGCTGACGCCGATTGCCAAGAGCTGGCCCAGCGAGTGGTGCCTGGAGGCCAACAGCCTGGCCATCCAGGTGCACGGCGGCTATGGCTACACGCGCGACTTTCCGGTGGAGCAGTACTGGCGCGACAACCGCCTGAACATGATCCACGAGGGCACGCACGGCATCCAGGGCCTGGATCTGCTGGGCCGCAAGGTGGTGATGGACGGTGGCAAGGGCCTCACGCTGCTGGCCACCACGATCAACCGCACCATCGAGCAGGCCGGTCAGGTACCGGGCCTGGCCGAGCATGGCGCCGCGCTGGCCGCGGCCTTGCAGAAGCTGGGCGCGGCCACCAAGGCCGCCTGGTCCACCGGCGTGCCCGAAGAGGCCCTGGCCAATGCCACGGCCTACCTGCAGGCCTTCGGCCATGTGGTGCTGGCCTGGGTGTGGCTGGATGTGGCCCTGTCGGTGCACCAGCATGAGGCGCAACTGCCCGAGGCCTTTGCCCAGGGCAAGCGCCAGGCCTGCCGCTACTTCTACGCCTATGAGCTGCCGCGCATCGACGCCTGGCTGGGCGTGGTGGCGCGCCGCGAGGCCACCTGCCGCGAGATGCAGGACGCCTGGTTCTGAGCCCTTGATGGGGATGTTCCACCCGGCGCACACTGGCGGCCATGAAACCGTCGGTTGTCGAAATCTGGGTGTGGGTGCTGATCTACGGTGGCCTGCTGGGCGTGTGCACCGGCCTGGCCGCCGAGCGCTACGGTTTGGCCCTGGGGGAACCGCTGGTCACCGGCGGCAGCCTGGTGGCGTCGCTGGGCGTGCTGCTGATCTATGTTCGCTCGCGAATGAAGGAATGACATGGGAACCCCGATCCGGCAATTGTTCGACCTGAGCGGCCGCGTGGCGCTCGTCACCGGAGGCTCGCGCGGCCTGGGCCTGCAGATGGCCGAGGCCCTGGGCGAGGCCGGTGCCAAGGTGATGCTCACGGCGCGCAAGACGCATGAGCTGGAAGAGGCCGTGGCCCAGTTGGCCGAGCGCGGCATCGATGCGCGCTGGGTGGCGGGTGACGCCGGCAAGCCCGACGACATCACGCGCATCGTCGACGAGACGGTGCAGCGCCTGGGCGATGTGGACATCCTGGTCAACAACGCCGGCGCCGCCTGGGGCGCGCCGGCCGAAGATCACTCGCTGGACGGCTGGGACAAGGTGATGAACCTGAACGTGCGCAGCGTGTTCCTGTTCGCCCAGCAGGTGGGCAAGCGCTGCATGATCCCGCGCCGGCGCGGGCGCATCGTCAACATCGCGTCGATGACGGCCTTCGGCGGCAACCCGCCGGGTCAGGAGACGGTGGCCTACAACACCAGCAAGGCCGCGGTGGTCAACCTCACCCGCGCGCTGGCCTGCGAGTGGGGCGAGTTCGGCATCACGGTCAATGGCATCGCGCCGGGCTATTTCCACAGCAAGATGGCCGATCACATGATCGAGCAGGTGGGCGCCGACGTGATGGCCGCCCGCGCGCCGCTGCGCCGCCTGGGCGATGACGATGACCTGAAGGGCGTCGTGCTGCTGCTGGCCAGCGATGCTGGCAAGCACATCACCGGCCAGACGATCCCCGTGGACGGCGGTGTGACGGCCGTGCTGGCCCAGTGAGCAAGATGAGCGTCCAAGACCCCAAGACTCCAGTGCGCCGCCGTGCCGGCGCCAAGCCTTCGCCGCTGGACTTTCCAGCCAAGGTGCCTTTCGTCGAAACCCTGGGCTTCGAGCTGCACCGCTACGGCGAGGGCGAGGCCGAACTGCGCGTCGACCTCGATGCCGGCCACCTGAACACCTGGGACGTGGCCCACGGCGGCGTGGTGATGACCCTGCTGGACGTGGCCATGGCCATGGCCGCGCGCAGCGGCAACGCCGCCGGGCAGGGCGTGGCCACGATCGAGATGAAGACCAACTTCATGCGCCCCGCCGAGCACCAGCTGCGCGCGGTGGGCAAGCTGGTGCATGCCACCGCCACGATGGCCTTCTGCGAAGGCCATGTCTACGACGACCGCGGCCAGCTGTGCGCCACCGCCAGCGGCACCTTCAAGTACCTGCGCGGACTGGCCAAGCGGCGAGCGCCGACAGCAGACCAACCCGACCCGGAGACCCCATGAGCCACACCACCAACCAGCGCATCGTGCTGGCCAGCCGCCCGGCGGCCGAACCCACCGTCGACAACTTCCGCCTCGAGACCGTGCCGGTGCCCGAGCTGCAGGACGGCCAGGTGTTGGTGCGCCACCACTACCTGAGCCTGGACCCGTACATGCGCGGCCGCATGAGCGAATCCAAGAGCTATGCCAACCCGCAGCCGCTGGGCGAGACCATGATCGGCGGCACGGTGGGCGAGGTGGTGGCCACGCGCAGCCCGCACTTCGCGGTGGGCGACCACGTGGTGGGCATGGGCGGCTGGCAGCAGTACGCCGTGGTGGATGCGGCCCAGCGCGGCCTGCTGCGCAAGGTGGACACCACGCACGTGCCGCTGTCGGCCTACTTGGGCGCGGTGGGCATGCCCGGCGTCACGGCCTGGTACGGCCTCACGCAGATCATCGCGCCCAAGGAAGGGGAGACCGTGGTGGTGTCGGCCGCCAGCGGTGCCGTGGGCGGTGCGGTGGGCCAGCTGGCCAAGAAGCGCGGCGCGCGTGCCGTGGGCGTGGCCGGCGGTGCCGACAAGTGCCGCTGGGTGGTGGACGAACTGGGCTTCGACGCCTGTGTCGACTACAAGGCCCATGCCGATGTGCGCAGCCTGTCGCAGGCGCTGAAGGAGGCCTGTCCGAACGGCATCGATGGCTACTTCGAGAACGTGGGCGGCATGGTGCTGGATGCGGTGATGCAGCGCGCCAACGCGTTCTCGCGCATCGCCATGTGCGGCATGATCAGCGGCTACAACGGCGTGCCGATCCCGATGAGCGCGCCGCAGCTCATCCTGATCAATCGCATGAAGGTGCAGGGCTTCATCGTCGGCGAGCACATGGAGCACTGGCCCGCTGCGCTGGCCGAGCTGGGCCAGGCCGTGGCCACCGGCGCGCTGAAGTACCGCGAGACCGTGGCGCCCGATCTGGCCGCCGCGCCCGAGGCCTTCCTGGGCCTGCTGAAGGGCAAGAACTTCGGCAAGCAACTCGTCAAACTCATTTGACCGCGGGCAGCGCCGTGCCCTTGCAATGGACCTGGCAGCGCTTCGATGCGCTGACCGGCCAGCAGGTCTACGAGATGCTGGCGCTGCGCTGCCGCATCTTCATCCTGGAGCAGGGGCCCTATCTGGACCCCGACGGGCTGGACCAGCACAGCTGGCACCTGTTCGGCCGCGACGCCCTGGGTGAGCTGCGCGCCTACCTGCGCGTGGTCGATCCGGGCCTGAAGTACGACGAGCCGTCCATCGGCCGCGTGGTGGTGGATGCCGCGCTGCGCGGCACCGGCGCCGGCCATGCACTGGTCGCCGAGGCGGTGCAGCGCTGTGCGCAGGCCTGGCCGGGCCGCGGCAACCGCATCAGCGCCCAGGCGCATCTGCAGGGCTACTACGGCCGCCACGGCTTCCTGACCGTCGGCGAACCCTATGACGAAGACGGCATCCCCCATGTGCAGATGTGGCGGGCACCCGAGGAGACCTCCGCATGAGCGATGAACTGATCCTGCACCACTATCCGATGTCGCCGTTTGCCGAGAAGGCGCGCCTGATGCTGGGGGCCAAGGGCCTGGCCTGGCGCTCGGTGCTGATCCCCACCGTGATGCCCAAGCCCGACGTGACCGCGCTGACCGGTGGCTACCGCAAGACGCCGCTGCTGCAGGTGGGCGCCGATGTGTACTGCGACACCGCGCTGATCGCCCGCGTGCTGGAGGCGCGCCAGCCCGCGCCCACGCTGTACCCGGCCAGCGCGCCGCTGGCGCCGCAGCTGGCGCAGTGGGCCGACTTCACGCTGTTCTGGCTGGCCGCCACGGTGGCCATGCAGCCGGCCGGCGCCGCCGCCATCCTGCCCAACCCCACGCCCGAGACCGTGAAGGCCTTCCGCGCCGACCGCGCCGCGCTCACGGCCGGCATGCCGCGGCCCACGCTGGCCGATGCCACGGTGCAGTTGCAGGCGGCCGCAGCGGCCGTGGATGCGCAACTGGCCCAGGGCGGGCCTTGGCTGCTGGGCGCCGAGCGGTCGATCGCCGATTTCTCGGTGGCGCACTGCCTGTGGTTCGTGCGCCAGGCCGGCCCGGTGGCGGCCATCCTGCAGCCCCATGCCGCCTTGAACGCCTGGCTCGACCGCATGCTGGCCATCGGCCACGGCAGCAGCCAGCCGCTGGCCAGTGCCGACGCCGTGGCCATCGCCGCCGCGGCCGGTGGCCATGAACCCACCCAGGTGCAGCCGGGCCTGGGCTTCGAGGCCGGTGAGCGCGTGGTGGTCGCGGCCACCGATTACGGCACCGATCCGGTGGCTGGCACGCTGGTGGGCCTGAGCGCCGAGCGCGTGACCATCGAACGCCAGGACGAGCGCGCGGGTTGCGTGCACGTGCACTTCCCGCGCCAGGGATTCCAGATTCGCAAGGAGCAGAACGCATGAAGACATTCAAGGGCCGCACCGCGGTGCTGACCGGTGGCGCCTCGGGCTTCGGCCTGGCGTGCGCACGCATCGCCGCAGGCGAGGGCATGAACGTGGTGCTGGTGGACGTGCAGGCCGATGCCCTGGCGGCGGCCGAGGCCGAGATCGCCGCGCTGGCCGCGCCGCAGGGCGGCCGCGTGCTGTCTCAGCGCGTGGACGTGAGCAAGGCCGACGCGATGGAGGCGCTGGCCAAGACCGTGCACGAGACCTTCGGCGCGCCGCACTTCGTGTTCAACAACGCGGGCATCGCCACCGGCGGCCTGGTGTGGGAACACTCGGTGCAGGACTGGGAATGGACGCTGGGCGTCAACCTGTGGGGCGTGGTGCATGGCGTGCGCCTGTTCACGCCGATGATGCTGGCCGCGGCCCAGGCCGACCCGGCCTATGAAGGCCACATCGTCAACACCGCGTCGATGGCCGGCCTGCTGAGCCCGCCCAACATGGGCGTGTACAACGTCAGCAAGCATGCCGTGGTCACGCTCAGCGAGACGCTGTACCAGGACCTGGGCCTGGTGACCGAGCAGGTGCACGCCCATGTGCTGTGCCCGTACTTCGTGCCCACCGGCATCCACCAGAGCGAGCGCAACCGCCCGGCCGGCATGGCCAATGCCAGCGGCCCCACCAAGAGCCAGATCATCGCCCAGGCCATGAGCGACAAGGCCGTGGGCAGCGGCAAGGTCAGCGCGGCCGAGGTGGCCGGCTTCGTGTTCGACGCCTTGCGCGAGAACCGCTTCTATGTCTTCAGCCACCCCAAGGCCCTGGGTGGCGTGCAGCTGCGCATGGAAGACATCCTGCAGCACCGCAACCCCACCGATCCGTTCAAGGAGCGGCCCGAGGTGGGCGCGCAGCTGAAGGCCCAGCTGCGCGGCTGAGACAGGATCAGCTGGCCGCCGCCTCGCGGTGGTAGGCCGTGACGCGCTCCACCTCGTTCTTCGAGCCCAGCACCACGCTGACGCGCTCGTGCAGCTTGGTCGGGCCGATGTCCAGGATGCGCTGCAGGCCGTTGGTGGCGGCGCCACCGGCCTGCTCGACGATGAAGGCCATCGGGTTGGCCTCGTACATCAGGCGCAGCTTGCCGGGCTTGTTGGGCTCGCGCTGGTCCCAGGGGTACATGAAGATGCCACCGCGGGTCAGGATGCGGTGCACGTCGGCCACCATGCTGGCCACCCAGCGCATGTTGAAGTCCTTGCCACGCGGGCCTTCCTTGCCGGCCAGGCATTCGTCGATGTACTTGCGCACCGGCGGGGCCCAGTGGCGCATGTTGCTCATGTTGATCGCGAATTCCTTGGTGTCGGCCGGGATCTGCACATCGTCCTCGGTCAGCACCCAGGATCCCGTCTCGCGGTCCAGCGTGAACATCACCACGCCGTCGCCCACGGTCAGCACCAGCGTGGTCTGCGGGCCGTACACGCAGTAGCCGGCGGCCACCTGCTGCTTGCCGGGCTGCAGGAAGTCGCTCTCGTCGACGCCGCGGTGGTTGGTGACCTTGCGCAGCACCGAGAAGATGGTGCCGATGCTGACGTTGACGTCGATGTTGCTGCTGCCGTCCAGCGGATCGAACAGCAGCAGGTACTCGCCCTGCGGATAGCGGTCGGGCACCAGCGAGATGGTGTCCAGTTCTTCGCTGGCCATGGCCGCCAGGTGGCCGCCCCAGACGTTGGCCTCGATCAGCACCTCGTTGGCGATGACGTCGAGCTTCTTCTGCACCTCGCCTTGCACGTTCTCGGTGTCGGCGGTGCCCAGCACGTCACCCAGCGCGCCCTTGTTCACCGAGATGGCGATGCGCTTGCAGGCGCGGGCCACGGTCTCGATCAGCAGGCGCAGCGGCGGCGGGATCTGGCCCCGGTCGCGTTGCTGTTCGACCAGGTATTGGGTCAGGCTGATGCGTCGCATCGGTTCAGTCCTCCAGGGCTTTGGAAACGATCTCGCGCACGTCGTCCGAGAGCTTGGCCGAGCCGGCCACCCGGGCCAGGGCCTCGCGGGCGGCGCTGCGGTAGGGCTCGGCCAGCACGCGCCAGCGGTCCATGGCGCGGGCGATGCGGGCGGCGATCTGCGGGTTGATGGCGTCGAGTTCCAGCACGCGGTCGGCCCAGAACACGTAGCCGGCGGCGTCGGCGCGGTGGAAGGCGGCCGGGTTCTCGCGGCAGAAGCTGCCCACCAGCGAGCGCAGGCGGTTGGGGTTCTTCATCGAGAAGTCGGGGTGCTTGAGCAGGGCCTTCACCCGGCCCAGCACCACGCCGCCGCCATCCAGCGGCTCGGCGGCCTGGGCCTGCGCGGCGAACCACTTGTCCAGCACCAGGTCGTCGCCGGCGGCCACGCCGTGGAAGTGGGCCAGCGCACCCTGCGCCAGCGGCGAATGGCCGTCGATCAGGGCCTTCAGCGCGGCATGGCGGTCGGTCATCTGGCCGGCGTCCTTCACGCGCTGGTAGGCGCGGCCGGGCCACACCGGGTCGCCCTTGGCCACGGCGTCCAGCACCAGCATCGTGAGCGCCAGATTGGCCAGTGCGCGCTTGCCCGATTGCACGGCATCGGGGCGGTAGCCCTCGCGCACCTGGTGCGCCTCCCAGGCCCACAGCCAGTCGGCGTGCAGGCGGGCGGCCAGTTGCTGGCGCATCTCCTCGCGCAGGCGGTGGATGCGCTGCGGGTCGACCTCGGCGCACTGCTCGGCCACGTAGCCTTCGCCGGGCGGGGTGAGCACCAGTTCCTTGAAGGCCGGGTCCAGCGCCGGGTCGCGCAGCACCGCGCGCATGGCGTCGATGTAGGCGTCGTCCAGCGCCGGCAGTTCACCGGTGCCGGGCAGGGCGGCCAGCAGGCGGTTCAGCGCCAGGCGCTGGCCGGCTTCCCAGCGGTTGAAGGCGTCGTGGTCGTGGCGCAGCAGGGTGATCAGCGCGCCGTCGTACAGGCCGCTGTCCAGCACCACGGGCGCCGAGAAGCCGCGCAGCAGCGAGGGCACGGGGGCGTCGTCGATGTCCTCGAAGACGAAGCTCTCCTCGGGCTGTGTCAGCACCAGCGTGCGCTCGGTGCCGTGGGCCGCCTCTTCGCCCGCCAGGCGCAGCGGCAGCGCGCGGCCGTCGGTGCTGATCAGGCCCATCACCACCGGCATCACGCAGGGCTGCTTGTCGGGCTGGCCGGGCGAGGGCAGGGCGCTCTGGGTCAGCGTGAGCGTGAAGCGCCGCGTGGTGACGTCGTGCGAGCCGCGTGCGGTGAGCCGCGGCGTGCCGGCCTGGGCATACCAGTGCTTGAACTGCGCCAGATTGACCGCCAGCGCGCTGCCGGGGTTGGCATCGGCGATGGCCTGGGCGAAGTCGTCGCAGGTCACGGCCTGGCCGTCGTGGCGCTCAAAGTACAGGTCCATGCCGCGGCGGAAGCCCTCGCGGCCCACCAGGGTGGCCATCATGCGCACCACCTCGGCACCCTTTTCGTAGACCGTGGCGGTGTAGAAGTTGTTGATCTCCTGGTAGCGGTCAGGGCGCACCGGGTGGGCCATCGGGCCGGCGTCCTCGGGGAACTGCACGGCGCGCAGGCCGCGCACGTCGTCGATGCGCTTGACCGCGCGGGCCGACGGCGAGCCGGCCATGTCCATCGAGAACTCCTGGTCGCGGTAGACCGTCAGGCCTTCCTTCAGGCTCAGCTGGAACCAGTCGCGGCAGGTGATGCGGTTGCCGGTCCAGTTGTGGAAGTACTCGTGGCCCACCACGCTCTCGATGCCGGCGAAGTCGCCGTCGGTGGCGGTGGCGGGGCTGGCCAGCACGTACTTGGTGTTGAAGACGTTCAGGCCCTTGTTCTCCATCGCGCCCATGTTGAAGTCGCTCACGGCGACGATCATGAAGCGGTCCAGGTCCAGCGGCAGGCCGAAGCGGGCCTCGTCCCAGGCCACGCTGGCGATCAGCGAGGCCATGGCGTGCTCGGTCTTGTCCAGGTCACCGCGGCGCACGTAGACCTGCAGCAAGTGCTCCTTGCCCGAGCGGGACACGATCTTCTGCTCGCGGCACACCAGATCGGCGGCCACCAGGGCGAACAGGTAGCTGGGCTTCGGGAACGGGTCGTGCCACTTGGCAAAGTGGCGTCCGTTGTCCAGGCTGCCTTGCTCGACCAGGTTGCCGTTGGACAGCAGCACCGGGTACTTCGCCTTGTCGGCGCGCAGCGTCACGCTGAACACCGCCATCACGTCGGGCCGGTCCAGGAAGTAGGTGATGCGGCGGAAGCCCTCGGCCTCGCACTGCGTGAACAGGCCGCCGGTGCTGGTGTACAGGCCCGACAACTGCGTGTTCTTCTCGGGCGCGCAGGTGTTGCGGATCTCCAGCGTGAAGGCGTCCTTCTCGGGCGGGTGGTCGATGACCAGCAGGCCCTCTTCATGCCGGAAGCTCACGCTCTCGCCGTCGGCCAGGCAGCGCAGCAGCGTCAGATCTTCACCGTGCAGCACCAGGGCCTGGCCGGGGGCGGCCTGGGGGTTGCGCTCGATGGCCAGCTTGCTGGCGACGATGGTCTTGGCCGGATCCAGGTCGAACGTGAGTTCGACGGTGCGGATCCAGAACGCCGGGGCGGCATAGTCCTCGCGCCGGATGGCGCTGGCGGCGGCTTCACGCATGGCGGTGCGCTCCTCTTGCTCTTTGTCGGGGGCGCGCCGCAGGCCCGTGGCCGGGCGGCGCGCGGCGTGCTTACAGGCCCTGCTTCAGGCTGGCCTCGATGAAGGCATCGAGGTCGCCGTCCAGCACCTTCTGCGTGTTGCTGATCTCGACGTTGGTGCGCAGATCCTTGATGCGGCTCTGGTCGAGCACGTAGCTGCGGATCTGGTGGCCCCAGCCCACGTCGGTCTTGCCTTCTTCCAGCTTCTGCTGCTCTTCCATGCGCTTGCGCATCTCATGGTCATAGAGGCGGCTGCGCAGGCGGCGCCAGGCCACGTCGCGGTTGCTGTGCTGGCTGCGGCTGTCCTGGCACTGCACCACGATGCCCGTGGGGATGTGGGTCAGGCGCACGGCCGAGTCGGTCTTGTTGATGTGCTGGCCGCCCGCGCCGCTGGCGCGGAAGGTGTCGGTGCGCACATCGGCCGGGTTGATGTCGATCTCGATCGAGTCGTCGATCTCGGGGTAGACGAACAGGCTGGCGAACGAGGTGTGGCGGCCGCCGGCCGAGTCGAACGGGCTCTTGCGCACCAGGCGGTGCACGCCGGTCTCGGTGCGCAGGTGGCCGAAGGCGTACTCGCCTTCCACCTTGATGGTGGCGCTCTTGATGCCGGCCACGTCGCCGGGCGTCTCGTCTTCCACGCTGGCGGTGAAACCCTTGCGCTCGGCGTACTTCAGGTACTGGCGCAGCAGCATGCCGGCCCAGTCGCAGGCCTCGGTGCCACCGGCGCCGGCCTGGATGTCGATGAAGCAGTTGCTCGGATCGGCCGGGTTGCTGAACATGCGGCGGAACTCAAGCCGCTCCACCGTTTCGCGCAGCGGCTGGGCTTCGGCCTCGATGGTGGACAGGCTGTCCACATCGTCCTCGGCCTTGGCCATCTCGTAGAGCTCGGCGTTGTCCGCCAGGTTGCTGGTCAGGTGGTTGATGGTCTCGACCACGTCTTCCAGCTGGCGCTTCTCGCGCCCGAGATCTTGCGCGCGCTTGGGTTCGTTCCAGACGCTGGGGTTCTCCAGCGCGGCATTGACTTCATTCAATCGCAGGGCTTTGCGATCGTAGTCAAAGATACCCCCGGAGCTGCTGGGTGCGGGCGCTCAGGTCGGCTAGCAGCGTGCCGATGGCGTTGATCTGTTCGGTGTCCATGGTGTGGCCTCGGTGCTGAAATGGCGGCACGGATGACAAACGACAATTCTCGCATGCAGCCCACCGCCGGCCACGGGCCGCTCGGCACCGGCACCCGGGATGCCCCCGATGGGTACCCGGGGCGGTTTGCGCATAGCATCGCGCCGCGTTTTCGCGCCAGCCCTTCCGCCGTACCGATGCCCGCCTCCGACAAGCACCGCCACTACTGGCGCCGCGTCCTGCGCCTGACGGTGGCCCTGCTGGGCGCCTGGTTCGCGCTGACGCTGGGCCTGTCGGTCTTCGCCCGTGAACTGAGCTTTCAGTTCTTCGGCTGGCCATTCAGCTTCTGGATGGCCTCACAGGGCGCGCTGTTCGTCTTCTGCGGCCTGGTGTGGCTGTACGCGCTGCTGATGGACCGGCTGGACGCCGAGCAGGACGCGCCGCGCGCCGATTGACCGGCCCCTTCGCGGCCCCTTCGGTGTGGCCCGGCGCGCGCCCGGGCGCCGTCACGCCCGTGCCTGCGGCTGCCCCAGGCTGCGCAGCACGTCGCGCACGAATTGCGCGCGGTCCTTCGGGTCGGCGATCTCGCGGTCCACGCGCAGCTTGTCGTTGCCCACCAGCTTGATGGCGCGGTTCTTCTGCACCAGCTCGATGATGCGCATCGCGTCCACCGGCGGGTTGGGGCGGAACCAGATGTTCATCAGCTTCGGGTTGGCGTCGATCTTCACCACGCCGTAGGGCCGCGCCAGCACGCGCAGGCGGTGTGTGTCGAACAGGGTCTGGCCCTGCGCCGGCAGCTTGCCGAAGCGGTCGGTGATCTCTTCGAGCATGCCGTCCAGTTGCTCGGGCTTGCTGGCGGTGGCAAGGCGCTTGTAGAGGTTCAGGCGCACATGCACGTCGCCGCAGTAGCTGTCGGGCAGCAGGGCGGGGGCATGCAGGTTGACCTCGGTGCTGCCGCCGAACACGCCGGTGGGCGACAGCAGGTCGGGCTCCTCGCCCTTCTTGAGCGCGCGCACCGCCTCGGCCAGCATGTCGTTGTAGAGCTGGAAGCCCACCTCCATCATGTTGCCGCTCTGCTTCTCGCCCAGCACCTCGCCGCAGCCGCGGATCTCCAGGTCGTGCATGGCGAGGTAGAAGCCCGAGCCCAGCTCTTCCATGCTCTGGATGGCGTCCAGGCGCTGCTGCGCCTGCTTGCTCAGCGTCTCGGTGTCGGGCACCAGCAGGTAGGCATAGGCCTGGTGGTGGCTGCGGCCCACGCGGCCGCGCAGCTGGTGCAGCTGGGCCAGGCCGAACTTGTCGGCGCGGCTGATGACGATGGTGTTGGCGCTCGGCACGTCGATGCCGGTCTCGATGATGGTCGAGCACAGCAGCACGTTGGCGCGCTGGCCCACGAAGTCGCGCATCACCGCTTCCAGCTGGCGCTCGGGCATCTGGCCGTGGGCGATGGCGATGCGCGCCTCGGGCAGCAGCTCGGCCAGCTTGCGGCCACGCGCCTCGATGGTCTCCACCTCGTTGTGCAGGAAGTACACCTGGCCGCCACGCTTCAGTTCACGCAGCACGGCCTCGCGGATCACGCTGTTGCCCTCGCTGCGCACGAAGGTCTTGATCGCCAGCCGGCGCTGCGGCGCGGTGGCGATGACGCTCAGGTCGCGCAGGCCTTCGAGCGCCATGCCCAGCGTGCGCGGGATCGGCGTGGCGGTCAGCGTCAGCACGTCGACTTCGGCGCGCATGGCCTTGATGGCCTCCTTGTGGCGCACACCGAAGCGGTGCTCCTCGTCGATGATCAACAGGCCCAGGCGCTTGTACTTCACGTCGGGGCTCAGCAGCTTGTGCGTGCCCACCACGATGTCGATCGTGCCGTCCTCCAGCCCGTCCAGCGCGGCCCGGATCTCCTTGGGCGAGCGGAAACGCGACATCTCGGCGATCTTCACCGGCCACTTGCCGAAGCGGTCGACCAGGGTCTGGTAGTGCTGTTCGGCCAGCAGCGTGGTGGGCGCCAGCAGCGCCACCTGCTTGCCGCCGTGCACGGCGACGAAGGCCGCGCGCAGCGCCACCTCGGTCTTGCCGAAGCCCACGTCGCCGCACACCAGCCGGTCCATCGGCTTCGGGCTCACCAGATCCTGGATCACCGCATGGATGGCGGCGCGCTGGTCGGGCGTCTCCTCGAAGCCGAAGCTGGCGGCGAAGGCCTCGTAGTCATGCGGGCTGAAGCGGTGGGCGAAGCCTTCGCGCGCGGCGCGGCGGGCATACAGGTTCAGCAGCTCGGCCGCGGCATCGCGCACCTGCTCGGCGGCCTTGCGGCGCGCCTTGTCCCACTGGCCGCTGCCCAGCTTGTGCAGCGGCGCTTCCTCGGCGCTGACGCCGGTGTAGCGGCTGATCAGCTGCAGCTGCGCCACCGGCACGTACAGCGTGGCCTTGTCGGCGTACTCCAGGTGCAGGAATTCCGACGGGCCGTCGCCCAGGTCGATGTTCAGCAGGCCCTGGTAGCGGCCGATGCCGTGGCTGGCGTGCACCACGGGGTCGCCCACCTTCAGCTCCGACAGGTCCTTGATCAGCGCGTCGACGCTGCTGGTCTGCTCCTGCTTGCGGCGGCGGCGCGCCTGCGGCGAGCTGGCGAACAGCTCGGTCTCGGTGATGAACTGGATCGCGATGTTCGCGTCGGGCTCATGCCAGAAGAAACCGGCGGCCAGCGGCGCGGCGGTGATCGCCACCTTCTCGAACGCGTCGCCCGTCTGCGCCTGGAACTCGGCCAGCGTGGCCACGCTGGGCGGGCTGATCTTGTGGTCGCGCAGCGTCTCCAGCAGGCTTTCGCGCCGGCCTTCGCTTTCAGCGACGATCAGCACGCGGTGCGGCGTGGCGTCCAGGTGCTTGCCCAGCGCGGCCAGCGGCTCGGTGGCGCCGCGGTCGGCGGCGATGTCGGGCAGCGGCCGCGCCCAGTCCAGCGGCTCCTGGCCGCGCAGCACCAGCGTGGCGTGCGCGCCGGTGTGGGCGAAGAACTCGTCGGCGCGCTGGAAGATGTCTTCCGGCGCCAGCACGGGCCGGTCGGGGTCGGCCGCCATGAAGCGGTGGCGCTCGCGGGTGTCGGTCCAGAAGCGCTCGATGGCCTGGTCGACCTCGCCGTGCAGAACGACCCCGGCCTGCGCGCCCAGGTAGTCGAAGATCGTCGACGTCTGCTCGAAGAACAGCGGCAGGTAGTACTCGATGCCGGCGGTGGCGATGCCTTGCGCGATGTCCTTGTAGATGCGGCTCTTGGTCGGGTCGCCGTCCAGCTTCTCGCGCCAGCGCTGGCGGAACATGGTGCGCGCCGCCTCGTCCATCGGGAACTCGCG
Organism: Pseudaquabacterium inlustre; assembly: GCF_038066595.1. Taxonomy (NCBI): domain Bacteria; kingdom Pseudomonadati; phylum Pseudomonadota; class Betaproteobacteria; order Burkholderiales; family Sphaerotilaceae; genus Pseudaquabacterium; species Pseudaquabacterium inlustre. Next base: position 83,018 of record NZ_JBBUTH010000009.1, read on the forward strand.
GCCCGGCAGCAGCCGCACCTCGGGCACCGGGTACAGGCTGCGCTGGCTGTCGGGGTCGAAGGTGCGGATCGAATCGACCTCGTTGTCGAACAGATCGACCCGGTAGGGCACCGGCGAGCCCATCGGGAACAGGTCGATCAGGCCGCCGCGCACCGCGTACTCACCCGGCGACACCACCTGGCTGACATGGTTGTAGCCGGCCAGCGTCAGTTGCGCGCGGAAGGCTGCCTCGTCCAGCTTCTGCTTCTGCTTGAACTCGAAGGTGGTGGCCGCCAGGAAGGACGGCGGCGCCAGCCGCGTGAGCGCCGTGGTGGCCGGCAGCAGCACCACGTCGGCGTCCTGCTTGTGGATGCGCCACAGCGTGGCCAGGCGCTCGCTGATCAGGTCCTGGTGCGGGCTGAAGGTGTCGTAGGGCAGGGTCTCCCAGTCAGGGAACACCGTCGTGCGCAGGCCCGGCGCGAAGAAGGGCAGCTCATCGGCCAGGCGCTGGGCGTCGGCCGGCTCGGCCGTCACGATGGCCAGCATCCGCTTGTCGGCCAACTGCTTCTGCGCAAAGCGGGACAGCAGCAGCGCATCGGCCGAACCAATGGGCCGGGGCAGCGTGAAGCGTTTGCCGGGGGCGATGACGGGCAGTTGCATGGGCGGGTCGGGCGATGGAAAGGCGGCGGGCCGAAAACGACAGCACGCCCCGGAGCCGTGACTCGGGGGCGTGAAAAGCGCCGATTCTAAAATTGGGCCGATGACCAGTTTCACTGTTGGGGCAGAACCCCGTTGTTTCGCGTTGGTGCCTTGTGCAGGCACCGGCAGCCGCTCGGGCTCGTTCGTGCCCAAGCAGTACGTGTCGCTGGCCGGCCTGCCGGTGGTGGCGCACACGCTGGCGGCGCTGGGCCAGGTGGACCGCATCGCCGCCACGCTGGTGGTGCTGGCGCCTGATGACGAGCAGTTCGAGGAAGAGGTGCCCGGCTTTGCCGGCACGGACAAGGGCTGGATCGCCCGCGTCGGCGGCGACAGCCGTGCTGCCACCGTGCTGGCTGGCCTGGCCGAGCTGAAGGCCCGCGGCGCGCAGCCGCAGGACTGGGTGCTGGTGCACGACGCCGCGCGCTGCCTGGTGCGGCCGGCGTGGATCGAGCGCCTGCTCAGCACCTGTTGGCACGACGAGGTGGGCGGCTTGCTGGCCCTGCCGGTGGCCGACACGCTGAAGGCGGCCGATGACAGCGGCGACCGCGTGGCCACCACCATCGCCCGCGACGGCAAGTGGGCCGCTCAGACGCCGCAGATGTTTCGCCTGGGCCTGCTGGAGCCGGCGCTGCGCCAGGCCGCTGAAGCGGGCACCGCGATCACCGACGAGAGCAGCGCGGTGGAGGCCTTGGGCCATGCGCCGCGCCTGGTGCGTGGCGACCTCGAGAACCTGAAGATCACCTACCAGCCCGACTTCGGCCTGGCCGAGCGCCTGCTGGCCACCGGCCGCCGCGGCACCGAGTTGCGGCCCATGGTGCCGGCCAGGGACTTCGATCTGTCGCAGGAGTTCTACACCGACCTCGGCTTCGTGCGCGAGTTCAACCGCGGCAAGCTGGCCGGCTTCCGCTTCGGCAACAGCGCCTTCCTGCTGCAGGACTTTTTTGAGGAAGGCCTGGCCAGCAACCTGGTGCTGCATCTGACGCTGGCTGATCTGGATACCTTCTGGGCCAAGATCTCGCGCGAAGGCCTGGCCGAGCGCTACGGCGTGCGCGTGGAGCCGCCGCAGCAGCGCCCCTGGGGCCTGAAGGACATGTCGATCACCGACCCCAGCGGCGTGCTGTGGCGCATCGCCGAGCGCATGGAGGTGGTGGAGTGAACGCCTTCGATCTGCTGAATCTCAGGATCGGTGAGGGCTGGGACGTGCACCAGCTGGTCGAGGGCCGGCCGCTGGTGCTGGGCGGCATCACCGTGCCGCACACCAAGGGCCTGCTGGGCCACAGCGATGCCGACGCGCTGCTGCACGCCATCACCGACGCGCTGTTCGGCGCCGCCGCGCTGGGCGACATCGGGCGCCACTTTCCCGATACCGATGCCGCGTTCAAGGGCGCCGACTCGGGCGTGCTGCTGGCCGAATGCGCCCGGCGCGTGCGTGCCGCCGGCTGGCAGATCGTCAACGTGGACAGCACCATCGTGGCGCAGGCGCCCAAGCTGGCGCCGCACATTCCGGCCATGGTGACGCGCATTGGCGAACTGCTGGGCCTGGAGGCCGGCCGCGTCAACGTGAAGGCCAAGACGGCCGAGAAGCTGGGCCCGGTGGGCGAGGGCCGGGCGATCGAGGCGCGGGCGGTGTGCCTGCTGGCGAAAGCCTAGCCGGCTGGCACCCGGTACTCCGGACGCCGGGTGCTTCACGCTCTGGCGTGCTTGAGCCGCAGGTGGATCATCAGGCCCGTGTCGGGCGCGTTGTGGAACTCCACCGTGCCGCCCATGCGCGCCATCGCCTTCTCGACGATGGCCAGGCCCAGGCCCGCGCCGGTGGCGGCGGTGCGCGCGGTGTCGCCGCGGTAGAACGGCGCGGTCAGCTGCTTGATGCGTGACTCGGGCACGCCGGGGCCGCGGTCGCGCACGGTGCAGATCACCCAGCCGCCGGTGCGCACATAGCTCACCTGCACCTCGGCCACACCGGTGTCCTGGCTGCGGCCATAGCGGCGCGCATTCTCGAACAGGTTGGCGAACACGCGGCCCAGTTCCACCTCGTCGGCCAGCACCTCCAGGTCGATGGCCACCCGCGACGTGATGCGGATCTCGCCGGGGTCGCGGAAGGCCGCGGCCTCCTTGTCGATCAGGCGCGACAGCAGCACGCTCTGCAGCCGGGTCTCGCCTGGCCGCGCATAGTCCATGAACTTGTCGATGATGGCGTCGAGCTGGTCGATGTCATCGGCCATGTTGGCCCGCGCCTCCTCGTCCGAGACGCTCATCTCGGCCTCCAGGCGCAGGCGCGCCAGCGGCGTGCGCAGGTCGTGGCTGATGCCGGCCAGCATCACCACGCGGTCTTCCTCCACCTTGGCCAGCTCGCGCGCCATGCGGTTGAAGCCCATGTTCACCTCGCGGATCTCGCTGGTGATGGTGGATTCGTCCAGGCGCGAATCGAGATCGCCCTCACGGATGCGGCTGGCCGCGAACTGCAGCTCACGCAGCGGCCGGTTGATGCGCCGGGCCACCAGCACCGAGGCCAGCAGGATCACCGCCAGCACCGCCAGCAAGGCCAGCAGCCAGGGCAGGTTCTGCGGCGGCTGGGCACGCTCGGGGTCGGCACGCAGCCACCAGGCGTCGCGCTCGGCGCTGAAGCCCACCCACAGGCCCGGCTTGCCGTTCACCTGGCTGGCCACCAGCGTGTCGGGCCCCAGTTCGGTACGCAGTGCGGCGGCAAAGCGGCGCATGCCGGCATCGTCGGCGGCACTCGTCCAGCGGTCGGCCCCGCCGCGCGCCTGCAACTGCAGCTTCTCGCGCGCGGCGATGGCCTTGAGCAGGCCGCTGCGGGCGGCGGGTTCCACGCGGGCCAGGGCCTCGCGGCTGACGTTGACCACGCAGGCCAGCTCGCGGGCGGCCAGCACCTCGCGCGGCGGGTCGTCGCGCATCAGCAGCGCCGCGGTCCAGGCCGTGAGGCAGCCCCCTACCAGCAGCAGCAGCAGGAAGAAGGTGCGCCAGAACAGGCTCAGCGCCACGCGCTGGGACGGCAAGGCCATGACGGTAGGCGGTTGTGCGGGTTCAGGCCGCGCCGTCCGGCACGAACACGTAGCCCACGCCCCACACGGTCTGGATGTAGCGCGGTGCCGACGGATCGGGCTCGATCAGCTTGCGCAGGCGCGAGACCTGCACGTCCAGGCTGCGGTCGAAGGGCTCGAACTCGCGGCCGCGCGCCAGCTGCGCCAGCTTGTCGCGGCTGAGCGGCTGGCGCGGGTGGCGCACCAGGGCCTTGAGCATCGAGAACTCGCCGGTGGTGAGCTGGATGGCCTCGCCATCCTTGGTGAGCCGCCGCAGCGACAAGTCGAAGCTGAACGGCCCGAAGCTGACCACCTGTGCCTCCTTGGACGGCGCGCCGGGCGCCTCCTGCTGCGGGCGGCGGCGCAGCACGGCGTGGATGCGCGCCAGCAGTTCGCGCGGGTTGAAGGGCTTGGGCAGGTAGTCGTCGGCACCCACCTCCAGGCCCACGATGCGGTCCACATCCTCCACCTTGGCGGTGAGCATGATGATCGGCGTGGTGTCATTGGCCGCACGCAGGCGGCGGCAGATCGACAGGCCGTCCTCGCCGGGCAGCATCAGGTCGAGCACGATCAGGTCGATGTTCTCGCGGGTGAGCAGGCGGTTCAGCGTCTTGCCGTCCTCGGCCAGCAGCACCTCGAAGCCCTCTTGCGTGAGGTAGCGGCGCAGCAGGTCGCGGATGCGGGCGTCGTCATCGACGACGACGATGCGGTCGGGCCGGGCCGTGGCAGCGGTGTTCATGCGCGCTCCGAATTTGTAACAGAGGCATTGTGGGCCCGGGTTTCGGGCCCGACCGCCGGATTCTGACCCTCTGTTACAACTCTAACCGGCCAGCCGGGCCGGGTGTGACGTCAACCACGCGGGCCCCGCCGGCGTGAGCAGAGCAGGGCGCCACGGCCGCGCAAACGCCGCGCAACAGCCGGCACTTACAGTCGGCACGTTCAGCCGGCCTGTTCAGTCGGCGTCCAGCATCGGGCGGTCCATCGCCTTCCCATTCCCTCACCGAGGAACCCGCATGTCCCATCGAACGGCCGCAAGGCTTCGTCGCGCCCTGGCCCTGGCAAGCCTGGTGGCACTGGCACAGGGCGCCGCCGCCCAGACCGCCGTGCTGGCGCCGCCGGCCAATGTGCTGCAACTGTCGGCCGAGGCCAGCACCGAGGTGCCGCAGGACCTGCTGGCGATCACGCTGCAGGTGGTGCGCGAGGGCAGCGATGCCGCCACCGTGCAAAGCCAGCTGCGCCAGGTGCTGGACGCTGCGCTGACCGAGGCGCGCAAGGCCCAGCGGCCGGGCCAGCTGGACGTGCGCACCGGCGCCTTCTCGCTGTACCCGCGCACGGCGCCCAAGGGCGGCATTGCCGGCTGGCAGGGCATGGCCGAACTGGTGCTGGAGGGTCGTGACCTGCCGGCCATCAGCGCGCTGGCCGGCAAGCTGCCGGGCCTGAGCGTGGCGCGCGTGGGCTTCGGCCTGTCGCGCGAGGCGCGCGAGCGCGTGGCCGGCGAGGTGTCGGCCGAGGCCATCGCCAAGTTCCGCCAGCGCGCGGCCAGCTACGCCCAGCAGTTCGGCTTTGGCGGCTGGAGCGTGCGCGAAGTCAACATCAGCGGCGGCGACGTCGGCCCCAGCGCGCCGGTGCCGATGTTCCGCGTGGCGCGGGCCATGGCCGCCGCGCCGGCAGACGAATCACAGCCGGTGGAGGCCGGCCGCGCCACGGTGAGCGTGACGGTCAGCGGCAGCATCCAGATGTCGCCGCGCTAGCGCTTCTGCCCGGCAGTGAACGAAGCGGAGCCGGGCGAGCGCTCGGCCGCTGCGGAGCCGGCGTTCACTGGCACGAATCGTCCACTGGACGCTTCGTGTCCGCGTTCACCCCGTCCGGCGGGTGGACTCGCGTACCCGCGAGGCCGGGTGCTCCTGTTATTGCGCGACCCAGCCGCCGTCGACGTTCCAGGCCACGCCGCGGATGTTGTCGGCCGCCGGAGAGCACAGGAACACCACCAGCTCTGCCAGTTGCTCGGGCGTGGTGAACTGCAGCGAGGGCTGCTTCTCGGCCAGCAGCTGGCGCTTGGCTTCCTCTTCGCTGATGCCGGCCTGGGCGGCGCGGGCGTCCACCTGCTTTTGCACCAGCGGCGTCAGCACCCAGCCCGGGCACACGGCGTTGATGGTGACGCCGGTGGTGGCGTTCTCGAGCGCGGCCACCTTGGTCAGGCCCACCACGCCATGCTTGGCCGCCACATAGGCCGACTTATGTGCCGAGGCCACCAGGCCATGCACCGAGGCCACGTTGACGATGCGGCCCCAGTTGCGCTGCTTCATGCCGGGCAAGGCCACGCGCATGGCGTGGAAGGCCGAGCTGAGGTTGATGGCGATGATGGCGTCCCAGCGCTCGACCGGGAAGTCCTCGATGGCCGCCACATGCTGGATGCCGGCGTTGTTGATCAGGATGTCCACCGCGCCGAACTCGGCCTCGGCCGCGCGCACCATGGCCTCGATCTCGGCCGGCTTGCTCATGTCGGCGCCGTGGTAGCTGACGCGGCCGCCCAGCTTGGCCACCTCGGCCTTGGCGCCCTCGACGTCGCCGAAGCCGTTGAGCATCACGTTGGCGCCCTGGCGGGCCATGGCCAGGGCCATGCCCAGGCCGATGCCGCTGGTGGAGCCGGTGACGAGGGCAGTCTTGCCTTTGAGCATATCGATATCTCCTGTCTGTCGTGATGCGGATGGTGCGGGCGTGCAAGGGCCCGGCTTGCTGCGATCATTATGGGCAAGGAGCCTGAAAAGTGACTGACCTTCACCGCCTGCCCGCCGACGTCGCCCAGCCGCGCCTGAACCATGTGCAATGCCTGGACAGCCGCGGCCTGCACCGCATGGCCTACTGGGAATGGGGCGACGCCGCCAACCCGCGCGTGCTGGTGTGCGTGCACGGCCTGTCGCGCCAGGGGCGCGACTTCGACACGCTGGCGGCCGCCATGGCCGGCGAGTACCGCGTGGTCTGCCCCGACGTGGTGGGCCGCGGCCAGAGTGACTGGCTGGCCGACCCGATGGGCTATGCGATTCCGGCCTACGTGGCCGACATGGTCACGCTGCTGGCGCGTCTGAACGCCGACACCGTGCACTGGGTGGGCACCTCGATGGGCGGACTGATCGGCCTGGGTGTGGCCTCGCTGCCCGACACCCCCATCTCGCGCCTGGTGCTCAATGACGTGGGCCCGAGCATCGAGTACGCGGCGCTGCAGCGCATCGGCACCTACCTGGGCCTGCCGGCGCGCTGGGGCAGCGTGGACGATGCCGCCGATGCGCTGTGGGCCATCAGCCAGGGCTTCGGCCCGCACACGCGTGAGCAGTGGCTGGCGCTCACCCGCCCGCAGCTCAAGCCCGATGGCGACGGCTTCAAGCCGCACTACGACCCGGCCATCGCCGTGCCCTTCCGCCTGGTGACGCCCGAGCTGGCCCAGGCCGGCGAGGCCGCGCTGTGGGCCGGCTATGACCGCGTGAAATGCCCCACGCTGCTGCTGCGCGGCGCGCAGAGCGATCTGCTGTCGCCCGCCACCGCCCAGGCCATGACCCAGCGTGGCCCCCAGGCGCGCCTGGTGGAACTGCCCGGCGTGGGCCATGCCCCCACCCTGGTGGCGCCGGATCAGGTGGCCGTGGTGCGCGACTTCCTGCTGCAGCCCTGACGCAGTCCGACCGACAGCCCGAAGCGATTCCATGAAGACAGAACCCGCGGCGTTGGGGCCGCAGGCGCGTGACGCCGCTGCCATCGTGCAGGTGGTGGAGGTGGATCCCGCTGCGCGTGCCCAGGCCGGCGACGATGGCGGCGCCGACGCCCTGCAGCGTGCCCGCGCCTTTGCCGAGCCGCTGCTGGCTGGCCGCCTGCTCGACACCGGCGAGGACGCGCAAGGCCATGCCGACGGCGTGGCCGAGATCCTGCGCAGCATCGGCGCGGCGCCGTCGATGCGCGCCGCCGCCTACCTGGTGTATGCCGGTGACTTTCTGCAGCGCCCCGAGGAGGTGGTGGCCAAGGCCTTCGGCCCCAGCTATGCCAGCCTGGTGACGCTGACGCGCAAGCTGGTGCAGATCCAGCGCGCCGCGCGCGAGGCCCAGGTGGGCGACGAGCAGCGCGCCGAGCAGACCGAACGCGTGCGCAAGATGCTGCTGGCCTTCAGCCGTGACCTGCGCGTGGTGCTGCTGCGCCTGGCCAGCCGTCTGCAGACGCTGCGCTGGTACGCCGCCAGCAAGAACCCGTGCCCGCAGGCGCTGGCGCAGGAGAGCCAGCAGGTCTTCGCGCCGCTGGCCAACCGCCTGGGCATCTGGCAGATCAAGTGGGAGCTGGAGGACCTGGCCTTCCGCTTCCAGCAACCCGAGGCCTACAAGCAGGTGGCGCGGCTGCTGGCCGAGCGCCGCGTGGAGCGCGAGGCCGGCATCGAGGCCACCCGCCGCCAGCTGGCCGACGAACTGGCAGCGGTGGGCATCACCGCTCAGGTGCAGGGCCGGCCCAAGCACCTCTACAGCATCTGGAAGAAGATGCGCGGCAAGAACCTGGGCCTGGAGCGCGTGTTCGACGTGCGCGCGCTGCGCGTCATCGTGGCCGATGTGCCGGCCTGCTACGCCGCGCTGTCGCGCGTGCACGAGCGCTACACGCCGGTGGCCGGCGAGTACGACGACTACATCGCCCGCCCCAAGCCCAACGGCTACCAGAGCCTGCACACAGTGGTGATGATGGCCGTGGGCGACGAGCCCGCGCGGCCGGTGGAGGTGCAGATCCGCACCCAGGCCATGCACGACCATGCCGAGCACGGCGTGGCCGCGCACTGGGCCTACAAGGAGGCCGGCACCAAGGGCTATGCCGGTGTGCTGGCCGCGGGCGACTTCGAGGAGCGCGTGGCCGAGGCGCGCAAGGCCGTGCTGCGCCAGCTGCTGGCCTGGGAGCGCGACTTCGTCGGCCAGGGCAGCGGGCAAGGCGAGGGTGCGGCTGGCAGCGCCACGCCCGGCGCCCCGGCCTTCGACGACCGCATCTACGTGTTCACGCCCCAGGCCGCGGTGGTGGAGCTGACGGCCGGTGGCACACCGGTGGACTTTGCCTACGCGCTGCACACCGATGTGGGCCACCGCTGCCGCGGCGCCAAGGTCGACGGCGTGATGGTGCCGCTGGGCACGCCGCTGGCCAACGGCCAGACGGTGGAGGTGATCACGGTGAAGGAGGGCGGCCCGTCGCTCGACTGGCTGAACCCCGAACTGGGCTACCTGAAGAGCCAGCGCGCCCGCGCCAAGGTGCGCGCCTGGTTCAACGCCCAGGCCCAGGCCGGCACCATCGCCCGCGGCCGCGAACTGGTGGAGAAGCTGCTGCAGCGCGAGGGCCGCACCGCCATCAAGCTGGACGACCTGGCCGCGCAGCTGGGCTTCAAGGGCGCCGATGCGCTGTTCGAGGTGGTGGGCAAGGACGAGTTCTCGCTGCGCACCATCGAGAACCTGCTGCGTCCGCCGGCGCCCGAGCCCGAGGCCGCGCCCGAGACCATCGCGCTCAAGCGCAGCCGGGCCGGCGGCGCGGGCGATGGCGGTGTGCTGGTGGTGGGCGTGGAATCGCTGCTCACGCAGCTGTCGCGCTGCTGCCGGCCGGCGCCGCCCGACGAGATCGGCGGGTACGTCACGCGCGGCAAGGGCGTGGCCATCCACCGCGTGGGCTGCCCCAACTTCCGCCACATGGCCCAGCAGCAGCCCGACCGCGTGATTCCCGTGGCCTGGGGCGAGCCGCCCAAGGACCGCGAGGCCATCTACCCGGTGGACGTGATGGTGGAGGCGGCCGACCGGCCCGGCCTGCTGCGCGACATCTCGGAAGTGTTCGCCAAGGACAAGACCCACATCACCGGCGTGCACACGCAGTCGGTGCGCGGGCCTACGGGCAGCACGGCCTACATGACCTTCACGGTGGAGGTGGGCGACGCCACGCGCCTGAACGCCGTGCTGCGCCAGGTGGCCCAGGTGCCCGGCGTGCGCCATGCGCGCCGCCGCTGAAAGAAATATTCGGCAGCCGGAAAAAGCTGTGCTATAGTTATGGGCTCAACAGGCGCGTAGCTCAGCTGGTTAGAGCACCACCTTGACATGGTGGGGGTCGTTGGTTCGAATCCAATCGCGCCTACCAAATTTGGTAGGAATCAAGAGCCCGACACGGATGAATTCGTGTCGGGCTTTTTGTTTGGTCTTTGCTCTGTAAGTGCTTGATTTGACTGGTGTTTTGGTCGCCTGGCTCGCAGGTGACGGGAGCGCCCGGCAGCTCGGCGTTGCAGGCCAGGAACAGCTTGAGCGGCCACGCAAATTTATACGCGGCCATTTCTCCGACACTTTTCCGCCACTGCCCGTTTTGGCAACCAAGGAAGTGACAGGAGCAAGTTGGCATGGCCAGCTACTACAAGCGCGGCGAGTACCAGTGGGAAGCGCGCATCCGCCGCAAGGGCTATCCGATGCAGGCCCGCACCTTCGACACCAAGGCCGAGGCCCATGCCTGGGCGGTACAGGTCGAGGCGGAGATGCAGCGCGGCAGCTACATCGTCCGCAACGAGGCCGACCGCACCACGATGAAGGAGCTGATCGAGCGCTTCATCCGCGAGGTCACGCCCTCGCATCGGGGCCAGGTGAAGGAAGCTGCCCGCCTTCGCAACACTGCCAAGCACAAGCTGTGGCAGACCTATGTCGCCAATCTGAAGGCGACTGACTTCGCCGCGTGGCGCGATGAGCGCCTGAAGCAGGTGGCGCCGGCCACCGTGCTGCGCGAAATGGGCGACCTCGCGCTGATCCTCAACCACGCCATGAAGGAGTGGGGGATCGTCCTACCGGTCAACCCGCTCAACCATGTCAAGCGGCCGAAGGTGTCGAACGCCCGCAGCCGCCGGCTGGCGGCCGGATCGGAAGCGGGGGAGGGCACTGCGCCCACGCCGTCGGAGGAGGCGCGATTGCTGGCCGCCTGCACGCACGTCGATGGCGACCTGTCGAGCTGCCGCGTGAAGTGGCTGCGGCCGATGGTGGAACTGGCCATCGAGACCGCGATGCGACGCGGTGAGCTGCTGCGCCTGGAATGGCAGCACATCGACCTGGACAAGGCCGTGGCCTACCTGCCGGAGACCAAGAACGGCGATCCCCGGTACGTGCCGCTGACACCCAAGGCGGTGGCCATCCTGCGGGCCTGGCCCAAGGGCAGCGGGGCGCTGGTCTTTGGCACCACCGAGAATGCCTTCAAGCTGGCCTGGCAGCGTGCCGTGAAGCGCGCCAAGCTGCCTGACCTGCACTTCCATGACCTGCGGCACGAGGCGGCGTCACGGCTGGCGGAAAAGCTCTCCAACGTGCTGGAGCTGTCCAGCGTCACCGGTCACAAGGACCTGCGCATGTTGAAGCGCTACTACCACCCGAGGGCCGAGGACCTGGCGAAGAAGCTGGCTGCATCGGTTTTGGCCGGCTGAGGAGGTAAGCCCGCCCGGCCTCGGCGTGTCACCTTCACCACGGTCTGAAAGTTATACAACGGCCTCCGCAATAGGATATCTCCGTGGCCAATCAGAGCGCTCAAGACCCTCACGGGGCCGGCCACGCCCCGAACAATTTTCAGAGGACTGAATGAACTCGTTTTACAACGACTCTGCTGATCCTGAGCGCGTCAACTTCCAAGCGGCGCTGCGTCAGTTCGTCGAACGCCTGCCGGCCGACCATGTGCATATGCTTTGCATGAACGGATCGATCTGGGCACGACCGCTGTTCATGGAGGCGCACGAGCAGGCTGTGCCGACGTTTATCGCAGGTGGCCCAGCAGCCGACATGGCAATACGCCAATGGGCCGCGTCCGAGGGGCTCGTCCTCTTGTGCGACTTCAACGGCTTGGCGGACGCCTTCGTTGATGACGACCGGGAGCCGCATCGATGTGCCGTTCGCTTCACCGCTGAGGCGGGTCGAGCTGAACTGCTCGGTTGCGTGGATCGGGACTTTGCCGGCGACTTCGATGGATTCCTGGCAAGGCTGCCAGAGCCACTCCAAGAGCTGCTGCGCGGCTAGGTGAAGGTTACGCTGCGGAGATCGGGCTCGCTGTCAAGCCTCTGGCGGATCGATATCCAGTAGCCGGGCAAACAATCGGGCCTCCTGGTGCGTGTGACCGAAGTAGCGGCGCTGGTTGCCACAACCCCAGCAACTGCAGGGCTTGGCCGTGGTCACCGCCATGCCGAGCGATCGTGCATCTGCGCTGAGGTCCCGGCCGAAGCGATGACGGCGGGCGCCTTGCAGTCGTTCGCGGTGGTGGCGCCTGAGCGCTCTGCTCGCAGTCTTCATCACGGTACCTCTGGGGGGCGGGTTCAGCCGGCCTTGCCGAAACTGGCCCTGGCTCGTTTGGCCAACTCGATCATGGCTTCACGGCCCTGATCCTTCAGGTTGGCGTCAATCCGCACCCGATATTGCCGGAACTGTGCGTCATAGGCCAGCTTCACCAGGCCGGCCTCGTCAAGTTCCGCGTCCACCTCCTCGGACCGTTCCAGGCGGAAGGACACGATGACGTGGGCCTTCTTCGGGACGAAGGAGACGAAGTTGAAGGCCGCCCCATCGATCACCAAGCCGACGTAGTGCTTGTTGTACTTCAAGGCCGCGCCCGGCTCCACGGCCTTGACCACCTTGTTCAGCAGGTCGTCGGTCAAGGCGAGCGTCGCCTTCGATGCCTTGGCCTCCCAGTACGGCCGGTCTCGTGCCTCAGCAACGGGCTCGTCCTCATCCACCAGGCCCAGGTTCACCTCGTCGAGCACCTTCACGAACGTCAGCGCCACCTCGTCGCCCACTTGGTAGGCGGTCATCTTCAGCGCGATCAGCGGGATGTGGCCGTTGAACAAGTGGATGACGTTGAGAAAGCGCGAGGTGATCTCCTCGGCCACGATCACCGCCGTGTGCTCGTACTGCGGGTATCGCCGCCGTTCGACATCCCAGTACTCGATGGTTCGGATCAGGTGGCTCTCGTCTGTGGCGCCGAGCTGGATTTCGACCTCGTATCGCTTGAGGGTTTCGGTGTCGTACAGCAGCAGGTCGAGGCGCCCTGCACCCGGTTGCCGCCGTTCGATGTCCTTCACTTCCACGTCGCCGAGACCGAGCAGCGTCGGGTCGGCTGCGATCTGTTCCTGCACCCACTTCTCATTGAGCTTGGGGTGCCGCTTGAGGCTGATGGATTCGAGCTTCTTGATCATGCTGGGTTCATCTCCCTGTTGTTCTTCATACTCGCCACGCTCGCGTCCGCCGAGGTTGTCGACAGCATCATGCCAACCGGTATCGACCGATGCCGATCTTCTTCAAGAGCTTCTGCGCGCAAAGGCTGCCAACCGTTCTGCCCGTGAGGCCCTCGATGGAGTCGTCCAACTCCTCGACGACCAGCACGTCACGCAGCCATTGTTCCATCTGGGTTTTTTGAGCAACTGGCGCTTCGTTGCGCATCCGAAACTCGACGATGGTGGTGGCGAGGAAAAGGGCCGGCACCTCGTCGATTCCACGCACACTTTCATTTGATCGGGGGAACTCGAAATTGGTGACGAGCACTGCCACGTTGACCAACGACTGCCACGGCAGTCCAGAGTGCACTTTGCCGAACGTAGCCGCGTGCCGAACCATCTCGGACACACGGGCTTCGCTTAATGGCGGGGCCAGGCAAGTGAGGCACTTCCCCAGCCCATCATGCGGTGTGATGTTGTCGCATTCAGCACAATGCTGGAGGCGGCAGTCGGTCGGCTCGTTGCGAACGGAGTCGAGTCCTGAGATAGCGAGGCCCGTCGAAAGCGAAAGCCACCAGCCCCAGAGTTGAACACTGCGATTTGCCCACTTGGGACCGCCTTCGTATATCCAGCGCCTCCACCGACTTGCGTAGACGAATCCTTCGCCCAGGACGCTGTGCTCTCCGACCGTGCCAGCGTATTTTTGCACCTTGTTGGCGATGAATCGAGGGGATAAGGCGCTGGCATCCTGATTGAGTACCTTGGTACGGTCAATCTCCTGCAATGCGCTGCGCAGGAAGTCAGACTTCGCATCGCTTAGCCCAACGAGCAATTCGACAGGCACGACGATATGGGCTCGCGTGGTAGCGCGCCCAAGTGCGCAAGCCAAAGTAGTGTCGTCTATCTCGAAGCCGGCAACGACAATGACGACTGGCTTTTCCATGCCGCGATACGCAGATATCGTTGATCGCGGCACGTCGATACCTTCAGTCACCCAGGAAAACTGACTTAGGATGATGATGTCCTCAGTTCGGACACCTGCCGAGGACAGTTCTGCCATCAAACTGCGGATCGTCCTTGGTACATCCCAGCTGATGCTCCTCGACAAATCCTCTTTCAATATTGGGCGAGGGCAGGTCACTTCATGCCGAGGCATAAGCATTTCCTTCATCTGCTGCGTGATTCCGCCAGGATTCCGATAGACCGTCGCAAGATAAAAGAATTGCCCGCTGTAGGTATCCTCCAAGAACCGATATGAACTGCCCTTTTCGATACCGGGGAGCACCTGAAGTTCATCGGCAAACACGAAGATGCGCGCGCTGGAAAAGTGCTTGCTCAGTGCTAAATGATCTGCTTCATTGAGAGCCTGAGCCTCATCGACGATCAGCACTGCGTACCGGCGATCCACCTTTCCAACTAGAGCCAGGTGATGCGTGTCATAGTTTGGCTCACCGTGGTCGCCATCCAGATTCCGCGCCCCGAGCGACTCGCAGTAAGAATGAAAGGTCTGAACCGTGACCGCTCGGCCGAGATGCCTCAATTGAGTCGCCACTCGCTGGGTGATTTGTCGATTCTTAAGAAGAAATATTACATCGACTCCTCGGGCTGCCAGCTGCTCAGCAAGGCAACGGGCAATTAGGGTCTTGCCGCTCCCCGAAAACCCTGCGATCAGCCTGCGGTTGGCATCGAGGCACATCGAGACCTGATGCGCCTGCTTGTCATCAAGTCGAAGCCATAGATCCCCGTCCGCAGCAATCTTGCGTCCAAGATTTCCAATTTGGACCTCCTGTGGCCAAACGGTCGTCAGGAATCGGTCAATTTCGCAACTGAATTCATGCTGGTTTTCGTAGTTGAGTGCCGCCTTCCAGTGTGTCATCAGTTGAATGATGCGCGCAGGAATATCCCGACGATGCTTATGCAGAATCAGGATGCCGTCTGGAAGTGAACTGCCAATCGGCAAGTATGCGCCAGCAATCTGCGAGCTATCCAGATCGAAGTCTGGAAAATTAACTGCGTAACCGATAGGGCACTTCATTTGCCACGATTGCAGCATCTCGCCTAGAACGAAAGTATTGTCCTTGACCTGATTTAGGGGATCGATTTCGTATCCGTCACGCTCGTGGACGAACCGGAAGCCCGAGGGTTTGTAGAGCCCCGATTTCGTCTCGATGCATAGCATGCCGAATTCCGCATGCATGATCACGAAGTCCACCTCCCCAGAAAGATGTTTGCGCGATGCAGAGACCTTCAGGTATTCATTCAGAGCCTGCGAATAAATCCGTTTTGTTCTGCCGCGCAACCATGGCAGTGAGTGGATGACGACGAATTGATCATTGAGCGCAGCAAGCTCCTGAAATAGCGTGAATTCTCCTTCGCTGCGGAATTCTGCTTGATCGAGTGCCGGAAAGAATCTGGCCATAGACGGTCCACTCGGTGCCGCGTTTCAGTAATCGTGCCGGTCAGCGCTGCGCCAACTCGATCTTGAGCGTGACATCCCGGTAGACGTAGCTCTTCTCGGTGCGGGCAGCCCACTTCGAGAAGCTGATCGTGGCGGTCCAGGGCGCAGCATCGCGGCGGCACTCGAAGCGCCCCAGCCATTTCCATCGAACCGCGTTCTCAAGGGCGTCTGCGACCAACGCATCGGGCGCTTGCTGCAGCGCTGCGATGAAGGCTTTGGCGACATCGGCCGCGACGCTCTGCTCGCCGGCCTTCACGAAGTCGCGCATACCGGCTTCCGTGGGTGGGGCGCTGGCTGCGGCGCCAGCCAGCGAGTTTCCGGACGCCAGGGGCTGCCCCCGTTCGCTGCGTGCCGGTGGCAAACCCAGATAGGCCCACTCGCCACCTTGGCGGCTGCACAGCTCGGAGAGTTCCTTCGCCTTGAGGCCGAGTCCCTCCATCTGGCCCCGGTGGATGAATGCCGGCGACATGTAGGTGGACACGCGCATCGGCACGGTGGAATTCACGGCATCGCGACCAAGCTGGAAGCCATCGATCTTCCAAGCTTGCTGGACAAACGAGGCGAGAGACTCCGGCTTCGCAGCGTTGCTGTCGTTGGCGAAGGCAGTTCCGTGCGAGCCGATCAGCACGGCCACCACGGCTGCCATGCCGACCGCCAATGCGCGCGGCGACCGCGCGATGTTGTTCAAATGGTTCATGACTGGTGAGGCTTCAGAGGCGGAAGAGTTTCTTGATCTCGGCTTCGGCCTTGAGCGGCATGCCCTCGGCCTCGTATTGCTTGGTGTTCTGGACGATGACCTTGGCGCGGTTGATCTCGTTGTTGACCCGCTGGGTGTACGAGAAATCGGTGCTCAGGGCATCGATCACCGCGAAGAAGTAATCCCGCTGGTTTGTCGGGAACCAGAAGGTCAGGCCACAGACCCACTTCTCCATCTCGAAGGAGGGGAAGACGTAGCCGCTGGCCGCGCTCCAGAACTTGAACAGGCGGATCGTCGGCTTGATCAGCGAGCGGTGCTCCTTGTTCCTGGCTTCCAGCGTCGCGTTGAAGTCGTTCGGATTGGTGGTTTGCCAGCCGCCCGCGCCGTCGGGGATCTGGAGCTGGCCGAGCCAGTTCGTTGTGGCAGGCACAAGGTCGAACTTGATGTGGTTCAGCTCCAATACGATGGTCGGCTGCGACTGGTAAATCTCGGAGGTGCCGTAGCGCCGTTCGACGAAGGACCGCAGGCGGTTCAGATATGTCTGTGGCGTGGCGCTGGCGTCGTTGAACACGATCATGTAGTCGATGTCGGACTGCTCATCCATCGACCGTGGCAGGATGGTGCCGCGCGTGGACGATCCGAACCGGAAGTGCTGCTTGATGGCGCCGGCTTCGAAGTGCAGGCCGAGTCGGCTCTGCAGCGTGCTCACCGAAGTGTTGATGGACTGTTGCTCGGTGCTGGACAGCACCGCGCGGCTGGCCAGGTCGGTCAGAAAGCTCAGGACGGACATCGCTTACTCCCCCTGATCGACTTTGTGCCTAGCCTCGCCTTCCTCGATGCCTTTGCGTGCAGTGACGAATGCGTGTCGGGGAATGCTGGGACTCGTCTTGTTCAGCTCATTCCTGGTGGCCGACAAGGCCCGGAGCTTGTCTGGTAGCTCAGCAAGTCGGTCGAGCTGGAGCAATTCAATCTCGCGGAAGAATCGAGCCTCATTGCGCAAGGCCAGGAACTGGCCAGCCGCTGCGCGGTGGAGGGCGGCTCGCTCGTTGGGCTTCAGGAACGTCATTAGCCCGGTCAGCAGCGATGCCAGCAGCGTGAAGACCGTCGCCAATTCGGGACTGCTTTTGATCAGCGAAGCCCCAGCGATCGCGCCGAGGGCGGTGGCCGGTACGCCAAGCCAGTAGTTGCGGCGCACCCACGTATCTTCCGCATTGAAATGGCCTTTGCTGGAGTACGTGGCGTCCTCCTCCAGTCGCTCGGCCTCGCGGCTCAGAGCCGCGATGGTCGCCGCTTCGGTGTCGTTGCCGTCCTTGGTTTCCGTCATTTCATCTTCCCTGATGTGTTGTTGATCTGTCGTCTCAGCGTCCCGTCTTCGCGGGTGGGCTGTCGGCCTCGGATTCCAGGCGGCGCCAGGTCGGCACATAGGCGCTCATCAGCGCCTTGAAGACCCGACCGTGGTTCGCATACCGCATGTGCAGCAGCTCATGCACGATCACGTAGTCCTGGAACTCGTCGGAGCGGTCCAAAAGGTCATGCGCCAGCGTGACGGTGCCTTGCGAGGTGCAGGACCCCCACTTGTGCCGCATGTCCTGGACGCGGATGACACGCGGATTGACACGCAGCTTCACGGCCCAGGCCAGGGCACGCTGCCGCAGGTCCTGGACGGGGTAGCCCGAGCCCTTGCGACGGCGCTGGGCCGGTTGTTGTCGATGGTGTGCCGTCGCCATGTCAGCCGTCCGAGTCCTTCAGCAGCACGGCGATCATGGCGTCTACCACGCGCGCACGCGCCGTAGCCGACAG
The DNA here is from genome assembly GCF_038066595.1 of Pseudaquabacterium inlustre. NCBI lineage: Bacteria > Pseudomonadati > Pseudomonadota > Betaproteobacteria > Burkholderiales > Sphaerotilaceae > Pseudaquabacterium > Pseudaquabacterium inlustre. The sequence continues at coordinate 100,897 of NZ_JBBUTH010000009.1, forward strand.
CTTGAGCAGCGGGTGGTACAGCGCTGCTCTCAGCCGTCGCTTCTCGTCGGAGTTCACCGCCGCATTGGGGAACTTGCCCAGTTGGGTCTCAGCCTCGCGCGCCAGCGCCATGGGATCGATGCTGGCTTCCTTCAGGTCGGCATCCGCCCGCAGCGTCCAGTAGACGTTGAAGGCCCGGCCGGACAGCCCGCTGTCCGCTGCGGCCTGCATCGCGGCCTCCTTCTCGGCGGCCAGCGCGGCGAGCTGGTCCATGGCGGCCAGGCCCGTGGTGCGCCGCTCCTCCATGTCCTTCAGGATGCGCTCGGCGCGGTCCTTCAGCGGCTGCAGCACGGGGGCTGCATTGGCGTCGTCGTCGATCTCCTTCTGCAGGCCACGCACCAGGTTGAACACCTTGCCCTCGTCGGTGCCCGTGTCGCCGCGAAGTGACTGCAGGGTCTTGGTGTCGAAGGTGATGCTCTTGGTCAGCCGACCCAGGCCCTGCTGGGTGGCGTTTTCCTCGATCAGCCGGCGGGTCTTGTAGGCCAGGTCTGCGACAAAGCCCACCTTGTCGGCGTAGGCGTTGCGCACTGCGGCGTACAGCACCGAGAGCTGCTTGTAGGTGGCGATGTGGTCACGAAGCTCGGGCGACGGGGACAGGATTTCCCACAACGCCTCGATCTCCTTGTAGCGCTCGAAGAAGGTTTTGCGCACGTCGGTGGCGAGGAAGCGGCCATAGACCACCTTCTCCAGCTTCTCGTCGGCGCCACCGTCCCCCACGTCGCCCAGGTAGTCTGCTTTGACCAGCACGATCTTCTGCTGGAAGTCGGCCATCAGCACGTCCAGGTCCTCGATGACGCCGCTCACGTCGTCGGAGTCGAACTTCAGGGCCTTCTTCAGCTCGCGCAGCACGCCCACGAAGTCCACCACCAGGCCGACCTTTTTGCTGACCCCCTGGGCATCCACATAGGGCCGGTTGACCCGCGCAATGCTCTGCAGCAGCACATGGTCGCGCATGGGCTTGTCCAGGTACAGGCAGTACAGCGGCGGAGCGTCGTAGCCCGTGAGCAGCTTGTCGGTGACGATCAGGATCTTTGGATCGCGGTCCGCCTTCTTGAACAGCAGGCGCACGTCCTCCTCGCGCTCGGCGCTGATCTGCAGCTCGGCCACCAGCGGCCGGTCCACGATGTCGGCCGCGTTGTCGGTGTAGACCGGCACGGTCCACTCGGGCGGCAGCAGCTTGTCCAAGGCGCGCTTGTACCTGGCGCAGGCCTCGCGGTTCACCGCGACGACGAAGGCCTTGTAGCCCAGCGGCATCACGTTTTCCTGGAAGTGCTGCGCCACGAAGGCCGCGACGTTCTCGATGCGCTCGTCGGCGCACAGGAAGGTGCGCAGCCCGACCGAGCGGTCCAGCACCTTGTTGAGTTCGTCGATGTCAGTGATGCCCTCGGCCTCGGCCAGCTCGAAGAACTCCTTGTCCAGCCGTTCCGCAGGAACGGTCATCTCGGACGGCGCCATCACATGCTTGATCGGCAGCGTGGTCTCGTCCTCGATGGACTCCTTGATCGAATACTTGTCGAGGTAGCCCAGGTCATCCTGCGCACCAAAAATCTTGAAGGTGCCTTCGCCCTGGGCGTTGTTGGCGATGGGGGTGCCGGTGAAGCCCAGGATGGTGGCGTTGGGCACCGCCGCCATCAGGTAGGTGCCCAGGTCCTTGGCCACCGAGCGGTGCGCCTCGTCGATGAACACATACACGTTGGGGCGGGTACAGCTCGCCTTGGCGATGCCCTCGAACTTGTGGATCATCGAGACGATCAGGCCCCGGAAGTCGGCATCCAGCAGCGACTGCAGCTCGGCCTTGGAGTTGGCCCGCTTGGTGGCGATGTCCTGCTTCTGCATCTCGCCCAGCAGCCGCTCCACCCAACCCTTGAGCTGGCCCTCCAGCTCGGTGCGGTCCACCACCAGGATGACGGTGGCGTTCTGGAACCGGGCCTTGTCCTCCAGGATGCGCTTGGCCGCCGTCAGCAGCGTGAAGGTCTTGCCGGAGCCCTGCGTGTGCCAGATCAGGCCGCGCGTCTTGGCGGGGTCGGCGCAGCGGTCCAGCACGGCCTGGATGGCGCGCTGCTGGTGTTGCCGCAGTACCGATTTGCGCGTCTCGCCGTCCTGCACGTAGAACAGAATCCAGTGCTGCAGCGTGCGCAGGAAGTCGGTCGGCTCGAAGAACGACTGCACCGCGAAGCGGTAGGTGTCTTCTGGCACCTGCTTCCACCGCGCCATGTCGCGGCGGGTGACGTTCCAGGTCACGCCGTACCAGTAGTCCAGCAGGTGCGTCACGTTGAACAGTTGGGTGCTGGCCAGCAGCTCGGGCGTCTCCAGCTCGTAGCGGCGCAGTTGCTTGATGCCGCGCTCGATGGCGTCGCCGTCCTTCGGGTTCTTGTGCTCGACGATGCACACCGGCACGCCGTTGACGACGAACATCACATCGGCCCGGTTGCCCTTGCGCGCAGGCGGCTTGATGCGCCATTCCCAGGTGACATGGAAATCGTTGGCGCCCGGCGTGCCGAAGTCGATCAGCGTGACGCGCCGGTGGCGCTTCTCGGCTTCGTCATACCAGCCATGCTCGCCACGAAGCCAGGCCATGAGCTGGCGGTTGCCCTCGATGGTGGGCGGCAGCGCCTCCAGCGCATCGATCACGCCGCGCACGCCCTCGTCACTGAGCCACGGATTGAACTCGGACAGCTTGCGGGCCAGCGTTCCGCGCAAGAAGCTGCCAGCCTCCCCGCCGCGTCGGGTCAGCGCCTCCTGCGGCGTCAGCGGCGTCCAGCCGATCTCGACCGCGTGGTCCACCATCGGAAACTGGACGCTGCCGGCTTCGCTGATCTTGAGTTCGCTCATGGGGCAGGGGCTTTCGTGCGGCGGTGTGCGTGCACACCGTCTGGTGTAAACTCCGCTTTGGATCGGGAATGCCCGATCGGCGGACGTTTGCTGGTGAAACCGGCGGCGTCCGTTTTCATTTGGGGAACACCTTCAGCCCGTTCACCCGGCCGGATTGGTAGATGTGGGGCGCCACGACCTCATAGGCTCGATTCGCCTCGCCGGGCCGTAGCACCTGGCGCGCAATCGGGTGGGCGCACAGATCGGCGAGCTGGATGCCGGCGATGTTGTCGTTCTTCCGCCGGAAGCTGATGGGGCACACCAGTTTGCGGAAGCGCTCCGCCCCGTTGTAGTAAGTGCCCTGGCTCAGCAGGTTGTAGAAGCTGGCGCGCAGTGCGTCGTCTTCCTGCTTGCCGCGCGCCTCGGCGATCACCGGCAGGTGCGCCTCGCCCTGCGCCTCCATGAAGTGCAGCACCCGCTCGAAGCTGTATTCCAGTGCCACGTCGTAGGGGTTGCGGGCCTCGTGGCCGTAACGCGCGACGAACCCGTTCTTGTTGATGGCCGTGGCGAACACCGTGACCGGCATGCCGGCGATCAACTCGGTCAGCTCAGTCATGAACCGCTCGCGGACGGCCGCGTTCTGCAGGATGGTGAACGGCCCTTCTGCCTTGCGGATGTCCCGGCTGTGCAGGTTGATGCCCTCATGGGCAAAGTAGCGCAGCTTGAAGGCGCCGATGGCCGGGATCACGTGCTCTGCGTAGGCCTGCCGATCCACGATGACCGTGCACAGCAGGAACAGCGGCAACTGCGGGTTGATCTTCACCAGCGAGTGATCGCCGCACTCGTCGAAGAAGGCCAGGAAGCGTGAACCGCTGAGGCATGCGTCGAAACTCATGCCGCCACCTCGACCTCGCGGTCCAGTGCACTGAGATCCAGATCGTTGACATCGATCTCGCCGGTCATCAGCTTGTGCAGGAGGGCCTTGAACAGCTCTTGCAGCACGGCCCGCTTCTGCTGATGCAGAGCGATCTTGGCGTCGATGGCGTCGAGGATTTCCGCGATTTCGTTCTGCTCGTCCAACGGCGGCAAGGGAACGGGCAAGCTGCGCAGGAACGCACAGGTCAACGCACCTTTGGTGCTTCCGCCACCTGCGCCGACTTGCCGCAGATAGTCGTATTGCGTTTCCAGGTAGCCACGCAGGAAGGCAGGATTCGCGCGGGTCGTGTCGGTCTGCACATATGCCACGTGCTGACTAACGGTGGCCTCCGTGCGGAGAACGGCGCAATGTCCCAGCGTTTTGCCTTGGCCAGTGATAGCCATCAGCAGCGCGCCAGGCTGAACCTTGGGAAGGTGGCATTCCCGAAGCGCAGTGTCCGTAACGAACTCGTCACCACGAATGATGTCACGGTCGTACACCTTGGCGCTCGTCAGCCAGGGATAGTGCCCGCCGTTCCAATACGCGCCAACTGTTCTCTTCGGCGTAGAGCCATTTCCCACTCGGCCCAGACTACCGAGGGGCAGTACTTGCCAGTGAGAAGGGATCTGTCCGATCTCGCTTTCCCTCAAGGCGGCCTTGACAAGGCCCTGCCTGAAAAGCGCACTCATAGCGTGCGACTTGATGTCAAGTGCTGTCGTCGATTGAATTTCGACGCACTCAATCAGCCGCTGAACTCGTGTCAGGACACTGCCGATCCGCTGCTGCTGATCAATGCTATGGCCCGGCAGATCGAAATCAGAAATATGGTGCCAGGATGTCCTTGGGTGATGAGCGCCGGTAACGCCAGACATTGCATGTTCTGTGAAGTCAGGCGCGTGCACCACTGCCGCGAGGTACGTCGATGGAACGCCAGGGCGTGGCCGCAGTACGAGAAGCTCAGTGGTACAAACGCCGGTGCTCGCCGCAATCACTGCCTTATCCAAATAGGGGCGCAGCTTCCCGTACAGCACATCGCCTTCGGCGAACTCGAACTTTGAGCTTTGTGCATCCTGCGCGAGCCCTTGCCGTGAAGTCCAAAAGCGACCGGAGGGTACGTGCTCAAGCCCAACATAGGCGGCGTTGGGTGTGGCCGCAGGATCCACCTGGATAGAAATGAGTTCGCAAAGATCCCGGAGGCGGCGAGTAGGGGCCGGGCTCATCGGGCAAGCTCCTTGAGCTGCTTGAGCACTGCATCGACGCTCGCAGACAGTTCGCTCTCGCGCAGAGAAAGTGCCTCATACTGAGCCAGCAAATCGGCCAGGCTTTGCCCGCCTTCACCTCCGATGGTTTCAACCCACCGGCTCGGGCTCAAGTTGTAGTCCGCCTCCGCCGCCTGAGCCTGCGTGATGACAGTCAATTCACCTTCAACAACTTCGCCCTTCAGGTACATCGCAGCCAGCGGCCGGATCGCGTCTTCGGGCAGGTAGTTTTTGGGCTTGCCCTTCTTGAAGCGCTTGCTGGCGTTCAGCAGCACGATGCGGCCCTGGCGCGCGGCGGGCTTGCGCTTGTTGAGCAGCACGATGATGCCGGCCGCCGTGGTGTTGTAGAACAGGTTGTCGGGCAACAGAATCACGCCGTCGATCAGGTCTTGCTCGACGAACCACTTGCGGATGTTGCGCTCCTTGTCTTCGTTCTTGGAGCCGCTGCCGCGCGTCACCGCGCCGGTGTCCAGCACCACGGCCGCGCGACCGTGGTCGTTCAGGCAGGCCAGCGTGTGCTGCAGCCAGGCCCAGTCGCCCTTGCCGCTGGTGATGCCGCCGGCTGTGCGGAAGCGGTCATAGGGGTCGTTGGCGAAGGTGGTGTCCGCGTCGAACGGCTGGTTCCACATCGGGTTGGCGATCACGATGTCGAAGGCCTGGATGCGGCCGTCCGGCGTGCGGAACTTGGGGTTCAGCATGCTGTTGCCCCGCGCCAGCTCGATGTCCATGTCGTGGATCTTGGCGTTCATGTGGGCCACGGCGTAGCTGGCGCCCTCCAGCTCCTGCCCATAGAGCTTGAGCGGCACCTTGGCCATCGGGTCCAGCTCGCGCGAGACGAGCTGCAGCTTGATCAGCAGGCCGCCAGAGCCGCAGGCGAAGTCGTGGCACGTTTCGCCAGGACGGGGGCGCAGCAGGTGCGCCATCAGGAAGCCGGCCTCGGTCGGGGTGAAGAACTCGCCGGCGCTCTGGCCTGAGCCTTCGGCGAACTTGCGCAGCAGGTACTCGTAGGCCCGGCCCAGGAAGTCGGGCTGCACATCGGCCAGGCCCAGGCGGTAGCGCGGGTCTGAGAAAGTCTCGATCACCTCGCGCAGCTTGGCGGGGTTGATGTCGCGCTCGCCGTTGCGCTCGGCGGCGAAGTCCACCACGTCGATCACACCGGACAAGCTGGGGTTGTGCTTGACGACGCCGCGCAGAGCGCGGGTAAGGTGCTCGCCGGCGTCCTTGGGTGCGGTGCTGCGGCCCTTGTCGTCCAGCGGCCAGTCGAAGGCTTCGCGCCCACTGATCACGCCCCAGCGGGCCTCGGGTGGCAGGTAGAAGCGCAGCAGCGAGTGGTCGGCCTCGGCGATCTCCAGCGCGGTGGCTTTGTCGCCATAGTCCTCGGCCAGGCGGTTCACCTCATCGTCGAATACGTCGGACAGGCGCTTCAGGAAGACCAGCGGCAGCAGGTAGTCCTTGAACTTGGCTGCGTCCTTCTCGCCCCGGATCGAGCACGCGGCATCCCACAGCATCTGTTCCATGGGCTTGGTGGTCAGCGCCTGGTCGCCGGACTTCGGCGATCGCGCCCGGCGGCGGCTTACTTCCACGGCGGCAGCCTGGGAATTCAGTTCTTCCGGGGCGATGCCGGCCTCCACGGCCAGCGCCTGGATCGCGGCGGCAGCAGCCTTCTGCGGCTTGGAGAGCCCGCCCTCCCACCGGTTGACGGTGGCGAAGGACACGCCCAACCGCTCGCCCAGTTGCTCCTGGGTCAGGTTGAGGGTGGCGCGCAGCGTGCGCAGGGTGGCAGGCAGATCGTTCTCGGATGTCATGTTTGTTATGTTTGCGATATTTCGGCAGTTTGTCAATCCGTTGCCGAAAAACGGGAGCCGGAATGACAACAGCCCCGCGAGGGCGGGGCTGTTGCAGACTGTTCGGGGAGGGTCACGGCGTCGGTGGCGGATGAAGCAGGCGCCAGGGCTCAGTGTCGAGTGCCAGAGCCAGCCGCTCGATGTTGGACAGCGAGATATTCCAGCGCGAGCGCTCGACGGCTGACACGTAGGTGCGGTCCAGGTCGCACTCCATGGCCAGGTCTTCCTGCGACCACTCCTTCTGCACCCGAAGCAAGCGAACGTTGTAGGCCAGCACACCCCGCAGGTCACCCTGTGAGGGCAAGGCAGTGGGTGGTTTGGGCTTCGCTGACATGCCGTCAGCGTCGCGATCTGCTAGATTTGCATCTACGGAGTTTGCTTCACGTCTTGATGCGCATGACCACCTCGCCCCCGAATCTCAGCCTCGCTGCGGCCCCGCTCGTGCTGGCCCTCGGCGCCATGGCGTGGTCGCTACCTGCGCTCGCATTCGACCTGCCGTCGCCGTGGTGCGTTGGCAACGGGGGCGGCACTTTCCTCTGCTCGAACAAGGAAGAGCGCGCCGAACTGATCGCGAAGAACGCCACCCTCGACTACCTGGACTTCGTCAAGCTCGCCTTCGCTGCCGACACCATCCAGTTTGTGCCGGCCAGGCCCGGAGCGGCCCCGGCCATGACCCTGCACCGCAGCGGTGGCGGCATCCTGGACCTCACATCACCCAGCAGCGACAGCGTGCGCAGCAGGATGGCCATGGCCGCGACCGATTGGTTCAGGGCCTTCTGCCTGGCCAATGCAGGCAAGGCGGTCCGCTACCCGCTGAACGACCCGGTGGTGAACGTCGAGCGGCTGGCGTGCCATCCGAAAGCCGAGGCAGCAGGCGCGTCGCCGATGTTCGGCATCCAGGTGTCGCGTGGCGTCGTCTACCGCGCCAAGGACCAGGTGCCCGTTGTTGCGATGGAGCATCTGACCGGCACCGAAGCGATCTTGACGGCGTGGGGCTACCCCAAGGTGTTCAACGTTGGCGACAGCGCGGCACAGGGCCTGATCGTCGAGATCAAGCCGCCGCTGGCCAAGGTGCAGCGGACATCGGGCGATCAGGTCTCCGAACTGTGGGTGCCGGTCAAGGCGCTGAGGCCCGCCGCCAGGCAGGGTGAAGGGGGTTGATCATGCTGCATGAGGTCTTCAAGGACATCTTTGCTGACCTGCTGGGCCGGGGCCGCCGAGGAACTGCGCAATGGACTACCGCGCGTCACGTGCCCTCCGTGTTCCCGCAGCATGGCGATTGCTCATCGCCGGTGATTTCCCACCACGGCGACGATCCCTTGGCGGGCATCTACAGCCACGACCTGGACGGCGTGGCATCCGACGTGTACGGCAACCCGGTCTGACTCTGGCTGGTCAGCCGGCCGAGCCCGTCTTGTCATTGATCCCAAGCCGGATAGCTGCCGCTGCGCGGCGCAAGGCAAGCCTCATCTCTTCCGCATCCCCATCGCTGGCCACGGCGTCCAGATAGTCGGCCAGGCCTGCAAGGTCGGTCGAGAACTCGGCGATCACGCAGGTCTCGTGCGAGATCGACGGTGCGATGTTGTGGCCGGGCATTGCTTCCATCGGGTCTCCTTGTACTGCGGCCATGCTGGTGCCGGGCTCAACATTGTTCATTGGCCATTCGACCATTGCCATGCATCCAGTGCCAATGTCGATTGCACATTGTTCATTGGCACATTGCCAGTTGCACATGTGCAAAGGGCGGGCGAACTCAAGTCGGGCCAAACATGCCAGGAGACGCCAGACATGCGCCCGCGAAAGCGGGTGCGAGCCCGTGCAGGGCGAGCATCCGTGCCCCCCAGGGCACGGACGCGGGGGAGCCGCCCGGCGTAGCGGTCGCGCTTGCCGCGACCGCAGCGCGCCCCAGCGCGCGTTAGCCGGGTGGGGGCGAAGCCCGCCGCCCCGCCTCCGGACAGGTTGGATTGGGCCGGCGGGCAACCGCCTTCGTGGTCGCCCCGTCTCAGGGGCGAGTCCTGCGGCAGCGGGACCAAGCAGGGGGCCGATCGGGTACCGAGCGGGGCCATGCGCAGCCGGCGAAGGCGGTTGCCCGCCGGCGCAAGCCGGCGTCCTGTACCTGTTGGTGAGGGGAGGGGCGGCCAACAGGTTGGCCGGATCGGTCGCGGGCGTCCAGCCCGCGCCACGCCTTGCTCCGCGTCCAGCGGAGACCGCCGCAGGCGGGGCGTGGGAAGCCGATTCGGAGGCGTGTTGATGGGGCCGTTGGGGGCGGCCAACAGCGAGAAGACCACGAAATTTATACTTTGGCCCGTGGAGTAAATAGATGGCCCTCAACCTTCGAGGACGCCATCCATGACCACGCAAACACCACCACTTCCCGGGTCTACCAGGCCCGCCCTGCGCAGCCAAGCCAACGAGCTTGGCGAACAGCGCGACCTCCGCATCCTCAACCTGATCAATCGGTTCAGGCTGCTGCGATCGCCCGAGGTCGCCGTCCTGCTCAGGGCCAGGACCACGGCCGACTTTAACCAGGTCTCCCGCAGTTGCCGGCGCTTGCTGGCCGACAAGCAACTCGGTTCGGTACGGTTGCCCGGTGGGCTTGGGGATGCCTTCTTCCTCAAAGTCAAAGGCAAAGCCCGTCTGATGGCCGCCGGCGTGACGGCCGATGGGCTTCGGGCGTACCGCAGCCTGGAACTGACAGCCGGTCGTCCTCAATTCCACGATGTATTTTCCATTCATTGTCTGGCCTGGTCGATCCAATGGAGTCGGAGCCTTCTGCCGTCAGGCATCGATGGTCCGTTGGTCCGCTACGAGACCGAGCCCGAGCTGCGAGGCAAGGCCGCGCACGGTGAGCATGTCGCCGACTTTCGTCTCCGATGGCGGCTTCAGAACACGGCCGCGACGGACCTGGTGTCCCTCGTCGGCGAGGTGGAGTGGGCAGAGAAGGACGGCCGATACGCCCGCATCCAGGCCGAGTCCCTGGCCCGTGCCGCCAAGCTCGGCCACCAGGCGCTGGTTTTCGTGCCTCGCACACCGGGCGTTGGGTACGAGGCGCTCGTCGATCGACAGCTCAGATACCTGAACGACTTTCTCGACCTGGTGCCATGGCGCGATCACGCAGAGCCCAATCTCTGGCTGGTCTATGGCGACATGAAAACGCCGCAGTCGATGCGCCCCACCTTCCAGGCTGTGCCCTTCGCGAAGGCGCTCGCCGCCTTGCAGTCCTCTGGTGCGCCCGTCACCGCACGACGGCGCCGTGACGCGATGACGGCGCGTTTCAGGGTCACAGAGCCTGGCAACGAAGGTGAGATTCGTGTCGAGCGGATCGGCGCCGTCTACCCGGTCTGCTGCGAGTGCGGTCCGATGCCCGATGCGCCCGACGAGCTGCTGTACGTGAACCTGCTGAACCGCGTCGGCGACGTGGTGCTGTTTGGCGAGACCATGCCCCTGGTCCGGGGCATGCACGATGCACTGGCACTGGCTCGCCGATGGCTGCTTGATGATGCGACGATTGCCGAGCATCTGGAGCGTGCCGGATTTGACCCAGCGACAGGCCTCCCGAGCGACTTCGCATGATGGACGCACAACGCGCCTTGGGGTAGCCCATGCCGGTGCCGTAATTGGCAATGTTCAACAACCCCCGTCGTGCCGCAACGGCCTCGTTCCAGGTGCACGGGGCGGTTACCTTGTGACGGGGCCGTCGTCTGGATACGGGGAACGCTTATCGGCCGCTGCCTCTGCGTGGCGTGTGCTGTGCTCGATGGCGCTGCGGAGTTTCGCGCCCACCGCGTCAGCAAAGTGGTCGATCGATGCTGCGATCCCGGACTCAATGCTGTCGATCCGATTCAGGCTCGACCTCATTGCCGGCAACAGGGTTCTGTCGGTCAGTTCTTTCCTCATGTCCTCACCAATTGCGCGTTCCGCGCGCCATGCTCGTTTCCAGCGCGACCATGCTTCCTGAAACGAGCATGGTCTGCCAGGGGCATCCTGCAGCCGGCGAGCGGCACGGGTCAAGGCTGGCCGCAGGCCACCGCGAAGCGGTTGCCTTGACGCGGGGCGATCGACGAGCACGCTCGCGGCGTCGGAGGCGGGATGCAGGCGTAGCCTGTGGCCGGCCTCCTGCCGCCTGAGGGCGACTCGCTCCCTTCCCCGGGCAGGGGAAGGGCGGGGGGATGGGGTGAACTGCGATGTCCCAGCCGTGAAAAGTGCGCCCAGCTTGTAAGAGGCTTCCTTCGATCAGCGCCGGGATCTGATGCCGCATTCGAGCAGCCGCTGACTGCCGGGCAACTCCGCCGCGCGCTGGGTTCTCAATCTCCGTTTTAAAAATTCTTGTCTCTTATGGCGGACACCCATGTCATGTTCCTGCCACCTTGACCGGTCACCGGTGTCTGGTTGTGGACATGTCCCACGACACCCATGTCTGGTCAAACGCGAGATGCACGACACGGGTGTCGTGTGGACAACTTTTTACCGGACACGGATGTCCGGTTGTGGATAACGCGCCGTCGCGGCACCAATGTTGGTCACGTTCACCGTGCCGACGTTGACCTGAGGCCCGTTGACGACGTTGACCGTGATCTGGAGCGGCTGGAAGCGCAGCCGTTGTTCGCCCTCTACGCACCCTGTCTCGCACAGTCCCCGCAACACTTGCTGAAGGCCGGCAACCTGCTGAGGGTGATAAACCCAGCGCACGCTGGCGACGGCCGTACCAGTCGAGTCTTTGAGGCTGAAGCGTTCAATCAGCCGATATTGCAGGGTCTTGCGTCCGGGGATGTTGTCCACCACCAGATAGTCGTGGTCGCGCAGCCTGTTGATCGCCCTCGAGATCGAGCGGACGCTGACGCCGATCAGGTCTGCGATGGTTTGCTGAGCGACGATGGACACCCCGGTGTTCAGGTTCACGTGTACCCGGATCACCTCGAGGGTGGTGAAGGCCAGAGGGCCAATCTCCCGAATGCCTTTGGTTCGCACGTGCTCCTTGAAGAGGTGCGACCACATGCTGTCGGCCGTCAGAGGCGGCCGCATCTCGCTCATGAGCTGGGTGACGACGAGCAGGTCGGCTTCTGTTCGCATGTCACCGTACCTCCGTGCCGAGTCCGAGCCGGCGGGCGATCTGCTCTGCCTTGGTTGGCCGCCCGCGCCTACGGGGCGGTGTCGGTTTGCTCACTGATGTCGTCGAGGCGCCGGCATCGATGTAGTCCGCAAGATCAACCAGCCGCACGTACCAGCGGCGGCCTTGCTTGAAACACTTCAGCCGGCAACGGCCGGCGCTCAGCTCATTGAGCAGCGTCTGATGCGCGCGGGCGCATTCCCGGGCGGCATCGACCAGATCGACGACGGCTGGATATCGGGTGGAGAGGAGCGAGAGGGTGCGAGATTCCAGGCCTGTAGCGGCCGATGAAGTCTTCAGGTTGGGCATGACGAAGATGGACGAACGCAACACCGCCGGCGGGTCCGGGGACCCGGCATGCGTCGGTACGACGAGCGGTGGGCGGGGTGTCGGGCCCGGTGCTCGAAGCGTGGTGAAGCCGGCGGCTACCAGCCGGCTTCGGCGTCTTCTGCTCGCGCAGGCGTGATGCCTGGCAGCAGCGTCATACCCTCGGTGAAGCCCGAGGCGTCAGGTTGCAGGGCGCGGTATCAGGATGCCCTCCAGGTAGCTTCAGGAGGCTCCTGCACGTCCAGCAACGTCGTCAGTTTATTCGGGTAGGCCCGGTATAAGAATTCGCGCCGTGACGACGTAGCGACCGGCGTTCTCTCCGCCATTTTTCCGCCACTCCGACCGGTTGCACCGGTATAATCCGGGTTGCTTGAAGCGAGCTAAGTGCTTGATTTTCAAGGGAAAGCAGTGGCTTTCCTCCGTGCCGGAGCGCCTTGACATGGTGGGGGTCGTTGGTTCGAGTCCAATCGCGCCTACCAAATTCGGTTTCATACCGATCGGTAGCAGACCCGTGAAGCCCCGAGGTTCCAAAGACCTCGGGGCTTTTTCGTTTCGGACAGGTTGTTGATTGACAAGGTGTTTCAGGCGCGTGATGCCTGACTGTCCCGGATCCTTCGTTGCCTCGACTGCCAGCCGCTGGCGGGTGACTGCCTCAGGCCCCCTGCCATCGGTCAGTGGTCACTGCAGTGGATCAAATTGGGCGACAGGCGGCCACCTGCGGCCTCGCAGGTGACGCGCGGTCAAGTCCGCAGCTTCTTTTCAGCGGCATCCAGTGCGTCCAGGGTTTCCCACATGCGGCGATGCCGCGCGGCCCCGGCCCGGAACGCGGCCCTGTCGTCCTTGAGCGTGCTGCCCAGCACTTCACCCGCCTGAACGTCATACGTCCGGTAGTACGGCCAGCCGCGCAGGTACATGCCCACCTGGTCTGCCTTGCCCCGGCCGGTCACGAGCTCGCCCGTGAACCACGTCGCGTGAACGGGGCCGGGAGCCCCAGGGAACAGCCATCCCAGGCCAACGTCGCCATCGGCAGTCATGCCGTACCAATCCGCCAGCCACAGACGGCCGGCGCGGATTTCCCAGGTGCATCGGTAGCCGCGATACAAGCTAGACCGGTAGCTGCGGAGTTCGCCCAGGCGATGCTTGATGGTGGGGCTGTCCGCGCCGTCCAGTGGTCGGCCTATCACGCTGTAAGTGCGGCCGTGGATGCGGATCAGGTCGTCGGCTTGTTGGCACATGGTCTGTCGGAACCCCCATCACCGTCAGCGCAACCAGCGTAGCGGCGGCGTCCGCATGACGCAAGGCCAGCCCCTGCAATAGGCCAGCAATCGTCAGGTACGGGCCATGCACGTCGCGCGCGCAGGCTCGCACAGGGGTTCAACATCCAGTGACGGTGCGTTGACGCCGCACATGGCAGTCACGCAAGCGCACTGTTCGACGCTTCAGACTCACCCCGCCTGCGACCCCCGATGCGCCCAGCCGGTCATGCGCCGTTCCAGCACCGAGAAGGCCTCGTACATCAGCATGGCCATGGCGCCCACCACCACCAGGCCGGCGAAGGCCAGGCCCATCTGCATGCTGCTGCCGGCACTGACCAGCAGGTAGCCGATACCCTCGTTGCTGGCCGTCATCTCGCTGACTGTGGCGCCCACGAAGGCCAGCGTGATGGCCACCTTCAGGCTGCCGAAGAAGTAGGGCATGCTGCGCGGCAGGCCCACCTTCACCAGAACGTCCCAGCGGCGCGCGCCCAGCACGCGCAGCACGTCTTCGAGCTCGGGCTCCAGCGTGGCCAGGCCGGTGGCGATGTTCACGGTGATCGGGAAGAAGCTGATCAGGAAGGCGGTGAGGATGGCCGGGCCGATGCCGATGCCCAGCCACACCACCAAGATCGGCACGAAGGCCGCCTTGGGCAGGGCGTTGAAGCCGGTCATCAGCGGGTACACCGCGGCATAGGCCAGGCGCGAGCTGCCGATCAGAAAGCCCAGCAGCACGCCAATGACGATGGCGATGCCGAAGCCCGCCAGCGTGACCCACAACGTGCGCCAGGCGTGCTTGAGGATCTCTCCCTTGAACTCGTTGAGCTGCTGGGCAATGCGAACCGGGCTGGGGAAGATGAACTCGCTGACGTTGAAGGCCGAGCACAGCGCCTGCCACAGCAGGATCACCGCAGTCAGCAGCAGCCAAGGCGCCATGGTTTCGAGGCGTTTGCTGGAGCTCATTGCGCCACCTCCGCACCTTGCCCACCCACCGGTTTGCGCATGGCACCGATGTGGCCGCGCAGCTCGTGCACGATGTCGGTGAACTGCGGCGTGTAGGTGATCTCCAGATCACGCGGACGCGGCAGCTCGATCTCGCGCCGCACGACGAAGCGGCCGGGACTGCGGCTCATCACGTACACCGTGTCGGCCAGGAACACGCTCTCGCGAAGGTCGTGCGTGACCAGGATGACGTTGAACTTCTGCGCCGCCTGCAGGTCGCGCAGCGCGCACCACAGCTCCTCGCGCGTGAAGGCGTCCAGCGCACCGAAGGGTTCGTCCAACAGCAGCATCTTCGGCTCGTGGATCAGCGCGCGGCAGATGCTGGCGCGCTGCTGCATGCCACCCGACAGCTGCCACGGGAACTTGTCCTCGTAGCCGCCCAGGCCCACGCTGCGCAGCAGCGCACGGGCCTTGGCTTCGTACTCGGCCTTCTTGCGTTTGAACTGGCTGCGGTGCGGCTCCACGATCTCCAGCGGCAGCATCACGTTGGCCACCACGGTGCGCCAGGGCAGCAGGCTGGGCGCCTGGAAGGCCATGCCGGTGATCTTCAGCGGGCCGGTCACCGGCTGGCCGCCGATCGTCACCGTGCCGCGGCTGGGCCGCTTCAGGCCGGTGGCCAGCTTCATGAAGGTGCTTTTGCCACAGCCCGAGGGGCCGACGATGGCGATGAACTCGCCATCGCGCACCTGCAGGTCGATGGCCTCGACGGCGAACTTGCCTTGCGCCAGCAACTCGTCGTTGTAGGCCAGCCAGACGTCGCTGAAGTGCACGAACGGGCTGCTGCCCGGCACGGCGGTGTCCATCACTTCTTGGCCGGCTTGGCCACGGCGAAGATGTCGCGCTCGGCGGCGGGCGGCAGGTAGCTGCCGTTCCACACCGCGTCGGGGTTGATGCGGCCCTTGGTGGCATAGGCATCGGCCACCTGGCTGGCCATCAGCGCCAGGCGCGGCAGCTTCACATCGCCGAAGCCCTCGGCCTTGGCATCGGCGGTGGCGATCGACGACTCGATGGCCATGCGCAGGCGGCGTTCTTCCAGCTCGGCATTGGCGATGCCGTCGCGTTCCTTCACCAGGGCCACGGCGGCCTTGGGATCGGCGATCACCGCCTTGGCACCCTTGGCGAAGGCACGCAGGAAGGCTTTCACGACTTCAGGGTTCTTCTTCAGGAACTCCTCGCCCACGATGATGGCGTTGCCGTACAGCTTCACGCCGAACTGCGGGTAGGGCATCACCGCCACGTCCTCGGGCTTCACGCCGCGGGCTTCCAGGCTCAGCAGGCTGGTGAAGCTGAAGCCGGTGATGGCGTCCACGTCGCCGCGGGCCAGCATGGTCTCGCGCAGCGCCGGCTCCATGCTGATCCAGTTGACCGTGCCCACGCCGTTGGCCTTGGCGAACACCGGGAACGCGCGGCGGCCGGCGTCGAACACCGGCGCGCCCAGCTTCTTGCCGGTGAGGTCGGCCGGCGCCTTGATGCCGGTCTTCTTCAGCGACAGCACGGCCGCCGGCGTGTTGTTGTAGACCATCATCACCGCCACCGGCTTGTTGGGCGCGGTGGGGTTGTTGGCGTGGAACTCCATCAGCGCCGCCAGGTCGGCAAAGCCCATGTCGTAGGTGCCCGAGGCCACGCGGTTCACCGCATTGGCCGAGCCGTTCCCGGCATCCACCGTGACGTTGAGCTTCTCGGCCGCGAACAGGCCCTTGGCCACCGGATGCAGGAAGAAGGCCGACGGACCTTCGAAGCGCCAGTCGAGCTGGAACTTGATCGGGGCCGGCGCCTGGGCCCGGACGGGCAGGGCCGCAGCCAGCGTGACGGCCAGAGCGGCGACGAGCGCCAGGCGGCGGGAGAGGGGGCGGGCCATCGGGAGAGCTCCTGAGATCGGTGGGCGTTGAGAGCATGGGCCGGCGCAACCGGCGCAACCGGCGGATGTGTCGGTCGCCGGCGTGACCGGTGTGTGCCCGAGCCATCAGCAAGCTTCGTGCGCGGTATGGGCCGATCGGGTCCGGGCGCCTTGTCGGTGCACGGGCTACCCCGTGGGGCATGGCGCGCCCCGCGGCGGGGCGCATGCGCCGCGGCGGTGCTGCGCTGGGCATCCGTGCCAGGGCATGTGGCTTGCTAACCGCTGGGGGTACGCCCGGCCTCGACGCCGGGTGACGACCTCCCTCCCATCCCCGAGCAAGAGAAACTCCATGCAACGCATCGCCCTGCGCCCCCTGATGGCCGCCCTGGCCCTGGCCACCCTGGCCGGCAGCGCCGCCGCCCAATCCACGGTCTCGATGTACGGCCTGATCGACATGTCGGCCGGCCGCAGCCAGTCGCCCGGCGCCAAGGCCATCAAGAACGTGGACAGCGGCAAGATGACCACCAGCTACTGGGGCCTGAAGGGCCAGGAAGACCTGGGCGACGGCCTGTTCGCGCTGTTCGTGCTGGAGAGCTTCATGCGCAACGACACCGGCGCGGCAGGCCGCTTCGATGGTGACACGTACTGGGCTCGCAACTCCTACGTGGGCCTGAGCAACAACCTGGGCACGCTGACCGTCGGCCGCAACACCACCTCGCTGTTCGTGCAGACGCTGCAGTTCAATGCCTTCGGCGACTCGTTCGGCTACTCGCCCAGCATCCGCCACTACTTCACCAGCGGCACCACCACGGGCGATACCGGCTGGAGCGACTCGGTCAAGTACGTCAGCCCCAAGCTGGGTGGCTTCACCGCCACCGCCATGGGCGCGCTGGGCGAGGGCAATGGCGGCCGCAACATGAGCCTGGCCGGCCACTACGCCGCGGGTGATCTGGCGCTGGGCGGCACCTGGCAGAAGGTGGAGAAGGGCGCCACCGTGGCCGACACCACCACCTGGCAGCTGGCCGGTTCGTACGCCTTCGGCCCGGTGCGCCTGTACGCCCAGTACGGCAAGGTGGACAACAAGACCACCGGCATCGACTACAAGCTCACCGATCTGGGCGCTGCCTGGCGCATCACGCCGCAGGGCAGCGCGCTGCTGCAGTTCGGCCAGATCAAGCCCGAGACCGGCGCCAAGCGCAGCACCTACAGCGTGGGCTACGACTACTACCTGTCCAAGCGCACCGATGTCTACGCCGTGGCCATGAGCGACCGCCTGAGCGGCAGCAGCAGCGGCACCAGCTACAGCGTGGGTGCGCGTCATCGCTTCTGATCCGGCCTGGGACGGCGCGGCCGGCCAGGTGACGGCCGCGCCGCTGTGCTTGCGGGTTCAACCGGACGGGGTAAGCCCTGCGGCAGTGCACCATGGGGGCTCCTTAGAATCTGCCGCAGTGCACAAGGAGTTCGACCCCATGCCAGCCCAACGCCGCGCCGCCACATCCGATGGCGCGCAGGCCCCCGCCGATGGCGGCCCACGCATCCTCAAGAAGTACCCCAATCGCCGCCTGTACGACACGCGCACCAGCAGCTACATCACGCTGGCCGATGTGAAGGGCATGGTGCTGGGTGGCGAAGCCTTCGAGGTGCGCGACGCCAAGACCGGCGACGACCTCACCCGCAGCATCCTGCTGCAGATCATCCTGGAAGAAGAGACCGGTGGCATGCCGATGTTCAGCACCACGATGCTGGCGCAGATCATCCGCTTCTACGGCCATGCCATGCAGGGCATGATGGGCTCGTACCTCGAGAAGAACCTGCAGACCTTCGTCGACCTGCAGGCGCGCTTCGCCGAGCAGAGCAAGGGCCTGTACGACGGCAAGGCCTTCACGCCCGAGATGTGGAGCCAGTTCATGAGCGGCCAGGCGCCGCTGATGCAGGGCCTGATGGGCAACTACCTCGAGCAGAGCAAGAACCTGTTCGTGCAGATGCAGGAGCAGATCCAGAGCGGATCGCTGTTCCCCGGCATGCCCGGCTTCGGCGCGAAAAAGCCCTGAACCTGCGGCACCCGGCGACGGCGTACCGTCGCCACCCGCCGGGCGGGTCTTCGCCCGGCTTGGGGCGGCCCGGCGCTCAGGCTTCGTCGACAATCGGGGGATGCAAGAGACCCCCGATACCCCCGCCGCCGCCGGCACGACCACCGGCGCGCCGCCCAAGATCGGCTTCGTCAGCCTGGGTTGCCCCAAGGCGCTGACCGATTCCGAGCTGATCCTCACCCAGCTCAGCGCCGAGGGCTACGTCACCAGCAAGACCTTCGCCGGCGCCGACCTGGTGATCGTCAACACCTGCGGCTTCATCGACGATGCGGTGAAGGAAAGTCTGGACACCATCGGCGAGGCCCTGGCCGAGAACGGCAAGGTCATCGTCACCGGCTGCCTGGGCGCCAAGGCGACGGATGACGGCAGCGGCAACCTGGTGCGCGCCGTGCACCCCAAGGTGCTGGCCGTCACCGGCCCGCATGCCACGCAGGAGGTGATGGACGCGGTGCACGCCCATGTGCCCAAGCCGCACGATCCCTTCGTCGATCTGGTGCCCGAGCAGCGCGCGCTGTTCCGCGGCGAGGCGGGCATCAAGCTCACACCCAAGCACTACGCGTATCTGAAGATCAGCGAAGGCTGCAACCACCGCTGCACCTTCTGCATCATCCCCAGCCTGCGCGGCGACCTGGTCTCGCGCCCGGTGGGCGATGTGCTGAAGGAGGCGCAGGCGCTGTTCGAGAGCGGCGTGAAGGAACTGCTGGTGGTCAGCCAGGACACCAGCGCCTACGGTGTGGACGTGAAGTACCGCACCGGCTTCTGGGACGGCCGCCCGGTGAAGACGCGCATGACCGAGTTGTGCATCGCGCTGGCCGAGTTGGCCGGCAAGCATGGCGCCTGGGTGCGGCTGCACTACGTCTATCCGTACCCGCATGTCGACGAGCTGCTGCCGCTGATGGCCTCGGGCCAGATCCTGCCCTACCTGGACGTGCCCTTCCAGCACAGCCACCCCGACGTGCTGCGCCGCATGAAGCGTCCGGCCTCGGGCGAGAAGAACCTCGAGCGCCTGCTGGCCTGGCGCGCCGCCTGTCCCGATCTCGTGATCCGCAGCACCTTCATCGCCGGCTTCCCCGGTGAGACCGAGGCCGAGTTCCAGCACCTGCTGGACTTCGTGCGCGAGGCCCAGATCGACCGCGCCGGCTGCTTCGCCTACTCGCCGGTGAAGGGTGCCACGGCCAACGAGTTGCCGGGTGCGCTGCCGGATGAGGTGCGCGAGGAGCGCCGCGCGCGCTTCATGGCGGTGGCCGAAGAGGTGTCGATCCAGCGCCTGGCGCGCCGTGTGGGCGCCACCATGCAGGTGCTGGTGGACCATGCGCCGGCGCTGGGCCGCAAGGGCGGCCGCGGCCGCAGCTTTGCCGATGCGCCCGAGATCGACGGCACCGTGCGCCTGCTGCCGCCCGAGAAGGCCAGCAAGACGCTGAAGGTGGGCGAGTTCACCAAGGCCCGCATCCTGGCCGTCGAAGGCCACGACCTCCTGGCACTGCCGATATGAGCGACTCCGACGACCTGATCACCCAACTGGTCCACCACCCCTACCAGGCGCCCGCCGGCTGGGGCGCCGTGCCGCCGGGCGTGTTCAAGGCCTCCACGGTGATCTTTCCCAGCGTGGCCGCGCTGCGCGGGCGCAGCTACACCGCCAAGACCGGCTACACCTACGGCCTGCGTGGCACGCCCACCACCTACCAGCTGGAAGAACGCCTGGCCACGCTGGAAGGCGGGCGCTTCTGCATCCTGTCGCCCAGCGGGCTGGCGGCCATCACCAACGTGAATCTGGGCTTGCTGAAGCAGGGCGACGAGGTGCTGCTGCCGGCCAATGTCTACGGCCCGTCGGCCGACATGGCGGCCAGCGTGCTGTCGGGCTGGGGCATCACGCACCAGACCTACGACCCGATGAACCCGGCCGACCTGGCCGCGCGCATCTCCGAGCGCACGAAGCTGGTGTGGATCGAGGCCCCGGGCTCGGTGACGATGGAGTTTCCCGATCTGCCGGCGCTGGTGGCCGCGGCCCAGGCGCGTGGCGTGCTCACCGCGCTCGACAACACCTGGGGCGCCGGCCTGGCCTTCCGCGCCTTCGACTTCGGCGTCGACATCGTGATGCATGCGCTGACCAAGTACCCCTCGGGCGGCGCCGATGTGCTGATGGGCGCGGTGATCACCCGCGACGAGGCCCTGCACCTGAAGCTGCTGAAGCTGCACGGCCAGCTGGGCCTGGGCGTGGCGGCCAACGATGTCGAGTTCATCCTGCGCGGCCTGCCCACGCTGGCGCTGCGCTACCACGCGCACGACGCCGCGGCGCGCCAGCTGGCGGCCTGGCTGGGCACGCAGCGCCATGTCACGCGGGTGCTGCATCCCGCGCTGCCGGGCGCGCCGGGGCATGGGCACTGGGCCGCCCACTGCACCGCGGCGGCGGGGCTGTTCTCGATCCTGCTCGATCCGGCCCTGCGGCGCGCCCAGGTGGATGCCTTCGTCGACGCGCTGCGGCTGTTTCGCATCGGCTACAGCTGGGGTGGGCCGATGAGCCTGGTGGTGCCGTACGAGCTGGACGCGATGCGCAGCGACCGCTCGGCGCTGCCGGGCCATCTGGTGCGCTTCTCGATCGGTCTGGAAGGCGTGGCCGACCTGCAGGCCGACCTGGCGCAGGCGCTGGCGCAACTCGGCTGATCACGCCGACGCGGCCGCCGCGCACAACTTCGCACCGTGGCCGGCGCTGTCGGCGCCTGCCGTGGCCGCGGCCGGCCGGGCTGGGATACCGTCGCGGTTCTGCTTTTCCGCGCGACTCCAGCCCGACACGTTGCCATGTGGGACCCGTCCACGATCGAGGTCACGGCCAGTGACCTGATGAGCATGCCCGCCGCCTCGCCCGGGGCGGCCACGCGTGGCGTGCTGGTGCTCTACAGCGGCGACGATGCCGGCCGCCGCTTCACGCTGGAGCCCGGCGCGCATGTCGTCGGCCGCTCGGCCGCCGCGGGCCTGATGATCGACGACGCCAGCATCAGCCGCCGCCATGCGCTGCTGCAGGTGTCGCAGGGCGGCACCGTGCTGCACGACCTGGGCTCGGCCAACGGCAGCTGGGTGAACGAGCAGCGCGTCACCGCGCCGCGTCCGCTGGTCGATGGCGACCGCCTGAAGCTCGGCCGCGCACGCCTGCGCTTCCTGGTCGAGGCCAACCCCGACGCCCAGGTGCATGACCGCATCTGGCGCCTGGCCACCACCGATGCCGCCACCGGCATCTGGAACCGCCGGCACTGGATGGACGCGCTGCAGCAGGCCGTGCGCCTGGCCGCGCGTGGCGGCCCGCTGCCGGCCGTGGTGTGCATCGACCTCGACCACTTCAAGCGCGTGAACGACCGCTGGGGCCATGCCGCCGGCGACGCGGTGCTGCGCGAGGCCGTGGCGCGCTGGCGTGCCGAGCTGGGCCCGGGCGAGGCCCTGGGCCGCCTGGGCGGTGAGGAGTTCGCGGTGCTGCTGCCGGCCGCCGACGCCACCCAGGCCCGCTGCCGTGCCGAGCGCCTGCGTGAGGCGCTGGCCCAGTGGCCGATGAGCGTGACGGCGGCGCCGGGCGCCGAACCGGTGCGCCATGTGCAGACCGCCTCGCTGGGTGTGGCTTGCTGGGATGCCGCGCTGGTCGATGCCGACGCGATGCTGCAACTGGCCGACCAGCGCCTGTACGCGGCCAAGCATGGCGGCCGCAACCGCGTGGTGGACGCCTGAGCCGCCACACCCCGTAACCCGCACCCCGCAACCCGGACCTCGCGCCCGGCGACAGGCCGCGCGGCCTGACCGGGATGCGCGTCAGAAGAAGTCGACGTTCGACGGTGCCGAGGCCTGCAGCCCGGCATGCGGATTGGCCTGCGGCTGCACGGTCTGGCGCACCACCGGCGCCAGCGTCTCGGTGCCCTCGGTGGCGTCGGATTCGCTGATCGCCTGACGCAGCCGGTTGGCGCTGTCGTGCATGGCCTGCGAGGCCAGCACCGACTCGGCCACCATCGTGGCGTTGGCATCGGTCAGCTCGGTCACGCGCACCAGGCCGTCCAGCACCTCGGACAGCGCGCCCGACTGCGCCTGTGCGTCTCCGCTCAGCGCCTTCATGCGCTCGGCCACCTGGTCCACCGCCGACTGCGTGCGCTGCAGCGTCTGGCGCATCGCGTCCACCTCGCGCGTGCCGGCATCGGCCAGCTCGGTGGTGCCCAGCACCTGGGCACGCACGGCCTCGGCCATGCGCTTGCTGCGCTGGGCCAGCGTGCGCACTTCGGCCGCCACCACGGCAAAGCCGCGGCCGGCCTCGCCGGCGCGCGCCGCCTCCACCGCCGCATTCAGCGCCAGCAGGTTGGTCTGGAAGGCCACGTTCTCGATGTCCTGCAGGCTGTCGCGCATGGCCTGGGTGCCGTGGTGGATGCGGCCCATCGCGGCGGCGGCGCTGTCGGCCGCCTGGCGGCCGGCATCGCTGTGGCGGCGCAGTTCCTCGCAGTTGGCCTGCACGGCCTGGGCATGTTGGGCCGTGTGGTGCACCTGCTCGCTGAGCTGGCGAACCTCGGTCTCGGTGCGCTTCAGGCGCGTGGTCTGCTCGTCGGTGCGCATGGCCAGTGTCTGGGCATTGCCCGACATGGTGTCGCCGGCGGCCGCCACCTCCTGCGTGCCGCGCAGCATGGTGGCGATCAGGTCGTGCAGGTCATGCTGGGTGCGCTGCAGGTCGTCCACGGTGCGCTTGGCGCGGGCGTTGGCCACCATCAGGCCTTCGACCAGCATCACCATCATCGCGCCGAAGCCGGTGGGCACCAGCAGGTAGCGCAGTTCCACCGGCGTGATCCAGCCGGCCAGGCACAGCAGCGAGGCCGCCGTGTGGGTGAGCAGGGCCACCGCCACCCAGATGTGCTGCCGCAGGCGCCCGTGGCTGTAGGCGGTGATGATCACCGACAGCAGCATGCCGTCGTAGACCAGGTTGGCCGACAGGCGCGAGCTGCCCCAGATGGCCATGCCGACCAGGGCCAGCGAGAAGCCGCTGACGATGAAGGCGCGCACCTTGCGCCGTGCAGACGGTGAGAGCTCGAAGGCCAGGGCATAGGCCTCGAGGTTCAGGCCCCACATCACCGATGACAGGGCCACGGCCATCAGGCCGGGCTCGGGCAGCGAGGTGGCGCGGATCTCGGCGCCGTAGTAGACGCTGGCCGACAGGCAGCCCACCGCCAGCAGCGACCACTGGCGCTGGCGCAACTGCCACCACACGAAGCTGAGGATGATCCCCAGCACGCCGGCCCACACGGCCGCGCAGAGCGAGAACGCCTGCGAGGCCTGCAGGCCCAGCAGGGCACTGGAGGAAGCGTGACTCATGGGAGCGCCGAGCGCGCCCGTGTGCCTACCCTGGCGACGCCCGTTTCAGATGGTCTGGATGACGGGCTTATCGGCCGGGCGGCGGCGGGCTGAAGCGCGCCTGGCCGCGTCCTGGTGGATTTATGCGCAGCCTGGCCCCTGGTCGGGGCGTCAGGCGGGCATCAAGCGGGCTTCAGGCGGCGTCGCCGCCGTCCGGTGCGCCCAGCAGCACCGGACCGCTGGAGCCGCTGCCCAGCAGGCCGGTGCGGGTGTAGACGCCCAGCTTCTCGCGCGTGTCGGCGATGTCGAGGTTGCGCATGGTCAGCTGGCCGATGCGGTCGGCCGGCGTGAACGCGGCGTCCTCCACCTTTTCCATGCTCAGGCGCTCGGGCGCGTAGGTCAGGTTCGGGCTCTCGGTGTTCAGCAGCGAGTAGTCGTTGCCGCGGCGCAGTTCCAGCGTCACCTCGCCGGTGATGGCGCGGGCCACCCAGCGCTGGGCCGTCTCGCGCAGCATCAGGGCCTGCGGGTCGAACCAGCGGCCGTGGTACAGCAGCTTGCCCAGGCGGCGGCCGTTGGCGCGGTACTGCTCGATGGTGTCCTCGTTGTGGATGCCGGTGACCAGGCGCTCGTAGGCGATGTGCAGCAGCGCCATCCCCGGGGCCTCGTAGATGCCACGGCTCTTGGCCTCGATGATGCGGTTCTCGATCTGGTCGCACATGCCCAGGCCGTGGCGGCCGCCGATGCGGTTGGCCTCAGCCATCAGCTCCACGGCATTGGCGAAGGTGCGGCCGTTCAGCGCCACGGGCACGCCGTCCTCGAAGCGCACCGACACTTCCTCGGCCTTGACGACCACGTCGTCCTTCCAGAAGGCCACGCCCATGATCGGGTTGACGATGCGGATGCCCGAGTTCAGGAACTCCAGGTCCTTGGCCTCGTGCGTGGCGCCCAGCATGTTGCTGTCGGTGCTGTAGGCCTTCTCGACCGACATCTTGTAGTCGAAGCCGTTGGCGATGAGGAACTCGCTCATCTCCTTGCGGCCGCCCAGTTCGTCGATGAAGGTCTGGTCCAGCCAGGGCTTGTAGATGCGCAGCGCCGGGTTGGCCAGAAGGCCGTAGCGGTAGAAGCGCTCGATGTCGTTGCCCTTGTAGGTGCTGCCGTCGCCCCAGATGTTGACGCCGTCGTCCTTCATCGCCACCACCAGCGCGGTGCCGGTCACGGCGCGGCCCAGCGGCGTGGTGTTGAAGTAGGTGGCGCCGGCGGTGGTGATGTGGAAGGCACCGCACTGGATGGCGGCAATGCCCTCGGCCACCAGCTGCGCGCGGCAGTCGATCAGGCGGGCGTGCTCGGCGCCGTACTCCAGCGCCTTGCGCGGGATGGCGTCGTAGTCGCTCTCGTCGGGCTGGCCCAGGTTGGCCGTGTAGGCGCAGGGGATGGCGCCCTTCTTGCGCATCCACAGCACGGCGGCGCTGGTGTCCAGGCCACCGGAGAACGCGATGCCGACGCGTTCGCCGACGGGAAGCTTCTGAAGGATGTTGGCGCCCACGGGGGTGATCTCGCTGTGCTGGGGTTGACGGGAAAACCCGGCATTTTAGGCCGGATGGGCGGCTGCACCGGTCCTCATGCGCTGCGGGCCGAACGCGGCCACAGCCCCAGCACCAGCGAGGTGCCGCCCAGGATCACCGCGCCGCCCAGCAGCATGGCCGGCGTGATGGCCTCGCCCAGCACCACGGCCCCCCAGGCGCTGGCGAACACCGGCACCAAGAAGGTGACCGAGGCCGCCGACGTGGGGCCGATGCGCTGCAGCAGACGGAAGTACAGGATGTAGGCCAGCGCCGAACACAACGCGGCCAGCGCCAGTGCCATGGCCCAGTGCTGTGGCGCGGGGTTGACGGCCGGCCAGGTGAGGGCCGCCGGCAGTGCCAGCGCCAGCGCGGCGGCGGCCTGCGTGCCGGTGGCCAGCACCATCGATGGCGTGCCGGTCATGTAGCGGCGTGTGAAGCTGGCGGCATGGCCGTACATCAGCGTGCCGGCCAGGCAGGCGGCGATCGCCAGGGCCACCGGCAGGTTCAGCTGCAGGCCGTGGAGGGCACCGCTGGCCAGCGACTTGTTCAAGGCCAGCCCGGCCACGCCGGCAAAGCCGATCAGCAGGCCGATGGCGCGCGGGCGGCTCAGCGGATCGCCCAGCCAGGCCCAGGCGATCAGCGCGGTGGCCATCGGCGTGGCGGCATTGAAGATCGCGGCCAGGCCGGCCGGCAGCGTCAGCGCCGCATAGCCGAAGCACAGGAAGGGCAGGCCCGAGTTCGTCAGCCCCAGCACCAGCATCGGCTTGAAGCGGCTGCGCAGCGCGGCCCATTCCCCGCGCCACAGCAGCAGCGGCAACAGCATCAGCGCCGCACCCAGCACGCGCACGAAGGCCAGCGGCACCGGCCCGAAGGCCGGCACGGCCATTCGCATGAACAGGAACGAGCTGCCCCAGATGGCGGCCAGCAGCAGCAGGTCGGTCAGATCGCGGGATTTCATGCGCCGATCATCGCCTGCTGCGCACTCTCCAGTTGCAGCAGGGCCTGCTTGCGCGGCAGGCCGCCGGCATAGCCGGTGAGGCTGCCGTCGCGGCCCAGCACGCGGTGGCAGGGCACCAGGATGCTGACCGGGTTGCGGCCGATGGCGGCGCCGGCCGCACGCACGGCCGCCGCGTTGCCGGCCTGGGCCGCGATGGCACCGTAGGTGCTGGTGCGGCCGGCGGGGATGGCCAGCAGCGCCTGCCACACGGCGCGCTGGAAGGGCGTGCCGTGCAGGTCCAGCGGCAGGCTTTGCTGCCAGGTGCGGGCGTCCAGCGTCATCGCGTCGCCGTGGAAGTAGCCGGCCAGCACGCGGGCCGCAGCGGCCAGGTGCGGGTGGTCGGGCCGCCCGGGCGCGTCGATGGCGCCGGGATGGTGTTGCTGGCCGTCGAACCACAGGCCGGCCAGGCCCTGCGGCGTGGCGGCCGCCAGCAAGGGGCCCAGCGGCGTGGGGATGTGGGTTTGCGCCTCGATCTTCGGGTGCGGGGTCATGGGGTGGCCTCCAAGCTGAGCCAGAGATTCATCACGGCATACGCGCGCCAGGGCCGCCAGGCCTCGGCCTGGGCCGTGCCGGCCTTGGCATCGCGGTGGCCCAGTGCGTTGAGGATGCCGATGTCGGTGGCCGGCCAGGCATCGGGCCAGGCCAGCGCGCGCATGGCGATCAGCTGCGCGCTCCAGTCGCCGATGCCGGGCAGGCTGGCCAGTGTGGCCAGGGTTGAGTCCAGTGGCGCGGCGCGGTGCAGGTGCAGGCGGCCTTCGGCCACGGCCTGGGCCAGGGCCTGCAGCGCCCGCACGCGCTGGCGCACGATGCCCAGCGTGCCGATGTCCTCGGGCGCGGCGGCGGCCAGCGTGGCGGCGCTGGGGAACAGCCGGTCCAGGCTGTCGAAGGGCGTGTCGAGCGGTGTGCCGAAACGCTCGACCAGGCGGCGCGTGAGGGTGCGCGCAGCCGCCACCGTGACCTGCTGGCCCAGGATCACCCGCACCGCCGACTCGAAGCCACACCAGCCACCGGGCACGCGCACGCCCGGCCGGGCGGGCACCGGCAGCGTGGCCAGCTGGGCGTCGATGCGCGCCGGGTCGGCATCGAGGTCCAGCGCCTGGCGCGCCCGCTCGCGCACGGCGGCAATGGCCGGCAGCAAGGCGGGCGCCACGCGCAGGTGCAGCTCGTGCCGCGCAGGCTCGAAGCGCGCCTGCAGCCAGCCGGCCAGCACCTGGCCGTGGTGGGGCAGTGCCAGCGTGCGCCGCACCGTCAGCCCGTCCACCTGCTCGATGCCCGGCAGCGCGCGGTGCCGCAGAAAGTCGAGCACGCCGTGCAGGTCGTAGGGCGGGCGCCAGGCCAGACGCAGCGTGGCCTCGGCCGCCGTGCGGTCTGGACTGAGAGGCGCCGGCGCGCCATCGGCCGCCTGCTTGCGCAGCGCGCCGGGCTGCAGCCGGTAATGCTCGGCGAACGCGGCGTTGAAGCGGCGCACGCTGGCAAAGCCGCTGGCCAGCGCCACCTCGGTGACTGGCAGCGCCGTGTCGGTCAGCAGCTGCTTGGCCAGCAGCAGGCGCTGCGTGGTCAGCCAGGCGATCGGCGTGACGCCATGGGCGCGCTGGAAGATGCGGCGCAGGTGCCGGTCGGTGATGCCCAGGCGCGCCGCGACGGCCGGCACGGTGGCCGGGGCATCGGCAGCGGCGGGCGCACCGGCTTCGCCACCGTGAACGGCCGCGGCCAGCAGGCGCGCCGCCTGGGCGGCCAGCACGTCGGACGAGTCGGTCAGCGACAGGCCCGGCGCCAGCTCGGGCCGGCAGCGCAGGCAGGGACGGAAGCCGGCGGCCTCGGCCAGCGCCGCCTGGCCGAAAAAGCGGCAGTTCTCGCGCCGCGGTGCCCGCACCCGGCACACCGGCCGGCAGTAGATGCCGGTGGACGTGACGCCGACGAACAGCCGGCCGTCGAAGCGGGCATCGCGGGTGCGCAGTGCCGCATAGGCCGCATCGTCGTGCAGGGCGGAGGGCGGGGCGGCGGACGGCGGCGGGGCGGGCATGCGGCCATGATAGGCACTCGCCCCCGGACGGCTGGCCGTTTTCGGACCTGTGAGCCGCGGCCGCCTGGCTGGCGCAAGGCGCGACGGGGCCTGCCTACAATGCCGCCCGGTCTACCTTCCACAGCATTCATCCATCCCATGCAAGTCCACGCCAGTGTCTTCAAGGCCTACGATATCCGCGGCATCGTCGGCCAGACGATCGACGAGACCTTCGCCGAGCACCTGGGCCGCGCCTTCGGCAGCGAGGCCGTGGCCGCCGGCGAGAAGGCCGTGGCCGTGGGCCGTGACGGGCGCGTGTCGGGCCCCGGCCTGGCGGCGGCGCTGATCCGTGGCCTGAAGAGCACCGGTCTGGATGTGGTGGACCTGGGCGCCGTGACCACGCCGATGCTGTATTACGTGGCTGCCACGCGCGGCGCGCATGGCTGCAAGTCGGGCATCCAGGTGACGGGCAGCCACAACCCCAAGGACTACAACGGCTTCAAGATGGTGCTGGCCGGCCGCGCCATCTATGGCGACGACATCCAGAAGCTGCGCCAGCGCATGGAGAGCGAGACCTACACCGCCAAGCGCGGCCGCGTCGCCAAGCTGGACATCCTGGCCGAATACACGCACCGCATCACCAGCGACTGCCAGCTCAAGCGCCCGATGAAGATCGTCGTCGACTCGGGCAACGGCATCCCCGGTGCCAGCGCCCCCGGCATCCTGCGCGCGCTCGGCTGCGAGGTGATCGACCTGTACTCGGTGGTCGATGGCGACTTCCCGAACCACCACCCCGATCCCAGCAAGCCCGAGAACCTGGAGGTGCTGAAGACCGTGGTGCGCGCCACCGGCGCCGAACTGGGCCTGGCCTTCGACGGCGACGGCGACCGCCTGGGCGTGGTGACGGCCGGCGGCAACATCATCTACCCCGACCGGCAGATCATGCTGTTCGCGCGCGACATCCTCAAGCGCAACAAGCGCGCCCAGATCATCTATGACGTGAAGTGCTCGCAGCGCGTGCCCGAGGTCATCAAGGCCGCCGGCGGCAAGCCGCTGCTGTGGAAGACCGGCCATTCGCTGGTCAAGGCCAAGCTGAAGGAAACCGGCGCCCCGTTTGCAGGCGAGATGAGCGGCCACCTGTTCTTCGGCGAGCGTTGGTACGGCTTCGACGACGCCATGTACACCGCCGGCCGCCTGCTCGAGATCCTGAGCCGCGAGAAGAACCCGAGTGCCGTGCTCGACGCGCTGCCCACCAGCTTCTCGACGCCCGAGCTGAACGTGCCCTGCGCCGAAGGCGAGCACCACCAGGTGGTGGCCGAGCTGCTGGCCCGCGTGGCCGATGGCCGTCTGGCCTTCCCGGGTGGCGAGGTGGGCACCATCGACGGCCTGCGCGTCGATTTCGCCGACGGCTTCGGCCTGATCCGCGGCAGCAACACCACGCCGGTGCTGGTGCTGCGCTTCGAGGGCCACACGGCCGAGGCGCTGGCCCGCATCGAGACGCAGTTCATGGACGCGCTGCGCGCGGTCAAGGCCGACGCGCACATCCAGCAGGCGGCGCACTGAGCGCGCCCCTGCGCCGCAGCGGAGCCCTGCCATCTTGAGCCGCCTGTGGCAGGGTGCCGTGCGCGCCGTCTATGCGCTGGCGCTGTGGCTGGCCACGCCGCTGTACCTGTGGCGGCTGTGGCGGCGCGGCGCCAGCGAGCCTGGCTACCGCGCGCACTGGGGCGAGCGCCTGGGCCGCTACGTCGGCGCGCCGCCCGAGCCGGGCTGCGTGTGGCTGCATGCCGTGTCGCTGGGCGAGGCGCGCGCTGCGCTGCCGCTGGTGGAAGCACTGCGCCGTCAGCGGCCGGGCGTGCGCCTGCTGTTCACGCATGGCACGGCCACCGGGCGCGAGGCCGGTGAGCGCCTGATGCAGCCCGGTGACCTGCAGGCCTGGCTGCCCTACGACACGCCGGGCGCCACGCGGCGCTTTCTGCGGCACTTCCGCCCCAGCGCGGGCGTGCTGATGGAAACCGAGATCTGGCCCGTGCTGCTGCGCGAGGCCGAGCGTGCCGGCGTGCCCATGGTGCTGGCCAATGCCCGGCTGTCCGAGCGCAGCGCGAGGAAGGGCCGGCGCCTGGCCGCGCTGCTGCATCCGGCCGCCGCGCGCCTGGCCAAGGTGCTGGCCCAGACACCCGACGACGCCCAGCGCCTGCGTGCCGCCGGTGCACGCGACGTGGCGGTGAGCGGCAACCTGAAGTTCGACATGACGCCACCGCCGCTGCTGCTGGCGCGCGGCCTGCAGTGGCGCCGCGCGCTGATGCGGCCAGTGGTGATGATGGCCTCCAGCCGCGAGGGCGAGGAGGAGCCGCTGCTCGACGACTGGGCCGCGCTGCCGTCGCCGCGCCCGCTGCTGCTGCTGGTGCCGCGGCACCCACAGCGCTTCGACATGGTGGCCAGCCTGGTGCAGGCTGCCGGGCTGACACTGGCGCGGCGCAGCCGCTGGGTCAACATGCCGCCCGACAACGCTGCGCAGGCCGATGTGTGGCTGGGCGACACGGTGGGCGAGATGCCGCTGTACTACGCCTGCGCCGACGTGGCCCTGCTGGGCGGCAGCTTCGAGCCGCTGGGCGGCCAGAACCTGATCGAGGCCGCGGCCTGCGGCTGCCCGGTGGTCATGGGGCCGCACACCTTCAACTTCGCCCAGGCGGCCTGGCATGCCGAGCAGTGCGGCGCCGCGCGCCGCGTGCAGGACCTGCAGCAAGGCGTGGACGTGGCCGTGATGGCGGTGGCCGACCTGGCGCGCAACCAGTGGGTCGACCGCGCGCTGGGCTTTGCCGCTGCGCACCGTGGCGCGGCCGAGCAGATGGCGGCCGAGGTGCTGGCTCTGGCCGGCGACGCGGTGGCCGTGGCGCCGCAGGATCCGACCACCCGGCCCGGGACGGCCTGAACGGGCCACCGCCGGCGGGCGCAGGTGTTCAGCTGCGCAGCAGCGGCAGCAGGCCCAGGTGCTCGCTGCCCGGCAGTGCGCGGCCATGCACGGTGGCCAGCGGCAGGCCCAGGTGCTGGTGCAGCGCGGTCTTGAACAGCGCACGCAGGTCGGTGGTGCTGCGCAGGTCCCGGCCCTCGGTGCGTTCACGCGGGGCCAGGCCCGGCCAGTCGGCCAGCACGCGGCCGCCGCGCACCGCGCCGCCGAGCGCAAAGGCGGCGGCGCCACTGCCATGGTCGGTGCCCTGGGTGCCGTTGGGCGCCACGGTGCGGCCGAACTCGGTGACCACCAGCACCAGCGTGCGCGCCCACGGAGCTGGCCCGCTGCCTGCCGTCGAGGTCGCTGCGGCCAGGCCCTGGTGCAGCGCGTCCAGCAGGGCATCCAGCGCGGCCAGGTTGCCGGCCAGCGCATTGGCCTGGTTCGCATGGGTGTCCCAGCCGCCCATCTCCAGCACCACGGTCTGCGGGCCGTCGGGCCGGGTCAGAAAGGCCGCGGCCTGCGTGCCCAGGGCGGCCAGCCGTGCCGCGTTGCCCGCCGGGCCAGCGCCGGACGCCATGCCCTGTGCGGCCATCTCCGGGCCCGGTGCGTGCAGCCGGCGAGCGCGCTCGAAGGCCGCGGCCAGGGCGGCATCGCCGGCGTAGAGCTGGGCCACGCGCTGGCCCAGGTCGGCCAAGGCATCGGGGGCGGGTTCATTGCGCTGTGGCGGCAGCCAGGTGTCCACCACCGCGTTGCCGCGCAGCACCAGCGGCACGGCTGCCTGCAGGGCCAGGCCGCGGGCGGCGCTGCTGCCGGCCGGCGCGCCGGGCAATTCGGCCAGCACGCGGCCCAGCCAGCCGCTGTCGAGCTCGAAGGGGCGGCGGCCGCCCGATTCCAGCAGCTGCTGGGCGTCGAAGTGCGAGCGCTCCTGGTAGGGCAGGCCCACGGCATGCAGCACGGCCGCGTCACCCTGCTGGTAGAGGGCGTGCAGGCGGCCCAGCGCCGGGTGCAGCGCGAAGGTGTCGTCCAGCCGCAGCGGCGCGCCGGTGGCTGCCGTGGCCGGCGGCGCGGCCAGCGCGCCGCGCGCGTTGGCGAAGGCCGGATCGCCCGGTACGGGCACCGCCGCCAGGCCGTCCAGGCCGCCGCGCAGGATCACCAGGGCCAGGCGCGGTGCGCCGGCGCCCGCCTGGCCCGCGACGCTGAGGCGGGCTGCCGGCAGCAGGCCGGCGCCCAGTGCCGCCCCCATCAGCCGCCGGCGGCCGATGCCGGCGGCGCCGGACGTGGGCAGGGCGTTCGGGGTCCGAGCGCGCGGTGCTGGGGGCATCGGTGGGGCCTGTGTTGATGAAGAAGGGCGGAACAGGTGGGCGGACCGGCCGGTGGCCACCTAGCGGCGCTGGAACTCGGGCGCCAGCCACAGCAGGGCCAGGGCCTGCTGGCCGTCGGCCGCACGGGCGATCTGCTGGCGGGCGGTGTCGCCCAGCCAGGGGCCCAGGCTGGCGGCGGCCAGCGCGCGGGCATCCACGGCGGCGCCGGCACGCTCGGCCCAGCGCCGCGACCAGGCCACGCGCTGCCACAGGGCCTCAGGGCCCAGCCATTCGTCGGCGCGGTCGGGCCAGCCGGCGGGCGAGGGCGCGGCCTGCAGCCGCTGGCCCATGGCGTTGAGCGCGGGGGCGCCAGCCTCGGCCAGGCGGCGCGCCGCGCGCTCGTCGAGCGTCAGCAGGCGGCCGGCCGAGAGCAGGAACTCCTCGGGCGATTTCAGCTTCTGTGGCGGCGCGGCCCAGGCCTCGGGGCTGTCGATCAGCGCGGCATACACCGCCGGCAGGTCGCCGTCGCTGTCGGTGAAGCGCTGTGCCAGCCGTGCCACCAGGGCCGGTGGCGGCTGGTCGGCCACCAGGTGGCGCGCCAGCTTCAGCGCGATGTGCCGCGCGGTGGCCGGGTGGCGCGCCAGGTCGTCCAGCACAGCGCGCAGCGCCTGCGGCCCTTCGGCATGGCGGCGGCCCAGCACCACTTTGTCGCCCGGTTGGTGCCAATCGGCGTCGAACCGCGTGCCGGGCGCCGATGCCGCGTCACCGTCGATCACCGGGCCGCGCCAGCCGGTCAGCACGGCCGCGAAGGCCGTGACGTCGGCCTGGCCGTAGCCGCCCATCGGGCCGTAGGTGGCGTCGGCGCCGGCCATGTCGCCGCTGCGCGCCACGCCCAGCGTGTGCAGTTCCAGCACCTCGCGGGCCAGGTTCTCGTTCAGCCCGGTCAGGCGTGGCGCCTGTCCGCTGCGCTCGCCGCGGCGGCGCACGCGCTGCACGATGGCCGATTGCGGCCCGGCCGAGCCCTGGTTGTCCAGGTAGCGCAGCATGGTCGGGTGGGTCACGGCGGCCGCGAGCAGATCGGCGAAGCGGCCGGCGATGTGCGGCCGGATCGCCTCGCGCTCGAAGGCGCCCACCAGGCCCTGGGCCGCGCCCTTGGCCAGCGACACGGTGAAGTGGTTGCACCAGAACAGCTGCAGGCGCTCGGCAAAGGGCCGGCGCGTGCGCAGCGCGGTGAGCAGGCGCGACTGCTGGTCGGCCAGCACCTGCTGGCGCAGCGCACGTTCGGCCTCGGGCTCGCGCAGCCGGCGGGCGGTGGCCTGCACGCGCAGGGCCTGGGCGAAGTCGGGCAGCGCCTCGCCCAGCGGGGCGTCGGCCGGGCCGATCTGGGCGCGCAGCCAGCCGGCGGCGTCCGGGGCCAGCGCGGCGGTGTCGGCCTCACCCAGACCGAAGCGGTGGGCGGCGACGGTGGCGGCCAGGGTGCGCGCGGCGGCGGTCATGCCGCTTCAACGGCCGGCGTGGGCGCCGGGTTGGCCGCGCCAGGGTAAACACCGGCCCGGCACCGCCGGCCGGCGCCGCGTTCAGCGGACGAGCAGGGCCTCGATGGCGTCCACATCGCCGGGCTGCAGCAGGCCCGCGGCCTGGCGCAGCTTCAGGCTGGTGACCAGGGCGTCGTAGCGCGCCTTGGCCAGATCGCGCTGCGTGCCGTAGAGCTGCGACTGGGCGTTCAGCACGTCGAGGTTGACGCGCACGCCCACCTTGTAGCCCAGTTGCGTGGCATCCAGCGCCAGCTTGCTGGACGATTCGGCTGCCTCCAGGGCCTTGACCTGGCCCTGCAGCGACTGCACGCCCAGGAAGGCGCTGCGCGTGCCCAGCGCCACGCTGCGGCGGGCGGCGTCCAGGTCCTGGCGGGCCTTGTCTTCCAACACCAGGGTTTCCTTGACGCGGTTCTGGATCGCGTAGCCGGCGAACAGCGGCATCGCCAGCTGCACGCCCACGCTGGTGGTGGTGGTGGTGCCGGGGCGGCCGAAAGCGTCGGTGACGGCGGTGCCGCGGCTGTCGCTGCCCGACACGCGGCCAACCAGGTTGACTGTCGGCAGATGGCCGGCCTTGGCCTTCTCGGTCTCCAGGCGTGCCACGTCCATGGCCAGCTGGGCCTTGCGGATGCCGGGGTGGCGGCCGTCGGCCTGGCCGACCCAGTCGTCGGCACTGGCCGGCAGCACCGGCGGCAGGGTCAGCGGCAGGGCCAGGCCGCGCGGCGCCACGCTCTGGCGGCCCACCAACTGGTCGAGGGCCACGCGCTTGGTGCGCAGGTCGTTCTCGGCCACCAGTTCGCGCGCCACGTCCAGGTCGAAGCGGGCCTGGGCTTCGCGGGTGTCGGTGATGGTGGCGGTGCCGACCTCGAAATTGCGCTTGGCCGAGGCCAGCTGCTCGGCGGTGGCCTTCTTGGCCGCCTGCTGCGCGGTCAGCGCATCCTGCGAGGCCAGCACGTCGAAATAGGCCTGGGCCACCCGCACGATCAGGTCCTGTTCGGCGGTCTCGAGGTCGGCGCGGGCCACGTCCAGCGCACGCTGGGCCTGGTCGAAGCTGGCCTTGTTGGCGCGGTTGAACAGCGGGTAGCTGCCATCGACCGTGACGGTGCCGTTGGTCAGCGAGGTGTTGTTGCCGCCCGGCACGTTGGCCTCGGCACGGTTGGCGGTGGCGCTGAGCTGTGCGCTGGGCAGCTTCAGCGCGTCGGCCTGGGCCGCCTTGTGGACGGCCGAGTCGGCCTGGGCGCGTGCGGCCAGGTAGGTGGCATCGAAGGCGCGGGCGGCCTCGTACAGCGTCTTCAGGCTCTGCGCCTGGGCCAGACCGGGCATGGCCACCAGTCCCGCCCCCATCACCAGCAGGCTCGAACGGACGACGGCGGTCAGGCGCAGGGGCGTGCAGGGCATGGAGGGGGTCCTTCGGGGGCGTTTGGAATGGTCGGTCAGTAACGTGGCACCGAGGCGTCCACCTGGGTGGACCAAGCGTCGATGCCGCCATGGACGTTGTACACGTGCGCGTGGCCCTGGCGCTGCAGGAATGCGACGCACTGCAGGCTGCGCATGCCGTGGTGACACAAAGCCAGGATGGTCTGCGCCGGATCCAGCTCGGCCAGGCGCTGCGGCAGCTGGCCCATCGGGATGTGCAGCAGGCGGGCGCCCGGCAGCGTCAGCCGCGCGGTCTCGAGCTCCCAGTCCTCGCGCACGTCCAGCAGCACGGGCTGCGTGGCGGCGTGCTCGGCGACGAAGGCCGCGAGGTCCTGCACGTGCAGCTGGCGCAAGGGGGCGTTCATGGCGTCGGTGATGCCGTCTGAGTGGGCCGCCGTGCGCCGGCTCAGAAGCTGAAGCGCGAGGGCTCGTCGAAGCCGCGCAGGCGGGGCTGCACGGTGTCGAACAGTTCCTTGGTCTGCGAGGCGGCGTCGGACAGGCGGGTGACGCGCACGGCGCGCATCACCGGCTCGTTGCCGACCACGGCGATCAGGCGGCCACCGGGTTTGAGCTGCTGCAGCAGGGCCTTGGGCATCTGCGCCACCGAGCCGGAGAGCACCATGACGTCGAACGGGCCCTCGGCGGCCAGGCCGGCGGCGCCGTTGCCCTCGCGCACCGTGGCATTGACGATGCCGGCGCGCTGCAGGTTCTCGCGCGCAAAGCGGGCGAGTGCGGGCTTGTCTTCCATCGTCACCACGCTCTGCGCGCGGTGGGCCAGCAGTGCGGCCATGAAGCCCGAGCCGGCGCCGATCTCGAGCACCTTCTCGTGGCGCTGCACCTGGGCTTCCTGCAGCAGGCGGGCCTCGACGCGCGGGCACAGCATGCGCTCGCCTTCGGGCAGCGGCACCTCGATGTCGGAGAAGGCCAGCGCACGGTGCTCGGCGGGCACGAAGTCCTCGCGGCGCACGACGGCCAGCAGCGACAGCACGGCGGAATCGAGCACGTCCCAGGGACGGATCTGCTGCTCGATCATGTTGAAACGGGCCTGTTCGACGTTCATCGCGGGTCCTGATATACGGTAGAGGGTATCACTGGGCGGGAGAACCCGAATTCTAGAGGGGGCTCTGACCGCTGCCTTGCGCCGGCGCAGCTTTGCCGAAGCGGCGGCGCAGCCAGCCCCCCAGATCGTCCATCCAGCCGTAGATCACCGGCACCACCACCAGGGTCAGCACGCTGGAGGTGATGACGCCGCCGATCACCGCCTGGCCCATCGGCGCGCGCTGCTCCGAGCCCTCGGTGAGTGCCAGCGCCAGCGGCAGCATGCCGAAGACCATGGCCAGCGTGGTCATCAGGATCGGGCGCAGGCGCACGCGCGCTGCCTGCAGCAGGGCCTCGGCGCGGGCCACGCCGTCCTCGCGGGCGCGGTTGGCAAAGTCGACCAGCAGGATGGCGTTCTTGGTCACCAGGCCCATCAGCATCACCACGCCGATGACCGAGAACATGTTCAGCGTGCTGCGCCAGATCAGCAGCGCGCCGACCACGCCGATCAGCGTCAGCGGCAGCGAGCTCATCAGCGCGATGGGCTGCAGCACGCTGCGGAACTGGCTGGCCAGGATCATGTAGATGAACACCACGCCCATCAGCAGCGCCTGCACCGCGAACACGAAGGATTCCTGCATGTCCTTGGTGCTGCCGCCGAAGCGGAAGCTGTAGCCCGGCGGCAGCGGGGTCGCGTCGAGCAGCTTGCGGATGTCGGCCGACACCTCGCCCAGCGGGCGGCCGTCAGCGTTGGCGGTGATCTCGCTCTCGCGGTTCAGGTCGCGGCGGTTGATCTGGTTGGGGCCGGTGCCTGGGCGCAGGTCCACCACCTGCGACAGGCGCACCGCGCGCACCGAGCCGTCGGCAAACGGGCCGGTGACCAGCGGCA
This sequence comes from Pseudaquabacterium inlustre, assembly GCF_038066595.1. NCBI lineage: Bacteria > Pseudomonadati > Pseudomonadota > Betaproteobacteria > Burkholderiales > Sphaerotilaceae > Pseudaquabacterium > Pseudaquabacterium inlustre. The sequence goes on from NZ_JBBUTH010000009.1 coordinate 138,373, forward strand.
CGCGGCCCAGGTCGGACAGATTGGCACGGGCCTCGGGCGCCAGGCGCAGCTTGACGTCGTAGCTCTGGTCGTCGGCGGCACGCCAGTCGCCCAGCGTCTGCCCGGCCACCAGGGCCCGCAGCGTGCTGGTGACGCTGCCCACCGACAGGCCCAGATCGGCCGCGGCGTCGCGCTTGACGTCCACCGACACCGTGGGCTTGGGCGGCTTCATGCTGGTGTCCAGATCCGCCACGCCGGCCACCGCGGCCAGGCGCGGCATCAGGCTGTCGGTCAGGCGCTGCAGCGTGGCCAGATCCGGGCCCTGCAGCGACAGCGAGATCGGCTTGCCGCCGCCCACCGCGTCCAGCAGGCCCACGTGCGTGACCGTGATGCCCGGCACCTGGGCCAGTTGCTGGCGCAGCGGCACCGACATCTGGTCGACCGAGCGCGTGCGCTGCTTGCGGTCGACCAGGCGCACGAACACTGACGCATAGTTGCGGCCCTGGGCCTGGCCGGTGTTGACGGTGGCCAGCGTGCTGTGCACCTCGGGCATGGCGCGCAGGATGGCATCGACTTGGCGCACGCGCGCCTCGGTCAGCGCCAGCGGGGTGCCCACCGGGGTGTAGAAGCTGACCGAGCTTTCGCTGTAATCGGCCTTGGGCACGAACTCGGTGCCCACCTTCTTCAGCAGGCCCAGCGCCAGCACCAGCGAGCCGATGGCGATCAGCACGGTGAGGACGGGATGCGCCAGCGACCAGCGCAGCGTCACCACATAACCGTCGCCCAGGCGGTGCGAGGCGCGGTCCACCCAGTGCGTCAGGCGGCCCAGCGTGTGGTCGTACAGGTTGCGCGGCACGAAGGGCTGGCCCTCGCGGTCGATGGCGGGGTCGTGCCACACGCTGCTCATCATCGGGTCGAGCGTGAAGCTGACGAACATCGAGATCAGCACCGCGGCCACGATGGTGATGCCGAACTCGTGGAAGAACTTGCCGATGATGCCGCCCATGAAGCCGATGGGCAGGAACACCGCCACGATGGACAGCGTGGTGGCCAGCACCGCCAGGCCGATCTCGTTGGTGCCGTCCAGCGAGGCCTGGCGTGCGCTCTTGCCCATCTGCACATGGCGCACGATGTTCTCGCGCACCACGATGGCGTCGTCGATCAGCAGGCCCACGCACAGGCTCATGGCCATCAGCGTGACCATGTTGATCGAGAAGCCGGCCCAGTACATCACGAAGAAGGTGCCGATCAGCGCGATCGGCAGCGTCAGGCCGGTGATGACCGTGGAGCGCCAGCTGTTGAGGAACAGGAACACGATGGCGATCGTGAGCAGCGCGCCCTCGATCAGCGTGCGCTTGACGTTGGCCACCGACACGCGGATCGGCCGCGAGCCGTCGCGCACCACCTCCACCGCGACGCCCTTGGGCAGCTGGGGCTTGACCCCCTCGACGGCGGCCAGCAGTCCATCCACCACCTGGATGGTGTTCTCGCCCTGGCTCTTTTGCACCTCCAGCGCGATGGTGCGCTGGCCGTTGAACAGCGCCAGGGTCTCGATCTCCTCGGGGCCGTCGACCACCCGCGCCACCTGGCCCAGGCGCACCGGCTGCTGCGCGCCCGCGGCGCCACGGCGCGCCACCACCAGCTTCTCCAGGTCGGCCGGGCGCTGCACGCGGCCCTCGATCTGCACGATGCGCTCGCCTTCGCCCGAGCGCAGGCTGCCGGCCGGCAGGGTCTGGTTTTCGGTGCGCAGCGCGCTGGTCACGGCGTCGATGCCCACGCCCAGGCCTTCCATGGCCTGGGGCTGCAGGTAGACGTTGACCTCGCGCTTGACGCCGCCCACCAGCGTCACTGCGCCCACGCCACGCACGTTCTCCAGGCGCTTGCGCAGCACCTGGTCGGCATAGGTGGTGAGCTCCTGCACGCTGCGGCTGCCGTCGGGCGAGGTCAGGGCCAGCGAGAAGATCGGCCGCGAAGCGGGGTCGAAGCGCGAGACGCGCGGCTCCTTCACCTCGTCGCGGAAGCTGGGCTTGACGATGGCCAGCTTCTCGCGCACGTCATCGGCGGCACGGCGGCCCTCGATGTCGAGGTTGAACTGCACGATGATGACCGAGGTGCCCTCGTAGCTGCGCGAGAACAGCTGGTTGATGCCGGCGATGGTGTTGACGGACTCCTCGACCTTCTTGGTCACCTCCTGCTCGACGATCTCGGGCGAGGCGCCGGGATAGTCGACCTGCACCACCACGGTGGGGAAGTCGACATCCGGGAACTGGTCGACCTTCAGGCGCTGGTAGCCCACCAGCCCCAGCACGACGAGGGCCAGCATGACCATCACGGCCATCACCGGGTTGGCGATCGAGACGCGCGTGAACCACATGGCGGTGCGGCCCCGTTCAGCGGCTGGCAGCCGAGGCCGGGGCCGGGGCGCTGGCGGCGGTGGCAGGCAGACGCAGGCGTGCGCCACTGGCCACCAGGCCGGTGCTGGCGGCCAGCACGCGCTCGCCCTCGGCCAGTCCGGCGCTCACCTCCACCCACTCGGCACCGTCCACCAGGCCGCGCAGGCCCAGCGTGAGCGGGCGGTGCTCGGCCTGCGTGCTGCCGTCCCGGGTGACGGCCACCACCACATAGGGCCGCGCCTGGTCGTTGCGCACGGCCGTGGCCGGCACGGCCAGCACCGCACGGCGCTCCAGCTCGATCCAGCCTCGCGCGAACAGGCCGCTGCGCAGGCCCGGCGCGCCGGCCACGCTCAGGTAGGCGGGCACGGTGCGCGCGCCGCTGGCGGCGGCGGGGTTGATGCGCACCACCGTGGCGGTCAGCGGTGCGCCGCCGCCTTCCACCTCCAGCCGGGCACGGGCGCCCACGCGCAGCGCGGCCACGTCCTGCGGCGGCACGGCGGCTTCGAGCTCCAGCGTCGACAGGTCGACGATCTCGAGGATGCGGCCATCCACCGCCACGCGCTCACCCGGCTGGGCCAGGCGTTGCGACACCAGGCCGCCGATCGGCGCGGCCAGCGCGGCGTCGTTGCGGGCCTTGCGCGCCAGTTCCACGGCCGCCTGGGCAGCCTGCAGGGTGGCCAGCGCGCCGGCCTCGTTGGACACCGAGGTCTCCAGCGCCGTGGGCGAGATGAAGCCCTGGTTGACCAGCGCCTTGTTGTTGGTGAGCTGCCGACGGGCGATGTCCAGCTGGGCCTGGGCGGCAGCGGCCTGTTGCTCGGCCTGGCGCAGCTTCCAGTCGAACTCGGTGGTGTCGATCTGGGCCACGGCCTGGCCGGCGCGCACGGTGTCGCCCTCGCGCACGGCCACGCTCTTGAGCTCGCCGGCCACGCGGGCCTTGACCACCGCGGTGTTGATCGCGCGCAGCGTGCCCGAGACCTCGATCTGGCGCGCCAGCTCGGTGCGGCGCGCCTGCAGCAGGTCTTGCGCGGCCAGCGCCAGCGTGGGCAGCGCGGCCGAGGCCGGGGACGATGCGGCTGCCGCCGCGGCGGGCGGCGTGTCGCCGCGGCCCTTGAGGCTGCGGGCGGCGAACAGGGCAACGATCAGCACCGCCACGGCGGGCAGTGTCCAGCGGATCCAGCGTGTCATCGGGGCAGGGCGGTGGGAGGGTGGGGTGGGGCTCAGGCCGGGTTCGGGGCGCCGGCGCGCAGGCCGGCCAGCACCAGTTGCACATGCTGGCCGATGAAGTCGCGGCCTTCGATCTGCCAGTCGACCTGGCAGGCGCCGAGCGAGTGGCGGTGCAGGCAGACCATGATCAGCGGCAGCACCAGCGAATGCACCGCGTGGTCGATCGGCACATCACGGAACTCGCCGGCCGCGATGCCGCGGCGCAGCACGGCGCCCAGCAGGTCATGCGCCGGCTGCACCACTTCGCGCAGGTAGAAGCCGGCGATCTCGGGGAAGTTGCGCACCTCGGTGATGACCAGCTTGAACACGCCGGCAGCGGGGCTGTCGTACAGCTGCGTCCACCAGTCGACCAGGATCACGTTGAGCAGCTCGGTGGCGGTGCCGGGGTGGGCGGCCACCAGTTCGGCGCCGGCCACGATGCGGCTGCCCAGGTTCTGTGTGATCACCGCCTTCAGCAGCTCTTCCTTGCTGGGAAAGTACAGGTACAGCGTGCCCTTGGACACACCGGCGCGCTGCGCCACCTCTTCGGCGCGGGCGGCGGCGAAGCCCTTCTCGACGAACAGCGCCAGCGCGGCGTCGAGCAACTCCTGCGGCCGGGCCTCCTTGCGGCGGCGGCGCTGCAGCGGCTCGCTGCCGTCGGCAAGCTCATCGGCGGGTGGGGCGGAACGGTGGGGCAAGATGCACTTTAATGACTGACCGGTCAGTAATGTAGCCGTGTGGCGTGACACCGGTCAAGACGGGCAAGCCCGCAGGCCGAACTCTAGAATCCGCGCCCGCATGAGCCTCCACCGCCGACAACTCCTTCGTCGCAGTGCCGCCCTGGCACTGCCCGTGCTGCCTTCTCTGCCGCTGGCCTGGCTGGCCGGCTGCGCCACCGTGGGCAGCCCCACCGTCATCACTTTGGGTGAAACCGAACTGGGCGTGCTGGTGAACCGCGCCTTTCCGCTGCAGCGCCGCCTGTATGAACTGCTGGACGTGACGCTCAGTGCGCCGGCCCTGCGCCTGCAGCCCGAGCGCAACCGCCTGGCGGTGGCGCTGGACATCGCGGCGCAGGAGCGCCTGTTCAGCAAGGCGGCCAAGGGCCGACTGGCCTTCGACGGCGCGCTGCGCTACGAGCCCGGTGACGCCAGCGTGCGGCTGCAGCAGGTGCGCGTGTCGCAGTTCAGCCTGGAGGGCGGGGCGGCGATCCCCGGTGCGGTGGCCGCGGCGCTGCCCCCGGCGGCCGCGCCGGCGCCCGGCGCAGGCGCGTCGGCACCTGCCAGCGTCGGCCAGCGCCTGGGCCAGTCGCTGGCCGAGCGCATGCTGGAGAACCTCAGCATCTACAAGATCAGCCCCGAGCGCCTGGCCAGTCTGCGTCAGCTGGGCCTGCAGCCGGGTGCGGTGACGGTGACGGCGCGCGGCGTCGAGATCACGCTCGCGCGCGCCGGCTGACCCCAGCCCCGGCGCCCGGCGCCGTCATCGCGCGCGGCTATCATCCGCCGCTTCGCATTCGACCGAGAGAGCCGTCGTGGACGTAGTGTTGTTGGCCAAGGCGGCCGTCATGGGCATTGTGGAAGGGCTCACCGAGTTCCTGCCGATCTCGTCGACCGGCCACCTGATCCTGGCGGGCTCGCTGCTGGGCATGAACGACGAGGTGGGCAAGGTCTTCGAGATCGCCATCCAGACCGGCGCCATCTTCGCTGTGATCATCGTCTACTGGCAGCGCCTGCGCGACGCCGTGGCCGGCCTGCGGCACAGCCCGGTACAGCAACGCTTCGTGGCCAATGTGCTCATCGGCTTCCTGCCGGCGGTGGTGCTCGGCCTGGCCTTCGGCAAGGCCATCAAGGCGCACCTGTTCACGCCCACGGTGGTGGCCAGCACCTTCATCCTCGGCGCCTTCGTCATCCTGTGGGCCGAGCGGCGTCAGGCCACCGCGGTGCGCATCGAGTCGGTCGACCAGATGAGCGGCCTGGATGCGCTGAAGGTGGGCCTGGTGCAGTGCTTCGCGATGATCCCCGGCACCAGCCGCTCGGGCGCCACCATCATCGGCGGCATGCTGCTGGGCCTGTCGCGCAAGGCGGCCACCGATTTCAGCTTCTTCCTGGCCATCCCGACGCTGATCGGTGCCGGTCTGTACAGCCTGTACAAGGCACGCGCGCTGCTGCACGCGTCCGATCTGCCGCTGTTCGCCGTGGGCTTGGTCACGGCCTTCGTCAGTGCCTATGCCTGCGTGCGCTGGCTGCTGCGCTACATCGCCAGCCACAGCTTCACGCCCTTTGCCTGGTACCGCATTGCCTTCGGCGTGCTGGTGCTGCTGACCGCCCACATGGGCTGGGTCGACTGGCGCGACTGATTCCGACCTGTCGGGACACGGGCCACACGGGCCGAGCGCCGGCCCGCCCCGCGCGGCGGGTGGCCCCGCGCACCCGCGGGGCCGGGTGCCCACTTACCTGCGGCGGAACATCAGGTCCCACACGCCATGGCCCAGGCGCAGGCCGCGCGCCTCGAACTTGGTGAGCGGGCGCAGCTCGGGCTTGGGTGCGAAGCCGTCGGCGGTGTTCTCCAGCGCCGCGCAGCCGCCCAGCACCTCCAGCATCTGGTGGGCGTAGGGCTCCCAGTCGGTGGCGCAGTGCAGCCAGCCGCCGGGGGCCAGCCGGCTGGCCAGCAGATCCACGAAAGGCGGCTGGATCAGCCGGCGCTTGTGGTGGCGCTTCTTGTGCCAGGGGTCGGGAAAGTAGATGTGCAGGCCGGCCAGGCTGCCGGGCGCCACCATGTGCTCCAGCACCTGCACCGCGTCGTGCTGGAAGATGCGCAGGTTGGTCAGGCCGCGCTCGCCGATCTCGCGCAGCAGCGCCCCCACGCCGGGCTCGTGCACCTCGATGCCGATGAAGTCCAGGTCGGGCCGCGCCGCGGCGATCTGGGCCGTGGCCTGGCCCATGCCGAAGCCGATCTCCACCACCACCGGGGCCTGGCGGCCGAACACCGCGGCCGTGTCCAGCGGCTGGCCGGTCGCACCGGTGAACGGCAGCACGAAGCGCGGGCCCAGTTCGCGCAGCGCGCGCACCTGGCCGCTGCCCATGCGGCCCGCGCGCAGCACGAAGCTGCGCACCGGGCGGTGGTGCGCGGTGTCGGCGCCATCGGTGTCAGGGCCGGCCGGCGTGTCGGCTGCGGTGTCGTTCAGGGTGTCGTGCCCGGTGTCGGGCAGGGCATCCGCCTCGTCGCTGGGCTGGGCGCCCTGGGGCGGCTGGGAATCGTGCATGGTGTCGAACGTGAGAACTGGCGGCCGGGCCCGGGCCTGATGCGGGCATCGGCGTGGCCGGGCCGGACTAGGCTGGCGGGGTGCGAGATTCTGCCCGAAGGCCTTGGTTCGGCCCGTCCTGCGGCATGCGTTCCGATCGCCGCCAGGTGCTGACCGGCGGCGCGCTGGCGGTCGCCGGCGTTGCGCTGCCCGCCACGGCGCAGCCTCGCGCCAGCGCGGCCCCTGCAACGAAGCGCGCGGCCGATGCGGCCGGCGCCACCATGCCCGCGGCCTTGCGCGCCATCGTGGCCGGCAGCGGCCTGCCCGAGTCGGCCGTGGGTCTGCAGGTGCAATCGGTCAGTGGGCAGGCCGCACCGCTGGCCAGCCTGAACCCGGAGCAGCGCTTCCAGCTGGCCAGCACGGCCAAGATCGTCACCACGCTGGCCGCCTTCGACCTGCTGGGCCGTGCCTACTGCTGGCGCACCCGCGCCTACCTGGACGGCGTGCTGCGCCAGGGCCGGCTGCTGGGCGACCTGGTGATCCAGGGCGGCGGCGACGCACGCCTGAACGCCGCCGAGCTGGGCCAGTGGTTCCTGCGCCTGCATGAGCAGGGCGTGCAGGACGTGCTGGGCGACATCGTGCTCGACCACTGCAGCTACCAGCTGCACGAGCAGGACCATGCCAGCACACCCGTGCCGTCGCCCGAGCGTCCGCACCATGCCTGGCCCGATGCGCTGACGTTGGACGACGGCCGCATGCGCCTGATGGGTGAACTGCCCAGCGGCGGCGGCGTGTCCCGGCAGCCGGTGCACACCACGCTGAGCGCCCCCCGCCTGGCCGATGCAGTGGCCCAGCTGTGGCGCGCCAGTGGCGGGCGGCTGCGTGGCCGCGTGCGCGAACGCCGCAGCACCGACCTGGCGCCCGGCGTGCCGCGCGACGGGGCCGGCCGTCCGCTGCCGGTGTGGGCCGAGCACCGCTCACCACCGCTGCCCGAGCTGGTGCGCGAAATCAACAAGAACAGCGACAACCTGGCCGCGCGCAACCTGATGCTGACGCTGTCGCCCGGTTTCCCGCAACGCCCGGCCACGCTGCCAGCCGCGCGCGACCGCCTGGCCCAATGGCTGCGCCGCCAGGGCCTGGCGGCCGACGACATCGCGGTCGACAACGGCTCGGGCCTGTCGCGCGAGGAGCGGGGCCGGCCGCGCGCCATGGTGCAGCTGTTGCGCCGCGCCTGGCAGGCACCGCAGTCGCAGGACTTCGTGCAGTCGCTGCCGGTGGCCGGCGTCGATGGCACGCTGGCCCACCGCATGACCCGCGGCCAGGCCACCGGCCGCGCCTTCCTGAAGACCGGCACGCTGCTGGACACCCGCGCCCTGGCCGGCTATGTGCACGGCCGCGGCACGGTGTACGCGCTGGCGGTGCTGGTCAACCACCCCGACGCCGCACGCGCCACGCCGATGCTGGACGCCCTGGTGGAGTGGCTGGCCGCCCACGGCTGAGCAGGCCGGAAACGACGACAGGCCCGTGCGGGCCTGTCATTCGAGGGATGCGTCTGGAGCGGGCGATGGGAGCCCGCCCCATAGTTTGGCGCCAGCGGTGTAGGTTGTTGACGTGCTTGGAGTTTATCGGCGCAGGCGGCGGGCAGCACAAGCCCCCGCCGCGCGGGTTTGGGACACCCCCTTGGGCTACGCCGATGCGAGACCCGGTGCACCGACAGCGGCGCCATCGAGCCGATGGATACGGCGGGTAGCCTTGACAGCCCAGCTGCAGAACTCGGGGCCGTGGGTGCGGCCACACCAGCCAAGTCGCGTTTTTGACGAGTTCGAGGCTGCGCATCAGAATCGGGCCCGACTGCTGATCGCACCCATGAAGAAGAACAAGAACATCGCGACGACGCCGGCCATCGGCACGTCCACGGCCCAGGTGCCCGAGGTCGAACACCAACCCGGGCACCCCAACCCGGTGGCGCGAGCAGCCGTGGGCACCGGCCCCACGGCTGCCGACTGGCAAGCACCCGTGCCGCCCGCGCTGTCTGACTTCCGCGTCACTGCGTTCGTCGATTGGTTGGAGTTCGAGATCGAGCTCGCAGGGGCCTCGCAGGCCCGCCACGTTCGGGGCAGGCTCCCCAAGGCTTGGTTCACGAACGGCAAGGCGCCGTTCGTCGAGGCGGTGGGGGCGTCGAGGAACGGCACGTCCACGCAATTCCGGTTTCGAGTCCAAGACCCTGTGAGCGCGGCGGACCTGCTGATGCAGTTCCGCAAGCTCGACCACCAGATGCCACTCGCCGCACCGGTTCGCATCGTGGGCGTGGAGGTGGGCGTCGATCTCTGGCTGCAGCGGCCCGGGGCAGATGTTGTGCGCATGGCCGAGCACCTCTACCGTGGCTTGGCCGTGCTGGCCAGCGACAACCACCGGATCACGGGCGAGAAAGGTATCCGCGGCACGGCGACGAGTGCCAAGGATCACCGCCGGGACAATCTCCGAGCGCTCGCAGCACAGCGCACGATCTTCATCGGCAACGCCGGAGATCCGGTCACCCAGCGCATCTACGCCAAGGGCTTGGCCCGCGCGCGGTACGAGGTCACACTGACCAACGAGCGTTGCCCGGTGTCTAGCCTGGACGACCTGGCCTCGTTCCGCTTCGAGAGCCTCAGTGGCTGGTTCCGGTGGCGTACCCCTGACATGGACCGCCTGGTCAAGCCGTCTTGGCAGGCCGTCCGAACCTCGCTCACGCTGAACGACCATGAGCGCCGCCGCAACGCACATCGCCGAGTGCACGCCTTCGGCACGCGCGCTGACACGGCGCTGGGAAGCGAGGCGGTGAAGGCGCTGAAGCGCCTGTCGACTGCGCAAGCCCGCGGTTGGCAGTCAGTGCTGACCAAGGTAGCGCGGCTGGGGGGTGTGCACCTGCTCAGCGCGCGGGAAGTTCGACCGGGCGACCGGCAAGTTGTTGATTTTGTTAAAGGTTCTGCTGCGCACCTGAATACTAGCTTGCCCCAAAATCTGAGGACTGGGGCTGCTCTCGGGGTTGTGCAGGTCATCGACCGCGGGATCAGCGGCAAGGGGAGGGGGCTCAGTGGGGCTGGTCGTGCCTCTAGTCGTCGGTTGTCGTCGGGTCAACGGTACTCCGGGCTTCGAAGTGTGCGCAGCTGCGACCGGCCGACGGGCGGGCGCCGCGGCTGCAGATCGAGAATGGACCTTCTACCCCCTAGCTGGATGAGCCCATCCATGAGGCCCTGGCCGCCGTTTTTCCTGGCGGCCAGGAGCAAGTCTTATAGGGCCACACGCGCCGAGCGCACCCTGCTGCACACGTTGAGGAAGTCGCTGAGATTGCCTGCATGGTGGTGACCCACCGGTCCCAATAATCAAATCGAGCGGGTACATGTCGTGCCCGACACTTTCGAGGAGATCACCACCATGTCCACGTTCAAGCGCATGCCCAACCTCCGGGCCGAGCGTCACCCCGAGCTCATCACTGCCGACAAGCTGGCCGCCACGCCGGTGCCGCTGGTTCAGCTGATGCGGGAGCACATCGACGCCGGCAAGGTCACCCAGCAGCAGTTGGCCGCCCAGCTGGGCTTCACGGGCGAGGCTCCCCTGCGGCAGATGCTCTCCGGGGCGATGAAGGTGCCGCTGAGCCTGGTGCCGGCCTTGTCGAAGGCCCTGGGCATCGACGAGATCGCCCTGGCCGGTCTGTGGATGCGCGAGAACGATCCGCGACTGCACGACTACTTCAACCGCATGCGGGAGCTCACGAACCTGTCGCCTGGCGAGGTCACTCTGATCGAGCAGATCCGCACGCTCACCCTCGGTCGCGGTGTGGTCCCGGTCGTATTCGACAAGGGCCCGGTGGTCGCCTTGCTGGAGTGCTGATCGTCGCGGCGCTGTAAGCGGTTCACGATCTGGCAGCGGATCGTGACATCGACGAAGACGGCCAGGTGCTGTAGCGTATGCAGCGCACAATCTCCAATCCCGGTCGTGATCTGCTGATTGGTCTTCGCCTTGTTCATCCAGGTGCTGCGATCTTCCAGTGAAGCAGCACCCTATTTGGAACATCAGCGCAAGCACGCAGTTGTTCGGCAAGAACGATGCAATGAACCCGCCGAAGCTGCTGGTTATCATCAAGCCTGTCATCTCCAGGGAGCGCACCGGGGTCAACCTCGGGCGGGCAGCGCAGCAAGATGCCGGGCAGTACCGAGTCGACGTCGAACTTCGCGTTCCTGCACGCGCGTGATCCGCTGCTGGCCCAGCTGGCAGTCAGCGCCGAGCGCTACTGCCATGACGACCCAAACGCCAGCCTGCTGAAGCTGCGCCAGTTCGGCGAGGCCGTCGCCCAGCATGTGGCTGCGCTGCATGGCATCGCCGCCACCCCGGATCGCGCCCAGGCCGACCTGCTGGCCGACATCCGGCGCAAGCAGGTGCTCGATGGCGATGTGTTGGCGATGCTGCACATGCTGCGCACCCAGGGCAACGAGGGCGTGCACCGCTTCGAGGTGGATGCCCGGGCCGCGCTGAGTGCCCTGCGCATCGCCCGGCAGCTGGCCATCTGGTTCCACCGCGCCTTCCGCAACCCGCCGGCCAGCTTCAAGCCCGGCCCTTTCACGGCTCCGGCTGCGCAGGTGAGCTACGTCGCCGTGGCCGCCCGTCAGGTGGACGAGGCGCCCGATGTGGATGCGGCCGCCGCTGCTGCCCGGTTGGCCGCCCTGCAGGCCGATCTGGAAGCCGCCCGGCAGGCTGTGGCTGCCGCCGGCCAAGACGCCGAGCGCGCCAGGGCCGATGCCGCCGTGCAGGCTCAGGAGCGCGCCCTGTGGCAACAACTGGCCCAGGACGAGGAACGCGAGCGCCAACGCCTGCAGGCCGACTTCGACGCTGAGCTGGCACGCATCCGTGCCGAGACCGCCGCGGCCCAGGCCAAGCCCTCTGCGCCCGCCCACCAGGCCCAGCTCCAGGCCACGATGCAGGCCGCCCAGCAGGCGACGCGGGACATCGACCTGGACGAAGCTGAGACCCGCGCCCTGATCGACCACCAGCTGCGCGTCGCCGGCTGGGAGGCTGACAGTCAGCGCCTGCGCTTCGCCAGGGGCGCGCAGCCCGAGGCCGGCCGCAACATGGCCATCGCCGAGTGGCCCACCGCCTCCGGCCCGGCCGACTACGTGCTGTTCTGCGGCCTGCAGGCCATGGCCGTGGTGGAGGCCAAGCGCTTTGGGCTGGAGATCGCCAGCGTGCTGGGCCAGGCCGAGCGCTACAGCCTGGGCTTCGAGTTCCAGCGCGATGCCAGGCCGGCCGTGCCCCCCGGCTGGGCGGGGGGAGACGCCAAGGCCCGCGAGCAGTTCGCCGGCTGGCCGGCGCAAGCCGCCACGGTGATCGGCGCCACGCACTTCCGCGTGCCCTTCGTCTTCAGCGCCAACGGGCGTAGCTACCACCGCCAGTTCGAGGCGTTCAGCGGGGTATGGCACCGCGATGTGCGCCGCCCGGCCAATCATGCCCACGCGCTGCCCGGCTGGCACACACCCGAGGGCCTGCTGCGTGAGCTGGCCAAGGATGTGGACACGGCCGAGCGTGACCTGCAGGCCGAACCCTTCGGCTACCTGGGCCTGCGGCCGTACCAGGAGCGTGCCGTGCAGGCCGTGGAAGGCGCCATCGCCGCCGGGCGTCGCACCGCGCTGGTGGCCATGGCCACCGGCACCGGCAAGACTCGCACCGTCATCGGCCTGATCTACCGCCTGCTCAAAGCCAAGCGCTTCCAGCGCGTGCTGTTCCTGGTCGACCGCTCCGCGCTGGGTGAGCAGGCCCAGAACGCCTTCAAGGACGCCCGGCTGGAGCAGAACCGCCGCTTCACCGAGATCTATGAGCTCAAGGAGCTGGCTGACATCACGCCCGACGCCGCCACCAAGGTGCATGTGGCCACAGTGCAGGGCATGGTGCGGCGGCTGTTTGCCGGTGATGCCGGTGACATGCCGGTCGACCGCTACGATTGCATCATCATCGACGAGGCCCACCGCGGCTACATCCTCGACCGCGAGATGGGCGAAGGCGAGCTGCTGTTCCGCGACGAGACAGACTACATCTCGGCCTACCGCCGCGTGCTCGATCAGTTCGACGCCGTGAAGATCGCGCTCACCGCCACGCCGGCGCAGCACACCACGCAGATCTTCGGCCTGCCGGTCTACACCTACAGCTACCACGAGGCCGTGATCGACGGCTGGCTGATCGACCACCTGCCGCCCATCCGGCTGCTCACCCAACTGGCCGCCCACGGCATCCACTTCGACACCGGCGCCACCGTCACCGTGCTCAACAGCCAGGGCAGCACGGCGCAGCAGGTGCTGCCCGACGAACTGGACTACGAGATCGACCACTTCAACCGCCTGGTCATCACGCCCGACTTCAACCGCGTGGTGTGCGACGAGATCGCGAAGCACCTCGACCCGATGGGCGACGAGAAGACCCTGGTCTTCTGCGCCAACGACACCCACGCTGACCTGGTGGTGAACCTGCTGACGGCGGCGCTCGAGCGCGAGCACGGCCCGGTGCATGACAAGACGGTGCTCAAGATCACCGGCCGCGCCGACAAGCCCGACGAGCTGATCCGCCTGTTCAAGAACGAAGCCTTGCCCAAGGTGGCGGTGACGGTGGACCTGCTCACCACCGGCATCGACGTGCCGGCCATCACCAACCTGGTGTTCCTGCGCCGGGTGCGCAGCCGCATCCTGTACGAGCAGATGCTGGGCCGCGCCACGCGCCTGTGCCCGGCCATCGGCAAGGAGCACTTCCGCATCTTCGACGCCGTGGATCTGTACGCCGCGCTCGATGCAGTGAACACCATGCGACCGGTGGTGCAGAACCCCAACGTGCCGCTGCCCCAGCTGCTGGCCGAGCTGCAGGACGAACGCGCCGGCCAGCTGGTGGTGGGCGAGGATGGCCGCACCGGCCAAGCCATCACCCATGCCGACGAGCTGCGCGATCAGCTGCTGGTGCGCGTGCGCAACCTGTTGCGCTGGGCGCAGAAGCTGGCCGGCCAGCGCCCCGAGCTGCGCGACGGCCTGCAGCGGCTGCAGCTGCTCACCGGCTTGGCCCCGGCGCCGCTGGTAGAGCACCTGCGCGGCCTGGATGTGGCCGGCCTGCGCGCCTTCATGGCCCAGCACGGTCAGGCCCTGGCCGCCTTGCGCACCGAGGCCACGCCCACCGCGGGCGTGGACCGCGTGCTGGCCCCGCACGCGGATCAGCTGCTCGGCGTGGAGCACGGCTGGGGGCCGCACCAGCGCCCCGAGGACTATCTGGGCGCGTTTCAGGCTTTCATCACAGAGAACCGCAATCGACTGGCGGCGCTGGAGATCGTGCTCACCCGCCCACGCGACCTCACCGCCGAGCACCTGCGCAGCCTGCGCGTGGAACTGGCCCGCCACCAGTTCACCGAGCCGGCCTTGCGCACCGCCTTCGCCCAGGCCCGGCAGGAGGATGTGGCGGCCACCGTCATTGGCTACATCCGGCAGCTGGCGCTGGGCTCGCCGTTGCTGCCCTTCGCCACCCGGGTGGACCGGGCCGTGGCCCGCCTGCTGGCCCGCGGCAGCTACACCCCGCCGCAGCGCCGCTGGCTGGAGCGCATCGCCACCACGCTGAAGGACCAGGTGGTGGTCGACGAGAGCACCTTCGCCCAGGGCGCCTACGTCACCCACGGCGGCTTCAAGGCCGTGGACAAGGTGTTCGACGGCCATGGCAAGGACGTGATCGGCACGCTGGAAGACGAGGTATGGAGCGACGCGGCCTGACCGGGGTACTCACCGCCGACAATCGCGCACCGGGCCAGCCGACGCCCAGAACAACGACAACGATCCCATGTCCACCCACAACATCGTCCAGAAGCTCTGGTCGCTCTGCGACATCCTGCGCGACGACGGCATCACCTACCACCAGTACGTCACCGAGCTCACGCTGCTGCTGTTCCTGAAGATGGCGCAGGAGACCGATACCGAGCACCGCCTGCCCGAAGGCCAGCGCTGGGCTGACCTGAAGGCGCGCAACGGCATCGCCCAGCTCGACCACTACCGCAGCAGCCTGCTGGTGCTCAGCCGCGCCGCCGAGCCCAGCGTGGCCGCCATCTACGCCGGCAGCAACACCAGCATCAAGGAGCCGCGCCACCTGGCCCAGCTGGTGGAGAGCATCGACGCGCTCGACTGGTACACCGCCCGCACCGACGGCCTGGGTGATCTGTACGAGGGCCTGCTGGAGAAGAACGCCGGCGAGACCAAGAGCGGCGCCGGCCAGTACTTCACGCCCCGCCCGCTGATCCGCGCCATGGTGGAGGTGCTCAAGCCCCAGCCCGGCGAGGTGGTGCAAGACCCTGCCGCCGGCACCGCCGGCTTCCTGATCGAGGCCGACCGCTACATCAAGCAGCACACCGACGACCTGTTCACCCTCACGGTGGAGCAGCAGAACTTCCAGCGCCAGCACGCCTTCGTGGGCATGGAGCTGGTGCCCGACACCCAGCGCCTGGCGCTGATGAACTGCCTGCTGCACGACATCACCGGCGCGGGCCAGGGCCCGGTGCGCGTGGGCAGCACGCTGTCGGGCGAGGGCGAGAGCCTGCCGCCAGCCGACCTGATCCTGGCCAACCCACCCTTTGGCACCAAGAAGGGCGGCGGCCTGCCCACGCGGGGCGATTTCACCTACCCCACCAGCAACAAGCAGCTGGCCTTTCTGCAGCACATCTACCGCGGCTTGAACCCCGGCGGCCGGGCCGGCGTGGTGCTGCCCGACAACGTGCTGTTCGAGGGCAACGTGGGCAGACAGATCCGCGCGGATCTGATGGACAAGTGCCGGCTGCACACCATCCTGCGCCTGCCCACCGGCATCTTCTACGCCCAGGGCGTGAAGACCAATGTGCTGTTCTTCGAGAAGGGCCGCACGCCCACCGGCAACACGCAGGAGGTGTGGGTGTACGACCTGCGGGCCAACATGCCGCAGTTCGGCAAACGCACGCCGTTCACGCTGGCGCACCTGCAGCCGTTCATCACCGCTTATGGCGAGCGCGCCGACGGCAGCAGCCCGCGCACCGACGAGGGCGAGGCCGGGCGCCTGCGCCGCTTCAGCCGCGAAGACATCTGCGCCCGCGACGACAGCCTGGACATCGCCTGGCTGAAGGACGACAGCGCCGAAGACGCCGCCGACCTGCCCGAGCCCGCCGCGCTGGCCCAGGCCGCGATGCAGGAGCTGGAACACGCGATGACCGAGCTGGAGGCCATCCTGGCAGAGCTGGGTGCGGAGGTGGACGGGTGAGCGGGTTGCCTGATGGTTGGGCGCTCACCAACTTGCGTCAGATCTGCGAGTTCAAGTACGGCAAGGCTCTGCCGTCCCCATTGCGAGACGGCGTCGGCTTCCCAGTCTTCGGTTCCAACGGTGTAGTTGGCGCACATAGCCAGCCGCTCTGCAATGGCCCGGCGATCGTCATCGGGAGGAAGGGCAGCGTTGGCGTGGTTCACTATTCAGCCGCGCCGTGCTCGCCGATCGACACGACGTACTTCATCGACAGCTTCGGGTCATGCCTGCCACGCTTCCTGATGCATCGGCTGCGCGCCATGCCGTTGGCGGATCTGAATCGAGCCACAGCGATTCCCGGATTGAACCGCGAAGACGCCTATGGGCTTGATCTTGAGCTCCCACCGCTGCCCGAACAACAGCGCATCGCCGACAAGCTCGACTCCATCCTCGCCCGCGTCGATGCCTGCCGCGACCGTCTCGACCGCGTGGGGCCGCTGCTGCAGCGGTTCAGGCAGTCGGTGCTCGCCGTCGCCATGAACGGCTCGCTGAGCGCCGAATGGCGCGAGGCGAACCATGTGGGGCAATGGACAACAGCCACGATTGGTGACGTGGCCGAAGTCGGCACCGGCTCGACGCCGCTGCGGTCCAAGGCCGGGTACTTCGATGTCACCGGCACGCCCTGGATCACCAGCAGTGCCACCTCGCTGGACCTGGTGACAGTGGCGGCCGAATTCGTGACCGACCAAGCCATTCGTGACCACCGTCTTCGCGTCTATCCGCCTGGCACGTTGCTGGTGGCCATGTATGGCGAAGGCAAGACCCGTGGCCAAGTGACCGAGCTCGGCATGGCCGCCACGATCAACCAAGCATGTGCCGCCGTCCAGGTCGACGAAGCGAAGGCGCTCAAGCCGTTCGTCAAGCTGGCATTGCGGGCCAACTACCTGCAGATGCGTGACATGGCCGAGGGCGGGGCACAGCCCAACCTCAACCTGTCCAAGGTGCGCGCCGTGCCGCTTTCGTTGCCGTCCTTGGAGGAACAGGCAGAGATCGTGCGCCGTGTTGGGCGTCTGATGCAGGTCGCCGACTCGCTCGAACAGCGGCTCACGTCCGGTCAGGCGGTCGTCGGCCGTCTGCCCGCCGCCACCCTCGCCAAAGCCTTCCGCGGCGAACTCGTCCCCCAAGACCCGAACGACGAGCCCGCCGCCGAGCTGCTGGCCCGGCTGGCCGCATCCACCCCACCGAAGAAGACCGCCAGGCGAGGGAGAAGCACCGCATGAGCGAGGTGAAGCTGTACCGCCTGATCGACGGCAAGGCCAGTGAGCTGGAGGGCAGCGCGTCAGATCTGGAGAAGCCGCTGCAGAAGCTGATCGAGGCCAACCTCGAGCCCATGCTGGGCATCCGCTTCCTGGCCACCGAGTACAGCACCGGCAAGCTGCACGGCGGCCGCATCGACACCCTGGGCCTGGACGAGGACAACTGCCCGGTCATCGTGGAGTACAAGCGCGCGGTGGGCGAGAGCGTCATCAACCAGGGCCTGTACTACCTGGACTGGCTGCTCGACCACAAGGGCGAGTTCCACCTGCTGGTGCAGGAGTGCCTGGGCGCCGACGTGGCCCAGGCCATCGAGTGGAAGGCGCCGCGGGTGGTGTGCATCGCCGGCGCCTTCACCAAGTACGACGGCCACGCGGTGCGCCAGATGCACCACAGCATCGACCTGATCCGCTACCGCCAGTTCGGCCCCGACCTGCTGCTGCTGGAGCAGGTGCACACCGCCCAGCAGGCGGCCGGCGCCACCGCCGCGAAGAAGCCGGGCAAGGCCGACACCGAGGCCACCGAGGCCACAGGTCACCTGGGGACCGACCAGCCGGCGCCCGCCGCAGCCACCGACAAGCCCGCCGGCACCGACAAGCCGTATGCCGAGGTGGTGGCCAGCATGGCACCGGCGCTGCAGGACGTGCTGGCCTCGCTGGAAGACTACATGTTCGCGCTGGGCGACGACGTGCAGCGCAAGGAGCTCAAGCTCTACGCCGCGTTCAAGCGCCTGAAGAACTTCGCCACCGTGGTGCCGCAGAAAGGCCGGCTGCTGCTCTACCTGCACCTCGACCCGGCCAGTCTGGGGCCCTTGCCCCCGAACGCCCGCGACGTGAGCCAGCAAGGCCACTGGGGCACCGGTGACCTGGAGCTTGCGCTGACCACGCAGGAGCAGCTGGACGCGGCCAAGGGGTGGGTCGTGATGGCGTACGAGGGTAAGGCGCCAGCGTACGGAGCCTAGCTCAAAGTTTGTCGAGCGAGTTGCAGGTCACCAAATCCGTCAATGCGCTGACGCTTCAGGCGAATGGCGAGGCCGATTGCTCCGATCAGTAGCAAAAGATTTGTCGCCGGCTCCGGGACAGCGGTCATGAGTACCGCCGCCGTCGATGAGATCTCAATTCCGATGGTATGTCTACTCGTATTCGAAGTCAGATCAAATGAAAACCCTTCGCCCCTCGATTCGGAGACGTCCGTTGGGGACATCGAAAGGGTATCGTCATTCATGTATCCCGCGCTGCCATCTCCGCTGATGACGATCCTACCCTGGGCATATGATCTTTCGAACTCTGGCGTACCTGACTTGATCAGAGAGTAGTCAATGTTCCCTGTTACTCGAAGGCCGGTGTTCGGGGTGACGCTGATCCCCAATGGAGTCAGGTTGGCAAATGCCTCGCTCAGCCTGTAGACAGGGTACGCTTTCGCCTCCTCGGCCGCGACTTCAGAAACGACAACAAATGAGAGCGTGACGCCGCTGCGTGTGCTTCGATAGCTGATCGTCGAAGCAGCGGAAGAAAATCCATTCGAGATCTGCGCCCCCGGGATGCCTCCAAAGCTATTCAACTCTGTCGTCTTCCCAGTGATCAGGTTCATCTCTGATATTGACACCGTTCCTGTCAGGCTGTTGTCAAATCGCCCAATGATCGCAGCACCTATTCCGTCAGCGACATCGAGATCAATGGGTGAAATATTGATGGTGACGCGAGTTTCGGCGTGCGTAATGGCAGATGCTGAAGCGGGTGCGAAAAATACGGCGCAGCATATTGCCAGCGCGGTGAACCGAAACGATTCGGCAAGTCGCTCAAATTGAAAGAAGCCGTCAAGGCCCATTTGCTTGCTTCTCACGTCGCTCTCCCTGAATTTGACACTCATTGAATGGTTCACCGGCGGCGACCGAAGATCTCCATATCTGGATTGGACGGGTCTGACCGCAACTGCAAGGCTATACCGGGCGACAGTCTAGGAACATGGCGGAAAGGCGTCAGCACAACCGAAGCTGCACTCAGATTTAGGGATTGCTGCACCTCCACCAGCGGCGAGCCTGGATTGACTGATTGCTCGGCACCTGACGAGTGAGCTCGGCTGCGCGACGTCTGGTCTTGCCCATACGACCAGGGCGCGGCTACTCTACGGGGGGCGTGCACGACTGCGGTGCACTTCCCGTCCTAGGCCAGTTCAGCACTTGCCCCGTCCAGATGGGGGCTGCCGCTTCTTTCACCTGGGAGTCGACCAATTGGTCTTGTTGGCTGCGGGTACACACAGGTGAAGAATGTCTTCGCACCTAGCATCACCTGCGGCCGGCCAGGCTGCCTCCGGGCCAGCTCAATCCGAAGGAGTGTGATCGCATCTCGGGCGACACAACGGCCGTGAAGACGAGTTGCCCGCTGGCCCATACCGTGGTCCTTGCCAAGCAGGGCACAGCTGCCGCAGGGCCCGCTGGCCTCGCTGGAGGACTACATGTTCGCGCTGGGCGACGACGTGCAGCGCAAGGAGCTCAAGCTCTACGCCGCGTTCAAGCGCCTGAAGAACTTCGCCACCGTGGTGCCGCAGAAAGGCCGGCTGCTGCTCTACCTGCACCTCGACCCGGCCAGTCTGGGGCCCTTGCCCCCGAACGCCCGCGACGTGAACCAGCAAGGCCACTGGGGCACCGGTGACCTGGAGCTTGCGCTGACCACGCAGGAGCAGCTGGACGCGGCCAAGGGGTGGGTCGTGATGGCGTACGAGGGCAAGGCGCCAGCGGTGGCATCGCCCGCGTGACCTGCCGGCCGCCTACATCGCCCCTGGCACCAACCGAGAGATGCAGCCAGTTCAGCGCTGGCGTCGACGCGCAGCGCCTGCGAGAACCAGTGCGCCCGCCATCAGCATGGCCCAACTGGCCGGCTCGGGAACCGGGGCACTGACCAACAGGTGGCCCACATAGGCATCGGCGTTGCCGTCGGCCCAGGTGTAGTCGGTCACACGCACCACGGCACCGGCGGAGAAGCCTGAGAGGTAGACCTCCGAGTTGCCCGGTGCGGTGCCGACACCGCGGCTACCGTGGTCTGCGAGTACCGCGTAGAGATCCTGCTGCCCGAACGGATTGCCCGCGCTGGGCGGCGCGACGATGTTGGTTGCGCCGAGGGTACCAATGAGTTCGCGGACCGCCTGGGCTTGGCTGCCGCTGAAGGTGACCGAGAGGTAGGGCAGCGGCGGCGTCGTGCCCAACGCGGGGTCAATGCCAGCATGGCCCAGCAGTGCCAGGAACTCTGCACCGGTGGCGTGCCGGAAGCCGCTCTGCGCCCACACGCCGCTGGCCGCCTGGGCAAAGGTCATGCCCAGGGTTGCCGTCGGCGTCAGCCAGGTCAGGCCAGTATCGGTGTCCTGAAGGGCCGCGACACTCAGCCCGGTGGACGTACTGGCCGTGGTGGTGACCAGCGCGGCGTTCGCGCTGAAGGCGCCGAACAAGGTGATCGCGGCGGTCTGCGACACGATGCGTGCCGAGACAAGGTTGATGGCCAACTTCAATGTGTTCTCCCTGGTGACTATGGACAGGCTCATGGGCATCGGCCCGATGGCCTGACCGAGTGTGCCCTGCACCATCGGCGCAGGAGCGCGAGCACCACCCAGGCGAGTGGGTCAGCGAGACCGCTGATGCGATTCCTTCAGGCGCAGCGCATGGCCGACTGCCTCGACTCCCGCGGCGACGTCGAACCTGGCCGGTGTGACGTTGTCGAATTGCAGCGCCTCGATGTGAGGGAGAAGTTCCGCCGCCTCGCGCGCTTTGATGTAGTGCGCGCTGGCCCCGGCCTGGGCCTTCAGAGAGTGGCCGAGCAACTGCTTGGACGCCTTGTCGGGTACGCCAGCCCGCTCCAGCGCGGTGTTCACTGTGTGCCGGAACGAGTGAAACACCTTCCGACCATCGCGCGGCAGCTTCAGCCGCTTGCCGAGGAAGCGCTCGTTGAACCAACTGCTCGCCGCCTTGCCGTAGCCCTTGTCGGGGTGATGTGTGAGTTCGGGGAACAGCCGCTGGTGGCCGGCGATGCGCAATGCGGCGACGTAGTCCAGCAGACGAAGCTCCAAGAGCTTGCTGTGGATCGGCACTTGCCGCTCTGCTGCGACGGTCTTCAGTGATTTGTCCGGCGCGATGTCGTCGTCGTCGCTGTTCTGCTTGTCGGGGTTCGCAAGGTTGAAGTCGATCACCCACAGGCCGGGCTCAAGCTCCTTGATGTCGTCCAGGTACAGCTGCGACAGCTCGTTGATCCGGCCGCCGGTGAACAAGGCAAGCACAGGCAGCCAGTAGTAGTGCGGTCTGTAGCTATGGAAGATGCCCTGCGGCGTCCGGCGCCCGACGCCGGCGACGAACCACTCCACGCCGAAGATCTTGCCGAGGTCCTCATCGCTGAACTGCTCACGCTGCTGGTGGCTTTGGCGACGGGTACCGCCCATGGACTCGAACACCTCTGCGGCAAACTCGGCTGCGGGGTTCTGCATCAGCCAGCCCATCCTGACGCCGAAGGCAATGATCGAGCTCATGTCCTCCACGAGGCGCTCAACCGAGCCCGCCGTTGCGGTCGGCATCGAACGCTCGCCGGCGAGGCGCACCAGTGCGTGCCAGTCGGTCGTACCGTCGCTCAGCTTGGGTGCTTCGACAAGATGTCGGCGGTGCGGCAGCCGACGCAGTTGGTCGGAGACGCTCCAGAGCATCTCTCGGTCGACTTCGCTCAACAGTGCGTCGCCTGTGAAAGCCACCAGTGCGCCGCAGGCGTCGCGTTGCCGCCTGAGCTCATCGGGCTTCCAGTGCCCAGCGCGCTTGTCCAGGTACAGGCTCGCCAGTTCGGACAGCCGCTTCTTCGCGTGCCGTGGGATCGCGAATCCGCTATCGTGTGCCGGTGAGACGGGCGACGCATGGCCTGGCTCCCCTGGATCAACTTGCCGCAGTTGTGGACTCAAAGACCGGCGCAACGACTCGACGTCCAGCCGTCGCACGAGGAGTTGATCGGCGACGAGGACGACACCGGGGTAGGGCAGCACAAAGCCGACCCTCGAGAGGCCAGTGGCTGAAAACCGAAAGAGCGCAACTTTGGCACCCGCTGCGGCCTGCACGACGCGCACCGCGTCGCTCGGGAGGTAGAGCTCCAGCTGCCGGCTCACGATGCGCTCCTGGCCCAGTTGCTGCAACGCACCGTCGCTGATGTCCACAGACACCAGGTAGCCGCTCTCGTCCTGCTCGTGGTCCAGTTCGGTGATGTCGTCCAGCACCCACCCCGACCAGTCTTTCGCCTCGACCAAGAAGCGTGCGTGGCGGTAGACCAAGCGATTGGTGAGGTCCACCAGTTCGGCGCCCAGCAGCTTGGCGGCGTCCACGAGGGGCAGGGTGCCGTCGCCCAGGAGGTCCATGCTGCCGTGGAGAACTTTCTGCGGGTCCATCGTCATTAGGCTCGCGATTGTGCGATGCCAGTGAGCAGCCATCTCGGCAGCCACGATCTTGGCCACCGCCAAATCACGACAGCCCGTGCTGCGCTGAACCTCGCTGCAGCCGATGGTGGCGCGCAGGCGCTCGGGGACGACGAAGCGAACCGCGTACACGCCGCTGGACCGGCGGCGCAGATGAAGGCGCTGACTCACGTGGGATACCCCATTGGGACACCACCACCAGCGCCCGCCCGAGTCGGGCGGCAGCCCCTGACAGATCAAGGACTTACGAAACTATGGAGCGGGCGATGGGAATCGAACCCACGTAGTCAGCTTGGGAAGCTGAAGTTCTACCATTGAACTACGCCCGCCGGGTGTAGGCCGCATTCTAGCCATGCCGCCGGCATGTTCCGTGCGTGGATGCGGGCATGTCCGTCCCCGTACTTCCCTGCGTGGCGCCGCGGCCCCGGCATCGGGCATCATGCGGCCATCCATCATGAGCGAGCCGATTCAACTGCTGTTCCTGGGCCGTGGCGCGCCCGATCTGTCCACCTCGGTGTTCGGGCCGTTCGTGGTGCATCCCTGCGCCGACCGGGCCGAACTGGCGCTGGCGCTCGAACACCACCATTGCGACGCGCTGGTCATCGGCGCCGATCTGGCCGAGCCCTTGACCGCGCTGGCCGGCTGGGCCGAGCTGCCGCGCGCCGTGATCGATGCCGCCGTGCTGGTGGTGGCGCCCGAGCCGGCGTCGGCCGATGCGTTGCGCCTGGTGCGCCTGGGTGTGCAGGACGTGCTGCCCCAGCGCGATCTGGGCGTGGAGGCGCTGGGCCGTGCCGTGCGCCTGGCCGTCGAGCGCAAGCGCCTGGAGCGCATGGCGCGCAAGGCCTACGCCACCGATCTGGCCACCGGCCTGCCCAACCACCAGCAGCTGATGGAACACATGACCCACCTGCTGGCGCTGCGCGAGCGCGAGCCGGCGGCCATGGCGCTGCTGGCGCTGCGCATCGACGGCCTGGCCGCCACCGAGGCGCGCCTGGGCGCTGAATCGGCCAATGTGCTGCGCCGCAAGGTGGCTGTGCGCCTGCGCTCGGGCCTGCGTGCCAGCGACGTGGTGGCCTCGGTGGGGCAGGACAGCTTCGCCGTGCTGCTGGCCTGGATCGACAGCGCAGCCGACGGCCCGCGTGTGGCGGCCAAGCTGGCGCAGTCGCTGCAGCGGCCGTTCACCGTGGCCGGTCAGGACGTGGCCGTGGCGGTGAACGTGGGCGTGGCCCAGTACCCCGAGCATGGCAAGGAGGCCGATGCCCTTCTGCGCCGGGCCATGGCCCAGGCCGGGGAGGCGCCCACGCTGGGGCGTGCCGGCCTCACGCCACGCGGCGGCGCGATGGCCGCCAACGACGAGTGAAGCTCGGGGTATTGAGGGCCGAGCGCCGGGCCGCTCCCAAGCCGGCCCGCGAGGCGATGTGCTTGCGGCTCAATGCCGCAAGCATCGCCATCCCCTCGGGGGACCGACCGGGCTTTCCGGCGTTCAGCCGGCGCAAGACCGGGCGAGGGGCTGTCGTTATTTCAGGATGTCGCCCAGGCAGAGGTACTTCAGCTCGACATAGTCGTCCATGCCCTGGTGCGCGCCTTCGCGGCCCAGGCCCGATTGCTTGACGCCGCCGAAGGGCACCTCGGCCGTGGAGATCAGGCCGGTGTTGATGCCCACCATGCCGTACTCCAGTGCCTCGGCCACGCGGAAGATGCGGCCCACGTCGCGGCTGTAGAAGTAGCTGGCCAGGCCGAACTCGGTGGCGTTGGCCAGCTCGATCACCTCGGCCTCGGATTCGAAGCGGAACACCGGCGCCACCGGGCCGAAGGTTTCCTCGCGGGCGCACAGCATGTCGCCGGTGACGTTGGCCAGCACCGTGGGCGTGTAGAAGCGATCGCCGATGCGTTCGCCGCCCACCACCACGCGCGCGCCCTTGGCCACGGCGTCGGCCACATGGCCCTCCACCTTGGCAATGGCCTGGTCGTCGATCAGCGGGCCCTGGTTCACGCCCTTGTCGAAGCCGTTGCCCACCTGGATGCCACCGGCCTTGGCGGCCAGCTTCTCGACAAAGGCGTCGTACACCTTGTCCTGCACGTACAGGCGGTTGGCGCACACGCAGGTCTGGCCGGCGTTGCGGTACTTGCTGACCATCGCGCCTTCCACGGCCGAGTCGATGTCGGCGTCGTCGAAGACGATGAAGGGCGCGTTGCCGCCGAGTTCCAGGCTGAGCTTCTTGATCGTCGGCGCGCATTGCGCGGCCAGGATGCGGCCGACCTCGGTGGAGCCGGTGAACGACAGGTGGCGCACCACGCCGCTGCTGCACAGCACCTTGCCCACCTCGATGGACTGCGGGCCGTCGGCGGTGACGATGTTCAGCACGCCCGCGGGCATGCCGGCGCGCTGGGCCAGTTCGGCGCAGGCCAGGGCCGACAGCGGCGTCTGCTCGGCGGGCTTGATGATCACCGGGCAGCCGGCGGCCAGGGCCGGCGCCACCTTGCGCGTGATCATCGCGATCGGGAAGTTCCACGGCGTGATCGCCGCGCACACGCCGATCGGCTGCTTGACCACCAGGTAGCGCTTGTTGCCGTCGGTGGTGGGGATGGTCTCGCCATAGACGCGCTTGGCTTCCTCGGCAAACCACTCCAGGAAGCTGGCGCCGTAGCCCACTTCACCGCGTGCCTCGGCCAGCGGCTTGCCCTGCTCGGCGGTCATGATGCGGGCCAGGTCGTCGGCATGCTGGTGCAGCAGGTGGAACCACTTCATCAGGATGGCGGCGCGCTCCTTGGCGGTCTTGGCGCGCCAGGCCGGCCAGGCTTTTTCGGCCGCCACGATGGCGTCGTGCGTCTCGATCGGGCCCAGGTTGGCCACATCGGCGAGCTTGAGGCCGGTGGCGGGGTCGGTGACGTCGAAGCGGCTGTTGCCGCCCACCCATTCGCCAGCGATCAGCGCATCGGTCTTCAGCAGCGTGGGGTCGTTCAGCGCGGCCAGCGGTGAGCTCTTCATGTCCATGGCGGTTTCTCCGTTGAGCCGGTCATTCTGGCCCGGCTGGGGCATGGCGGGGGTGTCGGCCTGTTGCATCGGGGTGTGTATCTTGTCGCTGGAGCGGGGGATGGCGGCCGGGCGGGCGCCCGGCGGGGAAGTCAACGGTGCGGCACACCGGGCAGCGCGCACAGCATCTCGTAGAGCAGGTTGGCGCCCAGCAGCGCGGTGTTGCCGCTGGGGTCGTAGGGCGGCGACACCTCCACCAGATCGGCACCCACCAGGTTCAGGCCCTGGCAGCCGCGCACGATCTCCAGCGCTTGCGGCACGGTCAGGCCGCCGATCTCGGGCGTGCCGGTGCCACCGGCATAGGCCGGGTCGATGCCGTCGATGTCGAAGCTGAGGTAGCAGGGCACATCGCCGATGGTCTGGCGCACGCGCGCCATCAGCGGCGAAAGCGACTGCCACCAGACCTCGTGCGCCGGCACCACGGTGAAGCCCTGTTGCCGCGGCCAGTCGAAATCATCGGCCGCATAGCCGGTGCCGCGCAGGCCGATCTGGAACACCTTGTCGCCCTGCAGCAGGCCTTCCTCCACCGCGCGGCGGAAGGGTGTGCCGTGGGCGATGCGCTCGCCGAACATGGTGTCGTTGACGTCGGCGTGCGCGTCCACATGCACCAGGGCCACCGGGCCGTGCTGGGCCGCGATGGCGCGCAGGATCGGCAGCGCGATGGTGTGGTCGCCGCCAAGCGTCAGCGGCACGCAGCCGGCGGCCAGCACGCGGGCGTAGAAGGCCGTGATCGTGGCCAGCGACTTGTCGAGCGAATAGGTGTTGATCGGCACGTCGCCCAGGTCGGCCACCTGCAGCGCATCGAAGGGCGCGGCGCCGGTGGCCATGTTGTAGGGGCGCAGCAGGGCCGATTCGGCCCGGATGGCGCGCGGGCCGAAGCGCGCGCCTGGGCGGTGGCTGGTGCCGATGTCCAGCGGGATGCCGATGAAGGCGGCGTCCAGGCCCTCGGGCGAGGTGGCCACCGGCAGCCGCATCATGCTGGCGATGCCGCCGAAGCGCGGCATGTCGTTGCCGCCCAGCGGCTGGTTGAGTTGGCGTTCGGTCGTCATGCGCGGCGGCCACGGATCCACTCGAGTGTGAGCATCAGGCCCGTGGTGAAGATCGTCAGCAGCGTGGCCACCGCGGCAATCGTCGGGTTGATGTTCTCGCGGATGCCGGTGAACATCTGGCGCGGCAGGGTCACCTGCTCGGGCCCGGCGATGAACAGCGTGACCACCACCTCGTCGAACGAGGTGGCGAACGCGAACAGCGCGCCGCTGATGACGCCTGGCGCGATCACCGGCAGCGTGACGCGGAAGAAGGTGGTCACCGGATCAGCGCCCAGGCTCAGCGATGCGCGCACCAGGTTGTGGTTGAAGCCCTGCAGCGTGGCCAGCACCGTGGTCACAACGAAGGGCGCGCCGAGCGCCGCATGCACGACGATCAGGCCGATGTAGCTGTCGGCCAGGCCCAGGCGCGCGAAAAACAGGTAGCAGGCCACGCCCACCACCACGATGGGCACCACCATCGGCGCGATCAGCACGCTCATCAGCGCGCCCTTGCCGGGGAACTGCACGCGCGCCAGGCCCACGGCCGTGAGCGTGCCCAGCACGGTGGCGATCAGCGTGGCCGCCGGCGCGACGATGAAGCTGTTCTTGGCCGCGCGCGCCCAGTCGGCGCTGGTGAACAGGTTCTGGTACCACTGCAGGCTCCAGCCCGGCATCGGGTAGGCCAGGAAGGAACTCGCCGAGAAGCTCAGCGGCACGATCACCAGGATGGGCAGCAGCAGGAACAGCAGCAGGCCGATGCCCACGGCGCGCAGGGCCCACCAGCCGGCCTTGTCGATGGGCGTGTAGTAGGCCGGGAACTGGGGGCGAACGAATGTGGCGATGCTCATGGTCGGATCAGCTCAGCCGGCGCCGGGCCGCCCCAAGGCGGCTGAGCACCCCCGCGGGGGGTACGGCGCGAAGCGACGTGGGGGTGGACATGTCAGCCCAGGCTCAGTTCGGCTTTCGCCAGCTTGCGGTAAATGCCGTACAGCGCCAGCGTGGCCGCCAGCAGCACGGCGCCCAGCGCGCAGGCCATGCCCCAGTTGATGTCGACGTTGGTGTACTGGGCGATGTAGTAGCTGAGCATCTGGTCGTCGGCGCCGCCCAGCAGGGCCGGCGTGACGTAGTAGCCGATGGCCAGGATGAACACCAGCAGCGCGCCTGCGCCGATGCCGGCATAGGTTTGCGGCACGTACACGCGGAAGAAGGCCGCCAGCGGCGCGCTGCCCAGCGACACGGCTGCGCGCAGGTAGGTGGGCGGCACGCTCTTCATCACGCTGTACAGCGGCAGGATCATGAAGGGCAGCAGGATGTGCACCATCGCGATGACCACGCCGGTGCGGTTGAACAGCAGGGCCAACGGCTCCTGGATCACGCTCAGCGCCATCAGGCTCTTGTTGACCAGGCCCTCGCGCTGCAGCAGCACGATCCAGGCGGCCACGCGCACCAGGATGCTGGTCCAGAACGGCACCAGCACCAGGATCATCAGCAGGTTGGCCTGGCGGGCTTTGAGCGTGCTGAGCCAGTAGGCCAGCGGATAGGCCAGCAGCAGGCACCACAGCGTGACGGTGAGGCTGATCTCGAAGGTGCGCAGCAGGATGCGGCCGAACACGCGTTGCTCGGGCTCCACCCGGGCGATGCCACCCTCGGGCTGGCGCTTCAGGTCGATGGAGGTCAGCAAGTAGTCGGGCGTCCAGCGGCTGGCGTTCTTGGCAATGGCCTGCCAGTACTTGGCCTGACCCCAGCGTTCGTCCAGTGCCAGCATGCGCTGCTGCACGTCGGCGGCGGGCAGGGTGGCGGGCCAGGCGTCCTTGTCGCGCACGGCGCGATAAGTGGACATGACCAGCGAGCGTGCGCCCGAGGCCTCGGTGTTCAGGCGGCGCGCCAGGCCACCGGCCTGGGCACCGTCGTCGATGGCGGCCAGATCGGCGGCCACCGCGGCAAAGGCCGGGGCCGGCGGCGTGCCGTGCCGGTCCCAGCCCGACAGGGCTTCACCGGTGCGTGGCAGCGCCGCGGCCACCTCGGGGTTCTCCACCGCGCGCATCAGCAGGGCGCCGATGGGCACCAGCAGCGTCACCAGCAGGAAGACCAGCAGCGGCAACGTGAGCAGCACGGCCACCGTGCGCCGCCGGGTCTCGGCGCGGTGCAGCGATTGGCGCAACGCGGGCGAACCGATCGCAGGAAGGGCGGCTGTGCTCATGGCGGACAACTCACGCAGGGATGAAGAACCCGAGGTCAGGCCAGGCGCTTACTGCGCGGCCCAGGAGGCGAAGCGCTTTTCCAGTTCCTCGCCCTGGTCGGCCCAGAACTTGATGTTGAACTGCAGCGCGTCCTTGGCGTTGGCCGGGGCGGTGGGCAGCTTTTCCAGCACCTTGGCGTCCAGCTTGGCCAGGGCCTTGGTGTTGGTGGGGCCGTAGCTGATGTGGCGGGCGTACTCGGCCTGGGCATCGGCGCTGGAGGCCAGGGCGATGAACTTCAGCGCGGCGTCCTTGTTGGGCGTACCCTTGACGATGGTCCAGTAGTCCAGGTCGTAGATGCCGCCGGTCCAGGTGATCTTGAGGTTCTTGCCTTCGCGCTGGGCGGCGTCGATGCGGCCGTTGTAGGCGGTGGTCATGGCCACATCGCCTGCCACCAGGAACTGCGGCGGCTGGGCGCCGGCTTCCCACCACTGGATGCTGGGCTTCAGCGCGGTGAGCTTCTTGAAGGCACGGTCGGCGCCGGCCTTGGTGGCCAGTTCCTTGTAGACGTCACCGGGCTTCACGCCATCGGCCATCAGCGCGAATTCGAGGTTGTAGCGGGCGCCCTTGCGCAGGCCGCGCTTGCCGGGGAATTTCTGGGTGTCCCAGAAGTCGGCCCAGGTGGTGGGCGCGGTCTTGAACTTGTCGCCGTTGTAGGCCATCACGGTCGACCACACGAAGATGCCGATGCCGCACTCGTGCACCGCGGCGGGCGTGAAGTCGGCCTTGGCGCCGATCTTGGCGTAGTCGAGCTTCTCGAACAGACCTTCGTCGCAGCCGCGGCTCACGTCGGGGCTTTCCACCTCGACCACGTCCCAGGTGATCTTCTTGGTCTCGACCATGGCCTTGATCTTGGCCTGCTCGCCGTTGTATTCCACGCCGGTGATCTTGGCGCCGGCGTTGGCCTTCTCGAAGGCCTCGACGAAGGCCTTCTTCTGCGCGGCGCCGTTGGCGCCGCCGAAGTTGACGACGGTGAGGTTCTGCGCGAACACCGCGGTGGCGGGCAGGGCCATCGCCGTGGTGGCGGCGACGGCAGCGGCGATGCGGGCGAGTTTCGTCATGGTCAATGCAACTCCTGGGGACAGGTCGGGGTGGAAGGGAGTGGAATGGCCCGGTGGTCCGGGCTCGGGATGGAACGGGGATCGAACGCTCAGACGTACACGCGCAGGTAGGGCGTGGGAATGTGCAGCCACACGGTCTGGCCGGCCACCGGCTGCTCACCGGCCGACAGCGGCAGCTTGACCGTGGCCTGCTCCTGGCCGGCCAGCGCGCAGCGCAGGCGCAGGTGGTCGCCGAAGTAGATGACGTCGTTGACGGCCGCCTTGAGCGTGTTGGCGGTGTGCACGGGCGGCGTGAAGTGCGCCTCGATGCGCTCGGGCCGCACCGAGGCCACCACCGCCGCGCCGGGCAGCGCGTTGTTGACATTGATGCCGGCCAGGCGCTCGCCGGTGGGCAGCACCAGTTCGCAGCTGTCGTGCTGGGCCGCGCCGATGTGGCCGGTCAGCAGCGTGCTGTCACCGACGAAGCCGGCCACGAAGCGGTTGCTGGGCGTCTCATAGAGGCGCTCCACCGCGTCGATCTGCTGGATCTCGCCGTCGTTGAACACGGCCACGCGGTCGCTCATGGTCAGCGCTTCGTGCTGGTCGTGCGTGACGTAGACGAAGGTCACGCCCAGCTGGCGGTGCAGTTCCTTCAGCTCGATCTGCATGTGCTCGCGCAGCTGCTTGTCGAGTGCGCCCAGCGGCTCGTCCATCAGCACCAGCTGCGGCTCGAACACCAGCGCGCGGGCCAGCGCCACGCGCTGCTGCTGGCCGCCTGAGAGCTGGCTGGGGTAGGCGCGGTCGCGGCCGCCCAGTTGCACCATGGCCAGGGCCTTGGTCACGCGGGAGGCGATCTCGGCCTTGGGCACCTTGCGCACGGTCAGCGGGTAGGCCACGTTGTCGGCCACCGTCATGTGCGGAAACAGCGCGTAGTTCTGGAACACCATGCCGAAGTTGCGCTTGTGCGGCGGGGTGCGGGTGATCGGCACGCCGTCCAGCGTGATCTCGCCGCCGGTGGGCGATTCGAAGCCCGCCAGCATCATCAGGCAGGTGGTCTTGCCCGAGCCCGAGGGGCCCAGCAGCGACAGGAACTCGCCGCGGCGGATGTCCAGATCGAGCGAGCGGACGACCAGCGTCTCGCCGTCGTAGGTCTTCTGCACGCCACGGAAGGCGACCAGCGTGTCGGTGCGGGTGAAGAGATCGGGCGGCATGGTGGGGTCGGCAACAGGGACTGGCTACGGCGATGCGGACTGTAGGCCCGCCTGTCACACCACCGCCATGTACAGACAGAACGGACAGTTTCGGCACTGTACCGGCCGGACGCCCAATACACGATCACCCCAATGGTGCGTGCCGAAACGGGACGCCCAAAGCAAAGCGCCAGGCTGGTGCCTGGCGCCTGGGGCTGGTGCCTGCCGTGGGCTCAGCGCGGTGCGGGCGGCCAGTTCAGGCCCGATGCCAGCGCCGTGCGGATGGCCTCGCCATGCTCGTCCAGGCCCGGCGGCGGCAACTCGGCCACCGGCCGTTCGTTGTCGAAACGCATCGGCGTGGGCACGCTGGGGATGCCGTGGTGCTCGATGCGCATGCCGCGGTGCTGCACCTGCGGATGCTGGAACACCTCGGGCAGCTCCAGGATCGGTGCGCAGGGCACGGCGTTCGGCTCCAGCAGCGCGGTCCATTCGGCCGTGGTGCGGGTCAGCATCCACTCGGCCAGCTGCGGGATCAGGATGTCGCGGTGGCCGATGCGCCCGGCGTTGGTGGTGAAGCGCTCGTCGCGCGCCACCTCGGCGTGGCCGGCCAGCTGGCAGAAGCGGGCGAACTGGCCGTCATTGCCAACGGCCAGCACGATGTGGCCATCTTTCGTCGCGAACACCTGGTAGGGCACCACGTTCAGGTGCGCATTGCCCATGCGCTTGGGCCGCAGGCCGCCGATCAGGTGGTTGCTGGCCTGGTTGGCCAGCATGGCCACCTGGGTGTCGAGCAGCGCGGCGTCGATGTGACGGCCCTGGCCGGTGCGGCCGCGCTCGATGAGGGCCGCCAGCACCGCGGTGGCGGTGTACACGCCGGTGAACAGGTCGGCCACGGCCACGCCCACCTTCTGCGGCTGGCTGCCGGGCACGCCGTCCTTCTCGCCGGTGACGCTCATCAGCCCACCGGTGGCCTGGATGGCGAAGTCGTAGCCTGCCGCCGGTGCGTACGGCCCGGTCTGGCCATAGCCGGTGACCGAGGCATAGATCAGCCGCGGGTTCAGCGCCTTCAGGCTGGGGTAGTCCAGCCCGTACTTGGCCAACTGGCCGACCTTGTAGTTCTCCAGCACCACGTCGGCCTCGGTGGCCAGTTGACGCACCAGGGCCGCACCTTCGGGCGTGGCGATGTCGATGGCGATCGAGCGCTTGCCGCGGTTGGCACTCAGGTAGTAGGCCGAGGTCTTGGTGGCCGGATCGCCCCACCACGGCGGGCCCCAGCCGCGTGTGTCGTCGCCGGCACCGGGGCGCTCGACCTTGACCACATCGGCACCGTAATCGGCCAGCAACTGGCCGCACCAGGGGCCGGCCAGCACGCGCGACAGATCCAGGACGCGCACGCCATCCAACAGCTTGGGACCGCTCAAGGTTTCTCCTTTGTTCAGGGTCGGCGGATCATCGCCCGCCCAGGCCGGCCGCGAAGCCGCCTGGGCGACGCGATCGGCACAAGATCAGCTGAATGCCTGGATGCCCGTGATCGCGCGGCCGAGGATCAGCGCATGGATGTCGTGCGTGCCCTCGTAGGTGTTCACCACCTCCAGGTTCACCAGGTGGCGCGCCACGCCGAACTCGTCGCTGATGCCATTGCCGCCCATCATGTCGCGGGCCAGGCGGGCGATGTCGAGCGCCTTGCCGCAGCTGTTGCGCTTCATGATGCTGGTGATCTCGACCGCGGCGGTGCCGGCGTCCTTCATGCGGCCCAGTTGCAGGCAGCCCTGCAGGCCGAGGGTGATCTCGGTCAGCATGTCGGCCAGCTTCTTCTGGATCAGCTGGTTGGCGGCCAGCGGGCGGTTGAACTGCTTGCGGTCCAGCACGTACTGGCGGGCACGGTGGAAGCAGTCTTCGGCCGCGCCCAGTGCTCCCCAGGCGATGCCGTAGCGCGCGCTGTTCAGGCAGGTGAATGGGCCTTTGAGGCCACGCACCTCGGGGAAGGCGTTCTCCTCGGGCACGAAGACCTCGTCCATCACGATCTCGCCGGTGATGCTGGCGCGCAGGCCCACCTTGCTGTGGATGGCCGGGGCACTCAGACCCTTCCAGCCCTTCTCGAGGATGAAGCCGCGGATCTGGCCGCCTTCGTCCTTGGCCCACACGACGAACACATCGGCGATCGGGCTGTTGGTGATCCACATCTTGGCGCCCGACAGGCTGTAGCCGCCGTCCACCTTCTTGGCGCGCGTCACCATGCTGCCGGGGTCGGAGCCGTGGTTGGGCTCGGTCAGGCCGAAGCAGCCCACCCACTCGCCGGTGGCCAGCTTGGGCAGGTACTTCTGCTTCTGCGCCTCGGTGCCGAACTCGTTGATCGGCACCATCACCAGCGAGCTTTGCACGCTCATCATGCTGCGGTAGCCCGAGTCCACGCGCTCCACCTCGCGCGCCACCAGGCCGTAGCAGACGTAGTTCAGGCCGGCGCCGCCGTACTCGGTGGGGATGGTGGCGCCCAGCAGGCCCAGTTCACCCATCTCCTTGAAGATGGCGCGGTCGGTGCGCTCGTGGCGGAAGGCCTCGGTCACGCGCGGCAGCAGGCGCTCCTGGCAGTAGGCGCGGGCGGCGTCGCGCACAGCGCGCTCGTCATCGGTCAGCTGGCTGTCCAGGTGCAGCGGATCGTCCCATTGGAACTTGGCGGAGGTGGCGGCCATGGCGTGTCTCTCTTGCTTGGATGAGTCTGCGATGGCGCCGATTGTGGTGGCGTGATGAATAGCTGTCTAATATTGATTACCGATTGATCAATATGCAGGACGAATTCATGGAGTTGCGCCACCTGCGCTGCTTCGTCGCGCTGGCCGAGGAGCGCCACTTCGGCCGCGCTGCCGCCCGCCTGGCGATGACCCAGCCGCCGCTGACCACCGCCATCCAGCAGCTGGAGGCCTCGGTGGGTGCGCGCCTGTTCGAGCGCAACAGCCGCGGGGTGGCGATCACCGCCGCGGGCGCGGCGCTGCTGCCGCGCGCCATCAGCCTGCTGGAGCAGGCCGGCGCCGCCGCGCGCGAGGCCCGCGACGTGGGCCTGGGCCTGGCCGGCAGCCTTCGCATCGGCTTTGCCGGCACGGTGCTGTACCGCGGCCTGCCGCAGGTGCTGCAGCGCTTTGCCGCGGCGCATCCGCGGCTGCGCCTGAGCCTGCACGAGCTGAGCTCGGCCGAGCAACTGGCCGAGCTGGCGCAGGACCGGCTGGACCTGGGCTTCGTGCACACGCCGCGCGTGCCGCCGGGCTTCTCGCAGATCCTGCTGTCCAGCCAAGCCTTCATGGCCTGTCTGCCGGCCGGCCACGCGTTGGCGGTCGAGGGGGCGGAGGCGCTGGAACTCAAGCAGCTGACCGGCGCGCCCTTCGCGCTGATCATGCGCGCCGTGTCACCCGACTACCACGACCGCATCCTGGCCGCGTGCGCCGAGGCCGGCTTCGAGCCCGACCTGCGTTTCGAGCTGCGCCACTGGCTCAGCGTGGTGTCGGTCATCGCCCAGGGCCTGGGCGTGGGCCTGGTGCCCGCAGCGCTGCAGCAGGCCGGCCTGCCGGGCGTGGTGTTCCGCCCGCTGGCTGCGCCGCTGGCGCCCTACGACACGCACTGCCTGTGGCGCACGCAGCGCGACCTGGCGGCGCTGCAGGCGTTTCTGGACACGGTGCGGGCCGTGGCGCAGGCGTGAGGACGGGCGCTCAGGCGAGCGCCGGGCCGCCTGAGCACCCGCTCGGCGGGTGGTCGCCGTACCCGGCGACCGGGTGCCCCATTCAACCGAGCTTGTCGAACTGCTCGGCGAGGATGCCCAGGCCCTCGGCCAGCAACGCGTCCGAGGCCGTCAGCGGGACCAGGATGCGGATCACGTTGGCATAGACGCCGCACGACAGCAGGATCAGCCCGGCCTGGGCCGCGCCCTTGACGATGGCGCTGGTGAGCGCCGCATCGGGGCGGTGCGCGTCGCCGTCCTGGCACAGCTCGATGGCCACCATGGCGCCGTGGCTGCGCACGTCGGCGATGACCTTGTGCCTGGCCGCGATGGCCTTCAGGCCGTCGGTCAGCAGCGCGCCCACCTGGCGGCTGCGCGCCAGCAGGTCGTCGCGCTCGAAGGCCTCCAGCACAGCCAGGGCCGACACGGTCGCCAGCGGGTTGCCGGCATAGGTGCCACCCAGGCCGCCGGGGCCGGGCGCGTCCATGATCTCGGCGCGGCCGATCACGGCCGACAGCGGCATGCCGCCGGCCAGGCTCTTGGCCATGGTGATCAGGTCGGGCACGGCCTCGGGGCCCCACTGCTCGCAGGCCAGCCAGGTGCCGGTGCGGCCGGCACCGGTCTGCACCTCGTCGGCGATCAGCACGATGCCGTGCTGGTCGCACAGCCGGCGCAGCGCGATCGCGAACTCGGCCGGCGCGGCATAGAAGCCGCCTTCGCCCTGCACCGGCTCCAGGATGATGGCCGCCACGCGGGCAGGCTCGACGTCGTACTTGAAGATGGCTTCCAGCGAGGCCAGTGCGTCGGCCACGCTCACGCCGTGGAAGGCGCAGGGGTACTTGGCGTGGTAGACCTCGGCCGGGAACGGGCCGAAGCCGGCCTTGTACGGCGCCACCTTGCCGGTCAGCGCCATGCCCATCAGCGTGCGGCCGTGAAAGCCGCCGCCAAAGGCGATGACCGCGGCGCGCTTGGTGTGGGCGCGGGCGATCTTCACCGCGTTTTCCACGGCCTCGGCGCCGGTGGTCAGGAAGAAGCTCTTCTTGGCGAAGTCACCGGGCGCCTTGGCGTTCAGGCGCTCGGCCAGTTCCACATAGCTCTCATAGGCCAGCACCTGGAAGCAGGTGTGGGTGAAGCGGCCCAGCTGCTGCTGCACGGCCTGCACCAGCGCCGGGTGGCGGTGGCCGGTGTTCAGCACCGCGATGCCACCGGCAAAGTCGATGAAGCGCTTGCCTTCCACGTCCCACACCTCGGCGTTCTCGGCACGGTCGACGAAGATCTCGTGGCTCTGGCCCATGCCCTTGGGCAGGGCGGCGCGGCGACGTGCCATCAGGATCTCGTTGGTGCGGGCGGCGTCGTGGAGCTGGGAATCGCGTTGCATGGAAACCTCGGACAGGGCAGGGCGGGTGGGGGTGCCGACAGTGCCGGCAGCATGCCGCCCACTCTAGGCAGCCGGCCTGGGCGCTACCATGTACAGCTTGCGCGCCGGGGCCGATGCACTGTGCAGGCGTCGTGCCCAGTACAGATCGCCGCCCACGCCCGGTTCCCGATGTTCACGCTCAATCCGCAGTCCTCCGTGCCCCTGGTCGCCCAGATCGTCGAGGGCCTGGCCCGGTTGATCGAGGACGGATCGCTGCGCGCCGGCACCAAGGTGCCGTCGATCCGGCAGTTCGCGCATGCGCACGAGGTCAGCGTGTTCACCGTGGTCGAGGCCTACGACCGTCTGGTGGCCCAGGGCTGGCTGGTGTCGCGGCCGCACTCGGGCTTTTTCGTGCGCAAGCGCGTCGGGGCGTCGGCGGTGGGCCGGGCCAGCGAGTCGCCGCAGGCCGGTGGCGCCGATTTCGACGCCATGTGGTACCTGCGCAAGATCTTCGAGAACCGGCACCTGTCGATGAAGCCCGGCTGCGGCTGGCTGCCCGGCGACTGGCTGTTCGAGGACGGCCTGAAGCGCAGCCTGCGCGGCCTGGCCGCCGAGGATCTGGACCTGGGCGGCTACGGCGACCCCAAGGGCTACCCCGAGCTGCGTCGCCTGATCCGCGATGCGCTGGCCGAGCAGGAGATCGCCGTCAACCCGGAGCAGGTGCTGCTCACCCAGGGCTCCAGCCAGGCACTCGACCTGGCCGCGCGCCGTCTGGTGCGACCGGGCGATGTGGTGCTGGTCGACGACCCTGGCTATGCCAACCTGCTGTTCTGCCTGCGCTTCATGGGCGCGCAGCTGGTGGGCGTGCCGCGCACGCCGGGCGGCTATGACCTGGGCGCGCTGGAGCGCCTGATCGCCGACCACCGGCCGCGCGTGTTCTTCACCCAGCCGCGGCTGCAAAGCCCCACCGGCTCGGTGGCCCAGCTGGCGCACCTGCACCGCGTGCTGCAGTTGTGCGAGAAGCATGATGTGGTCATCGTCGAGAACGACATCTATGCCGACCTCGACCCCGCGCCGCGCCCCTCGCTGGCCAGCCTGGACCAGCTGTCGCGGGTCATCCATGTCAGCAGCTTCTCCAAGACCATCTCGCCCAACCTGCGCGTGGGCTACCTGGTGGCCGACCCCGAACTGGTGGAAGACCTGGCGCAACTGAAGATGACCGCCGGCCTGACCTCGTCGGAGTTCACCGAGCGCCTGGTCTACGGCGCGCTGACCGAGGGCCGCTGGCGCAAGCACCTGAAGGCGCTGCGCGAACGCCTGGGCCAGGCGCATGAGCGCGTGGCCGGGCGGCTGGCCGCGCTCGGCTTCGAGATCTTTGCCGAGCCCAAGGCCGGCATGTTCCTGTGGGCGCGGCACACCGGGCTGCCCGATTCGGCCGCCATCGCCAACATGGCCGCCGAGCACGACATCCTGCTGGGCCCCGGCCACCTGTTCTCGGCCACCCTGGCACCCACCGGCTGGATGCGCTTCAACGTGGCCTGGTGCGAAGACGAGCGCGTGTTCGCCTTCCTCGAACAGCACCGGGTCACGGCCTGATCGGCCACCGCCCCGGGCGGCGCTCGCCCAGGGCCTAAAATCGCGGGTTCCGTGCGCCTTGCTGGCGTGCGCCGCGCGAACGCACCCTCGAACCCCTCACCAGGCACCGCCCGACCCGATGAAAGCCGCCGAGATCCGCTCCACGTTCCTGAAGTTCTTCGAGTCGAAGGGCCATGCCATCGTCGCCAGCTCGCCGGTGATCCCCGGCGACGACCCGACGCTGCTGTTCACCAACGCCGGCATGAACCAGTTCAAGGACGTGTTCCTGGGCTTCGACAAGCGGCCGTACAGCCGGGCCACCACCAGCCAGAAGTGCATCCGCGCCGGCGGCAAGCACAACGACCTGGACAACGTGGGCTACACCGCGCGGCACCACACCTTCTTCGAGATGCTGGGCAACTTCAGCTTCGGCGACTATTTCAAGAAGGACGCGATCAGCTACGCCTGGGAGCTGCTGACGGTGCACTTCAAGCTGCCGTCCGACAAGCTGTGGGTCACCGTCTATGCCGAGGACGACGAGGCCTACGAGATCTGGAACAAGGTGGTGGGCGTGCCTGCCGAGCGCATCGTGCGCATCGGCGACAACAAGGGCGGCCGCTACATGTCCGACAACTTCTGGATGATGGGCGACACCGGCCCCTGCGGCCCGTGCACCGAGATCTTCTACGACCACGGCCCCGAGGTGGCGGGCGGCCCGCCCGGATCGCCCGACGAGGACGGCGACCGCTACATCGAGATCTGGAACAACGTGTTCATGCAGTTCAATCGCACCGAAGACGGTGTGATGCACAAGCTGCCCAAGCCCAGCGTGGACACCGGCATGGGCCTGGAGCGCCTGGCCGCGGTGCTGCAGCATGTGCACAGCAACTACGAGATCGACCTGTTCGTGAACCTGCTGGCCGCGGCCAAGCAGGCCGTGGACGCCGCCAGCCCGGCCGGCAACGACTGCGATGCCAGCAGCCCCAGCCTGAAGGTCATCGCCGACCACATCCGCGCCTGCAGCTTCATCGTCACCGACGGTGTGATCCCCGGCAACGAAGGCCGCGGCTATGTGCTGCGCCGCATCGCCCGTCGCGCCATCCGCCACGGCTACAAGCTGGGTGCGCGCAAGCCCTTCTTCCACACCCTGGTCAAGGCCCTGGCCGCCGAAATGGGCGAGGCCTACCCGGAACTGGCGCGCGACGCCCAGCGCGTGACCGAGGTGCTGAAGACCGAGGAAGAGCGCTTCTTCCAGACCATCCACCACGGCATGGAGATCCTGGAGGCGGCACTCGCCAACATGGACAAGTCGGGCACCAAGACCATCGACGGCGACACCGCCTTCAAGTTGCACGACACCTACGGCTTCCCGGTCGACCTGACCGGCGATGTGTGCCGCGAGCGTGGCGTGGCGGTCGACGAGGCCGGCTTCCAGGCGGCGATGAACCGCCAGCGCGAGCAGGCCCGCGCCGCTGCCAAGTTCAAGATGGCCGCCGGCCTGAGCTACGACGGCGCGCCCACCACCTTCCATGGCTACGAGCACCTGCAGTGCGAGACCTCGAAAGTGACGGCGCTCTACATCGACGGCAGCCCGGTGCAGCAGGCCAAGGCGGGCGATGACGTGGTGATCGTGCTCGACCACACGCCGTTCTACGCCGAGAGCGGCGGCCAGGTGGGCGACACCGGCGAGCTGCGCAATGCCGTGGCCCGCGTGCAGATCGAGGACACCACCAAGATCCAGGCCGATGTGGCCGGCCACCAGGGCCGCGTGCTGGAAGGCAGCATCGCCGTGGGCGACAGCTTCGTCGCCAAGGTGGATGCCGAGCGCCGCGCCAAGACCGTGCGCAACCACAGCGCCACCCACCTGATGCACAAGGCCCTGCGCGAGGTGCTGGGCGCCCATGTGCAGCAGAAGGGCTCGCTGGTCACGCCCGAGCGCACGCGCTTCGACTTCTCGCACAACCAACCGGTGACGGACGACGAGATCCGCCGCATCGAGACCCTGGTGAATGCCGAGATCCTGGCCAACGCCGGCACGCAGGCCCAGGTGATGGCCATTGATGACGCGCAGAAGAGCGGCGCGATGATGCTGTTCGGCGAGAAGTACGGCGAAACGGTGCGCGTGCTCAGCATCGGCAGCAGCAAGGAGCTGTGCGGCGGCACGCACGTCAAGGCCACTGGCGACATCGGCCTGTTCAAGGTGGTGGCCGAAGGCGGCGTGGCCGCCGGCGTGCGCCGCATCGAGGCGGTGACCGGCGACAACGCGCTGGCCTATTTGCAGCAGCTGGAAAGCACCGTGGGTGGTGTGGCCGGCACGCTGAAGGTCACGCCCACCGAGGTGCCGGCGCGTGTGAACGCCGTGCTGGAGCAGGTGCGCGCGCTCGAGAAGGAGCTGGCCGCGCTGAAGGGTAAGCTGGCCTCGTCGCAGGGTGACGGCCTGGTGGCGCAGGCGGTGGACGTCAAGGGCTTGAAGGTGCTGGCCGCGATGCTGGAAGGCGCCGACGCCGCCACGCTGCGCACCACGATGGACCAGCTGAAGAACAAGCTCAAGACCGCCGCCATCGTGCTGGCCGCGGTCGATGGCGGCAAGGTGCAGCTGGCCGCCGGCGTCACCGCCGACAGCGTGGGCAAGCTCAAGGCCGGCGAGCTGGTGAACTTCGTCGCCCAGCAGGTGGGCGGCAAGGGCGGCGGCAAGCCCGACCTGGCGATGGCCGGCGGCACCGATCCGTCCGGCCTGCCCCAGGCCCTGGCCAGCGTGGCCGCCTGGGTGGGCGAGCGCGCCTGATCCGGTATCTCGCTTGAACCAAGACGAGGGGCGCTGCGGCGCCCCTCGTGCTGGGTGGGTCTGCCGCGGGCCTGCCGACCAGGCCCAAGAGGAGTCGGCCGGCACCACGCCGTTGACGGCGACCGGAGCGGCGTCAACACTCGGGCGCTGGAGGAAACCGATGACGACCCACGCCCCGTTGACCATCCGCCGTGCCACGCCGGCCGATGCCGCCGCCTACACCCGCATCATGGGCCACCCCGAAGTGCTGCCCAACCTGATGCAGGTGCCGTACATGGTGGAAGAGCGCATGAAGGCCGGGCTGATCGAGCAACAGGCCCTGGGCAAGACTGATCTGTTCCTGGTGGCCGAGCGGCCCGATGCGCATGGCGAACCGCAGGTGGTGGGCACTTGCGGCATGCACCCGGTGGGCGCCCACCTGCGCCGCCGCCACGTGATGATGCTGGGCATCTCGGTGGCACCCGAGGCGCAGGGCCAGGGCGTGGGCCGTGCGCTGATGCAGGCCCTGGTCGACTACGCCGACCGCTGGGCCCAGGTGTTGCGGCTCGAGTTGCAGGTGTACGCCGACAACCACCGCGCGATCGCGCTGTACGAGTCGATGGGTTTTCGCCACGAAGGCCGGCATGTGGGCTATGCGCTGCGCGACGGGCAGTACGTCGATTCACTGTCGATGGCGCGCCTGCATCCCAACCCGCCGGTCTGGCCGCCGCAGGGGGCCTGATCGCCGCCACGGCCAGGACGCGCGCAGCGGCGACAATGTGCGATTGAACCGGAACCACGCCATGCGCTGCTGCACCACCTTCCTGAACCCCCACCGCCGGCCCGCGCCGGCCCGCGCCGCATGAGCCGCGCCCCCCGCAGCGCCACCGAGGCGCAGATCGACGCGCTGGAGAAGCTGTGCGAGCGCCTGGCCGGCTTCGGCGCCGACACCTCGCTGGAGTGGCTGGATGGCTACATGACCGCCATTGCCGCCAGCCGCCGCGCCATCGCCATCGACGAGTGGCTGCCCAAGGCCTTTGGTGACGCCTTCGAGCGCACCTTTGCCGACCCGCTGGACCTGGAAGGCGCCCGCGCCACGCTGCAGACCCATGCCGACCTGCTGGCCAGCCAGCTGGACGCCGAGGAACTGCTGGACGCCCCCGACAACCTGCGCCTGGCGCCGCTGATGGCCCAGTACGACGACGCGGCCCGCGCCGAGATGGTGGCCGAGGGCCACGCCACCGAGGACGAGGCGCGCGACCTGCTGCAGACCGGTGCGCTGTGGTCCGAGGGCTTCCAGCAGGCCGTGGAGCACTTCGCCGACGACTGGCCCGAGCCAGACCCCGAGAGCGACGAGGGCGTGTGGTTCGACAGCTGCATGATGCGCGTGCTGGCGCTGACGCTGCCGCAGAAGGAACTGGCCGAGCACCTCGAGGCCGAATACCCCGGCGAGACGCTGGAGCGCGATCAGATCGTCGACGAGGCCTGCTTCGGCATCCAAGACCTGCGCGTCTACTGGCTCGATCACGCGCCCAAGCCCGAGACGCGCCGCGTCGAGGCCAAGGTGGGCCGCAACGACCCGTGCCCCTGCGGCAGCGGCAAGAAGTTCAAGAAGTGCCACGGGGCCTGAGCGGCCTGCGGCAGCTGAGTCCGGCCCCGGCGATCAGCCCCATCGCCCAGAGCGCCCAGGTGCCGGGCTCGGGCACCTGGGCCGTGATGGCCAGCTGCGTGCCGGTGAAGCGGCCGTCGGCCATGAAGCTCACGCGCGTGACGAATGCCCGGGCGTCGTTCGGATCCAGCATGGCGCCGGTCTCGATGCCGGTGACGGTGAATTCGGCCACGCCGGCGGCGAAGCCCAGCGCTGTGAAGTCGATCAGTTGCCCGCCCTGGACGTCCAGACTG
Source organism: Pseudaquabacterium inlustre (assembly GCF_038066595.1). Classification (NCBI taxonomy): domain Bacteria; kingdom Pseudomonadati; phylum Pseudomonadota; class Betaproteobacteria; order Burkholderiales; family Sphaerotilaceae; genus Pseudaquabacterium; species Pseudaquabacterium inlustre. The sequence continues at coordinate 181,018 of NZ_JBBUTH010000009.1, forward strand.
CGCCCGCCCACCAGCAGGGTGTAACGGTCATCGCCAATGCGCTGCGGCAGCATCACCGTCTTGAACAGCGGGTCGCCGACGCCCAGCTGGTAGCGGTAGCCCACGGCCACCTCGGGATCGAGGAAGATCGGCACATCGGCACGCACCGCCACGGCGAAGCGAAACTCGCCGGCAGCCGTTCCAGCCTCGGGCAACACCACGGGGGTGGCGATGAAGCCCTCGGTGCGTGAGCCATCCACTGGGCTCCAGCTGCCCACCACCTGGCCCAGGTCGTTCAGCCCGACGGCGTTGCTGAAGCCGGCCTTGGTGGGCAGCACCTCGATGCCCTGCGCGGTGCCCACCCAGGCGCTTTGCACGAGGCTGTCTCCCACCGTGTCATACAGCCAGCCGGCCATCAGGCCGTCGGCGTTCACGGCGCGCGGCGACAGCCGCTGGTGGCCGAACAAGGGCAGCGTGCCGCGCGTGCCGGTCAGCGGGTCGTAGATCAGCGGTGCGCGGTCAGGCGCGTTGGATGACCCGATCACGCGGCCCTCGTTGTCCACCGCAGCGGCGACTGCGAAGCCAGAACCGCGTGCCGACGGAAGCAGGCTGTAGCTGCCGGTGCCGAGATCCAGGCGAAACAGGGAGAACGTGCTGTCGCTGAACGCTTGTCCGATCACATAGCGCCCATTGGGCGAGATCGAGCGCAAGGTGGTCTGCTGAATGCCGGCCAGAGGCAACTCAACGGTTTGCCACGGTCCACCGGCTTGGCCTACCGTACCCACCACGACCGGCGCGGTGATGGTCTGTTCGATCTGCGTCTGGCTGACCGGGTCCCAGACGTAGGTGGTGGATTGGTAGCTGCGCGTCGGATCGTCGTGGTAGCCGGCGATCAGGCCGCTGCTGCTCAGCGAGACGGGAAACAGGGCGCTGCCATTCGGCGCTGTGAGCCGGACGATCTTGCTGGCGTCGAGCAGGAAGCCGATCCCGCCGTCGTCACCGGCCGTGCCCGCCAGTCGGCCCTGATTGTCGATGTCCCAGAACCACGAAGTGGTCTGACCGGGGAACGAGAAGTACTCGATGGCCCATCCGGTACCAGCCTGCGCCGTGCCGGCCAGCGTCAGGCCCAGCAGCCAGGGCAGGGCTGTGCGCAGGCCGCCGTCGCGAAGCCGGATGTTCGGCATGCGCTGCCGGGGCGTGCGGTCATCGCTGCGCAGCGCGGTGGGCGCGGCAGCGACAGTGCGTGGTTGCGTGGTCATGCGGATCTCCTGCTCGGCTCGGTACGGTCGGGCCTGGCCAGCACCCGCACGGGTCGATGGTCGCCGGCAATCCGTGCGGCGCGCATCCCACGCCTTCAGGATGCACGGTCGCGCGCTGGTACATTGCGCGCCACCATGTCCATCCCCGTTCCTCATTCCCCGCAGCCACTGGGCGGTCGCCACATCGTGCTGGGCCTCTCGGGCGGCATCGCCTGCTACAAGGCGGCCGAGCTGGTGCGCGAGCTGGGCCGCGCCGGCGCCAGCGTGCAGGTGGTGATGACCGAGGCCGCCTGCCAGTTCATCACCCCGGTGACGATGCAGGCGCTCTCGGGCCTGCCGGTGGTGCTGAGCCAGTGGGACGCGCGCGAGCCCAACAACATGGCGCACATCAACCTCAGCCGTGAGGCCGATGCGATCCTGATCGCGCCGGCCTCGGCCGACTTCATCGCCAAGATCGCGCAGGGCCGGGCGGATGAGCTGCTGTCGCTGCTGTGCCTGGCGCGACCGCAGTCAGCGGATGCCGCCATCGGCCGCAGCGTGCCGCTGTTGCTGGCGCCGGCCATGAACCGCGAGATGTGGCTGCACCCGGCCACACAGCGCAATGTGCGCCAGGCGGTGGCCGACGGCGCCACGGTGTTCGGCCCCGGCAACGGCGACCAGGCCTGCGGCGAGGTGGGCGACGGCCGCATGCTCGAAGCCACCGAACTGCGCGACGAACTGATCGCGTTCTTCCAGCCCAAGGCCCTGGCCGGCAAGCGCCTGCTGATCACCGCTGGCCCCACCTTCGAGGCCATCGACCCGGTGCGCGGCATCACCAACCTGTCGTCCGGCAAGATGGGTTTCGCCATCGCCCGCGCGGCGCAGGAGGCCGGTGCCGAGGTCACGCTGGTGGCCGGCCCGGTGGCGCTCGACACGCCGCGCCATGTGCGCCGCATCGACGTGAAGAGCGCGCTGCAGATGCACGACGCGGTGCTGCCACTGGCCGCTGCGCACGACGTGTTCGTGGCCACCGCCGCGGTGGCCGACTGGCGGCCGGCCAGCAGCGCCGGCGAGAAGATCAAGAAGGATGGCTCGGGCCAGGTGCCGGCCATCGCCTTCACCGAGAACCCCGACATCCTGGCCGCCGTGGCGCGGCTGCCGCAGCCGCCGTACTGCGTGGGCTTCGCGGCCGAGAGCCATGACCTGGCTCGTCACGCCCGCGAGAAGCGCCTGCGCAAGGGCGTGCCGCTGATCGTCGGCAACCTGGGCCCGGCCACCTTCGGCCGGGACGACAACACGCTGCTGCTGGTGGACGATGCCGGCGAGCGCGAGTTGCCCACCGCCGACAAGCTCAGCCTGGCCCGCGCGCTGGTGGCCGAGATCGCCACGCGCCTGGCCGCATCGACCCCGAAGACCGCATGACCACCATCGACCTGAAAGTGCTCGACGCCCGCATGGCTGAGCACCTGCCCGCCTACGCCACGCCCGGCAGCGCCGGCCTCGACCTGCGCGCCTGCATCGACGCACCGCTGACGCTGGCCCCAGGGCAGTGCGAGCTGATTCCCACCGGCATCGCCATCCACATCGCCGATCCCGGGCTGGCGGCGATGATCCTGCCGCGCTCGGGCCTGGGCCACAAGAACGGCATCGTGCTGGGCAACCTGGTGGGACTGATCGACAGCGACTACCAGGGCCCGCTGATGGTCAGCTGCTGGAACCGCGGCAGCACGGCCTACACGCTGGAGCCGATGGCGCGCCTGGCACAGCTGGTCATCGTGCCGGTGGTGCAGGCCAGCTTCCGCCGCGTGGACGAGTTCGACGCCTCGCAGCGCGGCGAGGGCGGGTTCGGCTCGACGGGGAAGAACTGAGCAGCGGGCCGTGCGCCGGGCCGCTCCCAAGCCGGCCCGCACCCGCCCGGCGGGTGGCCCTGCGGTCCCGCAGGGCCGGGTGCACCATGATCAGTGCAGGTGCGGCGGCGTCTGCGCCGCATGCGCCACGCTCAGCAGGCTCTCGGCCACCGAGCCGGCTTCGGTCTCGGCCTCGGTGGCCTCGCGCACGGCCGACACCTTGACGTGCAGGTTCAGCGCCACGCCGGCCAGCGGGTGGTTGCCGTCCAGCACCACGTGCGACGGATAGATCTCGGTCACGGTGTAGATCAGGTCGGTGGGCATGCCCACGGTGGCCGCGCCCTCGGGCAGGCCGTCGAACTGCATGCCTTCTTCCACCGCCTCGGGGAACACGGCACGGTCTTCGAAGCACACCAGCTGCGCATCGTAGTCGCCGAAGGCGTGTTCGGGTTCCAGGTGCAGGTCGGTCTCGAATCCGGCTTCCTGGCCGGCCAGGGTTTCTTCCAGCTTGGGCAGCAGGTCGTCGCCACCGTAGAAGAACTCCATCGGTTCGAGCAATTCATCGATGGCCTGGCCCTGGGCATCGGCCAGGGTCCATGTCAGGCTCACCACGCAAGGGGCTTGGATCAACATGCGGTCATGATCGCACATGCCGGCCGACGGCCTGCGCAGCGACAATCCACCGCATGGATGTGAACCAACCCACCGCCTTGCTGGGCGGCCTGTCGCCCGACCGTTTCATGCGCCGCCACTGGCAGAAGAAGCCACTGCTGGTGCGCCAGGCCTGGCCCGGCGTTCAGCCCCCGATCGCCCGCTCGGCGCTGTTTGACCTGGCCGGCCAGGAGGGCGTGGAAAGCCGCCTGCTGACGCAGTTCGATGGCCGCGGCCAGCCCGGCTGGCAACTGCGCCACGGCCCGTTCACGCGGCGGCAGATCCCGGCGGTGGGCAAGCCCGGCTGGACCCTGCTGGTGCAGGGCCTGGACCTGCACCTGGATGCCGCACACGCGATGCTGGCGCCGTTCCGCTTCGTGCCCGATGCGCGCTTGGACGATCTGATGATCTCGTATGCCAGCGATGGCGGCGGCGTCGGTCCGCACCTCGATTCCTACGACGTGTTCCTGCTGCAGGTGCACGGGCGGCGGCGCTGGCGCTTCGGGCCGGTGAAGGACCGCAGCCTGGTGCCCGGCCTGCCGGTGCGCATCCTGGCCAACTTCGAGCCCACCGAAGAGCATGTGCTGGAGCCCGGCGACATGCTGTACCTGCCGCCGCTGTGGGGCCATGACGGCATCGCCGAGGGCGAATGCATGACCTGTTCGGTGGGCTTTCGCGCCGCCACGCAGACCACGCTGGCGCAGGACCTGCTGCAACGCCTGGCCGACGACCTGGAGGCGCCGCCGCCCGGCGCACGCGAGCCGATCTACCGCGACCCCGGCCACGGCGCCACCGCCACGCCGGGCCGCATGCCCGAAACGCTGCGGCAGTTCGCCATCGCCGCGCTGGAGCGCGCGCTGGAGGATCCGAAGGCACTCGACCGCGTGCTCGGCGCGGCGATCACCGATCCCAAGCCGCAGGTGTGGTTCGACGCGGGGCAGCCGGTCGCACCGGGGCAGGGCGTGCAGTTGGATCGCCGCACCCGCATGGCCTACGACGCGCACCACGTGTTCATCAACGGCGAGGCCTTCGAGGCCGGCGGCCGCGATGCGCGCCTGATGCAGCGCCTGGCCGATGAACGCGCGCTGGCCGCCGCCGAGGTGGCGCGCCTGGGCGAGGGCGCCCGCGCACTGCTGGACGACTGGGCCGAGGCCGGCTGGCTGCACGGCCGGAACGGATGACATGAACGCCGGTGACGGCCCTGCGCCTGACGCGCCAGGTACGCGTGCGGCCGAGGTGCTGATCGGGCGCGAGGCCTGGGTGCAGGCGCTGCGCACCGCGTTGACCGCTCTGCCCGCGCTGGCGCCGGCGCCGCGTGAGGTGTTGCTGTGGGGCAGCGATTTCGGTGAATGGCCGCTGGACGAACCGGCCGTGCACGCCGCGCTCTCGCTGTGGCTGCGCGAGCCCGGCCGCCGGTTGGTGCTGATCGGCCATGACTTCGACGCCACGGCGCGCCGGCATCCCCGCCTGACGCGCTGGCGGCGCGACTGGTCGCACCGCATCGAGGCCTGGCGGCCCACGCAGCCGGTGCAAGGCGAGCCGATGGGCTTGCTGCTGTGCGGCGAGCGTTGCTGGCAACTGCTCGACAACGTGCACTGGCGCACCAGAATCGTCAGCGATGCACCGATGTTGCGCGCCTGGCGCGAGCAAAGTGATGCATGTTTGCAACGATGCGAGCCCTGCTGGCCCCCGACCACGTTGGGTTTATAGGGACGTTCCCTAGTATGGCTATAATGGCGGGCTAGTCCCAGAAGGGCTCGAGCTTTCTGGGTCTGGTTTACGACGGATCTGTTTCAACCGATGCGTCGGATCCTATTACCGGTAATTGTTGATCGACCTCTTTAAAGGACAAACCAAATGAACAAGTCGCTCCTGCTGGCTTCGCTGATCGCTGCTGCTGCCCTGACCGCCTGCGGCAAGAAGGAAGAGGCTCCGGCCCCCGCTCCGGCTCCCGCCGCTGCCCCGGCCCCCGCCGCTGACGCCGCCGCTTCGGCTGCCGCTGCCGCCGCTTCGGGTGCTGCCGCTGCCGCTTCGGGCGCCGCTGACGCTGCCGCTTCGGCCGCCAGCAAGTAATCTGGTTTCGCACGGCCTTCGGGCCGTTCGCCAGATCGGAAAAGCCGCCCCTCGGGGCGGCTTTTTCATGGGCGCTTGCCGCCCTGCGTCGGGGTGAATCGCGCCTCGGTCAGCGCGTCACCGTGACGCTGAAGCGCACTGCACCGTAGGCATCGCAGCCCGGCGTGGCGCACTGCGCCTTGCCTGCGAAGGCCGACCCCGCGCCCGTGTGCGCGCGCGCCACTGCCGCCGCCGCATCGCCGGTGGGCAGTTTCTGGAACCAGGCTTCGCGCACCGGCTGCAGTGCGGAGAAGTCTCGTGGGTTCTCCGACACCAGCGCCACGAAATGCTCTTCGCCCGGCGGCTCGGTGGTATCGAGCGGCCAGTTGGCCTGGGGCAGGGTCACGGCCTGACCGGCACGCACCCGGTTCTGCGTGGCCTGGGTGTTGGGGTACATCAGCAGCCACTGGCCGTCGCCGCTGTGCGCCAGCACGTACAGGTAGCCATCCCGCGACGAGCGCACCGTGAACGCCAGCCGGTCGCGCCCGATGCGCAGGCTGGCCTGCTGGGCGCCGGCCTGCACGTCAAAACCCGGTGTACGGCCCTGCACGATGCGGTCGAACTCGGTCAATGGGGACCAGGCGGCGGCCGGTGACAGGGTTGCGGCGGGGGACATGGCGGCCGGTACTTGGGCCGCTACAGGGACGGTGTTCGCTGCCGGGGTGGGCCCGGTGGCGCCAGTGGCCGGGGCCGGGGCCGGCGCCGGCCGCTGCAGCCACAGCAACGCACCGGCGGCCAGCAGCAGCGCGCCACCGATGCCCAGGCCCCAGGCCAGCACTGGTGGGCGGCGGCTCGCGACCTGCGCGGCGGCTGGCACGGGCATCGGCTGCATCGCCGGCGCGGCCACCGGCGGCAGCACGGTGGCTGGCGCGGGCGCTGCGGGTGGCCGCGTGGACGGCACGATCACGGTCACGCCGCCGGCGCCCGCACCATCGATGGCCAGCGCCTGCCGCAAGGCATCGATCGACTGGGTGCGCTCTTCTGGGCGCACCCGCAGACCGTCGTCGATGGCCTGCAGGAAACTGGGCGAATAGCGCCCGGCGGCACTGCGTACCAGCGGCACATAGCCGTCGTGCACCGTGCGGCCCACGGCGGCCGGGGGCTTGGCGCCGGTGATGGCGGCGTACACCACCGCGCACAGCGCGTAGATGTCGGTCCACGGGCCCTGCTTCATGCCGGGCACCTCGGCGTACTGCTCCACCGGGGCGTAGCCCGGCTTGAGGATGGCCGTGAGCGCCTGCGTGGCGTCGCTGATCACCATGCGCGCAGCGCCGAAGTCCAGCAGCAGCGGCTTGCCGGTGCCGGCCAGCAGCAGGATGTTGTCGGGCGCGATGTCGCGGTGGTAGCAGCGCTCGGCATGCAGCACCTCCAGCGCCTCGGTCAGCGGGGCCAGCAGGCCCATCAGCCAGCGCTCGTCGGGCGGCGCGCCCAGGTTCTTCAGCGTGGCCTTGAGCGTGGTGCCTTCGTAGAACGGCATCACCATGTAGGCCGTGCCATTGGCCTGCCAGAAGCGGTAGACCTTCAACAGCGCCGGATGGTCGAACTGCGCCAGCATGCGCGCCTCCTGCAGGAAGCCGGCGAGGCCGGCGTCAAACAGGCTGCGGTCGCGCTCGGACTTGACCACCACCTCCAGGCCCTGGCCGCGGGTGGCCAGCGAGGCCGGCATGTACTCCTTGATCGCCACCCGGCGCTGCAGCATGTGGTCCTGCACCAGGTAGACGATGCCGAAGCCGCCTTCGCCGATGACCTTCAGCACCTCGAACTCGGCCATGCGCGTGCCCAGCGGCAGCGCATTGCCCACGCCGGCGGGGCGCTGGGCCTGGGCCCGCGGGATGATCTGCGTGGGCACCCAGGCCTGCGCTTCGGCCGGTCTCGGCGGCGGGGCCGGGGTCGGCGATTCGTCAGAGGCGCTCGGATTCATGGCGTGCGGCGGGCAGTCGGGCGGCACGCCGATTGTTGCGCAGTCCGGTGCCCGGGGCGGTGCGATGGCAGCGGTGCGCGTCGCTGCAACGTGGGACGCGCCCCCCGCATTCGTGCGGTAAGGCAGATGCTGGCGCTGTGCGGCGGCGTGCGGCCTGAACCGGCGGTCGCGTCGACCGCAACGCGTCTATGATTGTTCGGCCAGCGTCAAGCGGGCATTCGACCCCATTCCAATCATGCTGAAGTCGTTGCGGCGCCTGTTGTCCCTGGGCGGGCAAAGCCCGGCCGCCGGTGTGTTCGAGGCCTGGGCCAGCGAGCGTGGCCATGCCTTCCGGCGCGTGCGCGATGCCGAGGGGTGCGTGGTCGAGGGCCGCCTGGGCGCGCAGCCCTGGCGCATCGAATGGGGCGCACCGCAGCGCCAGTACATCACCGGCCATGAGCTGCGGCTGATGGCCGAGTTCAACCTGCCCAAGGATCTGCAGGTGCTGGTGCTGAACCGGCACCTGATGGAGGCCATGGAGAAGGCGGTCTACGAGCAGTACGTCGACGACGTGCAGACCCGCATCGACACCGAAACACCGCCCGAGATGCGCTGGCTGGTGCTGTACCACAAGCTGCCGGCGGCCGACATGGGCCGGCTGCGCGAGCGCTACGGCACGGTGTCCAGCATGCTGCCCTGGGCGCAGCAGTGGCTGGCCTCGCCGCTCAACGACGCGCTGGCCGCCTTGCTCGACCAGGTGCCCGAGGAGCATCCGGTGGTGCTGACCATCGGCCGTGGCCGCCTGACGCTGCGCACCGCGCTGAACGAGCCCGATGTGCCGCAGTTGGCGCAGTGGGTGTCGGTGTTCGAGCATGCACTGCGCGAGGCCCGCCGCCTGGGCGAGGAATGGCGCGACGCCTCGGGCGCCGGCCAGACCACGCAGCCCAGCCTGTGGGAGCACATCGGCCCCACCGATCCCGACGAAACCACGCAGCGCATGCCGCCCCGCGGCTAGATCCGCGGGCGGCCGGGAGCCCCGATCACCGCGGGGTGTGACGCCCCAGTTCGATCTTGGCGATGGCGTTGCGGTGCACTTCATCGGGGCCGTCGGCAAAGCGCAGCGTGCGGGCCTGGGCATAGAAGAAGGCCAGCGGCACGTCGTCGCTGACGCCCATGCCGCCATGCACCTGCATCGCCCAGTCGATGACCTTCAGGGCCATGCTGGGCGCCACCACCTTGATCATCGCGATCTCGGCCTTGGCGGTCTTGTTGCCGGCCACGTCCATCATCCAGGCGGCCTTCAGCGTCAGCAGGCGGGCCTGTTCGATCATGCAGCGCGCCTCGGCAATGCGCTCCTGCGTGACGGTCTGCTGCGCGATGGTCTTGCCGAAGGCCACGCGCGCCACCGCGCGCTGGCACATCAGTTCGAGCGCGCGCTCGGCAATGCCGATCAGGCGCATGCAGTGGTGGATGCGGCCCGGGCCCAGACGGCCCTGGGCGATCTCGAAGCCCCGGCCTTCGCCGAGCAGGATGTTGGACACCGGCACACGCACATTGGTGAACTCGACCTCGCTGTGGCCGTGCGGCGCGTCGTCGTAGCCGAACACCGGAAGCTGGCGCAGCACCTTGACCCCCGGCGTGTCCATCGGCACCAGGATCATCGACTGCTGCTCGTGGCGCGGCGCATCCGGGTTGGTCTTGCCCATGAAGATCAGGATCTTGCAGCGCGGGTCGCCGCCACCCGAGGTCCACCACTTGCGGCCGTTGATGACGTACTCGTCACCCTGGCGCTCGATGCGCGCCTCGATGTTGGTGGCGTCGGACGAGGCCACCGCCGGTTCGGTCATGGCGAAGCCCGAGCGGATCTCGCCGGCCAGCAGCGGCTCGAGCCATTGCTTCTGGTGCGCCGGGCTGCCGTAGCGCGCCAGCACCTCCATGTTGCCGGTGTCGGGCGCCGAGCAGTTGAACACCTCGCTGGACCACAGCACGCGGCCCATCAGCTCGGCCAGTGGTGCGTACTCCAGATTGGTCAGGCCGGCGCCGCCATGGTGCGAGTCGTGCGGCAGGAACAGATTCCACAGACCCGCGGCACGTGCCTTGGGCTTGAGTTCCTCGATCACCGGCAGCGGCGTCCAGCGCTTGCCAGCCGCCGTGTTGGCCGCCAGTTCAGCCGCATAGCGGGCCTCCGCCGGGAAGACATGCTCGGCCATGAAGGCCTCCACGCGTTCTCGGTACTGCTGGGTCTTGGCGGAGTAGGCGAATTCCATGGTGTTCTTTCAGGTATCAAGGGGCGTGGCGGGCCGAGCGCCGGGCCGCTCCCAAGCCGGCCCGCCAACCCGCCCGGCGGGTGGCGTCGCGTACCCGCGACGCCGGGTGCTCCATTTACTCCACGAAGCCCCAGGCCATCTCGGCCAGGGCGCGCGTGGCGGCGCCGGTGGAGCGGGCCTGGGCGCTGGAGGCCGTGCCATCGAGCACGCGCTTGGCGATGCCCTGCGTGATGGCGGCCAGGCGGAAGCCGTTGTAGGCGAGGTAGAAGTTCCAGTCGGCCAGCAGCGCGTCGGCGGCATCGGGGCCGGTGCCGCGGCCGGTGCGCTCGCAGTAGCGGCGGATGTAATCGCGCTCGGCCGGGATGCCGAGTGCGGCCAGGTCCAGCCCGCCAATGCCGCGGAAGGTGCCGGGCGCGATGTGCCAGCTCATGCAGTGGTAGCTGAAGTCGGCCAGCGGGTGGCCCAGCGTGCACAGCTCCCAGTCGAGCACGGCCACGATGCGCGGTTCGGTGGGGTGGAAGATCACGTTGTCGAGCCGATAGTCGCCGTGCACGATGCTGACCTGGCTCTCGTCCAGCGCGCTGGCGGGCATGTGCTCGGGCAGCCAGGCCATCAGCTGGTCCATGGCCTCGATGGGTTCGGTGATCGAGGCCTGGTACTGCTTGCTCCAGCGGCCGATCTGGCGTGCGAAGTAGTTGCCCGGCTTGCCGAAGTCGGCCAGGCCCACGGCCTTGGGGTCGACGCAGTGCAGCGTGGCCAGCACGCGGTTCAGTTCGTCGTAGATGGCGCCGCGCTCGGCGGGCGTCATGCCTGGCAGGTCTTGTGCCCACAGCACGCGGCCTTCCACGCACTCCATGATGTAGAAGGCACGGCCGATCACCGACTCGTCCTCGCACAGCACATGCATGCGCGCCACCGGCACGCCCGACAAGGCCAGCGCGTTCATCACGCGGTATTCGCGCTCGATGGCATGGGCCGACGGCAGCAGCTTGGACAGCGGCCCCGGCTTGCTGCGCATCACGTAGCTGCGACCGGGCGTGATCAGCTTGTAGGTCGGGTTGGACTGGCCGCCCTTGAACTGCTCGACGGTCAGCGGGCCGGCGAAGCCGCCCATGTTGGCCGAAAGCCAGCGCTCAAGTGCGGCCACGTCGAAGGCGTGCGAAGCCAGCACCGGCTGGGTGCCGATGTTCACGCTGTGGTCCATCGGGAGGTCTCCTGTGCCCGCGGACCGGGCGTATCCATGTGGGAAACGGCGCGCCGCAGCGCACCTGGGGTCAGCGCTCGGCGATGGCGAGCAGCTTCTCGCGCGACAGCACCACCAGGCGCGTGGGCTCCACGCGCACGGCCCCTTCGCGCTCGAAGCCCTTCAACTCCTGGTTGACGCGCTGGCGTGAGGCACCGAGCAGCTGCGCCAGGTCTTCCTGCGCCAGCTGCAGGCCGATGCGGATTTCCTCGCCCTGCGAGATGCCGTAGCTCTTGGCCAGCAGCAGGATCTGCTTTGCGAGGCGAGCGGCCAGCGGCTTGGTGTTCAGGTCCTCGAACTGGTTGAACATCAGGCGCAGGCGCCGGCAGTTCAGGCGCAGCAGCGCGTCGTAAAGCTCGGTGTGCTGGCTCAGCAGTTCCTTGAAGTCGGCCTTGCGCACGCACAGCAGCGTGGTGTCGCCATGGGCATCGGCATCGTGGGTGCGCGGCAGACCGTCGAACAGTGCGATGTCGCCGAACCAGGTGCCGGGCTCGCAGTAGGTGAGTGTGACCTGCTTGCCCGACAGCGAGACCAGCGAGACGCGAACCGCACCGCGTGCCACGCCGATCCAGTCTTCGGCCGGGCTGCCGCGCGTGGCGAGCGGCGCGCCGTCGCTCAGCCGCCGCACATAGGCCCGCGACAGGATCGCATTGCGCAGGGGTTGAGAGAGCTTGGAGAACCACGCGCCTGACTCGATGTTCTGTCGCTCTTCGATTGTAAGAACCGGGGTATTCATGGCTTGTCCCTGGCGCGACAAGGGCGCCAACATGCAATCTCTATTGTCCACGTGCCAATGCTGCACCGCACCGTCGCAAACGACGATTCCGCGACAGCCGTGTGCCGGTGTACGCAGCAGTCGCTACCGGCCGGTAGCAAACCACCCGTTGACGCCCGCGCGCAGCACCGGCGCACGCCGTCTGCGGCATCTGCCGCGATCGGCGCGCCGGGGCGACCAGTGGTGCCGGAGGCGCGTGCTAGAGTGCCCGCCAACCCGCGCCGGCCCCCCGGCATCCCCCACTTTTCACCCTCCGCCGCCCAAGCTGCAGTCCCCCCGCATGGCGAGCCGCGCCCACCTCCGCTTCCTGCGTGCCGCGCTGTTGAGCGCCGTGCTGTGGCATGGCTGCGGGGCATTGGCGCAGGGCACCGCGCCGGACCCGGCGGCAACGGCGGCGAGCGCGGTGGCCAGCCCCGCCGCGATCACGTCATCCGGCGCGCCGACGGCCCCCACGGCGGCGGACACCCTGGCGGCTGGCGAACTGGCCAGCCTACGCGCCGATCTGCAAGCCCAGCGAGAACTGGTGCGCCAGTTGCGTCAGCGCCAGGCCGATGCCGACAGCGCCAGCCACTGGCTGCCCTGGGTGGGCCTGGGCCTGGTGTTCAGCCTGGGCCTGGCGGGCTGGTTCGGTCTGCGCCTGGCGCAGACCCAGCGCAACGGCCGCCAACCGCGCGCCGCCATGGCCGCGGAGCTCTCGGCATTCGATGCGGCGTCGACCGCCCGCAAGCCGGCCGCGGCAGGCGCCGCGCCGAGCGCTGCGCCAAAGGCCGGTGCGCCGGCGACACCGCTGGCCGATGCGGGGTCGGGCCTGTTTCCGGGCAGCAGTCGGGGGCCGTCGCTGGGTGCGCCCACCACCCTGGCCGGCGCGATGGCGACCTACGGCTCCGATACCGGCACCTTGACCCGCCCGGCCGTGGCCACGCCACGCGCGGCGCTGACCGTGCCCGCGTCGGCGAATGGCGAACTCTCGCTGACCGGGCACGAGCCGCGCGACGTCACCGTGGAGGAACTGCTCGATCTGGAACAGCAGGTCGACTTCTTCATGGTGCTGGGCCAGGAGGATGCGGCCATCGACCTGCTCGTCGGCCACATCCGCAGCACCGGCGGCACCAGCCCGCTGCCGTACCTCAAGCTGCTGGAGGTCTACCGCCAGCAGGGGCAGGCCGAGGCCTACGAGCGCACGCGCAGCCGCTTCAACCTGCGCTTCAACGCCTATGCCCCCGACTGGGAAGCCGATCTGGAAGCCGGCCGCCTGCTGGAGGACTATCCCGGCGTGGTCGAGCGCCTGCAGCGCCTGTGGGCCGCGCCGCTGGACGCGATGGCCGAGCTCGAGGCCTTGCTGTTCCGCCGCCAGGAGGGCGAGCTGTTCGAGCTGCCGGCCTACCGCGAACTGCTGCTGCTGTATGCCGTGGCGCGCGATCTGGACGCCCTGGCGCCGGCCCCCGCGCAGCGTCAGGTGGATGTGCTGCTGCCGCTGGACGATGACCTGAACGACCAGGACACCACCTCGCCGCGACCGCACCTGGGCCTGTTCTCGGACGAAGGACTGGGTGGCCGCACCGGCGAATGGGCGCGGCTGAACGAGCGGCCGGCCGTGTCGCCGGGCCAGGCGGTGGGCGACCGCACCGTGACACTGCGCAGCAGCGACCTGCCGCCGCCGCGCATCGACCTGGACATGGCGCTCGACATCGACCTGGGCCAGCTGACGCCGCCGCCGCGCGAGTTCACGCAGCCGGCGGGTTTCAGTGACGTGGACCTGAGCAGCTCGGATTTCGCCGACCTCGACGACAGCCCGCAGCCGCTGCCCACCACGCCGAGCCGGCGCGGCTGAGCGCGACGGCCCTCGTTGCGATGCAGCCGGTGGCTCAGAGCCGCGCCAGGCGGGCCAGTGCGGCCTGCAGCGTCTCGTCGCGCTTGGCGTAGCAAAAGCGCACCAGCCCCTGGTTGCGGCCGTCGCCGTAGAAGGCCGACAGTGGGATGGCCGCGACGCCGATCTCGGTGGTGAGCCAGCGGCAGAAGTCGGCCTCGTTCAGGCTGCTGATGGCGCTGTAGTCCACCACCTGGAAGTAGCTGCCCTCGCTGGGCAGCAGCTGGAAGCGCGTGCCGGCCAGCCCGGCGCGGAACAGGTCGCGCTTGTGCTGGTAGAAGGCCGGCAGATCCAGGTAGGGCTTCGGGTCGGCCATGAACCGCGCCAGGCCGTGCTGCATCGGCGTGTTGACCGTGAACACGTTGAACTGGTGCACCTTGCGGAACTCGGCCGTCAGCGGCGCGGGTGCGGCGACGGTGCCCACCTTCCAGCCGGTGACGTGGTAGGTCTTGCCGAAGCTGCTGATGACGAAGCTGCGCGCCGCCAGCTCGGGGATGCGCGCCGCACTGGCATGCGGCTCGCCGTCGTAGACCATGTGCTCGTAGACCTCGTCGCTGATCAGCAGCACGTCGGTCGGCGCCAGGATCTCGGCCAGGCGCTGCATGTCGGCCTGGCGCCAGATGCTGGCACTGGGGTTGTGCGGCGTGTTGACGATGATGGCCCGGGTGCGCGGCGTGATGGCCGCGGCGATGGCGTCGAAATCGGGCCGGAACGTGCCGGCCTGCAAGGCCACGCGCACCACCACGCCACCGGCCAGCTCGATGTTGGGCACGTAGCTGTCGTAGTTGGGCTCCAGCACGATGACCTCGTCGCCCGGGCCCACGATGGCCAGGATGGCGGTCAGGATGGCCTGCGTGGCGCCGGCGGTGACGGTGATCTCGCTGGCCGCGTCATAGCGGTGGCCATACAGCGTGCTGATCTTGGCGGCCATGGCCTCGCGCAGCGGCGCCACGCCGGCCATCGGCGGGTACTGGTTCAGGCCCTCGGCCATGGCCTGCTGCACGCAGGCCAGCAGCGCGGGGTCGCAGTCGAAATCGGGGAAGCCCTGGCCCAGGTTCACCGCGCCATGCTCGGCGGCCAGCGCCGACATCACGGTGAAGATGGTGGTGCCCACGTTGGGCAGGCGGCTGGGGGGCAGGGGCGTGCGAGGGGTGCTCATGGGTGGGGGCAGCGTGCGTCGGGTCAGAGTTCGTAGTTCGAGGCGGCGTCGGCGCCGCCGCGCTCGGCCATCGCCCGCTCGATCATCGGCCGGGTCAGCCGGTCGGACAGCAGGCCGGCGAAGGCGTAGACGAAGTGGCGCAGGTAGGCGCCGCGCTTGAACGCGACGCGCGAGGTGTTGGTGCCGAACAGGTGGCCGGCGCGCAGCACCACCAGGCCGGTGGCCTCGGGCGCGTCGCCGCGCACCGCCATCTCGGCCACCACGCCCACGCCCATGCCCAGCTTCACATAGGTCTTGATGACGTCGGCGTCGATGGCCTCCAGCGCGATGTTGGGCTTGAGCCGGGCGCGGGCGAAGGCGGTGTCGATGCGCGTGCGGCCGCTGAAGGTGGGGTGGTAGGTCACCAGCGGCTCGGCGGCCAGCTGCTCCAGCGTGAGCCGTTCCATGCCAGCCAGCTTGTGCTCGGCCGGCACCACGATCACATGCTCCCAGTCATAGCAGGGCAGCGAGACGAGGTTGGGATGGTCGGCCAGCGCCTCGGTGGCCAGGCCGATCTCGGCCACGTCGTCGATCAGCATGCGCGCCACGTCGCCCGGCGTGCCCTGGTGCATCTGCACCTGCACCTTGGGAAACTGCCGGCGCAGCTGGGCCACCGGCTCGGGCAGCACATAGCGCGCCTGCGAATGCGTGGTGGCGATCGACAGCGTGCCGGCGTCCTGCTTGCTGAACTCGTCGCCGATGCGCTTGAGGTTGGCCACCTCGCGCATGATGATCTCGATCGACTGCAGCACCAGTTGGCCGGGCTCGGTGACGCGCTTCAGGCGCTTGCCGTGGCGCGCGAAGATGTCCACGCCCAGCTCCTCCTCCAGCTCGAGGATGGCCTTGCTGATGCCCGGCTGCGAGGTGTAGAGCGCCTTGGCCGTCTCGGTGAGGTTGAGGTTGCGGCGAACCGCCTCCTGCACGAAGCGGAACTGGTGCAGGTTCATCGCAGCGTGACCAGCGGCAGATCGGCGGCGCCCAGCGCCACGCCGGCCATGGCCTGCACCACGGCCTCGGCCTCGCCGACGGCGCGGCGCAGATGCCACTGCACGCCGGGGTGCGCGGCCTCCAGCTGCGCCACCAGGGCCGGCAGATCCTTGCGCACATGGCCGCCGGCCCCCAGGAACAGCGGCACGATGTCCACCTGCGTGCAGCCGGCGCCGGCCAGCCGTGCACCGGCGTCCACCAGGGTGGGCTGCATGAATTCCAGGAAGGCGAGGGCCACGCGGCTGTCCGCCTCGGGCAGGCCGGGTGCCTCGCCACGCGCCTGGCGGCAGTGCGCGGCCACGGCCTGGAACGGCCGCGCCCACAGCGGATCGCGCGCACCATGGGCGAACAGCAGCAGGCCGCGCGGAGCTTCGGCCGCCGCGGGGGAGGAAGGGGTGTCGGATGTCATCGGTACCTCACCAGCCATGCGAAGGCGGCCATCGAGATCAGCAGGTACAGCAGGCTGGGGGCCGCGGCGGCCATCCAGGGCTCCCAGTGGCGCAACAGGCCCAGGTGGCCGGCGGCGTTGTTCAGCAGCACGAAGCTGATGCCCAGCATGATGCCGCCGAAGACCTTGAAGCTCACGCCGCCCGCGCGCGCATGCAGGTAGGCGAAGGGCAGGGCCAAGGCCACCATCACCACGCAGGCCAGCGGGTACAGGGCCTTCTTCCAGAACTGGATCTCGTGGCGCTGCACCTCCTGCGACTGGTTGGCCAGGTGGCGGGTGTAGCGCCACAGGTCCAGCGTGGACATGGTCTGCACCGGCAGCAGCGCGGCCGTCACCACGGTGGCCTGCAGGCTGCTGGGCCAGTCCTGCGCGGGCAGGCTGCGCTGGCGCAGCGCCTGGCCGGCATGGGCCGCCTCGGGCGTGGGCCAGTCGGTGCGCTGCACCTGGCGCAGCTGCCAGTGGCCGTCGCGCACGCTGGCCTCGGTGGCCTCCAGCCGGGTGCGCAGCCGGCCCTGGTCGTCGAATTCGAAGATGCGCACGCCGCGCAGCTCGCCCACGCCCGCCACGGCCTGCACGTTCACCGACACGGCGCGCGGGCCCTCGGGCCCGTCGCGGTGCTCCTTCAGCCAGGCGCCGGTGCGGCCCAGGCTCATGGTGCGGTTGCCGGCCTTGATGGCCACCGCCTCGCGCTCGGTGATCGGTGCCAGGTAGTCGCCCACGCCGAAGGTCAGCAGCGCGAACAGCACGCCAGGCACGGCCAGCAGGCGCAGTGCCCGCCCAGGCCCCAGGCCGGCGGTGCGCAGGATGGTGAACTCGGACGACTGCGCCAGCCTGGCCATGGCGTAGATGGTGCCGATCAGCACCGCGATCGGGAACAGCTCGTAGAAGTGCCCCGGCACCAGCAGCAGCGTGCGCAGCAGCGCGCGGGCCAGCGTGTAGCTGCCGCGCCCCACGTCCTCCAGCTCGTCGACGAAATCGATGAAGAAGAACAGGCTCAGGAAGGCCAGGCCCACGAACACCACCGACCAGCCGATGTCGCGGTAGAGCAGGCGCCGCACGGTCCTCATGCGCCACCTCCTGCCGCACGGCCGGCGCGGCCCTGGCGTGCGAGCATGGCGCGCCACACGGTGGCGTGGTCGCGCCACCAGATCAGCCCCAGCGCCAGCACGAACACCGCGCCGTGGATGCCAGCCAGCGCCACGCCCATGCCCATGCGGCCGCTGGCCACCCAGGTCTGGGTCAGGTTGATCAGGTTGAAGTAGGCCACGAAGCTCAGCAGCGCCAGCAGCAGGTTCCAGTTGGAGGCGCGGCGCGGCTGGGTGGCCGACAGGCCCACGCCCAGCAGCAGCAGGTTGGCCGCAGCCAGCAGCAGGCCGAAGCGCCAGGCCAGCTCACCCTGGTTGCGCGGCGTGGGGTTGCGCAGCAGGCCGAGCGTGCTGGTGGCCTTGGGCGGGCGCTCCTCGGCGCTGCGCGCGGCGGCATCGCTCACCGCCACGCGGTAGCGCGCAAAGCTGCTGAGCGTGCGCACGCCGCTGGCACTGTCCACCTCGTTGCGCTGGCCTTCGTCGAGCTGCAGCATGCGCTGCTCGCCCACATCCACCAGCCGGCCCTTGTGCGCGGAGGTGACCGATTCCACCGTGTCGCGCTGGGCCAGCACGAACACGTTCTGGCCCTCCACACCGGCACCGTTGCCGGCGGCCTGGCTGGCGCGGTCGATGAAGAACACGCGGCTGCCGTCGCGCGAGGTCTGGAACACGCCGGGCGTGACGCGCGACAGGTCCGAGCGCTGCTCGTAGCGGCCGCGCAGCTCGGTGCCGGCCTGGTTGCCCCAGGGCCACACGAACAGCAGCAGCAGGCCCACGGCCAGCAGCACCGGCCAGGCCATGCGCAGCACCGGCCGCACGAAGCGGCCCAGACCCACGCCACTGGCGAACCAGATCACCATCTCGCTGTCGCGGTACATGCGCCCCAGCGTGACCACCACCGCGATGAACAGCGACAGCGACAGCATGGTGGGCAGGTGGCCCAGCGCAAAGTAGCCCAGCACCAGCACCACGTCCTCGGGCGCCACGTTGCCGCCGGCCGCCATGCCCAGGGTGCGGATCAGCATCATCGTGATCACGATGGTCAGGATCACCACGAGGGTGGCCCCGAAACTCCTCGCCAGCTCTCGCCGCACAGTTGAATCGAATAACATTCTTGGCTCTTCTAACCAGAGCGAATTATGGATTGCAAGACTCTCGTGAGCGCGCCCGAGGCCACAAGCCGCGTCAGCGCCGATGCCATCCTGTTGCTGGTGGTGGGCGACACCCTGCCGGCAGCGATCGATCCCACACTGGCCGAAGCCGTCCAGCAGGCCGTGACCCAGGGTGACCTGGCGCTGAAGGCCGGCAAGAGTGCCTACCTCGGCCGCGTGGCCGGGCTGAAGGCGCCGCGCGTGGCGGTGGCCGTGGCCAAGGACGGCAGCGCCAAGGCGCTGAAGTCGGCCGCGCTGGCCGGCCTGGGCCTGGTGAAGGGCCTGGGCGTGAAGCATCTGGCGGTGCAACTGGCCGCTGCCGACGCACCGCCGGCCGACACCCTGGCCGAGGTGCTGGCCGCCGCTGCGGCCGAGGTGGTGTACGTCTACCGCGCCACCAAGCCCAGTGCGCCCGCCGCACCGGCCCTGGCCAAGCTCACGCTGCTGGTGGCCGGCAAAGCCGAAGCCGCCGCCGCCGCGCAGGGCTTTGCGCGTGGCGCGGCCATCGCCGAGGGCGTGGGCCTGGCGCGCGAGCTGGCCAACCTGCCGGGCAACCACTGCACGCCCAGCGTGCTGGCCGCCCAGGCGCGCAAGCTGGGCCGCAGCCATGGCCTGAAGGTCGAGGTGCTGGACCGCAAGCACTGCGAGGCGCTGGGCATGGGCAGCTTCCTGTCGGTGGCGCAAGGCTCGGCCGAGCCGCCCAAGTTCATCGTCATGCATTACCAGGGTGCCGCCAAGACCGTGACACCGCTGGTGCTGGTGGGCAAGGGCATCACCTTCGACACCGGCGGCATCTCGCTGAAGCCCGGCGCCGAGATGGACGAGATGAAGTTCGACATGGGCGGCGCCGCCAGCGTGCTGGGCACCATGCGCGCCATCGCCGAACTCAAGCCCAAGCTGAACTTGGTGGCCATCGTGCCGGCCACCGAGAACATGCCGGGCGGCCGCGCGGTGAAGCCGGGCGACGTGGTCACCAGCATGAGCGGGCAGACCATCGAGATCCTCAACACCGATGCCGAAGGCCGCCTGATCCTGTGCGACGCGCTGACCTATGCCGAGCGCTTCAAGCCCGCGGCCGTGGTCGACATCGCCACGTTGACCGGCGCCTGCGTGATCGCCCTTGGCGGCGTGCGCTCGGGCCTGTTCAGCCCCGACGACGAACTGGCCGCCGCGCTGCAGGCCGCTGGCGACGCGGCACTCGATCCCTGCTGGCGCATGCCGGTGGACGACGAGTACGACGAGGCGCTGAAGAGCAACTTCGCCGACATGGGCAATGTGGGCGGCCGCGCTGGCGGTGCCATCACCGCGGCCAAGTTCCTGCAGCGCTTCACGGCCAAGCTGCGCTGGGCGCACCTGGACATCGCCGGCACGGCCTGGAAGCAGGGCGCGGCCAAGGGCGGCACCGGCCGGCCGGTGGGCCTGCTGACGCACTGGCTGCTGTCGCAGGCCAAGTGAGCGGCGGCACAGGCGCCGCGGGACCGGCATGACGCAGGCGATCGACTTCCACACCGGCGTGGCCGACAAGCTCGGCTACGCCTGCCGCCTGCTGCGCAAGGCATTGCGCGCAGGCAAGCAGGTGGTGGTCACCGGTCAGCCGGCCGAGCTGCAGCGGCTCGACCAGCTGCTGTGGACCTTCGAGCCCGGCGAGTTCATCCCCCATGCGCGGCTGCGTGCCGGCCAGGCCATCGCGCCGGTGCTGGCGCGCACACCGCTGTGGCTGGCCGACCAGGCGGCCGATGCCGGCGTGCGCGACGTGCTGGTGAACCTGGGGCCCCAGGCCTTGCCCGACACCGCGGCCTGGCCGCGCGTGATCGAGATCGTGGCCGACGGACCCGACGAGGTGGCGGCCGGCCGCGAGCGCTGGCGCCAGTACAAGGCCGCCGGCCTGAGCCCGCGCGCCCATGCACAAACCCGCCCCGAGCCGGGCGGCCAGGCCGGCTGACGCCTGTGCGTTCATGGGCACGCGGCTTGCGTGCACGCACAGGCTGAACGCCTGTTGACTAGGTGCAAGCCCCGATGCGGGGCGTCAGGGACGGCCTTGTCAACAGGTGTATCGTTCCGCCCGTTGAGAAAACCGCCTGTCCCGCAGGCGACCTCACCTTTCTTCCACCCGGAGGTTTTTTTAATGCAAGCCAAGCTCAATCTGATCGTCGCTGCGGCCGCCACCGTGCTCAGCGGCACGGCCATGGCCCAGGAAGTGGTCGTCAAGATCGGCCACGTCGGCCCGGTGTCGGGCGCACAGGCCCACTACGGCAAGGACAACGAGAACGGCGCCCGCATGGCGGTCGAGGAACTCAACGCCAAGGGCGTGACGATCGGCGGCAAGAAGGTCAAGCTGGAACTGGTGGCCGAAGACGACGCCGCCGATCCGAAGCAGGGCACGGCCGCTGCGCAGAAGCTGTGCGACGCCAAGGTCAACGGCGTGGTCGGCCACCTGAACTCGGGCACCACGATCCCGGCGTCCACGGTGTACAACCAGTGCGGCATCCCGCACATCACCCCGTCGGCCACCAACCCCAAGCTGACGCAGCAGGGCTACAAGACCACCTTCCGCCTGCTGGCCAATGACAACGCCCTGGGCGCTGGTCTGGCCCTGCACGCCGCCAACAACCTGAAGCTGAAGAAGGTCGCCATCATCGACGACCGCACCGCCTACGGTCAGGGCGTGGCCGAGGTGTTCAAGAAGACGGCCCAGGCCCGTGGCATCCAGATCGTGGACGAGCAGTTCACGAACGACAAGGCCACCGACTTCATGGCCATCCTGACCGCCATCAAGAGCAAGGCCCCGGACGGCGTGTTCTACGGCGGCATGGACCCGCAAGCCGGCCCGATGCTGCGCCAGATGGACCAGCTGGGTCTGAGCAACGTCAAGTTCTTCGGCGGCGACGGCATCTGCACGGCCAAGCTGGCCGAGCTGTCGGGCGGTGCCAAGGCCCTGGGCGGCGTGATCTGCGCCGAAGGCGGCGCCTCGCTGGACAAGATGCCTGGCGGCAAGGCCTGGATGGCCAAGTACGAAGCCAAGTACCCGAAGCAGTTCCAGGTCTATTCGCCCTACACCTACGACGCCGTGCACGTGCTGGTCGACGCCATGGTGCGCGCCGGCTCGGCCGACCCCAAGGTGTACACCGCCAAGCTGTTCGAGACGAACTACCAGGGCGTGACCACCAAGGTCGGCTTCGAGGCCGATGGCGAGCTGAAGAACCCCGCCATGACCCTGTACGTCTACAAGGACGGCAAGAAGGTGCCGCTGAACTGATCATCGGTTCAAACGCACAGCACAACGGCGCCCTCGGGCGCCGTTTTTCATGGGGCATGGCCGCCGGGCGTCAGGCCTGCGGTGCCACCTGCCAGATGCGGCGCGCGTACTCGCCGATGGCGCGGTCGGCCGAGAACACGCCCATCGCCGCCACGTTGGCAATGGCCTGGCGTGCCCAGGCCTCGCGGTCGCGGTAGCGCGCATCCACCTTCAGCTGCGTCGCCACGTAGTCTTCGTAGTCGGCCAGCAGCAGGTAGTGGTCGCCGCCCCACAGCAGCGCATCCACCAGGCCGCGGTAGCGGCCGGGCTCGTCGGGGCTGAAGGCACCCGAGGCGATGGCATCGAGCACGGCCTTCAGCTGCGGCAGGCTCTCGTACAGCCGCATCGGCTGATAACCCGCCGCGCGGATGGCCGTCACCTCGCTGGCGCGGCGGCCGAAGATGAAGATGTTGTCATCGCCCACGGCCTGGCGGATCTCGATGTTGGCGCCGTCGTCGGTGCCGATGGTCAGCGCGCCGTTGAGAGCCAGCTTCATGTTGCCGGTGCCCGAGGCCTCGGTGCCTGCGGTGCTGATCTGCTCGGACAGGTCGGCGCCAGGCATGATCGCTTCAGCCAGCGAGACGCCGTAGTTCGGGATGAACACCAGCTTGAGCCTGTCGCCGATGCGCGGGTCGTGGTTGATGACGCGGCCCACATCGTGGATCAGCCGGATGATCTGCTTGGCCATGGCATAGCCCGAGGCCGCCTTGCCGGCGAAGATCACCGTGCGCGGCTGCCAGCCCTGGCCGTCGGGGCCGTTGGGCTGGGCCAGGATGGCGCGGTAGCGCGTCACCACGTGCAGCACGTTGAGCAGCTGGCGCTTGTACTCGTGGAAGCGCTTGACCTGCACGTCGAACAGGCTGGCCGCATCGACCGCGATGCCGGTGGTCTCGGCGATCACGCGGGCCAGGCGCTGCTTGTTGGCCTGCTTGGCGGCCAGGAACTCGCTGCGGAAGGCGGCGTCGTCGGCCAGTGGCTTCAAGTGCACCAGCTGGTCCAGGTCACGCCGCCAGCCGGGGCCGATGCGGCGGTCGATCAGGCCGGCCAGCGGCGCATTGGCCTGGGCCAGCCAGCGCCGCGGCGTGACGCCATTGGTGACGTTGGAGAACCGGTCGGGCCACAGCGCCGCGAAGTCGGCGAAGATGGTCTGCACCAGCAGCTGCGAGTGCAGCGCCGACACGCCGTTGACCTGGTGGCTGCCGGCCACGGCCAGGTGCGCCATGCGCACGCGGCGTTCGCCGTTCTCGTCGATCAGCGACAGGCGGCGCATGAAGTCCAGGTCGCCCGGCCGCGCCGCCTGGGCCTCGACCATCAGCTCGTGGTTGATGCGGAAGATGATCTCCAGGTGCCGCGGCAGCACCTGCTGGAACAGGCTCACCGGCCAGGTCTCCAGCGCCTCGGGCATCAGCGTGTGGTTGGTGTAGCTGAACACCCGCTGCGTGATGCGCCAGGCCGGCGTCCAGGCAAAGCCGTGCTCGTCCACCAGCAGGCGCAGCAACTCGGCCACGCCGATGGCCGGATGCGTGTCGTTCAGGTGGATGGCCACTTTGTCGGCCAGGTTGGTGAGCCGGCCGTGCTCGGCCAGGTGCCGTGCCAGCACATCCTGGATCGAGGCCGAGGTGAAGAAGTACTCCTGCTTCAGCCGCAGTTCGCGGCCGGCCGGCGTGCTGTCGTTGGGGTACAGCACCCACGAGATGTTCTCGAAGGCGTTCTTGAACTCGGCGGCGCGGGCGTAGTCGCCGCTGTTGAAGGCGTGCAGGTCGATGTGCGCGGGCGCCACCGCCTTCCACAGCCGCAGCGTGCTGACGCGCTCGGTGCCGTGGCCCGGCACCACCATGTCGTAGGCCTTGGCCTGCACCGTGCCGGCATGGCGCCAGACCGGCGGCACGTCGGGCGACTCCGGATGCTCGACCCAGCCCCCGAAGCGCACCGGATGCACCACGCCGGGGCGTGGAAACTCCCAGGGCGTGCCATCCTCCAGCCAGGGGTCGGGGTGCTCGACCTGGCGGCCACCTTGGATGCTCTGCGCGAACATGCCGAACTCGTAGCGGATGCCGTAGCCATAGGACGGCAGGCCCAGCGTGGCCATCGAATCCAGGAAGCAGGCCGCCAGGCGCCCCAGGCCGCCATTGCCGAGGGCGGCATCGCGCTCCTGGTCCTCGATTTCCTCCAGCGTGCGCGCATGGGTGGCCACGCTGGCGGCAGCTTCTGCACTCAGGTCGAGCGCGCCCAGGGCGTTGCCCAGGCTGCGGCCGATCAGGAACTCCATCGACAGGTAGACCACGCGGCGCGCCTGGGCGGCGCGATCGGCCGCATCGGCCTGCACCCATCGGCGCGAGAGCTCGCTGCGCGCCGCCTGCGACACGGCCCCCAGCAGTTCCACCGGCCCGGCGGCCTGCGGCGCCACGGCCATGGTGTGCAGCAGGTGCTGCTCGATGCGGCGGGCCAGGCCGGCCGGCGCGTCGGCGGGGCGGGGCAGGGCATCCGACGGCAGGCCGTGCGGCGTGTCGGGGCGGTCGGGGGTGGGGGTCGGGTCGGTGGGCATGGTGGCTGGCATGTGAATCGCATTATTGATGCCGCATGCCGTGCGAAAGCCCATGGCGGCATGGCACCATGCAACAGCAAGCCGGCATGGGGCGCGGGCAGGGGGCCCGCGGCGGTATGCCGGCGCAGTGGGTGATCCCGTCATGCCTTCGATGAACCACCATGAGCTGGCCACCAGCCTCGATCTGCCCAAGCGCGCCGTCGCCCTGGTGCTGGCCGGCGGCCGCGGCAGCCGCCTGAAGAACCTCACCGACAACCGCGCCAAGCCGGCGGTGTACTTTGGCGGCAAGTTCCGCATCGTCGATTTCGCGCTCAGCAACTGCCTGAACTCGGGCATCCGCCGCATCGGCGTCATCACCCAGTACAAGAGCCACAGCCTGCTGCGCCACCTGCAGCGCGGCTGGGCCTTCCTGAAGGGCGAGATGAACGAGTTCGTCGACCTGCTGCCGGCGCAGCAGCGGGTGGACGAAGAAAGCTGGTACCGCGGCACGGCCGACGCCGTCTACCAGAACCAGGACATCCTGGCCGCCTACCGCGCCGACTACATCGTGGTGCTGGCCGGTGACCACATCTACAAGATGAACTACGCGCTGATGCTGGCCGACCATGTGGCGCGCGGGCGCGAATGCACCGTGGGCTGCATCGAGGTGCCGCGTGCCGAGGCCCATGCCTTCGGTGTGATGGCGGTGGACGAGCAGCGCAACATCGTCGAGTTCGTCGAGAAGCCGGCCGATCCGCCGGCCATGCCGGGCAAGCCCGAGCGTTCGCTGGCCAGCATGGGCATCTACGTGTTCAACGCGCGCTTCCTGTACCGCGAGCTCGAGCGTGACATGGCCGACCCGAACAGCAGCCACGACTTCGGCAAGGACATCATCCCGGCCATCGTCAAGCGCGGCCAGGCCGTGGCCCATCCGTTCGAGATGAGCTGCGTGGGCAGCAAGCACGGCAGCGCACCGTACTGGCGTGACGTGGGCACGATCGACGCGTTCTGGGACGCCAACATCGACCTCACCGCCACCGACCCCGAGCTGAACCTGTACGACACGCGCTGGCCGATCTGGACCTACCAGCCGCAGCTGCCGCCAGCCAAGTTCGTGCACAACGCCGACGACCGGCGCGGCATGGCCATCGAGTCGCTGGTGTCGGGCGGCTGCATCGTCTCGGGTGCGGTGTTCCGCTCGGTGCTGTTCTCCAGCGTGCGCGTGCACTCGCATGCCAAGGTCAACTGGAGCGTGCTGATGCCCGGTGTGCAGGTGGGCCGCGGTGCCCGCCTGACCAAGGTGGTGGTCGACCGCGGCTGCAGCATCCCCGACGGCATGGTGATCGGCGAGGACGCGGCCGAGGACGCGCGGCGCTTCCACCGCAGCGAGCAGGGCGTGACCCTGGTGACGCGGCCGATGCTGGCGGCGCTGGCCAACGGCACCGGCGCCAATGCCGGCCCGGAAGGCGCGGGGGTGCCGTCCTGATGCGCGTGCTGCATGTGGCGGCGGAGGTCTATCCGCTGGTCAAGACGGGCGGCCTGGCCGACGTGGTGGCGGCGCTGCCACCGGCGCTGGCCGCGCAAGGGGCCGATGTGCGCCTGCTGCTGCCGGGCTTGCCGGCGGTGCTGGAGGCCGTGCAGTCACCGCGCGTGGTGCTGGACATCGGCGCGGTGTTTGGCGCCATGCGCGTGCGCCTGCTCAAGGGTCGCATGCCGGGCACCCAGCTGCCGGTGTACCTGGTCGACGCGCCCTACCTGTACCGCCGCGGCGGCAGTCCTTACCAGGCCGACGACGGCAGCGAATGGCCCGACAACCTGCAGCGCTTTGCGCTGCTGGGCTGGGTGGCGGCCCATCTGGCGGCCGGCGAGGCCGACCCCGACTGGGTGCCCGATCTGGTGCACGCGCACGACTGGCATGCGGCCATGACCTGTGCCTACATGGCCGAGCACCGGCCCACCACGGCGGCCTCGGTGTTCACGATCCACAACCTGGCGTTCCAGGGCTTGTTCGCGCACGACGACTGGGCGCTGCTGGGGCTGCGCTCGGGCTTCATGTCGCCGGCGGGCCTCGAGTTCCACGGCCAGCTGTCGTTCATGAAGGCCGGGCTGAAGTTCGCCGATGCCGTCACCACGGTGAGCCCCGGCTATGCGCGCGAGATCGCCACGGCCGAGTTCGGCTGTGGTCTGGAGGGCGTGATCCAGGGCCGGCGCGGCGATGTCTGGGGCATCCTCAACGGCATCGACCCGCAGGTGTGGAACCCCGCCACCGATGCCGCCATCGCCAGCCGCTACGACGTCAGCCAGCGCGCCGGCAAGGCGGCCTGCCGGCAGGCCCTGCAGGCCGAGATGGGCCTGGCGCCGGACGGGGCGGCGCTGCTCGTCACCGTGGTCAGCCGGCTGACCTCGCAAAAGGGGCTCGACCTGGTGCTGGCCGCGCTGCCCGCGCTGGTGGCCGAAGGGGTGCAGTTCGCCGTGCAGGGCACGGGCGATCCGGCCTTCGAGGCGGCCTTCCGCATGGCCCAGGAGGCGCACCCCGGCCGCGTGGTCGTGCACATCGGCTACGACGAGGCCCGTGCCCACCGCCTGATCGCCGGCGCCGACGCCATCGCCGTGCCCTCGCGCTTCGAGCCCTGCGGCCTGACCCAGATGTACGGCCTGCGCTACGGCACGCTGCCCATCGTGCGCCGTGTCGGCGGCCTGGCCGACACGGTGGCCGACGGCGCCACCGGCTTCGTCTTCGACGAGGCCACGCCCACGGCCTTCGCGGCCGCGGTGCGCCGTGCCGTGGTGCTGCGTGCCGATGCCGCGCGCTGGTGGACGGTGGCCGCAGCCGGCATGGCGCAAGACCTGTCCTGGGCCGGCCCGGCCCGCGACTACCTGGCCCTGTACGAGCGCGCGGTGGCCGCGCGCCAGCGCGCGCCACGCCTGGTGGCGGGCTGAACCGGGTGTACGCAGGGGGCTGCGGCCCCCGGTTCGGGTGGTGAGACGCCACCGGATGACCGCATCCGGGCACACACCACTGTGAAGCAAGTTGCAAAACTGTAAAGATACGTTGCGTAACAAACCAAGAACGCAACGTCGATGGGATCGGGCGGGCCGCCACGAGCGGCACCGCCGGGATGTCGGCCGTTCTGCTGCTGTACCGGCCCATGTCCCAGCCCCCGTTCCTGCAACTTCCCGGCACCCGAGTCTGGCAGCCCGGCCTGCGGCAATGGTCCGAGCAACTGGCCGGCCAGTTCCCCCGCGCGGGCGTGCTGCTGGCCTGGCTGGTGCTGTGGTTGGTGTGGACGGGGCTCAGCACGCAGTCGCCGCCGGTCGACAACGCCGAGCAACTGAGCTGGGTGCGTTCGCTCGAATGGGGCTACTACAAGCACCCGCCGCTGCCGACGGTGCTGCTGTGGCCGTTCGTGCAGGTGCTGGGCCTCACCGAGACGGCCACCTATGCCGCGGCCGCGGCGGTGAACCTGGCCTCGCTGCTGATCCTGCACCGGCTGCTGCTGCGTCTGACCGGGGCACGCCAGGCCCTGCTGGCCCTGTTGGCCACGCTGTGCGTGGGCTACTACAGCCTGCGTCTGGCCTACTTCAACCACGACACGCTGCTGATGCTGGCCCATCTGGCCGGCGCCTGGTGCGTCTGGCACGCGTTCGCCGCGCACAGCCATTCGGGCCGGCGGCTGGCCTGGTGGGGCCTGGGTCTGGCCCTGGGCCTGGGCGCGCTGGCCAAGTACCAGGTCTCGCTGACCGCGGGCGCCGCCTTCGTCTTCTGGGTGTTGCGCCAGGGCTGGCGCCAGGCCGAGTACCGCCGCGGGCTTGCCGAGGCCGCGGTCATCGCGCTGGCCGTGGTCTCACCGCACCTGCTGTGGCTGGTGAATCATGACTTCCAGCCCTTCGACTACGCGCGCCAGAACGCGCTGACCGGCCGCCACACCCGGGTGCAGTGCTCGGTGGATGCGATGCGCTGGGTGGGCGATCAACTCGCCCAGCTGGCCGGGCCGCTGCTGCTCGGCCTGGGCCTGCAACTCGACCGGCTGCGCCGCGGCGTGCGGGCCTGGGGACCGGTGGCCATGGGCTGGCGCCGTGGCGGCGACGCAGCCCCGGCCGGACCGGGCGAGGCCGCCAGCGGGCCGTCGGGCGTGGGCGCCTTGCTGTTCTGCTTCGGCCTGCTGCCGCTGCTGTGGATGCCGCTGATGGCGGTGATGCTGAATGCGCGCATGCACATGAACTGGGGCACGGCCTTCATGCCACTGACCTGCGCCGCGCTGATCCACTTCAGCGGTGCCTGGCGCTGGCAGCGCGTGCGCCTGGCCCACGCGCTGGCGGGCTTCGTGCTGGTGCAGGCGGTGCTGGCCGCCTGGGCCTGGCAGCAGCACCGGCTGCCGCGGCCGGTGTTCAGCCAGCACCGTTCGTCGCAGTTCGATTCACAGCGCGTGGCCGATGCCATCGGCCCGCAGGCGCGCGCCGCCATCGGCGGCCCGGTGCGGGTGATCGCCGGTCGCCAGCGCCTGGTCAGCGTGCTGGCGCTGCGCCTGCCCGAGCGGCCGCTGGTGCTGGTGGATGGCCGCCCCGAACTGAGCCCGTGGCTGCCCGAGGACCTGAGCGCGCTGTGCGCGGTGCTGTGGGTGGGCGATGCCGGCGACCGCCCGCCGGCCGCCGTGCAGGCGCAGGCCGTGCCCGGCGGGCAGGGGCTGTGGTGGGGTGTGGAGGTGCTCAGCGAGCGCGTCGACCGTTGCCCCGCAGCGGCACTGGCCGTGCAGCGCCGCGCGCCGCCGGCGGCCGACCCGCTGGCAGATTCCCTGGGCGGGCTCTGAGGCCCGCGGCGGCGCTCAGGCCCCCGACTCGGCCACGATGCGCCACTGCCCGTCGATGCGCTGCAGGCGCAGCACGGCGGTGGACGTGCCTTCGCGCCAGCGGCCCTGGTTCTCCAGGCGCCAGCGCAGCTGCAGGCGGGTGTCCAGCCGGCCCTGGGCGTCGACCCGCGCCTCCTGCACGGCGAGCAGCTGGTACTGGCGCTTGGGCCAGCGGCGGGCGAACTCGGTCTTGTCGGCCAGGATGAGCGCCCAGTCCGCGCCGGCCTGACCGCGGTAGTCCACCCGCTCGGCATACAGCGGCCGCGAGCGTGCCAGCGCGGCGTCGGCCGCATCCTGCGCCGATTCGGCGGCCAGCCACTCCCTGGCGAAGCGTTCGGCGTTCACCGTCGCCGCAGCCTCGGCGACCGAGGTCGCCGACGCGCCGGCAGCGGATCGGGCCGCCGACAAGGCCGCCACCGGGGTGGCGACCGGCGCGGGCGCCGTGGCGTGCCGCACCGGCGGTACGGCCGGGGCCGGTGCCGGTGCAGGGGCCGGTGTCGGCGCTGAAGCCACCGGCGGTGCCGCGGCGTCGGCCACAGGCATGGGCACGGGCACGGGCACGGGCATCGGCATGGGTTGCGACGCCGGCACGGGCGGTGCGGCCGGCATCGATGCCGCGGCCGGCAGCGCAGCGGCCAGCGTGGGCATTGGCGCGGGCTTCGGTGCCGGCCTGGGCGCCGGTGCGTCGCCTTGCAGTCCCAGCCAGCCCCAGGCCATGGCCGCCAGGGCCAGGCCGCCCAGCCCCAGCGCCACCGCCGGCACCACACGGGCATCCAGGGCCCCGGGTGCGGCAACGTCGGCCGCGTTGGCGGGCTCGGGCACCCAGCCGCAATTGGTGCAGTACGGGCTGTCGGCCACCCAGGGCTCGCCGCAGCGCGGACATTCGGTCCAGCCGGCGGCGGCTGGCGGCTCGTCAGGCGCCAGGCCTGGCGTTTCGATCGCGGGCGAGGGCATCGGTACTTCTCGGCAAGGTGGCCCTGAAAACCCGCCCGGCGCGTCCGGCGTCGCGAAACGACGATCGAAAAAACAAAAAAAGCCCCGGCGCGCATGTCGCAGCGCTCCCGGGGCTTTGTGATGTTGTGTCGCGTCGAGCGCGTCAGGCAGATCGATCTGGCGGAGAGAGCGGGATTCGAACCCGCGGTGGGCTGTTAACCCACACACGCTTTCCAGGCGTGCGACTTAAACCACTCATCCATCTCTCCGTGGTCAGCCTGTGATTCTAGCCCAGGCCGAGGGCTTGTCCGGGGCCTGCCGTGGCGTGCGTCACGCCGCTCGCCTCAGGGCTTCGGGGGCGCGGGGGCCTTCTGGCCGTGCTGCACCACGTTCAGCGCGCTGGCGATCAGGCCCGACACCTCGCTCAGGTTGCCGGGCACCACCAGCGCGGTGCTGCTGCGCGCCAGGCCGGCATAGGCCTCGATGGCGCGTTCGGCCACCTTCAGCTGCACGGCCGCATCGCCTCCGGGCTCGCGGATGGCCGCGGCAATGGTGCGGATGGCGTCGGCCGAAGCCTCGGCCACCGCCTCGATGGCAGCCGCTTCGCCCTGGGCCTTGTTGATCTCGGCCTGCTTGGCGCCCTCGCTGCGGGCGATCGCCGCCTCGCGCTCGCCGGTGGCGATGTTGATCTGTTCCTGGCGCCGGCCCTCGCTGGCGGCGATCAGCGCCCGCTTTTCGCGCTCGGCGGTGATCTGCGCCTGCATCGCGTGCAGGATCTCGCCCGGCGGCGTCAGGTCCTTGATTTCGTAGCGCAGCACCTTGACGCCCCAGTTCACCGCGGCCTCGTCCAGCGCGTCCACCACGGCGGCGTTGATCGCGGCGCGTTCCTCGAAGGTGCGGTCGAGCTCCATCTTGCCGATCACGCTGCGCAGCGTGGTCTGCGCCAGCTGGGTGATGGCCACGATGTAGTTGCTCGAGCCGTAGCTGGCGCGCATGGCTTCGGTGACCTGGAAGTACAGGATGCCGTCCACCGTGAGCTGGGTGTTGTCCTTGGTGATGCACACCTGGCTGGGCACATCGAGCGGGATCTCCTTGAGCGAGTGCGTGTGCGCCACGCGGTCGACGAAAGGCACCACGAAGTTCAGGCCCGGCGACAGCGTGACGTGGTACTTGCCCAGGCGTTCGACCACCCAGGCGTGCTGCTGCGGCACCACCTTGATCGAGCGCACCACGAACAGCGCGGCGATGACGAGCAGGACGAGGACGATTTCCATGGCATGCGGGGCCGGCGGACCGGCCGTGGTGGGAAGAGGGAGCGCGACCGGTGTGCGGCTGCGCCGTGGTGTCGACGGGCGTGCCGCCGTGGCGCGATCAGGCCACCGGGTGCGGCGCTGCCGCGGCCGGTGTCAGCATCAGGCAGGTGCCGGCGATGGCCTGGATGACATGCGCACCGGCCGCGGGCGTGCCGGCGCCGGCGTAGCGGGCGTCCCAGGCCGCGCCGCGGTGCTGCACGCGGGCGCTGCCGTCGGGTTGCCACTGGCTCACCAGCACGGTCTGGCCGATGTCGAGGTTCACGTCGGGATTGGCCTGCGCCGCCGGTGCGCCGGGCCGGCCCTGGCGCCGCAGGTGCCACAGCCCCACGGCACCGCCGCCCACCAGCGCCGCCACCAGCATCTGGCCCTGCGGCCCCAGGCCGGCGTGGGCGGCCAGGGCACCGGCCGCGGTGCCGATGGCCAGCATCAGCAGGTAGAAGGTGCCACTCAGCAGCTCGGCGATCACCAGGCCGCCGCTGGCCAGCCACCACAGGGTTGCGTTCGTCCAGGTCACCAGGGCCTCCCAGCCTGCAGGGTCGCGTTGGAAGCGTGCACCGCCCCGGTCGGGGCGGCTCGCCGACAGTGTAGTCACCGCGGGCGGCGAGGGCGGTCACGGCACAGCCACCGCACGGCCCTACACTTCGCGCCTTCGCCGAGATTTCGGGTTTTCCATCACCCCTGGCCACTGGAGCCGCCGATGCTGCGTTTTCGTTTCCCCATCGTGATCATTGATGAGGATTTCCGCTCCGAGAACACCTCGGGCCTGGGCATCCGCGCCCTGGCCGCAGCCATCGAGAAAGAGGGCTTCGAGGTGCTGGGCGTCACCAGCTACGGCGACCTGGCGCAGTTCGCGCAGCAGCAAAGCCGTGCCTCGGCCTTCATCCTGTCGATCGACGACGAGGAGTTCACGCCCGGCCCCGAGCTCGATCCGGCGGTGCTGAACCTGCGCACCTTCATCGAGGAGATCCGGCGCAAGAACGCCGACATCCCGATCTACATCTACGGCGAGACGCGCACCAGCCAGCACATCCCGAACGACATCCTGCGCGAGCTGCACGGCTTCATCCACATGTTCGAGGACACGCCCGAGTTTGTGGCGCGTCACATCATCCGCGAGGCCAAGAGCTACCTGGATGGCCTGGCGCCGCCGTTCTTCAAGGCGCTGATGGACTACGCGCAGGACGGCTCGTACAGCTGGCACTGCCCCGGCCACTCGGGCGGCGTGGCATTCCTGAAGAGCCCGGTGGGCCAGATGTTCCACCAGTTCTTCGGCGAGAACATGCTGCGCGCCGACGTGTGCAATGCGGTGGAAGAGCTGGGCCAGCTGCTCGACCACACCGGCCCGGTGTACGACAGCGAGAAGAACGCCGCGCGCATCTTCAATGCCGACCATTGCTTCTTCGTCACCAACGGCACCAGCACCTCGAACAAGATGGTGTGGCACCACACGGTGGCGCCCGGCGACGTGGTGGTGGTCGACCGCAACTGCCACAAGAGCATCCTGCACTCGATCATCATGACCGGGGCCATCCCCGTGTTCCTGACGCCCACGCGCAACCACTACGGCATCATCGGCCCGATCCCGAAGAGCGAGTTCAGCCGCGAGGCCATCGAGCGCAAGATTGCCGCCAACCCGCTGCTGGCCGGCGTCGACCCCAAGGCTGCCAAGCCGCGCATCCTGACGCTGACCCAGAGCACCTACGACGGCGTGCTCTACAACACCGAGACCATCAAGCGCGAGCTCGACGGCTACATCGACACGCTGCACTTCGACGAGGCCTGGCTGCCGCACGCCGCCTTCCACCCGTTCTACGGCAGCTTCCATGCGATGGGCAAGAAGCGTGAGCGGCCCAAGCAGGCCATGGTGTATGCCACGCAGTCCACGCACAAGCTGCTGGCCGGCCTGTCCCAGGCCTCGCAGGTGCTGGTGCAGGACTCGCAGACCGTGCACCTGGACCGCCACCTCTTCAACGAGGCCTACCTGATGCACACCAGCACCAGCCCGCAGTACGCCATCATCGCCAGCTGCGATGTGGCGGCCGCGATGATGGAGCCGCCCGGCGGCACCGCGCTGGTGGAGGAGAGCATCAGCGAATCGCTGGACTTCCGCCGCGCCATGCGCAAGGTGGACGAGGAATACGGCCACGACTGGTGGTTCAAGGTCTGGGGCCCGGATGCGCTGGCCGAGGAGGGCATCGGCCGCGCCGACGAGTGGACGCTGCGTGCTGATGAAGAGTGGCACGGCTTCGGCCCGCTGGCCGAGGGCTTCAACCTGCTCGACCCGATCAAGAGCACCATCATCACCCCGGGCCTGGATGTCAACGGCAAGTTCGCCGCCACCGGCATCCCGGCGGGCGTGGTGACCAAGTTCCTGGCCGAGCACGGCGTGGTGGTCGAGAAGACCGGCCTGTACTCGTTCTTCATCATGTTCACCATCGGCATCACCAAGGGCCGCTGGAACACCATGCTGACCGCCTTGCAGCAGTTCAAGGACGACTACGACAAGAACGCGCCGATGTGGCGCATCCTGCCGGAGTTCTGCCGCGCCCATCCGCAGTACGAGCGCATGGGCCTGAAGGACCTGTGCCAGTCCATCCACGAGGCCTATGCCGAGGGCGACATCGCCCGGCTGACCACCGAGATGTACCTGAGCGACCTGCAGCCGGCGATGAACCCGACCGACGCCTACGCCCACATCGCCCGCCGCGAGACCGAGCGGGTCGATATCGATGCACTGGAAGGCCGCATCACCACCAGCCTGCTGACGCCGTACCCGCCGGGCATTCCGCTGCTGATCCCGGGTGAGCGGTTCAACCGCAAGATCTGCGACTACCTGAAGTTCACGCGTGCGTTCAATGCCCGCTTCCCGGGCTTTGCTGCCGACGTGCACGGCCTGGTGGCCGAGGACGACGGCAAGGGCGGCAAGCGCTACTACGTCGACTGCGTGCGCGACGCGGCCTGACGGCCCGGCCACCCAGCAAAACGGCGCCCCGCGGGGCGCCGTTTGTCATGGTGGCTCGGATGCGCCGCCGGATCAGGCCTCGGGGTTGCCGATGGCCACGTGGCTGAAACCACCGTCCACGTAGACGATCTCGGCCGAGATGCCGCCGGACAGGTCGCTCAGCAGGAAGGCGGCGGTGTTGCCGACGTCGTCGATGGTGATCGCGCGGCGGATCGGCGTGGTGGCGGCGAACTCGGCCAGCAGCTTGCCGAAGTCCTTGATGCCCGAGGCCGCCAGCGTCTTGATCGGGCCGGCCGAGATGCCGTTCACGCGCACGCCCTTGGCGCCCACGCTCTGCGCCAGGAAGCGCACGCTGGCCTCCAGGCTGGCCTTGGCCAGGCCCATGGTGTTGTAGTTGGGCACGTAGCGCTGCGCACCCAGGTAGCTCAGCGTCAGCAGCGAGGCGCCGGGGCGCAGGCGGGGCAGGGCCGCCTTGGCCATGGCTGGAAAGCTGTACGACGAGATGTCGTGCGCGATGCGGAAGTTCTCGCGGCTCAGGCCGTCGAGGAAGTCACCGGCAATCGCCTCGCGCGGCGCGAAGGCGATGGCGTGCACGAAGCCGTCGAACTGGTCCCAGTGCTGGCCCAGGTCGGCAAACAGCCGGTCGATCTGCGCGTCGTCGCTCACGTCGCAGTCGAACACCAGCGTCGAGCCGAACTCGGCGGCGAATTCGGTGATGCGCTCTTTGAAGCGCTCGCCCTGGTAGCTGAAGGCCAGTTCCGCGCCTTCGCGGTGGCAGGCCCGGGCGATGCCGTAGGCGATGGAGCGGTTGTTCAACACGCCCGTGATCAGCAGGCGCTTGCCGGCGAGAAATCCCATGCTGGTGATCCTTGGCTTCAATCGATCGAAGCCCGCGATTCTCGCATGCTGAGGGCGCAAAACTGCGGGCGTGCTTGAGGGCACAGCATTTGCAGGCTACAATCCCGTCTTTCGCTGAAGAGCAACGTGGGCGGATACTTCCTGCCCATTTTTTTTGCTCCGACGCATTTCAAGTTTCCACACCCGGGGTGGCCTGTCTGGCGGTCCGGGATGTCTTTAGAGCAGCGGCAGGATCGCGGGATCGCATTAGGCAGATGAGTTGGCAGGCAGCGCTGGAGCGCACGGTCACCGGCATGGGGTACGACCTCGTGGACGTCGAGCGTTCGGCGGGCGGCTTGCTGCGCGTCACGATCGATCGCCTGCCCGGTCAGGTGTATCCCACCGGCCCTGGGGAGTATGTGCTGGTCGAGGACTGCGAGCTCGTCACCCGCCAGTTGCAATACCTGCTCGAGGTCGAGGCCGTTGAATATGCCCGCCTCGAGGTTTCGTCGCCCGGTCTCGATCGCCCGCTGAACAAGCCGGCCGATTGGCAGCGCTTCGTCGGGGCCGAGGTCGAGATCTCGCTGCGCGAGCCGTTCATGAACCGCCGCAAGTGGCGGGGCGTGCTGGCTGCGGCCGCACCCGAGGTGGCCGGCGCGGGCGAGACCGCCTGGCGGCTGGAGCTGCCTGCCGAGAACGACAAGCCGGCGCGTCTGCGCAAGGGCGGCAAGCCCGCGGCCAAGACCGCTGCCCGCACGGCCAAGGTCGCCAAGGGCGATGCCGCCTCGGTGGCGCCGGTGCAGCAGGTGCTGGATTTTTCGCTGGATGAAGTGCGCGAGGCGCGCCTGGTGCCGGTGGTCGATTTCAAGGGGCGTCGCGGTGCCGCGCCGGCCCTCGATGACGACGCCGCCCACCCCGCCGAGGCCGAGAAGGAAGACGGAGGTCAGAACTGATGAACCGCGAAATGTTGATGCTGGTCGATGCCATCTCGCGCGAGAAGAACGTGGATCGCGACGTGGTGTTCGGCGCCGTGGAAGCCGCGCTGGCGCAAGCCACCAAGAAGCTGCACGGCGGCGAGGTGGACATCCGCGTGGCGGTGGACCGCGAATCCGGCGAGTACGAGACCTTCCGTCGCTGGCTGGTGGTGCCCGATGAGGCCGGCCTGCAGAACCCCGACGCCGAGGAGATGCTGAGCGACGCCGTCGACCGCATCGCCGAGATCGAGGTCGGCGACTACATCGAGGAGCCGATTCCCTCGGTGCCGATCGGCCGCATCGGCGCCATGGCCGCCAAGCAGGTGATCCTGCAGAAGATCCGCGACGCCGAGCGCGAGCAGTTGCTCAACGACTTCATGTCGCGCGGCGACCAGATCTTCGTCGGCACCGTCAAGCGCCTGGACAAGGGCGACATCATCGTCGAGTCGGGCCGCGTCGAGGGTCGCCTGAAGCGCAACGAGATGATCCCGAAGGAAAACCTGCGCTCGGGCGACCGCGTGCGGGCCTTCATCACCGGTGTCGATCCCACCGCCCGCGGGGCGCAGATCATGCTGTCGCGCTCGGCGCCCGGCTTCATGATCGAGCTGTTCCGCCAGGAAGTACCCGAGATCGAGCAGGGCCTGCTGGAGATCAAGAGCTGCGCCCGCGACTCGGGCAGTCGCGCCAAGATCGCCGTGGTCTCGCACGACCGCCGTGTCGACCCGATCGGCACCTGCGTCGGCGTGCGCGGTTCGCGCGTCAATGCCGTGACCAACGAGCTCGCCGGCGAGCGCGTGGACATCGTGCTGTGGAGCGAGGACCCGGCGCAGTTCGTCATCGGCGCGCTGGCCCCGGCCAACGTGGTGTCGATCGTCGTCGACGAGGAAAAGCACGCGATGGACGTGGTGGTCGACGAGGAGAACCTCGCCATCGCCATCGGCCGTGGCGGCCAGAACGTGCGCCTGGCGTCCGAGCTCACCGGCTGGCGCATCAACATCATGACCGCCGAGGAAAGCCAGGCCAAGCAGGCCCAGGAGTCCGAGTCGGTGCGCAAGCTGTTCGTCGAGAAGCTCGACGTCGACGAGGAAGTCGCCGACATCCTGATCGAGGAGGGCTTCGGCAGCCTCGAGGAAGTGGCCTACGTGCCGCTGCAGGAAATGCTGGAGATCGAGGCCTTCGACGAGGACACGGTGCACGAGCTGCGCAACCGTGCCAAGGACGCCCTGCTGACGATGGAAATCGCCCGCGAGGAGTCGGTCGAGGAGGTGTCGCAGGACCTGCGCGACCTGGAATTCCAGGGCCAGGGCCTGAACCCCGAGCTGATCGCCAAGCTCGCCACCGGCGGCGTGCACAGCCGCGACGACCTGGCCGATCTGGCCGTCGATGAACTGGTCGAGATGACCGGTCTCGACGAGTCCGAAGCCAAGGCCCTGATCATGAAGGCGCGGGAGCACTGGTTCACGGCCTGAGCGCCGCCCCGAAACCAGCCCGAAACGCCCGAGAAGTTACGCAAGGAAAACCGCCCATGGCCGTGACCACCGTCGCCCAGTTCGCAGCCGAGCTCAACCGTCCCGCGGGGACGCTGCTCGAGCAGCTGCAGTCTGCCGGTGTCGCGAAGAAGTCGCCCGACGATCAGCTCACCGAGTCTGACAAGGAGCGTCTGCTCGACTACCTGCGCACCGCGCACGGCACCGCTGGTGCCCCGCGCAACAAGATCACGCTCACGCGCAAGAGCACCAGCGAGATCAAGCAGGCCGATGCCTCCGGCAAGGCCCGCACGATCCAGGTGCAGGTGGTGAAGAAGCGCACCTTCGTCAAGCGCGACGACGTGCCGGGCGAGACGCCGGCCCAGGCGGCTGCGGCCGCTGCCGCCGCCGAGTCGGCGGAGCTGCAGCGCCGCGAGGAAGAAGCCCGCGCCCAGGCCGAGGTGCTGCGCCGCCAGGAGGAAGAACTGGCCGAGCAGGCCCGCCAGCGCGCCGAGCGCGAGCGTCAGCAGCGTGAGGCTGCCGAGGCCGCCGCCCGTGCCGAGGCCGAGGCCAAGGCCGCCGCCGAAGCCAAGGCTGCGGCCGAGGCCGCCGAAGCCGCCGCCAAGGCTGCGGCCGCCGCCGCCATCGAGAAGGCTGCAGCGCCCACCCCGGCCGAAGCCGCTCCCAAGGCCGCTGCGCCGGCCCCCGCACCGGCTGCGCCCGCCGCCCCGGTGGCCGCCGCACCGGCTGCTGAAGCCGCCAAGCCGGCCGAACCGCCCAAGCCCGCGCTGCGCGTGGTGAAGGCCGCCGACACCGAAGCCGCCGAGAAGCAGCGCCTGGCCGACCTGGAAAAGCGCCGCAAGGCCGCCGAGGCCGAGGCCGCCGCCATCCGCAACATGATGAACGCCCGCCGTGGCGTGCTGACGGCCAAGAAGCCCGAGGAAGCCAAGCCGGCCGCCGCCGCGCCGGGCGCCGACAAGGCCGGCATCTCGGGCACCATCCACAAGCCCAAGGCCGCGCCGGGGGCTCCGGGCGCAGCCGCGCCGGGCGCCGCCAAGCCGGGCGACAAGAAGTCGGTCAAGAGTGAGAAGCTCTCGTCCAGCTGGGCCGATGACGCCGCCAAGAAGCGCGCCGCGGCCGGCAAGGGCCGTCCGGATGCCGGCGCCAGCCGCACCGGCAACTGGCGCGCGCCGACGCGCGGTGGCCGCCGCGGTGGCGACCGCGACGGTGGCCAGAGCAACTTCCAGGCGCCCGCCGAGTTCGTGGCCCAGGAAGTGCACGTGCCCGAGACCATCAGCGTGGCCGACCTGGCGCACAAGATGTCGGTCAAGGCCGCCGAGCTGATCAAGCACATGATGAAGCTGGGCCAGATGGTCACCATCAACCAGCAGCTCGACCAGGAAACGGCCATGATCCTCGTCGAGGAAATGGGCCACAAGGCGCTGGCCGCCAAGCTGGACGACCCGGAAGCCTTCCTCGAGGAAGAGCACGCCGCCACCGAGAGCGAGCAGCTGCCGCGTCCGCCGGTGGTCACCGTGATGGGCCA
Source organism: Pseudaquabacterium inlustre (assembly GCF_038066595.1). Classification (NCBI taxonomy): domain Bacteria; kingdom Pseudomonadati; phylum Pseudomonadota; class Betaproteobacteria; order Burkholderiales; family Sphaerotilaceae; genus Pseudaquabacterium; species Pseudaquabacterium inlustre. The sequence goes on from NZ_JBBUTH010000009.1 coordinate 220,463, forward strand.
CGTCGACCACGGCAAGACCTCGCTGCTGGACTACATCCGCCGTGCCCGCGTGGCCGCGGGCGAAGCCGGCGGCATCACGCAGCACATCGGCGCGTACCACGTCGAGACGCCGCGTGGCGTGATCACCTTCCTGGACACCCCGGGTCACGAGGCCTTCACGGCCATGCGTGCCCGCGGCGCCAAGGCCACCGACATCGTCATCCTGGTCTGCGCGGCCGACGACGGCGTGATGCCGCAGACGCGTGAAGCCATCCACCATGCCAAGGCGGCGGGCGTGCCCATCGTCGTGGCCATGACCAAGATCGACAAGCCCGAGGCGAATGCCGAGCGCGTGAAGAGCGAGTTGGTGGCCGAGCAGGTGGTGCCGGAAGAATTCGGCGGCGACAGCCCGTTCGTGGGCGTGTCGTCCAAGACCGGCCAGGGCGTTGACGAACTGCTGGAGCAGGTGCTGCTGCAGGCCGAAGTGCTGGAGCTCACCGCCCCGAAGGAGGCCTCGGCCAAGGGCCTGGTGATCGAAGCCCGCCTGGACAAGGGCCGCGGCCCGGTGGCCACGGTGCTGGTGACCAGCGGCACGCTCAAGCGTGGCGACGTGGTGCTGGCCGGCTCAAGCTTCGGCCGCGTGCGCGCCATGCTGGACGAGGACGGCAAGCCGGCCAACGAGGCAGGCCCGTCGATCCCCGTCGAGATCCAGGGCCTGACCGAGGTGCCGGGCGCCGGCGACGAGTTCATGGTGCTGGCCGACGAGCGCCGTGCCCGCGAAATCGCCACCTTCCGCCAGGGCAAGTACCGCGACGTCAAGCTGGCCAAGCAGCAGGCCGCCAACCTTCAGAACATCGTGGCCTCGATGGGCCAGGGTTCGGGCGCGGCCCAGAACCTGCCGCTGATCATCAAGGCCGACGTGCAGGGCTCGCAGGAAGCGCTGGCCGCCTCGCTGCTCAAGCTCAGCACCGACGAGGTGCGTGTGCAGATCGTGCACGCCGCCGTGGGTGGCATCAGCGAGAGCGACGTCAACCTGGCCATCGCGTCGAAGGCCGTGGTCATTGGCTTCAACGTGCGTGCCGACGCCGGTGCGCGCAAGCTGGCCGAAGGCAATGGCGTCGACGTGCGCTACTACAACATCATCTACGACGCCGTGGATGAGGTGCGCGCCGCGATGGCCGGCATGCTGGCGCCGGAGCAGAAGGAAGAAGTGCTGGGCACGGCCGAGATCCGCACCGTGTTCGTGGCCTCGAAGATCGGCACGGTGGCCGGCTGCATGGTCACCTCGGGCCTGGTCAAGCGCGACGCCAAGTTCCGCCTGCTGCGCGACAACGTGGTGATCTACACCGGCGAGCTCGAGTCCTTGAAGCGCATGAAGGACGATGTGCGCGAGGTCAAGGAAGGCTTCGAGTGCGGTATCAAGCTGAAGAACTACAACGACATCAAGGAAGGCGACCAGCTCGAACTCTTCGAGATCAAGGAAATCGCCAGAACGCTGTAAGCCGGCTTCCAGCCTCCTGCAGCAAACCCCGCCTGACCCCAGGCGGGGTTTGTGCTTGAGGGGCTGCAACCGCAGGAGAGCCCACCATGCGCCACAAGCAACGCTCCATTCCCAACCGCAGTTTCCGGGTGGCCGACCAGATCCAGCGCGATCTGGCCGAACTGATCCGCACGCTGAAGGACCCGCGCATCGGCATGGTGACGATCAATGCCGTGGAGGTGACGCCCGACTATGCGCACGCCAAGGTGTTCTTCTCGCTGCTGGTGGGCGATCCCGCCGAGTGCCAGGCTGGCCTGAACGAGGCCGCCGGCTTCCTGCGCAACGGCCTGTTCAAGCGCCTGCAGATCCACACCGTACCGACGCTGCATTTCCAGTTCGACAAGACCACCGAGAACGCGGCCGAACTGAATGCGCTGATCCGCCAGGCCAACAGCACGCGCGCCAAGGAAGACTGAGCCCATCGCCATGACCGCGCCGGTCCGCCCGCCACGCCAGCCACGCCGTGCCCTGCACGGCGTGCTGCTGCTCGACAAGCCGCGCGGCTGGACGAGCAACGACGCCTTGCAGAAGGCCAAGGGCATGCTGCGCGCCGAGAAGGCCGGCCACACCGGCACGCTGGATCCGCTGGCCACCGGCCTGCTGCCGCTGTGCTTCGGCGCGGCCACCAAGTTCAGCCAGGTCAGCCTGGATGCCGACAAGACCTACCGCGCCACGCTGCAGCTGGGCCAGCGCAGCACCACCGGCGATCTCGAAGGCGAGCTGTTCGATCCGCGCCCGGTGCAGGTGGATGCCGACCAGCTGGCAGCCGCCTGCGCGCGTTTCGTCGGCGAGATCGACCAGTTGCCCCCGATGCATTCGGCGCTGAAGAAGGACGGCAAGGCGCTGTACGAGTACGCGCGCGCCGGCGTCGAGGTCGAGCGCACGCCACGCCGCGTGACGATTCACGCCATCGACATCGTGGCCTGGGACGATGCCGCCCACACCCTGGTGATCGACGTGCGCTGCAGCAAAGGCACCTACATCCGCACGCTGGCCGAGGACATCGGCACCGCGCTGGCTTGTGGCGCCCACCTGGCCGGCCTGCGCCGCACAGCCAGCGGCCCGCTGCGCCTGGATGAAGCCCTGACGCTGGAGCAGCTGCAGGCGATGAGCGAGGACGAGCGCCTGTCGCACCTGCGCCCGCCCGAGGTGCTGCTGGCCGACTGGCCGGTGGTGACGCTGGCCGCCGACGAGGCCGCGCGCCTGCTGGCCGGCATGCGCCGCCGCGTGGCGCTGCCCGATGCCGCGCAGGTGCGCGTACACGGGCCCGACGGCGCACTGCTGGGCAGCGCCCACATCACCGCGGGTCAGCTGATCGCCGACCGCCTGCTCAGCCCGCCCGAGGTGGCCGGGCTGGCCGCCCAGCGCGGCGCGCCGCTGCGCCCCCCGGACCCGATCGCCGCCGTCACCGCCTGAGCCTGGCGCGCCCCACGGCGCCGCAAGAGATTTCCAAGTTCCCCGAAGAGCCTTCCCATGAGCCAACAGATCCGCAACATCGCCATCATCGCCCACGTCGACCATGGCAAGACCACCCTGGTCGACCAGCTGCTGCGCCAGAGCGGCACCTTCGCCGAGCACGAGAAGGTCGTCGACACCGTGATGGACAGCAATGCCATCGAACGCGAGCGTGGCATCACCATCCTGGCCAAGAACTGCGCGGTCAGCTGGAAGGGCACGCACATCAACATCGTCGACACCCCGGGACACGCGGACTTCGGCGGTGAGGTCGAGCGCGCGTTGAGCATGGTGGACGGCGTGCTGCTGCTGATCGACGCCCAGGAAGGCCCGATGCCGCAGACCCGCTTCGTGACCAAGAAGGCGCTGGCCCTGGGCCTGCGACCGATCGTGGTGGTGAACAAGGTCGACAAGCCGGGCGCCAACCCCGACAAGGTGATCAACGCCGCCTTCGACCTGTTCGACAAGCTGGGCGCCACCGACGAGCAGCTGGACTTCCCGGTGGTCTACGCCTCGGGCATCAACGGCTGGTCGTCCAAGACCGAGGGCGCACCGGGCGAGCAGTGGGGCCCCGACATGTCGGCCCTGTTCGACACCGTGCTCGAGCATGTGCAGCCCCACGCCGGTGACCCCACCGCGCCGCTGCAGCTGCAGATCTCGGCACTCGACTACTCCACCTTCGTCGGCCGCATCGGCGTGGGCCGCATCAACGCCGGCACCCTCAAGCCGGCGATGGACGTGCTGGTGATGGAAGGCCCGGACGGCAAGTCGTTCAAGGGCCGCGTCAACCAGGTGCTGACCTTCCAGGGCCTGGACCGTGTGCAGACCAACGAGGCCGGCCCCGGCAACATCGTGCTGATCAACGGCATCGAGGAGATCGGCATCGGCGTGACCGTCACCGATCCGCAGAAGCCCACGCCGCTGCCGATGCTGAAGGTGGACGAGCCGACGCTGACGATGAACTTCTGCGTCAACACCAGCCCGCTGGCCGGTCGCGAAGGCAAGTTCGTCACCAGCCGCCAGATCTGGGACCGCCTGCAGAAGGAACTGCAGAGCAACGTGGCCCTGCGCGTGAAGGAGACCGACGAGGACGGCATCTTCGAGGTCTCGGGCCGCGGCGAACTGCACCTGACCATCCTGCTGGAGAACATGCGCCGCGAGGGCTACGAACTGGCCGTCAGCAAGCCGCGCGTGGTGTTCCAGGAGATCAACGGCGAGAAGTGCGAGCCGATCGAGCTGGTCACCGCCGACGTCGAGGAACAGCACCAGGGCGGCGTGATGCAGGCGCTGGGCGAGCGCAAGGGCGAGCTGGTGAACATGGAGCCGGACGGCCGTGGACGCGTGCGCCTGGAGTACCGCATCCCGGCGCGTGGCCTGATCGGCTTCAGCAACGAGTTCCTGAACCTGACCCGCGGCTCGGGCCTGATCAGCAACATCTTCGACGGCTACGAGCCGCACAAGGGCGAGATCGCCGGCCGCAAGAACGGCGTGCTGATCAGCATGGACGCCGGTGAGATCTTCACCTACGCGCTGGGCAAGCTGGACGATCGCGGCCGCATGTTCGTCAAGCCCAACGACCCGGTGTATGAGGGCATGATCGTCGGCATCCACAGCCGCGAGAACGACCTGGTGGTCAACGCCACCCGCACCAAGCAGCTGACCAACTTCCGTGTCTCGGGCAAGGAAGACGCGATCAAGATCACGCCGCCGATCGAACTGACGCTGGAGTACGGCGTGGAGTTCATCGACGACGACGAACTGGTCGAGATCACGCCCAAGAGCATCCGCGTGCGCAAGCGCCACCTGTCGGAAAACGAGCGCAAGCGTGCTCAGCGTGAAAGCGCCTGACGCACGATGCGCCTGAGCCACGGCCGTGCGGCCGCGCTGATGGTGCTGGTGACCTTCCTGTGGAGCATCGCGGGGGTGGTCACGCGGCACCTGGAGGGCGCACGCAGCTTCGAGGTCACGTTCTGGCGCAGCGCGTTCTGCGTGCTGTTCCTGGGCGCGATGATCGCCTGGCAGCGTGGTGGCCTGAGCGTGCTGTGGCGCGACCTGACGGCCGGTGGCTGGCACGAGAAATGGCCGCTGTACGCGTCGGGCCTGTGCTGGACCTTCATGTTCACCAACTTCATGGTGGCCATGATGCTGACCAGCGTGGCCATGGTGCTGATCACGCTGGCCATGGCGCCGCTGATCACCGCGCTGTTCTCGCGCGTGTTCCTGCGCCACCCGCTGCCCGCGCGCACCTGGGGCGCCATCGCGGTGGCCGGCGCCGGCATCGCGTGGATGTTCGGGCAGCAGGCGCTGTCGGGCGGCACCTCGCTGACCGGCGCGCTGGTGGCCCTGGCCGTGCCCTTTGCCGGCGCCAGCAACTGGACGCTGATCCAGTGGCTGCACCGCCGTCATGCGCAGGACCCCTCGGTGCAGGAGCCCGACATGCTGCCCGCCGTGCTGATCGGCGCCATCGTGTCCTCGCTGCTCACGCTGCCGGCCGCGCTGCCGTTCCAGGCCAACGGGCATGACCTGGCGCTGCTGGGCCTGCTCGGCCTGATGCAGCTGGCCGTGCCGTGCCTGCTGGTGATCCAGGTGGTGCGCGTGCTGCCGGCCGCCGAGGTGTCGCTGATCGGCCTGCTGGAGGTCATCTTCGGCGTGCTGCTGGCCTGGGTGGGAGCGGGCGAAGCCCCGGGGCCCACCGCCTTGCAGGGCGGTGCGCTGGTGATCGGTGCGCTGCTGGTCAACGAGGCGCTGGCGCTGCGCCAGCGCAGCGCCGCGCCGGCCTGAACCCGGCCACACCGCGCGCCGGAACGCGCCACCGGCACGGGCAGAATCCGGCACCTCGCCCCAACGCCCGCCACCGCCGCGCACCGCCCATGCCACGCCGTTCCAACGCCCCGCTGCCCTATCCGCGGCTGGTGGGCATGGTCGATGGCAGCAGCGCCCACTTCGCGCTGGCCACCGCCCCCGCGGCCGCGCTGCAGCCACTCGACAGCCTGCGCTGCCACGCCCACCCGACGCTGGAAGAAGCACTGCGCGCCTGCCTGTCCCGGCTGGACGGCCCGCGGCCCACGGTGGCCGCGCTGGGCCTGGCCACCGCCGTCACCGGCGACCGCGTGCGCATGACCAACCACGGCTGGGCCTTCTCCACCCGCGAACTGCGGCGCGCACTCGGCCTCGACGAGTTGCTGGTCATCAACGACTTCTCGGCGCTGGCGCTGGCCTTGCCGCTGCTGCCGGCCGATGCCGCGCGCCCGGTGGGTGGCGGCGTGGGCGTGCCGGGGGCTGCCGTGGCGCTGATTGGCCCCGGGCCCGGCCTGGGTGTGTCGGGCCTGCTGCCATCGCTGGACGGACGCCAGCCCGTGCCGCTGGGCGGAGAGGGCGGCCATGCCAGCCTGTGCGCCCAGGACGCCGACGAGGCCGCGGTGCTGGCGCTGCTGCAACGCCGCTTCGGCCATGTGTCGGCCGAGCGTGCGCTGTCGGCGCCGGGCCTGCTGAACCTGGCCCTGGCCGTGGCCCAGCTGCGCGGCGAGCCCTGCCGTGTGGATGCGCCCGAGGCGGTGCTGCAGGCCGGCCTGGCCGGCACCGACGCGGTGTGCGAGCAGGCCTTGCAGCTGTTCGCCAGCCTGCTGGGCAGCACCGCCGGCAACCTGGCGCTGACGCTGGGCGCGCGCGGCGGCGTGTACCTCAGCGGCCCCATCGTCGCGCGCCTGGGCCGCTGGCTCGACCGCTCGCTGTTCCGCGAGCGCTTCGAGGGCAAGGGCCGGCTGCGCGCCTACCTGCACGCCATTCCCACCTGGGCGTTGACGCCCGATCCCATGCCCGGCCTGCTGGGCGCGGCGCGTGCGCTGTCGCTGCTGTCGCCGGGCTCGCCGCTCACCACCGCCGGCGCCGCGCGGCGCGGGCCCCGCGGCCTGCGGCGCAGCGGCGCGGCGGCGCTGCCGTCGGGCCAGCCGGACGCCTGACGCCCCCCGGCCACCCACCGCGCAACTGATACCCTCGACTCGATGACCCCGACCCGCCCGCTCGCCGACTGGACCTCGCCGCACACCGCCGACCCCGATGCCCCGCTGGTGCTGCGCTTTGCCGCCGTGGGTGATGTGGTGCTGCTCACCGTGCTGCTGGCCGCGCTGGCCCAGCGCTACGGCCGGCCGGTGCACCTGCTGTCGTCGGGCGAATGGACGCCGGTGCTGCTGGGCCATGACCCGGCGGTGAGCGAGTTGCGCCTGGTCACCAGCCGCCGCTCGCCGTACTGGTTGACGCCCAGCCGCTGGGCCGCAGCGCGCTACATCCGCGCCCACCGCGGGCCGATCTACCTGTGCGACCCCGACGAACATGCCGAGCGCGTGATCCGCGAGGCCGGTGTGCCCGAGGCGCAGCTGGTGCGGGCCTGGCAGCACTGGCCCGGCGACGGCATCCACTGGGCCGACTGGTGGCTGCAGATCGCCGCGCTGGATGCGTCATCGGCGCCGGGGCCCGACGAGCCCGTCACCGTGCCGGCGCGGCCGCGCCTGGCCGTGCCGCAAGCCTGGCATGCAGAAGCCCAGCGCTGGCTGCAAGCCCAGAGCCTGACGGGCCGGCCGCTGGTGCTGATCCAGCCCGGCCACAAGAAGACCTACAAGCGCGGGCGCATCGGCACCACCACGCACGACAAGCACTGGCCCGCCGAGCACTGGGCCACGGTGATCCGCGGCATCCTGGCCGAGCTGCCGGGCGCCGCGGTGCTGGTCAACGGCGCGCCGCGCGAGGCCGGACTGGTGCAGGAGGTGATCGACGCCGTCGGCGCGCCGGCCCACGGTGGCATGGTCGTCAACCTGGCGCGGCACCAGCCCACGTTGTCGCGCCTGGCAGCGCTGGCGTCCGTCGCCCACAGCATGGTGTCGGTGGACACCGGCCCGGCGCATGTGGCCGGCGCGATGGATTGCCCCCTGGTGGTGCTGTATGCCACCGCCGGCTGGGGCCGCTGGAAGCCGCGCGCGCCCACGTCCACCGTCACCGCGCTGGGCCCCGAGGCGCCCACGCCCACGGCCAAGCTGATGGATCTGACGCCCGAGGCCGCGCTGGCCGCGTGGCGCGCGCTGCCGCGTCGAAAGCCTGTCGCATGAGCACGCCGATGCTCGCCACCGTGGCGCTGCTGGTGCCCGACTACGACCCGGCCATCACCTTCTTCACCCAGGCGCTGGGCTTCACGCTGCTGGAAGACCGGCCGCAGGGCCCCGGCAAGCGCTGGGTGGTGGTGGCGCCGCCGGGCGGGCAGGGCAGTGCGCTGCTGCTGGCCCGCGCCGCCACGCCCGAGCAGCAGGCCGCCATCGGCCGCCAGGGCGCGGGCCGGGTGTGGCTGTTCCTGCGCACCGACGATTTCGCGCGCGATGCCCAGCGGCTCACTGCTCACGGCGCGCGCTTCACCGAAACCCCGCGCCACGAGCCCTATGGCACCGTGGCCGTGTTCGAGGATCCCTGGGGCAACCGCTGGGATCTGATCCAGCCCGCATGACCGCTGCCGTCTCTTCATTGAATCCGCTGGCCCGGCCCAGCGCCGAGCGCCTGGCTGCCGCCCGCGTGCTGGTGGTGGGCGATGCCATGCTCGACCGCTACTGGTTCGGCAACGTCGACCGCATCTCGCCCGAGGCGCCGGTGCCGGTGGTGCACGTGCAGCGCGAGGAGGAGCGCCTGGGTGGCGCCGCCAACGTGGCCTGGAACGTGCGCGCCCTCGGGGTACAGGCCACGCTGCTGACCGTGGTGGGCGACGACGAGCCCGCCCGTGTGCTGCAGCGCCTGCTGGCCGAGCAGGGCGTGGCCACGCTGCTGGGCCGCGACGCCGCGCTGCGCACCACCGTGAAGCTGCGCGTGGTGGGCCGCGCGCAGCAACTGATCCGCGTCGACTTCGAGACCGCGCCCGACCATGAGCTGCTGGCGCAGATGCTCACGGACTACGAGGCCGCCTTGCCGCAGCACGACGCCGTGCTGTTCAGCGACTACGGCAAGGGCGGCCTGGCCCATGTGGAACGCATGATCGGCCTGGCCGTGGCCGCCGGCAAACCGGTGCTGGTGGACCCCAAGGGCCGCGACTACAGCCGCTATGCCGGCGCCACCGTCATCACGCCCAACCGGGCCGAGCTGGCGCAGGCTGTGGGCCCATGGACCGACGAGGCCGACCTGCACCGGCGCGCCCATGCGCTGCGCACCGAGCTGCGCCTGGGCGGCCTGCTGGTCACGCGCTCGGAGGAGGGCATGACGCTGTTCGACGACGGCCCGGATGGCCTGCCGGGCCAATCTGGCCATCTGCACCAGCCGGCCCAGGCGCGCCAGGTGTTCGACGTCACCGGCGCCGGCGACACGGTGATTGCCACGCTGGCCGCGATGCTGGCCGCCGGCCTGCCGCTGCGCGAGGCGGTGCCGATCGCCAACCGCGCCGGCGGCATCGTGGTCAGCCGCTTCGGCACCGCCGCCGTGCGCTACGACGAACTGTTCGAGAACGATCCGAAAGACAAGGGCACCACGCCATGAAAGTCATCGTCACCGGCGCCGCCGGCATGATCGGCAGCAACCTGCTGCACGGCCTGAACGCGGCCGGCATCGACGACATCATCGCCGTCGACGACCTGACCGACGGCCCCAAGTACCGCAACCTGCTGGGCAGCCCCCAGGCCGCACGTTTCGCGGACTACTACGACCGCGCCGACTTCTACGACCGCTTCGCCCGTGGCGACTTCGGCCGCGTCGATGCCGTGCTACACCAGGGCGCCTGCTCCGACACCATGGAGCACGACGGCCAGTACATGCTGGCGCAGAACTACCGCTGCACCAAGGACCTGCTCGATGCCTGCCAGCGCCAGGGCGTGCGCCTGATCTACGCCTCGTCGGCCGCCACCTATGGCGGCGGCGATCGCTTCACCGAGCACCCAGACAACGAGGCGCCGCTGAACGTCTACGGCTACAGCAAGCTGCTCACCGACCAGGTGGTGCGCCGCATGATCGACGCGGCACCGCACCAGGTGGTGGGCCTGCGCTACTTCAACGTCTACGGCCCGCGCGAGCAGCACAAGGGCCGCATGGCCAGCGTGGCCTTCCACCATGTCAACCAGTTCCGCGCCGACGGCAAGGTCAAGCTCTTCGGCGCCTACAACGGGTATGGCCCGGGCGAGCAGTCGCGCGACTTCGTCTACGTGGACGACGTGGTGGCGGTGAACCTGTGGTTCCTGATGAACCCGCAGGCCCGTGGCATCGTCAACGTGGGCTCGGGCCGCGCCCAGCCCTTCAACGACGTGGCGGTGGGCGTGGTCAACGGCTGCCGTGCCGCGGCCGGCGAGGCGCCCTTGAGCCTGGCCGAACTGGTGGCGCGCGGGCTGATCGAGTACGTCGACTTTCCGCAGGCCCTGGTGGGCAGGTACCAGTGCTTCACCCAGGCCGACCTGACCGCGCTGCGCGCCACCGGCTGCGACGTGGCCTTCGCCGATGTGGCCAGCGGCGTGGCGCGTTATGTGGACTGGCTGCTGAAGCAGCCGGTGGCCTGAGTCGGGTGCACCCGCCAGGCGCCCGCCACCCACCCGCCGTCCGGCGCGCTCAAAGCCAGCGCCGCACCTGCTGGCAGTAGGCCACGTAGTCGGCGCCGAACAGCGACCGCATCGCGGCCTCTTCAGGCGGGATCTGGCGCCTGTCGATCCAGGCCACGAAGGCCAGCAGCGCCAGCACGCCCAGCGGCGTGGCCAGCACCGCCGACCAGCCGCCCAGCATCAGCGCCATGCCCAGGTACATGGGGTTGCGGCTGAAGCCGAACGGGCCGCCGCGCACCAGGCTGCTGGCCCGGTCCGGCGTGCGCGGGTCCAGCGTGGTGCGGGCCTGGCGGAAGTGCAGTGCCGCCCACAGCATCAGCGCCAGACCGGCCAGCAGCACGGCCGCGCCCAGCCCGCGCCACGCGCCGGCCAGCGGCAGCGCCCCGCCGGCCCAGGCAGCCGCCGCGCTGGCGGCCATCAGGCCGGCGGTCAGCAACAAGGGCGGCAGGCGCCGCGGGGCCGGGGCAGAAGGGGAGGCGGGCAGGTTCATGGCCGCGCCAGTGTCGCGCAAGGCTCAAGGCCGTGCCGGCAGGCTGGCGAAGAAGTTCCAGATCAGGGGCGTGGCGTCGAGGGCGGTGGAGGGCTCGGCATGGCCGCGCGGCTGCGTGCCACCGGGCCAGGAATGGCCGCCGCGCTCGGTGATGCAGGCCTGCACCACGCTGGCATCGCGGCACGGGCCGCTCAGTTCGCAGCGGGCGCCGGGCGTGTCCAGCACGGTGCGCGGCGGCGTGTCGGGGCAGGCGTCGCGGCTGCGCCAGCGGGCCAGCGTGTCGGGCACGCTGGCATGCGGGTGCTCGGCGCGCGTGAGGCTGCGCGGCCCCAGGCCGCCGTCGAAGGGCACATGGTCGTCGTCGCGGGCGTGGATGTGCAGCACGGCCACCGGGCGCGACGGCGTGCATTTCCGGGTGTTGTCGGTGCCGGCCACCGCGGCCACGGCGCGCACCGTGTCGGCCATCTCGCAGGCCAGGCGGTAGGCCATCATGCCGCCGTTGGACATGCCGGTGGCGAAGATGCGCTGGCCGTCGATGGCGTATCGGCCCTTCAGCTGCGCCACCAGCGCGCGGATGAAGCCGACGTCGTCGCTGCCCTGGTCGCGTGCCGCGCCGCAGCAGCCGCCGGCATTCCAGGTGGCCAGCTGGCCGCCCGGCAGGCGGCTGAAGCCGTTGGGAAACACCACGATGAAGCCGCTGCGCTCGGCCTGGCTGATCCAGCCGTAGAAGCGGTCGTTGGCCTGCACGTCCATGTTGCCGCCGCCGCCGTGCAGCGCGATCACCAGTGGCACCGGCTGGCCGGGCGTGAGGCCGGCCGGCACATGCACGCGGTACAGGCGGGTCTGGCCGGCGTGCACCAGGCTCAGCGGCTCGCCTTCGCCACCGCGCCTGGCGCCCAGCCGTTCGCGCAGCGTCTGGGCCGAGGCGGGGGCGAGGGCGCCCAAGGCGAATGCGGCCAGCAGCAGGCCGGCGAGGGCACGGCGCAGGCACAGTGACGTCATGCGTCGGCCACCATCCGTTCGACCTCGGCGCACAGGCTGTGGCCGATCAGGATGTGCGCCTCCTGGATGCGGGCGGTCACCGGGTTGGGCACCACCAGGGCCACGTCACACAGCGGCCCGATGGCGCCGCCGTCGCGGCCCAGCAGGCCGATCACGTGAATGCCCAGTTCACGGGCCGCCTGCACGGCGCGCAGCACGTTCGGGCTGTGGCCCGAGGTGGAGATGGCCACCAGCACGTCACCCGCGCGGCCCAGGCCGCGCAGCGGGCGCTCGAACACCTGGTCGAAACCGTAGTCGTTGCCGATGCAGCTCATCTGCGAGCTGTCGGTGTTCAGCGCGATGGCGGCCAGCGGCCGGCGGTCGTTGACGAAGCGGCCGGTGAACTCGGAGGCCAGGTGCTGGCTGTCGGCCGCCGAGCCGCCATTGCCGCAGAACATCAGCTTGCCGCCCTGGCGCAGGCTGTCGGCCATCACCAGGGCGGCCGCGCCCACCGACGGGGCCAGCGTGTCGAGCGTCGCGAACAGGCGGCGGTGTTCGTCCAGGAAGGCGAGGAACAGGGAGCTCACGGCGGGGGTGTCCAGGGTCGGAGGAAGGGTCTGCGGCATTGTGCCGGCTGGCTACACTGCCGCGCATGGAGCTTCTGGCCGATCACCCCAAGCTGCGCGCGGCGCAGCAGCACCTGCTCGACAACACCTGGCCGCGGCCGCTGGTCTTCACCAACGGCGTGTTCGATGTGCTGCACCGCGGCCATGTCAGCTACCTGGCGCGTGCCCGCGAGTTGGGCGCCGCACTGCTGGTGGCGGTGAACAGCGACAGCTCGGCCAAGCTGCTGGGCAAGGGCCCCGACCGTCCGCTGAACACCGCCGCCGACCGCGCCGTGGTGCTGGCCGCCCTCGAAGCGGTGGACTTCGTGCTGCCCTTTGACGAGCGCACGCCCTGCGCGCTGATCGAGCGCGTGCGGCCCGACGTCTACGTCAAGGGCGGCGACTACGACATGGAGACGCTGGAAGAGACCCGCCTGGTGCGCGGCTGGGGCGGGCAGTCGCTGGCCATCCCCTTCGTCGACGGCTACTCCACCACCTCGCTGGTGCAGCGCATCCGCGCCGGCGAGCCCGGCCGTGGCTGAGCCGCTGCGCCGCGCCGTCTTCCTCGACCGCGACGGCGTCATCAACACCGAGGTCGACTACCTGCACCGCATCGCCGACTTCGCCTTCGTGCCCGGCACGCCGCAGGCCCTGGCGCGGCTGCAGGCGGCCGGCTGGGCGCTGGTGGTGGTCACCAACCAGAGCGGCATCGCCCGCGGCTACTACACCGAGGCCGACTACCAGGCACTCACCGCCCACATCCGCGCCGAGCTGGCCCGCCATGGCGTCACGCTGGACGCGGTGCTGCATTGCCCGCACCTGCCCGATGCCACGGTGGCGGCCTACCGCCAGGACTGCGACTGCCGCAAGCCGGCGCCCGGGATGATCCTGCATGCCGCGGCCGAACTCGGCCTGGACTTGCCGGCCTCGGTGATCGTGGGCGACAAGGGCTCCGACCTGCAGGCCGGCCGCGCCGCCGGCGTGGGCTACGGCGTGCTGGTGCGCAGCGGCCACGCCCCGAAGCCCGCCGACGAGGCTGCCGCCGACGCGGTGCACGACAGCCTGGCGCACTGGGTCGACCACCTGCTGGCCCAGCCCGCCGGGCGCTGATTCAGGTCAAGCACCGTCCGCGGCCTGGGGACAACACCGGGCCGACGCGGCCAGCCCGCGGCCTACCATGAGTCCATGAAACAGCTCAGCGGCCTGGACGCGACCTTCCTCTTCCTCGAGACCGACGAGATGCCGATGCACGTGGGCTCGGCCCATGTGTTCGAGCTGCCGCCGGGCACGCGCGGCAAGTTCGTCACGCGGCTGCGCAAGCACATGGCCGAGCGCGTGCCGCTGTCGCCGGTGTTGCGCCAGCGCCTGTGGTGGATGCCGTTGAACCTGGCCAATCCGGCCTGGGTGGATGCCGAGCCCGACCTGAAGTGGCATGTGGTCGAGGAGAAGCTGCCCGCCAGCGCGCCCAGCCCGCAGGCGGCGCTGGAAGCGGTGATCGGTCGCCTGCACGCCACGCGGCTGGACCGCGGCCGCCCGCTGTGGCGCATGCACGTCGTCGAGGGCCTGCCGCCCGGCCCCCAGGGCCAGCGTCGCCTGGGCCTGTACATTCAGATGCACCATGCCGCCGCCGATGGCCAGGCCGCCGTGGCCCTGGCCCAGGTGCTGCTGGACCTGCAGCCCGAGGGCCGCAAGATCGAGTTGCGGCCCAGCAAGCGCCAGAAGGTGTTCGAGCTGGGCTCGGCCACCATGCTGCGCAGTGCGCTGGCCAACGAGGCGGCGCAGGTGCTGCGCATCGTCAAGGGCCTGCCCGGCACCGTGGGCACGCTGGCCGGCGCAGCAGGCGATGCGCTCAAGCACAGCGCGCTGCTGGGCGATGGCCGCGGCAGCGCCTTCGGCAACCTGAGCCTGGCGCCGCGCACGCCGTTCAACGTCAACGTGGGCACCGGCCGCGCCTTTGCCGGCCTGAGCCTGCCGCTGCACACGCTGAAGGATGTGGCCCACGCCCACGAGGCCACGCTCAACGACATCGTGCTGTACCTGTGCAGCACCGCCTTGCGCCGCTACCTGGCCCACCACCAGGCGCTGCCGCGCAAGAGCCTGGTGGCGGCGGTGCCGATCTCGCTGCGCGCCAAGGGCGATACCACGGCCGACAACCAGGCCTCGATGAGCCAGGTGAGCCTGGGCACGCACCTGTCCGATCCGCGCCGGCGCCTCGCCCACATCAAGGCCGCCACCGCCGCGATGAAGGCCACCATGGGCAGCCTGAAGAGCGTACTGCCGACCGACTTTCCGTCGATCGGCGTGCCCTGGCTGATGGAGGCGCTGACCGCGCTGTACGGCAAGGCCCGCGTGGCCGAGCGCGTGCCCCAGCTGGCCAATGTGGTGATCAGCAACGTGCCCGGCCCGCCGGTGCCGCTGTACATGGCCGGCGCGCGCATGCTGAGCAACTGGCCCACGTCCATCGTGGCGCATGGCGTGGCGCTGAACATCACGGTCGAGAGCTACGCCGACCAGATGGAGTTCGGCCTGGTGGCCGATGCCACCGCCGCGGCCGACATGCGCCGCCTGGCCGAGGCGCTGCAGGCCGCGTTCGACGAACTGCCGCTGCTGGCGCCGCGCCAACGCCCCACCGGCGCCGCCGCCTTGCCCGAACTGGCGCGCACCGGCCGTCAGGTGGCGGGGCAGATCGCGGGCCGCATGGCCGGCAAGGTGGCCGAGGGCGTGATGCAGCGCGTGGGCGGCGTGGTCAAGTCGGCCGTGGACACCGTGACCCAGGGCGTGGTGCGTGGCGCTGTGCAAGGTGTGGTGGCGGCGCGCACCGGCAAGGCCGGCGCCAAGCCGGCCCAGCCGGTGAAAGCGGGCCGGGCCGCCAAGACCGGCAAGGCACCCGCGCGCAAGAAGGCCAAGGCCGCCGGCCTGCGATGATCGGCCCTGACACGCACCACCACGCGCAGGGCAGGGCATGAGGATCAGCGCCAACGGCATCGCCATCGAAGTCGACATCCAGGGCCCGGCCGACGGCGAGCCGCTGCTGCTGATCATGGGCCTGGGCATGCAGCTCACCGGCTGGCCCGACGAACTGGTGGCCGACCTGGCCGGACGCGGCCACCGCGTCATCCGCTTCGACAACCGTGACGCGGGCCTCAGCCAGCGCTTCGACGACGCCGGCCTGCCCAGCCTGTGGCGCGCCGCGCTGCGCCACACGCTGCACTTGCATGTGTCGTCACCTTACCGGCTGCGCGACATGGCCGAGGACAGCGTGGCCGTGCTCGATGCGCTGGGCATCGCCAGCGCCCATGTGTGCGGCGCCTCGATGGGCGGGATGATCGCCCAGCATGTGGCGGCGCGGCACCCGCAGCGGGTGAAGAGCCTCACGCTGATCATGACCACCAGCGGCCACTGGCGCCTGCCGCAGCCGGGCTGGACGGTGCGCCAAGCCCTGCTGCGCCGCCCGCGCAGCGAATCCGTCGCCGACGTGGTGGCGCACCTGACCAGCCTGTTCGGCCTGATCGGCAGCCCGGGCTGGCGCGACGACCCGGCGCGGGTGAAGGCACGCATGGAAGCCTCGGTGCGCCGCGCCTGGAACCCCGCCGGCACCGCGCGCCAACTGGTGGCCGTGGCGGCCGATGGCGACCGCAGTCCGCTGCTCGGCCAGATCCACGCACCCACCCAGGTGATCCACGGCGCCGCCGATCCGCTGGTGCCGCCCGAGGGCGGGCGCGACCTGGCGCGCAAGATCCACGGCGCCCAGCTGGAACTGATCGACGGCATGGGCCACGACCTGCCGCTGGCGCTGCTGCCGCGCATCGCGGCGCTGATCGCCGGCAATGCGCAGCGCGCCGGACCAAGCGCCTGACCACCCGCCACGCGCTGACCCCGGCCCGCCGCAGGCACCGGGGATAATCCGGGGGTGTACGAGAACGCCTCCGCCCCCGCGCCCAGCCCCTGGCGCCTGTCCGTCGCGCCGATGCTCGACTGGACCGATCGCCACTGCCGCTTCTTCCACCGACTGATCACGCGCCACACCCGGCTGTACACCGAGATGGTGACCACCGGCGCGCTGATCCACGGCGACCAGCACCGCCACCTCGACTTCAATGCCGAAGAGCACCCGGTGGCGCTGCAACTCGGCGGCAGCGAGCCCGATGACCTGGCCGCCTGCGCCCGCTTCGCGCAGCAGCGGGGCTATGACGAGGTGAACCTGAACTGCGGCTGCCCCAGCGAGCGGGTGCAGCGCGGCGCCTTCGGCGCCTGCCTGATGGCCGAGCCGGCCCTGGTGCGCGACGGCGTCAAGGCCATGAACGACGCGCTGGGCGGCGCGTTGCCGGTGACCGTGAAGCACCGCATCGGCATCGACCGCATCGAGGCCTACGGCTTCGTGCGCGACTTCGTCGGCACCGTGGCCGAGGGCGGCTGCACGGTGTTCATCGTGCATGCGCGCAACGCCTGGCTGCAGGGCCTGAGCCCGAAGGAGAACCGCGAGATCCCGCCGCTGCGCTACGACCTGGTGGCGCAGCTCAAGCGCGAGTTTCCGCAGCTCACCATCGCGATCAACGGCGGCCTGGCCACCGACGTGCAGATCGCCGAGCAGCTGGACCCGGCCGGCGCCGCACTCGATGGCGTGATGGTGGGCCGCGAGGCGTACCACAACCCCGCGGTGATGGCCGGCTGGGATGCGCGCTTCTTCGGCGATGGCACGCGCCTGGACGCCGACGACGACTGGCGCCTGGCCATCGAGCAGCAGATGGTGGCCTACATGGCGCGCCAGCAGGCCGAACGCGGCACGCCGTGGGCCCACATCGCCCGCCACATGCTGGGCCTGTGGAACGGCCGCCCCGGTGCACGCCGCTGGCGCCAGGTGTGGAGCGACCACCGGCTGAAGGGCGAGCCGGCCGCCGAGGTGGCACGCCAGGCGCTGCACGCGCGCACGGCCTGAATCAAGGGCCCGGGGCCGAGGCATCATCGGGGCTCCTGTACGCAGCACAACAGCCCCCATGACCCTTCCCACAGCCCAGATCGGCATCGTCGGCGGCAGCGGCCTGTACGACCTGCCGGGCCTGACCGACACCGCCTGGACCACGGTCGACACCCCCTGGGGCGCGCCCAGCGACCAGGTGTTCACCGGCACGCTGCCCACACCGCAGGGTGGCGTGCGCCTGGCCTTCCTGCCGCGCCACGGCCGGGGCCACCGGCTCACGCCCAGCCAGGTGCCGTACCGCGCCAACATCGCGGCGCTGAAGATGCTGGGCTGCACCGACGTGCTCTCGCTCAGCGCCGTGGGCAGCCTGCGGGCCGATCTGCCGCCGGGGCATTTCGTCGTCGTCGACCAGTTCATCGACCGCACCGTGGGCCGCGCGGCCAGCTTCTTCGAGAGCGGCCTGGTGGCCCATGTGTCGCTGGCGCATCCCACCTGCAGCCGGCTGGGCGACCATGTGCAGACGGCGCTCGGCGCCATCGGCGTGCCGCATGTGCGTGGCGGCACCTACATCGCCATCGAGGGGCCGCAGTTCAGCACGCTGGCCGAGAGCCGGCTCTACCGCAGCTGGAATGCCGACGTGATCGGCATGACCAACCTGCCCGAAGCGCGCCTGGCCCGCGAGGCCGAGCTCTGCTATGCCAGCGTGAGCATGGTGACCGACTTCGACTGCTGGCACCCTGACCACGACCATGTGACCGTGGAAGCCGTGATCGCCGCTTTGAGCGGCAACGCCGGCAACGCCAAGACCCTGGTGGCGCACAGCGCGCCAGGCATCGCCGCCGATGGCCACGGGCCCGGCTGCGCCTGCCGCCGCGCGCTGGACCATGCGCTGATCACCGCCCCCACCGCACGCGACCCGGCGGTGGTGGCACGGTTGCGCACCATCGCCGGGAGGGTGCTGTGAAGGTCGCCGGCGTCCACCGCCGCACCATCTGGCCGACCGAGGACGGCGAGGCCGTGGAGATCATCGACCAGCGCCACCTGCCGCACGAATGGCGCGTGGCACGGCTGGCGCAGATCGACGCGGTGCACCATGCCATCGCCGACATGTGGGTGCGCGGCGCGCCGCTGATCGGCGTGACCGCAGCCTATGGCCTGGCGCTGCAATGCCGCCATGCCGCCACCGATGCCGCGCTGACTGAAGCCAAGGCCTACCTCGACGGCGCGCGACCGACAGCCGTGAACCTGGCCTGGGCCACCGAGCGCATGGTGAGCGCGCTGCGCGCCTTGCCCGAGGCCGAGCGCGCCAGCGCCGCCTGGGCGCTGGCCGCCGCGCTGGCCGACGAGGACGTGGCCACCAACGCCGCCATCGGCCGCCACGGACTGGACATCCTGCGCTCGCTGGCCGCGCGCCACCCGCACCGCCCGTTGAACGTGCTGACCCACTGCAATGCCGGCTGGCTGGCCACGGTGGACTGGGGTACGGCCATCGCCCCGATCTACCAGGCCCACGAGGCCGGCCTGGCCGTGCATGTGTGGGTGGACGAGACGCGACCGCGCAACCAGGGCGCCAGCCTCACGGCGTGGGAACTGGGCCAGGCCGGCATCCCGCACACCGTGGTGGCCGACAACACCGGCGGCCACCTGATGCAGCACGGCCTGGTGGACGTGGTGATCGTGGGCACCGACCGGGTCAGCGCCCGCGGTGACGTGTGCAACAAGATCGGCACCTACCTGAAGGCCCTGGCCGCGCACGACAACGGCGTGCCCTTCTACGTGGCCATGCCGTTCTCGACGCTGGACCCCACGCTGAACGACGGCCTGGCCGAGATCCCGATCGAAGCCCGCTCGCCACGCGAGGTGACGCACATCACCGGCCGCGACGCCACCGGCCGGCGGGTGGAGGTGCAGCTGACACCCGACGGCAGCCCGGCGCTGAACTACGGCTTCGACGTGACGCCGGCGCGGCTGGTGACGGGCTTGATCACCGAGCGCGGGGTGCTGGCTGCGCAGGAGGCGGCGATCCGCGACGCCCTGGCCAGGTCGCCATCACCAGCCCCGTGAGCGCCAGCGCCAGCGCCACGCCGTGCAGCGGCGTCACGGCCTCGCCGAGCAGGCCCACGCCCACCGCGGCGGCGGCGATCGGCAGACACACGGTGAACACCCCCGCCTGCGGTGCCGGCACGTGCACCAGGCCCTTCATCCACAGCCACACGGTCACCATGCTGGCGGCCAGCGCGTAGAACAGCAGCAGCGCCCAGGTGGCGCCGGGCACGGCGGCAAAGTCGAAGCGCAAGGCCTGCCACAGGCCCAGCGGTGTCACCAGGGCCAGGCCCCACAGGTTGATCAGCGCGCTGATGCGGCGCGGGCTCACGCGGCCGGTGAGCTGCTTGCCGATGACCACGTAGGCTGCCTCGCAGAACACCGCGCCCAGCAGCAGCGCATGGCCCAGCAGCGGCGCCCAGCCGCCCAGGGTCGTGGCCGGGGCAGGGGATGCCGCCGCCGTGGGCGCCGCGGGTGAGCGCGCCAGCGCCAGCAGCGCGATGCCGGTGGCCGCGCAGGCGATGGCGGCGGCCGTGCGCCGGCCGATGCGCTCGGCCAGGAACACGCGCGACAGGATGGCCACGGCCGCCGGAATGGCCGCCATCACCACGCCGGCCGACAGCGCCGAGGTGAGCTGCACACCGAACAGCATGCAGATGCTGAACAGGAAGTTGCCGAGAAAGCTCTCCCAGAACAGCAGCTTGCGGTCGTGCGCCGACAGCGGTGGCTCGTCATCGGCGCGCCGGACCCAGTGCGCCATGGCCACGGCCGCGATGCCGAAGCGCAGCCAGGCCAGCAGGAACACCGGGAACACCGCCACCAGCAGGCGCGACAGGCCCACGTAGCTGCCCACCAGGGCCATGCTGGCAGCCAGCAGGGCGTAGGCGTGCAGCGGTGGACGGTGGGGCTCAGAACGAATAGGTCATGCCCACGTTGAAGTAGCGGCCCACGGCGCCGTCCTGGTGCAGCGAGGGGTTGTAGTGCGCGCCGCCGGCCGCCACGCCGCCGCCCGACGAGCTGGATGCGAAGGCGTCGATCGGCGCCTTGCGGTCGAACAGGTTGATGACCGAGAAGCGCCACTGCAGCGCCGGGCTCTGCGTGTAGCGCAGCGACAGGTTGCTGGTGGTGAAGCTGCCCACGCGGCACAGGCTGCTGCCGGACGGCGCACCGTTGGGGTAGATGTACGACAGCGCGGCGCTGCAGTCATTGATGTCGTAGCTGGGGTCCACCACCGAGAAGCTGCTGGTGTACTGCGTGGTGCTGGAGATCTCCAGCGGCCCGCGCGCCCAGGTCAGCGTCAGGCCGACGCGGTCGCGCGGCGTGCCGGTGTTGGTGGACACGAAGCTGGGCCCGTGCGTGCCCGCCAGTTCGTAGCGCTTGCCGTCGCGGTCGATGGTGTAGTGGAACATGTGGGTCCACTGGATCTGCGCGCTGAACTTGTCGCCACCGCTCTCCCAGCGGCCGCGCAGGTCCACATCGAGGCCGTCGGTGCGGGTCTGGCCGACGTTCAGGAACGGGTAGGTGCCGTACAGGATGGTGTCGTCGGCGCCGGTGGGCGCGGCGTTGGCCACCGTCGGGCTGTTCACGCGGTACAGCTGGGTGCCGTAGGCCGTGGGGTTGTCGATCTGCGCCTGGCCGAACAGGCCCACCGAGACGATCTGGTTGCTGATGCGCACATCGTAGTAGTCGACCGAGAGGTTGATGTTCGGCGTCGGCTCGAAGATCAGGCCCAGCGTGTACGAGCGCGACTTCTCGGGCTTGAGGTCCTTGCCCGGCAGTTGCAGCTGGGTGCCGCCCACGCCGATGTCGCACGGGCTGCGGCCGATGGCGGCGCACAGCGCGGTGTCGTACAGCGCGGGCAGGAAGCCGGCGCTGGAGCCCGAGGTGCCGATCTCCACCGGGTTGGGCGCGCGGAAGCCGCCGGCATAGGTGCCGCGCAGCGTCAGCGTCTTGGTGGGCGTGTACTTGGCGCCGAACTTGGGCGTGACCGACGAGCTCTGGCCCACATAGCGGTCGATGCGGGCGGCCGCATCCAGCTGCAGCGTCTTGCTGACCGGTGCATGCAGCTCCACATAGGCGGCCTGGATGTTCTGCGTGCCCACGCCGAAGGCGTAGATGTTGCTGGACTGCGTGCCGTTGGCGAAGGCGTCGGGGAAGCGCTCGTTCAGCTCGCGGTGCATCAGCTCGACGCCGGTGCCGATGGCCAGGTCGCCGCCAGGCAGCTTGCCGATCTCGCGCGTGGCGCGCAGGTTCACGAACTGCAGGTCGTTGGTGCTGGTGCTGCTGGCGCGCGGCGTCAGGCCGGCGATCACCGCGGCGCTGTTGCTGCCGCCCACCACGTAGCTGCCGTTGTTCAGCGCCGCCTGCAGCAGCGGCAGGCTGACGTAGTTGTGCATGTCCAGCCGGGTGCTGACGCGGGTCAGGCCCAGGCTGGCCTGCACGTCCCAGTCGCGCCAGGTGCCGCCGGCGGTGGCCACCAGGCGGTACGAGCGGCTGTCGGTCTTGCTGCGCTGGGCGCCCAGGTCGCTCAGCGTGGCATCCACCGGCGCACCGGTGGCGGGGTCAATGATGTTGGTGCCGTTCAGCGTGGTGGGCACCGGGTTCGGGTTGCTTGCGCCGAACCGGAAGCTGGTGATGCCGGCCGACGGCGACACCCAGTTCAGCAGGCCCACCTGCTCGGCCTGGCTGCCCAGCATCGAGGCCGACAGGTCGGCCGTCCAGTCGCCGGCCAGGCGCGTGGTCAGACGGCCCAGCACGCTGTAGGTGCGCGTGCGCGGCGCCACCTGCAGTTCGCCGTTGTCGGGCGGGTAGCCGTCGGAGATGCCGCCCCAGGCGCTGTAGTCGCTGGTGGTCAGGTAGGAGCGTTGGCTCAGCAGGATGGGGCGGCGCTCGCGGAAGTCGGCCGACAGGTAGCCGGCGATGCCGTCCTTGGCCAGGTCACCGAAGCCGCGGATGCCCGACACATGCACCGAGCGGCCGCCGCCATGCTGGGCGCCGCCCAGCTCGGCATGCAGCGTGGTGCCCTTGTGCGACTTCTTCAGGATGACGTTGACCACGCCGGCCATCGCATCGGAGCCGTAGATGGCCGAGGCGCCGTCCTTCAGCACCTCGATGCGTTCCACCGCGTCGATCGGGATCGAGTTGATGTCGACGAAGTCGCGCTGGCCGTCGTCGGGCAGCGGGTACGAGGCCATGCGCTGGCCGTCGATCAGCACCAGCGTGGCGCCCACGGTCAGGCCGCGCAGCGAGATGCCGCTGCCACCGGCGCCGAAGGCCGCCGGCGTGGCCTGGCCCAGCGAGCCCATGTTGTTGGCCGACAGGCTGCCCAGCACGTCGGCCATGGAGCTGTAGCCCGAGCGGGCGATGTCCTGCGCGCTGAGCGTGAGCACCGGGCTGGGCGTCTCGCTGTCGGCGCGGCGGATGTGCGAGCCGGTGATCACGACGCGGCTGGTCGCGGCCTCCTGGGCCTGCACCGGCGTGGCCCCACTGGCGGCCACCAGCGCAGCGGCGGCGGCCACGGGGGTCAGGAAGCCGGCGCGGGCCGACACGAGGGCTTTCAGGGTTCGCATGTCCATCCTCCAGGGCATTGCAGTTCGCGAGCGGATGCTATCGGCGAAGGCCCAGCAAGATGAGTGCCGCACGCGCTTTGCCAGCCCAACGTTGCCGCGCTGCGACAGTGCCGTGTCGCGGGCGTGAAGCCCGCGTGCGCCTGACGGCCCTCAGCCCTGCAGCCAGCCCTGGCGCTGCGCATCGGCCAGCGTCAGGTCCAGGCAGCGGCGGATCAGCGCCACCATCTCGTCGACCTGCGCGCGGGTGATGACCAGCGGCGGCGCGATGATCATGCGGTCGCCCACGGCGCGCATGATCAGGCCGTTGGCAAAGCAGTGGCCGCGGCACACCATGCCGATGCCCACCGCGGGGTCGAAGGGCGTCAGCTTCGCCTGGTCCTTGACCAGCAGCAGTGCCCCCATCAGGCCGCAGGTCTCGGCCGTGCCCACCAGCGGGTGCTCGGCCAGCTGCGCGAAAGCCTGGGCCAGGTAGGGGCCCACGTCGTCGTGCACATGCTCCACCAGCTTCAGCTGCTGGATCAGCCGGATGTTGGCCAGCGCCACCGCGCAGGCCACCGGATGGCCGCTGTAGGTGTAGCCATGCTCGAACTCGCCGCCTTGCTCGATCAGCACCCGGGCCACGCGGTCGCCCACCATCACGCCGCCCAGCGGGATGTAGCCGCTGGTGACGCCCTTGGCAAAGGTCATCAGATCGGGGCGGAAGCCGAAGCGCTCGCAGCCGAACCAGTGGCCGGTGCGGCCGAAGCCGCAGATCACCTCGTCGCTGACCAGCAGGATGCCGTAGCGGTCGCAGATCTTCTGGATCTCGGGCCAGTAGGTCTCGGGCGGGATGATCACGCCGCCGGCACCCTGCACCGGCTCGCCGATGAAGGCCGCCACCTTCTCGGGGCCCACCTCAAGGATCTTCCGCTCCAGCCACGAGGCGGCCAGGCGGCCGAAGTCGTCGCGGCTCATACCCTGGCCGTGCTGCACCCAGTAGGGCTGGTCGATGTGGGTGATGTTCGGGATCGGCAGACCGCCTTGCTCGTGCATGGCCGCCATGCCGCCCAGCGAGGCGCCGGCCATGGTGCTGCCGTGGTAGGCGTTGTGGCGGCTGATGATGACCTGGCGCTCGGGCTGGCCCAGCACCTGCCAGTAGCGGCGCACCATGCGCACCACGGTGTCGTTGCCTTCCGAGCCCGAACCGGCGAAGAACACGTGGCTGAACTGCGGCGGCGTCACCTCGGCCAGCAGTTCGGCCAGCGCCACGGCCGGCGGTGTGGTGGTCTGGAAGAAGCTGTTGTAGAACGGCAGCTCGGCCAGCTGCTGCGTGGCGGCATCGATCAGCGCGCGCTGGCCGTAGCCCACGTTCACGCACCACAGGCCGCTCATCGCATCGAGGATCTTGTGGCCCTCGCTGTCCCAGAGGTAGATGTTGTCGGCGCGCGTGATGACGCGCGAGCCCTTCCTGGCCAGGCTCTGGTAGTCGGTGAAGGGGTGCAGGAAATGGGCCGAATCGGCGGCCTGCCATTCACGAGTCGTACGGGTGGGGATCATGGTGGATTCCTTGTCGGTCGGCCGGGTGTTCAGACGTGCAGCAGCAGGTGCTCGCGTTCCCACGGCGAGATGACCTTCATGAACTCGGCGTACTCGGTTTCCTTGACCTCGGTGTAGACGGTGATGAAGGCCTCGCCCAGCACCTCGTGCAGGTCTTTCTCGGCGCGCAACAGTTCCAGCGCCTCGCCCAGGCTGCGCGGCAGCTGGTAGTCGCCCAGGTAGGCGTCGCCCTTGCACTCGGGCGAGGGCTCGATGCGGTTGCGGATGCCCAGCCAGCCGCAGGCCAGCGTGGCGGCCAGCGCCACATAGGGGTTGGCATCGGCGCCGATCACGCGGTTCTCGATGCGCCGCGCCTGCGGTGGCGCCACCGGGCTGCGGATGCCCACGGTGCGGTTGTCGGTGCCCCACTGGATGTTGATCGGCGCCGCGGTGTAGCGGGCCAGCCGGCGGTAGCTGTTCACATAGGGCGCGAACAGCGCCATGCAGGCCGGGATGTACTTCTGCAGGCCGCCGATGTACCAGAAGAACTCGGGGCTGGGCGAGCCGTCGGGCAGGCTGAACAGGTTGCCGCCATCGCCCTCACGCACCACGCTCTGGTGGATGTGCATGGCGCTGCCGGGCTCGCCGGCGATGGGCTTGGCCATGAAGGTGGCGAACATGTCGTGGCGCAGCGCCGCCTCGCGCACCGTGCGCTTGAACAGGAACACCTCGTCGGCCAGGCCCAGCGGGTGGTCGTGGAAGAAGTTGATCTCCATCTGGCCGGCACCGATCTCGTGGATCAGCGTGTCGACATTGAGCTCCATCTTCCCGCAGTAGTCGTACACGTCCTCGAACAGCGGGTCGAACTCGTTGACCGCGTCGATCGAGTAGGCCTGGCGCGAGGTCTCGCTGCGGCCGCTGCGCCCGATCGGTGGCTTCAGCGGCATGTCGGGATCGGTGTTGCGCGCCACCAGGTAGAACTCGAGCTCGGGCGCCACCACCGGCTTCCAGCCCTGGCTGGCATACAGGTCGCACACGCGGCGCAGCACCGAGCGCGGCGCGAACGGCACCAGCTGGCCATCGCGGTCGAAGCAGTCGTGGATCACCTGGGCCGTGGGATCGGTGGCCCAGGGAACGATGCGCACCGTGCTGGGATCGGGCCTCAGGTGCATGTCGCGGTCGGTGGGCGTGATGACGTCGTAGTACGGCCCCTCTTCAGGGAACTCGCCGGTCACGCCCATGGCCACCACGGCCTCGGGCAGGCGCATGCCGCGGTCTTCGGTGAATTTCTCGCGCGGCAGGATCTTGCCGCGGGCCACGCCGGTGAGGTCGGGCACCAGGCATTCGATCTCGGTCACGCGGCGCTGGTTGAGCCACTGCTCCAGGTCCGCGAAGCTGAAGTTCTCTCGGGTCGTCGTCGTCATGCATCACCTGTGGGGTTCGTTGGCCCGGGGTGCGCCGCTTTCCGGTTGGGCGGCGGGCCGGGCATCCGAGCCGCGCTGGGGCGGCGGCTCGCGTGTCGGGGTGTGCGGCCGACACTAGGGCACGGGCGTGCGGTGGGCAGGCACGGGGGCCTGGGGTTGCTTGCGGTCGCGCCAGCTGCGGCAGGCCGCGCCAAAGGCCTGCAGCAGCGCCATCGACACCGGGTTGCCGGCGGCCTGCCATTCGGGGTGCCATTGCAGGCACAGGTTGAAGCCCTTGGCCTCGGCCACCGAGAAGGCCTCCACCAGGCCATCGGGCGCGCGGGCTTCCACGCGCAGGCCCGGCGCCAGCGACTTCACCGCCTGGCCGTGCAGCGAGTTCACGTCGAAGCGCGCCAGGTTCAGGATCTCGGCCAGCCGGCCGCCCGGCACCACGTCCACCGGGTGGGCCGGGCCGTACTGCTCGTCCACCGTGCCATCCGGCGCGCGGTGGTCGGCATACGGGCCTTGCGGGCCGGTGGATTCCTGCACCGCCTGATGCAGGCTGCCGCCGAAGGCCACGTTGGCCTCCTGCGCGCCGCGGCAGATGCCGAACAGCGGCATGCCACGCGCCACCGCCTCGCGGATCAGCGGCAGCGTCCAGGCGTCGCGGTCGGGGTCCAGCGGCAGGCTGGGATCGTGCACCGCCTCGTCAAAGTGGCGGGGGTGCACATTGCTCTTGCTGCCGGTGAGCAGCACGCCGTCGGCCAGGTCGAGCAGCGGGCCGATCTCTTCGGGCAGCGCGGTGGGCACGATCAGCGGCGTGCAGCCGGCCAGGCGCACGGCGTCCACGTACTTCTTGCCAGCCACGTGGAACGGGTGATCGCCCAGCGGCTTGTTGCAGGCGGGCACCAGCACCACGGGCTTGCGCGGCAGCAGGGCGGAGGCGTCGGGGTTCTGCGTCATGGTGGAACTGGGTGGAGGCCATGGCACCGGGCACCCCGGCGGGATTCGTCGTGCGCTAGGCAGTGCCCTCGTGCGTGGTGAACAGTGTCGCTCAGATTGCGCGTCAGGCGTGGCGGCGGATCGCGTCGCGCACGGTGTCGACGATGCGGTCGATGTGCTCGCGCTCGATGATCAGCGGCGGGCTCAACGCGATGGTGTCGCCGGTGGTGCGGATCAGCACGCCCTTGTCGTAGCAGTCGAGGAAGATGTCGAAGGCACGCTTGCCCGGGCTGCCGGCGATGGGCGCCAGCTCGATGCCGCCCACCAGGCCGATGTTGCGGATGTCGATGACGTTCGGCTCGCCCTTGAGCGAATGCACGGCCTCGGCGAAGTAGCCGCCGATCTGCTGCGCACGGGTCAGCAGACCTTCTTCCTCGTAGGTATCCAGTGTGGCCAGGCCGGCGGCGCAGGCCAGCGGGTGGCTGCTGTAGGTGTAGCCGTGGAAGAACTCGATCAGGTGCTCGGGCCCGGTCATGAAGGCATCGTGGATGCTGCCCTTGACGGCCACCGCACCCATCGGCACGCAGCCGTTGGTGATGCCCTTGGCCATCACCATCAGGTCGGGCGTGACGCCGAAGGTCTGCGCGCCGAAGGGATTGCCGGTGCGGCCGAAGCCGGTGATCACCTCGTCGAAGATCAGCAGGATGCCGTGCTGGTCGCAGATCTGGCGCAGCTTCTGCAGATAGCCCGCGGGCGGGATCAGCACGCCGGTGGAGCCGGCCACCGGCTCGACGATGACCGCGGCGATGGTGCTGGGGTCGTGCAGCGCGCACAGGTTCAGCAGGTCGTCGGCAAACTCGGCGCCATGCGCCGGCTGGCCCACGGTGAAGGCATTGCGCGCCGGGTCGTGCGTGTGGCGGATGTGGTCCACGCCGGCCAGCATGGCGCCGAACATCTTGCGGTTGGCCACCATGCCGCCCACCGAGATGCCGCCGAAGTTCACGCCGTGGTAGCCGCGCTCGCGGCCGATCAGGCGGGTGCGCTGGCCTTCGCCGCGCACGCGGTGGTAGGCCAGCGCCATCTTCAGCGCGGTGTCCACGCTCTCGGAGCCCGAGTTGGTGAAGAACACCTTGTTCAGGCCCTCGGGCAGCAGCTGGGCCACGCGGTCGGCCAGTTCGAAGGCCTTGGGGTGGGCCATCTGGAACGGCGGCGAGTAGTCCAGCTCGGCGGCCTGCTCCTGGATGGCCTTGACGATCTTCGGCCGGGCGTGGCCGGCGTTCACGCACCACAGGCCGGCGATGCCGTCGAGCACCTGCCGACCCTCGTCGGTGGTGAAGTACATGCCCTCACTCTTGACGAACAGCCGCGGCGCCTTCTTGAACTGGCGGTTGGCGGTGAAGGGCATCCAGTAGGCGTCGAGGTTGGGCTTGCGCATCGGGGTCGGGCTCCTGATTCAGGCGGTAAGGGCAGGGCGGTTGCGGCAAGGCGCGGGGCCATGCCGCAGGATGCGTGTCAGTCTAGACAGCCTGGCGCGCAATGTGCGTGCGCAATCTGGGGGCCGAACACGCGGCGGCGCAATAAAATGCGAAGCAACCGACTAGGTGCAACACGAAATGCGAACAGACAGCCAGAAGCCGCAACTCGATGCGATCGACCGCGAGATCCTGCGTGAGCTGCAGGCCGACGGCCGGCTGTCGAACGTGGACCTGGCAGAGCGTGTGCACCTGAGCCCTTCAGCCTGCCTGCGGCGCGTGAAGGCGCTGGAGGATGCGGGCGTGATCGACCGCTATGTGGCGCTGCTGAATGCCAAGGCCCTGGGCCAGCATGGCACCTGCTTTTCGATCATCAACCTGCAGACGATGAACGACAAGGTGCTGGGCGCCTTCGAGCAGGCCGTGCGCGACCACCCCGAGGTGCTGGACTGCTTCTACGTGGCCGGCAGCAACGACTACCTGATCCGCTTCAGCTACCGCGATGCCGAGGACCTGGAGCGCTTCCACACCCAGGTGCTGATGCGCCTGCCGGGTGTGGAACGCTCGAACTCGATGCTGGTGCTGCGCACGGTCAAGCGCACCACGGCGCTGCCGCTGCAGGATTAGGCCCACCGGCCGCGGCCGGCGGTGCTGCCTCAGGCCGCGCCAGTGGTCACGCGCTGGTCGCGGCTGGCGGCCTCGGCGGCCATGGCGCGCTTGGCCTCGGGGTAGATCAGCGACTCTTCCAGCGCGATGTGCTCGTGGTAGAGCGTGGTGAACACGCCCACGCCATGGCGCAGCGCGTCCAGTTCGTACCAGCTGTAGCCCTCGGCCACGGCCTGCAGCTGCGGCGCCAGTTCCAGCCAGTCTTCTTCCAGCCAGCCGTGGTCCTGCTGCAGGCGCAGCACATGCTGGGTGAGCTGGGCGTCGCCCTTGCGGATCAGCACCGGGAAGATCAGCGCCTCCTCGTCGGCATGGTGCTGGCGCGCGGCGCCGGTGAAGAAGGCGCAGATGGCCTTGGCGCTCTTGCGCGCGATGGCATCGACGCCGTGGTTCTCCAGGTGATCGACCAGGTGCGTCAGGTCGACCAGCACGCCCATCATCTCGTGGTGGGTGCGGTCCAGCGCCTCCAGCGGGGGCAGGGGTGGGGGGGCGGTGCGGGCCGGTCTTGCGGCGCGGGCGGTACGTGCAGCCATGGGGTTCACCTCGTCCTTGTGAGCTTGGGGTGAGGCCCATTCTTCGCCTGTGGGCTCTGCGGTTCTTGCGCCGCATCAATTCCGCCGCACGGCGCAACCATGACGGACCTCGGGGATGCGAGAAGCTCGGTTCATCGCGGCGCGTTCCGTTCTGGCTGCTGCGCTGCTTTCACATCAGGAAAAATGTCTTTCGCAATGCGAAACCATGAGATGCTGCGCCGCAGCAGAGTTTTCCATTACGGAGAACTTGGTTTCGCCACATGGAACGTCGGGTCTAAGTCGTTGATTTTAATAAGAACAAATTTCACTCTTCTATAAGACATAAGTCTTCCAGTGAGTTCGCGTCAGCGGTACGCTAGAGCCCATCAAGAGTGCTTCCTCTCCCCTCTCATCCACCCCAAGGAGTTTCAGCATGAGCAAGCTCACCCGCGAACAGCAGATCGCCGCCCTCGAAAAGGACTGGGCCGAAAACCCCCGCTGGAAGGGCGTGAAGCGTGGTTACAGCGCCGCTGACGTGGTGCGTCTGCGCGGCAGCCTGCAGCCCGAGTACACCTTCGCCCAGCGCGGCGCCGAGGTGCTGTGGAACAAGATCAACGGCGGCGCCAAGAAGGGCTACGTGAACGCCTTCGGCGCCATCACCGCCGGCCAGGCCATGCAGCAGGCCAAGGCCGGCCTGGAAGCCGTGTACCTGAGCGGCTGGCAAGTCGCCGCCGACGGCAACACCAGCGAAACCATGTACCCCGACCAGTCGCTGTACGCGTACGACTCGGTGCCCACCATGGTCCGCCGCATCAACAACACCTTCAAGCGCGCTGACGAGATCCAGTGGAGCCGCGGCATCGGCCCCGACCACAAGGAATTCATCGACTACTTCCTGCCCATCGTGGCCGATGCGGAAGCCGGCTTCGGTGGCGTGCTGAACGCCTTCGAGCTGATGAAGAACATGATCGCCGCGGGTGCCGCCGGCGTTCACTTCGAAGACCAGCTGGCCGCGGTGAAGAAGTGCGGCCACATGGGTGGCAAGGTGCTGGTGCCGACGCAAGAGGCTTGCGAGAAGCTGATCGCCGCGCGCTTCGCCGCTGACGTGATGGGCGTGCCCACCATCGTGCTGGCCCGCACCGATGCCGAAGCCGCCAACCTGATCACCAGCGACCACGACGCCAACGACAAGCCCTTCCTGACCGGCGAGCGCACGCAGGAAGGCTTCTACCGCGTCAAGAACGGTCTGGAGCAGGCCATCAGCCGCGGCGTGGCCTACGCCCCCTACGCCGACCTGGTGTGGTGCGAAACCGGCACGCCCGACCTGGGCTTCGCCCGTGAGTTCGCGCAGGCCGTGCACGCCAAGAGCCCCGGCAAGCTGCTGAGCTACAACTGCTCGCCCAGCTTCAACTGGAAGAAGAACCTGGACGACAAGACCATCGCCAAGTTCCAGGACGAGCTCTCGGCGCTGGGCTACAAGTACCAGTTCATCACCCTGGCCGGCATCCACATCAACTGGTACAACACGTTCCAGTTCGCCCACGCCTACGCCCGCGGCGAAGGCATGAAGCACTACACCGAAATGGTGCAAGAGCCCGAGTTCCGCGCCCGCGAAGCCGGCTACACCTTCGTGTCGCACCAGCAGGAAGTGGGCGCCGGTTACTTCGACGACGTGACCACCGTGATCCAGGGCGGCTCGTCCAGCGTCAAGGCGCTGACCGGCTCGACCGAGGAAGAACAGTTCCACTGATCCACCCCCGCCAGCCGCTGCGCAGGCAGTGGCTGGCCGCGTGAACCGCTAGAGAGAGAGAACGTGGCCCGGCTACCCCGGGTCGCGGTTGACAGGCCCGGCACATGCCGGGCCTTTTTTGTGGCCGGTCGGTCCTCGCGCGCTCAATGCACGCGGCGGCGCCACACCAGCAGCGCAAAGCCTGCGGCCGCCACGGCCAGGGCCGCCACGAAGGCGGGCGAGGCCAGTGCAGACAGCGCGGACGCTGCATCGCGCGCTGCCCAGGCCGGCAGGCCGAGCAGCCATTCGGCCACGTCGTCGTGGCCATTCAGGCGAACCTGCTCGACCGAGGGCACCGCCTGCACCGCACGGACGGCCTCGTGCAGCAGACGCTCCAGCGCCGGACGAACCACAGCCTGCGGCAGGCGCGGATCCAACCACTCCACTCCGGCCAGTGCGGCCGCGGCCACCACCGGCAAGCCCCAGCGCTTGAGCCACGCTGACGCGGCCATGGTCAGCAGCAGCAGCGGCGACAACCACAGCAGCGCCAACAACAGTCCCCATGCGCCACGCATCACCAGGGCAGCCAACCCGGCCAGCAGGCTGGGCCAGGGCAAGGTGAGCCAGGCCGCCAGGCCATGGTTGCTGATCACGGTCACCAGGCCCACCAGATGCGAGCCCAGCGCACCCACGGCCAGCGCCAACCAGGGCAGCAGCAGCAGGTGCACCAGCAACGTGGCTGCAATGCTCTGGCTGTGCGAGGTGGGCAGGGATCGCCAGAACTCGATCGATCGGTCCTGCACATCGCGCCGCGCCAGGCCGGGCATTTGGAAGCCGATGGCCAGCAGGGCCAGCACCACCGTGGCCAGCGTCACGCCAACATTCAGCAGCATCACCTGCGCCAAGGCCGGCAGCTGGGTCATGGATCCCACCACCGCCGTGCCGTCGCCGCGCTTTATCTGCACATCGATCAGGCCCTTGTCGTACAGCGCCAGCACCAGCAACAGCACGGTAGGCGCCAGCAGCAGCACCCACCAGCCAATGCGGTGCTGCAGCCACTCACGCCGCATCAGCGTGAGAAAGCGCTGCGTGCGCGACGGGCCGTGCGCGGGCAAGGCGGCGGGGCCGGCCGGGCCGACGGGAAGCGTGGAGGCGGTCATGGCATCGTTCTCCTGCAGCGCGCTCACAGGCCGCTGCGGCGGTTGATCTCGGGCTGGCGCGTCAGCGCCACAAACAGGTCCACCAGGCTGGGCCGCAGGCGCTGGCCCAGGGCCTGCACCTCGGGCGGCGGCGCGCCGTCGAACAGTGCCGCCTGGCCGCCGGCCGCGCCCGGCGCGCGATAGCGCAGCAGCGGGTGCGCGGCGGCCATGGCCTCGGCGGCGGCCGGGTCGTGGCCCAGCGCGACGAAGCGGCGGTCGATGTCCTCCAGGCTGATGGACAGCACCAGCTTGCCCTCGTTGAGCATCAGCACATCGGACAGCAGGGTCTCGATCTCCTCGACCTGGTGGGTGCTGATCAGCACGCTGCGCTCGCCGTCGCACCACTCGTCCAGCAGCATCTCGTAGAAGGCCTTGCGCGACAGCACATCGAGGCCCAGCGTCGGCTCGTCCAGGATCATCAGCCGCGCGTCGATGGCGGCGATCAGCGCCAGGTGCACCTGCACCACCATGCCGCGCGACAGGGCCTTGACCTTGTCGTCCAGGCCCACGCTGGTGCGCCGCAGCAGCGTGCGGGCCCGCTCGGCCGAAAAGCGCGGGTGCAGGCCGGCCATCAGCGTGACCAGCTCGCGCACCCGGGCCCAGCGCGGCAGGATGGCCACGTCGGGGATGTAGCTCAGCTGCTCGAGCAGGGCCACGCGGTCGCGGCAGGGGTCCAGGCCCAGCACCGAGAGTTCGCCCTGGGCGGCGGCCAGGCCCACCAGGGCCTTCATCAGCGTGGTCTTGCCAGCGCCGTTGTGGCCCAGCAGGCCCACCACGCGGCCGGGCGGGATCTCGAAACTCACGTCGTCGAGCGCACGCTTGGGCGTGCGGCCCGCCCGGCCGTAGTCCAGCGTCAGGCCGCGGGCGCGGATCAGGGGTTCCATGCGTTCATTCCTCCCAGGTCAGATCGGTGGCCGCGATGTCCAGCCGGCGCAGGCGCTCGCGCAGCTGCGGCCATTCGTCGTGCAGAAAGCGCTCGCGTTCAGTGCGGCGGAGGTGCAGGCGGGCGCCGGGCCGCACATACAGGCCCAGGCCGCGGCGGTTTTCCAGCAGGCCGGCGTCGCCAAGGGCGGCCAGCGCCCGGCTGACGGTCAGCGGGTTCAGCAGGTACTGGCCCGACAGCGCGCGCACCGAGGGCATGGCGTCGCCCTCGGCGATGTCGCCATCGAGCAGGCGCGCGGCCAAGCGGTCGGCCAGCTGCTGGTAGATGGGTGCGCGGTGATCCCAGTGGGGCTGCATGGTGCCGGGTCTCCGTCGGGTGTGTTGCTGAGGTAGCACACCATAACGACGGGGCCGGCGCGCGGCGAGCGCGCTGCGACAGACTGCAGCGGCGGGCGACAGGGCGTCGCCCGCGCTTGGTGGCGCTCGGTGGCGCTCAGCGCATCACATCGACGCGGCGAGCATCGCGCGGTAGTCGTCGCGGGTGGCGATGCGCGGGTTGGTCTTGTGGCAGTGGTCGGCCATGGCGCCGTCGATCACGCGCTCGAACAGGTCTTCGGTCACGCCCATCGCGCGCAGGCCGCTGGGCAGGCCCAGGCGGGCGTTGAGCGCACGGATGGCCTCGGCCACCTCGGTGCCCAGGCTGTCGCAGCCGGGCAGGCCGATGGCGTGGGCGATGCGCTGCAGCCGGCGGTCGCGCTGCATGCTCTCGGCCGCGGCGTTGAACATCACCACCGCCGGCAGGAACATGGCGTTCAGCGTGCCGTGGTGCAGGCGCGGGTTCACGCCGCCCAGGCTGTGGCTCAAGCTGTGCACGCAGCCCAGGCCCTTCTGGAACGCCATCGCGCCCTGCATGCTGGCGCTCATCATCTGCCAGCGCGCCTCGCGGTCCTGGCCGTCGCGGGTGGCGCGCTCGATGTGCGCCCAGCCGCGGGTCAGACCATCGAGCGCAATGCCGTCGGCCGGCGGGTTGACGGCCGGGGCCATGAAGGTCTCCAGGCAGTGCGCGATCGCGTCCATGCCGGTGGCCGCAGTCAGCACCGGCGGCAGGCCCAGGGTCAGCTCGGGGTCGAGGATGGCGGCCTTGGGCATCAGGTGCCAGCTGTGGAAGCCCAGCTTGCGGCCGTCGTCGACGATGACGATGGCGCCGCGCGCCACCTCGCTGCCGGTGCCGGCGGTGGTGGGCACGGCGATCAGCGGCGCCACGGCCTCGCTGATCTTCGGGCTGCCGCCTTCGATGGTGGCGTAGGTCTTCAGCTCGCCCGGATGGGTGGCGAGGATGGCCACGCCCTTGGCCAGATCGATGCTGGAGCCACCGCCCACGGCGATCAGGCTGTCGCAGCCGTGGGCCTTGTACACCTCGACCGCCGCGCGCACGGCCGCCTCGGTGGGGTTGCTGGGCGTCTGGTCGAACACCGCATGCGGCACGCCGCCCAGCGCGGCCAGCGCCAGATCCAGCACACCGGCGGCGCGCACGCCGGCATCGGTGACGACCAGCGGCTTCTTCATGCCGATGCGCTGGCATTCCTCGGGCAGCAGGCGCACCGCGCCATGGTCGATCTCGATCTGGGTCAGGTACAGGATGCGGGCCACGGGCGCACTCCAACAGGCGTCAACAGGGGACGCCGAGTATGCCCATGGCCGCGTCGCGCAGGCGTCATGCGCGCGACGCCCGGCGCGCAGCCGGGGGGGCCGCTCAGCGCAGCCGGCCGATGTAGCGCTGCGCCAGCGTGTCGCGCGATGTGACCGCCGTGGCCGGCGCGCGAGCCGGCGCCGGCTCGGCGGCGGGCCGGCGCAGCAGCGGGGCCAGCGCCAGCTCGAGCTTGCGCGCGCACTCCTGCACATCGACATGGCCGCAATCGCGCGCCAGCGCCAGGATCTCCCGGGCGTAGGTGGCGTCACGCGTCAGCCATTCGACATCGGTCACGCGCCCCACCCGGCGGCGCAATGCCACATGCAGGTGCGCGGCCAGGCCCAGGCGCTCGCTTTCGAGCATCGGGCGGGTGTCGGGATCGGGACGCAGGGTGGTCAGGGACATCGGCATGCGGCAGATCGGTTCGGGTGGCGCGGCGGCGTGCAAGAACCAGGCCCAGGCCGGCCAGGCCGCGGGCGGTATGCTCGACCGTCCTCCGCCACCCTCCCGATCCCGGTGACCACCCGTTTGCTGACGCCGGCCATGGCCGGCCTGCTGGAGCGCATCCAGCGCGCCCAGCGCGTGCCCTTCCATGCCATGACACCCGCCGAGGCGCGTGCCACCTACCTGAAGGCCGCCGAGGTGCTGGAGCCGCCGCGCCCGGTGCTGCCCTGGGTGCAGGACCTGCACCTGCCCGCCGCCGACGGCACGCCACTGCCGGCCCGGCTGTACGGCCCGGTGGAACCCGGCCACGCCGGCCACCTGCCGGTGCTGCTGTACCTGCACGGCGGGGGCTTCTGCATCGGCGGGCCGGACACGCACGACAACCTGTGCCGGCAGTTGGCCGCACGCAGCGGCGGCGCGGTGCTGGCGCTCGACTACCGGCTGGCGCCCGAGCACCCGTTTCCCACCGCGGTGGACGATGCCTGGGCCGCGCTGCGCTGGCTGGCCAGCGAGCAGGCACGCCGCCTGGGGCTGGACAGCGAGCGCATCGCGGTGGGCGGCGATTCGGCGGGCGGCACGCTGGCCGCAGTGACGGCCATCCATGCGCGCGACATTGGCATCCCGGTGGCGCTGCAGCTGCTGATCACGCCCGGCACCACGGCGCATGCCGACACGGCCTCGCACCACCTGTTCGCCAACGGCTTTTTGCTCGACGCGGCCAACATCGCCTGGTTCTTCGACCACTACATCCCGCACCAGCATCGGCGCGACTGGCGCTTCGCGCCGCTGGAGGCCAGCGACGTGGACGGCGTGGCGCCGGCCTGCGTGATCCTGGCCGAATGCGACCCGCTGGTGGACGAGGGCATCGCCTATGCCGACAAGCTGCGTGCGGCCGGCGTGGCGGTGGATCTGGAGATCTACCGCGGCGTGGTGCACGACTTCATCAAGATGGGCCGCGCGCTGAAGGAGGCGGGCGCTGCGCAGCAGCTGGCTGCCGACGCCTTGAAGAAAGCCTGGAACCTGGAGACAAGCGCATGACGACCCGAGCTGACTACCGCCACTTCGAGCGCCTGCGCGTGCGCTGGGCCGAGATCGACATGCAGGGCATCGTCTTCAACGGCCACTACCTGATGTACTTCGACACCGCCGTGGCCGGCTACTGGCGCGCGATGGCACTGCCCTACCAGGAGACCATGCAGTACCTGGACGGCGATCTGTACGTGCGCAAGTCCACGCTGGAGTACAACGGCTCGGCCCGCTACGACGACCTGATCGACGTGGGCGTGCGCACCCAGCGCATCGGCAATTCATCCATGGTGCTGGCCTGCGCGGTGTTCCGCGGCGACCAGCTGCTGGTCAGCGGCGAGCTGGTCTACGTGTTCGCCGATCCCGCCACGATGAGCAGCCGCCCGGTGCCGCAACAGCTGCGCGACCTGCTCGAAGGCTTCGAGGCCGGCAAGCCGATGGTCGACGTGCGTGTGGGCGCCTGGGACGAACTGGGCCGCGAGGCCGGCGCCATCCGCACCACCGTGTTCGTCGAGGAACAGAAGATCCCGGCCGAGATGGAGTGGGACGCCGCCGACGCGGTGGCCGTGCATGCCGTGGCCTACAACCGCCTGGGCCGGCCGCTGGCCACCGGCCGGCTGCTGGAGCACGTGCCCGGCGTGGCCAAGATCGGCCGCATGGCCGTGCTGCCACCGATGCGCGGCACCCGCATCGGCCGCTCGGTGCTGGACGCGCTGATGCAGGCCGCCCGCGCCCGCGGCGACCGCGAGGTGATCCTGCATGCACAGACCTCGGCCGCCGGCTTCTATGCCCGCGCCGGCTTCGCGCCGCGCGGGCCGGAGTTCGAGGAAGCCGGCATCCCGCACATCGAGATGGTGCGCTCGCTGTGACCTGAACGCTGCCGCTCAGCCCAGCGGAACAAAGCGCTCGGTGTGGCGCGGCTGCGGCAGCGTGGCGGCGGCGGCGTCGAGCGCGCTGACGAAGGCCTGGTCCACCGCGCCAGCATAGGTTTCCATCAGCGTCACCTGGCCCTCGCGCAGTTCGGGCCGGCGCAGCACCTCGGCCCGCAGGCCTGGGTGGGTTTCGACCAGCCGTGC
This sequence comes from Pseudaquabacterium inlustre, assembly GCF_038066595.1. Taxonomy (NCBI): domain Bacteria; kingdom Pseudomonadati; phylum Pseudomonadota; class Betaproteobacteria; order Burkholderiales; family Sphaerotilaceae; genus Pseudaquabacterium; species Pseudaquabacterium inlustre. The sequence continues at coordinate 258,143 of NZ_JBBUTH010000009.1, forward strand.
CTGCATGGCCCGCACCTGGGACAGCACGCCGGGCAGTGCCGGCTCGGGCACGCGGTAATAGACGTAGAGCCGCACGCCTCAGGCCGCGTCCTGCGGCAGCGCGTAGGGCAGGGCGCCACGCGCCAACAGCGGGCCGTCGGCCGCGCCGGCGTGCAGGCTGCCACCCTCCAGCGCGGCCAGCTTCACCTCGATCAGCGCACTGCTGCCGCCCTCGGGCCGCGGCGCGGCCAGGGCCACCAGGCCGGCGGGCTGGCCGGGGTCGGCGTCGTGGAAGACTTCCTGGCCCACGCTCAGCGAAGCCGGGCTGTCGAACAGCATCGCGCGGCGCTTGAGCGTGCCGCGGTACTGGCTGCGCGCCACCACCTCCTGGCCGGGGTAGCAGCCCTTCTGGAAGTTGACGCCACCCACCAGTTCCAGGTTCACCATCTGCGGCACGAACTGCTCCACCGTGGCCGCCACCACGCGGGCCACCCCGCTATGCACCTCCAGCCAGGCCCAGGTGCCGGCGTCCAGCGCGGGCAGGGCGGGAGCCGGGGCCTCGGCCGGGCGGCACAGCAGCGCGCGCGGCAGGCCGGCGGCATCGGGCAGGCGCACCAGCGTGCCGCCCTCGGCCTCGGCCGTGGCCCACACGGCGGCGCCACCCAGCAGCGGGGCGGCCGACGCACCGGCCACGCCCCACAGCGCGCGCTCGGCACTGGCGTCGCTGAGCTTGCACTTGGCGCGCAGCACGAACATCGACAGCCGCTTGAGCGTGGGCGCCAGCAGGTCGGCGCTGCAGGCCAGCCACAGCGTCTCGGCGCTTTCGCGCCACACCACGAAGCTGGCCAGCAGCCGGCCCTTGGCCGAGCAGTAGCCGGCCAGGCGGGCCTGTCCGGGCTTCAGGTTCTGGATGTCCTGGGTCAGCTGGCCGTGCAGGAAGGTGGCGGCATCCGGGCCTTCGGCGCGGATCAGGCCCCAGTCGGCCAGGCGCAGCGCGCCATCGGCAGAGGCAGCCACAGCGGGCAGGGCGGGGGCGGCGGTGACGGGTTCGGTGCTCATGGCGCCGATTATCATCAGCGCCCCATACCGCAGTCGGCTGGTCGGCCGCTCCCTTCGTGTTCGGTGTTCCTGTCCTGGCTGGTGCGGCATGAAGCCCTGGCGTCTTGTTCTCGTCGTGCTGCTGCTGGCCGTGGGCGCCACCGCCGGCAGCATCGCCTGGTGGCTGGATCGGCCGCTGCCGCTGGCCGGCGCCGCGGTGGAACTGTCCATCGAGCCCGGCATGAGCCCGCGCGAGGTGGCCGGCGCCTGGGTGCGCGCCGGTGTGCAGACGCCCGACTGGGCGCTGTACCAGTGGTTCCGCGCCAGCGGCCAGGCCCGGCGCATCCGCGCCGGCAGCTACGAGGTGGAAGCCGGCATCACGCCACGCAGCCTGCTGGCCAAGATGGTGCAGGGCGACGAGAGCTACGAGCGCGTGCGCCTGATCGAGGGCTGGACGCTGCGGCAGTTTCGCGCCGCGCTGGCCAAGGCGCCGCACCTCAAGCCCAGCACCGCGCAGATGAGCGAGGCCGAGCTGCTGGCCGCGCTGAACCTGCCGGCGCTGGCCGGCGCCACCAGTGCCGAAGGCCGCTTCTACCCCGACACCTACCTGTACAGCCGCGGCGTCAGCGACCTCACCGTGCTGCGCCGCGCCGCCCAGGCCATGCAGCGCCAGCTGGACGCCGCCTGGGCCCAGCGCGCCGACGGCCTGCCGATCACCACGCCCGAGCAGGCGCTGATCCTGGCCTCCATCGTCGAGAAGGAGACCGGCCAGGCGGCTGATCGCGGCCGCATCGCCGGCGTGTTCGTCAACCGGCTGAGGATCGGCATGCCGCTGCAGACCGACCCCAGCGTGATCTACGGCCTGGGCGAGGCCTTCGACGGCAACCTGCGCAAGCGCGACCTGCAGGCCGACACGCCGTGGAACACCTACACCCGCCGCGGCCTGCCGCCCACGCCGATCGCGATGCCGGGCCTGGCCGCGCTGCGCGCCGCGGTGAAGCCCGAAGCCACCCAGGCGCTGTATTTCGTGGCCCGCGGCGACGGCAGCAGCGTCTTCAGCAACGACCTCGGCGCGCACAATCGCGCGGTCAATCAATACCAGCGCGGGCAGGCTGCACCCGCCGCGCGCCCATGACCCTTCTCGCATGACCGCTCGCGGCAGATTCGTCAGTTTTGAGGGCATCGACGGTGCCGGCAAGTCCTCGCACATCGCCACGCTGGCCGATTGGCTGCGCGGCCGCGGCCACCGCGTGCTGCTGACGCGCGAGCCCGGCGGCACACCGCTGGCCGAGGCGCTGCGCAGCCTGTTTCTCACGCAGCCGATGGACGCGCTGACCGAGGCGCTGCTGGTCTTTGCCGGCCGGCGCGACCACCTGGCCCAGGTGATCGTGCCGGCGCTGCAGCGTGGCGAGTTCGTGCTGTGCGACCGGTTCACCGACGCCACCTTCGCCTACCAGGGCGCCGGCCGCGGGTTCGATGGCGCGGTGCTGGGCCAGCTCGAACGCTGGGTGCAGACCGCGCCGCAGCCGGGCGAAGGGTTCATCGCCCCCGACCTGACGCTGTGGTTCGACGTGCCGGCCGAGGTGGCCGCCGAACGCCGCGCCGCCGCGCGCGCCGCCGATCGGCTGGAGCGCGAAGACCTCGACTTCTTCGGCCGCGTGCGCGAGGGCTACGCCGCACGCGCCGCCGGCGAGCCGCAGCGCTTCGTGCGCATCGACAGCCACCAAAGCCTGCCCGCCGTGTGGCAGCAGGTTCAGCACGCGCTGGAGACCCAGCCATGGGCGTGAACGTGGGCGCCGCCATCGGCGTGGGGCCCGAGGGCCAGCTGCCGCTGCCCTGGCTGGGCGACGCCCTGCAGCGCGCCCATGCCCTGACCCATGCCCACGCACTGCTGGGCCATGGCCCGGCCGGCGTCGGCCAGCTGGAATTCGGCCTGCTGCTGGCCCAGTCCTGGCTGTGCGAGCGGCCAGATTCGCAGCGAAGTGCCGGGCACGGCGCGGTGCCGGCCATGGCCTGCGGCCGCTGCGACAGCTGCCACCTGGTGCGCAGCCGCAGCCACCCCGACCTGCTGGTGGTGCTGCCCGAGGCACTGCGCCTGCAGCTGGGCTGGGCCGACGACGACGAGAAGCCCAAGGGCGAGGCCAAGCCCAGCCGCGAGATCCGCATCGCCCAGCTGCGCGAGGCCATCGACTGGGCCCAGCGCACCAGCGGCCGCGGCCGCGGCAAGGCCCTGGTGATCCACCCGGCCGATGCGATGAACACCACCACGGCCAACGCGCTGCTGAAAACGCTGGAAGAGCCGCCAGGCCAGCTGCGCATTGTGCTGACCACGGCCGACCCCGAGCGCCTGCTGCCCACGGTGCGCAGCCGCTGCCAGCGCGTGCCGCTGGCACTGCCGGCGCCCGAGCAGGCCGCCGCCTGGCTGCGCGCCCAGGGCCTGGCCGAGCCCGGCCCGCTGCTGGCGCTGGCCGGCGGCAGCCCGCTGGAAGCCCTGGCGCTGGCCGCCGAAGGCCTGACGCCCGAGGTGCTGGCCGAGTTGCCGCGCCGCGTGGCTGCGGGTGACCCGGCCGTGCTGCAGGGCCGCCCGATCCCGCGGGTGGTGGAACTGCTGCTGAAGCTGGCCCACGACGCGATGGCCCTGGCCGTGGGCGGTGCGCCGCGCCACTACGCCGCGGCCAGCCTGCCGGTGGGTGGCGACCTGCCGGCCCTGGTGGCCTGGCAGCGCGAGTTGCTGCGCGCGGCACGGCACGACGAGCACCCGTGGAACGCCGGTCTGCTGATCGAATCGCTGGTCAGCCAGGCCGCCGCGGCCTGGCCGGTGGCGGCGCGGGCACCGCAGCGCGGCCAGCCTGGTGGCCGGGCGGCGGGGGCTTCGCTACACTCGCCGCGATGAACGAGCCCACCTCCCGTCCCGGCCCGCTGGCCACCGCCGCGGCCACCCCGCGCCCGGCCGTGATCCAGCTGGTGTTTCGAGAGAAGGGCGCGCTGTACGCCGCCTACATCCCGATGCTGGCCGACGGCGGCCTGTTCGTGCCCACCACGCGCGACTACAAGCTGGGCGAGGACATCTACCTGCTGCTGTCGCTGCCCGAGGACCCGCAGCGCTACCCGGTGGCGGGCAAGGTGGCGTGGATCACGCCGGCCAATGCCTCGGGTGGCCGCACCCAGGGCGTGGGCGTGCGCTTTCCCACCGACGAAAAGGCGCGCCTGCTGCGCCTGCGCATCGAGGAGATCCTGGGCACCCAGATCTCCTCGGCCAAACCCACGCAGACCGTCTGAGCGCGGCGCGCGCCGCCGGCAGGGCCTCGCCGGCCCCGCGTCCGGCATCCGCTGCACCACGCACCCAGTTTTTCGCGGCTTTGCCGGTCCCGCCGGGGCGGCACCATGCTGCTTGTTGCTGTTCCTGCCCATGTTCGTCGACTCGCATTGCCACCTGAGCTTCCCTGAACTGCGCGAGCGCGTCGACGCCATCCGGGCCGACATGGCCGCCGCACGGGTGGACCGCGCCGTGGTCATCTGCACCACGCTGGAAGAGTTCGAGACCGTGCACGGCCTGGCCATGCGCTACGACAACTTCTGGGCCACCGCCGGCGTGCACCCCGACAACGAGGGCGTGACCGAGCCCGACCAGGCCACGCTGGCCGCGCTGGCCCGCCGCGACAAGGTGGTGGCCATCGGCGAGACCGGCCTCGACTACTACCGCCTGAACGGCCGCAGCGTGGCCGACATGGCCTGGCAGCGTGAGCGCTTTCGCGTGCACATCCGCGTGGCGCGCGAGCTGGCCAAGCCGCTGGTCATCCACACCCGCAGCGCCAGCGACGACACGCTGGCCGTGCTGCGCGAGGAGCAGGGCGGGGTGGTGCACGGCGGCCCCGGCGGCGTGTTCCACTGCTTCACCGAGACCGCCGAGGTGGCGCGTGCGGCGCTGGACCTGGGCTTCATGATCTCGTTCTCCGGCATCATCACCTTCCGCAACGCGCAGGATCTGCGCGACGTGGCGGCCTTCGTGCCGCTGGACCGCTGCCTGATCGAGACCGACAGCCCCTACCTGGCGCCGGTGCCGATGCGCGGCAAGACCAACACCCCGGCGCTGGTGCCGCACGTGGCGGCCGAACTGGCCAAGGCCAAGGGCCTGTCCATCGAAGCCGTGGCCGAGGCCACCAGCCGCAATGCCGAGCGCCTGTTCGGGCTGCCGGCACTGGCCTGAAGGAACGCCAACCCATGCTGCGCCCCACCGTCCCACTGTTCGCCGGCCTGCTGCTGGCCCTGGGCCTGTCGACCGCCCACGCCGGCGCCTACGAAGACTTCTTCCGCGCGCTGGAGGTCGACAACGCCAGCGGCGTGGTGGCGCTGCTGCAGCGCGGCTTCGACCCCAATTCACGCGATCCGCGGGGCCAGACGGCGCTGTATGCCGCCTTGCGCGAGGGCTCGGGCCAGGTGGCGGCGGCGCTGCTGTCGCACCCGCAGACCCGCATCGACCTGGCCAATGCCGCCGGCGAGACGCCGCTGATGATCGCCGCGCTGAAAGGGCGCCTGGATGCGGTGCGGCAGCTGCTGGACCGCGGCGCGGCGCTGGAGCGTGAGGGCTGGACGCCGCTGCACTACGCCGCCAGCGGCCCGGCCGTGGCCGTGGTGCAGCTGCTGCTGGAACACGGCGCCAAGGTGGACGCACGCTCGCCCAACGGCAGCACGCCGCTGATGATGGCCGCGCGCAATGGCAGCGAGGAATCAGTGGCCATGCTGCTCAAGCAGGGGGCCGACGCCTCGCTGCGCAACGAGCAGCAGCTGACGGCGGCCGATTTCGCGCGCCAGGCGGGCCGCGAGAAGCTGGCCGAGGCGCTGGCCCAACGCGGCAGGTGAGCGCACGGCCGGCAGCAAGGCACCGGGCGCCGGCCCGACGCGGCTGTCAGGCAAATTCCGACACGCGCCTTGTCGGGCGGCCGACTACAGCGGAAATGGGTGGCGACCTAGAGTCACTTCCATCGCAACCCGCTGCTGGAAACCCGTCATGCAAGCCTCACGCCGTGCTGCCAACCCCTTCGCCCTGATGCTGGACCCGCAGGCCGTGCTGGCCCAGATCGAGCACTCCGAGCGCCTGGAACGTCTGCACCGCCGTGTGTGTCGGCCGCTGGACCGGCCGCTGCTGGCCGGCTCGGCCGCCGCCGCGGGCGACGTGGCGGCGCATGACCGCGCCATCGACGACGACGCATCGGACAGCGATTTCGAGTGATGCCGCGACTGCGCCACACGCCCGCCGCGCGGGCGCCGGCGCTGCGGCGCGGTGCCCTGGCATGCAGCCTGCTGACGCTGGCCGCCTGCGGCCAGGTGCAGGTGCGCACGCTGGCCACCGGTGAGGTGGAGCGGCCGGCCTATGCGCTGGGCGGCGGCTCGATGGCGCAGCTGCGTGACGAAGCGCAACGCCTGTGCCCGAATGGCGCAGAGGTGTTGCGCCAGTCGCAGCGCATCGACGGCGCCCGCGGCAGCCCGCCGGCCGAGTCCTGGTACGGCCGCTGGTGGCAGGCCACGCAGACCACCGTCGCGCCGCCGCGCCATGACGCGCAGTTGCTGGTGCTGTGCCAGGCCACGCCGGGCAGCGGCCAGCTGGCCCGTCTGCCGGAACCGGTGCCACCGGCCGCCGCAGCATCGCAGTCGGCCGCCCAGGGCCTGGCGGCGCACGGCCAGCCCAAGGCGTCGGGCAGTGCCGCACCAGTGGGCGAAGGCGAGTTGCGCGACGGCCTGACGGCTGCACTGAGCCGCGCCGCCGTGCGCTCGGCCGCCGAGCCGGCGCCGGGCCCGGCCCCGCAGCCCGTGTCGGCGCGCAAACCGATGCGGGCGTCCAGCGCACCGGTGTTGACGTACTAGAACCGAACGCGATCGAGCCGGCACCGGCCGGGCAGCGGTCGCGTGGCGATGCACGGCGCAGCGCTTGCCGCGGGTGGCAGGCCCTGCGCCGTTTTTGCACGCCTGAAACCGCGACGATGATGATTATGTTAAATAAACTAGGCATGGCATAATACGTCACCCGGGCAATGTTGTGCATGCACTGGAGGGTTGTCTGGCCTCGCGGCCAGGCACCGTGCGGCCAACCTCATATTCCCAACTGCCCGACAACGCTGTTGACCATGGCCAAAGCCGATACCAAGACCACCATTGATTCCGACGGACTGCGTTACCGCAGCAAGGCGCCCGGTTCCCCGTTCACGGCGGCCGGCGCCTTTGGCGCGGCGACGATGTCGTGTTTCCTGTGCGGCAAGCATCGTCCGCGCAGCCAGCTGAAGTCCCGCCGTCTGCTGGGCAAGGCGCAGTTCGTCTGCTCGCCCAGCTGCAAGGAGGCCGACGAGGCCAGCGCCGCCGCCAAGCGCTGATCCTTCACCGGTCGCTTCACACTTCGGTGCGCTGAAACGGGCGCGCGGCCAATCTGGCCGGTGCCCGGCGTTGGCGTGCCGTCTCTTCGAACAGCCTGCAGGCCTTGCGCCGCAGGCTGTTCGCGCTTTCCGGGCTGTCGGGCCGCGTGGCAACGCCGGCGGCGCGTCTCGGTCGTGCCCACAGGGTATTCCCGCAATATGCAGTATTGTGCTTGACCCTGTCGATGGCTCTGGCTATCGTGCATCGATACGCATAATAGTGCATGCCAGCATCGGGTGTCCCAGTGCCCGCCACGGCATGTCTGGAGACCGACATGAGCGCGCCCTCGCACACCGTTTCCGTCCCGCCTGCCCCGCAGCCCGGCCAGCCCTTCAACTTCGCGGCCCATCTGCTGGCGCTGAATGCGCACCGTGGGTCCAAACCGGCCTTCATCGACGACCACGGCACGCTCGGCTACGACGCACTGTCCGAGCGCGTGCGCCGCTGCGCCGCGGCACTGCTGGCGGCCGGCGTGCGCCGCGAGGAGCGCGTGCTGCTGCTGATGCACGACAACGCCGACTGGCCGGTGTGCTTTCTGGGCGCGCTGTACGCCGGCATCGTGCCGGTGGCGGTGAACACGCTGCTGCCCGCCGACGACTACGCCTACATGCTGCGCCACAGCCGAGCCCAGTGGGCGCTGGTCAGCGAGGCGCTGCGGCCGACGCTGGAAACGGCGATGGGCAAGGGCGGACACGAACTGAAAGGCGTGTGGGTCAGCCGCCCTACCGATGCCAGCACCCTGCCCGCCGGCACGCGCGCGCTGGCCGACGTGCTGGAAGCCGCCGCGCCACTGCACGAGCCGGCGACCACACAGGGGGACGACATCGGCTTCTGGCTGTATTCGTCCGGCTCCACCGGCCGCCCCAAGGGCACCGTGCACACCCATGCCAATCCGTGGTGGACGGCCGAGTTGTATGCGCGCCCGGTGCTGGGCCTGAGCGAGAACGACATCTGCTTCTCGGCCGCCAAGCTGTTCTTCGCCTATGGCCTGGGCAATGGCCTGAGCTTTCCGCTTTTCGTAGGCGCCACGGTGGTGCTGATGGCCGAGCGTCCGACGCCCGATGCGGTGTTCAAGCGCTGGACGATGCACCAGCCCACCGTGTTCTTCGGCGCGCCCACCGGCTATGCCGGCATGCTGGCCTCGCCGAACCTGCCGGCGCGCAGCCAGGTGGCGCTGCGCCTGTGCTCGTCGGCCGGCGAGGCCCTGCCGCGCGACATCGGCGAGCGCTTCACCGCGCAGTACGGCGCCGAGATCATCGACGGCATCGGCTCGACCGAGATGCTGCACATCTTCCTGTCCAACCGCCCGGGCGACGTGCGCTACGGCACCACCGGCAAGCCGGTGGCCGGCTACGAGGTGGAGCTGCGCGGAGAGGACGGCCGGCCGGTGCCCGACGGCGAGGTGGGTGATCTCTACATCGCCGGCCCCAGCGCGGCGCTGATGTACTGGGGCAACCGCGACAAGTCGCGCGAGACCTTCCAGGGCACCTGGACCAAGAGCGGCGACAAGTACGTGCGCGACGCCGAGGGCTACTACACCTATGCCGGCCGCTCCGACGACATGCTCAAGGTGAGCGGCCAGTACGTCAGCCCGTTCGAGGTGGAGGCCACGCTGGTGCAGCACCCGGCCGTGCTGGAGGCGGCCGTGATCGGTGTGCCCGACGCCGAGGGCCTGACGCGCAGCAAGGCCTTCGTGGTGCTGCGCGCCGGCCATCAGGCCGATTCCGAGACCGAAAGCCTGCTCAAGGCCTTCGTGAAGGAGCGCCTGGCGCCGCACAAGTACCCGCGGCAGATCGAGTTCATGGACGAGTTGCCCAAAACCGCCACTGGCAAGATCCAGCGCTTCAAGCTGCGCGAGAAGGAAGCCGCGCGATGAGCGCCGAGCGCCCTTCTGCGATGCGCCTCTTCGGCGACGCCTTCGCGCTGGCACCGCAGCGCGCGGTGCGCGAAGACCTGCCCGGCGGCGGCTTCGTGCTGCGCCATCCCGAGCCGCTGCAACCCTATGCGCGCTGCATCGGCGCCTGGCTGGAGCACTGGGCGGCCACCACGCCCGATGCGCAGTTCCTGGCCGAGCGCGACGCCCGCGCGGCCGATGGCTGGCGCCGCCTGAGCTATGCCGAGACGAGGCGCCTGGTCGGCCGCATCGCGCAAACCCTGCTGAACTGGGGCCTGCCCGAGCGTGCGCCGGTGGTGGTGCTGTCGGACAACTCGGTGGACCACGCGCTGCTGCTGCTGGCCGCCATGCATGTGGGCCGGCCGGTGTGCACCATCTCCAGCGCCTACAGCCGCCTGACCAAGGATTTCACCAAGGTGCGCGGCATGCTGGACGCGCTGCAACCGGCGCTGGTCTATGCCAGCGATGCAGCGGTGTACGGCCCGGCGCTGGATGGCTGGGGCGGCCAGGCCTTGCGCGTGTTCGGACAGGGCGCTGACACGGTGCCCGGGGCCTGGGCGTTCGCCGATCTGCTGGCCACGCGTGAGACGCCGGCCGTGCTGGCCACCTACCACGGCGTGCGGCCGGACGACCATGCCAAGTACCTGTTGACCAGTGGCTCCACCGGTCTGCCCAAGGCGGTCATCAACACCCACCGCATGTTGACTGCCAACCAGCAGCAGATCGCCCAGGTGTGGCCGTTCCTGAACCGCCACCGGCTGAACCTGCTGGAGTGGCTGCCCTGGAGCCACACCTTCGGCGCCAACCACAACTTCAACATGGTGCTGGCGCATGGCGGCTCGCTGACCATCGACGAAGGGCGGCCGGCGCCAGGTCTGATCGAGAAGACAGTCGCCAACCTGCGCGCGGTGAAGCCCAACTTCTACTTCAACGTGCCGCGCGGCTTCGACATGCTGCTTCCCTACCTCGAACAGGACGCGTCCTTTGCGGCCGACTTCTTCGAGAACCTGGAAGGCGTGTTCTACGCCGGCGCCGCCCTGCCCCAGAGCCTGTGGCAGCGGCTGGAAAGCGTGGCCGAGCGCGTGCGCGGCCGCGACCGGCCGGTGTGGTTCACCTCGGCCTGGGGCTCCACCGAGACGGCACCGGCCATCACCTCGGTGTACTGGCGACTCGATCGCGCGGGCTGCATCGGCGGCCCGTTGCCGGGTGCCGAGATCAAGTGCGAGCCCAACGCCGGCAAGCTGGAGATGCGCGTGCGCGGGCCCAACGTGTTTCCGGGCTACCGCAACGCGCCCGAGCTCACGGCCAAGGCCTTCGACGAGGACGGCTACTACCTGATCGGCGATGCCGGCCGCCTGGTGGACGAGGCCGATCCGAGCCAGGGCGTGGCCTTCGACGGCCGCGTGGCCGAGGACTTCAAGCTGATGAGCGGCACCTGGGTGTCGGTGGGCACGCTGCGCGTGCGCGCCGTCACCGCCCTCACCCCGCTGGCCACCGATGTGGTGGTGACCGGGCATGACCGCGAGGAGGTGGGCATCCTGGTCTTTCCCAGCCCGGCGGCCAAGGACCTGTCGCCCGATCTGCTGGCCGAGCGCGTGCGCGCCGCGCTGGTGGCCATGCGCGCCGAGCACGGGGGCTCGTCGCAGGCGCCCACCCGCGCCCGGGTGCTGGATGAGCCGCCCAGCGTGGACGCCGGCGAAATCACCGACAAAGGCTACATCAACCAGCGCGCGGTGCTGGCGCGCCGCGCGGCCGAGGTGATCGCGCTGTACAGCAACGTGCCGGATCCGCGCACGGTCAGGCTGTAGCCGCTCAGACGCTGGGTTCCAGCAGCATCAGTCCCGCTGCGGTATTGGAGATCGGGATGTGGTAGTTGCGGTGCAGCTCGGTCACCTTGGCGCCGAGTGCGGCGCGGGTGGTCAGCCACATCAGCAGTTCCACACCTTGCGTGCCGGCCAGTTCCACGATCTCGCGCGTGCTGAACTTCGTCGCCCAGTCGGGTTGCGCGCCCACCAGGCTGTCCATGAACTGCAGGTCGAATGGCTTGTTGATGTGGCCGGCGCGCTCGCCATCGAGTTGGTGGCTCAGGCCCCCGGTGCCCAGCACCAGCACGCGCTCGTCACCGGCCCATGAGGCCACGGCGCGGCCAATGGCCTCGCCCAGCTTCCAGCAACGCTTGGCGCTCGGCAGCGGCGCCTGCACGGTGTTGATGCACACCGGAATCACCTTGACGGGCCACTTCTGGTCGGGCCACAGCAGGGCCATCGGCAGCGTGAAGGCGTGGTCGACCGTCATCTCCTGGCAGCTGACCGGGTCGAACTCCTCGGCCACCAGCGATTCCATCAAGTGCCAGCTGAACGCCGGATCGCCCTGGAACGGCGGCACCTGCGGGATGCCCCAGCCCTCGTCGGCATTGCGGTACTCGGCCGCCGCGCCGATGGCGAAGGTGGGCATCTTGTCCAGGAAGAAGTTCAGCCCGTGGTCGTTGTAGACCAGCACCACGGTGTCGGGCCGGGTTTCGGCCAGCCACTGGCGCACCGGGCCGAAGCCGTCGAAGAAGGGTTTCCAGTACGGGTCCTGCTGCAGGCTCTTGGCGATGGCGCCGCCAATGGCGGGCACGTGCGAGGTGGTGATGCCACCGATGATCTTGGCCATGGTCGATGTCTCCCTGTTCAGCCGCGGGCGGCCATGAGCTTGGCCTTGAATTGCTCCTTCGTGAGCCCGGTCTGCTGTGCGCCGATGTCCTGCATGTCCAGGCCGAAGATGCCGGCGAACTTGGCCAGGTAGTAGGCGTTGCCGCCGGCCGCGATCAACTGCAGCACGTTGCGGGCGCGGATGGCCTCGCGCTGCTGGGCATTCAGGCCGTACTTGGCGCAGTAGGCATCCTCGTCGGCCAGAAAGGCCGCGCGGTTGGCCGCGTCGTTGAACGAATAGCACATCTTGTTCAGCGCATAGCCCTTGCGGGCCATCTCGCCGTCGAAGATCACGGTGCCGGGGATGGGCGGCTCGTTGATGGACATGGCGGTCTCCGGGTGGGGTTTGTGGTGGCTCAAACCGCGCGGGAAGGCACGCCGCCCAAGCCATGACGGCAGTGTGGCTTCAGGCATGATTCAGAAAAAGACGCGTTGATCGATACAACCCATGAGTCATTTCGATCATTTGGACCTGGACGGCCACTTGCTGGGCCTGCTGCTGGCCGTGGCCGAGGAGCAGTCGGTCACGCGCGCCGCGCAGCGCCTGGGGCTGACGCAATCGGCCGTGAGCCATGCGCTGGACAAGCTGCGCGCCATCGTGGGCGACGCGCTGTTCGTGCGCTCGGGCCGCGGCATCGTGCCCACCGCGCGCGTCGAGGCCCTGGTGCAGCAGGCGCGGCTGCTGCTGGAGCAGATGCGCGGCTTTGCCACCGCGGGCGGCTTCGATGCGGGGCGCTTCGAGGGCTGCATCACCGTGGCCGCCAACGACCTGCAGCGCGATTTGCTGCTGCCGGCCTGGCTGCGCCGGCTGCGTGCCCAGGCGCCGGGGCTCGTTCTGCGCGTGATCCCCTCGGGCGTGCCCACGCCCGAGATGCTGCGCGACGGCGCCTGCCAGCTGGTGCTGAGCCCGCGCCCGCCCGAGGCCGCCGACCTGGTGCAAAAGCGCCTGTTCGAGGACCGTTACGCGGTGTTCTACGACGCCGAGCAGCGCCCTGCCCCGGCCGGCCTGGCCGACTACCTGGCGGCCGAGCATGTCACCGTGGTCTACGAGCCGCGCCGCGCGCTCGATCTGGACCAGTGGCTGGTTGAGCAGGGTGTGGCGCGGCGCTTCGTGGCCAGCGTGCCGGGCTTTGCTGGGGTGCCGGCCTTCGTGCGCGGCTCGGCCTGGCTGTGCACCGCGCCCAGCCGGCTGAGTGCGGGCCTGCTGCGCGGCCTGGCCAGCGTGGCGCCGCCCCTGCCCTGCCCCACGATGCCGATGTACGCCATCTGGCATGTGCGGCACCAGGCCGATCCGCTGCACCAGTGGCTGCGGCGCACGCTGGACGAGGTGGCCGCGGGGTTGGTGGCGGACGAAGTCTGAGCCGGATTCAGACCCGCTTGAAGAACACCGTGGTGGCGCAGTACCGGCCGTCGGGCCACAAGGCGTAGTCGGGGATCACGCCCACGCGCTGCCAGTCCAGCCGCGTGTACAGGCGCTCGGCGTCGCCGCCGGTCACGGTGTCCAGCACCAGCAGCGACTTGCCGCGCTCGCGGGCCAGCGCTTCGGCTGCGCGCATCAGGCGCTCGGCCAGGCCCTGGCGCCGGGCACGGCGGTGCACCAGCATCTTGGCCAGGTCGGCGCGGTGCGGCTGGTTGTCGGGCTGCGACAGTACCAGCTGCACGGTGCCGACGATCGCGCCGGCCGCGTCGCGGGCCACCAGCAGCGCACGCTTTCCGGCCTGCACGTCGTCGGCCACACCCTGCCAGAAGGCTTCGGCCTGCGCCGGTGTCAGATCGGCCATGAAGGACACCGAGGCGCCGCCGGCCACGCAGTCCAGCAGCACCGCGGCCAGGCCGGCCACATCGCTGCGGCTGGGCGCGGTGAGTTCGTGCACGGTGAGGGGGTCAGGCGTCATGCGGGCTCCTGCCAAGGGGTTCAGCGCGCCGGCAGCGTGGCCAGCGCCACCAGGTACTGCGCGGGCTCGCGGCCTGGGTTGTGGAAGGCGGTGGGGGCGTCCAGGCGCATGGCCAGGCAGTCGCCGGCGGCCAGGTGGTGGGTTTGCGCGCCCACGGTGACCTGCAGTTCGCCGGCGATCAGCCACACCTGCTGCTGCACGGCCGGCTCACGCGCGCCGGTCTCGTAGGCCACGCGCGCGCCGGGGGGAAAGTGCACCTGCACCAGCTGCATCACCGTGTCCACGCCGGGTGGCGTGAGGTTGCGGCGGCGGTAGCCCGAGGCCGGATCGGTCCACTCGGCCTGGTCGGCACGGCGCGCCACCGGCTGCGGCGCGGCACCCGCCGGCGGCAGCTGGAACAGCTCGGCCAGCGCCAGGCCCAGGCCATGCGCCACGCGCTCCAGCACCACCGCCGTGGGGCTGGTCTCGCCGCGTTCGATCAGCGACAGCATCGAGCGGCTGACGCCACAGCGCGCCGCCAGGCCATCGAGTGACAGGCCGGCGCCCTGGCGCAGCTGGCGCACGCGGGCGGCGATGCGGTGGTTGAGATCGGTGTCATCCATCATGTTGGAATCAATCATCCAACATGATGGATAGCGGGGTCAAGCCCTGCCGGATGCGCGGCGGCTCAGTGGGGTGCGCCCAGCAGCGCCCGCAGCGCCGAGATCACCAGCCCCAGCGTGACGAAGGAGCCCAGCGTGGCGCCCAGCATGCAGGCCGCATTCAGGGCCTGCAGGCCGTAGCGCTGGCCCAGGATCGGGTAGATGCCCAGCATCGGCGCGCCGGCCAGCACCACGCCCGCCCAGGCCAGCGACACCGGCACGCCCGGCAGGCTGAGCATCAGCGCACCGACGGCCAGCGGATGCAGCAACAGCTTGCCCGCCGCCACCGACAGCACCTGTATGCGCACGCCCTGCCCTGGCTGCAGGCCCACCAGTGCCCCACCGATGTAGAACAGCGACACGCCCGCCGAGGCGCCGGCCAGCAGCTCGATGGCCTTGTGCAGCACGGCCGGCAGCGTCAGCCCCGCATGGGTGCGCAGCGTGCCCACCAGCACGCCGGCCACCATGCCCAGCACGATGGGGTTCCTGCGCAGGCCCCAGATCGCGCTGCCGATGGCCCGGTGCATGGGCTGCTGGCGCGCCGAGGCCGAATCCGCCAGCGCCAGGCACAGCGGAATCATCAGGAAGTTCTCCACCAGCATGCACAGCGCCAGCGCCACGGCGGCCTCGTGGCCCACCAGCTGCACCGCCAGCGGAAAGCCCACGAAGGCCGAGTTGGAGCAGCACATGCCCATGGCGGTGATGGCCGCGCGCTCCCGCGGCTGGCCCTGGCTGCGCGCCCACAGCAGGCCGGCGCCCATGGCCAGCAGCGACCCCGCGGCATAGGCCAGCAGGAAGCGGCCGTTGATGACCTCCACCGGATCACGCTGGCCCAGCGTGCGCACCAGCAAGGCCGGCAGGGCGAAAAACATCACGAAGCGGCCCAGCGCGGGCAGCATGGTGCGCTCGATGCCGCCGTGGCGCACAGCCAGCCAGCCCAGGCCGATCAGCGCGAAGATCGGCCCGGTGAGGTTGACCAGTTCAAGCACCGGGCGCGGATCCCTCGGCGAACGCTTCGGTATCGACCTCGGCGGAGTTGGTGGCGTTGTAGCGCGCGCCGTGGATGGCCTGCGGTGCGAACAGTGCGTCCAGCCGGGCGATCAGGTCGGCCGACAGGCGCACACTGGCCGCGCCCAGGTTCTCGTGCAGGTGCTCGACCGAGGTGGTGCCGGGGATGGGCAGCACATGCGGGCCGCGGTGCAGCAGCCAGGCCATGGCCAGCTGGGCCGGTGTGCAGCCCGCCTCGCGCGCCAGCTCGGCGTGGCCGTCCAGCAGCTTCAGGTTGTTGGCGTAGTTGCCGGGCGTGAAGCGCGGCATCGCACGGCGGATGTCCTTGGCGTCAAAGCCGCTCACATCGCGCAATGTGCCGGTCAGGTAGGCGCGCGCCACCGGGCTGAAGGCCACGTAGGCGATGCCCAGTTCGGAACAGGCGGCCAGCGTGCCCAGCTCGGCATTGCGGCTCCACAGCGAATACTCGCTCTGCAGCGCGGCCATCGGCGCCACGGCATGGGCGCGGCGCAGCGTGGCGGTGGACACCTCGCTCAAACCCAGCGCCCGCAGCTTGCCCTCAGCCTGCAGGCGCGCCATCTCGCCCACCGAGTCCTCGATGGGCACCTGCTTGTCCCAGCGGTGCAGGTAGTACAGGTCGATCACGTCGGTGCCCAGGCGCTGCAGGCTGGCCTCGACATCGCGGCGGATGCTGGCAGGCCGGCCGTCGATCACGCGCTGCAAGGCACCGCCGGGCCCCACCGGCTGGCCGGTCATGCCGCCCTTGCTGCACAGCGTGATGCGGCTGCGGTGGGCCTTGAGCACGCGGCCGACCAGCGACTCGTTGGCACCGAAGCCGTACAGCGCCGCGGTGTCGAACAGCGTCACACCGGCATCGAGTGCCGCCAGCAGCACGCGCTCGCCCTGCTCGGCCGACACCGGCGCGCCATAGGCATGGCTGAGGTTCATGCAGCCCAAGCCAATGGCCGAGACCTCGAAGGCGCCGATGCGCCGCTGGGGCAGTGCCATTGCGTTCAGCCCGCGTTGAGCTGCTGCTCGAGCTGGTGCAGCACCTGGTAGCAGGGCAGCACCTGGGCCACGCTGCCATTGGGCTCGCGGCCCTCGGCTATTGCCGAGAAGAACTCGCGGTCCTGCAGCTCGATGCCATTCATCGACACCGCCACCTTGGACACGTCGATCTTCTCTTCCTTGCCGTTGAACAGGTCGTCGTAACGCGCGATGTACGTGCCCGTGTCGCCGATGTAGCGGAAGAAGGTGCCCAGCGGGCCGTCGTTGTTGAAGCTCAAGCTCAGCGTGCAGATCGCGCCGTTGGCGGCCTTGAGCTGGATGCTCATGTCCATCGCGATGCCCAGCGTCGGATGGATCGGGCCCTGGATGGCATTGGCCTTCACGATGGGGCTGCCGGCCTGGTAGGCGAACAGGTCCACCGTGTGCGCGGCGTGGTGCCACAGCAGGTGGTCGGTCCAGCTGCGCGGCTGGCCCAGCGCGTTCATGTTGGTGCGGCGGAAGAAATAGGTCTGCACATCCATCTGCTGGATGTTGAACTCGCCGGCCTTGATCTTGTGGTTCACCCACTGGTGGCTGGGATTGAAGCGGCGGGTGTGGCCGCACATGGCCACCTTGCCGGTCTCGCGCTGCACCTGCAGCACTTCCTCGCCCTCGGCCAGCATGTCGCACAGGGGGATCTCCACCTGAACATGCTTGCCGGCCTTCATGCAGGCGATGGCCTGCTGCGCGTGCATCTGCGTGGGCGTGCACAGGATCACCGCATCCACCTCGGGCAGCGCCAGGCTGTCGGCCAGGTCGGTGCTGACATGGCCGATGCCGTACTTGGCGGCCACTTCCCTGGTCTTGTCGAGATCACGGCTGACGAGCGAGACGACCTCGACGCCCGCGATGTTCTTGATGCCGTCCAGGTGCTTGATGCCGAAGGCGCCGGCGCCGGCGAGTGCGACTTTGATGGTCATGTCAGTTGTTCTCCAGAATCAGATGGCCCACCGCAGTGTTGCTGGCAGGCACGTGATAGAAGCGGTGCTTGACCGTGGGCTTGGGGCCGCCGGCCACATCGGCCATCGCGCCGCGGGCGATCAGCCACATCACCAGCTCGATGCCCTCGCTGCCGGCCTCGCGCACGTAGTCGATGTGCGGCACCTGGCTGCAGGCCTGCGGGTCGGCGATCATCTGGTCGAGCCAGGCGTTGTCCCACTCGCGGTTGATCAGGCCGGCGCGCGCGCCCTGCAGTTGGTGGCTCATGCCGCCGGTGCCCCAGATCTGCACGTTCAGGTCTTCGTCGAAGCTCTCCACCGCGCGGCGGATGGCCTGGCCGAGTGCGAAGCAGCGCTTGCCCGAAGGCACCGGATATTGCACCACGTTGACCGCGAACGGGATCACCTTCACCGGCCAGGCTTCGGGCTGGCCGAACATCAGCGACATCGGCACCGTGAGGCCGTGATCCACGTCCATCTTGTTCACGATGGTCAGGTCGAACTCGTCCTGGATGACGCTGTGGGCGATGTGCGAGGCCAGCTCGGGATGGCCCTGCACCACCGGCACCGGGCGCGGGCCCCAGCCTTCGTCGGCCGGCTTGAACTCGGCCGCGCAGCCGATGGCAAACGTCGGGATCAGCTCCAGGCTGAAGGCCGTGGCATGGTCGTTGTAGACCAGGAACACCACGTCGGGCCGGTTGTCCTTCATCCACTGCTTGCTGGGCTCGTAGCCCTTGAACAGCGGCTGCCAGTACGGGTCGCTGCTCTTGCCCAGGTCGAGCGCGGCGCCGATGGCCGGCACGTGCGAGGTGTAGACGCTGGCGGTGATCTTGGCCATCAGGCTTGTTCCTTGTTCGATTGCGTGGCGGCCTTCTCGCCGATGTAGCGGTTGCCTTCGGCCGAGCGGCCGCCGGCCAGCATCATGGCGGCGTACTGTTCCTGGGTCATGCCGGTCATGCTGGCGGCCATGTACTGGAAGCTCTTGCCATCGGTGGCGCCGATCTTGGCCAGGAAGTAGATGTTGCCGCCGGCGGCGATGCAGCGGTTCAGGTCGCGCGTCAGCACGCCCTGCTTCTGCTCCTCGGTCATCGGCCACTGGTCGAGGTAGGCACGTTCATCGGCCTTGAAGCGCTCGCGGTTGTCGGCCTTCATCAGGCTCATGCAGAACTGGTTGAGCCAGTAGCCCTTGCGCGACTGCTCGGCATCGAAGATGGTGGTGCCGGGGATGTCCTTGTACGGCTTGTCGAGTGCCATCGCGGCCTCCTTGTGGGTGCTTGTAGTGGGTCAGCGTGTGCAGGCGAAGCTGGCGGCGGCGTTGACATCGCCGCTGCCCTGGTAGCGCGGCCAGGCCGGCCATTCGCACAGTGGGCGGGCGCGCTGCACGGTGAAGGGTGCCTTGGGTGCCTGCTCCACCAGTTGCAGGCCGGCCGGGGCGCGGCCCTTCTCCACCCAGTCGGCCAGGGCCTGCAGCATGTCCACCTGCGACGGCGCACCGCTGCCCACATGGTCGACGCCGGGCGCGGTGTACAGGCGCAGGAACTCGGCCGTCTTGCCCGCGCCCATGCGGGCCTGCACCGATTCGACATAGCCGATGCCGGCGTACGGGCTCTGCGCGTAGTCGGCCATGTTCTCCAGCACGATCAGCTTGCCGCCGCGGGCATGGAAGGCCGACAGGTCGGGGTTGGTGGCGTCCATCAAAGCCGACACCTCGCGCACGCGGGCGGCGTACTTCTCTGGCGTGACCTGGCGCGGGTCGATCTTGGGGTCGCGCGCGTACACGTACTGCAGCGCACCGGCGCCGTACACCCAGGCGATGCTGTTGTCGGCCGCGGGCGGCACGGCCGGCGGTGCCTTGCCCAGCCACCAGCTCAGCCAGCCGCCGGTGGGGCCGTAGCTGGTGGTGTTCTCGCCCGAGACGCCCCAGCCGGGGTAGTCGGTCAGGCCGTTGGCCAGTGTGAACGGGAACCGGTACGGCGAATGCAGGGCCTGCACCGCCTTGACCTGGGCATCGCTGAGGCAGTTGTCGCTGGCCGGCGCGCCGCCGCTGGTCTGGCAGCGCAGGCGGCTGACGTCGAAACGCCCGCGGCAGCCCGCCGCGTCACTGACGATGCCATCGGCCACGCCGTCGGCGGCGTCGCAGGCGGCCAGCACGGCCTCGTGCACCAGCTTCACCTGGGCCGGGCGGATCCAGCCGCCGTCCATCGTGGCGATGCCGTTGCGCGCGCCGGCAAACTGCAGGCCGGTCCAGTGCAGCACCGGCACGCGGCTGAAGATGCCGTCAAAGTCGGCCGGGTAGCGCTGGGCCATCATCAGACCCTCGCGCCCGCCCTCGCTGCTGCCCACGAAGTACAGCTTGTCCGGCGCGCGGCCATAGGCCTGGCCCATCACCGCCACAGCCACATCGCGCACCTTCTTGTACGAGGCGTGGAAGAAGTTCAGCGCCGCCTCGTCGTTCAGCGCAAAGGCCTGGGGTGCCTCGCCGGGCTTGGTCTGGTGGCCCGAATCGGTGCCGTAGGTGACATAGCCCCGGGCCAGCGGCGCCGGTTGGTCGAAGCGCGCCGCAGGCAGCAGGCCCAGGCCGGTGATCAGCGTGCCATTGAAGCCGCCACCGCCGTACTGCACCGAGCGGCCGTTCCATTGCGCCGGCAGGTTGATCTGGAACTGGATCGGTGGCGCCTTCAAATCCACCGGCGCGATCTGGCCCAGCACCTTGCAGTAGGCCGGCGTGGCCGGGGTGATCAGCGCCGCGGGCGTGGGCCCGCGTTCGGCCACGGCGATGGGCGCGGCCGATTGCCAGCTGGCCGAGTCGATGCGCGCCGGACCGCTGGCCAGCTTGGCGCTGGCGCCGATCTGGCCCGGTTCGATGATCTGGCCGGCCAGACTGCGGCAGGTGTCCGCCACGTTGCGCATCGGCGCCGTGGCGCCGGCCGTCGCCGGGGTGCTGTCGGGCTTGGACGACATCCAGGAACAGCCCGCCAACGTGGCGGCTGCGGCGGCTACAGCGGTGGTGGCAATCAGTCGGTGGGCCATGCTTGTCTCCTGAAATGGTCCTGTTGTGTCGAACGCTGCGAGGTCACTGACCCCACCCAGCAGTCGCCGCGGAACCGGCTTCGCCGGGCCGCTGGCGGCGCCCCCTGGGGGGACGCGGCGAAGCCGCTTCGGGGGGAGTCAAAGTTCAGGCCAGTACAGGCGCATCGGGTTGTCGACCAGCAGCTTGCGTTGCAGCTCGGCCGTGGGGGCAATGTGCGGGATGAAGTCGACCAGCAGGCCGTCGTCGGGCATGTGGTCCTTCAGGTTGGGGTGCGGCCAGTCGGTGCCCCACAGCACGCGGTCGGGGAACTCTTCCACCACCTTGCGCGCAAACGGCACGACATCGCGGTAGGCCGCCTGCTCGCCGTTCAGCGCCTTGGGACCGGTGACGCTCAGACGTTCGGGGCAGCTGACCTTGCTCCACACGTTGGGATGCTGGCGCATGAACTTCAGGAACAGCTGGAACTCCGGGCCGTCGATGGGCTTGCTGACATCCGGCCGGCCCATGTGGTCGACCACCACGGTGGTGGGCAGCGCGGTGAAGAAGTCCCACAGCTCGGGCAGGTCCACCGCCTCGAAATAGATCACCACATGCCAGCCCAGCTGGGCGATGCGGCCGGCGATCTCCATCAGCTCGTCCTTGGGCGTGAAGTCGACCAGGCGCTTGACGAAATTGAAGCGCACGCCACGCACGCCGGCGGCGTGCAGCTGCTGCAGCTCGTCATCGGTGATGCTGCGCCGCACGGTGGCCACGCCGCGCGCCTTGCCGCCGCTGGCGAGACAGGCATCGACCATGGCGCGGTTGTCGGCGCCGTGGCAGGTGGCCTGCACGACCACGTTGCGCGCAAAGCCCAGGTGGTCGCGCAGCGCGAACAGCTGCGCCTTGCTGGCGTCACACGGCGTGTACTTGCGCTCGGGCGCATACGGGAACTCGGCGCCGGGGCCGAACACGTGGCAGTGCGCATCCACCGCGCCGGCGGGCAGCTGGAACCTGGGCTTGGCGGGGCCGGTGTACCAGTCCAGCCAGCCGGCGGTCTTGGTGAAGTCACCCGAGGTGGGCTTGTCGTTGGCTTGGCTCATGGGGGTCAATCCTTCTTTGAATTCACGTGGGCCAGGATGCGGTCGGCCTCGGTGCGCCAATCGGCGCTGCGGGCGAAGCCGGCCGCACCCCGGGTGCCGAACAGGCCGGCATCGCCCAGGTCGGCCACCCAGGCCTGGCGCTCGGCCGTGCCGCTGGCGCTCCAGGGCGTGAGCCCGGCGTCCTTCACCGTCTCGGCCACTTCGCGCACCTCTTCGCTGCGGCGCCGGCCATGCTCGATGACGCGCTGGAAGAAGTAGGCCGCCTGCTTCTCCCAGTCGATGCCGGGAAAGGTCTCGACCAGGCTGGCCACCACCGCGTCTTCCACACCGTAGTGGCGCGCGGCGGTGAAGCTCTCGATGACCATGGCCTCCAGGCCCTTGATCATCACGCTGCGGCACATCTTGGTGGCGCTGGCCACGCCCAGGCGCTCGCTGGCCAGCTTGCTGGCAAAGCCCAGCGCATTGATCAGCGGGCTGAGCTCGGCGGCCGAGGCGCCGCCCAGCAGCAGCGGCACCCTGATGCGGTACGGCGGGATGCTGGTCATCACCGCGCCTTCCACGTAGCGCCCCCCTGCCCCGTCGATCAGCGCGGCCGCGCGCTGCTTGGCGCCGGGCGAGGCCGAGTTGAAGTCGAGGAAAAAGGCGCCGCGGGCGATGTGCGGCGCGCAATCGGCGGCCACCGGCACGGCCTGGCTGGCGGTGACGGCGCTGACGATGAAGTCACTGCCCGCCGCCAACTCGGCGGCCGATGCGGCCAGCACCACGCCGTGCTGTGCGGCATGGCTGCGCAGCGGCTCGCGAACCTCAGAGGGGGCCGGGCTGGCCAACTTCAGGTCCCAGGCGCTGACTGCCACGCCCTGGACGCGCAGGTCCTCGGCCAGGATCTTGCCCACCTCGCCGTAGCCGACGAGGCCCACACGCCATTGCTTGGGATCGGTGTTCATGCTCGGTTCAATCCGGGGTGATCTTGGCGGCGCGGATCAGCCGCTCGTAGCGCGCATGCTCGGCCTTCAGGTGGGCGGCAAAAGCCTCCTGCGTGGCCGGCGCCACCTCGCCGCCCACGGCGGCCAGGCGGTCCTTGATGTCCTGCGTGGCCAGCGCGCGTTGCACGGCGCCGTGCAGTTGCGCCACCTTGTCCCTGGGCATCGCCGCCGGCCCCATCAGGCCGTACCACACCGAGGCCTCGAAGCCGGGATAGCCGCTCTCGGCGATGGTCGGCACATCGGGCAGCGTGGCGGCGCGGCTGGCGCTCAGCACCGCCAGCACGCGCAGCTTGCCGCTGCGCGCGTGCGGCAGCACCTCCAGCGCATTGACGGCCAGCACCGGCACCTGGCCACCGATGACATCGGTGATGGCCTGGGCACCGCCCTTGTAGGGCACGTGGAACAGGTCGATGCCCGCCGCGCGGGTGAACAGTTCCACCGCCAGATGCGGCGTGGCGCCGTTGCCCGGCGTGGCGTAGTTGATGGTGTTGGGCTTGCCCTTGGCGGCCGCCACCAGTTGCGCCAGCGTCTGGTAGGGCGAAGCCGGGTTCACCGCGATGACCACCGGCACCCGGCCCACCAGCGAGATGGCCACCAGATCCCGTTCGGCATCGAAAGGTTGCGGCTGGTACAGCGCCATGTTGGCGGCCACGGCATTGGCCGCCATCAGCAGCGTGCTGCCATCGGCCGGCGCGTCGATGGTGGCCTTGATCGCCAGGTTGCTGCCGGCGCCGGGCTTGTTGTCGACGATGAAGAGGAGGCCCAGGTCGGCCTGCAGGCGCTGGGCGATGGCACGCGCGATCACGTCCACCGCGCCACCGGCGCCATAGCCCACCAGGATCTTCACCGGCTTGCCACCGGCCTGGGCCGAAGCCAGGCCCGGGATGGCCGCAGCCGTGGCCGACAGCAGCAGGGAGCGGCGATCAACGCGGGTCATCGCTGCGCTCGTTCAGTCGATGTACTTCAGGCCGGCGGCGGCCAGCGGCTCGCGCATCTTGTACATGTCCAGGCCCAGCACACCGCTGGCCAGCTTCTCGCGCTTGGCGCCTTCGTTGGCCTCGCGGGCCTGCGCGGCGGCAAGCGTCTCCTCGGCCTTGGCGCGCGGCACGCAGACCACGCCGTCGTCGTCGGCCACGATCACGTCGCCGGGCGTCACCCACATGCCGGCGCACACCACCGGGATGTTCACCGAGCCCAGCGTGGCCTTGATCGTGCCCTTGCTGCTGATGGCCTTGCTCCACACCGGGAAGTTCATCTCCTTCAGCGTCTTGACGTCGCGCACGCCAGCGTCGATGACAAGCGCACGCGCACCGCGGGCCTGGAAGCTGGTGGCCAGCAAGTCGCCGAAGTAGCCGTCGGTGCACTCGGCCGTGATCGCGGCCACCACGATGTCGCCCGGCTGGATGGCTTCAGCCACCACATGCATCATCCAGTTGTCACCGGGGTGCAGCAGCACGGTCACGGCCGTGCCCGAGACCTGCGCGCCCGGGAAGATCGGCCGCATGTAGGGCTTGAGCAGGCCCACGCGGCCCATGGCCTCGTGCACCGTGGCGCTGCCCAGGGCCGCCAGCGCGTCGGCGGTGGCGCGGTCGGTGCGGGTGATGTTGCGGTAGACGACACCGAGTTCGTACATGGCTTGGTTCCTAACTTGGTTGGCGGGCGACGGCGTGAAGCGGCATCAGCCAGCGGTCACAGGCCCTTGCTTTTCAGGTGCTTGTCAAGACGGCCGAACACGCGGCGGGCATTGCCCTCGTACACCTGCTGCTTCTGCTCTGCGGTCAGCAGCGTGCTGGCCTCGATGTAGCGCTTGGTGTCGTCGTAGTAGAAGCCGGTCTCGGGGTCGATGCCGCGCACCGCGCCGATCATCTCGCTGGCGAACAGGATGTTGTCCACCGGGATCACCTTGGTCAGCAGGTCGATGCCCGGCTGGTGGTACACGCAGGTGTCGAAGAAGATGTTGTTCAGCAGGTGGTCTTTCAGCAGCGGCTTCTTCAGCTCCTGCGCCAGGCCACGGAAACGGCCCCAGTGGTAGGGCACGGCACCGCCGCCATGCGGGATCAGGAACTTCAGCGTCGGGAAGTCCCTGAACAGGTCCGAGGTCAGGCACTGCATGAAGGCCGTGGTGTCGGCATTCAGGTAGTGGGCGCCGGTGGTGTGGAAGCAGGCGTTGCAGCTGGTGCTGACGTGGATCATCGCCGGGATGTCGTACTCCACCATCTTCTCGTAGATGGGGTACCAGCTCTTGTCGGAGAGCGGCGGCGAGGTCCAGTGGCCGCCCGACGGATCGGGGTTCAGGTTGATGCCGACGTTGCCGTACTGCTCCACGCACTTCACCAGCTCGGGGATGCAGGTGGCCGGGTCCACGCCGGGGCTTTGCGGCAGCATCGCGGCCGGGATGAAGTGGTCGGGGAACAGCTGGCTCACGCGGTAGCACAGCTCGTTGCAGATCGCCGCCCAGGTGCTGGAGACATTGAAGTCGCCGATGTGGTGGGCCATGAAGCTGGCGCGCGGGCTGAAGATGGTCAGGTCGCTGCCGCGCTCCTTCATCTTCGCCAGCTGGTTCAGCTCGATGCTCTCGCGCAGTTCGTCGTCACTGATCTTCAGGTCGCTCACCTTGGGCATCAGGGCGGGATCCTTGATGCCGGCGATCTGCTGGTTGCGCCAGTTCTCCAGCGCCTTGGGCGCCGTGGTGTAGTGGCCGTGGACGTCGATGATCATGCGGTGCCTCGCGGGGTGGTGGCGGGGTGGAAAGGAAGAGAGAGAGAACGCGTGTTTCGCGGTGGTGTTGTGCTGGTGGCGCTCAGGCCGCGTCCATGCCGTGGCGGTGCTTGGCCGCCGTGGCCTCGGGCCCGGCCATGAAGGCCAGCCAGGCGCGCACGGCCTCGGCCTGCGTGCTGTCGGCGCACACGGCGCCCGAGAAGATGGTGTCGATCTGGATCGCGGGCGGCAGCGGGCCGACGACGTCGATGCCCGGCAGCGCGATCAGCTCGCTGAGTTGCTGGAAGCCCAGCGCGATCTCGCCCTTGGCCACCAGCGAGCCCACCGGCACACCCGGCGGCGGCGTGACGATGCGCGGTGCGATCTGCTGGGCAATGCCCCAGCGCTCGAACAGCCTGGCCAGGGCCACACCGCTGGGGCCTGTGGAATAGCCCAGGCTGGGCGCGGCCAGCACGGCGGCGCGCACGCTGTCTTCGCTGCTGAGGTCGGGCCGCGTCGCGCCGGCCGGCACGGCCACGGCCACGCCGGAGCGGGTGAGATCGGTCTTGCTGCCCGGCAGCAGGCGGCCGGCGGCCATCAGCTTGTCGATGGCATCCGAGGCCAGGATGACCACGTCGAAGGACTCGCCGGCGAGCACGCGCTTGGCGGCATCCACGCCCCCCACCGACTCCACCGCCACGGCCTCGCCGCTGCGCTGCTGCCAGGCGGCGGCCAGTTCGGCCAGGATGGCCCGCGTGGCCATCGACGAGATGCCGCGCAAGGCGGCGCTGGACGGGGTGCTGGACATGGCGCGGGCGGCAGGGCAACCGCCGAGACTGATCGGGATGGGCGCATTCTTGTCCCGTCAGACCCAACATCCCAGGCATGGCTGGCGATAGCAGCTATGCCCAATTGGCAAGGTCATACACCGAAGTAGGCTCAGTTGAGCGCCGGGCCGCCCCAAGCCAACTGAGCACCCGCCCGGCGGGTGGGCGCCGTACCCGGCGACCGGGTGCACCAGTTACCCCGGTTGCGATTGCGCCGCGGCGCCCTGCGGCAGGCTGCGCGCCAGCTCCACCAGCAGGCGGGTGGTCTGGCGCATCAACGGGCTGGCGCGCTTGTGCGCCGACGCCGCCAGGCACAGCACCGTGGCCAGGCGCGGTTCCACCAGCGGGCGCACGCGCAGCTGGTCGGCCCGGCCCGAGGCCGTCACCGCGCTGGCGTGCAGCACGGCATGGCCGTAACCGGCGCACACCAGCTCGACGATGGCGGCGATGCTGGACACCTCCCAGCCGATCTCCAGCCGCACACCGGCCAGCGCGGCCTGGGTTTCCAGCAGCCGGCGGATGGCATGGCCGCGCTCGGGCACGATCAATGGGTAGCGCGACAACTGGCGCAGCGGTGCACTGCCGGCGCCCTCGCCCCCCGGGCTGCCGGCCTCGGCTGGCGACACCAGGCACAGCGGTTCCTCGAGCACCGGCGTGATCTCGAGTGCCGGCTGGGCCTCGGGGTTGTACATCAGGCCCACGTCCACCCGGCCGGTGGTGATCCACTCGACGATGTGGCTGGACAGGCCTTCGACGATGGCCAGCCGGCCCTGGGGGCAGCGGCGCCGGAAGGCGTCCACCAGCGGCAACGTGAGCTGGCGGCTGAGCGTGGGCGGCAGGCCCACGGTGATGCGGCCGGTGGGCTCGTCGCGCGAGGCGCCCATGTCGCTGCGCGCGGCGGCCACCGATTGCAGGATGGACTTGCCATGCTCGAACAGGCGCTGGCCGGCCTCGGTGAGCGTGACGCCGCGGCCGTTGCGCAGCAGCAGGGTCTCGCGCAGGTCGGTTTCCAGCGCGCGCACCTGGCGGCTGAGCGCGGGCTGGGCGATGTCCAGCACCAAAGCGGCCTTGCTGAAGCTGCCCAGTTCGGCCACGTGCACGAAGTATTCGAGTTGCTTGAGGTTCACGGCGAAGGGGATTGTCCCGCAGCCGACGCGCCGCCCCGTCGGGCACCTGGATACTCAGGCGACCCGCCACCCTGCCCCGCCCCGCCATGCACTACGACGCCTCCACCCGCGACCACGGCCTGCCGCACGACCCGTTCAAGGCCCTGGTGGCGCCACGCCCCATCGGCTGGATCGGCACGGTGGACAAGCAGGGCCGGCGCAACCTGGCGCCCTACAGCTTCTTCAACGGCATCAGCGACCGGCCACCGATGGTGATGTTCTCGTCGGGCGGCGTGAAGGACAGCTTGCGCAACGTGCTGGAGACCGGCGAGTTCACCTGCTCGCTGGCCACGATGGCGCTGAAGGACGCGATGAACCTCAGCTCGGCGCCGGTGAAACCTGGCGTCGACGAGTTCGCGTTGGCTGGTTTGACGCCGGCACCCTCGCGCTTCATCGCCGCGCCGCGCGTGGCCGAGGCGCCGGCGGCGCTGGAATGCAAGCTGTGGCAGACCATCGAGTTGCCGCCGCACAAGCCGGGCGCGGCGTCGAGCTACACGCTGGTGATCGGCCAGGTGGTGGGCATCTACATCAACGAGTCGTACATCCGCGACGGCCGCTTCGACATCGCCGCCACCGAGCCGTTGCTGCGACTGGGCTACATGGACTACGCGGCGGTGGGGCCGGCGCAGATCTTCGAGATGAACCGGCCGTTGGCGAGTGACGATGGGTTGAATGCCGTGGTGCCGGCTGCCGGGTGGGATGGGGTGTATCGCTGAGGGTTCTTGTGGCTTGGTTTGCGTGCGTTGACCGAGCGAGCGATCGGCCCGGGCAGCGGGCGCATCGGGCCGACGGAAGCGGTCGCCTGCGGCGACTGCGCTGCGGTGCTCGACCCGAGGGCGCGCCGTACATTTAGCTCCGCCAGCCTGCGGCTGGCTGCGCACAGGTCCGGCGAGTCAGTTTGTCGAAGCGTGATTCGGCTGCGCCGCCTCCCGCCGCCCTCGGGCCTGCGCGCCTCGCCGCTTCCCACGGCCCGACGCACCCGCTGCCCGGGCCGAACGCCCGCACCACCATGGCATGCGTACATGGCCGAGGCAAAGCCTCAAATGATCAAGCGCCAACATGGTGGAGGAGCATCGGGCCACACCACGACGCCTCGCAAAGCCGCGGGCGGGCAGGCTGTGGCGGGCCTGTGAAGCGCCGGTGATGAATGGATTGGCGGCCGGCGCGCCGCAGGCGCGCATCGACCTTCTGACTCGCCGGACCTGTGCGCAGCCGGCCGCAGGCCGGCGGAGCTAAAGGTACGGCGCGGCCGACAAGCCGTTCAGCGCCGGGAAGTCGGCCCTGTGGGCCGACCGCTTCAGCGGCCCGCCACAGCCTGCCCGCCCGCGGCTTTGATGCACAGAAGACCGCAAGTAGCAGTCGTTACTGCTTGCGAACGACCACGCTCCCCACCGAATACCCCGCCCCAAACGAGCAAATCACCCCAAGATCACCCGAAACCAAGTCCGCACGGTGATGGTGGAACGCGATGATCGAGCCCGCCGACGCCGTGTTGGCGTATTCGCTCAGGATGATCGGCGCCAGGTCGTCGCCTACCTCGCCACCCACCAGCCGCTTGATCACCAACTGGTTCATGCCCAGGTTGGCCTGGTGCAGCCAGAAGCGCCGCACCTGCTGCGGCTTGAAGCCCAGCGTGGCCAGGTGCTTCTCGATGTGCGCCGCGGCCATCGGCACCACGTCCTTGAACACCTTGCGGCCCTCCTGCATGAAGGTCTTGTCGCGGGCGTCGGGGTCGGTGTCCTCGCAGCGGTTCATGAAACCGGCGTTGTTGCGGATGTTGTTGCTGTACTGCGTGGCGAGCTTGGTGCCCAGCACCTGCCAGCGCTCGGCCGAGCGGGCGGTGTCGGCCGCTTCCACGATGATGGCCGTGCACACATCGCCGAAGATGAAGTGGCAGTCGCGGTCGCGCCACTCCAGGTGGGCCGAGGTGATCTCGGGGTTCACGATCAGCACGCGCTGCGCGCAGCCGGTGCGCACCGCATTCACGGCCTGCTCGATCGCGAAGGTGGCGGATGAGCACGCCACGTTCATGTCGAAGCCGAAGCCGCCAGCGCCCACCGCGGCCTGGATCTCGCAGGCCATCGCCGGGTAGGCGCGCTGCATGTTGGCCGCGGCGCAGTACACCGCGTCGATCTCGCCGGCCTCGACGTTGGCGGCCACCAGGGCCTTGGCCGCGGCATCGCGGGCAATCTCGGCCATCAGCGAGATCTGCTCATCGGGCCGCGGCGCAAATCGCGGCTTCATGCGCGTGGGGTCGAGCACGCCGTCCTTCTCGATGACGTAGCGCTGCTTGATGCCCGAGGCCTTCTCGATGAATTCCACGCTGGAATGCACCAGCGCCTGGCGCTCGCCAGCGGCAATGGCCGCCGCGTGCTTCTCGTTCTGCAGGTCGGCGTAGGCGTTGTAGGAAGCCACCAATTCGGCGTTGGTGATCACATGGGGCGGCCGGTACAGGCCGGTGCCGGAGATGACGACGTCTTTCATCCCGGCAGTGTAGGCCGCCGCTGCCAGCGCGCCACCCGGGACGGCCCGCATCGGCGTCCCCGCGCAAGGCGTCTGATCTGGGCCAAAACCAGGGTGAAATCACTGTCCAGGGCCCCAGCCCGTGCCACCTGCGTGTCAGGTCGCCGCAATGCGGCCGGCCTAAGCTGTGCCTTTCCCGAACCCCTGTTCGACACCCCTGCCGAGGAGACATCCATGAGCCTGCCCCGAGACATCTTCGTCGTATCCGCCGCCCGCTCCGCCATCGGCACCTTCGGCGGATCGCTGAAGGACACCGCGCCCACCGACCTGGCCACGCTGATCGTCAAGGCCGCGCTCGAGCGCTCGGGCGTGGCGCCCGACCAGGTGGGCCACCTGGCCATGGGCACCGTGGTCACCACCGAGCCGCGTGACTGCTACCTCAGCCGCCTGGCCGCCGTGAACGCCGGCCTGCCCAAGGAGACGCCGGCCTTCAACGTCAACCGCCTGTGCGGCTCGGGCCTGCAGGCCATCGTGTCGGCCGCCCAGGCCATCGCGCTGGGCGATGCCGAGGTGGCCGTCGGCGCCGGCTGCGAGGTGATGTCGCGCGGTGCCTACCTGGTGCCCTCGGCCCGCTTCGGCGCGCGCATGGGCGACACGCCGATGATCGACCTGATGGTCGGCGCGCTGCACGATCCCTTCCACAAGATCCACATGGGCATCACCGCCGAGAACGTGGGCGAGCAGTTCGGCATCAGCCGCCAGCAGATGGACGAGCTGGCGGTGGAAAGCCACCGCCGCGCCGCCGCGGCCATCGCCGCCGGCCGCTTCAAGGAGCAGATCGTCCCGGTGATGCTCAAGACCCGCAAGGGCGAAGTGGCCTTCGACACCGACGAGCATGTGAAGGCCGACACCACGATGGAGACGCTGGCCAAGATGCGCCCGGCGTTCAAAAAGGACGGCGCGGTGACGGCCGGCAACGCCTCGGGCATCAACGACGGCGCCGGCGCCGTGGTGATGGCCTCGGGCGACGCGGTCAAGGCCCAGGGCCTGAAGCCCATGGCTCGCCTGGTGGGCTATGCCCACGCCGGCGTCGAGCCCACCATCATGGGCATCGGCCCGGTGCCGGCCACCCGCAAGGTGCTCGAGCGCACCGGCCTGTCGATCAAGGACCTGGACGTGATCGAGAGCAACGAGGCCTTCGCGGCCCAGGCCTGCGCGGTGGTCAAGGAACTGGGCCTCGACCCGGCCAAGGTCAACCCCAACGGCTCTGGCATCTCGCTGGGCCACCCGATCGGCGCCACCGGCGCGGTCATCACCACCAAGGCCATCTACGAACTGCACCGCACCGGCGGCCGCTATGCGCTGGTGACCATGTGCATCGGCGGCGGCCAGGGCATTGCCGCGATCTTTGAACGGGTCTGATCCAGGCTGACCCTGACGCTGGCGCTACAGCCGGCGCCACACGGGGCAGGTAAGCTTGCTGCAACGCAGCACAGCTGCCTGCCCCGATTCCATTTCACTCACCAGGAGCACACATGAGCATTCAAACCGTCGGCATCATCGGCGCCGGCACCATGGGCAACGGCATCGCGCAGGTCTGCGCGCAAAGCGGCCTGAACGTGGTGATGATCGACGTGGCGCAGGCCGCGGTGGACAAGGGCCTGGCCACCATCGCCGGCAGCTTCGACCGCCTGATCAAGAAGGACAAGCTCACGGTGCCCGAGAAGGAAGCGGCGCTGGCCCGCATCCAGGCCGGCACCGACTATGCCGCGCTGGCCGCCTGCCCGCTGGTGATCGAGGCCGCCACCGAGAACGAAGGCCTGAAGCGCAAGATCCTGGCCCAGCTGGATGCGCTGCTGCCGGCCGAGGCCATCATCGCCACCAACACCAGCTCGATCTCGATCACCAAGCTGGCCGCCGCCACCTCGCGCCCTGACCGCTTCATCGGCATGCACTTCTTCAACCCGGTGCCGATGATGGCCCTGGTGGAGATCATCCGCGGCCTGGCCACCAGCGACGCCACGCATGACGCGGTCAAGGCCATGGCCGAGGCCCTGGGCAAGACGCCGATCAGCGTGAAGAACGCGCCCGGCTTCGTCGTCAACCGCATCCTGATCCCGATGATCAACGAGGCCTTCTTCGTGCTGGCCGAGGGCGCGGCCACGGCCGAGGACATCGACGCCGGCATGAAGCTGGGCTGCAACCAGCCGATCGGCCCGCTGGCGCTGGCCGACATGATCGGCCTGGACGTGTGCCTGGCGGTGATGGAGGTCTACGTGAACGAGTTCGCCGACTCCAAGTACCGCCCGGCGCCGCTGCTGAAGGAAATGGTGGCCGCCGGCTGGCTGGGCCGCAAGACCGGGCGCGGCGTGTACCGCTACTGAGGATCGGCCGGCGCGCCGGCCGGCCCGCTGCGCAACGTCTGCAGCGCCCACAACGCCGTCTCGTAGTCATGCAGGCGCAGCGGCCGCGACAGCGTGGCCGCCTGCGCACTGCCCCAGCGCTGCACGATCTGGGCCTCCAGTGACCGGTGCAGCGCCCCGGCACGGAAATCGGCGGCCGACAGCAGCGCCTGCAGCGCGTCCAGCCGCTCGTCCAGCGCGGCGGCATCGGCCGGTGTCGCGACGCTCTGCGCAGCGGCCCCTGCCGCATGAACACCCAGCACCGGCTGCTCCTGGGCTTGAGCTTGAGCCTGCTGCTGGCGCTGCAGGCGCTCGATCACCGCCGTGACCAGCATCGCCAGGTCGTCCTGCAGCACCTGCAGGGCCTGCAGCACGCCGCCGTCGGGCGGCGCGTCCTCGGTCTGCGCCCCCAGCCGGGCCTCGATGGCGCGGCACTGCAGCGCCACGCCGCTGGCCCCCACGGCCCCGCAGGCACCGCGCAGCGAGTGCAGCAACTGGCGCACCTCGCCCCAGGCCTCGCGCTGCACCGCGTCGTCCAGGCCGGCGATGCCGTCGCCGTAGTGCTCGGTGAACTGCCGCAGCACCCGCTCGTAGACCGCGGTGCGCCCCGGCAGGTACATCAGCGCCTGGCTCATCGTCAGCCCGGGGATGCCGGCGAACGGGTCGTCGGCCGGTGCCGCCACCGTAGCCCCGGGCCCGGCGTCCGCCACGGCAATGGCGCTGCGGGCGTCGGGCTGGCGTTCGCGCAGCGGCAGCCAGCGGTCGAGCATCGCGTACATCAGCACCGGATCGACCGGCTTGGCCAGGTGGTCGTCCATGCCGGCGTCCAGGCAGGCCTGGCGGTCGTCGCCGAAGGCGTTGGCGGTCATCGCCAGGATCGGCGTGCGGGCATGGGCCGGCTGCAGCCGGATCTGCCGCGTGGCCGACAGACCGTCCACCTCGGGCATCTGCATGTCCATCAGGATCAGGTCGTAGTGGCCGGCGGCGGCCAGCCGCACGGCCTCGGCGCCATTGCCGGCCACGTCCACGGTCAGGCCGGCCGCGCGCAGCAGTTCGCCAGCCACCTCCTGGTTGATCACGTTGTCCTCGGCCAGCAGCACGCGCGCACCCTGGTGGCGGGCACGCAGCTGGTGCTCGTGGCGGGCACGCACCTCGGCCAGGCCCTCGGTGGCCAGGGCCGGCGGCTCGGCCGGCAGCCCGCCCGAGCCGGCACTGAGCGCGGCCGGCTCGAAGCGGGCGGTGAACCAGAACTCGCTGCCCTGCCCCAGCGTGCTGTGCACGCCCACGTCACCGCCCATCAGCTCGGCCAGGCGCCGCGTGATCGCCAGCCCCAGGCCGGTGCCGCCGAAGCGCCGCGTCGTCGACGCATCGGCCTGCTCGAAGGCGTTGAACAGCTGGCCGATGCGGTCGGCCGGCACGCCAATGCCGGTGTCGCGCACGGTGAAGCGCAGCAGCACGCCGCCATCGTCGCCCGGCGGGCCCTCGGGCGCGCAGCACAGCTCGATGCGGCCATGGTCGGTGAACTTCACCGCATTGCTCATCAGGTTCAGCAGCGCCTGCGACACCCGCGTCGGGTCGCCACGCAGCACCGTGGGCAGACCATCGGCCTGCACCTGCAGCACCAGGCCCTTGCCGCGCACGCGGTCGCCCACCAGCGCGCACACCCGCGACAGCAGCGCGCCGATGGCGAAATCGGTCTGCGCGATGCGCAGCTTGCCGGACTCGATCTTCGACAGGTCGAGCACGTCGTTGATCACGTCCAGCAGGTGGTGGGCTGCCGCCGACACCTTGTCCAGCCGCGCCTGCGAGACCTCGTCGCGCAGGTCGCGCTGCATCAGGTGCGTGAGGCCGATGATGGCGTTCATCGGCGTGCGGATCTCGTGGCTGACATTGGCCAGGAACGAGGTCTTGGCGCGGCTGGCCTGCTCGGCACGGTCGCGGGCTGCCACCAACTGCTCGTTCAGCGCCGACAGGCGCGTCTCGCTGGCCTTGATGACCGTGATGTCGGAGGCCAGCACGAACACGCCCGCCACCCGGCCATCGGGCAGGCGGTCGGGCACGAAATGCACCCAGAAGTTGCGCGGATTGCCCTCGCCGTCGACGTAGATGTCCTGCCACTGCTGGGGCACGCCGGTGCAGGCCGCGGCAAAGGCCTCGCGGCCGCGCTCGAAGGCATGGGCGTTCAGCACCTGGTCGCGGCGCAGGCCCACGATCTCGCGGCCGTCGGGCGTAAACCACTGCCGGTAGGGCTTGTTGGCGAAGCGGCAGATGCCCAGCGGATCCCAGTAGCACACCATGTCCGGCAGGTTGTCGGCCACCGAGCGCAGGAAGCGATCGCTGGCCAGGCGCGCCGACATGGCCTCCTCCAGCGCGCGGGTGCGCTCGGCCACCTGCCGCTCCAGCTGGGCCTGGTGCTCGGCCAGCTGCTCCTGCGCGCGCTTGTGCTCGCTGATGTCGTTGATCACCGACACCACATGGTCGGGCCCGCCGGCCGGATCGCGCACCATCGAGCTGGTGCGTGACACCCACAGCGTGCTGCCGTCGGCGCGCAGAAAGCGCTTCTCGACGGTGATGCTATCGGTCTCGCCGTCCAGCAAGCGCTGCATGGCCAGCGCATCACCGCGCCGGTCGTCGGGGTGGGTGAGCAGGCGGAAATCCATGCGCAGCAGCTGTTCGCGGCTGTAGCCGGTCAGTGCGCACAGGCGTGGGTTGATGCTGATCCAGCCGCCGTCGAGCCGGTTCTCGGCGATGCCCACGGCTGGCGTCTCGAACACCGCACGCCGGCGCGCCTCGTTCTCGCCGGCGCGCTGCGCCAGCTGGTGCCGGGCGGTGGTTTCCTCGCCCAGCAGCAGCGCGCCACCGCCGGCCAGCGGCCGTACACGCAGCGCAAACCGCCGCTCGGCCAGGCCCTGCTGCCCGATGAACTCGATCTCGCCGGCGCGGTCGGTGGCATGGTCGTCGGCGGGCTCCGCGACCTCCGCTTGGGCAGCACCGGCCGGGCCGGCCAGGGCCTGCGCCACCTGATCGGCCCAGCGCAGCGCATCCATGCGCGCCACCGTGGCGTCCGCGCCCAGGCTGCGGCAGGCGGCCACGTAGTCCAGGCCCAGTGCGCCGCCGAGCGGGGCCGCACCGGGCTGGCCATCGTCGCCGCTGGCCCAGCGGCGCCAGCCGGGATGCACGGCCACGATGCGGCCCTCGGCATCCAGCAGCGCGGCCGGCCGGTCCAGGGCGTCCAGCAGGGCCTGCCGGGCGGCCTGGGCTTCATGTGTGCCCCGGTCGCCCGACCCGCCGGCACCGCGCTGCCAGGCCAGCACCGCACCCACGGCCACCGCCACGCCCACGCCAGCCATCATGCTGACACCGCCCAGCGGCGCGCCGAAATACAGCAGCGCCAGCAGGGCGGCCGCAAAGACCCCCGTGATGGCGAACCAGTGGCGTGCGATCCGGACTGCGACCGTCATCGGCGAACGGCTCAGGCCGCCAGCCCGGCGAAGCGGCCCTGCCCGGCACCGTGCCCCAGATGCACTGCGTCGGCCGGCCCTGCGTCGACCAGACCCGCGTCCCGGGCACCGAGGTCGGCGCCGGCCTCGGCGCCCTTCACGACGATGGTGTCGAAGGCGTCCTCGAACAGGTCGACGATGGCGGGATCGAACTGGCGGCCGCGGCCCTCGAGCACACAAACGCGCGCCTCGTCCACGCTGCAGGCACGGCGGTGCGGCCGCGGCGACAGCAGGGCCGAGAAGGTGTCGGCCACGGCCACCACGCGCGCCGGCAGCGGGATCGCGGCACCAGACAGGCTGTCGGGGTAGCCACGGCCGTCCCAGCGCTCATGGTGGCTGAGCGCGATGTCGCGCGCGCAACAGAACAGCAGGCTGGGCGCGGCCTCGCGCGCGCTCACCTGGCGCAGCGCATCGGCCCCCAGCCGCGTGTGGGTGCGCACGGCGTTCCAGTCGCCCTCGCTCAGCCGCCCGGGCTGACCCAGGATGCGCTCGGGCACCGCGGCGTTGCCGATGTCATGCAGCGGTGCGGCCAGCCGCAGCGTCTGCACCCAGCCCGGGCGCTGCGCCTCGGCATGGCGACCGCCATGGTGCAGGGCCTCGGCCAGCACGCCGCTGACCGCAGCCACACGGTCGAGGTGGCGTTGGCCGCCGGGATGGCAGCGCGCGGCCAGCTGCATCAGCAGCACCAGGCCGGCCTCGGACCAGGCCTCGGCGGCGTCGGCCGGCAGCACCGGCGCCACCGGCACCTGAAGGCGGTCACGCGCCTGCTTCAGCGCCACATGGGTGCGCACCCGCGCCAGCAGGCTGGGCGCGCGGATCGGCTTGGTGATGAAGTCGCCGGCGCCCAGGCGCAGGGCATGGGCCTCGCTGTCGGCATCGTCCAGCGCGGTCAGGAAGATCACCGGGATGCCGGCGGTGGCGGGGTCGGCACGCAGCTGCTGCAGCACGGCGAAACCATCCATGTCGGGCATCATCACGTCGAGCAGGATCAGGTCGGGCTGCGGCGCGCGGCGCGCCAGCTCGATGGCACGGCGTCCGCCGTTGGCGGCGCGCACGGTGTATTCGGGGTGCAGCAACTCACCGATCACCGTGAGGTTCTCGGGGTTGTCATCCACGATCAACACCAGCGCCTGCGCGCCATGCGTCGGCCACATCGGGGTGCTCCTCACCGGCCGCGGCGCGTTGCGCCGCTGATTGCTCGCGCGGTTGTCGGTGCAACCGCTCCCACCAGCCCAAGTCAACGGTTTTATCACATCATCACACCACCAAAGGCCGGAAAAGAACCGGCTGCACAATCGTGCGCCGTGAATCTCCCTGCCGACCCCACGCCCATGCCCTCGCCCGCGTCGCGGCGCCGCCACGGACCGCAGCGCATCGTCTGCCTGACCGAGGAGCCGACCGAAGTGCTGTACCTGCTCGGCGAGCAGCAGCGCATCGTGGGCATCTCGGGCTTCACCGTGCGACCGCCCGAGGCGCGGCGCGACAAGCCGCGGGTGAGTGCCTTCACCAGTGCCAAGATCGACCGCATCCTGGCCTTGCAGCCCGACCTGGCGATCGGCTTCTCCGACATGCAGGCCGACATCGCCGCGGGCCTGATCCGCGCCGGCGTGGAGGTCTGGATCAGCAACCACCGCTCGGTGGCCGGCATCCTGGACTACGTGCGCCGCCTGGGCGCGCTGGTGGACGCGGCCGACGCCGCCGCACGGCTGGCCGACACGCTGTCCGCGCGCATCGAACGCGTGCGCGCCGCCGCTGCCGCCCTGCCGCGCCGCCCGCGCGTGTACTTCGAGGAATGGGACAGCCCGCAGATCAGCGCCATCCGCTGGGTCAGCGAACTGGTGGGCATCGCCGGCGGCGACGACGTGTTCCCGCAGCGCGCTACGGCCTCGCTGGCGCGCGAACGCATCGTCGCCGACCCGGCCGAAGTGATCGCAGCGGCGCCCGAGCTGATCATCGGCTCGTGGTGCGGCAAGAAGTTCCGGCCCGAGCAGGTGGCCGCGCGGCCGGGATGGCATGCGGTGCCGGCCGTGCGCGACGGGGAACTGCACGAGATCAAGTCGCCGCTGATCCTGCAACCCGGGCCGGCCGCGCTGACCGACGGCCTGGACCGGCTGCATGACATCGTGCAGGCCTGGTCACGCCGGCACGGCACCTAAGGCCTCCGGCAACGGGCAAACCCTCAAGACCGGACGCGCGGGGCCGAAGAGAGGTGCGAGACAGCACGTCCGGCCGGCAGTCATGGGCAGCGGCGTGCAGGCAACCAAGGAGGCTCCTGCCCATGCAATTCCTGCAAAACCTGCGCATCACCCAACGCGTGCTGGTGCTGGCCCTCGTGTTCGGTGCGCTGACGCTGCCGCTGGCAACGCTGGTGATCCGCGCCGAGTGGCGCGACTACGAGGCCACCCGCGCTGAACGGGCCGGCGTGCCCGCCGTGGGGGCCGTGCTGGCGCTGATCCGCCACACCCAGACCCACCGCGGTCTGACCAACGGCTGGCTGGGCGGCAACGAGGCCATGGGCCCGCGCCGCGAAGCCGAGGCCCAGGCCCTCGACAAGGCCCTGGCACAGGCCCAGGCCGCCACGGCCGCCTACGCCACCGGTCCGCTGGGCGAGCGCCGCCGCGCCGTGCAGCAGCAATGGCAGGCCCTGCTGGCCGACGTGGCCGCCCGCAAGCTGCAACCGGCCGAGGCGTTCCAGCGCCACTCCGACCTGGTGGCCCTGCAGCACCGCCTGCTGACCGACGTGGCCGACGACTCGACGATGATCCTCGACCCGATGCCGGGCACCTACTACCTGATCACGGCGATGGTCGAGACGCTGCCGCGCATCACCGAGCTGCTGGGCCAGAGCCGGGCCGTGGGCGCGCTGGCCCTGAAGCGCCAGAACCTGGCGCCGGCCGAACGCGCCCGCCTGCAGAGCGCGCTGGAGCGCGTGGCGCAACTGCAGCTGGACTACCAGCGCGATGTGGAGAACCTGCAACGCCATGACCCCGCCACCGCGCAGGCCCTGGCGCAACCCATGCAGGCCGCGCGCGAGGCCATCACCAGCGCCGTGGCCCTGGTGCGCGGCCAGTTGCTCGACCCCGAGACGCTGAGCCAGCCGTCGACCGCGTACTTCGACACCATGACCGGCTTCATCGACGCCCAGTACGGCTTCAGTGACAAGGCGTTCGCCCGCGTCGACGCCATGCTGCAGGAACGCCTGGCCGAGTCGCAGCGCGCGCTGGGGCTGGCCGGCTCGCTGGTGGTGATGCTGGTCGTGGCCGCCACGGTGGCCGTGGTGGGCATCAACCGCAGCATCCGCTCGGGCACCGAGGCGGCCCAGGCGGCCATGCAGGCCCTGTCGCGCGGCGAACTGGACCACCGCGTGGCCACCGACCGCCGGGACGAACTGGGCGACCTGGCGCGTGGCATCGGCCAGGCCATGGCTCAGCTGGCGGGCATGGTGGCCGAGGTGAAGGCGAGCGGCGTGTCGCTGGGCACGGCGTCGGCGCAGATCGCCAGCGGCAATGCCGACCTGAGCGCGCGCACCGAAAGCGCGGCCGCCAACCTGCAGCAGGCCGCCTCGTCGCTCGAGCAACTGACCGGCACCGTGCGCCAGAACGCCGACAACACCCGCCAGGCCACCGAGATGGCCACCCAGGCCAGCACCACCGCCGGTGAAGGTGGCGAACTGATGCTGCGCGTGGCCAGCACCATGAACGCCATCAGCGACAGCTCGCGCAAGATCGCCGACATCATCGGCACCATCGACAGCATCGCCTTCCAGACCAACATCCTGGCGCTGAACGCGGCGGTGGAGGCCGCGCGTGCCGGCGAGCAGGGCCGCGGCTTCGCGGTGGTGGCCGCCGAGGTGCGCACGCTGGCCCAGCGCTCGGCCGGCGCCGCACGCGAGATCAAGGGCCTGATCGGACACAGCGTCGAGACGGTGGAGAGCGGCGCCGCACTGGTCAGCCAGGCGCGCGACACCATGCAGCAGATAGTCGACCGGGCCGGCCAGGTCAGCAGCCTGGTGGGCGAGATCGGCCGCGCCACAGCCGAGCAGGCCACCGGCCTGGGCATGGTCAACGAATCGGTCAGCCAGCTCGACCAGGCCACGCAGCAGAACGCCGCGCTGGTGGAGGAAAGCGCCGCCGCCGCCGCCAACCTGCACGACCAGGCCAGCCGCATGATGGGCGCCGTGTCGCGCTTTCGCACGGCGCACGCCTGAGGAACTCGGGCAGAAGGACATCCCCACGGCCAGCCCTGCATGGCTGGCCGCTTCGCCAGGCGCAAGCCGTCCCCAGGACGCCTTATGTCCGAGCTCAGCCCGCCCGTCGGGTGGTGCCAGTTCCCTGGCGCCGAGTGCCCTACGTTTGCGGCCAGCTGAACATCGCCGGCTCCTTGGCGATGAAGCGGCGCGCGGCCTCGGCGTGGTAGCTGCTCTGGTAGCACAGGGCCTGGTGGTCGGCCTCGTGGGCCAGCGTGGTGTCCAGCGGC
This sequence comes from Pseudaquabacterium inlustre, assembly GCF_038066595.1. Lineage (NCBI taxonomy): Bacteria > Pseudomonadati > Pseudomonadota > Betaproteobacteria > Burkholderiales > Sphaerotilaceae > Pseudaquabacterium > Pseudaquabacterium inlustre. Next base: position 298,305 of record NZ_JBBUTH010000009.1, read on the forward strand.
GTGGCCAGGGCCATGCCCACCTCGCGCTTGATCAGGCTGATGGCCATCGGTGATGCACCGGTGAAGCTGCGTGCCAGCGCCTGGGCGCGCGGCAGCAGATCGGCCGCGGCGCACTGCTCCATCACGATGCCCAGCTGCTGCGCCTCGTCGGCCCGCAGTTCGCGCGCCGACAGCATCAGCTCCTTGGCGCGCTGCACGCCCACCACGCGCGGCAGCGAGTGCATGGCGGCGAAGTCGGGCACCAGGCCCACCTTCATGAACGACAGGCAGAAGCGCGCCGCCGGCGTGGCCAGCACGAAGTCGGCCATCAACGCCAGGCTGAAACCGGCGCCGTAGGCCGCGCCATCCACCGCGGCGATCAGCGGCTTGTCCAGCTCCATCAGCTGGCGCACCCAGGGGTGCAGATCCAGCATGCGCTGGCGCCAGCGCTCGGTGGTCATGCCCTCGCGCGCGGCCAGCATGGCGCGCAGGTCGCCACCGGCACAGAACACGCCGCCGGCGCCGGTCAGCACCACGGCACGCACATCGCCATCGCGCACCAGCGCCGGCACGGCGGCCGCGAATGCGGCCTTCAGTTCATCGCCCAGCGCGTTGCGCGCATCGGGGCGGTTCATCGTCAGCGTGGCAATGCCGTCGGCGATCTGGATCTCGAGCTGGGACATGGGTGCGGGTCAGTGGCCTGGGATGGGCGGCGAGTTTGGCACGCCCCATGGAGCCGCGAGGCCGACCGAGCGCCGGGCCGCCCCAAGCCGGGCGGCCAACCCGCCCGGCGGGTGGCGTCGCGTACCCGCGGCGCCGGGCGCCCCATCAAGGCAGACCGCCCGAGCAGACCAGGACTTGCCCTGTGATGTAGTGACTCTCCGGGCTGCACAGCAGGTAGACGGCACCCGCCGCTTCTTCCGGTGTGCCGGCGCGGCCCAGCGGCACCGCCGCCTCGGCGCCCTTCAACAGGCCGGGGTTGTTGGCCACCTCGATGCGCTGGCCGTCGATGTCGATGTGGGTGCGGCCATCGGCGCCACCCTCGGTCAGGCGCGTGCGGATCATGCCGAAGGCCACGCTGTTGACGTTGACCTTGTGGCGCCCCCACTCCTTGGCCAGCGCCACGGTCAGGCCGTTGACGCCGGCCTTGGCCGCCGCATAGTTGGCCTGGGCGCTGCGTCCGTGCAGGCCGCTGATCGACGAGATGTTGACCACCTTGCGGAACACCTCGCGCCCGGCCGCCGCCTCTTCCTTCGCGGCGTGGCGGATGAAGCTGCCCGCCGCACGCAGGATGCGGAAGGGCGCGGTGAGATGCACCTCCAGCAGCGCATGCCACTGGCGGTCGTCCATCTTGTGGATCGGCTCGTCCCAGGTGTAGCCGGCGTTGTTGACGATGATGTCCAGCCCGCCCAGCTGATGTACCGCGGTGGCCACGAAGCGTTCGGCAAAGCCGTCGGCAGTGACATTGCCCACGCACACCGCGCCTTCGCTGCCCGCCGCCCGCACGGCGGCCAGGGCCTCCTCGGCACAGCCGGGGTCGAGGTCGTTGACCACCACCCGCGCCCCCTCGCGCGCCAGCTTCAGTGCAATGGCCCGGCCGATGCCTCGGCCCGAACCGGAAACGATCGCCACCTTGCCTTCGAGCTTGCCCATGACCTGCTCCTGCATCGACCTGAGTGGCGTTTCAGTTTGCGCCGCCGCCCTGGCCGTGACCAAGGTGCTAACCCTGATCCTGCCGCGTCATGCAAGCGACATGGCGGCCAAGGGGCCGCGCCTACATTGGCCGCCGACGGCGCCCCCGTCCGCCAACACCCACTCAAGGAGACCCCCGATGCGCACCCCCTTGCTAACCCTGCTGGCCACCGCCGTGCTGGCCCTGGCCGCCGGCTGCGCCACGCAGCCGCCCACCCGTCCGGCCGGATGGTCGGCGCCCGAGGCGGTGGTGGCGCCTTCGTCCTTCACCGGCGTGCATGGCCTGGCGGTGGACACGCAAGGCCGCCTGCTGGCCGGCAGCGTGGTGGGCAATGCCATCTGGCAGGTCGACCGCCAGACCGGTGCGGCCAAGATCCTGATCGGCGGCCCCGAGGGCCAGGCCGACGACATCGCCGTGGGGCCCAAGGGCGAGCTGGCCTGGACCAACTACCTGATGGGCATGCTGCGGTATCGCGACAACGATGCGGCGCCGATGAAGGTGCTGGCGCAAGGCTTGCCCGGCCTCAACTCGCTGGACTTCGACCGCCGCAACGGCAAGCTCTACGCCTCACAGGTGTTCCTGGGCGATGCGCTGTGGGAGATCGACCGCGACGGCGTCAAGCCGCCGCGGCTGATCGCCAAGGACCTGGGCGGCTTCAACGGCTTCGAGGTCGGCCCCGACGGCATGCTGTACGGCCCGCTGTGGTTCAAGAACAGCGTGGCCAAGGTCGATCCCGCCACGGGCCAGATCACGGTGATCAATTCGGAGTTCAAGATCCCGGCCGCCGCCAACCTGGACGGCAAGGGCAACCTGTGGGTGGTGGACACGGTCACCGGCGAGCTGAGCAAGGTGGCGCTGGCCAACGGTCGCAAGACCGTGGTGGCGCAGCTGGCCACCGCACTCGACAACCTGGCCATCGCGCCCGACAACGGCCTGATCTATGTCTCGAACATGGCCGACAACGCGGTCATCGAAGTCAACCCCGCCACCGGCGCGCAGCGCACGCTGACGCGCGGCAAGACCGCCGTGCCTGCCGGCCTGAAGGCCGATGGTGGCCAGCTGTGGCTGGCCGATGTGTTTGCCTACCGCCGCATCGACGCGTCCAGCGGCGAGGTGACCGACCTGAAGCGCATGCAGTCGTCGGACATGGAGTACCCGTTCTCGCTGGGCCTGAGCGCCAAACATGTGGCGCTGGCTTCCTGGTTCACCGGCACGGTGCAGGTGCTGGACCGAGAGACGAACAAGACCCTGGCGATGCTGCATGGCTTCAAGGCGCCGTACGACGCGCTGCCGCTGCCCGACGGCACGGTGCTGGTGGCCGAGATCGCCACCGGCAGCATCCTGCGTGCCCATGGCAAGGACTGGCATGAGCGCGCCACCGTGGCCAGCGGCCTGGCCGGCCCGGTGCAGATGACGCTGGGCCCCGATGGCGCGCTGTACGTCAGCGAGGCCGCGGGCAATGTGGTGCGCGTGAACCTGGCTGACGGCGCCAAGACCACGGTGGCCACCGGCCTGGCCCTGCCCGAAGGCCTGGCCTTCACGCCCTGGGGCTCGCTGGTGGTGGCCGAGACCGCAGCGGGCAAGCTGACCGAGATCGACCTGGCCGGCAACACGCGGCGCACGCTGGCCGACCGGCTGCCGATCGGCCTGTCCGGCGGCCCCGGCATGCCGCCGCCCTATGTGCCCACCGGCGTGACGGTGGACGCCCAGGGCAACGTGTTCTTCAGCGCCGACCGCAACAACGGGGTCTACCGCGTGCGGCCGGCACGCTGATCGGGGCTTTGGCCGGCAGGCATCCGCGGTACAAACCGCGCATGCCTGTTGTCCGTGCCTTGCGCCTGCTGTCGGCGCTGCTGTTTGCCGTTCTGCCCGCACTGGGGTCCGGCGCCGCCGCCGCCCCGGCCCTGCCCACCCTGCCCCGCAGCGCCATTACCGCGGCCGAGCTGGCCGTGGTGATCGCCGAGGGCGACCCGCTCAGCGAGGCCGTCGGCCTGGCCTACCAGCGCGCCCGCGGCATCCCGGAATCGCACATGGTGCGCGTGGCGCTGCCGGCCGGGCGCGATGCCATCGGCGCGACCGAGTTCGCCGCGGTCAAGGCCGCCATCGACGCCCGCCTGGGCCCCAAGGTGCAGGCCACGCTGCTCACCTTCACCCAGCCCTCGCGCGTGCAGGGCGAGCGCTGTGCGGCCAGCATCACGGCGGCCATGGCCTTCGGCTTCGACGCACGGCTGTGCGGCCAGTGCGCGCCCACCCTGCCCTCGCCCTACTTCGACAGCGACAGCACCCGGCCCTACACCGACCTGCGCATCCGCCCGTCGATGATGCTGGGCGCGCGCACGCTGGCCGAAGCCGAGGCGCTGATCGCGCGCGGCCTGGCCGCCGATGGCAGCCAGCCCACCGGCACCGGCTATGCGCTGCGCACCAGCGACGCCGCTCGCAGCGTGCGCTGGCCCGATCTGGCGCAGCTGCCGGCCGGCTGGGCGCAAGCACCGGGCCTGGCCTGGCAATACCTGGACCACAGCGCCGCCAACGGTGCCAGCGCCCCCGCTTCGGCACCGGGCAATGCCCTCGCCGACCGCAGCGACGTGCTGTTCTACTTCACAGGCCTGGCCCGGGTGGACAAGCTGGACACGCTGCGCTTCGTGCCCGGCGCGGTGGCCGACCACCTCACCTCCACCGGCGGCGCGCTGCCCGACGGCCATGGCCAGATGACGGCGCTGGCCTGGCTGGCGGCCGGCGCCACCGGCAGCTACGGCACGGTGGAAGAGCCCTGCAACCATGTGCAGAAATTTCCGCGCGCCACGGTGCTGGTGGACCACTACCTGCGCGGCGCCACGCTGATCGAGGCCTACTGGAAATCGGTGGCCTGGCCCGGCCAGGGCCTGTTCGTTGGCGAACCGCTGGCGCGGCCCTGGCCCGATGCGCCCAGCGCACAGATCAGCGACGGCGAACTGCTGCTTCACACGCGCAGCCTGCGCCGCGGCGCCACCTACCGTGTGGCCTGGCAGCGCAGTGGCGCCAGCCCCTGGCAGGTGCTGTCGGCGCCTGCCGCCAGCCGCACCGCCGGCCAGCCCCAGCCGGTGACCTGGCGTGTGCCGCTCGGCCCGCTGGCCGAGTCGGGTGGCCGGCTCGGCCTGATCGGCCCCTGCCCGCTGCGGCCGGCACAGGCTTGTCTGCTGGGGCCTTGACGACGGCCCCGGCCCGCCACAAGCGCAGCGTCGTCAGGCCACCCAGCGGTACCAGCGCACGCCGGCGGCATCGAGCTCGGCGCGCACCTCGCCGCGGTGCACCAGGTGGTTCAGGTGCGCCATGCTCTCGCCGGTGGCCATGCCCAGCAGCTCGCCCTTGCCGTCGATGGGGCGGGCAAACAGCGCGCCGAACACGTCGATGGCGCGGCGCGGCCCGTCGCGCAGCGTGCGGCCCAGGCGCTGCAGCCCGCGCTGGTGGCCACGCATCAGGCGCTGCAGCCGCGCGTGCAGGCCGCGGAAGGGCTCGTTGTGCGCCGGCAGCACCAGCAGGTCATCGCCCAGTGCGCCGTGCAGCTTCTCGAGCGACGAGATCCAGTCGCCCAGCGGGTCGGCGTCGGGCTCGGTGGGAAACACGCTGACGTTCGACGAAATCTTGGGCAGCACCTGGTCGCCCGAGACCAGCACCTTCAGGTCGTCGCACACCAGGCAGGCGTGCTCGGGCGAATGGCCACGGCCGACGATGACGCGCCAGTCGTGCGCGCCAATGCGGATCACCTCGCCATCGACGATGCGGCGGAAGCTCTCGGGCAGCGGGTGCACGAACTTGCCGAAGCCGCCGAAGCGCGCGCGGTAGACGTCGATGGCCTCCTCGGGCCAGCCGCACTGGCGATAAAAGCGCACGCCATCCTCCGGCGCCTCGCGGCCGGTGTCGGCGGCCAGCACGCGGCAGGTCAGGTATTCCTCGCGCGTCATCCACAGCCGGCACTGGAACTTGCGGGTCAGCCAGCCGGCCATGCCCACATGGTCGGGGTGCATGTGGGTGCAGAAGATGCGGGTGATGCGCGCGCCCTGCGGCGTGGCGGCCAGCGGGCCGTCCTCGGCGATCAGCGCGCGCCACACGGCCAGGGCCTCGGGCGTTTTGGTGCCGGTGTCCACCAGGGCCCAGCCGGGGCCCTGCGCGTCCTCGTCGGCAATCAGCCACAGGTTGATGTGGTTCAGCGCAAAGGGCATCGGCAGGCGCAGCCACAGCACGCCGGGCGCCACCTCCAGCGGCTGGCCGGGCGCGGGCGCCTCGGCCCAGGGGTAGTCGAGCTTGTAGGGCGGCTCGGCGATGGCTTCGTCGGCCTCGGGGGGCAGGTCGGGACGGCCGTCGGCGCTGGCCGCGGCGGCAGGAGCGGAATCGGTAGCAGGCATCGGCCGATTGTGCGCCAGCCGCCCCGCGGCCGCTGGGCATGGCCCGCCGGCGCCCAATGCGGCGCTCAGGCGTCCGACAGCGCGTACAGCAGCCGGCGGTAGACGCGGGCGTGGCTGAGCAGCTCCAGGTGGTGCAGGTCCTCGCCCACCCAGCAGTTGCGCTCGGGCAGCGCCAGGTCTCGTGCCGGGTTGGCGTGGCGGCCCATGGCGCTGTCCACCGGCACCAGCCCATCGCCCGGCTGGCGCGGCGCGCCATGGCGGCCCACCCGTGCCGGCAAGCAGCCAGCCAGCGCATGGCACTCCACACCGTCGGGCAGCGGCACCGGCACCCGGTGGTCGCGGGTGTCGAAGTGGTCGTGCGGCTGCCAGTCGGCGGCCAGCAGGTTGCCGTGGCGCAGGTCGGCCACGCCGTCGCTGCGCAGGCGGGCCAGCCGGGCCAGCGGTGCCGAGGCCTGGCGCAGCCCCAGCACGCGGCGCAGCCAGGGCCGCATGTGGTCCAGCGGCAGGCCGTGGTGCGGCGTGCCCAGGAACACCAGCCGCCGCAGCGCGCGGCGCCAGGCCTCGTCAGCGCCCTCGGCCTGGGCACAGGCGCTGCGCGCCACCAGGCCGCCCATGCCATGGCCGACGATGTCGATGCCGCGCAGCGGCACCGGCCACGCCTGGTGCAGTTCGGCCAGCAGCCGGTTCAGCAGCGCGCCGTTGGCCGAGATGCGCAGCCCGCTGCTGTAGCGCAGGTGCAGCACGCTGGCATCCAGGGTGCTGCCCAGCTGCGCCGCATAGTCGTGGCCATCGCGCTGCCAGCTGTGCTCGTCCAGGCACAGGTCGTGCACCAGCAGCACCACGCGCTGGTGCGGCGGCTCGGCCCAGGCGCCGGCGCCCAGCGGCAGGTTCAGGCGGTGGCCGCCCCGCCGCAGCTGCATCTGGGTGGCCAGCGCATGGTCGGCGCGCTGCAGGTGGTCGCCCAGCAAGCCGTTGAGCACGGCCACCAGGCCGTCACGAAGCGGCGCCGGGTGGGCGGCATCGCCCACGCCGATCTGGTCGAGCAACTGGGTCAGCGCATCCTCGCCGGGTGGCCAGGCCCAGGGCGTGCCGGACTCGGGCGCCCGGGCCGCAAGAGGCCATGCCGCCGGGGGAAATAGGTGCTGGTTGCCGCGCATCGGAGCCTCGCTGTTCCACCGGCCAGCCCTGTGGCCGGTGAAACATTGGCGCTCAGCCGCCGGTGGCGGGGTCTGCGGCAGATCAATGTCAGCCGGCCGTCAGCCGCGCCAAGGGCGGTGCAGCGGGCAGCAGCCGCCGCCGTCTGCGGTGGATCAAGCCGCGGCCTGGCCCTTGTACATGCCTTCGATCAAATCGGCGTACTTCTTGTTGATCAGCGAGCGCTTGAGCTTCATCGTCGGCGTGAGCTCTTCGTCTTCAGCGGTCAGGCGCTGCTCGATCAGGCGGAACTGCTTGATCTGCTCCACCCGGGCGAAGGCCTTGTTGACCTTCTCGATCTCCTCGCCAATCAGCGTGATGACCTCGGGCGCGCGGCACAGGCTCTTGAAGTCGCTGAACTGCACGTCGCGGTCCTGCGCCCACTGGGCCACGTTCTCCTCGTCGATCATCACCAGGCAGCTGAGGTAGGCGCGCTTGTCGCCGATCACCACCGCGTCGGTGACGTAAGGGCTGAACTTGAGCTGGTTCTCCCACTCGCTGGGCGTGATGTTCTTGCCGCCGGCCGTGATGATGATGTCCTTCATGCGGTCGGTGATGTAGAACCAGCCCTGATCGTCGACGCGGCCCACGTCGCCGGTGTGCAGCCACCCCTCGGCGTCGATGGCCTCGGCGGTCTTCTCGGGCAGGTTCAGGTAGCCGGCAAAGCGGTTGTCGCCGCGCAGCAGGATCTCGTGCGTGACCGGCGCGATGCGCATCTCCACGCCCGGCCCCGGAATGCCGATGCTGCCCGGCCGCGTGGCGTCGCGCGGCGTGACGGTGCCGCCGCCGCAGGTTTCGGTCATGCCCCAGCCCTCGCGCAGCGGGATGCCGAGTGCCAGGTACCAGCGGATCAGCTCGGGCGAGATCGGCGCCGCGCCGGTGAGGGCCAGGTGCACGCGGTTCAGGCCCAGCATGCGCCGCACATTGCCCAGCACGGCCACGCGCGCCACGGCGTACTGCGCAGCCAGCAGGCCGCCCGGCGTGCCGCCCTTCTCCTTCAGCGCCGCCACCTTCGTGCCCACGCCGATGGCCCAGGCATAGGCCAGCTGCTGCAGCTTGCCGGCCTCCTTCAGCGCGATGCTGACGCTGGAGTACATCTTCTCCCACACCCGCGGCACGGCGAAGAACACATGCGGCTGCACCTCGCGCACGTTCTCGAACACGGTTTCGGGGTTCTCGACGAAGTTCACCACCGAGCGCCGGTAGATCGACACGTACTCGCCGATCAGCCGCTCGGCGATGTGGCACAGCGGCAGGAAGGCCACGCGCTCCTCGGCCTCGGGCAGGTCCTGGAACAGACCCGGGTTGGTGGACGCCAGCACCGCGCACAGGTTGCGGTTGAGCATCATCGCGCCCTTGGGCTTGCCGGTGGTGCCCGAGGTGTAGACCAGCACGGCCAGATCCTCCGGCCCGCGGCTGGCAAGTCGCTCCTGCAGCAGGCCGGGATGCTGCTTCAGGTAGGCGCGGCCCGCCTCGCGCAGCTGGTCCAGGCTGATGACATCGGGGTCGCTGAACTGGGTCAGGCCTTCCATGTTGAAGATGACCACCTTGCGCAGCAGCGGCAGCTGATCGCGCATCTCCAGCCACTTGTCGAGTTGCTCGTCGTCCTCGACGAACAGGAACACCGATCCTGAATCAGCGCACAGGTACTGCACCTGCACCGCCGCATCGGTAGGGTAGATGCCGTTGACCGCACCGCCCATCGAGAGGCCGGCCAGATCGGTCCACACCCATTCGCGGCAGGTGTTGGACAGCACCGAGATCACCTCGCCCGGCTGGTAGCCCAGGCTCACCAGGCCGGCGCCGATCTCGGTGACGATGGTGGCCACCTCGTTCCAGGTGTAGCTGCGCCACAGGCCCAGATCCTTCTGGCGCATCATCACCGCGTCGCCCAGTTCCTTCACACGGTGCCAGAACATCTTGGCCACCGTGTCGAAGGGCAACGGTTCCGGCGCCCAGCCCGGCCGGTTGGCGGTGACGATGCGGTGGGGATCGACTGCGTTGCTCATCGGGGTGCTCATCGCCACGTTTTCTTCTTCTTCCAGCGCCGCTCACCGCGCACGCCGGATTCCTTCATGCCGAGGTAGAACTCGCGGATGTCCTCCTTCTCGCGCAGGATGTCGCAGCGGTCTTCCATCACGATGCGGCCGTTCTCGAGCACGTAGCCGTAGTCGGCGGCGTTCAGCGCCATGTTGGCGTTCTGCTCGACCAGCAGGATGGTGGTGCCGCGCTCGCGGTTGATGCGCACGACGATCTCGAAGATCTCCTTGGTCAGCCGCGGCGACAGGCCCAGGCTGGGCTCGTCGAGCAGGATCAGTTCGGGCCGGGCCATCAGCGCACGGCTGATCGCCAGCATCTGCTGCTGGCCGCCCGACAGCAGGCCGGCGTCCTGGCGCTCGCGCTCCTTCAGGATCGGGAAGTAGCCGAACACGCGCTCGATGTCCTCCGCCACGCCGTCCTTGTCGTTGCGGGTGAAGGCGCCCATCAGCAGGTTGTCGCGCACGCTCAGCAGCGGGAACACCTCGCGGCCCTCGGGCACATGGGCCAGGCCGCGGCGCACGATCTCGGCGGGGTCCTTGCCGGTGATGTCCTGGCCCTTGAACTGCACCGTGCCGCGCAGCGGATCCAGCACGCCGGAGATGGTCTTCAGGATGGTGCTCTTGCCCGCGCCGTTGCTGCCCAGCACGGTGGCGATCTCGCCACGCCGCACCTTCAGGCTGACGCCGCGGATGGCCTTGATCGGGCCGTAGGCGCTTTCGACATTGGCCAGCGACAGCAGGATTTCGCTGTCCGCCGCGGCCGGCGGCACGGCATTCAACACGGCACTCATGCGGCTTGCCTCCGCAGGCTGGACACATCGTCGATGGTGCCCAGGTAGGCCTCGATCACACCGGCATGGCTCTGCACCTCGGCCGGTGTGCCGAGTGCCAGCACCTCGCCCTGGTTCATCGCCAGCACGCGGTCGGAGACGCGCGAGACCAGCGTCATGTCGTGTTCCACCATCAGCACGGTGATGCCCAGTTCGCTCTTGATGTCCTGGATCCACCAGGCCATGTCCTCGGTTTCCTCGACATTGAGGCCCGACGAGGGCTCGTCCAGCAGCAGCAACTTGGGGCCGGTGCACAGCGCGCGCGCCAGCTCCACCACCTTGCGCTTGCCATACGGCAGGCCCGCCACATGGGTGTCGCGGTAGTGCTGCAGGTCCAGCAGGTCGATCACCTCCTCGGCGCGCAGCCGGGCGGCGTGCTCGGCGCGGCGCGTGGCCGGCGTGAAGAACAGGTTGCTCCAGAAGCCGGTGCCGCGGTGGATGTGGTGGCCGATCAGCAGGTTCTGCAGCACCGTGGCGTTCTCGAACAGCTCGATGTTCTGGAAGGTGCGCGCGATGCCCAGCGCCGCGATCGCGTGCGGCGCCAGCGCGTCCAGCGGCTGGCCTTCGAAGCTGAGCGTGCCGGTGGTGGGCTGGTAGATGCGGCTGATCAGGTTGAACACCGTGGTCTTGCCGGCACCGTTGGGGCCGATCAGCGTGAACACCTCGCCGCGCCGCACATCGAAACTGACCTTGTTGACCGCCAGCACGCCGCCGAAGCGCACGCTCAGATCCCTGGCTTCCAGCAGCGCGCTCATTTCAGCCTCTCTGACTTGGTGTAGCTCTTTTGACGCTTGAACATGCCCTTGCGGTAGAACGGGAACAGTTGCAGCCAGGTGCGCACCTTCAGCCAGCGGCCGTACAGGCCCATGGGCTCGAACAGCACGAAGGCCATCAGCACCAGGCCGTAGACCACCGCCTGCAGGCCGGTGGCCTGGCCGATGGCCGGTGGCAGCCAGTCCTTGGCCACCGCGATGCCCTGCGGCATGGCGATCAGGAACACCGCACCGAAGAACGCGCCATGCACCGAGCCCAGGCCGCCCACCACCACCAGCAGCAGCAAGTCGATGGACTGGCCGATGCCGAACTGGTCGGGCGAGATGAAGCTGAGCTTGTGCGCATACAGCGCACCGGCCAGGCCCACGATGGCCGCCGACAGCGCGAACGACAGCGTCTTGTAGCCGGCCAGGTGGATGCCCATGCTCTGCGCCGAGATCTCGCTGTCGCGGATGGCGATGAAGGCCCGTCCGGTGGCCGAGCGCAGCAGGTTCATCACGCCCAACGTCACCAGCAGGCAGGTGCCGAGGGCGATGAAGTAGAACGCGTTCTGCGAGCTCAGGTCCAGGCCGAAGAGCTGCGGCTTCACCACGCTCAGGCCCGCATTGCCCTTGGTCACGCTCTCCCAGCGCGCCAGCACCTCCTCGACGATGAAGCCGAAGGCCAGCGTGGCGATCGACAGGTAGATGCCCTTGACGCGCAGCGCCGGCAGCCCCACCACCACGCCCACCGCTGCCGACAGCAGGGCCGCGAAGGCCATGCTCACCGGGAACGGCCAGCCGCGGCTGGCCAGCACCGCCTCGGTGTAGGCGCCCACGCCCATGAAGGCGGCATGGCCGATGGATGCCAGGCCGGTGAAGCCCGACAGCACCATCAGCCCCAGGCCGGCGATGGCGTACACCAGCACGAAGCTGAGCTGGCTGAGCGCGTAGTCGCCCGCCCACCACGGCGCAGTGAGCGCCGCGGCCAGCAGCAGGCCGTACCAGAAGGCCTGGCCGTTGTGTTCGACGAGCCGGATGTCCTGCTCGTAGGTCGTTTTGAAAAGAAAGCGCATGCTGGACTCAGTTGCCGCCGGGCCGCCCCAAGGCGACTGAGAACCCCCTCGGGGGGCAGGAACGAAGTGACGTGGGGGCGGACATGTCTAGACTTTCTTGCGCATCGCGCCACCGAACAGCCCGTTGGGCTTGACCACCAGCATCACCAGCACCACCACATAGGCGGCGATGTCCTTGAAGCCCTCGGGCAGGTAGAAGCCGGCCATGGCCTCGACGATGCCGATCACCAGCCCGCCCACCACCGCGCCGGGCAGGCTGCCGAAGCCGCCCACCACCGCGGCCGGAAAGGCCTTCAGCCCGATGAAGCCCATGTTGGCGTGCACGAAGGTGATGGGTGCCAGCAGCAGGCCGGCCAGCGCCGCCACCGCGGCCGACAGGCCCCACACCAGGCCGTTGAGCTGGCGCACCGGGATGCCCATGTAGTAGGCAGCCAGCTGGTTCTGCGAGGCCGCCTGCATCGCGATGCCCACCTTGCTGAAGCGGAACATCAGGAACAGCAGCCCGCACAGCAGGCCGGTCATCACGATCACGGCCAGCTGCTCCACGCTGATCACCGCGCCGCCCAGGTTCAGCACCTGGCCCTTGTAGGGCACGTCGATGGTGCTGGTCTCGGTGCCGATCTCGGGCAGCATCGAGATCAGGCCACGCGCCGTGTAGCCCACGCCGATGGTGAGCATTACCACGGTGAACTGCGGCTGGCCCAGGATGGGCCGGATCACCAGGCGCTCGAGCGCGATGCCCACCGCCAGCATGCCGGCCACCGCCACCGGCGCTGCGGCCCAGAACGACCAGTGGCCCCATTTCATCAGCACCAGCGCGCCGAAGGCGCCCAGCATCATCAGCTCGCCCTGGGCGAAATTGACCGTTTCAGTGGCCTTGTAGATGAGCACGAAGCCCAGCGCGATGAGGGCATAGATGCACCCCAGCGATATGCCCGAAACCAGCAGTTGCACGAACTCCAAGCGCCTTCTCCTGCGGCGGCATGCCGCCGTCTCTGGGGACGATGGGCGCGAGACTACGGGCCGGCTGTCAGGCCGTCTTGTGCGTACATGCTGTGCCCCGGCCGGTGCAGGGCCTTACCGGGGAAAGCCCCAGGCTCAGGGCAGTGCGGCGCTGGCCGGCACGTTGGCCGGCACATTGGCCGGTGCATCGGCATCGCGGTCCGCGACGGCGCCCGGCGGGGCATCGCGCAGGCGCTCGGCCTGGGCCAGGGCCCCGGCCATCTCGGGCGTCAAGGGCCGCGCCAGCAGATAGCCCTGGCCGAACTGGCAACCCATCAGGCGCAGCTGGGCCAGCTGCTCGGGGGTCTCGATGCCCTCGGCGATCACCGTCTTGCCCAGCGCATTGCCCAGCGTGATGACGGCGCGCACCACCTCGGCGTCCTTGGCATCGCGGGCGTCGGCGTTGAGCCGCTGCACGAAGGAGCGGTCGATCTTCAGGCTGGTGATGGGCAGCGTGGACAGGTAGGCCAGCGAGGAATAGCCGGTGCCGAAGTCGTCCACCGACAGGCCCACGCCGATCTCGCGCAGCTGCGCCATCACCTGCAGCGCGGCATCCAGCCGGTGCATCAGCGTGCTCTCGGTGATCTCCAGCGTCAGCTGGCCCGGCTCGAGCTGGTTGCTCAGCAGCGCCGTGGACACCCGGGCGACGAAGTTGCTGCGGCACATGTCGGTGCCCGACACATTGACATGCAGGCGCGCCCGCAGGCCCTGGCCCTGCAGCTGCTGGAACTCGCGCAGCCGGCGGCAGGCGCTGGCCAGCACCCAGTCGGTCAGCGGCGAGATCATCGCCGAGTCCTCGGCGATCGGGATGAAGGTGGCCGGCGGCACGGCGCCCAGCTCGGGGTGGTCCCAGCGCACCAGGGCCTCGAAGCTGTCGATGCGGCCGCTGGCCAGGTCGTAGATCGGCTGGAAGGCCAGCGACAGCTGCGTCTGCTCGATGGCGCGGCGCAGGTCGCGCTCGAGGTTCACCTGCTCGGCCAGCTGCGCGCGCAGGCTGGCGTCGAACAGCGCGGTGCGCGCCCGGCCGGCCGACTTGGCGCGGTACATGGCGATGTCGGCATCGCGCAGCACGTCACCGGGCGTGTCGTAGCCCACGGTGCTGAAGGTGATGCCGATGCTGGCGCTGCTGTTGACCTCGGTGCCGTCCAGCAGGTAGGGCTCGGCCAGCATGCGCTGCAGGCGCTCGGCCATGGCCAGCGTGGGGGCCTCGTCGGCCAGGCCGTCGATCAGGATCGCGAACTCGTCGCCGCCCAGCCGGCCCACCGTGTCGCCGGGCCGCACGGCCTCGCGGATGCGCTGCGCCACCAGGGTCAGGAAGCGGTCGCCCGCGGCATGGCCCAGCGTGTCGTTGATGAGCTTGAAGCGGTCGAAGTCCAGGTACATCACCGCGAAGCGGTAGCCGGCGTCGCGCTTGCTGCGCGCGATCGCCTGGGCCAGGCAGTCGCCGAAGCGGATGCGGTTGGCCAGCGCGGTGAGGCTGTCGTGGTAGGCGATGTGCTGCAGCTTGGCCTCGGCCTCGCGGCGGGCGCTGATGTCCTGCACCTGCAGGATCAGGCAGGGCTCGCTGGCGTGGCGGTCAGCGAAGTGGCCGCTGTGCACGGCCACCGCCACCTGGCTGCCGTCGCTGCGCAGGCAGCGCAGTTCCACCGCGGCGGCGGTCTCGTCGGTGTCGGCGCCCTCCTCGTCCGTGCCGCCGGGGCGCAACGGCCCGCCCGCATCCACCAGGCTGCGCCACTGCCGCTCCAGCAGCGGCAGGTCGTCACGGTGCACATGGCGCATGAAGTCGCGGCCGGCCAGCTCCTCGTCGCCGCAGCCCAGCAGTTGCGCCAGCGCCGGGTTGGCCTGCAGCACCCGGCCATCGGCCGAGACAAGAGCCATGCCGATGGCGGCATGGGAAAACGCGCTGTGGAATCGCCGCTCGCTCTCGCGCAGTTGCTGCAGATGCCGGGCCGACTGCGCCGCCTCGCGCTCGGCAGCCTCGATGCGCAGCGCATTGGCCTTCTCGTCGCTCTCGCGCTGGCGGAAGTGGTAGTGCAGCATCACCAGCAGCACGATGATGATCGGCACGGCGCCGGCCATCACGCCCACGCCAGAGGCCTTGAACACCAGGTACAGCAGGCCGGCGATCAGCGCGCTGGCGGCATAGGTGGTGCCCACCCAGCCGAAGCTCTGCACGAAACTGCTCCAGCGCAGCGGCTCGTTGCGCTTGAGATGCGGCACCAGCGAGATCAGCGTGGTGTTGAGCAGGAAGTGGCCGATCGCCGCCACCATGGCCAGCAGCAGCACGAAGGCCTCGGCCAGCGCGCTGTCGGGGCCATGACGGGCCAGCGCGGCCGTGGCCATCTGGAACAGCGAGCCGCAGACCATCATCGACAGGCAGGCGGTGGCCGGGCTGATGATGCGGCTGGTCCAGCGTTTGCTGGTGCGGGCGGCACCCACGAAGGCCTCGCCCGCCGCCGCCAGCGCCGCAGCCGCCGGGCCGTTGAGCAGCAGCAGCAGCATGATGAACAGCTCACCGGCCGCGAAGGAATTGCGCGAGCCCGGGATGCGCACCGGAAACAGGCCGGCGAGCATGGTGATGCCGCAGCCCACCAGCACCTGCAGCAGCACGCCGCCGCGCTGCCCCGCCATCCAGCCCATGGCCAGGCCCAGTGCCACGGCGCCCAGCGCCACCACGCTCCACCAGTACCCGGTGGCGCGCCGGTTGTAGTCGGGCATCAGCGAGGCGTGCAGCCGGCGCCAGGGCCCTGCGGGCGGCTGGCGGCGGTCGTCGGGAGGATCCGTCGGCGTGGAGGACATCGGCTGCGTGAGGGCACCCCAGCGACTACTGGGCAACGAGGTGTCCTGCCGCACGGGGCAGGCACCCACCTGGGGCTCTGTCTGGTTGTCGGCCGGCGCCGGGCGATCTTGAGGCGCCGGCCGGTGGCTCAGGGCTCGCCCAGCATGCCAGGCAACGCGGTGGCACGCACCGTGCCGTTGGCGGTCTCGCTGAGCACCACGCCCTCGCTGAGCACCACGCCCTCACTGAGCACCACGCCCTCGCTGAGCACCACGCCTTCGCTGAGCACCACGCCCTCGCTGAGCACCACGCCCTCGCTGAGCACCACCCCCTCGCTGAGCACCACGCCCGAGGCCAGGGTCACGCCGCTGCCGGCGCCCAGCCAGCCGGCCAGCGTGGCCGAGGGCAGGAACACGCCAGTCTTGCCGGTCTTGGAGCTGATGCCGGCCAGCGCCGTGGCACTGCGCACGCCCGCGGTCAGCAGCGCGCCGTTGGGGGCGATGCTGTCGCTGAAGGCCTTGGGCACGTAGTTGTACCAAGGCGTGCCGGCCGGCGCCGGCCAGTAGGTGACGAGCTGCTTGCGCACCGTCTTGCCGCCCCAGGCCAGGCGCGGGTCGTAGATCGGCTGCCACTTGGTGAACAGGTCGGTGCCGCTGACGATCTGCCGGCCGCCCAGGATCACGATCTGCGACCAGGCGAAGGTCTGGCCGTTGATCGTGGTCGACGGCGCCGGCAGCGCCGTGGCGTTGATGGCGGCACCAGCGGTCAGCGTGCCGGCGGCCAGGCGGTCGAGCGTGTCGGTGCGCAGCGCCTTGGCCAGGCGCACCGCGCCTTCCAGGTTGATCATGCCGGCGCCCTGGTCGACCAGGCTGGCATTGGGCAGCGGCTGGGCGGTGTACTGCAGGATGGCCTTGATCATCGGCGGCGTCAGGCCGGGGTTGGCCTGCAGCAGCACGGCGGCGGCGCCGCTGACCACCGGCGCGGCGATCGAGGTGCCGCTGAGCATCATGGCCGAGCGCTTGAGCAACTGCGTGCCCAGGCCGCTGACCAGGGCCGGCGTGCCCTGGGCCAGCTTGTTCCAGCCGCCCAGCTCCGACGTGGCACCCAGCGACACGATGCGGTTGCCCGGCGCCACCAGGTCGGGCTTGATCAGGTTGTCGGGGTAGCGCACGCCGTTGGCATCCACGGCACCGCCGCGCGTGGGGCCGCGCGAGCTGAAGCCGTTGACCGTGTCGTCACCGCGAATGGGCGTGCCGTTCATGTGCGTGGAGCCCACGGTGATGACCGACGGATCCAGCCCCGGCGAGCCCACCGTGCCGTAGGTGGTGGTGCCGTTGGCCTGTCCGAAATTGCCGGCCGCCGCCACCACCGTGATGCCAGCCGCCGTGGCGCTGCGCACGGCACGCGCCACCGGGTCGGTCTGCCACGACTCGGTGCTGCTGGACGCCAGGCTCAGGTTCATCACGCGGATGTTGTAGGTGCGAGCGTTGTCGATGACCCAGTCGATGCCGGCCAGCAGGTCGGCGATCGAGCCCGTGCCGCTGTTGTCGAGCACGCGCACATCGATGATCGAGGCGCCCGGCGCCATGCCGGCGATGTCCATCGCGCCGCTGCCGCGGCGGCCCGCGGCCACCGCCGCCACGTGCGAGCCGTGGCCGTAGGGGTCGTAGTCCAGGCTCACGCCGACATTCAGCGACGCCTCGTAGGCCTGGCGCTCGGGGCTGCCGGGCGCATAGGCATTGGCCGCCAGGTTGGCCGCGGCCTTGCCCACCAGGCTGACCTGGCGCACCACGCGGCTGGCGCCCAGGCCGTTGGACAGGCTCTCGTGCGTGGTCATCACGCCGGAGTCCAGCACCGCGATGCCCACGCCCGCGCCGTCCAGGCCGCTGTAGCTGCCGGGCAGGCCCGCGTAGCTGCGCACCGCCGGCGTGGCGGCACCGGTCACCGTCTCCAGCGTGCTGACCGAATGCCGCGTGCTGCGGTTGGGCGACACCGAGGCCACGTCATCGCGGTCGTCGATCGACTTCAGCGCCTTGGCCGGCACCGTGGCCAGCAGCGCGTTGATGGCGCTGAAGCGCCCGTTCACCGTGCCGCCGATGGCGGTGATGTGCTTGCGCAGCGCACGCAGTTCGGGGTCGCTGCCCTGGCCGACGATCACGGCTTCCACCATGCGCTGGCCGTTGGCCTGGCGCACCCAGCGGTGGCCCGGCTGGGTGGGCGATGCCGCGGCCACCTCCAGGTCGCGCGCGATCTTGCGGTGCTTCACCTGCCCGCCCGCGTGCACGCCCAGGCCGAGCACCAGCGCCAGGCTCGACAGCAGCGCCAGCAGCAGCGGTCGCAGCATGCGGCGCTCGATCAGCACGATGAATGGCGTCAGAAAACCCATCTTGTCTTCCTTTTGTGCGGCGCGATCCGTGTCAGGCTCTTAACGTGCCGAAGGCCGGCATCATCGCGGCGACCCCACCCGAATGGGGGGTGGGGTGTGACAGAACGTGCGCTAGTCGCCGTGCGAATGTCACGCTGCCGCACCCGGCCCGAAGCCCTCGGCCGCTGCCGCCCGAACTTGAGCCCCGGCGGTGTGACGCCCGTCACGGCGGCCCCCCACCACCATGCCAGCCGCATCCGGCCCGCATCGGGCGTGCACCCGGCGGCTGCCACCCGTCTTGCGGCCAGTGGGCGCCGCCCGGGCTTCGTCGCCGCCGCGACGGACACAGCGCCGTCATGCGCTAACGTCGTGCCATAACCACCCGCAACGCCTGACCGGAGACCGCCCATGCACGTGGCCGACGCCCTCGCCGCCCGCCGATCGATCCGCGACTACCTGCCCAAGCCCGTGCCGGGCGACCTGATCCGCAAGGTGCTGACCACCGCGGCGCGCTCGGCCTCGGGCGGCAACCTGCAGCCCTGGCACATCGACGTGGTGGCCGGCGAGCCGCTGAAGGATCTGCTGGCCCGCGTCAAGAAGGTGCAAGCCGCGGCAGCCGCTGGCGAGCCCACCGAGCAACCCGAGTACAGCATCTACCCGAAGGAGCTGGTGTCACCCTACCGAGACCGCCGCTTCCAGATCGGCGAGGACATGTACGCCCGCCTCGGCGTGCCGCGCGAGGACCGCGCCGCGCGGCTGCGCTGGTTTGCACGCAACTACGAGGGCTTCGGCGCCCCGGTGCTGCTGTTCTGCAGCGTGGACCGCCGCATGGGCCCGCCGCAGTGGAGCGACCTGGGCATGTACCTGCAGAGCGTGATGCTGCTGCTGAAGGAAGAAGGCCTGGACAGCTGCGCGCAGGAGGCCTGGTCGGTCTACCCGAAGACCGTGGGCGACTTTTTGGGCCTGCCACCCGAGCGCATGCTGTTCACCGGCATGGCCATCGGCTACGCCAATCCGGAGCACCCGGTGAACGCCCTGCAGGCGCAGCGCGCGCCGCTGGAGGAGTTCGCCACCTTCCACGGCATCTGATTCACTGGCGGGCCAGCCGCAGCCGGCGGTGCGCCTGCCGCGCATGCGGCACCCAGCCCTGGCCGGCCCAGCGGCGCCACATCAGCAGGCCGCGGATCCACTCGTCGGCCGCATAGGCCACCCACACGCCGGCCAGCCCCAGGCCCAGTTGGCTGCCCAGCAGCCAGCTGCCGCCGGCCAGCACCAGCGCAAAGCTGGCCGCGCCGGCCAGCACCGGGTAGCGTGCGTCGCCGGCGGCGCGCAGCGCGTTCACCAGCACCAGGTTGAAGGTGCGGCCGGTCTCCAGCAGCGGCGTCAGCCACAGCAGCGTGGCACCGGCGGCAACGATGGCCGCGTCGTCGGTGAACAGGCCCAGCAGCCGCGGGCCGGCCAGCGCCGCCAGCAGCGCCAGGCCCCCGCTGACCAGCAGGCCCACGCCCATCGCGCGCCGCACCAGGCGGTGCGCCTCGTGCAGCCGGCCGGCCCCCACCAGGTGCCCGACCACGATCTCGGCCGACAAGCCCGTGGCCAGGCCGGTGAGCAGCAGCAGGTGCATGACCTGCATGGTGTAGGCCTGCGTGGCCACGGCCGCCGTGCCCATGCCGCCCACCACCGCCACGCTGACCATGAAGGCCAGGCGCCAGGCGATGTTCTCGGCCGCGCCGGGCAGGCCGATGTGCAGCACCGGCGCCAGCGTGCGCCGTGGCAGGCACCACCAGTCGGAGGCCACGGTGTGCAGGCCCAGGCGCTGCCGCCACAGCTGGCCCAGCAGCAGCACGCCCAGCACCCGGCTGGCCAGCAGCGCCAGGGCAAAGCCCGGCAGGCCCAGGCCCCAGCCCCAGCTCGCGTCGGACATGGCCGGCCAGGCCAGGCCCAGGTGCAGCAACTGGGTGGCCACGATCACCCGCAGCGTGGGCCGCGCCTGCAGGTGCGAGCGCAGCACGCTGGCCAGCGTGGCGTTCCAGGCATCCAGCAGCACGGCCGGCGCCAGCGTCTGCAGGAACACGGTGGCCAGCGGCAGCACCTCGGGCGGCGCGTTCATCAGCCGCAGCAGCGGGCCGGCGCCCAGCAGCGCGCCCAGCGCCCCCAGGCCGCCGATCCAGGTGGCCGCCCCCAGCGTGGCGCGGGCCACGCGGTCGGCTTCGTCACGGCGGCGGCCGCCCAGGGCCTGCGACACCACCACGCCCACCCCCGCCCCGACAATGCGGAAGAAGATGAACAGCATGGCCAGCACCTGGTTGGCCAGCGCGAAGGCGGCGCCGTGCCGGTCGCCCAGCCGGGCCGCGAGCACGGTGCCGAGCACGCCCACCGCAATGCCCAGCAGCAGCTCGGCGAACAGCGGGCCGGCCAGCGGCAGCAGCCGCGGCCGGGCCATGAAGCTGCGCGAAACAGAGGTCAATTCAGGGCCCTTGGCATGGCGGGAAACACGGGCCGCAGCCGCTCAGGCGCGGCCCACCGGCGCGCCCAGGCCCTGGCGGCGCAGCACGGCCGCGCGCACCAGCGGCAGCCGGTCGTTGCCGAAATACATGTCGTCGCCGCCGACAAAAATCGTCGGCGAGCCGAAGGCCCCGCGGGCGATGGCCTCGTCGGTGTTGGCCTTCAGCTGCGCCTTGATGGCGGGGGTGGCGATGCCGGCGGCCAGCGCGTCGGCGTCCAGGCGCGCGGCGCGGGCGCAGTCGGCCAGCACCGCGTCCTTCGACAGGTCGCGGTCGTCGCGCCAGTAGGCCTCGAAGTACGCGGTGGCCAGCGCCACCAGCGCGGCCGGGCCGTGCTGCGCCTCGGCCCACAGGCAGCCGCGCATGGCCTTGACGCTGTTGACCGGAAACACCGTGGGCGGAAAGCGGATCGGCAACCCGCAGTGCTGGGCCCAGTCCATCAGGTCCTTCTTCAGGTAGGCCTGCTTGGCCGGCACGCCGTGCGCACGCGACTCGTAGACGCTGGGATTCACCGCATTGAAGATGCCGCCCACCAGGATGGGCCGCCAGCGCACCGGCACGCCCAGTTCGGCCGCCAGCGGCTGCAGGTTGTGGAAGCCCAGCCAGGTCCAGGGGCTGGAGCAATCGAAGAAGCATTCGATCACCGGGGGTCTCCTAGGGCCACGCCGCGAACCACGTGGTCCATGATTTTGAAAGCGCTTTCAGGATAACACCGTCCGCCACGCGCGAAGGCCTGGCGCACCGGTGACACGGCCGCCGCGAGACTACCGCCAAACTGGACCGCCACCGAACACCGCCGTACACAGGAGACGCCCCTTGGACAACCACAGCCTGGCCCCGGCCATCATGGTCGACAGCGACCATCCCGAGGTGCTGGCCTACGCCAGACAGCACGCCCGGGGCAGCAGCGACCGTGAGCGCGCCGTGGCGCTGTACCTGGCCGTGCGCGACGGCATCCGTTATGACCCGTACCAGATCAGCCTGACGCCCCAGGGCATGAAGGCCAGCACCGCCATCCAGCGCGGCCTGGGCTGGTGCGTGCCCAAGGCCGCGGCGCTGGCCGCCGTGTGCCGCGCCGCGGGCATCCCCGCGCGGCTGGGCTTTGCCGACGTGCGCAACCACCTCAGCACCGAGCGCATGCGCCAGCGCATGCAGACCGACACCTTCTACTGGCACGGCTACACCGAGATCTGGCTGGACGGCGCCTGGCGCAAGGCCACGCCGGCCTTCAACCTGTCGCTGTGCGATCGCTTCGGCCTGCTGCCGCTGGAGTTCGACGGCATTCACGACTCGATCTACCACCCGTACGACCGCGAGGGCCGACGCCACATGGAGTACCTGGCCCAGCGCGGCAGCTTCAACGACGTGCCGCTGGCGGCCATGCGCGCCGACTTCGACCGCCATTACCCCGGCCTGGACGACACCAGCGGTGATTTCATGGCCGACGTGGCGCGCGAGACCGGGGGCGGCGCGGCATGAGTGGCGCCGGCATTCCCGAGGGCTTCCAGGCCCTGCCCATGCCCAGCGGCTTCATTGCCAACAACGGCCCGCTGTACATGCGCCACGAACCGCGCCCGGCCGAGGCCGGCGGCGACCTGGTGCTGCTGGGCTTTCGCGTCGAGCCGCGGCACTGCAACCCGATGAAGAACTGCCACGGCGGCTGGCTGGCCAGCTTCTGCGACATGGTGCTGCCGCTGTCCATCCACCGCAAGGCGCCCGAGGTGGGGCACAAGTTCCTGCCCACCGTCAACTTGACGCTGGACTACCTGGCGCCGGCGCCGCTGGGCTGCTGGGTGCAGGGCGAGGCGCAGGTGTTGCGCAGCACCCGCACGATGGTGTTCGCCCAGGGCCTGGTGACGGCCGACGGTGTGCCGGCCGTGCGCATGAGCGGCATCTTCAAGATCGGCAAGGCCTTCGTGTTGACCGGCGATGAAGGCGGCTGAATAGCCAGCCCCAATGATCGACATTGGATCAATCAAACGCTCCAATGGTGCAACGCACATAAGATTCCTTCCGTCGCATCGATCGACGCAACCCACCCACACAAGGAATCGACATGTCGCTGATCAACACGCAAGTCCAGCCGTTCAAGACCCAGGCCTTCGTCAACCGCAATGGCAAGGGCGAGTTCATCACCGTCTCCGACGAGAGCCTGAAGGGCAAGTGGTCCGTGCTGATCTTCATGCCGGCCGCGTTCACCTTCAACTGCCCGACCGAGATCGAAGACGCCGCCGACAACTACGCCGCCTTCCAGGCCGCCGGCGCCGAGGTCTACATCGTCACCACCGACACGCACTTCTCGCACAAGGTGTGGCACGAGACCAGCCCGGCCGTCGGCAAGGCCAAGTTCCCGCTGGTGGGCGACCCCACCCATGTGCTGACCAACGCCTTCGGCGTGCACATCCCCGAAGAAGGCCTGGCGCTGCGCGGCACCTTCGTGATCAACCCCGAGGGTGTGATCAAGACCGCCGAAGTGCACAGCAACGAGATCGCCCGTGACGTCTCGGAAACCCTGCGCAAGCTGAAGGCCGCCCAGTACACCGCCGCCAACCCCGGCCAGGTGTGCCCGGCCAAGTGGAAGGAAGGCGCCAAGACCCTCGCGCCCAGCCTGGACCTCGTCGGCAAGATCTGATCATCTTTCGATGATCTGTAGCGAGGCGGGCCTGGCGCCCGCCTCCCTCCCCCAGCCTGAACCCTGCTTCAGGCCCTGTTGAAAGCGTCCGGCGGCCTTCGCCCATGGATGCTTTCAACGGGGTCGGAACGACCACGCCTGAACATTCCGCGAAAGGACCGCACCATGCTCGACGCCAACACCCAAGCGCAGCTCGCCGCCTACTTCGAGCGCATCAGCCAGCCGATCGAACTGATCGCCAGCCTGGACGACAGCGAAGGCGCGCAGCAGATCCGCGAGCTGATCACCGAGATCGCGGCGATCGCGCCGGCCAAGATCGGCGCCCGCTTCGACGGCCAGTTCGCCCGCAAGCCCAGCTTCCAGATCACCCGCGTCGGCCACGACATGGGCGTGCACTTCGCCGCCGTGCCGATGGGCCACGAGTTCACCTCGTTGGTGCTGGCCCTGCTGTGGGCCGGTGGCCATCCGCCGAAGGTGGAGCCCGAGGTGCTGGAGCAGATCAAGTCGCTCGACGGTGATTTCAGCTTCGAGACCTACATGAGCCTGACCTGCCACAACTGCCCGGACGTGGTGCAGGCCATGAACCTGATGGCGGTGTTCAACCCGCGCATCCGCGCCGTGGCCATCGACGGCGGCCTGTTCCAGCAGGAGGTGGAAGACAAGCAGATCATGGCCGTGCCCAGCGTGGTGCTGAATGGCGCGCCCTTCGGCAACGGCCGCATGGAGGTGGCCGAGATCCTGGCCAAGATCGACACCGGCGCCGCCCAGCGCGAGGCCGCCAAGCTGAGTGAGAAGGCCCCGTATGAGGTGCTGATCATCGGCGGCGGCCCGGCCGGCGCCGCGGCCGCGGTGTACGCCGCGCGCAAGGGCATCCGCACCGGCATCGTGGCCGAGCGCTTCGGTGGCCAGACCATGGACACGCTGGGCATCGAGAACTTCATCTCGGTGCTGGAGACCGAGGGGCCGAAGTTCGCCGCCGCGCTGGAGGCCCATGTGCGCCACTACGGCGTGGACATCATCACGCTGCAGCGCGTGGCCAAGGTCGACCCGGCCGCGCAGCCCGGCGGCTACGCCACCGTGACGCTGGACAACGGCGCGCAGCTGAAGGGCCGCAGCGTGATCCTGGCCACCGGCGCGCGCTGGCGCAACATGAACGTGCCCGGCGAGGCCGAGTACCGCACCAAGGGCGTGGCCTACTGCCCGCACTGCGACGGCCCGCTGTTCAAGGGCAAGGACGTGGCGGTGATCGGCGGCGGCAACTCGGGCGTCGAGGCCGCGATCGACCTGGCCGGTGTGGTGCGCAGCGTCACGCTGCTGGAATTCGCCGACCAGCTCAAGGCCGACCAGGTGCTGGTGGACAAGTTGAAGAGCCTGCCCAACGTCACCATCCACGTGAACGCGCAAACCACCGAGGTGATCGGCGACGGCCAGAAGATGACGGGGTTGAACTACAAGGACCGCGTCTCGGGCGCCGAGCACCAGTTGCCGCTGGCGGGCGTGTTCGTGCAGATCGGCCTGGTGCCCAACACCGAGTTCCTGAAGGGCACGGTGGAGCTGAGCCGATTCGGCGAGATCGTGGTCGATGCCAAGTGCCACACCAGCGTGCCGGGCATCTTTGCCGCGGGTGACGTGACCACGGTGCCGTACAAACAGATCATCATCGCCACCGGCGAAGGCGCCAAGGCCGCGCTGAGCGCCTTCGACCACCTGATCCGAACGCCGGCACCGTCGGCCTGAGCGTCGTCGGGATGGGCGCTGTTCTGCAGCGCCTGTCAAGCCACATCGGGCAGGTAGGATGCCGGGTTTTGCCCCGCCGGACTGCCTGCCCGTGTTCAAGAACCTGCTGATCTACCGCATCGTCCCCGAGTGGACGGTGGACTTCGCCGACCTGGATGCCGCCCTCGGCAAGGCGCGCTTCACCGAGTGTGGCGCCACGCAACCGGTGTCGCTGGGCTGGACCAGCCCGCGTGGCGATGCACATGCCGCCCTGGTGGAATCGGTGGCCGGCCACTGGCTGATGAGCCTGATGGTCGAGCGCAAGCTGGTGCCCGGTTCGGTGATCAAGCGCCAGGTGGATGCGCTGGCGGCCAAGATCGAGCAGGACACCGGCCGCAAGCCCGGCCGCAAGGCCAAGCAGGACCTGAAGGATCAGGCCCTGCAGGAATTGCTGCCACAGGCCTTCACCAAGCGCGGCAGCGTGCGTGTGTGGCTGGCGCCCGAAGAGCGCCTGCTGGCCATCGATTGCGGCAGCCAGAGCAAGGCCGACGAGGTGCTGACCGCACTGACCGAGGCCCTGCCGGGCTTTGCCGCGCGGCCGATCAACACCGCCATGTCGCCCGCGGCCGCAATGGCCGAGTGGCTGGTCAGCGGCGAAGCCCCGGCCGGCTTCACGATCGACCGCGACTGCGAACTGAAGGCCGCCGACGGCGAAAAGCCCGCCGTGCGCTATGCCCGCCACACGCTGGAGATCGCCGAGATCCGCGAGCACATCGCCGCCGGCAAACAGCCCACCCGCCTGGCGCTGACCTGGAACGGCCGCGTCAGCTTCGTGCTGACCGAGGGCCTGCAGGTCAAGCGCATCGCCTTCGAGGACGGCGTGTTCGAGAAGCAGCCCGGCGCCAGCCGCGACGAGAACTTCGACGCCGACGCGGCGATAAGCACCGGCGAATTGCTGCCGATGATCGGCGATCTGCTGGACGCGTTGGGGGGCGAGCAGGCGTTGGGTGACGTTGCACCGAGCGTCATGCCAGACAACCTAGCTCGCAACCCTCCGGTGCCAGCGGCACTCAACCCAGCGGCAATGGATGTGCCGCCTTGGGAGAACGCCCCAGCCGCCTGAGTTGCAGTTACGGCTGCAAACGGTCAGCCGCGTGTGGTCATGCGCGACGTTGGCGGCGCGCCGAATGGCCCAGCAGAACCAAAGCACCCAAAGCCATCAGCAACACACCGTGTGGCTCCGGGACTGCCGCGGCCATTTGCGCGCCAAGCATGGCATGGGTGGCCGTTGTCGGATGAATGTCGTCAAAGAACATGTAGCCCAGGCAGTCCTTGGCATCGCCGGTGGCGATGCAAGCCTCCGAAGTATTGGCAAAGCTTGCACGCGCATCACGGCTGGCCAGGAACGTATTGAAGGCGTAGAAGCGTTCGTCAGGAAGCGCTGACGCCAGGCCCTTGTAGGTGTTCACCAGTACGGTGTTGAATACCCATGACAGACTGGTGGCCCCGCCAGACTCGATCGCGCCCAAGTCCATGGTGCGCGGCGTGATGCCCAGATCTGGCAGCGTCGGCAGCAGGAAGTTGCGGGCACCCATCGCGTACAAGGTCTGAACCGAGCTCACGAGATTGCCGACCACACCTTGGATGAAGCTTATCGCCGCGGCCTGGCTTTGATAGACCTCTGCGGGCGCGTACAGGAAATCGTTGGCCCCGCCCCAAACGACGTACAACGCTGACGATGACGCAGACTTTCCGGCCGCTGCCAGGTCTGCCTGGAACATGCCCACCTGCGATTGAATGCCGGTGTTACGCAACGGAAGTGCAGCGGCGGTCAGGCCCGGGTCGATCAACTCATCAATGCCGAAGTGCGCATTGAGCAGGCCACTGGTGGCCCCACCATAGGCGTAATTGGTGAGCGCACCGCTCAGGCCCAAGGACTGCGCCAGGTACTCAACGGCCACCATGCCGTTGGAAAAGCGGCCATCCACATACGGCGACGCAGGGACCGTGCCGATACCCGGCAGATTCAGGGTCGAAGAAAGCGCCGCCAAGCGCCCCGTATCGGACAGGCTGTCGCCAAAGACCACCACCTGATCGAAGGCTGAGGCAGGCATGGCCGCCGAAGCGATCACAGCGGCGGCCAGGACGGGACGGAACAAGGTGGACAAGGGCATGACGCTGCTCAACGATTCAGTGAAGAAGCGCAAAGCATCACGCACTTTGGTGGTGGCGGACCATCCCACGCACATCGACCCCGCACTCGCGGGATGCTGAAAACCCGCTCTCAGGTTCCCTTGCTCACCGTGATCGTCGGGAACTTGCTGGAGAAGTCCTTGGCCTTCTCGGCAATCTTCACGGCCACCTGGCGGGCCACGCTCTTGTACAGGCCGGCGATCTCGCCGTCGGGGTCCGACACCAGCGTCGGGCGGCCGGAGTCGGCCTGTTCGCGGATGCTGCGGTTCAGCGGCAGCGCGCCGAGGTAATCGAACTTGTATTCCTCGGCCATCTTCTTGCCGCCGTCGGCGCCGAAGATGTGCTCGGTGTGGCCGCAGTTGGGGCAGCAGTACACCGCCATGTTCTCCACCAGGCCCAGGATGGGCACGCCTACCTTCTCGAACATGGCCACGCCCTTCTTGGCGTCCAGCAGCGCGATGTCCTGCGGCGTGGTGACGATCACCGCGCCGGTGATCGGCACGCGCTGGCTCAGCGTGAGCTGGATGTCGCCGGTGCCCGGGGGCATGTCGACGATCAGGTAGTCGAGCTCGCGCCAGCGGGTCTGGCGCAGCAGCTGGTCGAGCGCCTGGGTGGCCATCGGGCCGCGCCAGATCATGGCCTGGTCGGGCTCGACCAGGAAGCCGATCGAGGCCACCTGCAGCCCGTGGCCTTCCATCGGCTCCATGCTCTGGCCGTCCACGCTTTCGGGGCGGCCGCTGATGCCCAGCATCATCGGCTGGCTGGGGCCGTAGATGTCGGCGTCCAGCATGCCCACCGTGGCGCCTTCGGCGGCCAGGGCCAGGGCCAGGTTGGCGGCGGTGGTGCTCTTGCCCACGCCGCCCTTGCCCGAGGCCACGGCGATGATGTTCTTGACGCCCGGCAGCAGCGCCACGCCGCGCTGCGCGGCATGCGCCACGATGCGGCTGCTGACGTTGACGCTGACGTTGCCCACGCCCGGCACCTTGCGCGCGGCCTCGATCAGCTGGCGGCGCAGCGCGCCGTGCAGGCTCTTGGCCGGGTAGCCGAGCTCGACGTCGAAGGCGACGTCATCGCCGTCGATCTTCAGGTTCTTCAACTGGCGCGTGCCAACGAAGTCCTTGCCCGTGAGGGGGTCGGCGACGGTCTTGAGGGCGGCGATCAGGTCCGCTTCGACAACAGTGGGCATGGTGCTGGAGGCTGGTGTTCTGGAGGCACCGCCGACCCGACGGGCCGGCGGACGACAGCGCGCGAGTCTATCCAAGCCACGGCCGGTCCGCGCCCTCGCCCCGAATGCCCCGCACGGCCGAAGCGATCTAGGCAATCAAGAACCCCTTACTTCGGCGATAGAGAAAGCCCCTCACAGAAACAATGGTCTCCATCGCGCCCCCACCCTTTCAGGAGAGTTGTCGATGTCCAGGCGAGCCTCAGCAGTCACAGGCCCCGCTCTGACGGGTTGCTCCTCGTCGGCCCCCCTGTCCGCCTCGGCGGATGCCGGGCCGTCCGCGGGTGGGCGCGATGCCTGGCTCGACCAGGTGCTGCGCCCCGGCGTGCGGCTGCTGCGGCGGCTGCGCTTTCCGGCCAAGGCGGCGCTGATCACGCTGTGCTTTCTGCTGCCGATCGCGGTGCTGAGCACGCTGCTGGCCAGCAACATGGCCACCGAGATCGAATTCGCCCGCAAGGAGCGGCTGGGCGTGGCGGTGATGCACCGCGTCGCGCCGCTGCTGCAAGGGGTGCTGGCCACGCGCAATGCCACGCGTGCCCTGCTGGGCGGGCATGACGCGGCCGCCGATTACCAGCGTGCCCGCCAAGCCACCGACGTCGCCCTGCAGGCCTTGCAGCAGCACCTGCGCACCGAGGGTGACGACCTCGGGCTGCTGCCGACGGTGGATGAGCTCGCCCGCGCCTGGCAGGCCACGGCCACGTCGCGCCAGGGCGTCGACGGCCAGGGGCGAACGGTGTTCGGCCCGGTGTCCGCGGCGCTGGTCACGCTGATCCAGCGCGTGGGCGACGACTCCAACCTGGTGCTCGACCCCGACGTCGACAGCTTCTACACCATCAACGCGCTGGTTCTCACGCTGCCGCGCCTGGCCGAAGACCTGGGCCAGGTCTGGGGCTGGGGCAGCTTCGCGGCCGCCAACGGCGGCTTCGGCAGCGTCACGCACGAGAACCGCTACATCGGCTGGGTCGCCAGCGCGAACGTGTATGCCCGCGACCTGGGCGCCCACCTGCAGCACGTGGTGAAGGCCAACCCCGCACTGGCCGGTCAGCTGGACATGGCGCCGCTGGCCGCCGCCCAGGCCTTCGTCACGGCCGCGCAGCAACTGGGCCGCGAGCGCTCGGCCAGCGCCGCGCAAACCCATTACGACGCCGGCCGGCAGGCGCTGGGCCAGCTGTTCACGCTGTACGAGCGCGGCCTGCCGGCGCTGGACGGCCTGCTGGCCGAACGCATCGCGCGGCTGGAGCGCCAGCGCCTGCTGAGCTTCGGCGCCGTGCTGGTCGGGCTGCTGCTGGCGGCGTATGCGATGGGCAGCTTCTACCGTGTGATGGCGCGCGGCGTGCAGGCGCTGACCGGCCAGATCCACGCCGTGCGCGACGGCCGGCTGGGCCAGCCCGCCCACGTGGTGGGCAGCGACGAGATCGCCGAGGTGATGCTGGCGCTGGAGGACATGCGCCAGGGCCTGTGCGGCATCGTCGTCGGTGTGCGCGATGCGGCGCAGGCCCTGCTGGCCAATGCTGAACAGGTGAGCCAGGGCGCAGGCGACCTGTCCGCACGCACCGAGGCGAATGCCGCAGCGCTGGAGGAGACGGCTGCGTCGATGGAGCAGATCGCCGCCACGGTGAAGCAGAGCGCCGAAGCCAGCCGCGATGCCGCGCGCCTGGCGGTCGACAACGCGGCCACCGCCGGCGCCGGCGGCGCCATGGTGTCCGAGGTGGTCAGCACGATGGACGCGGTGCGCGCGTCCTCGGGCCGCATCGCCGACATCGTCGGCGTGATCGATGGGCTGGCCTTCCGCACCAACATCCTGGCGCTCAACGCCGCGGTGGAGGCCGCCCGCGCCGGCGAGCAGGGCAAGGGCTTTGCCGTGGTGGCCACCGAGGTGCGGGCGCTGGCCCAGCGCTCGGCCCTGGCCGCCCGCGAGATCCGCGACCTGATCGGCGGCAGCGTCGACACCGTGGCCCAGTGCACCGAGCGCGTGCAGGCCGCCGGCAGCACCATGGCTCAGGTGGTGCGCAACGCCGACCGCATCAAGCAGCTGCTGGCCGAGATCTCCGGCGGTGCGGCCGAGCAGAGCGCCGGCGTGGCCCACATCGGCAGCGCGCTGCAGGAGCTGGACGGCAGCACCCAGCGCAACGCACGCCTGGTGCACGACACGGCCGCCACCGCCAGTGCCATGCGCAGCCAGGCGCAGTCGCTCAGCGCCGGGGTGGCGCGATTCCGGGTCGAGCGCTGACGCTCACGCGACGGCCCGGCGCAGGCGATGGCCCCAACTTAGAATCGCGGGCTGTCTTCCTGGATGGTCCGCCATGGTCCGCAAGCTCTTCGTCACCACCGCCCTGCCCTACGCCAACGGCGCCTTCCACATCGGCCACATCATGGAGTACATCCAGGCCGATACCTGGGTGCGGGCACAACGCATGCGGGGCGCGCAGGTGGACTTCGTCTGTGCCGACGACGCCCACGGCGCGCCGATCATGATCGCCGCCGAGAAGGCCGGCGTGACGCCGCAGCAGTTCGTGGCCAACATCGCCGCCGGCCGGCCACCCTACCTGAACGGCTTCCACATCGCCTTCGACAACTGGCACAGCACCGACGCGCCCGAGAACCACGCGCTGGCCCAGGACATCTACCGCGCGCTGCGCAAGAACGAGCTGATCGAGGTGCGCACGATCGAGCAGTTCTACGATCCCGACAAGGGCATGTTCCTGCCCGACCGCTTCATCAAGGGCGAGTGCCCGAAGTGCGGCGCCAAGGACCAGTACGGCGACAACTGCGAAGTCTGCGGCGCGGTGTACCAGCCCACCGAGCTGAAGAACCCGTACTCGGCGCTCAGCGGCGCCACACCGGTATTGCGCACCAGCGAGCACTACTTCTTCAAGCTCAGCGATCCGCGCTGCGTCGAGTTCCTGGAGCAGTGGACACAGGACGGCAAGCTGCAGCCCGAGGTGGCCAACAAGGTCAAGGAATGGTTCACCCGCGACGAGGACGGCAAGGCCAACCTCGGCGACTGGGACATCAGCCGCGACGCGCCGTACTTCGGCATCGAGATCCCCGATGCGCCGGGCAAGTACTTCTACGTCTGGCTGGACGCGCCGGTGGGCTACCTGGCCTCGCTGAAGAACCTGCTGGACAAACGCGGCGAAGACCTCGACGCCTACCTCGCCGACCCGCAGCGCGAGCAGGTGCACTTCATCGGCAAGGACATCGTCACCTTCCACACGCTGTTCTGGCCGGCGATGCTGAAGTTCAGCGGCCGCAAGGTGCCGGATCACGTGTTTGTGCACGGCCACCTGACCGTGCACAACGAGAAGATGAGCAAGAGCCGCGGCACCGGTATCAGCCCGCTGAAGTACCTGGAGCTGGGCCTGAACGCCGAGTGGCTGCGCTACTACATCTGCGCCAAGCTCAACGCCCGGGTGGAAGACCTCGACTTCAACCCCGAGGACTTCATCGCCCGCGTCAACAGCGATCTGGTCGGCAAGTACATCAACATCGCCAGCCGCGCCGCCGGCTTCCTGGCCAAGCGCTTCGGCGGCAAGCTGTCGGCCGACTGCGGCGTGGAAGGCCGCGTGCTGCTGGATGGCCTGCGCGCCCACCGGGCCACGGTGGAAGAGCTGTACGAAACGCGCGAGTTCGGCAAGGCCGTGCGCGAGATCATGCTGCTGGCCGACCGCGTGAACGAGTACGTCGACCAGCACAAGCCCTGGGAGCTGGCCAAGAAGCCCGATGCCGAGGCCCAGCTGCACGACGTGTGCTCGGTGTGCATCGAGGCCTTCCGCGTGCTCACCATCTACCTCAAGCCCATGATGCCGGCGCTGGCCGCCAGCGTGGAAGCCTTCCTGCAGGTGCCGGCGCTGCAGTTCGCCGATGCGTCGCGTGCACTGGGCGCCCACACCATCGGCGCCTACCAGCACCTGATGCAGCGCGTGGACGCGGCCAAGGTCGAGGCCCTGCTGACACCGCCCGAGCCTCCTGCCGAGGCCATCCCGCCCGCGCCGCAGCCCGGTGGCGAGGACATCGCCGCCGAGATCGGCATCGACGCCTTCACCGCGGTGGACCTGCGCGTGGCGAAGATCGCCAACGCCGAGTTCGTGGACGGCAGCACCAAGCTGCTGCGCCTGACGCTGGACGTGGGCGAAGGCCGCATGCGCAATGTCTTCTCCGGCATCCGCAGCGCCTACCCCGACCCGGCCGCGCTGTTGGGCAAGCTCACCGTGATGGTGGCCAACCTGGCGCCGCGCAAGATGAAGTTCGGCCTGAGCGAAGGCATGGTGCTGGCCGCCAGCCACGCCGACGAGAAGGCCACGCCGGGCATCTTCATCCTCGAGCCCCACGCCGGCGCCCAGCCGGGCATGCGCATCCGCTGACGCGTCAGGCCGGGCCCCGCCCGGCCGCCGCCCACAGCGGCAGGCGCACCAGCACGCGCGTGCCCTGGCCGGGCCGCGAGCGCAGCGTGATGTCGCCACCGTGCGCCATCACCACCTGCTGGCACAGCGCCAGGCCCAGGCCGGTGCCGGGGTAGTCGGCGCGCCGGTGCAGGCGCTGGAAGGGCTGGAACAGCCGCGGCAGGTCGGCCTCGGCGATGCCGATGCCGTGATCGGCCACCACCACCGCAGCCCAGCCGTCGCGCGCCAGCGCCCGCACGCTGACCTCCGGCGCCTGACCCGGCGCCACGAACTTCAGCGCATTGCCCACCAGGTGGGCGAACAGTTGCACCAGCAGGCCCTGCTGCCCCGCCACCACCGGCAACGGTGACAGGCGCACGGCCGCGCGCTGCGCCGCCGGCAGCGCACTCAGCACCTCGGCCAGCACGGTGTCCAGCGCCACCGCCTGCGGTGGCGGCAGCGACAGGCGCTGCACCTGGGCGTACTGCAGCACCTCGTCGAGCATGGCGCGCATGCGCTGCGCCTCGCTGGCCACGCGGCCCAGCCAGTCGCGCGCATCGGGCGGCAGGCGTCCGCCGTGGTCATCGCGCACCAGCGCATTGAACTGCGTGATGGCATTCAGCGGCTCGCGCAGGTCGTGCGAGGCCGCGTGCACGAACTGGCGCAGGCCGGCATGGGCGCGCTCCAGCTGTTCGCTGCGTTGCAGCAGCCGGGCATGGTCGTCGCGCCAGGCGGCCACGGCGCTGGCCAGCAGCAGCGCCGGCACCAGCACGGCCGCCACCGCCATGTACACCAGGCCCAACTGCCATTCGGCCGTGGTGGGCGGTGGCAGCAGCACGCCGGTGCCCAGCGCCAGCGCGATGGTCAGCGACACCGACAGCGTCAGCAGCGCCACCGCCGTCATGTCGAGCAATATGGCGGCGGCCAGCAGCGGCAGCAGCACGTAGACGAACGGGTACGGCATGACCGCCAGACACACCAGCGACAGGCCCACCGCCAGCGGCAGCATCAGCATCGCGCGCAGGTCGTTGGCCACCCGACCCAGGGCCTGCCACGGGGCCGGTGCCAGGGCCAGGCCCAGCGGCAGCACCGACACCGCGCCGATCGTGCCGCCCTCCAGCCAGGTCAGGCCCACCAGCCAGGGCTCGCGCGCGCCATGCCAGCCCAGCAGCACGGCCGCCAGCACGGCCGCCGCCAGCGGCGGCAGGAAGGCGCCGTGCAGCAGCAGACGCAGCAGGCTCATCGGCGCACGCAGCGGCTCGGCCGGCAGGCGGAGGCGGCGCAGGCTCCAGGCGGCCAGCGCGACCTCCAGCAGGTTGGGCACGGCCAGCAGCAGCACGGTGGACCATTGATCGCCCCACCACCGGTTGGCGGCCACGTTGGCCAGGCCCACGGCCAGCAGCAACGCCGGCCAGTGCGCGACCGGCTGGCGCAGCAGCACCACCACGGCCACCGCGTTGGCGTACCAGATGTTGGCCACCGAGCCCGGCTCGCGGCTCAGCGCGATCGACAGCATGGCCGCCGCGCCATAGCCCAGAGCCAGCAGCAGGCACTGCCAGATCAGGCGCAGGCGGCGGCCCGGCCCGGCTTCGTCGGCCGCCGGCTCATCGGGCTGGCCCGGTGGCGGCGGCAAGGCATCGAAGCCGGTGATCGGTTCAGCCAAGGCGGTCCCCCGTATCGGGCGGCCGCTTCTGCGCGCGCAGGCGGCGACGGCGCAGCCACAGGCCACCCAGCGTCAGCACCGGCAGCAGCGCCAGCGCCCCGCCCCAGCGCACCGCCCACGACCCGGTGGCCGCCTCGGCCAGCGCCGGCAGCGGCGTCAGCCAGCGGTCGAGCACACGCTGGCGCTCCTGCTTGCCGATCAGCTGGATGCCGCGGTTGATGACCTCCACCAGCTCGGGCCAGTCGGCGCGCACACCGAAGCTCAGCGTGTACTCGAAGCCCACCGGCCCGTCGGCGCGCAAGCCGCCCAGGCCCCGGCTGCGCACCAGGAAGGCGAGGCTGGCCGCATCCACCACCACGGCCTGCACGGCGCCCTGCAGCAGCGCGGTCAGCGCCAGGCCGTCATCGGCCATCGGCACCCAGCGCACGGCCGGATGGCGCTGGCGCATCGGCGCCTCGACCGCATAGCCGTCGCCCACCGCCACCGCCACACCCGCCAGCTGCGCCAGGCCAACCACGGCGTCGTCGGCCCGGCGCACCAGCAGCGCAGGCACCGACACATACGGCTGGCTGAAGCGCAGGTACTCGGCCCGCTCGGGCGTGGGTCGCAGCGACGACAGCAGATCCACCTGCCGCGTGCGCGCCGCGGCCAGCAACTCGCGCAGCGGCGCCGCCGGCAGCTCGCGCACCTGCAGCCCGGTGCGCGCTTGCACCAGGCGCAGCATGTCGACCGACAGGCCGTCCAGCCGGCCATCGGGCTGCTGGAACACGAACGGCCCGTAGTCGCGCTCGGGCCCGAAACGCACCGGCTGACGCGCCTGCAGCCAGCGCTGCAGGGCCGGCGACAGCCCCGGCGCGCCGTCGGGCTCAGTGCGCGGCGGCGATGTCATGCGCGGCGTCCAGGCTCAGCGGCTTGACCAGGTAGTCGCGCACGCAGCGGTACTGCGCCGCGCGCGCCCGGTCGGCCGGGTCAGGCGACGAGGTCAGCATCACCACCGGCACGGCCGGGCGTCCGGCCGCTGCGCTGGCGGCCTCGTGCTGCTGCAGGAACTCGAAGCCGTTCATTCCCGGCATGTGGATGTCCAGCAGGATGAGGTCGACTGCCGCGCCCTCGGGCGTGTCCAGGAAGGCCAGCGCCGTGCGGGCGGTGTCGAAGCACAGCAGCCGCTCGGCCAGCGCTGCGCGCTCCAGCATGATGCGGGCGAACAGCAGGTCCATGTCGCTGTCGTCAACCACCATCACCGTGTTCAGCATGTGCGCACCTGCGGCCCATCGTGCACGAAAGGGTGATCGGCATCGTATCGGCATTCAGCCCGGCGTGGGGTGAGGCCGGTCAACGCGCTCAGGTGTTACCCGCAGATACGGGTGATAGCATGGGCCCAGCCATGCATGCCAGCCCCGCCATTGGCCCCGCTGCAGCGCGCATTTCCGCGCGCCGGCGCTACATCGCGCGCATCCAGCATGGCGGCCCTCCGACGTTGAACCGCACCGTTCCACGTTCCCGTCCGTCGGAGGCCGCATGTCCTTTCCCGTCCCGATCCATCCCTTCCGCCCACGCCTGATCTCGGCGCTGCGCGGCTACACACGCCAGCAGTTCGCCGCCGATTGCGGTGCCGGCCTCACGGTGGGCATCGTGGCGCTGCCGCTGGCCATGGCCTTCGCCATCGCCAGCGGCGTGAAGCCCGAGGCCGGGCTGTTCACGGCCATCATCGCCGGCTTCCTGATCTCGGCGCTGGGCGGCTCGCAGGTGCAGATCGGCGGTCCGGCCGGCGCCTTCATCGTCATCGTCTACGGCATCATCGAGCGCTACGGCCTGGCCAACCTGCTGCTGGCCACCTCGCTGGCCGGCGTGCTGCTGTTCGTGATGGGCTGGCTGCGGCTGGGCGCGCTGGTGCGCTACATCCCGGTGTCCATCGTCATCGGGTTCACCAATGGCATCGCGGTGCTGATCGGCCTGAGCCAGGTGAAGGACCTGCTGGGCCTGGCCATCGACAAGATGCCCGGCGACTTCTTCAGCCAGATCGCCATGCTGGCGCGCCATGCCCACACGCTGAACCCGGCCGCGCTGGCGCTCGGCCTGGGCTGCCTGGCCCTGGTGGTGCTGTGGCCCAAGAGCTACACCATGCCGGTGGGCCCGGTGGGTGCGCTGGCCCACACGCGGCGGCTGGCCGCGCATGTGCCGGGCACCATCGTCGCGCTGGCGCTGGCCACGCTGGCCACGCTGCTGCTGGGGCTGAAGGTCGAGACCATCGGCAGCCGCTTCGGCGGCATCCCGCAGGCCCTGCCCACCTTCGCGCTGCCCGACCTGAACTGGGCCACCGCCAAGCAGCTGGTGATCCCCACCATCACCATCGCGCTGCTCGGCGCCATCGAATCGCTGCTGTGCGCGCGCGTGGCCGACAACATGGCGCCGCAGCATCCACGCCACGATCCCAACCAGGAGCTGATGGCTCAAGGGCTGGCCAACCTGGTGACGCCGTTCTTCGGCGGCATCCCGGCCACCGGCACCATCGCCCGCACCGTCACCAATGTGCGCGCCGGGGCCGCCACGCCGGTGGCCGGCATCGTGCACGCCGCCACCCTGCTGGCCGTGGTGCTGGTGGCCGCGCCGCTGGCCCTGCATGTGCCGCTGGCGGCGCTGGCCGGCATCCTGCTGTTCGTAGCCTGGAACATGGGCGAGTGGCGCGAGTTCGCGCGGCTCAAGCACTTCCTGCTGCCCTACCGCGCCACGCTGCTGGGCACCTTCGTCCTGACCGTGGTGTTCGACCTCACGGTGGCGGTGGAGGTGGGCCTGCTGATGGCCTGCGGCTTCTTCATCTACCGCATGAGCAGCCTGTTCTCGGTGCAGCCGCATGCCAGCGCCGACCCGCTGCCTGCGGGCGTGGCGGCCTTCGAGCTGTACGGCGCGCTGTTCTTCGGCGCGGTGGGCAAGATCGAGGCCCTGCCGGCCCAGGTGCCCGAGGGCACGCGCGCGGTGGTGCTGGAGATGCACCGCCTGATCTCGATGGACACCTCGGGGCTGGACGCCCTGCACCAACTGCACGCCGCCTTGCAGCGCCGCGGCGTGGCCCTGGTGCTGGCCCACGTGAACCCGCAGCCGCTGGGCCTGATCCGCCGATCGGGCTTCGAGGCCGAGATCGGCGCCGAGCAGATCGTGCCCAGCGTGGCCGATGCGGCGGGCGTGGTGCCGACGATGACCCCGCCAGCGGCCGGTTGAGGCGGCGGCGCGCGGGGGTCACGCGTGGGTCAGGCCCGGGCGTCAGTCGGTCAGTCGGCCCAGGGCGAGCGCACCTCGGCCAGCGCCGCCATCGGCGCGCTGCAGGCCGCCACCGCAGCCTCGTGGCGTGCCGCCAACCAGCCCACCGCGAACCAGGCCTCGGGCTGCCCGCCCGCCAGAGCCCGGCAATGGGCGGCGGCCACCACCGCGTCGTTCAGCACCCCCAGCGGCCGCTGGGCCTGCTGCAGCGCGTCGAGCAGCGCCTGCAGCCGCCGCGCCGGCCACAGGCTGGCGCTCAGTTCGGCCGCGTAGCGCAGGCGCTTGATGCGCCGGCGCAGGCGGTGGCGCGCCGCATCGTCCAGCGTGGCGAAGGCGCGGGCATCGCGCCGCAACTGGCGCAGCAGGCTGTGCAGCGGTGGACGCAGGGCCTGGCGCAGGGCCTTGGCCGTCCCCTGGCCCGCAGCCCGCGCCTCGGCCCCGGCGGACAGCACGGCGCCCGGCAGCGTCAGCGCCAGCAGGCGCAGCCACAGCTGCTGCGTGTCAGCACTGGTCAGCCAGGCTGGCAGGTCCAGCGCATCGACCTGCGGCTCGGGCTGGGCGATGGCCGGGCCGCCGGCGGCGTGCAGCACCGGCCACAGCCAGGCGGCACGCACATCCCGGTCGCGTGCGGCGCCCAGGCGCTGGAACAGCGCGGCCACCGCGTCGGCCAGCGCCGGCTCCAGGCCCGGCAGCAGCGCCGCATGCAGGCGCAGCACGCTGCGCAGCCGGCGCAGGCCCACGCGCAGCTGGTGCAGGTGCTCGGGCTGCCATTGGCCATCGGCGATCTGGCTGGCATTGGCCAGCGCCTGCTGCAGGCCCTCGGCCAGCATCGCCGCCGCGGCGGCCTGCGGGCCCAGCGTGCCGGGCAAGGTCAGCGCCCGCGGTCGGGCCGGCCGGCTGATGGCCTGCGCCGCGCTGCCGCCGGGCTGCTGCGCCTGGTGCGCCAGCGCATGGCCGCGTTCGCTCTTGCTGCGCACGTCCAGCCACAGCTCGAAGCGGCGGGCCCAGGCGGCGGCCAGGCCCAGCAGCGCCGCCGGCTCGCCCTGCAGCAGCTCGAACTCGATCTCGCACACCGGCAGCACCAGGCCGCCGGCGCGGATCTCGCCCTCGTCGAGCGCCAGCTCGATCAGCGCGCCCTGGTGCCGCACCGTCCGGCAGGTGCGCTGCACCGCGGTGGCGTAGTGCTCGCGCAACGTGGCCTGGCGCGCGCCGGCCAGCACCTCGCGCAGGCGGGCGCCGGCCTCGGTGCCGTCATGGCGGGCGATGTCGAGCGCTGGCGTGGCCTCGTCCGGCAGCGGCACGTTGTGCTCCAGCCGCTGCAGCGCCACACGGCCCTCGGCCTTGAGCGTCTGCACCCAGCCGTCGCCCTCCTGGCGCAGGCGCAGCGCCACGCGGGCGCGGCCCAGGTCGCCATCGGGCGTCTCCATGTAGCGGGCGGCCAGCGTCAGCGGCCGGGCGCTGCGGGTGGCCACGGCGCGGCGCAGTGCGGCCAGGCGATGGGCGGGGATGCGGAACTTCAGCTCGACCTCGTGCGTCATGGCGACGATGGTGCCATGCGACCGTGACAGCCGCGGCCGGTGCCACGCATACAATGCCGGGTTGACCCGGAGCCCCCGCTCCGCCTTGCCGAACGAGCCCACGCCATGCCGCTTTTCTGGAAGCACTACCAGTCCGAAGCCACCCAGTTCATCAACGAGCTGAAGGCCAAGAAGCCGACGCTGGAAGCCGAGCAGCGCGCCGGCCGCAACCTGCTGTGGGACCGCGAGCAGGACCGCGACGCGCAGGCCGACTTCAAGGCCGCCCGCGTGCCGCAGGGCGCTTACGTGTACTTCGGCCGTCCGAAGAACAGCACGCGCTGAGGCCGCCCGGCCGCCCCGCGCCGGTGCCGAGCCCCGCCTGCCCTTCCGCCTGACCCGCCCGTCCACGACGTGAGCAAGTCCACCGAGGCCGCCGCGCTGCTGGAGGCGGCCCTGAACCCGTCGGCCGACGACGGGCTGCCGCGCGCCGCGCCCGACACCGACGCGCTGCCGGTGGACCACGTGGCGGTGGCGCGCCTGTATGGCGAACCGCTGTTCGCCATGCCGCAGGACCTGTACATCCCGCCGGATGCGCTGGAGGTGTTCCTCGAGGCCTTCGAAGGCCCGCTGGACCTGCTGCTCTACCTGATCCGCAAGCAGAACTTCAACATCCTCGACATCCCGCTGGCCGACGTGACGCGCCAGTACCTGGCCTACGTCGACCAGATCCGCCAGCGCAACCTCGAGCTCGCCAGCGAGTACCTGCTGATGGCGGCGATGCTGATCGAGATCAAGTCGCGCATGCTGCTGCCGCCCAAGAAGAGCGACGACGGCAGCGAGGTGGCCGACCCGCGGGCCGAGCTGGTGCGCCGCCTGCTCGAGTACGAGCAGATGAAGCTGGCCGCCGCCCGGCTGGACCAGCTGCCGATGATCGGTCGCGACTTCCTGCGCGCCCAGGTGCACATCGAGCAGAGCCTGAAGCCGCGCTTCCCCGATGTGGAGGTGGTCGACCTGCGCGAGGCCTGGGCCGACATCCTGCGCCGCGCCAAGCTCAACCAGCACCACCGCATCAGCCGCGAGCAGCTGAGCGTGCGCGAGCACATGAGCATCGTGCTGCGCACGCTGCAGGGCCGGCGCTTCGTCGAGTTCGAGGACCTGTTCGACCCCACGCGCGGCGTGCCGGTGATGGTGGTGACCTTCATCGCCATGCTCGAACTGGCGCGCGAGCACCTGCTCGAGATCACCCAGGCCGAGGCCTTCGCGCCGATCTACGTGCGCCTGGCCTACCAGCCGGCCTGAGCCGCCGGCCGGTCAGGCGTCGCGCTGGTGGCGCGGCAGCGGCTGGCCGCAGTCGCGGCAAAAGCGCGCGCTGGACAGGTGGCCCTCGCTCAGGCAGGCCGGGCAGGTGCGCGTGGTCACCTCGGCCGGGCCACGGCGCGCGGCGATCTCGGCGCTGACGATGCCGGTGGGCACGGCCAGCGTGCCCCAGCCCAGCAGCATCATCGTGCTGGCGATCAGGCGGCCCAGGTCGGTCTTGGGCGTGATGTCGCCGAAGCCCACGGTGGTCATCGTGGTGATGGCCCAGTACACCGACACCGGCACGCTGGTGAAGCCGTTGGCCGGCCCCTCCACAACGTACATCAGCGTGCCCATCACCAGCGTGACCAGCAGCACGAAGCCCAGGAACACCGCGATCTTGCGCCGCGTGGCCCACAGCGCCTGG
This sequence comes from Pseudaquabacterium inlustre, assembly GCF_038066595.1. Classification (NCBI taxonomy): domain Bacteria; kingdom Pseudomonadati; phylum Pseudomonadota; class Betaproteobacteria; order Burkholderiales; family Sphaerotilaceae; genus Pseudaquabacterium; species Pseudaquabacterium inlustre. The sequence goes on from NZ_JBBUTH010000009.1 coordinate 339,203, forward strand.
CCCAGCGCGCGGTACTCGCTGACATAGGCCGCCAGCTTCAGGATGCGGAAGATGCGCAGCAGCCGCAGCACGCGCACATCGATCAGCGCATGCAGCGCCGGGAACAGCAGCGCCAGGTAGGTGGGCGCGATGGCCAGCAGGTCGACCACGCCGAAGAAGCTGCGCGCATAGCGCCAGGGCTGCTGCACACAGGCCAGGCGCAGCAGGTACTCCAGCGTGAACAGCGCCGTGAAGCCCCATTCCAGCACCGTGAACACCCCGCCCCACTGGGCATGCAGGCTGGCCACGCTGTCGAGCATGACCACCGCCACGCTGGCCAGGATCAGGCCCACCAGCGCCAGGTCGAAGGCGCGGCCGGCGCGGGTGTCGGCCTCGAAGATGATGGCGTAGGCCTTCAGCCGCCAGCCGGCCAGCGGGCGGCCGAAGGTGGCGGCGGCGGCCAGGTCGGCAGGCGGTGCAGCGTTCATGGCGCGATGCTAAGTCGACTGTGGCACAGTCGCGCCTTTTCCACGCCTGCCCGCCCCGTCTCCCGATGGCACTCAAGTCCACGATCTACAAGGCCACGCTGCAACTGTCGGACATGGACCGCCATGTCTACGGCGAGCATGCGCTGACCCTGGCCCTGCACCCCAGCGAGACCGAAGAGCGCCTGATGGTGCGCGTGCTGGCCTTTGCACTGAACCTGCCGGCCGACGACCTGAACGGCACGCTGCAGTTCGCGCGCGGCCTGTCCGACACCGACGAGCCCGACCTGTGGCAGAAGGACCTGTCGGACCAGCTGATCCAGTGGATCGAGGTCGGCCAGCCCGACGAGCGGCGCCTGGCCAAGGCCTGCGGCCGCGCCGAGCGCGTGGCCATCTACGCCTACGCCAGCAGCACGCCGATCTGGTTTGCCGGCATCGCCAACAAGATCACCCGGCTGGGCAACCTGAAGGTCTGGCAGATCCCGGCCGAGCAGAGCCAGGCCCTGGCCGCGCTGGCCAGCCGCGCGATGCGCCTGACCGTCACGGTGCAGGACGGCCATGTCTACGTCAGCGACGACAGCCGCAACGTCGAGATCTCGCCGCAGCCGCTGTGGGGCGCCGACGCCTGAGCACCGCACCCGCCCACCGCAACGCCATGCACCGCCGCCAACTCCTTCGCACGCTGCCGGCTCTGGCCGGCCTGGGACTGACGATGACCGAAGCCGACGCCCAGTCGCCCCTGCCGGCCCCGACCGCCGACGACCCCTACCTGTGGCTGGAAGACGTGCAGGGCGAACGCGCGCTGGCCTGGGTGCGCGAACGCAATGCCGCCACCCGCGCCGTGCTGGAGGCCCAGCCGCGCTTTGCCGCCACGCGCGACGGGCTGCGCGCCATCCTCGACTCGCGTGACCGCATCCCGGCCGTCACGCGCCGCGGCGACTGGTTCTACAACGTCTGGCGCGACGCCCAGCACCCGCGCGGCCTGTGGCGGCGCTGCACGCTGGTGGAGTACCGCAAGGACAGCCCGGCATGGGAGACCGTGATCGACCTGGACGCCCTGGCCAAGGCCGAGGGCGAGAACTGGGTGTGGGCCGGCGCCCAGGCCCTGGGGCCCGACTACCGCCGCTGCCTGGTGAGCCTGTCGCGCGGCGGCGCCGATGCCACCGTGGTGCGCGAGTTCGACACCGTGGCCAAGCGCTTCGTCCCCGCATCGGAAGGCGGCTTCGCGCTGCCCGAGGCCAAGAGCCGGGTCAGCTGGGCCGATGCCGACACGCTGTACGTGGGCAGCGATTTCGGCCCCGGCTCGCTGACCGACTCGGGCTACCCGCGGGTGATCCGCCGCTGGCGGCGCGGAACGCCGCTGGCCGACGCGCCGGTGGTGTTCGAGGGCCGGGCCAGCGATGTGAGCGTGTCGGTCTCGGTGGACCGCACGCCGGGCTTCGAGCGCACCGTGTTCGCGCGCGCCACCGACTTCTACAACGCCGAGCTATCGCTGCTGCGCGCCGACGGCAGCCTGTCGCGCATCGCCCTGCCCGATGACGCCGACCTCGACTTCTGGCGCGATCTGGCGCTGGTGAAGCTGCGCAGCGCCTGGCCGGTGGCCGGCCGGCGCTGGCCCGCCGGCGCGCTGCTGGTGGGCGATGCGCAGGCGCTGCTCGAGGGCCGCCCGGTGGCCTGGCAGGCGCTGTTCGAGCCCACGGCCACGCGCTCGCTGGCCAGCCACAGCACCACGCGCAGCCACGTGCTGCTCAACGTGCTGGACAACGTGGCCGGCCGCCTGGAGGAATGGCGGCGCGACGGCCAGGGCGAATCGGCCCGCTGGGTCAAGCGCGACGTGGTCACGCCCTACCCCGGCACGCTGAGCGCCAGCGCCCTGCACGACCCTCTGCTGGCCCAGGATGCGTTCAGCGAAAGCTACTGGCTGAGCTACACCGACTTCCTGACGCCCGACTCGCTGATGCTGGGCCGCACCGGCCGCGATGCGCGCGAGCCGATGAAGGCGCGCAAGGCCTTCTTCGACACCACAGGCATGCGCGTGGAGCAGCGCTTCGCCACCTCGAAGGACGGCACGCGCGTGCCCTACTTCGTGGTGTGGCCCCGCGATGCCAAGGCCGACGGCCGCAACCCCACGCTGCTGTACGGCTACGGCGGCTTCGAGGTCTCGCAGCAGCCCTGGTACTCGGCCGGCTTCGGCCAGGCCTGGTACGCGCACGGCGGCGTGCTGGTGGTGGCCAACATCCGCGGCGGCGGCGAGTTCGGCCCGGCCTGGCACCAGGCCGCGGTCAAGGCCGACAAGCAGAAGAGCTACGACGACTTCGCCGCCGTGGCCGAGGACCTGATCGCGCAGAAGATCACCAGCCCACGCCACCTGGGCATCGAGGGCGGCAGCAACGGCGGCCTGCTGGTGGGCGCGGTGATGCTGCAGCGGCCCGAGCTGTTCAACGCCGTGGTCTGCCAGGTGCCGCTGCTGGACATGCGCCGCTACCACCGCCTGCTGGCCGGTGCCAGCTGGATGGCCGAATACGGCGACCCCGACCAGCCCGCCGAATGGGCCTGGATCTCGCGCTACAGCCCCTACCAGAACGTGCCCGCGGCCAGCGCGAAAGCGCTGCCCGGCGTGCTGTTCACCACCAGCACCCGCGACGACCGCGTGCACCCTGGCCATGCCCGCAAGATGGCCGCGCGCATGGCCGAGCGCGGCCACGCGGTGCTGTACTACGAGAACATCGAAGGCGGCCACGGCGGCGCGGCCGACAACGCGCAGAGGGCCGACATGCTGGCGCTGGAGTTCAGCTTCCTGTGGCGCCAGCTGGCGCGCTGAAGCTCAGCGTGAAGCAGGCGCCCTCGCCGGGCGCGGCCTCGGCGGCGATGCGGCCGCCATGCCGCTCGACGATGCGCGCCACGATGGCCAGGCCCACGCCCGTGCCCTCGAACTCGTCGGCGCGGTGCAGGCGCTGGAACACGCCGAACAGCTTGCCGGCATAGCGCATGTCGAAGCCGGCCCCGTTGTCGCGCACCTCGTAGACCACCGCGCCGCAGGCCTCGCGCCAGCCGCGCACGGCGATCCAGGGGGCCGTCTGCCGGGCGGTGAACTTCAGCGCGTTGTCGATCAGGTTGGCGAAGGCCTGGCGCAGCAGCCGGGTATCGGCCTCGCAGTCGGGCAGCTCGCCCAGTTGCACCGTGACGCCGCGCTGCGCCAGCACCTGTGCATGCTCGTCCAGGCAGGACTGCACCAGCGCGCGCACCGGCACCGGCTGCCGGGCCAGCGGCTCGCGCGCGCTGCGCGCAAAGCTCAGCAGGTCGCGGATCAGCCGGTCCATGCGCTGCGCGCTGTCGCGCAGCAGCTGCAGCATGTGGCGGCCGTCGTCGTCGATGCCGGCCACATGGTCGCGCAGCAGCAGCGAGGACAGCCCGTCGATCGAGCGCAAAGGGGCACGCAGGTCGTGCGACACCGAGTACGCGAAGGCGTCGAGTTCGCGGTTGCTGGTCTCCAGGGCCCGGGTGCGTTCGGCCACGCGTTGCTCCAGCTCGGCATTCAGGCGCTGCAGGGCGGCCTGCTCGCGCGCGGCCTGCACGCGGTGCCAGGCGTTCTCGAGCGCCACCGGCAGCACGGCCAGGAAGTGCGCATGCTTGGGCAGGTAGTCGGTGGCACCCAGGCGCAAGGCCTCGGCGGCCACGTCCTCGCTGCCCTGGCCGGTGGTCAGCAGCACCGGCAGGTCGAGACCACGCCCCTCGCGCAGCGCCTTCAGCAGGTCCAGGCCGCTGTCGCCGGGCAGGCGGAAGTCGGTCAGCACGATGTCGATGTCGCTCGCAGACCCGGCATCGGCGGGCAGCCGGGCCAGTGCCGTGGCGGCGTCGGGCACGGCCTCGATGCGCAGGTGCGGGGCGTGGCGTTCAAGGTGGCGACGCGCCAGATCCACATCCAGCGCATGCGGCTCCACGTACAGCACGCGCAGGGCCTGGCCGCGGCGCTGCTGCTCGCGGCCGCGCCGCGCATGGGCGGCACGCAGCGTGGCGCCCAGCTGCGGCTGCAACTCGGCACGCTTGACCAGGTAGTCGTCGGCGCCGGCGCGCAGCGCGGCGATGGCCACGCCCTCGTCGCCCTGACCGGTCAGCGCGACGATGGTGATCGCCCGCGCCTGGGCCCGCAGCGCCAGCACCAGGTCGAGGCCGTGGCCGTCGGGCAGCTGCAGATCGGCCAGCAGCAGATCGAAGACCACCGGGCCGTCCAGCAGCGCCTGTGCCTCGGCCAGCGTGCCGGCCACGTTCAGGCCCTCGCGCTGGCTGTCGACCAGGCCGGCCTCGACCAGCGCACGGCCGATCAGGTCGGCATCGTGGGCGTTGTCCTCGAGCAGCAGGATGCGCATGGGCGAACCGCTCCGTGCGGGTTGACAGGCGGGTGGACGATGCCGGTGGCCCGGCCTCAGACCGGGGGCTGGTTGACCAGCGTCCAGTACACGTCGAGCTGTTCGGTGACGTCCATGAACTTCTCGAACTCCACCGGCTTGACGATGTAGGAGTTGGCGCCCAGCTGGTAGGCGGCCTGCACGTCGCCATGCTCGGCCGAGGTGGTCAGCACCACCACGGGCACGGCGCGCAGCGTGGGATGGCTCTTGTAGGCCTGCAGCACCTCCAGGCCATCGACGCGCGGCAGCTTCAGATCGAGCAGCACCACCAGCGGGCGCGGCTCGCCGGCCTCCCAGCGCGGAATCCAGGCCAGCGCCTCCTCGCCGTCGCGGGCCACCAGCACCGGGTTGGTGACCTTGCGGCGCTTGAAGGCGCGCAGCGTCAGGTCGACGTCCATCGGGTTGTCTTCGACCAGCAGGATGGGCTTGTCGGTGTTCATGGGGATCCTGGAAGCTCGAGCCGGAAGATCGCGCCTTCGCCCGGGCGGCTGTCGGCACGCACCGTGCCGCCCATGCGCTCCATGGCCTTGCGCACGATGGCCAGGCCGACGCCGGTGCCGGGGTAGTCCTCGGCGCGGTGCAGGCGCTGGAAGATCTCGAAGATGCGTGTGGCGAAGCGCATGTCGAAACCGATGCCATTGTCGCGCACCCACAGTGTTACTCGACCGTCGGCCTGCGCGCTCCCCCCGAGCTCGATGGCCAGCGGCACACCGGGGCGGCCGAACTTCAGCGCGTTGTCCAGCAGGTTGCGCAGCGCCATCTGCAGGCCCTGGGCATCGGCCCGCGCCTGCAGGCTGGCAGGCACCGCCAAGGTGATGCGGGCCGTGCGCAGCGCCGGCGAATCGGGCAGCGCCTGCACCACGCCGTGCACCAGCGGCGCCAGCGGCAGGTCGGCCAGGGCCATGCCGCGCCGCTCGAGCCGCGAGAACGCCAGCAGGTCGTCGATCAGCTGGCCCATGTGCTGGGTGGCGGTGCGGATGTGGGTGAGGAACTGCCGGCCCTCGGCGTCGAGCCGGGACGCGTGGTCACGCAGCAGCAGCCGCCCGTAGCCGTCGATGCCGCGCAGCGGCGCCTTCAGGTCGTGCGAGACCGAGTAGGTGAAGGTCTCCAGCTCGCGGTTGACACGGCGCACGCTGGCCAGCGTGGCATCCAGCTCGGCATGCAGCCGGTCGATCTCGGTGAGGTCGATGAAGCACACCAGGGCCGTGCCGTCGGTGCTCTCGTCCAGCGCGGGCAGCGACATCGACAGCAGCAGGTTCAGCGGCCGGCCGTCGGGCAGGGTCTGGCGGCGCTGCCAGGTGTACAGGCGCTGCCCCTGCCACAGCGCCTGCAGCTCGCCGACGAAGTCGCCCGCGCCCTCCGGCGTGTCGAACACCGCTTCCAGCGTGCGCGGCTGTCCCTCGGCCAGCACCACGCCGCGCAGTTCGGCCGCCTTGCAGTTGACCTTCAGCACCCGCACCGCGCGCAGGCACTGGCGCAGAAACTCCGGGTGCTGCGCCAGGTGGGCGCCGAGGTCTTCCACGCCCTCCTCGCGCAGCGCGTTCAGCAGGCGGCGGGCATCGGTCCAGTCCTGCTCGTGGATGGCCACCGGCACCGCGTCGAAGATGCGACGGTAGCGCTGCTCGCTGGTCTGCAGCTGCGCGGTGCGCTCGGCCACGCGGACCTCGAGCTCGGCGGCCAGACGGCGCACCTCGTCCTCGGCATGGCGGCGGTCGGTGATGTCGATCAGGCTGCCGACCAGCTCGGCCTCGCCGGCGGGCACCTCGACGCGGCGGAACTCGTCGCGCAGCCAGCGCCAGCGCCCGTCGCGGTGGCGGAAGCGGTACTCCACGACCGCCGCGCCGGTGGCCAGCGTCAGGCTGTCCAGCGCGGCGGTGACGGCCGGCTGGTCCTCGGGGTGCACGCGGTCGAGCCAGAAGTCCGCATCGGCCAGAAAGTCCTGGGGCCGGTAGCCCAGCAAGGGCTCGATGTTGGCCGAATAGAAGGTGGCTGCGAAGTTGCCGCTGGAGCGTGCGCTGTAGATGACGGCCGGCGTCTGGTCGAGCAGGTAGGCCAGGCGCTGCTCGCTGGCGCGCAGCGCGTCGAGCAGCCGGCGACGCTCGGTGATGTCGCGGCTGATCACCAGCACCGAGCCGACCTCGCCGGCCTGTCCGCCGTCCCCCGCCTCGGGCACCACCAGCGACTCCCAGGTGCGCAGGCCCTGCGGGCCGGGAAAGTCGAACTGCACCCGCTGCGCGCTGCCGCCGGCGAACACCTGCGCGAACAGGCGGTCCCAGGTCTCGACCACGGTGGCCGGCATGCCCAGCTCGGCATTGGTGCGGCCGAGGAAGGCACCCGGCGCCAGCCCTGCGGCCTGGCGCACGGCCGCGTTGACGTAGAGGTAGCGCGACTGCCGGTCGACCCGGGCCACCGTGTCGGGCAGGTTGTCGGCCAGCGTGCGCATCTGCGCCTCGCGCCGCGCCAGGGCCTGGCCTTGCGCATCGGCGGCGCGCAGCGCGGCGTCCAGCCACCACAGGCCCGCCGTCCAGGCCAGCCCCACCGGCAGCCACAGCAGCATGGGGTTCAACGCCGGCGCGCGCGTGGTCGCTGCGGCGGCCAGCACCGTGAGCAGCAGCAAGCCGGCGCCGGCCCAGCGCAGACGCTGTCGCACGCGCGACAGGCCGCAGGTATCAGCCGCCTCCGGTGATCGCACGACGCCCGCCACCGGACGAGGTGCCGCCAACTCCTCCACCTGCCTTGCCCCCTCACCTGCTTTTGGAGGGCACTCCCCACGGCCCGCACCGGACCGCGCCACACCCCCAGCCGCTGATGCTAAGCGACGGCGGACGCGGACGCCACCGGGTGGGTCCGTCGTTCAGGCGAAGGCGTAAGGGCCGCCGCGCTGCAGCGCGCGCTGGTAGGCCGGACGCGCATGGATGCGCTGCAGGAAGGCATGCAGGCGCGGGCGCGACGCGTCCAGCCCGGCGCGCTGGGCCGCGGCCTCCAGCGGAAAGCTCATCATGATGTCGGCGCCCGTGAGCTCATCGCCGGCGAACCAGGCGCTGCGGCCCAGTTCGGCCTCCATGAAATCGAGCTGGCGCTTCAGGTTGGGCCGCACCAGCGTGTCCATCACCTTGGCCGCGATGCCGCGCGCGATCGGCTTGACGAAGAAGGGCATGGGCGCGTTGGCCACGCGGTCGAAGATCAGCGTGAGCAGCAGCGGCGGCATGGCCGAGCCCTCGGCGAAGTGCAGCCAGTAGCGGTAGCGCAGCGCCTCGGCGCTGCCGGCGGCCGGCAGCAGGCGGCCCTGGCCATGGCGCTCGAGCAGGTACTCGACGATGGCGCCGGTCTCGGCCACCGTGGCGTCGCCGTCCTGGATCACCGGCGACTTGCCCAGCGGATGCACCTGCAGCAGCTCGGGCGGGGCCAGCATGGTCTGCGCATTGCGCTGGTGGTGCCGGATCTCGTAGGGCACGCCCAGCTCTTCAAGCAGCCAGAGCACGCGCTGCGAACGCGAGTTGTTCAGGTGGTGGACGACGATCATCGGCGCGGGCCTGTGGCAGGCGGTGGGGATGGGGACGCGGATTGTGCCCACCGCCCGCCGCCCGCTGCCCGCGTCGGGTCATCGGCGCGCCGGCGCGCGCGGCGTCACTGGCTGAGCTGCAGCGTGTAGCTGGCCGCCGTGGCGCCGCTGCCATAGCGCACGCCCACCAGGTAGGTGGCGGTGGCCGTGCCGTTGTTGCTGTAGACCACGCTGTCCACCGCACCCAGGCCGCTGTTGCTGCTGCTGACCAGGGCGCTGCCGGCGCTGTTGTAGAGCACCAGGTTGTGGTTGGCGGTGGCGGCCGGCGTCAGGCGCGCGGTGAGCGTCTTGCCCACCGGCAGCGTGACGCGGTACAGATCCAGGTCGCTGCTGGCGCTGAGGCTGCCGCTGACCACGGCCACGGCGGCCGACACGGCCTGTGCCGCGGCCACGGTGCCGTTGGGCTCCACCTCGGCCACTGCAGCGACGGCGGGCACCGTGGCGGCGCCCGCCGCGGTGACGGCCAGCGTGGCGTCCAGCAGGCCGGTGCCGCAGCCCGAGCAGCTGGCCGGGAAGCTGCGCACGCTGCTGCGCAGCAGGCTCTCGGTCTGCTCCACGGTGAGCGCCGGGTTGCGCGCGATCATCAGCGCGGCCACGCCGGCCACGTGCGGCGTGGCCATCGAGGTGCCCTGGTACCAGGCATAGCTGTCGGCGCCCGGCGCACCGGTGCCGGTGTTCAGCGTGGACAGGATGCCGTTGGTGGCGGCCGAGCGCATGTCGCCGCCCGGCGCCGCCACATCGACGTTGGCGCCGTAGTTGCTGTAGTAGGCCCGGCCGCCGCTGCGGTTGGCCGCGGCCACCGTGGTCACGCCGTGGCAGTTGGCCGGCGTGGCGCTCAGGGCGCTGCCGGCCGAGTTGCCGGCGGCCACCACCACCACGGCGCCCTTGGCGCGCGCACCGTTGATGGCGTTCTGCATCGTGGTGCCGCAGCTGCCGCTGCCGCCCAGCGACAAATTGATCACCCGCGCCGGCGTGGTGTTGGACGGCACGCCGTTGACCGTGCCACCGGCCGCCCACAGCAGCCCGTCGGCGATGTCGGAGGTGTAGCCGCCGCACTTGCCCAGCACGCGCACCGGCAGCACCTTGGCACCGAAGGCCACGCCAGCCACACCGGTGGCGTTGTTGGTCAGCGCGGCGATGGTGCCGGCCACGTGGGTGCCGTGCCAGCTGCTGGCCTGCGCGCTGGTGCCGGTGCCGCACTCGCCGGCCGCCACGCCGTCGCCCGGATCCAGCGCGCTGGCATCGCGGCCATCGCCATCGTTGCCCACGGCCGTGGTGCTGACGAAGTCGTAGCCGGCCAGGATGTTGGTGGCCAGGTCGGCATGTGGCCGGTAGCCGGTATCTACCACCGCCACCACCACGCCGCTGCCGGTGCTGGTGCTCCAGGCCGTGGGCAGGTTCAGCCCGGCGGTGGCCTCGCTGTAGTGCCACTGGCTCAGGTAGCTGGGATCGTTGGGCACCAGCTGGATCTGCATGCGCAGGTCGGGTTCGGCGTACTCGACATTGCTGTCGCGGCGCATGATCTCCTGGGCCAGCGCGCGCACGGTGTCGGTGCTCAGGCTGCGGTCCAGCGCCATCACATGCGCCGCCAGGCCGTTGCTGCGCAGCCGCGTCATCTGCGCGCCGGCGCTGTTGACCACTGCGTGCGCGCTGCTCATGGTGCTGAGGCTGGGCGTGCTGGCGGCCGCGCTGCCGTTGCGGTACTTGATGATCATGCGGTCGGTGGCCGCGGCGGCGTCGGCGCGGCCGCTGCCGTCGAGCGCCGCCGACGCGGCCTGCGCCAGCGGCGCCATCAGCAACAGGGCCAGGGTGCCGGCGGCCAGGGTCGGACGGATGTGACGGTGCATGGTGGTGTCCCTCGTGCAGTGTGTGGTGCGGCCCGGTGCGCCGCAGCGCCACCTGGCCAGGGCGGCGTGAAGCGGCCGCGTCCAAATTATTCGGCGCCGTGAAGTGCCGCAGGAGGGGGCCGGATCGGGTTTTACCTTTACAGACCCGTGCTTTACATCGCTTGACGTTGGGCGTTCAGCCGCGCCACAGCGCCACGGCCAGGGCCGCCGGCAGGCCCAGGCACAGTGCCACATTGGCCGCCATGGCGGGCAGCAGCGCCGGCAGGTCGTCGGCATGGCGCACGGCCTGGGTGGCCACCCAGGCGGCCGGCAGCAGGGCCGGCATCAGCCACAGCGCCGCCGTGGGCAGGCTGCCCACACCGACGCCAGCGGCCAGCACGGCAAAGCAGCCACCCAGCAGCCCTGCGAACAGCCGGGCCGCACGCGGCCGGCCCCACAGCAGCGGCAGATGACGGCGGCCGGCGGCGCGGTCGGCCGCCACGTCGGGAAACTGGTTCAGGAGCAGCAGGCCACTGGCCAGCAGGCCCGGCACCAGCGATGCCACCCAGGCGGTGGCGCTGTGCCGGCCGGTGAGCGCCAGCTGGGTGCCCAGCACCATCAACGGCCCCAGGCCCAGCCCCGGCGCCAGCAGGCACAGCAGCGGGCGGCGGGTGATCCATGGCGTGTAGGCCAGCACCAGCGCCAGGCCGGCCAGGCCCACCGGCACCAGCGGCAGCAGCGCCAGGCCCTTTTGAACCAGCAGCAGCACGCCCACCGCCGCGGTGAGGGCCAGCAGCAGCAGGCCCAGCGCCAGCGCCGCGGGCCGCGCGTCCGGCCGGGCCTGCAGTGCGCCGCTGCCGCCCGAGAATGGCGTGCGCCGGGTGCGTTCATCCAGGCCCGTGACCGCGTCGTGCCACTCGTTGAGCACGTTCACGCCGGCGTGCGCCGCCACCGCACCGCCGAGCACCAGCGCCAGGGTGGCCGCATCGATCACCGCACCGGGCAGGCGCGAGGCACTGGCCAGGCCAACGCTCACGCAGGCGGGCGTGAGCAGCAGGAACGGCGGGCGCAGGGTGCGCCACAGCGTGGCAGGCAGCGAGGGTGGCGTGGCGGCCGGCGGCAGGCCGGCGGGGAACAGCGGGGCCGTGCTCATACCGGCCAGCGTATCACCGCGGCCGGTGGGGTCAGATGGCCACGCGTTCGCGCACGCCGTCGCGTTCCATGTCGGCGCCGCGGCCGCGGGCGATGATCTCGCCGCGCTCCATCACGATGTACTGGTCGGCCAGTTCGGCGGCAAAGTCGTAGTACTGCTCGACCAGCACGATGGCCATGGTCTTGCGATCGGCCAGCATGCGGATGACGCGGCCGATGTCCTTGATGATGCTGGGCTGGATGCCTTCGGTGGGCTCATCCAGCATCAGCAGCTTGGGGCCAAAGGCCAGCGCGCGGGCAATGGCCAGCTGCTGTTGCTGGCCACCCGACAGGTCGCCGCCGCGGCGGTGCAGGAACTGCTTGAGGATGGGGAACAGCTCGAACAGTTCGGCCGGGATGGGGGTGCCACCGGGCTTGGTGGCCAGGCCCATGCGCAGGTTCTCTTCCACCGTGAGGCGGCCGAAGATCTCGCGGCCTTGCGGCACGTAGCCGATGCCTTGCCTGACCCTTTGATACGGCGTGGCCTTGGTGATGTCCTGCCCATCCAGCTGCACCGTGCCGGTCTTCACCGGTACCACGCCCATCAGGCTTTTCAGCAGCGTGGTCTTGCCCACCCCGTTGCGGCCCAGCACCACGGTCACTTCACCCAGCTTGGCCTCGAAGCCCACATTGCGCAGGATGTGACTGCCGCCGTAGTACTGGTTGATGCCTTCGACTTTCAGCATGGCTTGCCTTCTCTCTTTGCGTGCTTCGTCCGCGCGAGGTCGATGCCGGCGGGTACCCGCCTGACTCCGTGTCCCCCGGGCCTGCGGCCCTCCTCCTTTACCTGCGTCAGGCGGGCACCCACCGTCATCGCCCCAGCACCACCTTGGCATGCGAAGAAAGACCTCCGCACGCCAGCAGTGCTTCGGGACAAGGACAGTGGGTGCCTGGTTCCCGCAAGTAAAGGAGGAGGCCCGAAGGGCCGGGGGACATGGAGGGAACCGGGTACCCGCTGGCCTTGGCCACGCGCGGTAACCGAATGCAGGCGCGCAGGTAGTCGCGAGAAGAGAAAGCACTCAACGCCCAAGGTAAACCTCAACCACCTTCTCGTTGGCTTGCACCTCGGAGAGCAAGCCCTCCGCCAGCACCGAACCTTCGTGCAGCACCGTCACCTTCTTGCGGCCCTCGGTGAGCTGGTCCACGAACTTCATGTCGTGCTCCACCACCACCAGCGAGTGCTTGCCTTCCAACGACAGGAACAGCTCCGCCGTGCGCTCGGTTTCCTCGTCGGTCATGCCGGCCACCGGCTCGTCCAGCAGCAGCAGCGCCGGGTCCTGCATCAGCAGCATGCCGATCTCCAGCCACTGCTTCTGGCCATGGCTCAGCAGGCCGGCCTGGCGCTGGGCCTCGGGCTTCAGGTGGATGGTGGTCAGCACCTCGCCGATGCGGTCCAACTGCGGGCCGCTCAGGCGCGAGAACAGCGAGGCCTTCACGCGCCGGTCGCCCGACAGCGCCAGCTCGAGGTTCTCGAACACCGAGAGCTCCTCGTACACCGTGGGCTTCTGGAACTTGCGGCCAATGCCCACCTGCGCGATCTCGGGCTCGGTCAGGCGCAGCAGGTCGATGGTGCTGCCGAAGAAGGCCTTGCCGCTGTCGGGCCGGGTCTTGCCAGTGATGCAGTCCATCATCGTCGTCTTGCCCGCGCCGTTGGGGCCGATGATGCAGCGCAGTTCGCCCACATTGACCGTCAGGCTCAACTTGTTCAGCGCGCGAAAGCCGTCGAAGCTGACCGTGATGTCGTCCAGGTACAGCGCCACGCCATGCGCGAAATCAGGCTGGCCGATGCGCGCGATGCGGCCGTAGCTGGCGCTGCGCCCGCCGCTTTCGGTGCGGCCGGCGCTGGCCGCCTTCTTCGCCTCGTAGGCCTCGCGCCGCTTGGCGCCCTCTTCCATCAGGTCCGGGGTCATTGCTTCTTCTCCGCGACCTTCTTGAACAGGCCCACGATGCCGTTCGGCAACCACAGCGTCACCGCGATGAACAGCGCACCCAGGAAGTACAGCCAGTACTCCGGAAAGGCCACCGTGAACCAGCTCTTGGCGCCGTTGACGAAGAACGCGCCGATGATCGGCCCGATCAGCGTGGCGCGGCCGCCCACCGCTGTCCAGATCGCGATCTCGATCGAGGCCGCCGGGCTCATCTCGCCGGGGTTGATGATGCCCACCTGCGGCACGTACAGCGCGCCGGCGATGGCGCACATCACGGCGCTGAGCGTCCAGATGCTGAGCTTGTAGGCCAGCGGGTTGTAGCCGGTGAACATCACGCGGCTCTCGGCATCGCGGATGGCCTGCAGCACGCGGCCGTACTTGCTGTTCACGATGGCGCGGGCCATCAGGTAGAAGCCCACCAGCGTGACGCCGGTCAGCGCGAACAGGAACACCCGCATCTGCGCCGTGGCAATCGGCACGCCCAGGATGCGCTTGAAGTCGGTGAAGCCGTTGTTGCCGCCGAAGCCGGTCTCGTTGCGGAAGAACAGCAGCATGGCCGCGAAAGTCATGGCCTGCGTGATGATGCTGAAGTACACGCCCTTGATGCGCGAGCGGAACGCGAACCAGCCGAACACGAAGGCCAGCAGGCCGGGCACCAGCACCACCAGCAGCATCTGCGCGGCAAAGCTGTCGCTCACCGCCCACTGCCACGGAAAGGTCTTCCAGTTCAGGAACACCATGAAGTCGGGCATGTCGGACTTGTACTGCCCGTCGCGGCCGATCTGGCGCATCAGGTACATGCCCATGCCGTAGCCGCCGAGCGCGAAGAACAGGCCGTGGCCCAGGCTCAGGATGCCGGTGTAGCCCCAGATCAGGTCCATGGCCAGCGCGCAGATGGCGTAGCACAGGATCTTGCCGGCCAGGCTGACCGCGTAGTCGCTGACATGCAGCGCACTGCCCTCGGGCACCATCAGGTTCAGCATCGGCACCAGCACCGCGAACAGCGCCACGGCGGCGGCCACCACGGTCCAGCCGCGCAGGCCCAGCAGCAGGCCGCGCTTTTGCACCAGGCCGACCTGCGCCACGTTGGGAGAAGTCATCGTCGTCGTGTTCATGGGGTCATGCCTCCGCACTGCGGCCCTTCATCGCAAACAGGCCTTGCGGTCGCTTCTGGATGAAGACCACGATGAACACCAGCACCATGATCTTGGCCAGCACCGCGCCGGCCCAGCCCTCCAGCAGCTTGGACAGCACGCCCAGGCCGAGTGCGGCAATCACCGTGCCGGTGAGTTGGCCCACGCCGCCCAGCACCACCACCATGAACGAGTCGACGATGTAGCTCTGGCCCAGGTCGGGGCCCACATTGCCCACCTGGCTGAGCGCACAGCCGGCCAGGCCGGCGATGCCGGCACCGAGTGCAAAGGCCATCGTGTCCACGCGGGCCGTGTCCACGCCCACGCAACTGGCCATGCGCCGGTTCTGCGTGACGCCGCGCACGAACAGGCCCAGGCGCGTCTTGCCGATGAGTGCCGCCATGCCCAGCAGCACCAGGGCCGCGAACACGATGATGGCGATGCGGTTGTACGGCAGCACCAGGTTGGGCAGCACCTGCACGCCACCCGACAGGAAGCCGGGGTTCTCCACCGCCACGTTCTGCGCGCCGAACAGGCTGCGCACGCCCTGCATCAGCACCAGGCTGATGCCCCAGGTGGCCAGCAGCGTTTCCAGCGGGCGGCCATACAGCCAGCGGATCACCGTGCGCTCGAGCACCGCGCCCACCAGCGCGCTGGTCAGAAAGGCCACCGGAATGGCCACCACGATGTAAGCATCGAACAGGCCCGGCAGGTGCGCGCGGAACAGGTTCTGCACCACGTAGGTGGCGTAGGCGCCGATCATCATCAGCTCGCCGTGGGCCATGTTGATCACGCCCATCAGGCCGTAGGTGATGGCGAGACCCAGCGCCACCAGCAGCAGGATGCTGCCTAAGCTGGCGCCGGTGAACAGCACGCCCAGGCGCTCGCCCCAGGCCAGGCTGCCCTGCACCTGGTCGAGTGCGGTGGTGATGGCGGCCTTGACCTTGGGGTCGGCCTCCTTGTTCGCCTGCTCCAGCAGCAGCGAGCGGGTGTTGGGGTCGGTGCTGGCGGCCAGGGCCTGGGCCGCGGCAATGCGCTTGGCCGGGTCTTCGGCGCCGATCAGCACCGTGGCGCGCAGCAGCGACAGCTTGGCTTTCAGCCCCGCATCGGTCTCGGCGGCCAGCGCCTTCTCGATCAGCGGCAGCTTGGCCTCGTCGGCCGATTCCTTGAGGTCGGCGATGGCCTTGGTGCGCAGCGCCAGATCGGGCGCGAACAGGCCCAGCGCGGCCAGCGCGCCGTCCAGCTCACGGCGCATGCGGTTGTTGTTGACGACATCCTCGGCATCGGCCGGCAGCACCGCAGCAACGCCCGTGGCCGCCTCGACCGCCTTGCCGTCCTTGACGATGAAGGCCTTGCCACCGGCGGTCTTCACCGCATCGTCCAGCATCGCCTGCACAAAGGGCACCAGCGCCGCGTCACCCGCGGCCACACGCTCGTTCAGCGCGGCAATGCGTTCATCCGAATCACCCGCGGCGATCTTGCCCGCCTGCTCGGGCGTCAATGCAAACGCTGCGGGTGAGAGCAAGCCCATCAGCAGCGGCAACCAGGTCAACAAACTGCGAATTCGCATCGGGTTCCATCCACGGCGGCCAGGCGCGCCTGAATTCGTCCCCGGCAGGGGACAGGCCGCGCCAGCGGCCAGGGGAGCGGGATGTCGAACGGAGCCGCCAGACAGGATCCGGGTTGCCCGGTCCTGTCTGGTCAGCCCCTTGGGGGCCGGCGCCAGGCGCCGGGGGCCTTACTTCTTCTCAGGAACGTTCTTCTTGCCCTTGTTCTCGGGGATGTAGTCGCTCCAGGGGTCGGCCACGACCGGGCCCTTGGTCTTCCACACCACGTTGAACTGGCCGTCGGCCTTGATCTCGCCGATGAACACCGGCTTGTGCAGGTGGTGGTTCTCCTTGTCCATCGTGGACATGAAGCCGCCCGGGGCCGGGAAGGTCTGGCCGGCCATCGCGGCGATGACCTTGTCGGTGTCGGTGCTCTTGGCCTTCTCGACGGCCTGCTTCCACATCATGATGCCGATGTAGGTGGCCTCCATCGGGTCATTGGTCAGCGGCTTGTCCTTGTGGCCGGCAATGCCCTTGGCCTTGGCGTAGTCGCTCCACTTCTTCACAAACTCGGTGTTGGCCGGGCTCTTGATGCTCATGAAGTAGTTCCAGGCGGCCAGGTGGCCCACCAGCGGCTTGGTGTCCACGCCGCGCAGTTCCTCTTCGCCCACCGAGAAGGCCACCACCGGCACGTCGGTCGCCTTCAGGCCCTGGTTGCCGAGTTCCTTGTAGAAGGGCACGTTGGAGTCGCCGTTGATCGTCGACACCACGGCGGTCTTCTTGCCTTCGGAAGCGAACTTCTTGATCTTGGCGATGATGCTCTGGTAGTCCGAGTGGCCGAAGGGGGTGTAGTCCTCCATGATGTCGGCGTCGGCGATGCCCTTGGACTTCAGGAAGGCCTTCAGGATCTTGTTGGTGGTGCGCGGGTACACGTAGTCGGTGCCCAGCAGCACGAAGCGCTTGGCGCTGCCGCCGTCCTTGCTCATCAGGTATTCCACGGCGGGAATGGCCTGCTGGTTCGGCGCGGCGCCGGTGTAGAACACGTTCTTGCTGAGCTCTTCACCCTCGTACTGCACGGGGTAGAACAGCAGGCTGTTCAGCTCTTCGTACACCGGCAGCACCGACTTGCGGCTCACCGAGGTCCAGCAGCCGAAGGTCACGGCCACCTTGTCCTTGCTGATCAGCTGGCGCGCCTTCTCGGCGAACAGCGGCCAGTTCGAGGCTGGGTCCACCACCACCGGCTCCAGCTTCTTGCCCAGCACACCGCCCTTGGCGTTGATCTCGTCGATGGCCATCAGGACGGTGTCCTTCAGCACGGTTTCCGAGATCGCCATCGTGCCCGACAGCGAATGCAGCACGCCCACCTTGATGGTGTCCTGGGCATGGGCGCCCAGGCTGGTCAGGCTGGCGGCAAGGGCCACGGCGCCAAAGGTGGCGCTGAACTGGCGACGGTTGAAGGACATCGGACTTTCTCCTGCTCCGTTGGGTGACTGCACCCGGGTTGATCGGCTGGAGTGAAGTCTCGCGACGCGGCCGCATTCGGGCCATACGACACCCTGCGTATGCCGGGCCAACGGCGCACCACGGCAAGGTGGTCAAGGCTCGGCAGGCCGCTGATGGAAACGGCTGGATGCCGTATGGGGAGGCGCGTGAAGTCCCTCAGCCCAGCAAGCGGCCCAGCCGCTGCAGCACCATGCCTGCAGCGGCGGTTCGCGTTTCCACGCCCAGCTTGGGCAGGATGTGCTCCATGTGCTTGGTGATGGTGCGCGGGCTGGTGCCCAGGATGTCGCCGATGTCGCGGTTGGTCTTGCCCTTGGCCACCCAGTAGAGCACCTCGGCCTCGCGGGCCGTGACCTTGAAGGCCTGCACCATGGCCTCGATGGTGGCGGCGTCGTTGCTCTCGCTGGCCACGATCAGCCATTCGCCATCGGCGGCCTCACTGCCCTCGCCGCCGGGCTCGGCGCCGCCATCGCCCGCCTCGGTCAGCGCGTGCAGCTTCAGCGTCAGGCGCCGGCCGCCGCGCACACTGACCAGCGGCGGCACCGCCTCGGCCGCCGCGGCGCCCAGCGTGGCCACGCTGCGCCGCAGCCAGTCGATCATCGGCGTGG
Organism: Pseudaquabacterium inlustre; assembly: GCF_038066595.1. Lineage (NCBI taxonomy): Bacteria > Pseudomonadati > Pseudomonadota > Betaproteobacteria > Burkholderiales > Sphaerotilaceae > Pseudaquabacterium > Pseudaquabacterium inlustre. The sequence continues at coordinate 357,368 of NZ_JBBUTH010000009.1, forward strand.
GCGCATACGGCCCCTCGCTGCCGAAGTGGTCGCGCAGCAGGCGGCGGGCCAGCGGCGTCTGCCACACCAGGCGGCCATCGTCGGCGCGCAGCACCAGCGTGGCATGGCCGAAGGCATCGAGCGCATTGCGCGCCTGGCGCTGCGCCTTGGCCGTCTGCAGGTGGGCGGCGATGCGCGCCAGCACCTCGCGCGGCTGGATGGGCTTGGTGACGTAATCGGCGCCGCCGGCACCGAAGGCCGCCACCACATGTTCGGTCTCGGTCAGCGCGGTCATGAACACGATCGGGATGGGCGCGGTCTCGGCCTCGGCCTTCAGCCGCCGCGCCACCTCGAAGCCGTCCATGCCCGGCATCATCGCGTCCAGCAGCACGATGTCGGGCTGCGCGGCCAGCGCGCGCTGCAGCGCGCTGGCGCCATCGGTGGCCACCAGCACGGTGTAGCCGGCCTCGTCCAGTGCGTCGTGCAACACGGCCAGGTTGTCGGGCTGGTCGTCGACGATCAGCACCAGGTCGCCGTCCAGCGGCATGGCGCCGGCCGAGGCCAGGCTGTCGGAATCGTGCGCAGTCATGGGCCGCATTGTCCTCAGCCGGCGCGCGCCAGCGCCGTGCGGATGATCTGCTGCACGCTGTCGAGCTGGAAGCGCCGCGCCAGCTCGCGCAGCCGCGCCACGAAGCCGGCGCTGGCCGGGTGCTCGGCCTCGATGGCGTCCAGCTTCTTCTGGATGCCGCGCAGGTAGCCCAGGCGCACCAGGTCGTCCAGCGCACGCAGCGCCTCGGCCGGCGGGGGCAACAGCGCCCGGTCTTCCGTCGGCGGTGCCGCGGCCGCCGCCGCCTCGGGCGCGCTCAGCCAGTCCACGCCCAGGCGCTGCTGCAGCCACTGCAGCAGCTCGGCCATGCGCACCGGCTTGACCAGGAAGTCCTGCGGCGTGATGCCCAGGTCGTTCTCCAGGCCCTTGTCGAAGGCATTGGCCGAGACGATGGCGGCCGGCGCGTTGCTCAGGCCCTGGCTGCGCAGCCGGCGCAGCGTGGTCCAACCATCGATGCCAGGCATGGCCAGGTCGAGGAAGATGGCGTCCACCCGCTCGACGGCCAGGAAGGCCAGCGCCTCTTCGCCGCTGGCCGCCTGGTGCAGCGTGAAGCCCAGCGGTGCCAGACGGTCGGCCACCAGGCGGCGGTCGGCTTCCTCGTTGTCCACCACCAGGATGCGGCGGCGTTCACCGCGGTAGCCCACCGGCCGGCGCATGTGGGCCAGCGCGCCGGCGGCCTCGGCCGCAGCGTCAGTGCGCAGCTCGGGCAGGTACAGGCGCACGGTGAAGCGCGTGCCCTGCCCCGGCGTGCTGTCCACCGTCATCTCGCCGCCCATCAGCTCGGTGAGCATGCGCGCGATGGTCAGACCCAGGCCGGTGCCGCCGGCCGCATTGCCGCCGGCCGCGCTGCCGCGCTGGAAGGGCTCGAACACGCGCTGCAACTCGTCGGCATCCATGCCCGGGCCGGTGTCCTCGATCTCGAAGCGCGCCATCTCGCGCGCATAGTCGACGCGAAATCGCACCTCGCCGGCGCGGGTGAACTTCACCGCATTGCCCAGCAGGTTGATGAGGATCTGGCGCAGCCGCTTTTCATCGGCGCGCACCAGGGCCGGCAGCGTGCCGCTGCGCGTGTGCACGAAGCGCAGGCCGCGCGCCACGGCCTGCGGCTCGATCAGGTGCGCCAGCTCGTCCATGCCGTCGGCAAAGCGCATCGGCGCGGCCTCCAGCGCCAGGCGGCCGCTCTCGATGCGGGCAATGTCCAGCGTGCCCTCGATCAGACTCAGCAGGTGGTCGCCGCCGCGGCGGATGACCTTGACCGCATCGCGCCGGTGCTCGGGCACGGCCGGGTCGTCTTCCAGCAGCTGGGCATAGCCCAGGATGCCGTTCAGCGGCGTGCGCAGCTCGTGGCTGATGGTGGTGATGTAGCGGCTCTTGGCCTGGTTGGCGGCATCGGCGCTGGCCTTGGCCTGCTGCAGCTGGGCGTCGGTGCGGCGGTGCGATTCGATCTCGTGGCGCAAGGTGATGGCCTGGCGGTGCAGAGCCTGGGTCTGGCGCCGGCTTTCCTGCTGCGCGGCCTCGCGGCTGCGGTGCGCCAGCACCAGCCACCAGCAGGCCATGCCGGCGATCAGCAGCACCACGAAGAACACCTGCAGCAGGCCGCTGCGCAGCAGCGGTGCCACGGCGGCGGCGCTCAGCGCATCGGCCGTGGCCAGCGAGCGCTGGCCCAGCGCATACAGCACGCCGAACAGCAGCGCCAGCGCCGGCAGCACCAGGCCCATCAGCAGCAGGTAGTCGGCCAGGCCGCGGCGCAGCATGGGCGCGGCGGCGGCCGGCAGCAGGCGCTCGAGCAGCCGGCCCCATTGCCAGGCCAGGCGGCCCTGGGGCTTGCACAGGTCGTCGCAGCGCGCGTCCAGCGTGCAGCACAGGCTGCAGATCAGGCCGCCATAGGCCGGGCAGGCGGCCATGTCCTCGGGCTCGTAATCGCGCTCGCACACCACGCAGCGGCGCAGCGTGGCCGCCCCCAGATAGCGGCCGTCGCCATCGGCGGCGGCCTGCACGGCACGGGCGGCGCGGGTGCGGCGGGCGATGTAGAAGCGCCCGCCGGTGGCCCAGGCGATCAGCGGCGACGCCACCATGGCCACGGCCAGCGCGATCATGGCCGAGAAGGCCTGCGGCCCCGGCCCGAAGGCGCCCAGGTGCGCCGCCACGCTGGCCACCGAGGCGATGCCCATCGCGCCCACGCCCACCGGGTTGATGTCGTGCAGGTGGGCGCGGCGGAACTCGATGCCCGGTGGGCTCAGGCCCAGCGGCTTGTTGATCACCAGATCGGCCACCACGGCCATGATCCAGGCGATGGCGATGTTGCTGAACAGGCCCAGCACATGGCCCAGCGCCTGGAACACGTTCATCTCCATCAGCACCAGGGCGATGGCGGTGTTGAACACCACCCACACCACGCGGCCGGGGTGGCTGTGGGTCACGCGCGAGAAGAAGTTGCTCCAGGCCAGGCTGCCGGCATAGGCGTTGGTGACGTTGATCTTGAGCTGCGACACCAGCACGAACAGCGCGGTGGCCGCCACGGCCCAGCTGTAGTTGGGGAACACGTACTCCCAGGCCGCCAGGTACATCTGGTTGGGATCGACCGCGCGCTCGGCCGGCACCATGTGCTGCAGCGCCAGCCAGGCCAGCACCACGCCGGCCAGCATCTTGGCCACGCCCACGATCACCCAGCCCGGCCCGCCCAGCAGCGTGCCGGCCCACCAGTGGGCGGCGCGGCCGGGCTTCTTCTCGGGCATGAAGCGCAGGTAGTCGGCCTGCTCACCCATCTGCGTGATCAGCGCAATGCCCACGGTGAGCGCGGCGCCGAAGTCCAGCCAGTGAAAGCCCGAATGCCCCGACACGCCGGCCGAACGGGTGAGCCCAGCCAGTTCACCCGGCGAGCGCACCAGCAGCACGGCAAAGGGCAGCACCAGCATCAGCAGCCACAGCGGCTGGGTCCACACCTGCAGCCGGCTGATCACCGTGACGCCATGCGTGACCAGCGGGATCACGACCAGTGCACACAGGCCGTAGCCCCAGGCCGGCGGGATGTCGAAGGCCAGTTCCAGCGCGTAGGCCATCACCGCGGCCTCGAGCGCGAAGAAGATGAAGGTGAAGCTGGCGTAGATGAGGCTGGTGATGGTGCTGCCCAGGTACCCGAAGCCGGCGCCGCGGGTGAGCAGGTCCATGTCCACACCGTAACGCGCGGCGTACACGCTGATCGGCAGGCCGGCCAGGAAGATGATCAGCCCGGTGGCCAGGATGGCGAGCGCGGCGTTCATGAAGCCGTGCTGCACCAGCAGCGTGGCGCCCACGGCCTCCAGGATCAGGAACGAGGCCGCACCGAACGCGGTGTTGGCCACGCGCCATTCGCTCCACTTGCGGAACGCGCGGGGGGTGAAGCGCAGCGCATAGTCTTCCAGCGTCTCGCTGGCCACCCAGCGGTTGTAGTCGCGTCGGAAGGTGACCACTTGCTGCGGTGGCGCGGCGGGGGGCGCGGAATGCATGCCTGTGCCCCATCAAGAATCGCGCCCGCACTGGGACGGTGCCATTTGCCGCATGCGCACCACTCAAGCGCATTCACGCACCGATTCAATGCAGCGGCGCCGGTTGGCACCGAAGCTGTGCTACCAATGTGGGCCTGCCGCTTCCTGTGCGAGGCCGAGGCCACCGGGTGGCCGGCTGGCTCCGTGTCCTCCGGGCCTTCGGCCCTCCCCCTTTTACCTACGCCACCCGGCCACCCGGCGTCCTCGGCCCGACACATTTCCGCTTGCCGAGGAAAACGACGCCCCGCACCGCGTGGTGCGTCTGCCTCGGGGCGGCCGGGCCTGGGGTGGGGTGAATCTGCGCCGCCGAGCAGCGCAGGCCGGGTGGCGGTGCGCCGAGAGGCGCACATCGACAACTGACTTGCGGCGCTTGTCCGACCACAGCGAGCGTGAGCGAGCGGCGGGAGTTGCGCCGCACCAGCCACCCGGCTGAGCAGCGCAGGGAAGCCCACGGCAAAGCCGTGGGCCAAGCAGTTGAGCCCCACCCCAGGCCCGGCCGCCCCGAGGCCGCTCGGTCTCAGCATGCATGGCAGGCCGAACTCAAAACCGGCAAGAATCACATGGCACCAATCATGCAAAGCACGCTGCCATGGACCTCACCCCCCGCGAGAAAGACAAACTGCTGATCTTCACCGCTGCCTTGCTGGCTGAGCGGCGCAAGGCACGTGGCCTGAAGCTCAACCACCCCGAGGCGGTGGCCCTGATCACGGCCGCCATCATGGAAGGCGCCCGCGACGGCAAGACCGTGGCCGCGCTGATGAGTGAAGGCAAGACCGTGCTCGCCCGCAGCGACGTGATGGAGGGTGTGGCCGAGATGATTCCCGAGATCCAGGTGGAAGCCACCTTCCCCGACGGCACCAAGCTGGTGACCGTGCATCAACCCATTGCCTGAGTGCCGGAGCGACACGCCATGATGTTCAAGCGACTCACCGCCGCCAGCCTGCTGGCCTGCACCACGCTCACCGCCCTGGCGCATGACGGCCATGGCCTGCCCGGCGCCAGCCACTGGCATGCCGGCGACGCCCTGCTGTGGCTGGCCGGTGTGGCCGTGGCCGCCGTCGTCTACCTCGGCGACCGCCGCCGCTGACCCCCTCACCCCGGAGCCGCTGCGCATGATCCCTGGCGAACTGCTCACCGACGAGGGCGAGCTCGAACTCAATCCCGGCCGCCGCACCCTCACCGTCACGGTGCAGAACAGCGGCGACCGGCCCATCCAGGTGGGCAGCCATTACCACTTTGCCGAGACCAACGGCGCGCTGCAGTTCGACCGCGAGGCCGCCCGTGGCATGCGCCTGAACATCGCCAGCGGCACGGCCGTGCGCTTCGAGCCCGGCCAGCAACGCACTGTGGAACTGGTGGACTACGCCGGCAACCGCACCGTCTACGGCTTCCGCGGCCTCATCCAGGGAAAACTCTCAACATGATGCCCCCACGCTCACTTCGTTCACTGCCCCCCGAGGGGGCGACTCAGGCCCTTCGGGCGGCCGGGCGGGCCTGACATGGCGACCATCCACCGCCGCGCCTATGCCGAGATGTTCGGCCCCACCGTGGGCGACCGCCTGCGCCTGGCCGACACCGGCCTGATCCTCGAGGTCGAGGACGACCTGACACTGCGTGCCGGCGGCTATGGCGAAGAGGTCAAGTTCGGCGGCGGCAAGACCATCCGCGACGGCATGGGCCAAAGCCAGGTGCCCAACGGCCCCGGCCTGCGCGAGGCCTGTGATCTGGTGATCACCAACGCGGTGATCGTCGACCACTGGGGCATCGTCAAGGCCGACATCGGCATCAAGGGCTCGCGCATCGTCGGCATCGGCAAGGCCGGCAACCCCGATGTGCAGCCGGGCATCGATCTCGTCATCGGCCCCGGCACCGAGATCCTGTCGGCCGAAGGCATGATCGTCACCGCCGGCGGCATCGACAGCCACATCCACTTCATCTGCCCGCAGCAGATCGAAGAGGCGCTGATGTCGGGCGTCACCACCATGCTGGGCGGCGGCACCGGGCCGGCCACCGGCACCTTCGCCACCACCTGCACGCCGGGGCCCGAGAACATCCGCCGCATGCTGCTGGCGGCCGAGGCCTTCCCGATGAACCTGGGCTTCCTGGGCAAAGGCAACGCCAGCCGCCCCGAAGCCCTGCTGCAGCAGATCGAAGCCGGCGCCATCGGCCTGAAGCTGCACGAGGACTGGGGCACCACGCCGAGCGCCATCGACAGCTGCCTGGGCGTGGCCGAGGTCACCGACACCCAGGTGTCCATCCACAGCGACACGCTCAACGAGAGCGGCTTCGTCGAAGACACCGTGGCCGCCACCAAGGGCCGCACGCTGTGCGCCTTCCACACCGAAGGCGCGGGCGGCGGCCATGCCCCCGACATCCTGCGCGTGGTGGGCGAGGCCAACTTCCTGCCCAGCAGCACCAACCCCACGATGCCCTACACCGCCAACACGGTGGACGAGCACCTGGACATGCTGATGGTCTGCCACCACCTCGATGCCAGCATCGCCGAGGACCTGGCCTTCGCCGAAAGCCGCATCCGCCGCGAGACCATCGCCGCCGAGGACGTGCTGCACGACCTGGGTGCCATCAGCATGATGAGCAGCGACAGCCAGGCCATGGGCCGCGTGGGCGAGGTCATCATCCGCACCTGGCAGACGGCGCACAAGATGAAGGCCCAGCGCGGCGCGCTGGCCGGCGACTCGTCGCGCAACGACAACCAGCGCATCAAGCGCTACATCGCCAAGTACACGATCAACCCGGCGCTGGCCAACGGCATCGCGCACGAGGTGGGCTCGATCCGCTCGGGCAAGTGGGCCGACCTGGTGCTGTGGCGCCCGGCCTTCTTCGGCGTCAAGCCCAGCGTCATCGTCAAGGGTGGCTTCATCGCCGCCGCGGCCATGGGCGACCCCAACGCCAGCATCCCCACGCCCCAGCCGGTGCACTACCGGCCGATGTTCGGCAGCTTCGGCAAGGCGGTGGGCACGGGATCCATCAGCTTCGTCAGCCGCTCGGCCCTGGCCAGCGGTGCCGCCGAGAGCTACGGTCTGGCCCGCCACCTGTCGGCGGTGCGCGACTGCCGCACGGTGAAGAAGACCGACATGCTGCTGAACAACGCCATGCCGGTGATGGAGATCGACGCCCAGACCTACGAGGTGCGCGCCGACGGCCAGCTGCTCACCTGCGAGCCGGCCACCGTGCTGCCGATGGCGCAGAAGTACTTCCTGTTCTGACCCTGGCCCGGGCGGCGGCACGTGGCTGCCGCGACAATGCCGCCATGCTCACCGTCAACAAACTCATTCCCCAGGGCCGCGGCCTGGCCAGCGTGCTGGTCAAGCGCGCCGCCACCGTTGAACTCGACTGGGACGTGCGGCAGAAAAGCCGCTTCGAGGCCACCGACAGCCAGGGCCGGCAGATCGGCGTGTTCCTGCCGCGCGGCACGCTGGTGCGCGGTGGTGATGTGCTGGTGGCCGAAGACGGCTCGCTGGTGAAGGTGAACGCCGCGCCGCAGCCGGTGCTGGTGGTGCGCCACTGCAGCGAGCACGGCACGCCCTTCGACCTGCTGCGCGCCGCCTACCACCTGGGCAACCGCCATGTGGCGCTGGAACTGCAGCCCGACCACCTGAAGCTCGAACCCGACCATGTGCTGGCCGACATGCTGCGCCAGCAGCACCTGATCGTGACCGAGGCGCAAGCCGGCTTCGAGCCCGAGGGTGGCGCCTATGGCGGCGGCGGGCATGGCCACGGACACGACCATGGCCATGCGCATGACCACGATCACGGCCATGCCCACAGCCATGACCACGCCCCGGCCAAGGGCCGCGCCGCGCTGGCGGCGATCGGCGTCAGCGCCGCGCCCGCGCCGCATGTGCATGGCCCCGGCTGCGGGCACGATCACAGCCATGACCACGCGCACGGTCATGGTCACGGCCACGGCCACGTGCACGGCCCCGGCTGCCAGCACGACCACTGAGCGCCCTCGCCCGCCGCGTCCCGATGCGCCAACGCCCCGCGCCCGCCGCCCTGCCCGCGCCGGCCCTGCTGCAGCTGATGTGGCTGGCCTCGCCGGCGCTGCCGGTGGGCGGCTTCAGTTATTCCGAGGGCCTGGAGGCCGCGGTCGACCACGGCCATGTCACGAACGAGGCCCAGGCCCGGCAGTGGCTGCTGGGCCAGCTGGCCCTGGTGCTGGGCCGCGCCGACGGCCCGCTGGTGGCGTCGGCCTGGCGCGCCTGGGACCGGCATGACGCCGCGCGCGTCACCGAGCTGAACGACTGGTTCATCCACACCCGCGAGAGCAGCGAGCTGCGCCAGCAGGCCGAGCAGATGGGCCGCTCGCTGACCGACTGGCTGCGCCAGCGCCGGCCCGACGATGCGCGCGTGGCCACGCTGGCCGCGCTGGCACCGGCCCCCACCTGGCCGGTGGCCTTTGCGCTGGCCGCCGCCGTCACCGGCGCGCCGCTGCGCGAGGCGCTGCTGGCCTTCGGCTTCGGCTGGTGCGAGAACATGGTGCAGGCCGCCATCAAGGCCGTGCCGCTGGGCCAGAGCGCCGGCCAGCGCCTGCTGTCGGCCCTGGCCGATGCGCTGCCGGCCACGGTGGATGCGGCCATTGACACCGCCACGCGGGGCGATGCCGGCCGCTTCGGCTTCACGCCGATGCTGGCCATCCTGTCGGCCCGCCACGAGGCGCAGTACTCACGCCTGTTCCGCTCCTGAGCCGGGGCGCTACACAGCAGCAACATCGGGCAAGGCCCCAGCAACCCGCAGCGCGCACAGTCACTCCTGCGCACCCCGGGGCCGTCCTCCCCCGGTAGTGGCGGGTTCTGCCTGGGCTTCCTCCCTCCTCCCTCCTGTCTCTCGCAGAAACGCCATGTCCGGGGTGCGCACCTTCTTCCCGGCAGGCGGCATGATCGTTGCTGGTGCATGTGCACCATTCACAGGCCACTTGCCATGACCCCACTGCACAGCATTCCCCGTCGCACCAAGAAACTGCCGCCACTGCGCGTGGGCGTGGGCGGGCCGGTGGGCTCGGGCAAGACCACCCTGGTCGAGATGCTGTGCAAGACGATGCGCGAGAAGTGGGATCTCGTGGTCGTCACCAACGACATCTACACCAAGGAAGACCAGCGCCTGCTCACCGTGGCCGGCGCGCTGGACCCCGAACGCATCATGGGCGTGGAAACCGGCGGCTGCCCGCACACCGCCATCCGCGAAGACGCGTCGATCAACCTCGAGGCCGTGGACCGCATGCTGGCCAAGTTTCCCGATGCCGACATCGTCTTCATCGAGAGCGGCGGCGACAACCTGGCCGCCACCTTCAGCCCCGAGCTCAGCGACCTGACGATCTACGTCATCGACGTGGCCGCCGGCGAGAAGATCCCGCGCAAGGGCGGCCCGGGCATCACCAAGAGCGACCTGTTCGTGATCAACAAGACCGACCTGGCGACCTATGTCGGCGCCGACCTGTCGGTGATGGAGGCCGACACGAAGCGCATGCGCCCGAACAAGCCCTACGTGATGACCAACCTGCGCACCCAGGCCGGCCTGGCCGAAGTGGTGGGCTTCATCGAGCGCAAGGGGCTGCTGACAGCTTGAAGCGCTGCACGGCCTGGGTCAGGCGCGCGGCCTGCTCGCGCAGGCTTTGCGCGGCGGCGGCGCTCTGGTCCACCAGCGCGGCGTTCTGCTGCGTCATCTGGTCGAGCTGAGCCACCGCATCGTTGATGCGCACGATGCCCTCGCCCTGCTGCATGCTGGCCTGGGTGATGTCGGCGATCAGCGCATTCACCTCCTGCACCGAGGCCACCACGCGGTCCATGGTGCCTCCGGCCTGCTGCACCATGGCCGCGCCGGCGCCGGTGCGCGCTACCGAGGTCTGGATCAGCGCCTTGATCTCGCGCGCGGCCTCGGCACTGCGCTGGGCCAGCGCCCGCACCTCGCCGGCCACCACGGCAAAGCCGCGGCCCTGCTCGCCGGCGCGGGCGGCTTCCACCGCCGCGTTCAGCGCCAGGATGTTGGTCTGGAAGGCGATGCCGTCGATGGTGCCGATGATGGCCGAGATGCGGTGCGCCGCCTGCTGGATGTCGTCCATCGCGCCCACCGCCTGGCCGACGATGGCGCCGCCCTCGCCGGCCACCGCGCTGGCCTGGTCAGCCGTGCCCTGGGCGCGCCGGGCCGCCTGGGCATTGCCCTGCACCGAGCCGGTCAGCTGGCCCAGGCTGGCGGCAGCCTGCTGCAGGTTGGCCGCGGTGCGCTCGGTGCGGCCGCTCAGGTCCTGGTTGGCCTCGGCGATCTCGCCGCTCGAGCGGGCCAGCAGCGCGGCGGCCTCGTGCACCTCGCCCATGGTCTCGTTGAGCCGGTCGCTCATGCGCTTCATCTCGCGGATCAGGTCGCCGATCTCGTCCGAGCCGACCAGCAGGATGTCCTGGCTCACGTCGCCGGCGGCGATGGCCCGCGCCACGCGCGCCGCCTTGTCCAGCCCGCGCGTGATCGAGGCGTACACCAGGTGCAGCACCAGCAGCAGCACGCCCACCGCCGCCGCCAGCCACACCGCCGTGGCGCGCAGGTGCTGCCACAGCTCGGCACGCAGGTCGTCCATGTACAGCCCGTTGCCGATCACCCAGCCCCAGGGCGCGAAGCCGGCCACGTAGGACAGCTTCTCCACCGGCTGGTCCTGGCCCGGCTTGGGCCACAGATAGGGCACGTAGCCGGCCTGCTGGCGCCGCACCGTCTCGACGAAGCGCACGAACAGCGCATTGCCCTCGGGGTCCTTCAGCCCGCTGACGTCCTGCCCTTCCAGCGCCGGCTTGATCGGGTGCAGCACCACGCGCGGCGCCATGTCGTTGATCCAGAAGTACTCCTGGCCGCCATAGCGCAGGCCGCGGATGGCCTGGATGGCCAATTGCTGCGCCTGGGCCCGGCCCACGGTGCCGGCGGCCTCCAGGCCATGCGCCCAGCGCAGCAGCGAGGCCGCCGTCTCCACCTGCTGGCGGATGGCGGTCTTGCGTGCCTCGTAGGCCGTCTGGTAGGTCTGCCAGCCCTGCCAGCCCGCCAGCACCAGCATCACCAGCGCACTGATGGCCGCCAGCGCCGCCAGCTTCACGCGGATCGAGACATGGTTCAGGACACGGTGCACGCGGCTGGGCTCGGCCGCGAGGCCAGGATCGAGGTACTGCATGGGCACTCCGCACCACGCGGCCCCGCACGGTACATCGGTGCGGCCGGCCAGTGGGGTTGCCAGCGTTCTCGGCCCCAGCCTGGGGCATCTTGAGACGCGTGACCCATCCCAGGTCAAGAATGCCCCACAACTGTGCGTCATCGCACGAACCCGTTCGCCATGGCCGAATACGGTCCCGACCGTCCGGCCACGCCCGCCCGGCCACGCCCGCCCGGCCACGCCCGCCCGGCCAGGGTGGCGCGGGTAACATCCGCGCCGCCATGTCCCAGTCCATTCCTGCCCCCGCCGCCGCGCCTGCTGCTGCGGCCGCCCACGAGTTCACCCCCGGCCTGTTCATCCGCGGCATCCAGGCGCCGCTGCGCCTGGCCGACTACCGGCTGGTGGCCTTCGACATGGACTCCACGCTGATCAACATCGAGTGCGTGGACGAGATCGCCGCCGCCGCCGGCCGCCGCGACGAGGTGGCCGAAATCACCGAGGCCGCGATGCGCGGCGAGATCACCGACTACAAGGACAGCCTGCGCCGCCGCGTGGCGCTGCTGGCCGGCGTGCCGGTCAGTGCCATGCAGCAGGTGGTGGACGAGCGCCTGCAGCTCAACCCCGGCGTCGAGACCTTCGTGCGGGCCTGCCAGGCGGCCGGGCTCAAGACGCTGCTGGTGTCGGGCGGCTTCACCTTCTTCAGCGAGCGCATCCGCCAGCGCCTGGGCCTGGACTTCGCCCGCGCCAACACGCTGGGCGTCTACAACGGCCGCCTCACCGGCACGCTGCAGGACCGCCCCTGGGGCGACATTTGCGACGGCGCCGAAAAGCGCCGCGTGCTGCTGGAGGTGTGCGAGCTGATGGGCATCGACGCCGCGCAGGCCATCGCCGTGGGCGATGGCGCCAACGACCTGCCGATGATGGGCGCCGCCGGCCTGTCGATCGGCTTCCACGGCAAGCCGGCCGTGCGCGAGCAGGCCATGGTGTCCATCGAGTCGGGCGGCATGGACCGCGCGCTGGAGATCCTGCGGCCCTGATCCGCACGCACCTGATCCAGGTCAGTGCGGCCCGGCGGCTCCGGGCAAATCAGGACACGGCATCCCCCCGATGCGGGCCTAGCATGGGTTGAACCCCTTCGTTCACCCCAACGCCAGGAGACCGCCCATGCCGCAGACCAAGTTCCTGCTCGACGAGAGCCGGATGCCCACCCACTGGTACAACATCGCCGCCGACCTGCCGGTGCCGGCGCCGGCCGTGCTGCACCCCGGCACGATGCAGCCGGTGGGCCCCGATGACCTGGCGCCGCTGTTCCCGATGGAACTGATCCTGCAGGAGGTGTCCACCGAGCGCGAGATCGCCATCCCCGAGCCGGTGCGCGAGGTGTTCAGGCTGTGGCGCCCGGCGCCGCTGTACCGCGCCCACCGGCTCGAAAAGGCCTTGGGCACGCCGGCCAAGATCTTCTACAAGTACGAAGGCGTGTCGCCTGCCGGCAGCCACAAGCCCAACACCGCCATTCCGCAGGCCTGGTACAACGCCCAGGCCGGCATCAGGAAGCTCACCACCGAGACCGGCGCCGGCCAGTGGGGCACCAGCTTGAGCTTTGCCGGCCAGCTGTTCGGCCTGGAGGTCAAGGTGTTCCAGGTGCGGGTGAGCTACGACCAGAAGCCCTACCGCCGCGCCGTGATGGAGACCTACGGCGCCCGCTGCATCGCCAGCCCCAGCAACGAAACCCAGTACGGCCGCCGCGTGCTGGCCGAGCGGCCCGATCACCCCGGCTCGCTGGGCATCGCCATCAGCGAGGCGGTGGAGATCGCCGCGACGAACGACGACACCAAATACGCGCTCGGCTCGGTGCTCAACCATGTGCTGCTGCACCAGACCATCATCGGCCAGGAGGCCATGCTGCAGATGGAGATGGCCGATGCCGACCCCGACGTGGTGGTGGGCTGCACCGGCGGCGGCAGCAACTTCGCGGGCATCGCGTTCCCCTACATCGGCCAGCAACTCAGAGGCGGCAAGAAGCGCCGCATCGTGGCGGTGGAGCCCGCCGCCTGCCCCAGCCTGACGCGCGGCAAGTACGCCTACGACTTCGGCGACACCGGCCACATGACGCCGCTGACCAAGATGCACACGCTGGGCAGCACCTTCACGCCGCCGGGCTTCCATGCCGGCGGCCTGCGCTACCACGGCATGGCGCCGATGGTCAGCCATGTGAAGGAGCTGGGCCTGATCGAGGCCGTGGCTTACCACCAGGTGGCCTGCTTCGAGGCCGGCGTGCTGTTCGCGCGCAGCGAGGGCATCGTGCCCGCGCCCGAGGCCAACCACGCGGTCAAGGGCGCCATCGAGGAGGCGCTGCGCTGCAAGCGCGAGGGCAAGGCCGAGACCATCCTGTTCAACCTGTGCGGCCACGGCCACTTCGACATGGCGGCCTACCAGAGCTACTTCGCCGGCCAGCTCAGTGACCAGAGCTACAGCGAGGAAGAGCTGGCCATGGCGCTGTCGGGCCTGCCCTCGGTGCCGGCCTGATTGCCAAAAAAGCAAATTCGCCAATAACGCACAAATTGAACACCGCGGCGCGTGCCGGCGCCGCGGCGCCGGCCCAGACTCGGGGGATCGACATGAACCCGTTGTGCCGATGCCCACCCCCGAGTCGCGCCGCCTGCAAACCCTGCTGAACCTTTCGTTGCCTGGTGGCCTGGGTGACAAGCCGCGAGAGGAGCTTCGCCAGCACACCGAAGAGATGGCTCGCCTCTTCAACGTGCCGGTCTGCCAGATCTCGGTGCTCGACCGCGACGCCCAGCATGTGCTGGCTGCCCACGGTCCTGCCCAGCAGGTCAACGACATGCGCCACTGCCTGTGCGCGCAGATGATCGCCCAGCAGGCGCCGCTGGTCGTGCCAGACCTGCAGGCCGATCCCCGCTGGCACGACCACCCGCTGCTGCAGGCCGATCCGCCGCTGCGCTTCTATGCTGGCGTGCCGGTGCCATCGCTGGCTGGCGTGTACTTCGGCGCGCTGTGCATCATGGACCACCGCCCGCGCCCGGACATCACGCCGCGCGAGCTGGGCCTGCTGCAGCGCCTGGCGGTGCTGATCAGCAGCAGCCTCGAACGGCGCATGCGCCACCACCGCCGCCGCATGGACGCCGAGCTGCTGTCGCATGGCCCCACGGCGGCCGTGGTGCTGCAACTCAGCAACGGCTGGCCGCCGGTCTACACCTCGGGCAACCTGCGCGAGGTGATCGGCCTGGACGCCGCCGATGCGCTGGCAGCAGGCACGCCCTTCGAGCAACTGATTCACGCCGACGACCGCAGCCGCTTCGCCGACGCGATGCGCGGCCACCTGGAAACCCCGCTGCCGGCGCTGCAGATCAGCTACCAGCTGGCCGGCAGCGGCGGGCGCTGCATCCGCCAGAGCACGTTCACGCTGCCGTCGCCGCGCCCCGGTGAGCCGCGACGCGTGTGCGCCTACCTGGTGGACGAGACCCGGCAGAAGCGCCTGGAGGCCTCGATCGCCGCCACCAAGGACCGCCTGTTGCTGGCGGTGGAATCGGCCCAGCTCGGCACCTTCGACCTCGACCTGCGCACCGGCATCGGCAGCATCAATGCCCGCCTGGCCGAGATCATCGGCCACCGGCTGGAGGACTACGAATACACGCCCTGGGGCTGGCTGGAGCGCGTGCACCCGCTCGACCGGCACTACCTCGACACCATGCGCAGCCAGCTGGCCGCGCTGGGCGACGGCAAGCAGTCGGTGGCCTACCGCGTGCGCCACAGCGACGGGCACTACGTGTGGGTGCAGAGCTACAGCAAGGTGGCCGAGCGCGATGCCGCCGGCATGCCGCAGCGCGTGGTGGGCACGCTGATGGACGTGACGGCGCAGAAGCACGACGAGCTCAAGCGCCAGCGCCAGCGCCAGCTGCTGGATGCGCTGAACGACGTGCAGGCCAGCTTCCTGCTGAACCAGGACATGCGTGCGGCCAGCAAGCGCCTGCTGGACCCGCTGTTGGCGATGAACGAGAGCCTGTTCGGCTTCATCGGCATCCTGCGCAAAGGGCCGGACGGCCAGCGCAGCCTGGTGCTGCCGGCCGTGTCCGACCTGGCCTGGGACGCCGCCACGCGCGGCCGCATGGCCATGCTGGAGCGCCAGGGCCGAGACCTGCACTTCGACAACTTCGACAACCTGTTCGGCCACGTGATCACGCACGAGACCGTGGTGCGCAGCGCGCCCGACGCGCCGCACCCGGCCGCGCGCGGGCTGCCGCCGGGGCACCCACCGCTCTCCACCTTCCTGGGCATGCCCATCGTCTTCGACGGCCAGGTCACCGGCATGATCGGCCTGGCCAACCGCCCGGGTGGCTACGACGACGAGTTGGTGGCCCTGCTGACGCCGCTGACCACGACGCTGGGCGCGCTGATCCGCGCCCGCGAACTGGACGAGGCGCGCCGCAATGCCGAGGCCGAGTTGCAGCGCCTGGCCGTGGCCGACGGCCTGACCGGCCTGCTCAACCGCCGCGCCTTCATGGCCGCGCTGCAGGACACGCTGGAACGCTGCCACCGCGGCGACGGCCCGTGCACGCTGGCCATGCTGGACCTGGACCACTTCAAGCAGGTCAACGACCGCCACGGCCACCCGGCCGGCGACGAGGTGCTGCGCCACTTCGCCGAGGCCTTGCGCGGCGTGGCGCGCGAGGTGGACATCGCCGGCCGCCTGGGCGGCGAGGAGTTCGCGCTGCTGCTGCACGGCGTGGATGTGACCCAGGCGCTGGTGCCGCTGGAGCGCCTGCGCGCCAGCCTGGCGGCCCATCCGGTGCCCTGGGACGGCCAGCAGATCACCGTGACCGTGAGCATCGGCACGGCCGTGGTGCCCGAGCGAGGGGCTTCGATCCAGACCTGGCTGGCCGCCGCCGACCGTGCGCTGTACGCCGCCAAGCAGGGCGGGCGCGACCGCATCCACCCGGCCGACTGAGCGCCGGCACCGGCATCGCCGTCAGCGCAGCCAGGCCCGCACCTGGCCGACGAACTGGTCGATCTCGATCGGCTTGGTAATGCAGCCGTTGCAGCCCGCGGCCAGTGCCGCCTCGCGCTCGCGCGGCAGCGCCAGCGCGGTGAAGGCCACCAGCGGCAGCGTGGCCGTGGCCGGCGCGCGCCGCAGCAGCGCCGCCAGCGCAAAGCCGTCCATGCCGGGCATGGCCAGGTCGAGCAGCATCACATCGGGCACGCGCAGCGACAGCTGGGCCAGCGCCGCCACCGCGCCGTCGGCCTCGATCACCTCGAAGCCGTCGCCGGCCAGCAGATGGGCCGCCAACTCGCGGTTCAGCGCGTTGTCATCGACGATCAGGCAGCAGGGCATGGGGGCGGACGGTACGGCGGGCGCGGCCATGTCAGCGCGGCGGCGCCGGCGTGGCGTCGGCCTGCTGCGCGCGCGCCGCGGCGGCGGGCAGGCGCTGTGCCAGCACGCGGCGCAGCTGCGCCGCCCAGCTGGTGACGGTGCCGCCACCCTTGGCCACGATGGCGGTGGCCGAGCGCGCCAGCAGCGCATGCTCGGCCTCGGACAGCAGGGCCGCCGTCCACACGAACACCGGCAGGTCGCGCGCCAGCGGCAGCGACTGCAGCGCATCCAGCAGCGTGAAGCCGTCGATGCCGGGCAGCATCAGGTCGAGCACCATCGCATCGGCGCGCCCCTCGCGCAGGCAGGCCAGCGCCTCGTTGCCGTCCAGCGCCGCCTGCACCTGCAGGCCGGCGGCCTCCAGTTCGGTGCGCAGCAGCTCCTGGGCCAGCGGGTCGTCGTCCACCACCAGCACCCGCCGCGCCTGCGGCACAAGGCCGCGCAGGCGCGTGGTCAGGCCGGCCAGCTCACCGGGGCGCAGCGGCTTGAACAGCACGTCGGCCACACCCAGCAGCGCCGCACCGCGGCCCTCCTCGGCCGGCAGGCTGACGCCCAACACCGGCACGCTGCCCTGCGTGGGCCAGTGCGGCGGCCCGCCGCGCAGGTCGGACAGCAGCGACAGCGCCGGCTCGTCGGGCAGGGCCAGGCCCAGGGTCATGGCGTGCACCGGGTCGCCACGCCACAGCGCGCGCGCGGTGGCGGCGTTGGCGGCCCCCTGCACCTGCCAGCCCTGTGGACCCAGCACGCGGTGCAGCTCGGTGCGCGTGGCCAGGTCGGGCTCCACGGCCATCAGCCTCAGCGGCGCCGAGGCCCCATCGACGGCGGTGTCGCCGATGCCGCGGGTGTCGCAGGGCAGCCGCACATGGAACACGCTGCCCGCGCCCAGCCGGCTGCGCACGCCCACCTGGCCGCCCTGGGCCTCGACGATGCGTCGCGTCAGCGCCAGACCCAGGCCGGTGCCCTCGTGGGCACGGCCCTGCTGGCCCTCGATCTGCTGGAACTCGACGAACAGCCGCGGCAGGTCGGCCTCGGCGATGCCCACGCCGGTGTCATGCACCTCCAGCCGCCACCAGCCCGGCACATCGCCGCACAGGTGCACCGACACGCGCCCACCGCCCGGGGTGAACTTCAGTGCGTTGGACAGCAGGTTGAACAGCACCTGCTTGAGCCGCGCCGCATCCAGCATCACCTGGGCGGGGGCATCGTCGCGCAGCACCTCGGGCACCAGCTGCAACTGCACGCCCCGGCGCCGGGCCTCGGGCTGCATCAGCTCGATGACGTGGCGCACCAGCTCCTGCGGCGACAGCGGCTCGGGCGCGAACACCAGCTTGCCGGCCTCGACCTTGGACAGGTCGAGCACGTCGTTGATCAGCTGCAGCAGGTGCCGGCCGCTGCTGGCGATGTGGCCCAGAAAGCGCGCGTGCTTGGGCGAATCCGGCGGCACCGAGCCGCCGCGCAGCAGGTCGGCAAAGCCGATCACCGCGTTCAGCGGCGTGCGCAGCTCGTGCGACATGCTGGCCAGGAAGCGGCTCTTCATCTGCGCGGCGCGGTGCACCTCGCGGTTCTCCTGCTCCAGCCGCTCGAGCCGGCGCTGCGGGCCGATGTCGCGCGCCACCTTGGACGCGCCGACGATGCGGCCGTCGCGGTCGCGGATCGGCGACACGGTGACCGACACCTCCACCAGCGTGCCGTCGCGCCGGCGCCGCACGGTGTCGAAGGGCGTGACGCGCTCGCCGCGCCCGATGGTGGCCAGGATGCGCAGTTCCTCGGCATGGCGGTCGTCGGGGATCAGGCGCAGCACGCTGGCGCCCAGCATCTCGTCGCGGCGCCAGCCGAACAGGCTTTCGGCGGCCGCATTCCAGCTGGTCACCGTGCCGTCCAGGTTCTTGCCCACCACGGCGTCGAAGGACGATTCGACGATGGCCGCCAGCGCCTGCGCCTGCAGCGTGGCTTCGTCGTGCAGGCGCTGGTCGCGCAGGATCAGCGTGACCGGTCCGTCATCCGTCCCCAGCCCGGCCACCGCGTGCAGCGACAGCGACACCGCCTCGCCACGGGCATTGATGAATCGGCAGTGTGTGCCGTCGGCCGGCAGCCCGGTGCCATCGGGCAGGCCCAGCAACGGCGCCAGCAGCTGGCCCTGCAGTCCGCCGACCGTCGCCCCGAGCATGCGGCAGGCCATCGCGTCCAGCGACAGCAGCAGCCCCTGACGGTCCAGCACGACCAGACCGGCGTCCAGCACCGCCAGCGCGGCGCCGAGCATGGCGTTGTCAGCGGCGGCGCCCGACGTCGCCACAGCCGGTGCGGCCGACAGCGCGGCGCCGGCCTGGGTGGGGGAAAGCGGCGGTGTGGAGAGCACGGACATGAGGGCACGCGTGGCGTCTGCCCGGACACGCCAGGACAGGACAACGCCTGAAGCACAAGTTACAAACGATTGTATTCAGGGCATTTCGTGAGGTTTCAGCGTTTACCCTCGGTTCAGGCTGCGCCCCCCCGAGGTGGTGTGTCAACCCGCGATCGTGGGCCCCAACGCCAAAGGCTCGTGACATTTCTCCTCGACCAATTCGGTTTTATCACTTGAGCCGGATCAGCAGGCTTGAATCTGCCCATTTCTCCGCATACCGGCGGCGCGCACGGCAGTCAAATGCGCTTCGCTCTCGACGCCAAGACGAGCAGCCGCCGGTGACGTCCCCTGCTGTACGGAACGACTCCCGGCCCGCTGTCCGCCGCGGCACGTGCAGTACCCCCATTTCTCGAGAGTCGGCAATCCGGCCGTCCCGGATGTGCGCGACAGAAGTGCCCAGCCCCGCGCTCGTCGCCCCGAGGAGGTACTCCCATGTCTTTGGTGATGAAGAACCGCGGCCCCGCCGCTGAAGCGGCCGAACCCGTGGTGGCCAAGGGTCTGACCAAGACCATGACCCGCGACGCCGAAGCCAACCGCAAGCGCGCACGCACCCTGGCCAAGCAGCAGCAGGCCGCCGAGCGCGTGGCCAGCGCGTCCAGCCAGCTGTCGGCCGGCATCAACGAGGCCGCCTCGGCCGCCGAGGAACTCAAGCGCGCGGCCGACCAGATCGCCAGCGGTGCCGAGGAAGCCTCGGGCGCCGCGCAGGAATCGCTGGCCGCCGTGACCCAGGTGGTCGGCGCCATCACCCGTCAGCTCAATTCGGCCAATGTGGCCCAAGCCAAGGCCGAGGGCATGCAGACCCTGGCCGGCCGCATCAACCACGAGGTGCAGGCCACGGTCAGCAACGTGGGCGTGGCCGCCAAGCGCCAGGCCGAGAGCGTGAAGATGGTGGCCGAGCTCGAGCGTCAGGCGGCCAACATCGGCGACATCGTCAAGGCCGTGGCCCGCATCGCCGACCAGACCAACCTGCTGGCGCTGAACGCCGCCATCGAGGCCGCCCGTGCTGGCCAGCATGGCAAAGGCTTTGCCGTGGTGGCCGACGAGGTGCGCACGCTGGCCGAGACCAGCGAGAAGAGCGCCAAGCAGATCCAGGATCTGGTGGGCCAGATCCAGAGCGAGGTCAAGAGCATCGCCACCGGCATCAACGACGCCGCCGACACCATCCAGGCCGAGGTGGAAAAGAGCGACGTCATCCTGAAGCAGCTGGAGCAGATCCGAAGCGACGCCGCCGCCATCGTGGCCGGCGCCGCCGAGATCGCCTCGGCCGCGCAGCAGGGCCAGGTGGCCGCCCAGCAGGCGCTCAAGGGCAGCGAACAGATCGCCGCAGCCGCAGCCGAACAGAGCTCGGCCGCCGAAGAGGCGGCCAAGACCGTGCAGGAGCAAAGCGCCGCACTGGCCGAGTGCGAGCAGACCGCGCAGAACCTCAGCGACCTGGCCGATGACCTGAAGAACAGCACCGACATCTCCAAGAGCGCCGAGGAGGTGGCCTCCTCCGCCGAGGAGCTGAGCAGCGCCGTCAACGAGATCAACCGCTCGGCCGCGCAGATCATGACCGCGCTGGACCAGATCCGCCGCGGCTCGCAGCAGCAGGCCGCCGCCGCCACCGAGTCGGCCGCCGCCGTGGCCCAGATCGAGAAGGGTGCCCAGGTGGCCGAGCAGCGTGCCGCCCTCGGCCGCGAGAAGGCCGGCGCCATCAAGGCGCTGATGAGCGAGAACAAGGCCCACATCGACAGCCTGGTGGCCAGCATCTCCAATGGCGTGGACTCCACCCGCACCAGCGCCCAGCAGATCAAGGAGCTGGAATTGGTGAGCCGCCGCATCGACAAGATCGTCGATGCCATCACCCAGGTCAGCATCCAGACCAACATGCTGGCGGTCAACGGCAGCATCGAGGCCGCGCGTGCCGGTGAATACGGCAAGGGCTTCGTGGTCGTGGCCACCGACATCCGCAACCTGGCCCACGATTCAGCCGAGAACGCCGACCGCATCAAGGACCTGGTCAAGGGCATCCAGGACCAGATCGGCGCCGTGGGCCGCGACCTGGGCGAGATCATGAGCTCGGCGCTGACCGAGGTGGAGAAGGCCAAGACCATCACCGCCAACCTGCTGAGCATGGAAGCCGACATCGACTCGGTCGAGAAGGGCAACATCGAATCGGTGAACGCCTCGCAGGAGATCGTCACCGCCATCGGCCAGGTGAAGGTGGGCGTGGACCAGGTCAGCTCGGCCGCGCAGCAGGCCGAGAAGGCCGCCGAGCAGGCTGCCGCCGCCGCCAAGCAGCAGGCCCAGGGCGCCGAGGAGCTGAGCGCCGCCATCGAGGAGATCGCGTCGCTGGCCGACGAACTGCAGAGCAACTGAGCCGCTCGCCCGCCCTCCCCTCAACCCTGTGAAGGAGGTGTGCCGTGAGCGACACCCTAGAAGCGCCTGAACGCGTGTCGGCGGCCGATGCCGCCGCCAACGCAGCGCAGGACAACCAGTTCGTCACCTTCAGCGTCTCGGGCGAGATGTTCGCCGTGCCGATGGCACCGGTGCAGGAGATCATCCGCGTGCCCGAGGTGGCGCGGCTGCCGCTGGCGCCTCCGGCGCTGGACGGCCTGGCCAACCTGCGCGGCCGCGTGCTGCCGATCATGAACCTGCGCCGCCTGTTCAACACCGACGAGCGCGAGCACGACGACTCGACCCGCGCGCTGGTGATCAACCTGGGCCAGCCGCTGGGCTTCGTGGTCGACCGTGTGGCCAGCGTTCTGAGCGTGGAGCCTGGCGAGATCGAGGCCGCGAATGCCATCCAGAGCATCGTGCAGGCCGAGTACCTCACCGGCGTGATCAATCGAGCCGGCGCCGACGGCAGCCGCCAGCTGATGCTGGTGCTGGACTTCCAGCGCCTGGTCGACGACCAGTTCGCCGGCATGGCCACCACCGGTTCGGTGGGCACCGGCAGCCTGGGCCAGGAGCCGCGCAAGGACGGCCTCGCCGATGGCGTGGTCAGCGACGAACTGCGCCTGGTCAGCTTCACGGTCTGCGAGCAGGAGTACGCGATCGACATCGTCGACGTGCAGGAGATCGTGCAGTTGCCCTCGCAGATCACGGCCGTGCCGAACACGCCGCACCATGTGCTGGGCCTGATCTCGCTGCGCCGGCGCCTGCTGCCGCTGGTCAGCCTGCGCAGCCTGTTCGGCCTGGCCCGTGCCGAACTGGACGAGCACCACCGCATCGTCGTGGTGTCGGTGCCGGGTGGCGGCCAGGTGGGCCTGGTGACGGATTCGGTCAAGGAAGTGCTGAGCGTGCCGCGCTCGCAGGCCGACCCGATGCCCGGCGCGCTGTCGCGCGACGGCTCGCTGCAGGAGTTCGAGTCGATCTGCCGGCTCGACAACGGCAAGCGCCTGGTCTCCATCATCGCCACCGACCGCCTGCTGGGCATGCAGGCCATCCGTGACGCGGTGAACGCGGTGGGCGACGCCACCGCCCCGTCCCAAGCCCGACAGGAGGATGCCGAGATGGCCCACCAAGCACAGCGCCAGCCCGCCAGCGACGACGACACCCAGGTGGTGATCTTCCGCCTGGGTGCCGAGGAATTCGGTGTGCCCATCATGAGCGTGCAGGAGATCGTGCGCGTGCCCGAGGTGCTGACCCGCGTGCCCAAGACACCGCGCTTCGTCGAGGGTGTGATCAACCTGCGCGGCACGGTGCTGCCGGTCATCGACCAGCGCACCCGCCTGGGCATGGAAGCGATCGAGCGCAACGACCGCCAGCGCATCATGGTCTACACGCTGGGCGGGCTGCGCACCGGCTTCATCGTCGACAGCGTGGCCGAGGTGCTGCGCATCGGCCGCGGCCACATCGAGCCGGCGCCCGAGCTCAGCGACGAGCAGGGCCGCCTGATCACCGAGGTGGCCAAGCTCGACGGCGACAAGCGCCTGGTGATGCTGATCGACCCGAGCCAGCTGCTGGGCGCCCGCGAGCGCAGCGCGATGGAAGGCTTTGCCGGCGGCGCCGCCGACGACGACCGCGATCTGCCGCTGGCGCGCGCCGCCTGAGGCCATTGACCCTGGACCACGGAGGAACGTGAACATGCCAGGCAAGGTGCTCGTCGTCGACGATTCCGCCTTGATGCGCCGCCTGCTCACCGGCGTGCTGAAGGACGCCGGATTCGACGTGGTGGTGGCCCGCAACGGGCTGGAAGGCGTGCAGCAGCTCACCGAACACCAGCCCGACGTCGTGACGCTGGACATCAACATGCCCGAGATGGACGGCCTGACCGCCCTCTCGCTGATGATGCAGGCGCGCCCCACGCCGGTGGTGATGGTGAGCTCGCTCACCGAGAAGGGGGCCGTGGCCACCTTCGAGGCGCTGGCGCTGGGGGCGGTGGACTTCATCGCCAAGCCGGGCGGCACCATCTCGCTGACGGTGGACGACATCTCCGAGCAGCTGGTGGCCAAGGTCAAGGCGGCGGCCCGGGCACGCATCGGTGCGGCCGCTGCGCGCCGCCCGGCCGCCACGCCGGCGCCGTCGCCCCGCCCGGCCAGCGGCCCGGCGACGCGCGCCACCGCCACCCCATCGGCCGCGCTGCAGCGGCTGACCGAGGGCGTCAAGCCGCGTGCCGGCAAGGTGAGCGGGCTGGTGATCATCGGCGTGTCCACCGGCGGCCCGCGCACGCTGGAGGACATCCTGCCGGCGCTGCCCGCCCACTTTCCCTGGCCGGTGCTGGTGGCCCAGCACATGCCGCCCAACTTCACCGCGGCCTTCGCGCAACGCATGGACGCGCTGTGCCGGCTGAACGTGCGCGAGTGCCACGCCACCATGCCCATCGAGGCCGGCCATGTCTACATCGGCAAGGGCGGCACCGACATGGTGGTGGTGGAACGGCTGGGCCGGCTGGCCGTGCAACCCAAGCCCGAGACGCCCGGCCACCCCTGGCACCCCTCGGTCGACGTGCTGGTGCAAAGCGCCATGTCGCATGTGCCGGCCGAGCACATCGTGGGCGTGCAGCTCACCGGCATGGGCGACGACGGTGCCCGTGCGATGGCCGAGCTGAAGCTGCAGGGCGGCCGCACGATCGCCGAGAGCCAGGAAACGGCGGTGGTGTTCGGCATGCCCCAGGAACTGATCGAACGCGGCGGCGCCAGCGTGGTGCTGCCGTGCGGCGACGTGACCCGCCAGCTGTGTCACTGGATCCGGTAAGCCGGTCAAGGAGGAAGCGCCATGGGACTTCGCAAGCCCGCCGCCATCGAACCCCTGCGCGAGGTGGTCGAGCGTGAGCATGCCCGCGACCTGCCCGGCCTGCTGGCCCAGCTGCGCAGCGGCGACGATGCGCAGCGCCGCCGCGCCGCGCGCGACCTGGCCGGCTACCCGCAGGCCGCGGCCGCGCTCGGCGAACACCTGCTCGGCGAGGCCTCGCCCGCGGTGCGCCTGACGGTCTTCACCTCGCTGACCGGCTACGCCAGCGACGAGGCCGTGAGCGCGCTGCTGCCCCTGCTGCGCAGCGAGGATGCCCAGATGCGCAACGGCGCCATCGAGGCCCTGGCGGCAATGCCGGGCGCGGTGGCCCCCCGGGTGGACGCCTTGCTGCACGACACCGACCCCGACGTGCGCATCTTCACCGTCAACATGCTGGGCGATCTGCGCCACGAGAAGGTGGTGCCCTGGCTGGAGCAGGTGCTGCAGCACGAGACCCAGGTCAACGTGGTGGCGGCCGCGATCGAGGTGCTGGCCGAGGTCGGCTCCGCGGTCGACATCCCCGCGCTGAACGCCACGATCCGGCGCTTCGACGGCGACCCCTTCATCGGCTTCGCCGCCCAGATGGCCATCGAACGCATCGAGACCGCATGACACACCACCTCTACCCGCCCGATCGCGTGCGTCGCTGGAGACTGCCATGAGGGCCGCCGCCGTTTCGCGAAGCATCGAGATCACCGATGCCGACTTCCTGAAGTTCCGCGACTTCTTCTACCGCAAGACCGGCATCCATTTCGACGACAGCAAGCGCTACTTCGTCGACAAGCGCCTGATCGAGCGCATCGAGGCCACCGGCGCCGACGACTTCCGCAGCTGGTTCATCGCGCTGCGCTTCGAGTCCAAGGGCGAGGAGCTGCAACAGCTGGTCAACGCGATGACGGTCAACGAGACCTACTTCTTCCGCGAGGCCTACCAGTTCGACTGCATGGTCAACGACATGCTCAACGAGGTGGCCCGCCGCAAGAAGCCAGGCGGCCGCATCCGCATCTGGTCGATCCCCTCGTCCACCGGCGAGGAGCCGTACTCGATCGCGATCTACCTGCTCGAGCGCTGGAAGCTGATCGAGGATTACGAGGTCGAGATCCTGTCCTCCGACATCGACACGCAGGTGCTGCAGATGGCCCAGCGCGGCGTGTATTCGTCGCGCTCGGTGGCGCAACTGCCCAAGCCCTACCTGGAGAAGTATTTCCGCCGGCTCAACGACAACGAGTTCGCCATCTCGCGCGACCTGGTGGATGCGGTGGAGTTCAGCCGTGTGAACCTGACCGATGCCAACGACACACGGCGCTTCCGCGACATCGACCTGGTGTTCTGCCGCAACCTGCTGATCTATTTCGACGATCTGTCGCGACGCGTGGCCGCCGAGGCCTTCTACGACGCGATGAGCCCGGGCGGCTTCATCTGCCTGGGGCATTCCGAGTCGATGAGCCGCATCACCTCGCTGTTCGAGGTGCGGCGCTTCCGCGACGCCATGGTCTATCAGAAACCGCTGCAAGGAGAGCGCCGATGAGCGCGAACATCCTGGTCATCGACGATGCCGCCACCGTGCGCATGTACCACCGCAAGATGCTGGGCGATGCCGGCTGGCGGATCGAGGAAGCGGTGAACGGCGTGGAGGCCCTGGAGAAGGTGGCCAACCAGCCCAAGGACCAGCCCTTCGACCTGTACGTGGTGGACATCAACATGCCGAAGATGGACGGCTACACCTTCGTGCGCGAACTGCGCCGCCTGGGGCATGTGCCGCAGGCGCCGGTGCTGATGGTCTCCACCGAGGCCCAGGTGCAGGACGCCACCGCCGCGCAGGACGCCGGCGCCAACTGCTACCTGGTCAAGCCCGCCAAGCCGGCCGAGCTGGTGCTCACCGCCGCGCTGCTGCTGGGCGACCTGCCCGCTGCGCAGAAGGCCGGCGGCATCCACCTGGCTGCGGGAGGCCTGCAATGAGCGCGTCGACCGAACTTCTGGACCAGTTCATCCTCGAGGCGCGCGAGTGCCTGGAGCAGATCGGCCAGCGCCTGCTCGATGTCGAGAAGGAGCCCGGCAACCGCGAGTTGCTGAACGACCTGTTCCGCCAGGTGCACACGCTCAAGGGCAACTGCGGCCTGTTCGACTTCAAGGCGCTGGAACGCGTGGTGCATGCCGGTGAAGACCTGCTGGACCGCGTGCGCAACGGCTCGCTGGCCTACAACGGCGACATCGCCGACGCCCTGCTGGCCGCGATGGACTACACCGCCGAACTGGTGGACGCCATCGCCGAGGAAGGCGCGCAGCCGGCCTCCAGCGACGGCCGCTCGCAGGAGCTGGCCAGCGCACTGCGCCGCCACCTCGACGGCCCGGCCGCAGCACCTGCGGCCGCCGAGGCCCCCGCTGCCGCGCCCGCCGCATCTGCCACCTCC
This sequence comes from Pseudaquabacterium inlustre, assembly GCF_038066595.1. Taxonomy (NCBI): domain Bacteria; kingdom Pseudomonadati; phylum Pseudomonadota; class Betaproteobacteria; order Burkholderiales; family Sphaerotilaceae; genus Pseudaquabacterium; species Pseudaquabacterium inlustre. The sequence goes on from NZ_JBBUTH010000009.1 coordinate 384,034, forward strand.
CCGGTGGCCCCCCTGCCCGCCTGGCTGGCCGATCTGCCCGCGGACTTCCAGCGCCACGGCCTGACCGCCTTGCGCTACACGCCCGACGCCGACTGCTTCTTCAAGGGCGAGGACCCCTGGCACCTGGCTCGCAGCACGCCGGGCCTGCAGCACCTGATGGTGCGACCGGCCGGGGACTGGGCCGCCGCCGCCGACTTCGACTGCTACCACTGCAACCTCGAACTGGTGGTGGTCAGCGACGCGCCGCGCGCCTACATCGAGGAGCACTACCGCTACGTGCCCGACCAGATCTGCTGCCATGCGCTGGAGGCGGCGCCCAGCGCCGGCAGCGCTGCAGCGGCCGAGGACCCCTCGCCCGCCCAGGCCGCGCAGGCCGACCCCGTGCAGGCGCTGCTGCGCGTGCGCATCGGCCGCATCTGGGACGACCAGCGCGCGCTGCTGGCCCGCCCCGGCATCGCCGCCGGCACGGTGGCCGCCACGCGGCGCACCTTCTCCCAGCTGATCGGCAGCTGGGGTGACGAGGCGCTGGCCGCCAGCCTGCGCCAGTCGCTGGAGGCTCTGCCCGCCGGCGCCACGCCGCTGGCAGCCTGGGCGCTGCAGCACCGCCCCGGTGGCGGCGCGAGCGACGAGGCGCCGGCCGTGGGCCACACCATCGGCGCCCCGGTGGCCCCCGGTGCCGCGCTGGTGGCACCGCCGGAGCCGCGCCGCGGCGGCAACAACCCCGGCACCGACGACGCCAGCGGCGGCGCGGGTGGCGCGCAGAAGGTGCTGAAGGTCGCGCAGGACAAGATCGATCGCCTGATGGACCTGATCGGCGAGATGGTGGTGGCCAAGAACGCCCTGCCCTACCTGGCCAACCGCGCCGAGACGGTGTTCAACCAGCGCGAGCTGGCACGCGAGATCAAGACCCAGTACTCGGTGATCAACCGCATCGCCGAGGACATGCAGCACGCCATCATGCAGGTGCGCATGCTGCCGGTGGGCACCGTGTTCCAGCGCTTCGGCCGCCTGGTGCGCGACATCTCGAAGAAGCTGGGCAAGGAGGTCAACCTGGTCATCGAGGGCGAGGACACCGAGGCCGACAAGAACGTCATCGAGAGCCTGGCCGATCCGCTGATCCACATCCTGCGCAACAGCCTGGACCACGGCATCGAGCTGCCCGCCGTGCGCGTGGCCGCGGGCAAGCCGGCGGTGGGCACGCTGCGCGTGGCGGCACGCCAGGAAGGTGACCGCGTCATCCTCGACATCACCGACGACGGCGCCGGCATCGACACCGAGCGTGTGCGCAACAAGGCGGTGGAGCGCGGCCTGATCCCGGCCGACCGCGCCGGCCTGCTCACCGAGCACGAGGCGGTGCAGCTGGTGTTCCTGCCCGGCTTCTCGACGGCCGAAGCCATCAGCGACCTGTCGGGCCGCGGCGTGGGCATGGACGTGGTGCGCTCGGCGGTGGAACGCATCAACGGCAGCGTGGAACTGTCCAGCACCCGCGGCCAGGGCACGCAGATCCGTCTGGCGCTGCCGCTCAGCATGGCCGTCACCAACGTCATGATGATCGAGACCGCGGGCCGCCGCTTCGGCGTGCCGATGGACCTGATCGTCGAGACGGTGCGCGTGCCGGCCGAGGACATCCACCACTTCAAGAGCGCCCAGACCGTGGTGCTGCGCGGGCGCATCGTGCCGCTGCGCGCGCTCAACGAACTGCTGGCGCTGGACGAGCCGCCGCGCATGAATGCCGATGGCGAGCACGCGGTGCTGGTGGTGCGCCTGGGCAACGAGAACGTGGGCCTGCTGGTCGACGACTTCCACGGCACCAGCGACATCATCCTCAAGCCGCTGGAGGGCGTGCTCACCGGCATCACCGGCTTCGCCGGCACGGCGCTGATGGGCGATGGCAGCGTGCTGATGATCCTCAACCCCAAGGAGCTGAGCTGATGCCGATCCGTTTCCACAAGAAGCAGGCCATGCTCGACGGCTTCGTCACCGTCGAGGATGCCGAGGCGCTGTCGAACTGGCTGCGCGAGGGCCAGGGCCGTGGCGTGCACCTGGGCCAGTGCGCACAGGTGCATGCCGCGGTGCTGCAGGTGCTGATGGCGCTCAAGCCACGCCTGGTGGCGGCCCCGGCCGACGCTCACCTGGCCGGCGCGCTGCGGGCTGCCGGACTGCCCGGCGCTGCCTGATCCGAGGCCGCCATGATGCGCGTGCGTTTCGTCACGGGGGCTGCGCGCGCCGCGGGGCGCAGCCGCACTCAAGCCACCCGTCCGGGTTGCCGAAAACCCCTCAAGGGGACCGCCCATCCAGGGGCGCGCCAACCCGCACGGCAGTACCGCGTGCAAGACCTGACACCAAGGCCACTGCCACAGCAAGAGGTTGCGTGCACATGAAAAGCGTCTTCTTGGTCGATGACTCGGCCACCATGCTGATGAGCCTGAAGGGCACGCTGGAGATCAGCGGCTTCAAGGTCGAGACCGCGCCGGATGGCGAAGCGGCCCTCGGCAAGCTCAAGGCCGGGCTGCGACCCGACCTGATCATCACCGACATCAACATGCCCAAGCTCGACGGCATCGGGCTGATCCGCGAGGCGCGCAAGCTGCTGCGCTTCACGCCGATCCTGGCGCTCACCACCGAAAGCCAGCAGGCCAAGCGGGAAGAGGCCAAGAAGATCGGCGCCACCGGATGGCTGGTCAAGCCGGTGGGCGGCGCCGATCTGGTCAAGGTCATCAAGCAGGTCATTCCGGGCGCCTGAGGCCAGCATGGACGGCGACAAGCACATCCCCGCCGCCCCCTGGCGCCGCTGGTTCACCCGCTTCACCGTGCGGGACATGGGCCTGGCCGCCCTGGTGGTCTGCGCGCTGGCAGCGCACGCGCTCTGGTCCGACACCGTGGCCTGGACCTCGCTGCTGTGGTTGGCCGGTGGCACGGCCATCGGTGTGTGGCTGGGCGGGCGCGCCGCGCCACCCCAGTTCGGCACCAGCGCCCGCGCCACCGAGGTGGTGGCGCAGGACATCCAGACACTGCGCCAGGCCTTTGCCGTGCTGAAGCAGCAGGTGGACGCCACCATCCAGTCCAGCGAAGGCGCGGTGCTGTCGATGATGGAGCGCATGAACCGCGTGCACCGCAATGCCGAGGAACTGCGCGCCCGCATCATCGAGGCCGTCCGCCGTTCGCAATCGCTGTCGGCCGAGTCACTGGGGCGCGCGGGCCAGCACGGCCAGGCCGTGGCCTCGCTGGCCGAACACGAGGCCAAGTTCGAGGCCCAGCGCGCACAGAACCAGGACCGCGTGCGTGCCGTGGCCGACCAGGTGCGGCAGCTCACGCCCGTGGCATCGCTGATTGGCGAGATCTCGCGCCAGACCAATCTGCTGGCCATCAATGCCAGCATCGAGGCGGCCCGCGCCGGCCGCGAGGGGGCCGGCTTCAAGGTGGTGGCGGCCGAAGTGCGCCGGCTGTCCACCCAGACCAGCGAGGCCGCACGCCAGATCACCGAAGGCATCGCCCTGGCAGCCAGCGCCATCGACGACGAGATGACCAGCGCACGGGCCATGCATGGCGACAGCGCTGCGCACCAGTTGGGCGAGATCGCACGCCACATCCAGTCGATGAGCGACACGCTCGGTGACGTGGTGCCCTACCTCGGCGAGCTGTCCACGCACATGGACAGCGGCATGGCCGTGGTCACCGAAGACATCATCAACACCCTGGGTGACATGCAGTTCCAGGACATCAACCGCCAGTTGCTCGAGCAGATCAACAGCGCGCTGTCCAGCCTGTCGGACCACTTCTCGCAGATCTACCAGCTGATCGACGGGCAGGCGCCGCCGCCGCCCGTCATGCTGGAGGAACTGCTGTCCCGGTGGACCGAGAACTACGTGATGCATTCCCAGCGCGTGGCCCACGCCCGGGCCATCGGCGCCGAAGTGCCCGAACCGGCAAAGCAGGACGAGTCGGCGAACAACCTCACCCTGGCGACCGCCTATGGCCCCCGCGTCGAGTTCTTCTGAGGTCCGATCCCCCACGATCCTGGTCGTCGATGATTCGGCCACGATGCGCATGAGCATCGAGATGTCGCTGCGGCTGGCCGGCTACCAGGTGGTGATCGCCGAGCATGGCGGCGCTGCGTTGGAACTGCTCAAGGGCGGGCTGCGGCCCGACCTGGTGCTCACCGACATCGTGATGCCGGGCGTGGACGGCCTGGGCCTGATCCGCGAGGCGCGCAAGATCCTGCGCTTCACCCCGATCATCGCCCTCACCACCCAGGGGCAGCGCCTGCTGCGCAACGAGGGCAAGGCTGCCGGTGCCACGGCGTGGCTGATCAAGCCCACGGGTGGCCATGCCCTGATCTCGCTGGTGCAGCGCTTCCTCGGCGAGACCGCGCGCGTCACCAGCCCCGGCCCGGCCTGAACGGCGCGCCGTCCGGTCAGGCGTCGAAGCGCACCACCAGTTCCACCGTGTGCGGCGTCGGCCGCCCCGGCGGTACATAACGCCAGCGCGACACGGCCTCGCGCACCGCGCGCACGGCCTGGCGGTCGGCGCCGCCCTGGATCACCAGGTCCTGCACGCTGCCATCCGCGGCGATCGAGAAGCGCAGCTGGAAGCGCAGGGCCTGGCCTTCGCGCGACACCGTGCCCGCGAAATCGGGATCCACGCGCTGCACCAGCACCGGCACGTAGGCCGCCTCGGGCTCGGCCGCCGACGGCGGCGGGCTGGGGTTCAACGCGGCCACCGACTGCCGCGACAAGGCGGCCTCGGGGCGATCCGGCGCGGCTGCCACCGAAGCGGCCACCGAGGGCGGCACCGACGCCGCTACCGACGCCGCTACCGAGGCCGCTACCGAGGCCGGCACCGGCGCGGCATCCGCCGCCGCAGGCACCACCGCAGCCACCGGCTCGGTCGCGGCGCCCTGGGCGGCCGCCTCGGTCTCGCGCGCGACCTGGATCAGCAGGCGGCCGATGGCCTCACGCGGGTCGGCCGTGGCGGCACGGCGCGCGGCCGCCGGCAACGTGAGTGTGACCACCGATGGCGCAGCGATTGCACCGGTTGAACTGGCGGCGCTGGCCGGCGCCGGCCCGCCGGCGGCCTTGGCCACCGCGCCCGGCGCGGCCGGGCTTGCCGCGCCGGCGGGCAGGCGCGCGGCCTCGCGGATGCGGCGCAGCGGGTCGTCGGCCACGCGCTTGGCGCGCGCCATGCGGTCGGCCACCTCGGCATCGGTGCCGGCCGCGCTGGCCGATGCGCCGGTCACGGGTGCCACCGGCGGCAGGGCCTGGGCCTGGGCCTCGACGGCGAAGGCCAGCCACCACCACCATGCCGGGCCCAGCCCCCGATGCCTCGCGCCACGTCCCGCCACTGCAAACCTCCTGAACGCCCCGCTCATGACGGGCACTGCCTGACACGCACCGCGAGCGGCCGGTGGGCCGCGGCGCGGTGGGCGCGATGGTATGCAGCATGCGTGCCAGGTCAAGAGGGAGAGACCTGAGCCACGCCGGGCTCGGGGGTGATCGCCCGGATCAGCTCGACAGCTGTTGCCAGGCCTTGTCCAGCCGCTTCACGCTCACCGGCTGCGGCGTGCGCAACTCCTGGGCGAAGAAGCTCACGCGCAGCTCTTCCAGCAGCCAGCGGTACTCGTCGAGCCGGGCATCGGCCACGCCCTTCTGCTCGGCCAGGCGGCGGGTGTATCGCTGCTCCAGCGGGCGCAGCTCGGCCAGGCGCTGGGCATCGCGCGCGGGGTCGGCACGCCATTTGTCCAGCCGCAGCACCACGGCCTTCAGATAGCGCGGGAAGTGCTGCAGCGCTGCCCAGGGGTTGGCCAGCAGGAAGCGCTTGCCGCACAGCCGCTGCAGCTGCGCGGCGATGTCGTCGGCCACGTCCTTGGGCACGCTGCGGCTGTCCTTGAGCTTGCGCTGCGCCGCCTGCAGCTCGGTGAGCACGGTGCCGGCCAGTCGCGCCACCTCCTGCGCGATCAGGTTCAGCCGGCTGCGGCCCTCGGCCACACGGGCGTCGAAGCTGGCCGCATCGGTGGGCAGCGGATCGGCCAGGAAGGCGCGGTCCACGGCCAGGTCGATGATCATGGCCTTGAGCTCATCGGCCGTGCCGAGTGCCATGTAGGCGGCGGCCAGGCGCGTGAAGTCGGGGATGTTCTTCTCCAGGTACTTCAGCGGCTCCTTGATCTGCAGCGCCACCAGGCGGCGCAGGCCGGCGCGGTGCTTGGTGGCCGCGGCCTCGGGCTCGTCGAAGACCTCGATCTCCACCGCCGTGCCCTTGTCGATCAGCGCCGGGAAGCCGATCAACGTCTGGCCGCCCTTGCTGGCGGGCTGGCGGATCTCCATCAGCTCGGGCAGTTCGCCGAAGGTCCAGGCGGTGTACTGCGCCGGCGCGGCGGGTGCGGCCGGTGCCGGTGCCGGTGCGGCTGCCTTCTCCACCCGCCGCGGCGTGCTGGAGGCCGGCGCGGGCGCGGCACCTGCAGCGGCAGGCGTTGCCGCTGGGGACGACGCGGGGGACGACACGCCACCCAGCTTCAACGCCGCCAGCGCCTGGAAGGCCGAGCGTGCCTGGCCGCCCAGCTCGGCCTTCAGCGTGGCCAGGTTGCGGCCCATGCCCAGCTGGCGGCCGTGCTCGTCCACCACCTTGAAGTTCATGAACAGGTGCGGCGCCAGCATGTCCAGCTTGAAGTCGTTGCGCTGCACGGCGACTTGCGTGTGCTCCTTCACCGCGGCCAGCAGCTGGTCGAGCAGCGCGCCCTGGCCGAAGGGGTGCAGCTCGACGAACTGTTCGACGAACTCGGGCAGCGGCTGCAGGCGCGCGCGCGGCTTCTGGTGCAGGCTCTTGCACAGCGCCGTCACCTTGGCCGCCAGCATGCCGGGCACCAGCCAGTCGCAGCGCTCTTCACTCACCTGGTTCAGCGCATAGATCGGCACGGTGACCGTGACGCCGTCCTTGGCATCGCCGGGGTCGTGCAGGTAGGTGGCGGTGCAGTCCACGCCGCCCAGGCGCAGGGTCTTGGGGAAGGCGTTGCCGGTGATGCCCGCGGCCTCGTGGCGCATCAGCTCGTCGCGCGTCAGGTGCAGCAGCTTCGGCTGGGCCTTGCTGGCCTCGCGCCACCAGCGCTCCAGGCTGTGGCCCGAGCACACATCGGCCGGGATCTGCTGGTCGTAGTAGGCGTAGATCAGCTCGTCATCCACCAGCACGTCTTGCCGGCGGCTCTTGTGCTCCAGCTCCTCCACCTGGGCGAGCAGGCGCTTGTTGTGGGCGATGAAGGGCAGCCTGGATTCCCAGTCGCCCTCGACCAGCGCGCTTCGGATGAAGATCTCGCGCGCCGTGGGCAGATCCACCCGGCCGAAGTTCACCCGCTTGCCGCTGTAGACCACGATGCCGTAGAGCGTGGCGCGCTCGTAGGCCACCACCTCGGCGGCCTTCTTCTCCCAGTGCGGATCGAGCAGCTGGCGCTTGAGCAAGTGGCCGGCGATGGTCGGGATCCACTGCGGCTCGATGGCGGCCAGACCCCGGCCGTACAGCCGCGTGGTTTCCACCAGCTCGGCGGCGATCAGCCAGCGGCCCGGCTTCTTGCTGAGGTTGGCGCCGGGGTGGCGCCAGAACTTGATGCCGCGCGCGCCCAGATACCACTCGTCGTCATCGGCCTTGCAGCCCACGTTGCCCAGCAGGCCGGCCAGCATCGACAGGTGGATCTGCTCATACGTGGCCGGGCTGCCGTTGAAGCGCCAGCCCTGCTCGGCCACCACGGTGTGCAGCTGGGCATAGGTGTCGCGCCACTCGCGCACCCGCCGCGGGTTCACGAACTGCTCGCGCAGGCGCTGCTCCTGCTGGCGGTTGCTGAGCTTGTGGGTATCGGTCTTCTGCTGCGCGCTGCCGGGGTGGCCGTGGTTGCCCCGCCCTTCCTCGATCCAGTCCCAGAGCCGCAGCGTGCCGACGAACTCGCTCTTCTCGTCGTCGAACAGCTTGTGCTTCTCGTCGGCGGCCTGCTGTTTGTCGAGTGGGCGGTCGCGCACGTCCTGCACGCTCAGGGCACTGGCGATGATCAGCACCTCGTGCAGGGCCTCGCGCTCCTTGGCCTCGAGGATCATGCGGCCCACGCGCGGGTCCAGCGGCAGGCGGCTCAGCGCGTTGCCGGTGGGCGTGAGCTCGTTGTCGTCATCCACCGCGCCCAGCTCGTTGAGCAGCGCATAGCCGTCGGCAATGGCCTTGGCGCGCGGCGGCTCGATGAACGGGAACTGGTCCACCGCGCCCAGGCGCAGACTCTTCATGCGCAGGATCACGCCGGCCAGGCTGCTGCGCAGGATCTCGGGGTCGGTAAAACGCGGCCGCTCGTTGAAACCCTTCTCGTCGTACAGGCGGATGCACACGCCGTTGCTGACCCGGCCGCAGCGGCCGGCGCGCTGGTTGGCCGCCGCCTGGCTGATGGCCTCGACCTGCAACTGCTCGACCTTGTTGCGGAAGCTGTAGCGCTTGACGCGCGCCTGGCCGCTGTCGATGACGTAGCGGATGCCCGGCACCGTCAGCGAGGTCTCGGCCACGTTGGTGGCCAGCACGATGCGCCGGCCATTGCCGGGGTTGAACACGCGGTCCTGCTCGGCCTGCGACAGGCGCGCGAACAGCGGCAGGATCTCGGGTGCCGGCCCGCCAGAACCACCAAACTTGTGCTGCCGCGCCAGGTGCTTGTGCAGGTGGTCGGTGGCGTCGCGGATCTCGCGCTCGCCGGGCAGGAAGACCAGGATGTCGCCGGGGCCGTCGCGCCACAGCTCGTCCACCGCATCGGCAATGGCCTCGTCCATGCCGTACTCGCGGCTCTCCTCAAACGGGCGCCAGCGTTGTTCGACGGGGAACAAGCGACCCGAGACCTGGATCACCGGTGCCGGGCCGTGGCGGCTGGCGAAGTGATTGGCAAAGCGCTCGGCATCGATGGTGGCCGAGGTGACGACGATCTTCAGGTCGGGCCGGCGCGGCAGCAGCTGGCGCAGGTAGCCCAGCAGGAAGTCGATGTTGAGGCTGCGCTCGTGCGCCTCGTCGATGATCAGCGTGTCGTAGGCCCGCAGGTCGGGGTCGCCCTGGGTCTCGGCCAGCAGGATGCCGTCGGTCATCAGCTTCACGCTGGCGCCGGGCTGCAGCCGGTCGTTGAAGCGCACCTTGAAGCCCACCACCTCGCCGAGCGGCGAATTCAGCTCTTCGGCGATGCGCTTGGCCACGCTGCTGGCGGCAATGCGCCGCGGCTGCGTGTGGCCGATCAGGCCGTTGCCACCGGCGCCCCAGCCACGGCCGAGTTCCAGCGCGATCTTGGGCAGCTGCGTGGTCTTGCCCGAGCCGGTCTCGCCGCAGACGATGACCACCTGGTGCTCGCGCAAGGCATGCGCGATCTCGTCGCGCCGGGCACTGACCGGCAGCGATTCGGGATACGTGATGGGGGGCACCGGCGTGGCCTCGCGCACCGGCCGCGGGCCCCGGCGCTCGGCACGGGGGCCGGCTGCATCAGGGCGACGTGGCGGCCGCGGGGGCCGCGCCGCCGGAGGGGTGTCGGCGGGCGAAGTCACAGGGCGCGGATTATCGCCGCGCCGCCGCCGTCGGGCGGGGCCGGGCTACAGCAGATCGGCCAGGCGCATCTGCGCCAGCCCCGCCTGGTGGCGGAAGGCCAGGCTGGCCTCGGCCTCGCCCAGCAGCAGCGCATCCACCAGCGGCAGCGCCGGTGTGCGCTCGGGCACCACCAGCAGCACCCAGCGCGGATCGCCGGCTTCGTCCAGCAGGCCGCACCAGTCCAGGCTGCGCAGGGTTTCCAGCACCTGGTTGACCTGCAGCGGATCGGTCTGCACCTGGGTGGCCAGTTCCAGCCCGCGCAGGCCCGAGCCGCCCTCGCGCTGGGCCTGAAGCAGCCGGCGCAGCAGCGTGAGCGCCAGCGCGAAGGGCTCGCCCGGGCGGTCGGGCCGCCGCGGGGCGTGGATGGTCAGCGTGGGCGCATAGGCCGCGATCACCGCGCCCAGCAGCACGATCACCCAGCCCAGGTAGATCCACAGCAGCAGGATGGGCACGGTGGCGAACGCGCCGTACACCGCCGAATAGGTGGGCACGCGCCCCACGTACCAGGCCAGACCGGCCTTGGCCAGCTCGATGCCGACGGCCACGAACACGCCACCAGCGGCCGCATGGCCCCAGCGCACATGCACATTGGGCACGAAGCGGAACAGGCCGCCCATGGCCGCGGCCAGCAGCACGAACTGCAGCGCATCGAGCAGCAGCTCCAGCCCGCCGGGCAGCGCATTGACCACGCCGCGCGAGGCCGAGATGGCATAGGACGTCAACGACAGGCTGGCGCCCAGCACCAGCGGGCCCAATGTGAGCGCGGCCCAGTAGACAAGCACGCGCTGCGCCAGCGGCCGCGGCTTGGGCACGCGCCAGATGGCGTTGAGCGTGCGGTCGATCGTGAACACCAGCATCAGCGCGGTGACCAAGAACACCAGCAGGCCCACCGAGCCCACCTTGCTGGCCTTGGCGGCGAACTGGGTCAGCGCCTGCAGCACCGGCCGGGCGATGGTGTCGGGCACCAGGCTTTGCAGGAAGTATTGCTGCAGCGCCGACTGGAAGCGGCTGAACATCGGGAAGGCCGAGAACACGGCCAGCATCACCGTCATCAGCGGCACCAGGCCGATCAGCGTGGTGAAGGTCAGGCTGCCGGCGGTCAGGCCCAGGCGGTCGTCGCGAAAGCGCAGGCGCAGCGTGCGCAGGGTGTCGACCCAGGGCCAGTGGCGCAGGGCATGGGCCAGCAGCGCCAGCCGCTGACGTCCGGCCGCGGCCGGGCGTGGGAGAGAAGTCATCCGTCTATCATGCCAGCCGTGACCGATGCCCCTTCTCCGCCGGCCGCGGCCGGTGCCACGCCGCCTGCGGCGCCCTTCCCCCCCGCCACCCCGCACGACGCCCAGCCCGGCCCCCGGGTGCAGGCGCTGCGCGCCGCCTCGGTGCTGCTGTTGCTGGCGCTGATCGTGCTCGATCTGGCCTGGGAGCTGTGGTTGGCACCCACCGGCCAGAAGACGCTGGTGATCAAGGTGCTGCCGCTGCTGCTGCCGCTGGCCGGGCTGCTCAAGCACCGGCTCTACACCTACCGCTGGCTGAGCCTGATGCTGTGGCTGTACGTCACCGAAGGCCTGGTGCGTGCCAACGGCGGCGAGGCCGGCTGGGGGCCTGCGCTGGCCTGGGGCCAGGTGGTGCTGTGCACCCTGCTGTTCACCACCTGCGGCCTGTACGTGCGCGCCCGGCTGAAGGCCGGCAAGGTGCTGAACGCCGGCACCTGAGGCGCCCTCCCACCCTTTCTTGCTTCTGCCATCCACCATGCATGACGACCTGATCGCCGCCCTGCGCGCCCGCCTGGGCGCCGCCAACGTGCTCACCGAGGGCGACCTCTCGGCCTGGGAGCTGGACTGGCGCAAGCGCTGGCGCGGCAAGGCCCTGGCGGTGCTGCGCCCCGGCAGCGCCGACGAGGTGGCGGCCGCGCTGCAGCTGGCCGCGGCGCATGGCGTCAGCGTGGTGCCGCAGGGCGGCAACACCGGCCTGGTGGGCGGCGGCGTGCCCGACGACAGCGGCACGCAGCTGCTGCTGTCCACCCAGCGCCTGAACAAGGTGCGCGGCATCGACGCCGCCAACCAGACCATCACGGTGGAGGCCGGCTGCATCCTGCAAAGCGTGCAGGCCGCGGCCGACGAGGCGGGCTTCCTGTTCCCGCTGAGCCTGGCGGCCGAAGGCAGTGCCACCATCGGCGGCAACCTGGCGACGAACGCCGGCGGCACGCAGGTGCTGCGCTACGGCAATGCCCGCGAGCTGTGCCTGGGCCTGGAGGTGGTGAACGCCCAGGGCGAGGTGTGGAGCGGCCTGACCGGGCTGCGCAAGGACAACACCGGCTACGACCTGCGCGACCTGTTCGTGGGCAGCGAGGGCACGCTGGGCGTCATCACCGCGGCCACGCTGAAGCTGTTTCCGAAGCCCGCAGCCAGCCTGACGGCCATGGCCAGCACCGGCACGCTCGCGCAGTGCCAGGCGCTGCTGGGCCTGGCGCAGCGGCGGCTGGGCGCGGGCCTCACCGGCTTCGAGGTGATGAACCGCTTCTCGCTGCACCTGGTGGCCAAGCACTTTCCGCAGCTCAAGCAGCCGCTGCCGCCGTCGGACTGGACCGTGCTGCTGGAGTACGCCGATGCCGACGGTGAAGACACGGCCCGCCAGCGCTTCGAAGGTGTGCTGGGCGACGCGCTGGAGCAGGAATTGATCAACGACGCCGCGGTGGCCGAGAGCCTGGCCCAATCGGCCACGCTGTGGCACCTGCGTGAATCCATCCCGCTGGCGCAGAGCGAGGAAGGCCTGAACGTCAAGCACGACATCGCGCTGCCGGTTTCGGCCATTCCCGAGTTCTGCGAACGCACCGATGCCGCGCTGGCGGCCGCCTTCCCCGGCATCCGCCTGGTCAATTTCGGACATCTGGGCGACGGCAACCTGCACTACAACGTGCAGGGCCCGGAAGGCGGCTCGGCGGCCGAGTTCCTGGCGCAGCACGAGCACACCATCAACACCATCGTCTTCGACGCCGTGGCGCAGTACGGCGGCAGCTTCTCGGCCGAGCATGGCATCGGCGCACTCAAGCGCGACGAACTGGCGCTGCGCAAGTCGCCGGTGGCGCTGGGCATGATGCGCGCGATCAAGCAGGCGCTCGATCCGAAGAACCTGCTGAACCCAGGCCGGGTGGTCTGACGCTGCAGCGGGCTGCGGCCGCTTGGCGGGTGGCACTGCGTACCCGCAGGGCCGGGTGCCCCATTCATTCCGGCAAAGCCGCAAGCACCTCGCCGACCAGGCGGTCCACCGCCTCGATCGCATCGCCGCGCTGGTGCGAGATGCCCATGCGCACGATGACCACGCCGCGCGAGGGCACCACCAGCGTGAACTGACCCATGAAGCCGCGGGCGAAGAAGGCGTCGCGTGGCGCGCTGGCAAAGCCCCAGGGCACCCCCCACTGGGGCAGCATGCTGCCGCCCAGGGTGTTGGTCCACCAGCCGGCGCCGTAGGCCGTGTCCAGCGTGGGCGTGGTGGCGTGGCGCACCCACCCCTCGGGCAGCACGCGCCGCCCGCCGGCCAGGCCATCGTTCAGGTACAGCTGGCCCAGGCGTGCCCAGTCGCGTGCCGGCGCGACGAACATGCTGGCGCCGTTGGGCGTGTCGGTGGCGTCCACGGTCAGCGTCACGCCGTGCATGCCCAGCGGCCCGAACAGACGCTTCACCGCCAGGTCGTGCAGGGCCGCGGCACTGCCACCGGCGGCGTCGCGCAGCAGTCGCCCGGCCAGCACGAAGTGGCCGTCGCTGTAGGCCCAGCCCGCCCCCACCGGTGCCACCAGCGGCTGCTGCTGCAGCCAGCCGGCCTTGTCGCGCTCGATGAACAGCATGCGGCTGTTGGGGTCGGTGCCGCTGTTGTCCTGCCGCATCGCCAGGCCCGAGGTCTGGCGCAGCAGGTGATCGAGCGTGATCGCGGCGCGCGCATCGCCCGGCACCTGCCAGGCCGGGAACAGGCCGGGCCGGTCCGGCTGCAGGCGCCCCTGCTGCACCAGCACGCCGGCCAGGGCGTGGGTCAGCGACTTGGACATCGAGAAACCCAGCAGCGGCGTGGCCGGCCCGAGGCCCGGCGCGTACTGCTCGCCCACCACGCGGCCGTGCTGCAGCACCACGATGGCCTGGGTGAACAGCGAGGGCCGCGCGGCATCGGGTTCGTCGAAGCCGCGCGCCAGGGCCTGCGCCAACGCGGGGTTCGCCGCAGCCACCGGCGCCGGGCCGGCGATGGCCGGCAGCTCGGGTGCCGGCCAGTGCGCCACCGGCGGCAGGCCGGCGCTGGCCGCGGGGGCGTCGCCCGGCCAGTCCACCAGACAACCCAGGCCGGGACGCCACTGCGCCTGGCTGGCCCAACCGCCGGCCAGCCGGGTGTGCACGCGGCCCTGGCCGGCATCCACCTGCACATCGATCAGCGGCATCACCAGGCCCATCGCCCCCAGCGGCGCCACGCGCTGTCGCAGTGCATCAGCCAGTGGCAGGCCGCTGTGCAGCACATCGATGCATATCAGCTGGCTGGTGAGCCCCGACGCCACGCGGGGCGCCTGCCCCAGCCCGCCGCTGGCGCAGCCCGCCAGCCCGACGGCTGCGGCGCTCAGCAGCCCCGCGGTCAAAGCCCTGGCACGGCGGCCATCGTGGTGGTGGGTGGCGATCGGTCGGGCGGCGATCGGTCGGACGGCGATCAGGCGGGGGGTCATCGGGCAGGCTCCAGGCTGTGGTCAGGGCCGCCACGATGCCCGCGGGTGGAACGGCACGCTCGCCGAAAGCCGCCGAATCCAGCGCCAGGCTGATCGAATCCGGAAATCAGCCAGCCCGGCGCGGGCTCAACGCCTTTCGGCCAGTGCCTGCGCGCGGAATTCGGTGGGCGTGAGGCCGGTGTCGGCCTTGAACGCCCGGTTGAACGGGCCCAGCGACTGGAATCCCGCCGCCGTGGCCAGGCTGAGCACCGGCACCTCGGCCTGGGCGGGATCGGCCAGCGCCTCGCGCGCCCAGGCGATGCGGTGGGCGTTGAGGTAGGCGTTGAAGTTGCGCTGGCCCAACTGACCATTGATGACCCGCCGCAGGCGGTACTCCGGCAGGCCCAGGTGGGCTGCCAGCGCACCGATGGTCAGGCCCTCGCGGCGGAAGATCTGTTCCTGCTGCATGGCCCGCTGCAGGCGCGACAACGCACCGGGATCGTCCGCGGCGGCGGCCGAGGCCACGCCGGCGGCCGCACCTGGCTCGCCAAGCCCGACCCGTCTGCCAGGCTGTGGTGCAGCCACAGGCCCCTGCGCGAGTGCCGGCGCAGCCGGCACCAGCAGCCACAGGCCGGGCGCCAGGCCCAGCAGCGCCGACGCCACGAAGGCGGCCACGGCACACAGCGCCAACGCGTCGACCAGCCCCACCCAGGTGCTGGATGCGCTGGCCGGCGACGGGATGCCGGCCACCGCCGACAGCACGCTGTAGCCCAGCACCACCGCCAGGATGCGCACACGCCAGCGGATGCGCGCCTCCACCAGGTCGCCCTGCCAGGACCGCAGCATCGGCCACAGCGCCGCCACGGCGAACAGGATCGGCCCCGCGCCGGCCAGCAGCGCCAGCGCGGGGTGGTGCCAGCGGGTGCAGTTGCCCAGGCTCATGCCCACCCAGACCAGCCACAGCGCGGCATGCCAGCGGCGCAAGCGGAACGCGTCGTCGAACAGGGCGCAGGCCAGCAGCCACATCACCACCGGGTTGCCGTTCATCAGCGCCTGCAGCGGCCACTGCCAGCCCGGCAGCTGACCGGCCGCCACCTGGGCCGCCTGGGTGGATTGCAGCGCGTACGCGGCCGAGCCCAGGCACATCAGCACGCCCAGGCCCGCCGCCGGCACACGCGGCCCGCGCAGCAGGCGCCAGGCCAGCAACAACATCAGCGCCACGAAACCGCCGCGCAGACCGGCCTCGATCAGCGCCGCAGTCGGCGGATGCACGGGCCGGCCCTGCCGTTCAGCGCCGGTGCGGCGTCACTGCACCGGGCCCTTGAGCCCGGCCGGCAGCGGCAAGGCCGCCACCTCGATGCCTTCGTCGGCCAGCGCCGCGCGCTCCTCGGGCGAGGCCAGGCCGCGGATGCCACGCTGCTCGGTCTCACCGTAATGGATGCGCCGGGCTTCCTCGGGGAAGCGTTCGCCGACATCCTCGGTGTTCTTCAGCACGTGCTGCACGGCCTGGAGCCACAGCGCCTGCAACGCAGCCGGAGCGGCTGGCCCGTCGGCAGTGGCTGGCGCCGCCGCTGCAGGCTGGGCGGGCGCGGGACCGGCGCCCGGTGCCTGGGCACGCGCGTCATGCGGCGCGGCGGGCGGCGCGGTCGGCGCGCGTGCGCCGGACAGGTTCAGCCGCGGCGCACTCAGCTGCTTGGTGATGGCCCGGTCGGCGCACAGCGGGCATTCCAGTCGGCCGTCGGCCAGCTGCGTCTGGAAGTCGTCTTCCGACGCGAACCAGCCTTCGAAGCCGTGGCCCTGGCCACAGCGCAGGTCGAGCACCTTCATCGTGCCGACATTATCCGCGGCCGGCGTTCAGGGTGCCGGACGCCAGTCCAGAACCCATGCGCCGGCCTGCCAGCGCTGCAGCCACTGCAGGCCGATCAGCGTCTTGGCGTCGGTGACCTCGCCGCGACCGGCCAGCGCATCGAGCTCGTCGACGGTGAGCATCAGCAGGTCGATGTGCTCGCCGTGGTCGAGTTGCCGATCGCCCAGCGACAGGCCGCGGGCGAACCACAGCTCGATGCCTTCGGTGGAATAGGCGCAGGCGTTGTGGATGACGCCGGCACGCGCCCACTCGGCGGCGCGGTAGCCGGTTTCCTCGGCCAGCTCGCGGCGTGCGCAGCTCAGGATGCTCTCGCCCGGATCCAGCTTGCCGGCCGGGAACTCGATCAGCACCTGCCCCACCGGGTAGCGGAACTGGCGTTCCATCACCAGGCGGCCGTCGTCGAGCAGTGGAATCACCATCACCGCGCCGGGGTGCACGATGTACTCGCGCGTGGCGGCATCGCCGCCGGGCAGCGTCACGGTGTCGCGGCGCACATCCAGCAGACGCCCCCGGAACACCTGCTCGCCTTCGGCGAACTGCTCCAGCAGGTGGGCGTCGCTGGCGCCGGAGGGCGCCAGTGCCCCGCGCTCAGTCATCGTGACCGCGACGCAGGTAGCGCCAGGTGAAGCCGGGGAAGGCGAAGGTCAGCATCAGGCACAGCGCCACGGCATAGAACTGCGAGCCCTGCGGGCTGCGCTGGCCGATGCGGGCCTCGATCAGCATGCCCAGACCGACCGTCACGCCGGTGAGCAGCACCAGTTCCAGCAGACGCCAGCCCAGCGCCTTGGGCGCGCGCAGCGGCCCCACCAGCAGCACGCGCTCGGTGACGAAGGGCAGGTTCGCGGCCACGAAGCCCAGCAGCAGCAGCAGCCAGGCCTGTGCGGTGGTCGACATCGGCGAGGGATCGGGGGCGTGCGTGGCCGGGCGGCGACCGCTCAGGTGGCCAGGGCCTTCAGGATGGCGTCACGGCACATGGCCATCAGGCCACCGGGCAGCAGGCCGAAGGCCAGCACGGCCGCGCCGTTCAGCGCCAGCAGTGCGCTGACACCCGCGCTGCGCACCGGACGCGACCTGTCGGCCGGCGCGTCGAAGTACATCACCTTCACGATGCGCAGGTAGTAGAACGCGCCGATCAGGCTCAGCACCACGGCGAAGATGGCCAGACCGATGTAGAACGGCAGGTTGGTGGTGATCAGCGCCTGCAGGATGGCCAGCTTGGCGTAGAAGCCCACCATCGGCGGCACGCCGGCCAGCGAGAACATGAAGACAGTCATCACGCCGGCCAGCCACGGTGCGCGTTGGTTCAGGCCCGCGAGGTCGGAGATCTCCTCGGCCTCGAATCCCTGGCGGCTGATGAACATGATCAGGCCGAAGGTGCCCAGCGAGGTGAGCACATAGGTCACCGCGTAGAACATCGCCGACGAGTAGGCGTTGCCGGCCGACAGCGTGTTGCCGCTCACCACGCCGGCGGTCATGCCAAGCAGCATGAAGCCCATCTGCGAGATGGTGGAGTAGGCCAGCATGCGCTTCAGGTTGGTCTGCGCGATGGCGGCCAGGTTGCCCACCACCAGCGAGCACACGGCCAGCACCACCAGCATCTGCTGCCAGTCGACCGCCAGACCCAGCATGCCCTCGACCAGCAGACGGATGGTGATCGCGAACGCGGCCAGCTTGGGCGCGCCACCGATCATCAGCGTGACGGCCGTCGGGGCACCCTGGTAGACGTCGGGCACCCACATGTGGAACGGCACCACACCCAGCTTGAAGGCCAGGCCGGCGACGACGAACACCACGCCGAAGGTCAGCACGGTGGGGTTGATGCGGCCGGTGCCGATGGCGGTGAAGACCTCGTTGATCTCCAGCGACTTGGTGGCGCCGTACATCATCGACAGGCCGTAGAGCAGGAAGCCCGAGGCCAGCGCGCCCAGCACGAAGTACTTCATCGCGGCCTCGGTGGACACGCCGTGGTCACGGCGCAGCGCCACCAGCGCGTACAGCGACAGGCTCATCAGCTCCAGGCCGATGTAGACGACCAGGAAGTTGTTGGCCGACACCATCACCGCGATGCCCAGCAACGAGAACATGGTCAGCGAGAAGAACTCGCCCTTGAGCATGTCACGCGCCGCGATGTAGGGCTGGGCGTAGGCCACGGCCACCATGGTGGCCACCACCGCGAAGAAGGCCAGCAGATGACCCATCGGGTCGCTGACCATCATGCGCTGCATGCCGTAGACGGTGGCGCCGTCGTTGTAGTACGCCAGGTGCATGGCCGCCACGGCGGCCAGGCCCAGCTGACACAGCCAGAAGGTGGGACGGCGCTGCTCGTCGGTGACGAACAGGTCGACCAGCGCCACCACGCAGGCGGCCAGCAGCAGCAGCGCCTCGGGGTAGACGACGAGCCAGTTCATTGCATTCATGTTCTAGATCCTGGTGCGACGGGCGCTCACTGCAGCTTGGACATCGCGACGTGCTTCAGCAGCTCGGTGACCGAGACGTGCATCACGTCGGTGAAGGGCTTGGGATACACGCCCATCCACAGCGTGGCGATCGCCAGCACGGCCATCAGCAGGAACTCACGGCCGTTGATGTCGGTGAGGTTGCGGACCTCGTCGTTGGTGACCGCGCCGAAGTACACGCGCTTGTACATCCACAGCGTGTAGGCAGCGCCGAACACCAGGGCCGTGGCGGCCAGCGCGCCCAGCCAGAAGTTCACCTTCACAGTGCCCAGGATCACCATCCACTCGCCGACGAAGCCGCCGGTGGCCGGCAGGCCGCAGTTGGCCATCGCGAAGAACAGCGCGAACGCCGCGAACTTGGGCATGGTGTTGACCACGCCGCCGTAGGTGGCAATGTCACGGCTGTGCACGCGGTCGTACAGCACGCCGATGGCCAGGAACATGGCGCCCGACACGAAGCCGTGGCTGATCATCTGCACGATGGCGCCCGAGACACCCAGCTCGTTGAAGATGAAGAAGCCCAGCGTCACGAAGCCCATGTGCGCGATGGACGAGTAGGCCACCAGCTTCTTCATGTCCTGCTGCACCAGGGCGACCAGGCCGATGTAGATCACCGCCACCAGGCTCAGTGCGATCATGAACCAGGCGTATTCACGCGAGGCATCGGGGGCGATCGGCATCGAGAAGCGCAGGAAGCCATAGGCGCCCAGCTTCAGCATGATGGCCGCCAGCACCACCGAACCGCCAGTGGGCGCTTCGACGTGGGCGTCGGGCAGCCAGGTGTGCACCGGCCACATCGGCACCTTGACCGAGAAGGCCGCGAAGAAGGCGAAGAACAGCAGTGTCTGCGCGCTCAACGGCAGCGGCAGCTTGTGCCAGGCGGCGATGTCGAAGCTGCCACCCGACTTGTAGTACAGGTAGATCAGCGCCACCAGCATCAGCAGCGAGCCGGCCAGCGTGTACAGGAAGAACTTGAACGCCGCGTACACCCGGCGCGGGCCGCCCCAGACGCCGATGATGATGTACATCGGGATCAGCGTGGCCTCGAAGAACACGTAGAACAGCAGACCGTCGGCCGCCGCGAACACGCCCACCATCAGGCCCGACAGGACCAGGAACGCGCCCATGTACTGGTGAACGCGCTCGGTGATCACCTCCCACGCGGCGATGACCACGATCACCGTGATGAACGCGGTGAGCAGCACGAACCACACCGAGATGCCATCGACACCCAGGTGGTAGCGCACGTTGAAGCGCTCGATCCACGGCAGGTTCTCCTGGAACTGCAGCGCCGCGGTGTCGAGGTGGAAGCCGGTGATCAGCGGCAGCGTGACCAGGAAGCTGACCAGCGCGCCCAGCAGCGCCACCCAGCGCACCGTGCCCGCGTTGTCGTCCCGGCCGATGGCCAGCAGCAGGATGCCGAACGCGATCGGCAGCCAGATCGAAACACTCAGAAGACCAAAGCCCATTCTTGTTCTCCGCCCTGCCCGTTCAGCGACCGGCCACGCCGGACAGCGCCGGCCACAGTTGCCAGGTCAGCAGGCCGAACACGCCCAGCAGCATCACCAGGGCATACCAGTAAAGGTGACCGGTCTGCACCAGCCGGGTGAGGCCGGCGAATGCGCCGACCAGGCGCGCCGAGCCATTGATCAGCAGCCCGTCGATCAGGCCCTGGTCGCCGCCCTTCCACAGGCCGCGGCCCAGCAGGCGGGCACCAGCGGCCAGCACATGCTCGTTGAACCAGTCGAAGAAATACTTGTTCTCGAGGATCACGATCACCGGACGCAGCACCTTGGCGAACATCGTCGGGATGCTGGGCGCGACCATGTAGAACACGAAGGCCGTGGCCACACCACCCATGGCCAGCCAGAACGGCAGCGTGCCGAAGGCATGCATGGCCATCGCGGCGGCACCGTGGAACTCGGCGGCCAGTTCCTTCATCGCATGGTGGTGCTCACCGTTGACGAAGATCGCGTCCTTGAAGAAGTCGCCGTACAGCATCGGCTGGATGGCCAGGTAGCCGATCACCACCGAGGGGATGGCCAGCAGCACCAGCGGCAGCGTGACGACCCAGGGCGACTCGTGCGGCGTGTGGTCATGACCATGCCCGTGATCTTCGTCGTGGTGGTCGTGCTCACCCGGGAACGGTTTGTGGTGGAAGTGCTCCTTGCCGTGGAAGACCAGGAAGTACATCCGGAACGAGTAGAAGGCCGTGACGAACACGCCGCAGACCACCGCGAAGTAGGCCCAGTGCGCCGCCGGCAGATGGCTGGCGTGCACCGCCTCGATGATCGAATCCTTCGAGTAGAAGCCGGCGAAGAACGGCGTGCCGATCAGCGCCAGGCTGCCCAGCAGCGAGGTGATCCAGGTGATCTTCATGTGCTTCCACAGACCACCCATGTTGCGGATGTCCTGGTCGTGGTGCATGCCCATGATCACCGAGCCGGCGCCCAGGAACAGCAGCGCCTTGAAGAACGCGTGGGTCATCAGGTGGAACACGGCCACCGAATAGGCCGAGACGCCCAGTGCCACGGTCATGTAGCCCAGCTGCGACAGCGTGGAGTAGGCCACCACGCGCTTGATGTCGTTCTGGATGATGCCCAGGAAGCCCATGAACAGCGCCGTGATCGAGCCGATCACCAGCACGAAGTTCAGCGCGGCGTCGCTCAGTTCGTACAGCGGCGACATGCGCGCCACCATGAAGATGCCGGCCGTCACCATCGTGGCGGCGTGGATCAGCGCCGAGATCGGCGTCGGACCTTCCATCGAATCGGGCAGCCACACGTGCAACGGGAACTGCGCGCTCTTGCCCATGGCGCCGATGAACAGGCAGATGCAGGCCACCGACAACAGCATCCAGTCGGTGCCGGGGAAGCTCAGCTTGGCCAGGTCATTGGCCTTGGCGAAGGTTTCGCCGTAGTTCAGCGTGCCGGCGTAGGCGGCGATCAGGCCGATGCCCAGGATGAAGCCGAAGTCGCCGACCCGGTTCACCAGGAAGGCCTTCATGTTGGCGAAGATGGCCGTCGGCTTGGTGTACCAGAAGCCGATCAGCAGGTACGACACCAGGCCCACCGCTTCCCAGCCGAAGAACAGCTGCAGGAAGTTGTTGCTCATGACCAGCATGAGCATCGAGAAGGTGAACAGCGAGATGTACGAGAAGAAGCGCTGGTAGCCCGGGTCCTCGTGCATGTAGCCGATGGTGTAGACGTGCACCATCAGCGACACGAAGGTCACCACGCACATCATCATTGCGGTCAGGCCGTCGACCAGGAAGCCGACTTCCATCTTGAAGTCGCCCAGCACCATCCACTCGTACACGGTGCCCGAGTAGCGGGCGCCGTGGATGACGTCGTTGAGCGTCATCGCCGAGATCACGAACGCGACCAGCACGCCCAGGATGGTGACCGTGTGCGCACCGGCGCGGCCGATGGCCTTGCCGAAGAAGCCGGCCAGCGTGGCGCCAACCAGCGGCGCCAGTGGCACCGCCAGCAGCAGCGTGGGATTCAATGTTGCAGCCATGTTGTTGTGCCCTGCCTCAGCCTCAGCCCTTCAGGGTGTCGAGTTCTTCGACGTTGATCGTGGCGCGGTTGCGGAACAGCACGACCAGGATCGCCAGACCGATGGCCGACTCGGCCGCCGCCACCGTCAGGATGAAGAACACGAACACCTGGCCACCCATGTCGCCCAGGTAGTGCGAGAAGGCCACGAAGTTCATGTTGACCGCCAGCAGCATCAGCTCGATGGCCATCAGCAGCACGATCAGGTTGCGCCGGTTCATGTAGATGCCGATCACCGACAGGGCGAACAGCAGGCCACCCAGCGACAGGTAGTGGCCCAGCGTGATGGGTCCGAGACTCATGCCTTCTTCTCCTCGGTGGCGGCGACGGCCGGGGCCGACGGCGCGTCCACGACCGCGGCCATCTTCACGATGCGCACGCGGTCGGCCTTGCGCGCCTTGACCTGCTCGCTCGGGTCGAGGTAGCGGCTGTCCTTGCGGCGGCGCAGGGTGAGCGCCACGGCGGCGACGATGGCCACCAGCAGCAGCACTGCGGCCAGTTGCACCGGGTACAGGTACTTGGTGTAGATCTCGATGCCCAGCAGGCGGCTGTTGCCCAGCTTGGCCAGCGCCGGATCCAGCGCCGGGGCCTCGGTCAGGCGGAAGCCGCCCATCAGCACCATGGCCATCTCGAGCGCGATCACCGCACCGATCAGGCCGGCCAGCGGCATATGCTTCCAAAAGCCCTCACGGAAGTCGTCGGAATTCAGATCGAGCATCATCACGACGAACAGGAACAGCACCATCACCGCGCCCACGTAGACCAGCACCAGCGTGATGGCCAGGAACTCGGCCTTCAGCAGCATCCAGATCACCGAAGCGTTGGCGAAGGCCAGCACCAGGAACAGCGCCGAGTGCACCGTGCTCTTCGCCGTGATGACACGGAACGAAGCGAACAGCAGCACGGCCGAGAAGAAATAGAACAGTGCGCCAGTGGTTGTCATGGTCTTGTGCGCGAGCGGTCACAGACGCGCGCGGCGGGGCGTTGAGGCCCGCGCCGCACGGCGTCAGCGGTACTTCGCGTCGGCCTCCTTGTTGGCGGCGATTTCCTTCTCGTAGCGGTCGCCCACTGCGAGCAGCATGTCCTTGGTGAAATACAGGTCGCCCCGCTTCTCACCGTGGTACTCGAAGATGTGCGTCTCGACGATCGAGTCAACCGGGCAGCTCTCTTCGCAGAAGCCGCAGAAGATGCACTTGGTCAGGTCGATGTCGTAGCGCGTGGTGCGGCGCGTGCCGTCCTCGCGCACACCCGCCTCGATGGTGATGGCCATCGCCGGGCACACCGCCTCGCACAGCTTGCAGGCGATGCAGCGCTCTTCGCCGTTCTCATACCGGCGCAGTGCGTGCAGGCCGCGAAAGCGCGGGCTCAGCGGCGTCTTCTCTTCCGGGAACTGGACCGTGATCTTCTTGGCCCAGAAGTACTTGCCGGTGATCTTCAGGCCCTTGAACAACTCCAGCAGCATGAAGCTGGAGACGAAGTCTTTCAGTGACGTCTGGGAAGCCATGGTGTTCTTACTTCCAGATGTTGAACGGGGTCTGCATCCACAGGCCCACCACCACCAGCCACACCAGCGTGACCGGGATGAAGATCTTCCAGCCCAGACGCATGATCTGGTCATAGCGGTAGCGCGGGAACGAGGCGCGCACCCACAGGAACATCGTGACCACCACGAAGACCTTGACCGCCAGCCAGATCCAGCCGGGGATGAAGTCGAGGAAGGCGAACGGAGGCAGCCAGCCGCCCAGGAACATGATCACGGCCAGCATCGAGACCAGGATCATGTTGGCGTACTCGGCCAGGAAGAACATGGCGAACGACATGCCCGAGTACTCGATCATGTGACCGGCCACGATTTCCGACTCGCCTTCCACCACGTCGAACGGGTGGCGGTTGGTCTCGGCCAGGCCGGAGATGAAGTACACCAGGAACACCGGCAGCAGCGGCAGCCAGTTCCAGCTGAGGAAGCCCATGCCGGCGTCGGCCATCGTGCCCTTGCCCTGGCTGGCCACGATCTCGCTCATGTTCATCGAGCCGGTGACCATCAGCACGATCACCAGCGCGAAGCCCATCGCGATCTCGTAGCTCACCATCTGTGCCGAGGCGCGCAGCGCACCCAGGAAGGCGTACTTCGAGTTCGACGCCCAGCCGGCGATGATCACGCCGTACACCTCCAGCGAGGTGATGGCCATCAGGAACAGCAGGCCGGCGTTGACATTGGCCAGCGCGACATCAGGCCCGAAGGGCACCACCGCCCAGGCGGCGAGCGCCGGCATGATGGTCATGATGGGGCCCAGGAAGAACAGGCCCTTGTTGGCGGCGGTGGGGCGGATGATCTCCTTGAAGATCAGCTTCACCGCGTCGGCGATCGGGGTCAGCAGGCCGAACGGGCCCACGCGGTTGGGACCGGGGCGCAGCTGGGTGAAGCCGATGCCCTTGCGTTCCCACAGCGTGAGGTAGGCCACGCAGCCCAGCAGCGGCAGCAGCACCGCCACGATCTTGATCAGGCTCCAGACCACGAGCCATGGCGTGGGGCCGATCAGCGCGGCGCCGGCCTGGTTGAGTTGGTCGATCATGGTCAGGCTTTCTCCACCGCGATGGCGCCGAACATGGCGCCCAGCGAGGCCGTGTCGGCATGGCCGGCCGGCACGCGCACGGCGTTGGCGGCCAGCGTGGCATCCAGGCGTGCGGCCAGCACGGCGCTGGCGCCGCCCTGGCTCAACTTGACCTTGGCGCCTTCGGCCAGGCCGAGCTGCGCCCACAGCGCGGCCGGCACGCCGGCCATCGGCGCACGGGCGTCGGCCGTGCGTTGCAGCGAGGGTGCGCGGCGCACCAGCGCGTCGGCGGCGTAGATCGGCACGTCGGCCACACGCTCCAGGCCGGTGCCCGCCGCAGGCACGGCGATGGCGGCCGACGCCGTGTTGTTCAGCCGCTGGGCCAGCGTCGCGACGTCACCCAGGGCCTCGGCCCGCACTTCTTCCACCGTCTCTTGGTTGAAGCCGTCCAGGCCCAGCAGGTTGCCCAGCACGCGCAGCACCTTCCAGGCCGGACGGGCATCGCCCAGCGGCTTGGTCACGCCGTGGAAGGCCTGCACGCGACCCTCGGCGTTGACGAAGGCGCCACCGGTCTCGGTGAACGGCGCGATCGGCAGCAGCACATCGGCGTTGTCGACCGCGGCGTCCTTGAACGAGGTGAAGGCCACCACCAAGCCGGCACCGGCCATGGCGGCCTTGGCCGCGGCGGCGTCGGCGGCGTCGAGCGCGGGCTCGACGTCCAGCAGCAGCAGGGCCTTCATGGGTTGGCTCAGCATCTGGCCAGCGTTCAGGCCACCGGCGCCCGGCAGGGCCTTGACCAGTTGCGCGCCCACGGTGTTGGCGTCAGCGCTCAGGTAGCCCACGCTGGCACCGGTGTGCGCGCCGATCCACTGGGCCAGAGCCAGCAGCGCACCGGCCTGCGGGTGCTGCGCAGCGGCATTGCCCAGCAGCACGGCCTTGCGCTCACCGCTCAGCAGGGCCTGGGCGACGGCCTCGGCACCGGCGTCCACCAGGGCGGCGGCCGGCGCGGCCACACCCTTGGCACTGGCGATGTAGCCGGCCACGTTGGCCAGGCTTTGTGCCCAGGCGCTGGGCGCGGCGGTCAGCGTGCCGGCCAGCGGCATGGCCCAGTCGTCCTGCACCGCGTTCAGGCTGAACACGGCAGCGCCCTTGCGCGCGGCCTGGCGGATGCGCTGCGCGAACAGCGGATGGTCCTTGCGCAAGAACGAGCCGACCACGAAGGCCGCTTCCAGCGTCGACAGCGACGCGATCGTGGTGCCCAGCCATTGCGCCTGGCCGACCGGCGCCATGTTGGCGAAGTCGGCGTGGCGGGTGCGGGTGTCGATGCTCTCGCTGCCGAAGCCGCGCACCAGCTTGGCCAACAGGTGCAGCTCTTCCACCGTGCGGTGGGCACTGCCCAGCGCACCGATGCCGGCCACACCATGCTCGGCCTTCACACGCTTCAGGCCATCGGCCACGTAGTTCAGCGCGGTGGTCCAGTCCACCGTCTGCCACTGACCGCCCTGCTTGATCTGCGGCTGGGTGAGGCGCTGATCGCTGTTCAGCGCTTCATAGCTGAAGCGGTCGCGGTCGGCGATCCAGCACTCGTTGACGTCTTCGTTCTCGAGCGGCACCACGCGCAGCACCTGGCCGTTCTTGACCTGAACGATCAGGTTGGCGCCGGTGCTGTCATGCGGGCTCACGCTCTTGCGGCGCGACAGTTCCCAGGTGCGGGCGCTGTAGCGGAAGGGCTTGCTGGTGAGCGCGCCGACCGGGCAGATGTCGATCATGTTGCCCGACAGCTCGCTGTCCACCGTGCCACCGGTCATGGTGGTGATCTCGGAGTGCTCGCCGCGATGGATCATGCCCAGCTCCATCACGCCGGCAATCTCTTGCCCGAAGCGCACGCAGCGGGTGCAGTGGATGCAGCGGCTCATCTCCTCCATCGAGATCAGCGGGCCGACGTTCTTGTGGAACACGACGCGCTTTTCTTCCTGGTAGCGCGAGGCGCCCTTGCCGTAGCCCACGGCCAGATCCTGCAGCTGGCATTCGCCACCCTGGTCGCAGATCGGGCAGTCCAGCGGATGGTTGATCAGCAGGAACTCCATGACCGACTGCTGGGCCTTGACGGCCTTGTCGGTCTGGGTGCGCACGATCATGCCCTGGGTCACCGGCGTGGCGCAGGCCGGCATCGGCTTGGGCGCCTTCTCGATGTCCACCAGGCACATGCGGCAGTTGGCCGCGATGGACAGCTTGCGGTGGTAGCAGAAGTGCGGGATGGTCTTGCCGGCCGCGTCGGCCGCATGCATCACCATGCTGCCTTCAGGCACCGAGACCTTCTGGCCGTCGAGTTCGATTTCGATCATGTGTCTACCCTGCCCCTTTCAGACGTACGCAGGGACCATGCAGGTCTTGTGTTCGACGTGGTAGGCAAACTCGTCGCGGAAGTGCTTGAGCATGCCGCGCACGGGCATCGCGGCGGCGTCACCCAGCGCGCAGATGGTGCGGCCCATGATGTTCTCGGCCACGTTGTCCAGCAGCGCGAGGTCGTCGGCGCGGCCTTCGCCGTGCTCGATGCGGTTGACCAGACGCCACAGCCAGCCGGTGCCTTCGCGGCACGGCGTGCACTGACCGCAGGACTCGTGGCTGTAGAAGTACGACAAGCGCAGCAGGCTCTTGACCATGCAGCGGGTCTCGTCCATCACGATCACGGCGCCCGAGCCGAGCATGGAGCCGGCCTTGCTGATGGAGTCATAGTCCATCGTGCAGTCCATCATCACGCTGGCCGGCAACACCGGCGCCGACGAACCGCCGGGAATCACGGCCTTGAGCTTGCGGCCACCCTTCACGCCACCGGCGAGCTCGAGCAGCTTGGCGAACGAGGTGCCCATCGGGATCTCGTAGTTGCCGGGGCGCTGCACGTCACCCACCATCGAGAAGATCTTGGTGCCGCCGTTGTTCGGCTTGCCGCACTCGAGGTAGGCCTGGCCGCCGTTGCGGATGATCCAGGGCACCGCCGCGAAGGTCTCGGTGTTGTTGATCGTGGTCGGCTTGCCGTACAGGCCGAAGCTGGCCGGGAACGGCGGCTTGAAGCGCGGCTGGCCCTTCTTGCCTTCCAGCGACTCGAGCAGCGCGGTTTCTTCGCCGCAGATGTAGGCGCCAAAGCCGTGGTGCGCGTACAGCTGGAAGCTGTGCTTGCTGCCCAGGATGTGGTCGCCCAGGTAGCCGGCGGCACGGGCTTCTTCCAGGGCCGCCTCGAAGCGCTCGTAGACCTCGAAGATCTCGCCGTGGATGTAGTTGTAGCCCACCGAGATGCCCATCGCGTAGGCCGCGATGATCATGCCCTCGATGACGATGTGCGGGTTGTAGCGCAGGATGTCGCGGTCCTTGCACGTGCCCGGCTCACCCTCGTCGGAGTTGCACACCAGGTACTTCTGCACCGGCAGCGCGCGCGGCATGAAGCTCCACTTCAGGCCGGTGGGGAAGCCGGCGCCGCCGCGGCCGCGCAGGCCCGAGGCCTTGACCTCGGCCACCACCTGGTCGGGCGTCATGCCGCCTTCAGCCGCCAGGATCTTGCGCAGCGCCTGGTAGCCACCGCGGGCTTCGTAGTCCTTCAGCCGCCAGTTGCTGCCATCCAGACCCGCGTAGATCTGCGGCTCGATGTGGCGGTCATGGAAGCAGGTCTCCAGGCCACTGGCCTGGAACTTCGAGAGATCGACCATCGTGTTGCTCACTTGGCGGCCGCCTTCAGCGTGTCGAGCAGGGCGTCGAGGCGCTCGTTGCTCATGTAGCTGACCATCTGGCGGTCATTGACCAGGGCCACCGGCGCGTCGGCGCAGGCACCCAGGCACTCGCACTTGGCCACGGTGAACAGGCCATCGGGCGTGGTGCCGCCGTCCTCGATGCCCAGCTTCTGCAGCACGTGCTCCAGCGCACGCTGGCCGTCGCGCAGCTGGCACGGCAGGTTGGTGCAGACGTTGAGCTTGAACTTGCCCACCGGCCGCTGGTTGTACATGTTGTAGAAGGTGGTCACCTCGCGCACGGCGATCGGCGCCATGCCCAGGTACTCGGCAATGGCCGTCTCGGCCGCGCCGGACACCCAGCCTTCTTCCTGCTGAACAATCGACAGGCAGGCCATCACGGCCGACTGGCGCTGCTCGGCCGGGTACTTGGCGGTTTCCTTGTCGAAGCGGGCGCGCGTCGCTGCGGACAGCGTGTAGGTCGCGGCCGGGGAAGCTGCTTGATTGCTCATCGATCGATCTCGCCGAACACGATGTCCATGGTGCCGATGATCGCCACCGCGTCGGCGATCATGTGGCCGCGGCTCATTTCGTCGAGCGCGGACAGGTGGGCAAAGCCCGGGGCCCGGATCTTCAGGCGGTACGGCTTGTTGGCACCATCGCTGACGATGTAGATGCCGAACTCGCCCTTCGGGTGCTCGACGGCGGCGTAGGCCTCGCCCTCGGGCACGCGGAAGCCTTCGGTGAACAGCTTGAAGTGGTGGATCAACTCCTCCATGCTGCTCTTCATCGCCACGCGCGACGGAGGCGCCACCTTGTGGTTGTCGGTGATCACCGGGCCCGGGTTAGCGCGCAGCCAGTCCACGCACTGCTTGATGATGCGGTTGGACTGGCGCATCTCTTCCACGCGCACCAGGTAGCGGTCGTACGTGTCGCCGTTGACGCCGACCGGGACGTCGAAGTCCATCTTGTCGTACACGTCGTAGGGCTGCTTCTTGCGCAGGTCCCACTCGACGCCCGAACCGCGCAGCATGGCGCCGGTGAGGCCCAGGTTCAGCGCGCGCTCGGGCGTGACCACGCCGATGCCCACCGTGCGCTGCTTCCAGATGCGGTTGTCGGTCAGCAGCGTCTCGTACTCGTCCACCAGCGCCGGGAAGCGCTGGGTGAAGTCGTCGATGAAATCCAGCAGCGAGCCTTGGCGGTTGGCGTTCAACGCCTTGATCGCCCGCTCGTTCTTGATCTTGCTGACCTGGTACTGCGGCATGCTGTCCGGCAGGTCGCGGTAGACACCACCCGGACGGAAGTAGGCCGCGTGCATGCGCGCACCCGACACCGCTTCGTACATGTCGAACAGGTCTTCCCGCTCGCGGAAGCAGTAGATGCAGATGTTCATCGCGCCGCAGTCCAGGCCATGGCAGCCCAGCCACAGCAGGTGGTTCAGCAGACGCGTGATCTCCGCGAACATCACGCGGATGTACTGGGCGCGGATCGGCACCTCGATGCCCAGCATCTTCTCGATGGCGAGGCAGTAGGCGTGCTCGTTGCACATCATGGACACGTAGTCGAGACGGTCCATGTAGGGCAGAGACTGGATGAAGGTCTTCTGCTCGGCCAGCTTCTCGGTGGCACGGTGCAGCAGGCCGATGTGCGGGTCGGCGCGCTGGATCACCTCACCATCGAGCTCGAGCACCAGGCGCAGCACACCGTGCGCAGCCGGGTGCTGGGGACCGAAGTTCAGCGTGTAGTTTTTGATCTCAGCCATACGTGTTCCGGTTCTCGCCCACGGCTCAGTGCAGGCCGCCGTAGTTGTCTTCGCGGATGATGCGCGGCGTGATCTCGCGCGGCTCGATGGTGACCGGCTGGTAGACCACCCGCTTCTGCTCGGCGTCGTAGCGCATCTCGACATGGCCCGAGACCGGGAAGTCCTTGCGCAGCGGATGACCGATGAAGCCGTAGTCGGTCAGGATGCGACGCAGGTCGGCGTGGCCTTCGAAGATCACGCCGATCATGTCGAAGGCCTCGCGCTCGAACCAGTTGGCACCGCTCCAGATGTCGCTGACCGAGGCCACGACCGGCAGATCGTCGTCGGGCGCGAAGACCTTCAGGCGCACGCGCCAGTTCAGGCTGACGCTCAGCAGGTGCGACACCACGCAGTAGCGCAGGCCATCCCAGGGCTGGTCCTTCCAGCCGCTGTAGTCCAGGCCGCACAGGTCGATCAGCTGCTCGAACTTCAGCGTCGGGTCGTCGTGCAGGCGACGTGCCACGGCGGCGTAATCGGCAGCCGCCACGGTGAGGGTGATCTCGCCGCAGTCGCGCACGAGGTTCTTGATCTTGTCGCCGAGCGCGGCTTGCAGCGCGGCTTGCAGTTGGTCGAGACGTTGCGTCATGAGATGTGCTGCCTCAGGCGCGGGCGATGGTGTTTTCGCGGCGGATCTTGGCCTGCAGCTGCAGGATGCCGTAGAGCAGCGCCTCGGCCGTGGGCGGGCAGCCCGGCACGTAGACATCCACCGGCACGATGCGGTCGCAACCACGGACCACCGAGTAGCTGTAGTGGTAGTAGCCGCCGCCGTTGGCGCACGAGCCCATGCTCAGCACCCAGCGCGGCTCGGCCATCTGGTCGTACACCTTGCGCAGCGCCGGCCCCATCTTGTTGCACAGCGTGCCGGCCACGATCATCAGATCGGACTGGCGCGGGCTCGGGCGGAACAGCATGCCGAAGCGGTCGATGTCGTAGCGCGCGGCGCCAGCGTGGATCATCTCCACCGCGCAGCACGCCAGGCCGAAGGTCATCGGCCACAGCGAGCCGGTCTTCGACCAGTTGATCAGCTTGTCGACCGAGGTGGTGACGAAGCCTTCCTTCAGAACGCCTTCGATGCCCATGCTTGTTGTCCTTGTGGTCCAGTCTCGGGGTGTGGCGAGCGGCAGCAGCCGGTCACTCCCAGTCGAGGGCGCCCTTCTTCCACTCGTAGATGAAGCCCACCACGAGAATGCCGAGGAAGATCATGATCGCCCAGAAGCCTGACGCCCCGATGTCGCGCAGCGCGACCGCCCAGGGGAACAGGAAGGCGATTTCCAGATCGAACAGGATGAAGAGGATGGCGACGAGGTAGTAGCGCACATCGAACTTCATGCGCGCGTCCTCGAAGGCCTCGAAGCCGCACTCGTACGGGCTGTTCTTCTGCGCATCGGGCCGCTGCGGGCCGAGCAGGAAGCCAAGCACCTGCGGCGCAATGCCAACGCCGGTGCCGACCAGGATGAACAGGATGACAGGGAGGTACTGTTGCAGGTCCATGGCTTTGTGCGGCGGCAGTGATCGACAGATCATCCGGCCACAAAAAAGCGCGCTGGCCCGCAGTGGAACAACACCGCCCGCGACAGCGCGCCGCGCCTGCGCCCGGCACTGGGTGTCCGGGGCACGCAAACCAGGGGCCGGATGAGGCCCTGGCCTGCCTAGAACTCCGTTGGTGCCGTCGGCGAGACTCGAACTCGCACAGCTTTCGCCACTACCCCCTCAAGATAGCGTGTCTACCAATTTCACCACGACGGCAACGCGGGCCTTGCGACCCTGAGTGTTGTTCAGCTGGCGTGAGGATTTGCTCGCTGAACAGCCTCGAATTCTATATCGAAGATTGCTCGTTTCTTCGGGTTTGCGCGAATGCTTGATGACAATCATGCGCGCCAGGGCGCCGCCGTGCCAGCGCACGGCAGCCCCAGGGCATCACTTGGTCGGGATCCCACCCACCGCCGATGCCGCGGGTGCCGGCACCGCCGATGCGGCCACCGGGGCGCTGGCGGCCGCCGCCGCGCGGTCGAGCACGCTGCCACCGCCGGTGGCGCGGGCGGTCGACTGGCTGTTCGACAGCAGGGCCAGCAGCAGCGTGCAGATGAAGAACACCGTGGCGCACACCGCGGTCGAGCGCGACAGGAAGTTAGCGCTGCCGGTGGCACCGAACAGGCTGCCCGAGGCACCGCTGCCGAACGAGGCGCCCATGTCGGCCCCCTTGCCGTGCTGCACCAGCACCAGGCCGATCATCGCGATGGCGGCCACGAGTTGCAGCACCTGCACGAGGTTGATCCAGATAGTCATCGTTGTCGTTCTCCAAAACTTCCGGCCGGGCGCCCGCGCGCCGCGGCCTCACAGATCGCGGCTGATCAGCTGGCCGCGCGGCAGATGGCCACGAAGTCGGCCGCCTTCAGGCTGGCGCCGCCGATCAGACCACCGTCGATGTCGGGCTGCGACATCAGCGTGGCGGCGTTGTCGGGCTTCATGCTGCCGCCGTACAGGATCTTCATCGCGTCGGCCTGCGGCGTGGCCGCCTTCAACTGCGCGCGCAGCACGGCGTGCACGGCCTGCGCCTGCTCGGGCGTGGCCACCTTGCCGGTGCCGATGGCCCACACGGGCTCGTAGGCCACCACCATCTCGCCGGCGCAGTGGCCCAGTGTGTGGATCACCGCCGACAGCTGGCGCTTGACCACGGACTCGGTCTCGCCCGCCTCGCGCTGGGCCAGGGTCTCGCCCACGCAGACGATGGGCGTGATGCCGCGGGCCAGTGCCGCCTTGGCCTTGTCGGCCACCTGCTGGTCGGTCTCGGCGTGGTACTGGCGGCGCTCGCTGTGGCCCACGATGGCGTAGCGGCAGCCGAACTCGGCCAGCATGGCCGCCGACACCTCGCCGGTGTAGGCGCCCTGCTCATGGGCCGAGCAGTCCTGCGCGCCCCAGCGCACCTCGCTGGCCGCCAGGGCGACAGCGGTTTCCGACAGGTACGGGAAAGGCACGCACACGGCCACGTCGCAGCCGAAGGGCCGCGCGGCGGTGATGCCGGCCAGCAACTCGGCGTTGGCGGTGTGGCTGCCGTGCATCTTCCAGTTGCCGGCCACAAGCTTGCGTCGCATGGTCTGAAACTCCTTCAAGCGGTCCAGTCGAGCACGATCTTGCCGACGTGCGTGCTGGACTCCATCAATGCATGGGCCGCAGCGGCCTGGGCCGCCGGGAACACCGTGTGGATGACCGGCTTGACCTGGCCGGACTCGATCAGCGGCCACACCCGGGCGCGCAGATTCGCCGCGATGGCGCCCTTGAACGCCACCGAACGCGGACGCAAGGTGCTGCCGGTGATGGTCAGGCGCCGGCGCAGCAGTTCACCGGCATGGAAGCCGCTCTGGATGCCGCCCTGCACCGCGATGATCACGATGCGGCCATCATCGGCCAGGCACTGCACCTCGCGCGCCACGTAGTCGCCGGCCACCATGTCGAGCACCACGTCGGCGCCTCGGCCACCGGTGGCGGCGTTGACCTCGGCGACGAAGTCCTGCGTCTTGTAGTTGATGCCGACATCGGCGCCCAGGGCCACGCAGGCGGCCACCTTGTCGTCGCTGCCCGCCGTCACGAGCACCTTGGCGCCCAGCGCCTTGGCCAGCGCGATGGCGGTCACGCCGATGCCCGACGAGCCGCCCTGCACCAGCAGGGTCTCGCCGGGCTGCAGCGCGCCGCGGTCGAACACGTTCGACCAGACGGTGAAGAAGGTCTCCGGCAGGGCCGCCGCCTCGATGTCGCTCAGGCCCGCCGGCACCGGCAGGCACTGCGCGATCGGCGCGGTGCAGCGCTCGGCATAGCCGCCGCCGGCCACCAAGGCGCAGATGCGGTCGCCGAGTCGGAAGCCCGCCGCCGCCAGTCCGGCCGCGTCACCACCAATGATGGTGCCGGCGATCTCCAGGCCCGGCAGATCCGACGCGCCTGGCGGAGGCGCATAGGCGCCCTTGCGCTGCAGCACGTCGGGCCGGTTGATGCCCGAGGCGGTGACCTGCACCAGCAGTTCGCCGGCCGCGGGCACCGGGTCGGGCCGGGTGCACTCGACCAGCACCTCGGGGGCTCCGAAGCTCTTGATCTCGATCGCACGCATGGTCTCGACTCCTGCGGTGTGGGTCTGGAACGGGTCTGGCGGAAGCGGCGGCGTCAGCGCAGCGGCTTACTGCTGCTGTTGCTGCTGCTGCTCGTGGCCTTCGGCTGCGGGCGCGCCCTCGCCGGCTTCGCGCGGGGCCTGCTCGGCGCGCTCGGGGCGGTCGCCACCGCGCTCGCCACGGTCACCGCGGTCGCCGCGATCACGGCGGGGGCCGCGGTCGCCACGGTCACCGCGCGGGCCGCGGTCGTTGCGGTCGCCGTACTCGCGACGCGGACGCTCGAAGCGCTCTTCCTCGTAGCCCTCGGGCTTCTCGAGCAGGGCCTTCAGGCTCAGCTTGATGCGGCCCTTCTCGTCGGTCTCGAGTACCTTGACCTTCACGACCTGGCCTTCCTTCAGGAAGTCCTCCACGCGCTCGACGCGCTGGTGGGCGATCTGGCTGATGTGCAGCAGGCCGTCCTTGCCGGGCAGGATGTTGATCAGCGCGCCGAAGTCCAGGATCTTGGTGACCGGGCCTTCGTAGATCGCGCCGACTTCCGCCTCGGCGGTGATGTCCTCGATGCGCTTCTTGGCCAGGGCGGCCTTGTCGGCGTCGGTGCTGGCGATGGTGATGGTGCCGTCTTCGCCGATGTCGATCTGGGTGCCGGTCTCTTCGGTCAGCGCACGGATGGTGGCGCCGCCCTTGCCGATCACGTCACGGATCTTCTCGGGGTTGATCTTCATCGTGTACAGGCGCGGCGCGAACTGGCTCACATCGGCCTTGGCCTCACCCACGGCGGCCTGCATCACACCCAGGATGTGCATGCGGGCTTCCTTGGCCTGGGCCAGTGCCACCTGCATGATTTCCTTGGTAATGCCCTGGATCTTGATGTCCATCTGCAGGGCGGTCACGCCGGCGGTGGTGCCGGCCACCTTGAAGTCCATGTCGCCGAGGTGGTCCTCGTCACCCAGGATGTCGGTCAGCACCGCGAAGCGGTTGCCTTCCTTGATCAGGCCCATGGCGATGCCGGCCACGTGGGCCTTCATCGGCACGCCGGCGTCCATCAGCGCCAGGCAGCCACCGCACACCGAGGCCATCGACGACGAGCCGTTCGACTCGGTGATCTCGGACACCACGCGCAGCGTGTACGGGAAGTCTTCCTTGGCCGGCAGCAGCGGCACCAGGGCGCGCTTGGCCAGGCGGCCGTGGCCGATCTCGCGGCGCTTCGGGCTGCCCACGCGGCCGGTCTCGCCGGTGGCGAACGGGGGCATGTTGTAGTGGAACAGGAAGCGGTCCTGAAACTCGCCGGCCAGCGCGTCGATCTTCTGCGCGTCCTGCTCGGTGCCCAGCGTGGCGATCACCAGGGCCTGGGTCTCGCCGCGGGTGAACAGCGCCGAGCCGTGGGTGCGCGGCAGCACGCTGGAGCGGATCTCGATCGGGCGCACGGTGCGGGTGTCGCGACCGTCGATGCGCGGCTCGCCGGCCAGGATCTGGCCGCGCACGATGCGCGCTTCGATCTCGAACAGCAAGCCTTCCACGGCCACGCTGTCGAACGTCAGGCCTTCGGCCTTCAGCGCGGCCAGCGTCTCGCTGGTGGCGGCGCGGCATGCCTGTGTGCGGGCCTGCTTGCTGCGGATCTGGTAGGCGGCGCGCAGCTTGGGCTCGGCCAGCTCGGTGACCTTGGCGATGAAGGCCTCGTCCTTGGCCGGGGCGGCCCATTCCCACACCGGCTTGCCGGCGTCGCGCACCAGCTCATGGATGGCGTTGATGGCGATCTTGCCCATGTCGTGGCCGAACACCACGCCACCCAGCATCACCTCTTCGGACAGCTGGTCGGCTTCCGACTCGACCATCAGCACGGCGGCTTCGGTGCCGGCCACCACCAGGTCCAGCTTGCTGTCGGCCAGCTGGGCCTTGCCGGGGTTCAGCACGTACTCGCCGTTGATGTAGCCCACGCGCGCGGCGCCGATCGGGCCGTTGAACGGGATGCCCGACACGCTCAAAGCGGCGCTCGAGGCGATCAGCGCGGCGATGTCGGCCTGCACCTCGGGGTTCAGGCTCAGCACATGCACCACGACCTGCACTTCGTTGAAGAAGCCTTCGGGGAACAGCGGGCGGATCGGGCGGTCGATCAGGCGGCTGGTGAGCGTCTCGAGCTCACTCGGGCGGCCTTCGCGCTTGAAGAAGCTGCCGGGGATGCGGCCGGCGGCATAGGTCTTCTCGATGTAGTCGACGGTCAGCGGGAAGAAGTCCTGGCCGGGCTTGGCTTCCTTGCGCGCCACGACGGTGGCCAGCACCACGGTGCCGTCGATGTCGACGATGACGGCGCCGCTGGACTGTCGGGCGACTTCGCCGGTTTCCATGGTGACCTGATGCGGGCCCCACTGGAAGGTCTTGGTGACTTTGTTGAACATGCTCATGTGCAGGTCTCCGTTGGATGCAGGCGCACTTGCGGTGGCGCCGGATGGGACCGGGAACACGGTGCGAGGTTCACGCGTCGGGCGGGATGCCATTCCAGTGATGCCCCGCCGCGATCAAGCTGCGGTGGACGCCGTTGGAATGACACAGCACTGCCCCGAAATGACCACGTGACGGGTCGGCCGGGCTCCTGTGGAACGAAGCGGAAAGAGCGGCGACAAGCGCGAAGAGCCTGTGCTGGGCTTGCGGGCACCAGACAGGCTCTCCGTGGCTCATCGCAGGATCACTTGCGCAGGCCGAGCTTCTGGATCAGCGCGGTGTAGCGCTCGGGGGCCTTGCCCTTCAGGTAATCCAGCAGCTTGCGGCGGCGGCTCACCATCTTCAGCAGACCGCGGCGGCCGTGGTGGTCCTTGGCGTGGGTCTTGAAGTGGGGGGTCAGCTCGTTGATGCGGGCGGTCAGCAGGGCCACCTGCACCTCGGGGCTGCCGGTGTCGGCAGCGCCACGGGCATTGGCCTTGACGATTTCGGCGCGGTTGATATCGGCCACGGACATGTGCGTTTCCTTCGTTGTCATGGAAACCGCCGGGCCGGCGCGTCGGGACGGCAAGCCCCGAAATTGCGCCTGGCGGTTTCCGTTTGCCTGCCGTGCTGCCCGGTGCGGGCGCGCGCGGCGGCGTCTTCACTTGCGGTCACGGGTGAAACCGACCCGTGCCGTGCCATCGATCCGCCCGGCACCCGCCGCAAGGCGCGTATCAGGCAGAACCCGCAGAGTATAGCGCAGCGCGCAGACGCGCCACGCCGGCGTCCAGCCGGGCCGGATCGCGCGAGGCGAAGCACCAGCGCAGCCAGCCCTCGCCCTCGGGCCCGAAGGCGCTGCCCGGCGCCAGGCCCAGGCCGTGCTTGGCCACCAGCCGCTTGGCGAAGGCCAGCGAATCGCCGGCCCCCGGCGCATCGGCCGGTGGGCGGAACCAGGCGTACATGCCACCCAGCGGCACGGCCACGGTCACGCCCGGCAGCGTGGCCAGGCCCTGGCACAGGCGGTCGCGCCCGGCCTTCAGCCGCGCCACCAGCGGCGGCACGAAGCGGTCGGCGATGGCCATCGCGGCCAGGCCGGCGCGCTGCACGAACACCGGCGCGCAGGAACTGTTGAACTCCAGCAGCTTGGCCATGGTGTCGATGGCGCCGCGCGGCAGCACCAGCCAGCCCAGGCGCCAGCCGGTCATCAGGAAGGCCTTGGAGAAGCTGCCGACCACCACCACGCGGTCGTCGGGGCTGGCGATGTCCAGAAAGCTCGGTGCCGCCGGGCCGTCGCCGTACCAGAGCCGGTCGTACACCTCGTCGGCGACGATCCAGGTGCCGGTACGGCGGCAATGGTCGAGCAGCGCCTGCTGCTCGGCGCGGTCGAGCGTCCAGCCGGTGGGGTTGTTGGGCGCGTTGAGCAGCAGCACCCGGGTGGCTGGCGTCACCGCCGCCAGCAGGCGCGGCAGGTCCAGGCGCCAGGCGCCCTGGGCGTCGGGCGCCAGCGGCACGCGGCGCACCTGGGCGCCCAGGATGGCCGGCTGGGCCGGCAGGTTGGGCCACACGGGGGTCACCACCACCACCTCGTCTCCGGCCGCCGCCAGCATCTGCATGGCCAGCATCAGCGCGCTGACCCCGGACGAGGTGACGGCGATGCGGTCGGGCCCCGGATCGCCATGCAGGCCGCCGATGTAGCCGCGCAGCGCCTCGCGCAGCTCGGCCAGGCCCAGGTTGTGGCTGTAGAAGGTCTCGCCCCGGGCGATGGACTCGGCCGCCGCCTCGCGGATCTCGGGGGGCGTGACCTCGTCGGACTCACCAAAGTAGAACGCCAAGATATCGGCGCGGTCCAAAGCGGCATTGGCCACCTCGCGGATGCGGCTGCCGGGCAAGCCGGCGATGTGGGGGCGCAGGTCCAGTTCGGGCATTCGGCTCACTCCGGTCGGGTCATGCGGCAAGTGTGCGGCAGCTCCAGCGCGCGGGCATCGAAGCGGCGCACGGTGCGGAAGCCGTAGCCCGAGCCCTCGACATCGTGCCGCACGCCCGGCGTGCCGGCCTTGTCCATCAGGCTGACCACCAGCGGCTGCTGGAACTGGTGGTCGGCCGCGCGCATCGTGCCCTGGTGCACGCCGCCCAGCGCGCCGGCGTCCAGGCTCAGGCCCTCGAGGGCCCGCGCCACCGCGGCCGGATCGGTCGAACGCGCCTTCTCCATGGCCTGCGCCAGCAGTTCCACCAGGGCCTGCATGCGCGCATGCAGGTAGTCGTCGCGCGGGTCGGGGAAACGCTTGTGGAAGGCGCTCACCAGCGCCTCGCTGGGGGCATCGCCCAGGTTGGGCTGCCACTCGGCCACGGCCAGCACCGCGCCCACGCCGGCATCGCCCAGCGCGGCGGGGGCGCCCAGCGCATTGCCGTAGAAGGTGTAGTACTTCAGCGGCACGCCCAGCTCGCGCGTGGCCTTGACCAGCAGCGTGAGGTCATTGCCCCAGTTGCCGGTGACCACCGCCTGCGCGCCGCTGGCGCGGATCTTGGTGGCATAGGGCATGAAGTCCTTCACCCGGCCCATCGGGTGCAGTTCGTCGCCGACGATCTCGATGTCGGGGCGGCGCGCCTGGATCTGCGCCCTCGCCTGCTTGGCCAGGTTCTGGCCGAAGCTGTAGTCCTGGCCGATCAGGTAGACCTTCTTCAGCGCCTTGTCGTCCTGCAGCACGCTCATCAGCGCGTTCAGGCGCATGTCGGCATGGGCGTCGAAGCGGAAGTGCCAGAAGCTGCAGCGCTCGTTGGTCAGCGAGGGCTCGACGGCCGAATAGTTCAGCAGCACGGCGCGGCGCTGCGGCTCGCGCTCGTTGTGCTTGTTCAGCGCGTCGATCAGCGCACTGGCCACGCTGGAGCTGTTGCCCTGCAGCACGAAGCCGATCTGCTTGTCGGTGGCGTTCTTCAGCAGCGTCAGGGCCTCGTCGGCCTGGCCCTTGCTGTCCATGCGCACCAGTTCCAGCTTGCGCGCGCCACCGGGCAACTTGACGCCACCGCGTGCATTGACCCGCTCGGTGGCCCACAGCAGGTTGCGGAACACGGCCTCGCCAGCATTGGCGAACGGGCCGGACAGCGCCTCGATCAGGGCCAGGCGCACCGGTTCGGCGCTCGGCGCCGACGCCGTGTTCTGGGCGGCGGCAGGCAGCACGGTGGCCGACAGCGCGGTGGACAGCGCGGCCGCGGCCGCCAGGCTCAGGCGCCGCAGGGCGCCGGGTTTGGAACACATCATCAACAGAAAAGCTGCCGAAGCAGCGGAGCGGAGAAATCGAACGGGGACGGAGCGCTCAGCCGATCTGGTCCAGCGGCCAGCGCGGCTTGACGTCGAAGGCGTAGTCGTGCGCGGCCTCGGCGCGGCCGGCCTGCAGCCGCATGGCCGCGGCCAGCGCGATCATGGCGCCGTTGTCGGTGCACAGCGCCAGCTCGGGGTAGTGCACGCGCAGGCCGCGGCGCTGCGCGGCGGTGTTGAGCTGTTCGCGCAGCGCGCTGTTGGCGCCCACGCCGCCCGAGACCACCAGGCGCTTCAGGCCGGTGGCCTTGAGCGCCGCCAGCGACTTCTTCACCAGCACCTCGACGATGGCCGCCTGGGTGGACGCTGCCAGGTCGGCGCGCGACTGCTCGCACACGTTGCCCGCGGCTTCGAGCTTGCGGTGCTGGGTGAGCACGGCGGTCTTGAGGCCGGCGAACGAGAAATCCAGGTTGCCGCTGTGCAGCAGCGGCCGTGGCAATGCAAACGCCTCGGGGTTGCCGAAGGCCGCCAGCCGCGACAGCGCCGGCCCGCCCGGGTAGCCCAGGCCCAGCAGCTTGGCGCTCTTGTCGAAGGCCTCACCGGCGGCGTCGTCGATGGTCTCGCCCAGCAGCTCGTAGTCACCCACGCCCTCCACGCGCATCAGCTGGGTGTGGCCGCCGGAGACCAGCAGGGCCACGAAGGGGAACTCGGGGGCGTCAGCCGACAGGAACGGCGACAGCAGGTGCCCTTCCAGGTGGTGCACGCCCAGCGTGGGCTTGCCGAGCGCGGCGGCCAGCGCGCAGGCCACGCCGGCGCCCACCAGCAGCGCGCCGGCCAGGCCGGGGCCGCGGGTGAAGGCCACCACGTCCACGTCCGCCAGCGTGGCCTGGGCCTCGTGCAGCACCTGGCGCGCCAGCGGCAGCACGCGGCGGATGTGGTCGCGCGAGGCCAGCTCGGGCACCACGCCGCCGTAGTCCTGGTGCATGGCCACCTGGCTGTGCAGCGCATGGGCGCGCAGCGCCGGCACCGCGCCGCCATCGATCGTGACCAAGGCCACGCCGGTCTCGTCGCAGGAGGATTCGATGCCGAGAACATTCATGGGGCGGGAGTGTAGTGGCGCGGATGTTGCATCGCGTCATGCATGGCCACACCCCCCGCCCGTGCCCTGCGCATCGTCATCGTCGCCCCGGACACCCTGGTGCCCGAGGCCGACGACACCGAGGCCTGGGGCCAGGCCGAGCGCTCGCGCAGCCTGCGCATCGGCCTGCTGGAGGCCGGCTACGACATCGTGGCCGTGCTGCCGCCCGACATGTACCTGCCCGACCACCTGGCGCGCATCCAGCCCGATCTGGTGATCGTGGATGCCGAGAGCCAGGCGCGCGACACGCTGGAACACGTGGTGATCGCCACGCGCGACGAGCGCCGGCCCATCGTGCTGTTCACCAACGACGACGACACCTCCCACGTGCACGACGCCATCGCCGCCGGGGTCACCGCCTATGTGGTGGCCGGGCTGGCGCCCGAGCGCGTGAAGCCGGTGCTGGACGTGGCGATGGCGCGCTTCAAGGTCGAGGAAGGCCTGCGCCGCGAGCTGGCCGACGCCAAGAGCCAGCTGCAGGAGCGCAAGGTGATCGAGCGCGCCAAGGGCCTGTTGATGCAGCGCCTGGGGCTTGGCGAGGAGGAGGCCTATGCCCGCCTGCGCCGCGCCGCGATGGACAAGAAGCTGCGCATCGCCGAGATCGCCCAGCGCATGCTGGACGCGGCCGACCTGCTCGGTTGAGGTGCATGCGCGCCCGCACGGGCGC
The DNA here is from genome assembly GCF_038066595.1 of Pseudaquabacterium inlustre. Lineage (NCBI taxonomy): Bacteria > Pseudomonadati > Pseudomonadota > Betaproteobacteria > Burkholderiales > Sphaerotilaceae > Pseudaquabacterium > Pseudaquabacterium inlustre. Next base: position 425,801 of record NZ_JBBUTH010000009.1, read on the forward strand.
ACCAATCCCCGTCATGGTGCATTGCAGCACGCGCACACCCACCCCTTGGCGGTGCGGCGTGCGTGCCAACGGGCCTGGCCGACCGGAGCAGGCCTGGCACGCTGATTGCTGAGTCTCTCGCAAGAAGGTCAACGGCGACTTTCCACCCCGCCAGCGGCGCTCAATGACGAGCGTTGCCGGCAACCGGACGACGGCGTCCCCGCCCGTGGCTGCGCACACCCAGTGCCTGCCGCGACGCGAGGACGCCGTTTTTGTTTTTCAGGTCACCGCCCGCACCCACCACCATGACTCTCCCGAACGCCAAGGACACCGTCAACATGACCCGCCGCTCCGTCATCACGGCCGCCGCCGCAGGCGCCGCCGGCATGATCCCCGGCCTGCAGAGCGCCGTGTACGCCGCCGGCTCGGACAAGCCCGAGAAGGAGGAAGTGCGCATCGGCTTCATCCCGCTGACCGACTGCGCCAGCGTGGTGATGGCCAGCGTGCTGGGCTTCGACAAGAAGTACGGCATCAAGATCGTGCCCACCAAGGAAGCCAGTTGGGCCGGCGTGCGCGACAAGCTGGTCAACGGCGAGCTTGACATGGCCCATGTGCTGTGGGGCCTGATCTACGGCGTGCAGATGGGCATCGGCGGTCCGAAGAAGGACATGGCCGTGCTGATGAACCTGAACCACAACGGCCAGGCCATCACGCTGTCCAAGAAGCTGGCGGACAAGGGCGCCGTGGACGGCGCCAGCCTGGCCAAGCTGATGGGCACCGAGAAGCGCGAATACACCTTTGCGCAGACCTTCCCCACCGGCACCCACGCCATGTGGCTGTACTACTGGCTGGCCAGCGTGGGCGTGAACCCGATGAAGGACGCCAAGGTGATCACCGTGCCGCCGCCGCAGATGGTGGCCAACATGCGCGTGGGCAACATGGACGGCTACTGCGTGGGCGAGCCCTGGGGCCACCGCGCCATCATCGACGGCATCGGCATCACCGCCACCACCACCCAGGACATCTGGAAGGACCACCCCGAGAAGGCCCTGGGCACGACGGCCGAGTTCGTCAAGAAGTACCCCAACACCGCGCGCGCCGTGGTGATGGCCATCCTCGAGGCCAGCAAGTGGATCGACGCCGGCCTGCAGAACAAGATGAAGATGGCCGAGACCATCGCCGACAAGGCGTATGTCAACACCAGCGTCGACGCGATCAACCAGCGCATCCTGGGCCGCTACCAGAACGGCCTGGGCAAGACCTGGGACGACCCCAACCACATGAAGTTCTTCAACGACGGCGTGGTGAACTACCCGTACCTGAGCGACGGCATGTGGTTCCTGACCCAGCACAAGCGCTGGGGCCTGCTGAAGGACCACCCCGACTACCTGGCCGTGGCCAAGCAGGTCAACCAGACCGAGATCTACAAGCAAGCCGCCTCGGCCCTGAAGATCAGCCTGCCCAAGAGCGACATGCGCGACAGCAAGCTGGTGGACGGCGTGGTGTGGAACGGCAAGGACCCCGCCAAGTACGCCGACAGCTTCAAGGTCAAGGCCTGAGCGACATCTTCACTGGAGAACTGCCATGGTCAGTGCCGTGTTCCATACCACCCCGAGCCTGGCGCCCGCCAGCGACTCGCCCGCCGCTGCGGCCGCGTCCAAGCCGGCCGCGGCACCTGCCGCACCGGCCGCCGCGGTCAAGGCGCCCCAGCCCGAGCGCCAGCCCTTCGACTGGCGCGGCCTGGCGCTCCAGGTGCTGCCGCCCATCCTGGGCATGGCGCTGCTGATCGGCGTGTGGGCGCTGGCCACGCAGAACTCCACCGCCTTCCCCACCCCGGCCAAGACCTGGGACGCGGCGGTCAAGCTGTTCAGCGATCCGTTCTACCGCAACGGGCCCAATGACCAGGGCATCGGCTGGAACATCCTGAACTCGCTGCAGCGCGTGGCGCTGGGCTTCGGGCTGGCCGCGCTGGTGGGCATTCCGCTGGGCTTCATGCTGGGGCGCTTCAGCTTCCTGTCCCACATGGTCAACCCGCTGATCAGCCTGCTGCGCCCGGTGTCGCCGCTGGCCTGGCTGCCGATCGGCCTGCTGGTGTTCAAGAGCGCCAACCCGGCGGCGATCTGGACGATCTTCATCTGCTCGATCTGGCCGATGGTGATCAACACCGCCGTGGGCGTGCAGCGCGTGCCGCAGGACTACCTGAACGTGGCCCGCGTGCTGAACCTCAGCGAGTGGAAGGTCATCACCAAGATCCTGTTCCCCAGCGTGCTGCCCTACATGCTGACCGGCGTGCGCCTGTCGGTGGGCACGGCCTGGCTGGTGATCGTGGCCGCCGAGATGCTGACCGGCGGCGTGGGCATCGGCTTCTGGGTGTGGGACGAGTGGAACAACCTCAATGTCCAGCACATCATCATCGCGATCTTCGTGATCGGCATCGTGGGCCTGCTGCTCGAGCAGGCGCTGGTGGCCATCGCCAAGCGCTTCTCGTTCGACGACTGAACCCGACCCACCGGAAGGAAACGACCATGTCCTCATTCATCGAAGTGCAGAACGCCGAGATGGTGTTCACCACCAAGAAGGGCCGCTTCCATGCGCTGCGCGAGATCAACCTGGGCATCGAGAAGGGCGAGTTCATCGCGCTGATCGGCCACTCGGGCTGCGGCAAGAGCACGCTGCTGAACCTGATCGCCGGCCTGACGCTGCCCACCTCGGGCGCGCTGATCTGCGACAACAAGGAGATCGCGGCCCCCGGCCCCGAGCGCGCGGTGGTGTTCCAGAACCACAGCCTGCTGCCCTGGCTGACCTGCTTCGAGAACGTGATGCTGGCGGTGGAGCGCGTGTTCGGCGCCAAGGAAAGCAAGGCCCAGCTGAAGGCCCGCACCCAGGCCGCGCTGGAACTGGTGAACATGGCCCACGCCGCCACCAAGCGCCCGCACGAGGTGTCGGGCGGCATGAAGCAGCGCGTGGGCATCGCCCGCGCCCTGGCCATGGAGCCCAAGGTGCTGCTGATGGACGAGCCTTTCGGCGCGCTGGATGCGCTGACCCGCGCCAAGCTGCAGGACGAGCTGCTGAAGATCGTGGCCCGCACCCAGAGCACCGTGGTGATGGTGACGCACGATGTCGACGAGGCCGTGCTGCTCAGTGACCGCATCGTGATGATGACCAACGGCCCGGCCGCCACCATCGGCCAGATCCTGGCGGTGGACCTGCCGCGCCCGCGCAACCGCGTGGAACTGGCCGAAGACCCGGCCTACATGCACTGCCGCAAGGAAGTGATCGACTTCCTGTACACGCGGCACGGCCACGTCGAGAAGGTCGCAGCCTGAACGGTGCACCCGGTCGCCGGGTACGGCGACCACCCGCCGAGCGGGTGCTCAGGCGGCTTGGGGCGGCCCGGCGCTCGCCTGAGCCGCCCCCCACACCGCATCGACGCAACAGAGCCGGCACTGGCACGCCGTTTGCTGAATGTTCATCGATGCCGGCAACGGTGTCTGTCTATCTCCTCAGCAGGGCAGTCAGGCCCTTTCGTCCAACCCCTCGGCCCACAGGCCGGGGGGTTTTTTTCTGCCTGCCGCCGCCCCGCGCACCAGACTGCGGCACCGCACGCACCGGTGCAGTGCACCGCTGGCCGGTCGCCGCCGCGACAAGACCGGATCCGGGCCACCGCGAGAATCCCGCCGCATGGGAACCCTCTACCTCGTGCGCCACGGCCAGGCCTCGTTCGGCGCCGACAACTACGACCAGCTCAGCCCCCTGGGCGAGCGCCAATGCGAACGCCTGGGCGAGTACCTGCGTGCGCGCGGCCAACGCTTCGAGGCGGTGATCACCGGCACGCTGCAGCGCCACCTGCAATCACACGACGCGCTGGCGCGCGGCCTGGGCCAGCAGCACGAGGCGCTGCGCCTGCCCGACCTGAACGAGTACGACAGCCACGCGGTGCTGGCCACGGTGCATGAAGGCCCGCTCGGCAAGCCCACCACGCCCGAGGCCTACAAGCACCACTTCCGCCTGCTGCGCCAGGGTCTGGCGGGCTGGATGGCCGGGGCCTTGCAACCCGAGGGCATGCCGACCTATGCCGATTTCGCCGCCGGCGTGCAGGCGGCGCTGGACCATGTGCGCAGCCAGCACCGCGGCGATGTGCTGATCGTGTCCAGCGGCGGGCCGATCTCCACCGCCGTGGGCCTGGTGCTGGGCACACCGGCCGAGACCGGCATCGACCTGAACATGCAACTGCGCAACAGCGCGATTTGCGAGTTCTCGTTCAACCCGAAGCGCCACGTGCTGGTGGCCTACAACGCGCTGCCCCACCTGGACAGCCCGGAGCACCGCGACTGGGTCACCTACACCTGATCCGGAACAGCGCCCTGCGCCAGCGCCCAGTTGATGTGCTCGCTCAGCAGCGCATCGGCCGCCGGCAGCGCGGCCTGCAGCGCGGCGGCGATGGCCGCGTCGCCCGTCTGACGCCAGGCATTGCCCAGCGCCACCGCCAGGTTGCGGCGCCAGCGTGCGAGGCCGATGCGGCGGATGGCGCTGCCCTCGGTGTGGCGCAGGAAGGCGGCCTCGTCCCACGCCCACAGGGCCAGCAACTCGGCTGCGGCCACGGCAGGCCGGGGGTCGAAGTCGGCCAGTGCGCTGCGCCCGGCGTACTTGTTCCACGGGCACACCAGCTGGCAGTCGTCGCAGCCGTAGATGCGGTTGCCCATCGCGGCGCGGAACTCGACCGGGATCGGCCCGTCGTGCTCGATCGTCAGGTAGCTGATGCAGCGCCGCGCGTCCACGCGGTACGGCGCCACGATGGCCTGGGTGGGGCAGGCGTCCAGGCAGGCCGTGCACTGGCCGCAGTGCGCACTGGCCGGCGCAGTGACCGGCAGCGGCAGGTCGACGAAGAGCTCACCCAGAAAACTCATCGAGCCGCCCTCGCGCGCCAGCAGCAGCGTGTGCTTGCCGCGCCAGCCGATGCCGCTGCGCTGCGCCAGTTCCACCTCCAGCACCGGCGCCGAATCGGTGAACACGCGGTGGCCGCGCGGGCCGATCTCGGCCTGCAGCCGGTCGGCCAGCTTCTGCAGGCGCTGGCGCAACACCTTGTGGTAATCCCGCCCATGGGCGTAGAGCGAGACGCTGGCCTGCCGCGGCTGCGCCAGCCGGTCGAAGGCGATGGCCTGCCAGTCCGCAGGCGCGGCGGCCGGCAGGTAGTCCATGCGCGCGGTGATGACGCGCAGCGTGCCGGGCACCAGTTCGGCCGGGCGTGCACGCTTCAGCCCGTGGCTGGCCATGTAGGCCATCTCGCCATGGCAGCCGGCGGCCAGCCAGGCCAGCAGGCCGGGCTCGGCGCTGGCCAGGTCCACGTCGGCCACCCCGATCTGGGAAAATCCCAGTTCGGCGGCCCAGGCCTGCAGGCGTGTCCACAGCGCGTGCAGGTCGCGCGTTGATGGCGCACCGCCCTGCCCCGCCGCCGCCTCACCTTGACCCTGCCCGTGTCCGTCACGCATCCGTTGCCACCCGAAACCCTGGATTGTCTCTGGCCCGACGAGGCCGCCTGCGCTGCCTGGGCGCAGCAGCTGGCGGCCCTGCCCGGCATCGCCGATGGCGTGATCGAGCTGCACGGCCCGCTGGGTGCCGGCAAGACCACCTTCGTGCGCCACCTGCTGCGCGCACTGGGCATCACCGGCCGCATCAAGAGCCCCACCTACGCGGTGATGGAGCCTTACACCCTGGCGGATGGCCGCGAGGCCGCGCACTTCGATTTCTACCGCTTCGGCGATCCGCGCGAGTGGGTGGACGCGGGCTTTCGCGACGTGTTCGCCCGCCCCGGCCTGAAGATCGCCGAATGGCCCGAGAAGGCCGCCGGCCTGCTGCCGGTGCCCGACCTGCGGCTGGACATCGAGCCGCTGGACGAGGCCGCGCGGCGCGTGCGCGTGCAGGCCGCCACCGCCACGGGCCAGGCCCTGCTGGCCGGGCTGCGCGCTGCCGCTGCGTCGCCAGGCACTGCATGACGCCGTCCCGCCGCATCAACCGCCGCCAGGCCCTGCACGGCCTGGGCGCCGTGGCGCTGACGCTGGGCACGGCCGAGCTGGCCTGGGGCGCCGCCATCGTGGCCGTGCGCGTGTGGCCGGCGCAGGACTACAGCCGCGTCACGATCGAGAGCGACACGGCCCTGGCCGCACGCATGCAGATGGCCGAGAACCCGCCTCGCCTGGTGATCGACATCGACCAGCTGGAACTCAGCCCGGCGCTGCGCGAGCTGGTGGGCAAGGTGCGCGCCGACGACCCCTACATTGCCGGCGTGCGCGTGGGCCAGAACCAGCCGCGCGTGGTGCGCCTGGTGGTCGACCTGAAGCAGGCCGTGGCGCCGCAGCAGTTCACGCTGGAGCCGGTAGCCGCCTACAAGCACCGCCTGGTGTTCGACCTCTACCCCAGCGAGGCGCGCGACCCGTTGCTGGAACTGGTGCGCGAGAAGGAACGCGCCGAGGCCCAGGCCACGCAGAGCGTCAACGACGCGCTGGGCGACTTCATCAAGGACATCCAGCGCCCGCCGCTGCCGGTGGTCCCAGTGCCCCTGCCCCCGGTGACCCCGGTGCCTGCCGCCGCCAGCGCGCCGGCCGTGGCCGCCAAGCCGCCGGCGGCGGTGGCCTCGCGGCCGCAGTCCACCCCGGCGCCGGCCCCGCCGCTCAGTGCCGACGAGGTGCGCCAGATCGACCGCCTGGTGGTGGTGGCGCTCGACCCCGGCCACGGCGGCGAAGACCCCGGCGCCATCGGACCCAGCGGCCTGCGTGAGAAGGACGTGGTGCTGGCCATCGCGCTGAAGCTGCGCGACCGCCTCAACAGCGTGCCCGGCATGCGCGCGATGCTGACCCGCGATGCCGACTTCTTCGTGCCGCTGCACGAGCGGGTGCGCAAGGCGCGGCGGGTGCAGGCCGACCTGTTCGTGTCGATCCACGCCGATGCCTTCATCACGCCGGCGGCGCGCGGAGCCTCGGTGTTCGCGCTGTCGCAGAACGGCGCCACCAGCACGGCCGCGCGCTGGATGGCCGACAAGGAGAACGCCGCCGACCTGGTGGGCGGCGTGAACACCGTGGCCGTGAAGGACCGCGAGGTGCTGCGCGCGATGCTGGACATGAGCACCACCGCGCAGATCAAGGACTCGCTGAAGATCGGCCGCGAGGTGCTGTCGCTGATCGGCGGCGTGGGTGCGCTGCACAAGCGCAGCGTGGAGCAGGCCGGCTTCGCGGTGCTGAAGGCGCCCGACGTGCCCAGCATCCTGGTGGAGACGGCCTTCATCTCCAACCCGGAAGAAGAGGCCAAGCTGCGCGACGAGGACTACCAGCACAAGCTGGTCGAGGCCTTGTTCACCGGCATCCGCCGGTACTTCGCGCGCAATCCGCCGTTGGCGAGGCAGCGGGTGCTTTGACCTGCTGAGTGGGGTTCGGGGCCAGCCGCACCCGGATGCCCGGCACGGTCTCCGCATGCGGTTCTATGCCCACCCGGTGGCCTTGGCCTCGCGCCGACTGTTGAGCGCTTGGCGCTGCCGTTCAGGAGGTTTCAGCAGATGGAGCGTTCAAGCCGCCGCCGACGCCCGCCGCGCCTTCCACGCGCCGAACATCGCGATCAGGCCCGGGATGATGATCATGGCCCAGATGATCTTCGACAGGTGGGTCTGCACCCAGGGCACGTTGCCGAACAGGTAGCCCGCGGTCACCAGGCCCACCACCCACAGCAGCGCGCCGGTCACGTTGTAGAAGCTGAACTTGCCGCGGCTCATCTCGGCCACGCCGGCCACGAAGGGCACGAAGGTGCGCACGAACGGCATGAAGCGCGCCAGCACCAGGGTGATGCCGCCGTAGCGCTCGTAGAAGGCATGCGCCTGGTCGAAGGCGCGGCGGTTGAACCAGCGGCTGTCCTCCCACTGGAACACCTTGGGCCCGAAGAAGCGCCCGATGCTGTAGTTGGCCTGATCGCCCGCCACCGCCGCCACCAGCAGCAGCGCCATCACCAGCGGGTAGCTCATCATCCCGGCCCCGGCCAGCGCGCCCACGACGAACAGCAGCGAATCCCCCGGCAGGAAGGGCATCACCACCAGACCTGTCTCCACGAAGACGATCAGGAACAGCAGGGCATAGACCCAGCCGCCATAGGCATCGACGAATTCCTTCAGGTGGCGATCGACGTGCAGAACGAAGTCCACCAACAGCAACAGTGCATCCATGGCGGCGGATTATCACGGCGGGGCGTGACGGGATAATCCCGCCCGATGACCGCCACCGCCCCGCGCCGCCCGATCTGTGAACTGCCCGACGAGCTGATCAGCCAGATCGCCGCCGGCGAGGTCATCGAGCGCCCGGCCTCGGTGGTGCGTGAACTGGTCGACAACGCGCTGGATGCCGGCGCCACCCAGATCACCGTGCGCCTGCTGGCCGGCGGTGTGCGCAGCATCGTGGTGGAGGACGACGGCGCGGGCATCCCTGCGCCTGAGCTGCCGCTGGCGCTGCGCCGCCACGCCACCAGCAAGATCGGCAGCCTGCACGACCTGGAGTCGGTGCACACCATGGGCTTTCGCGGCGAGGCGCTGGCGGCCATCGCCTCGGTGGCCGAGATGGCGATCGCCAGCCGCACGGCCGATGCGCCGCATGCCTCGCGCCTGGACGCGCGCTCGGGCGAACTGGCCGCCGCGGCCCGCGCGGTGGGCACCAGTGTCGAGGTGCGCGAACTGTTCTTCGCCACGCCGGCGCGCCGCAAGTTCCTGAAGACCGATGCCACCGAGCTGGCCCACTGCCTGGAAGCCGTGCGGCGCCACGCCCTGGCCCGCCCCGATGTGGGCTTTGCCGTCTGGCACGAGGGCAAGCTGGTGGATCAGTGGCGCCGCGCCACCGGCGAGGGCGTCACGCCGCGGCAGGCGCTGGACCAGCGCATCGCCGACGTGCTGGGCGACGACTTCCTGACCCAGAGCCGCGCGCTGCCCGAGGCCGCGGCCCTGGGCCACACCGTGCGCATCCACGGCCGCGTGGGCCTGCCCGATGCGGCGCGTGCGCGGGCCGATCAGCAGTACGTCTATGTCAACGGCCGCTTCGTGCGCGACCGCCAGGTGGCGCACGGCGCCCGCACCGCCTACGAGGACGTGCTGCACGGCAGCCGCCAGCCCAGCTATGTGCTGATGATCGACATCGACCCGCTGCGCGTGGATGTGAACGTGCACCCGACCAAGATCGAGGTGCGCTTCCGTGACGGGCGCGAGGTGCACCAGGCCGTGCGCTACGCCGTGGAGGCAGCGCTGGCCGAATCGCGCGCCCCGGCGTTCACGGCTGGCGAGGCCGGTGAGACCGCCGCGCCCGGCACGCAGGCCGCCATCGCCTGGCCGGCCAATGACTTCAACGGCCGCGGCAACCCGCAGCGGCCCGCCACCCCGGTCGCCGAGCCCTGGCGCCCGGTGGGTGCGGGTGGCCAGGTGTCGCTGGGCCTGCAGGACCTGGCGCTGCTGTACGCGCAGGAGCCGACGCCGCGCTGGGCTGCACCGGCCGCCTCGCAGCCGGTCGCCACGCGGGCCGACACCGGCCTGGCGGCCACCCTGGCGCCCGGCCTGACGCCCCCCTCCGCGTCCGGCGTGGCGCTGACCGATCGACCCGGCACCAGCCTGGGCACGGCCATACCATCGCCCACCGCCGCTGGCCCCTCGGCCGCCTCGCCGTCGCGCACCGATGGCGACGCCGCCACCTGGCCGCTGGGCCGCGCGCTGGCCCAGCTGGCCGGCGCCTACATCCTGGCCGAGAACGCGCAAGGCCTGGTGGTCGTCGACATGCACGCCGCGCACGAACGCATCGTCTACGAGCGGCTGAAGGCGGCCATCGGTGGCGACACGCTGGCGGCCCAGCCGCTGTTGATCCCGGCCACCTTCGCCGCCACGCCCACCGAGGTGGCCGCGGCCGAGACCCATGCCGAGGCGCTGACCCAATTGGGCCTGACCATCGATCAGTTCGCCCCCGGCACGCTGGCCGTGCGCGAGCGCCCGGCCGCCCTGCCCGATGCCGACCCGGTGGCCCTGGCCCGCGCGGTGCTGGCCGAACTGGCCGAGCTGGGCCACGGCGACGCCAGCCGCCTGGTGCAGCGCGCGCGCGACGAGCTGCTGGCCACCATGGCCTGCCATGGCGCGGTGCGCGCCAACCGGGCGCTGACCCTGCCCGAGATGAACGCCCTGCTGCGCGACATGGAACGCACCGAGCGCGCCGACCAGTGCAACCACGGCCGCCCCACCTGGCGCCAGGTGACGCTGCGCGAGCTGGACAACCTGTTCCTGCGCGGCCGCTGACCCCCTTTCATTCCCACAAGAACAACACACACCATGAGCGACCAACCCGCCTCCGCCGACGGCATCCGCGTCTCCAAGCTGCTGGCCGAGCGTGGCCTGGCCTCGCGCCGCGAGGCCGACGAGTGGATCGACGCCGGCTGGGTGCGCGTGAACGGCCAGGTGGCCGTGCTGGGCCAACGCGTGCAGCCCGATGCGCAGATCGACATCGACCCGGCCGCGCGCCAGCAGCAGGCGCTGCGCGTCACGGTGCTGCTGCACAAGCCCATCGGCTATGTCTCGGGCCAGGCCGAGGATGGCTACCAGCCGGCCAGCGTGCTGGTCACCGGCGACAAGCGCTGGAAGGAAGACCGCGCCCCGATCCGCTGGCAGCCGCACCACCAGCGCCACCTGGCGCCGGCCGGCCGGCTGGACATCGACTCCACCGGCCTGCTGGTGCTGACCCAGGACGGCCGCATCGCCAAGGCGCTGATCGGCGACGACAGCCGCATCGAGAAGGAATACCTGGTGCGCGTGCGCCACCGCCACGCCGGCCCGCTGCCGCCCAAGCAACTGGCGCTGCTGCAGCACGGCCTGGAGCTCGATGGCCGCCAGCTCAAGCCCGCCAAGGTGAGCTGGGCGAACGAGGACCAGCTGCGCTTCGTGCTGCGCGAGGGCCGCAAGCGCCAGATCCGCCGCATGTGCGACCTGGTGGGCCTGGACGTGCTCGGCCTCAAGCGCGTGCGCATCGGCAGCGTGGTGCTGGGCAAGCTGCCGCCCGGCCAGTGGCGCTACCTCGGGCCCCATGAACGCTTCTGAGCCGGTGCGCGCCATCGGCCTGGCCGGCCCCACGGCCAGCGGCAAGAGCGCGCTGGCGCTGGCGGCCGCGGTGCGTTGGCCGCTGGAGATCGTCAGCGTCGATTCGGCCCTGGTCTACCGCGGCATGGACATCGGCACCGCCAAGCCGAGTGCGGCCGAGCGGGCCAGCGTGCCGCACCACCTGATCGATATCCGCGAGCCCACCGAGGCCTACTCGGCCGCGCAGTTCGTGGCCGATGCGCGGCGGCTGGTCGGCGAGATCAACGCGCGCGGCCGCCTGGCCCTGCTGGTGGGCGGCACCATGCTGTACTTCAAGGCGCTGATCGACGGCATCGACGCGATGCCGGCGGCCGACCCGGCCGTGCGCGCCGCCATCGACGAACGCGCTGCCGCGCACGGTTGGCCGGCCCTGCATGCCGAGTTGGCGCAGGTGGACCCGGTCACCGCCGCGCGGCTCAAGCCCAATGACGCCCAGCGCATCCAGCGTGCGCTGGAGGTCTGGCAGCTCAGCGGCGAGCCGATCTCGGCCTTCCATGGCCGCCAGGCCGTGCAGGGCATGGCGCTGCCGCTGCTGGCCTTGATGCCCCAGGACCGCGCCTGGCTGCACCGGCGCATCGCGCAGCGTTTCGACGCGATGCTGGCCGACGGCTTTCTGGACGAGGTGCGCCGCCTGCGCGCGCGCGGCGACCTGGACCCGGCGCTGCCGGCCATGCGCTGCGTGGGCTACCGCCAGGCCTGGACGGCGCTGGACGAGCACGGCGATGCGCTGCAGCCCGGTGGCCCCGGCTGGGACGTGCTGCGCGACACCGGCATCGCCGCCACGCGCCAGCTGGCCAAGCGCCAGATCACCTGGCTGCGCAGCATGCCGCACCGCGCCGTGGCCTGTGACGCGCCCGATGCGCTGGCGCGTGGCCTGGCCGCACTGGGCGAGATGGCGGCGCCGGCCTGAGCGCCGCACGGCCAGCAACGACACGCCATGCCCATCACCGCCCCGATGCACCTGCCCACGCTGCACGGCCCGCGTGTGCTGCTGCGGCCGATGACGCCGGCCGATGCACCGGCGCTGTTCGCGCTGCATGCCGATGCCCAGGTGATGCGCTACTGGAGCACGCCGCCCTGGACCGACCCGCAACAGGCCATCGAGCGGCTGCAGGCCGACGCGCATGCCCATGCGCTGGGCCTGCACCTGCGCCTGGCCATCGCGCGGCGCGAGGCACCCGGCGCCCTGCTGGGTGCTTGCACGCTGTTCGACCTGGATGCCGAGCAGGGCCGCGCCGAGATCGGCTACGCACTGCAGCCCGCCGCCTGGGGCCAGGGCCTGATGCACGAGGCGCTGACCCTGCTGATCAACCACGGGTTCGACGACTTCGGCCTGCGTCGCATCGAGGCCGACATCGACCCGCGCAACACGGCCTCCGGCCGCGTGCTGCAGGCGCTGGGTTTCCAGCGCGAAGGCCTGCTGCGCGAGCGCTGGCGCGTGGGCGGCGAACTGAGCGACTCGGCGCTGTACGGCCTGCTGCACCGCGACTGGACGAACCGCCATGACTGAACCCGTGCTGCAACTGCGGGGCCTGCGCAAGGCCTATGCCGACACGCCGGTGTTCGATGGCGTGTCGCTGGCGCTGGCGCCGGGCGAGTTCGTGGCCATGCTGGGCGAATCGGGCGTGGGCAAGAGCACGCTGCTGAACTGCATCGCCGGGCTCGACGAGGTGGACGCCGGCGACATCACACTCGCCGGCCACGCCGTGCGCACGCTGGCCGAACCCGAGCGCGCCCGCCTGCGGCGCGAGCACCTGGGCTTCGTGTTCCAGGCCTTCCACCTGCTGCCGCACCTGAGCGTGGCCGAGAACGTGGCCCTGCCGCTGCGCCTGCTGGGCCGCCACGGCGCGGTGGCCGATGCCGCCGTGCAGGCCCTGCTGGCCGCCGTGGGCCTGGGCGCGCTGGGTGGCCGCAGTCCGGCGCAGCTGTCGGGCGGTCAGCTGCAGCGCGTGGCGCTGGCGCGGGCGCTGGTGCACCAGCCGCGCCTGGTGCTGGCCGACGAGCCCACCGGCAACCTCGATCCGGCCACGGCCGAGAAGATGATCGACCTGCTGCAGGCCCAGGTGCGCGCCAGCGGCACGGCCTGCCTGCTGGTCACGCACTCGGCCAGCGCCGCGGCGCGCGCCGATCGCGTGGTGCGGCTCACCGCGCAGGGCATCGTGCCAGGCTGAGGCGCCGGCCCCGGCTTGCGCTGCGTCAAGCCGCCGCGCATTGGCGCAGCCGGCGGCCCCCGAAACCGGCCTCGGAAGGTGCGCAGCGGCGCATACTCGCCGACCCATGCCGACCACCCTCTACGATCACGACGGGCACCAGTGCCTGATGTTCGCCGACCTGTGCGACCGCGGCGGCGAGGCAGTGCAGGCCAACCAGTTCCTGGTCATCGACGGCGACACCGGCGCCATCATCGACCCCGGCGGCAACCTGGCCTACAACGACCTGTACCTGGGCATGACGCGGCACTTTGCGCCGCAGGCGCTGTCGGCCATCATCGCCTCGCACGCCGATCCGGACATCATCGCCTCGCTCGACCGCTGGACCACGGCCACGCAGGCGCCGATCTTCATCTCCACAGTGTGGGAGCGCTTCGTGCCCCACTTCTGCAAGCCGGGCAAAACGCAGGACCGCATCGTCGGCATCCCTGACCGCGGCATGCGCATCCGCATCGGCCGCAGCGATCTGGTGGCGCTGCCGGCGCACTTCCTGCACGCCGAGGGCAACTTCCAGTTCTGGGACCCGGTGTCCAAGATCCTGTTCTCGGGCGACCTGGGCGTGTCGATGCTGCCCGGCAAGCTGGCCGCCCAGCCGGTGACCAGCCTGGCCAAGGTGTTCCCCACCATGCAACGCTTCCACCAGCGCTACATGGTCAGCAACAAGGTGCTGCGGCTGTGGGCCGACATGGTGTCCACGCTGCCCATCCAGATGATGGTGCCGCAGCACGGCGCGCCGCTCGCCGGCCCGGCGGTGGGCGAGTTCATCGCCTGGGTGCGCGACCTGCCCTGCGGCATCGACCTGATGGGCCCGGCCGACTACCAGGTGCCCGCCTGACGCGGCGGGCCCGGCCTCGCCGGGCGCCGCGCCTGCCCCCTGGCGCCCAGGGGCCGCACGTCGGCCCGTAACATGGCCGCATGTGGCGCCACCTCCTGTCGCTGATCCGCGCCGAGTGGCGACACCATCCCTGGCAGCATGCCGTGGCCCTGCTGGCCGTGGCGCTGGGCGTGGCGTTGGCCAGCTCGGTGCAGCTGATCAACGCGTCGGCGCTGGCCGAGTTCGCCCAGGCCGTGCGCGCTGCCAACGGCCAGCCCGATGCGGTGCTGGCCGCACGCAGCCGCGACGGCTTCGACGACGCGCTGTATGCCCGCGTGGCCACCGACGAGGCCGTGGCCCTGGCCAGCCCGGTGCTGGAGATCGATGCCGCCGCCCGGCGCGAGGCCGGCACGCCGCCGGTCACGCTGAAGCTGGTGGGGCTGGACCCGCTGAAGGCCGTGACCATCGCCCCGGCACTGCTGCCCAGGCCCGGTGAAGCGGCCACCGGCGGCGTCGATGCCGAAGCCGCCGCCCGCGCACTGACCCCGGCGGCCGACGCGCTGTACCTCAACCCGGCCGCCGCCCAGGCCCTGGGCGTGGCACCCGGGGCCACGCTGTGGCTGGCCACGGCCCAGGGCTGGCAGCCGTTCCGCGTGGCCGGCCGGGTGTCGGCCGGCGGTGCGGCGCTGGCGGTGCTGGACATCGCCGCCGCGCAATCGCGTTTCGGTCGCGACGGCCGGCTCACCCGCATCGACGTGCAACTGGTCACCGGCATCACACCGCAGGCCTGGCAGCGCAGCGTGCAGGCCGCCGGCCCGCTGCCCGAAGGCGTGACCTGGGCCGCGGGCGACGACGCGGTGCAGCGCGTGTCCAACCTGTCGCGCGCCTACCGCGTGAACCTGGGCGTGCTGGCCCTGGTGGCGCTGCTGGTGGGTGGCTTCCTGGTCTATTCGGTGGTGTCGCTGTCGGTGGCGCAGCGCACGCCGCAGTTCGCGCTGCTGGGCGTGCTGGGGCTGGCCGCACGCGACCGGCGGGCCCTGGTGATGGCCGAGAGCGCCGCCATCGGCCTGGCCGGCAGCGCGCTGGGACTGGCCGGCGGCATCGGCCTGGCCGCAACGGCGCTGCGCCTGCTGGGCGGCGACCTGGGCGGCGGCTACTTCACCGGCGTCACGCCCACACTGGCCTGGCCCTGGCCGGAGCTGGTCGCCTGCTTCGCGCTGGGCACCGCGGCGGCGCTGGCCGGCGCCTGGTGGCCGGCGCGGCAGGCTGAAGCCCTGGCCCCGGCACTGGCGCTCAAGGGCCTGGGCACCGGCAGCCCCGCGCCGGCACGCGCCGCCCCGGCCCTGGTGCTGGTGGCCGCCGGCGGCCTGCTGGCGCTGGCCCCGCCGATCGGCGGCCTGCCGCTGGCCGCCTATGCCGCGGTGGCGGCACTGCTGGCCGGCGGCGTCAGCGCCGTGCCCTGGGTGGTGCAGCAGCTGCTGGCGCATCCGCCGCGGGCGCTGATCGGCCAGGGTGCCGTGCCGCTGCTGGCCTGGCGGCGCGCGCACTTCGCCCGCCAGACCGCCGGTGCCACGGTGGCCGGCGTGGTGGCCAGCCTGGCGCTGTCGGTGGCCATCACGGTGATGGTGGCCAGCTTCCGCGACGCCGTGACCGACTGGCTCGACAGCGTGCTGCCGGCCGACCTGTACCTGCGCGCCCAGGCCGGTGGCGAGCGCGCCGTGCTGCCGCCCGCCTTCGTGGCCGCGGCGGCCCGCCTGCCCGGCGTGCAGCGCGTGCAGGCCGGGCGCCAGGTGCCGCTGCTGATCTCGCCGCAGCAGCCGCCGGTGACGCTGGTGGCGCGCGACCTGGACGGCGACCCCGCGCGCGCCCTGCCGCTGGTGGGCGATGCGCGCCCCGCCGTGCCGGGCGAGACGGCGGTGTGGGTCAGCGAGCCCGCCGCCGCGCTGCACGGCTGGCAGGCGGGCGACCGCATCACGCTGCCGCTGGCCGCCGGCGCCGCCACGGTGCGGGTGCGCGGCGTGTGGCGCGACTATGCGCGGCAGTTCGGCGCCATCGCCATCGACACCGCCGACTACCGGCGGCTGAGCGGCGACACGGCGGTCAGCGACCTGGCGATCTGGCTCGCCCCGGGCGCCGCGCCGGCGGCGGTGCAGACCGCGCTGCAGGCGCGCGCCGGCCCCGACCTGCCGGTCGAGATGATCGGCACGCAGGAGCTGCGCCGCATCTCGCTGGCCATCTTCGACCGCAGCTTCGCCGTCACCGTGTACCTGCAGGCCGCGGCCATCGGCGTGGGCCTGGTGGGCGTGGCCGCCAGCCTGTCGGCCCAGGTGCTGGCCAGGCGCAAGGAATTCGGCCTGCTGGCCCACCTGGGCCTCACCCGCCGGCAGATGCTGGCCCTGGTGGCGGCCGAGACCGGCGCCTGGCTGCTGGCCGGCGTGGTGGTGGGCCTGGCGCTGGGCGTGGCCATGGCCGCGGTGCTGGTGCACGTGGTCAACCCGCAGAGCTTCCACTGGACCATGCCGCTGCACCTGCCCGCCCCGCGCCTGGCCGCGCTGGCCGCGGCGGTGCTGGCCGCCGGTGGCCTGACCGCGCTGCTGGCCGCTCGCCGCGCCGCCGGGCGCGACGCGGTGCTGGCCGTCAAGGAGGACTGGTAGATGCACCCGCCGCGCCGTCTGTGGCTGCACTGGGCCGGCCTGGGCCTGCTGGGCGCCGCCGGCCCTGCCCGTTCGGCGCCCGCCCAGCCAGGCCCTGACACGTCGAGCCACGCGGCCACCGCCGATGCGCCCGCCCCCGACGGCGACCGCATCCACCCCGCGCGCACGCTGCGCTTCCCGCGCGACCATGGCGCGCATGCCGGCGCCCGCACCGAGTGGTGGTATGCCACCGGCTGGCTGAACGGCGCCGATGGCGCGCCCAGCCACGGCTTCCAGCTGACGTTCTTCCGCAGCCGCCAGGGCGCGGCGGCCGTGACCAACGGCACCGCCGAGCCCGCAGCCAGCACACCGCCGCTGGCCGGCCGCTTCGCGCCGGCGCAGTGGCTGTTCGCGCATGCGGCCGTCACCGATCTGGCTGCCGGCCGCCACCGCCATGCCCAGCGCATCACGCGCTGGTCGGGCGACGAGCGCCTGCCCGAGGCCCATGCGCGGCGCGGCGACACCGCGCTGGCCATCGGCCCCTGGCGATTGCAGCGCAGCGACCGGCCCGGCACCGGCCTCGACGCGGCGGGCAGCCGCTACACCGCCCGCCTGGCCGCGCCCGAAGCCGGCTTCACGCTGGCGCTGCAGCTCGACAGCACGCAGCCGCGGCTGCTGCAGGGCCAGGCCGGCTTCTCGCGCAAGGGGCCGCAGCCGCGTCAGGCCAGCCACTACTACAGCCAGCCGCAGCTGGCCGTGCAGGCCGAGCTGACGCTGGACGGCCGCAGCCGCCGCCTGGGCGGCACCGGCTGGCTGGACCACGAATGGAGCGACGAGCTGCTGGCCCCGGGCGCCACCGGCTGGGACTGGATCGGCATCAACCTGGCCGATGGCGGCGCCCTCACCGCGTTCCAGCTGCGCGACGCGGCTGGCCAGGCGCTGTGGGCCGGTGGCAGCCACCGGCCGGCCGGCGGCGCGGTGCGCAGCTTCGCGCCCGACGCGCTGCGCTTCGAGCCGCTGCAGTGGTGGACCAGCCCGGCTTCGGGCGCGCGCTACCCGGTGCGCTGGCGCGTGCACACGCCCGCCGGCACGCACGAGCTGCGCGCCCTGCTCGACGCGCAGGAGCTCGACAGCCGCGGCAGCACCGGCGCGATCTACTGGGAGGGGCTGGCCGAGCTGCGCGACGGCAGCGGCCGCCGCGTGGGGCTGGGCTATCTGGAGATGACCGGGCGCAGCGCGCCGCTCAGGCTGGGCTGAGCGCGACGCTGGCGGGCGTCAGGCCGGACCGGCCGGCCGCTGGGCACCCAGCGCGCTGCCATTGGCCGCGCCGCGCTTGGGCGGGATGGGCGCCGCGCGCACGCAGTTGCGGCCGGCCGCCTTGGCCTCGCGCAGCGCATTTCCGGCCTCGGCGATCACGTCGTCCAGCGCACCGTGGTTGGCACCGATGCCGGCCACGCCCACGCTGACCGTGGCCTTCACGGTCTTGCCGTTCCAGGCCAGGCGCAGCGCCGAGGCGCGCTCGCGGATGCGCTCGGCCACGTCCAGCGCGCCGATCGGGTCGGTGTGCGGCAGGTAGACCACCAGCACGCCACCGCCAAAGCGCGCCAGCAGGTCGTACTGGCGCAGCGTGGCCGACACCTGGCGCGTCACCTCGACCAGCACCGCGTCGCCGCAGGCCTGGCCGTTCTCGTCGTTGATCGGGCGCAGGTGATCGATGTCGATCATCAGCAGCGCAGCGTCTTCGTTCAGGCGGCGCAGGCGCGACCATTCGCGGTCGGCGGCGGCCACGAAATGCTGTTGCGTGTAGGCACCGGTCAGCGCGTCGCGCACCGGGCGCTGTGCGGCAGGCCCCGGGGTGACGGTGGCGGTGGACAGCGCGATCACCTGCGCCGAGCCACCCTCGGCCGGCGCGGCGCTGCCGGCCGGCGCCGCTGCCGCTGCCGGTGGCTTGCGCTGCAGCCACTGGCGCGGCATGCGCGGCAGCTGCGGCACGCGGGCCCACAGCGCCAGCGGCACGGCCACCGCGGCCACCACCGCACCCACCACGGCGGACAGCACGGCCGGCGAGCTCAAACCGGCCTGCTGCAGGCTGTTGGACAGGCCATAGCCCAGCAGCGCCGAGCCGGCGACGGCGGCGACCACCACACCGGTCTGACGCAGCAGGCGTCCGGAATCGGCAGGGGCGGTCGGCATGGCGGCGCGGGGTTCAGCAGGCATGGTCTGGCACAGGATAGGGGCTGGCTGATTCGAGCACAAATCGCTGCCCGCTGCTCGGACATCTCCGGGGTGAAGCGTGCCCAATCGTGAGATTTGGCGACCGGGTGGATCCGGTCGTCCGGGGCCCTCTCGCCCCGGCGCGCTTGTGCGAGGTCAAGCCGCCCACCGGGTGGGCGCGCCACACTGGCATGGAAGAACACCAGGAGACCTGCGATGACTGAACTGCGCGTGATCGACTCGATCGAGGCCACGGTGGACGCCGTGCTGGACCGCATTCCCGGCGACATCGTGCTGGGCATTCCGCTGGCCATCGGCAAGCCCAATCCTTTCGTCAACGCGCTGTACCGGCGCATCAAGGCCAACCCCAGCCGGCGGCTGACCATCATCACCGCGCTGTCGCTGGAGCGCCCGGTGGGCAAGAGCGACCTGGAGCGCCACTTCCTCGAACCGCTGGTCGAGCGCGTGTTCGCCGACTACCCCGACCTGGCCTACGTGAAGGACCTGCGCGGCGCCGGCCTGCCGCCGAACATCGAGGTGCGCGAGTTCTTCATGAAGACCGGCGACTACCTCGGCAACGCCGAGGCGCAGCGCAACTTCATCTCCACCAACTACACCTTCGTCGCCCGCGACATGCTGGTGCAGGGCATGAACGTGCTGGCCCAGGCCGTGGCCGAGCAGCGTGACGGCGGCCAATGGCGGCTGTCGGTCTCCAGCAACCCCGACGTGGCCTTCGAGGTGGTGGAGAAGTACGCCGCCGCCGGCCTGCCGCTGCTGAAGGTGGGCGTGGTCAACCACAAGATGCCCTTCATGCCCAACGGCGCCGAGGTGGCGCCGGAGTTCTTCGACCTGGTGTGCACCGACGCGGCGGGCACGCACCAGCTGTTCGGCCCGCCCAACGGCCGCGTGAGCCATGCCGACTACGCCATCGGCCTGCATGCCAGCAGCCTGGTGGCCGACGGGGGCACGCTGCAGATCGGCATCGGCTCGCTGGGCGACGCCATCGCGCAGGCGCTGATCGTGCGTGACCGCCACGGCAGCGAGTACCGGCGCATCCTCGAGAGCCTGTGCCCCGATGGCCCGGCCGGCCGCGAGCTGGGCCGCTTCGACCGCGGGCTGTATGGCTGCTCGGAGATGTTCGTCAACGGCTTCCTGAAGCTGATCGAGGCCGGCATCATCCGCCGCGAGGTGTTTGCCGACACCACGCTGCAGCAGCTGATCAACAGCGGCGCCATCGCCGACGAGACCGTGACGCCGCAGACGCTGGCCGCGCTGCTGGAGGCCGGCCGCATCCACAGCCCGCTGCGCCAGGTGGATGTCGACTTCCTCATCCGCTTCGGCATCTTCAAGCCCGGCGTCACGCTGGATGGCGACTACCTCCGTCTCGACGGCGTGCCGCTGCCCAATGACCTGCGCGGCGCCTCGCAGTTCGACGCGGTGTGCAAGATCCTGCTGGGCACGCGCCTGGCGGGCGGCATCACGATGACCGGCGGCTTCTTCCTCGGGCCGAACGATTTCTACGAGCGTCTGCGCACCATGCCCGCCCACGAGCTGGCCAAGGTGGACATGACGCGCATCGACTTCATCAACCAGCTCTACGGCCGCACGCCGGGCGACAGCGAGCTGAAGCGGGCGCAGCGCGTGAAGGCGCGCTTCATGAACACCACGATGATGGTCACGCTGCTGGGCGCGGCAGCCTCCGACGGGCTGGAAAGCGGCCAGGTGGTCTCGGGCGTGGGCGGGCAGTACAACTTCGTGGCCATGGCCCATGCGCTGCCCGATGCGCGCTCGATCCTGATGCTGCGCGCCACCCATGCGCACAAGGACGGCGTCAAGAGCAGCATCCTGTGGAACTACGGCCACACCACCATCCCGCGCCACCTGCGCGACATCGTGGTCACCGAGTACGGCGTGGCCGATCTGCGCGGGCAGTCCGATGCCGAGGTGGTCAAGCGCCTGATCGCCATCGCCGATTCACGCTTCCAGCCCGGCCTGATCAGCGAGGCCAAGGCGCACGGCAAGCTGGACGCCGACTACGAACTGCCGGCGCGCTACCGCGAGAACCTGCCCGAGGCGCTGGAGGCCCGGCTGCATCCCTGGGCCGAGGCCAAGCTGCTGCCGGCCTTCCCGTTCGGCACCGACCTCACCGCCGACGAGCTGCGCATGGTCGGCGCGCTGAAGAAGATGCAGCACGCCGCCCAACATCCGGTGGAGCTGGTGACGCTGGCGGTCAAGAGCCTGATCGAGGGCAAGGAGGCGCCGCAGGCCTACCTGGAGCGCCTGGGGCTGGCGGATGCGCACAGCTTCCGCGACATGTTCATCCGCAAGCTGTTCGCCGGCAACCTGTGATCGCACAGCGGTCGCGCGGTCACGGGCCAGCGATCGGTCGGGCATCGGTTACAAATAATCGCTAAATCTGATAGATCTGCGGCCGATATGCCAGCCAGGCCGTCAGCAGTTCCGGGTGGCCGTTCGACCCCGTGCCCTGGCACGCTGCCTGACTGCTGCCGATGCCCGCCATGCTGCCGGCGACCCCGTCGCCCGATGAGCCCCTGAGACTGCCCACGCTGCTGGGCAGCGACCCGCTGGTTCGCCAGCAGGTGGGCGTGGTGCTGTTCTCCACCGGCACCTACGCGATCTACGGCCTGATCACGCTGGCCCAGGCGGCCATGGGGCTGATGCCCTGGTCGCTGGCCTGGGCATTGGTAGCCGCGTCGATGGCCATGAACGGCGTGTTCTACCTCGCCGTGCGCAGCGGTGCGGTCAGCCACGGCAGCGACCCCGGCCTGGGCCGGTTGCAGCTGCTGGTGGGCGTGCTGTGCATGTACATCGGCTATGCCGCCGCCGGGCCGGCCGCCAGCGCGGTGCTGCTGGCCATGGCCAGCCACATCGTGTACTCGATGTTCGCGATGACGCCGCGCCAGGTGTGGCGCCTGGCGCTCGGCAGCCTGGGCGGGCTGGCGCTGACCATGGTGCTGTGCCACTGGGCCTGGCCCGAGCGCTATGCCGTGCCGGTGCAGGCCACGGGCCTGCTGTACGCGCTGATGGTGGTGCCGCTGATCGCGCTGCTGGCCCACCGCGTGACGCACATGACCACCACGCTGAAGCGCCAGCGCGCCGAGCTGCAGGCCGCCATGGCCCGGCTGGAGGAACTGGCCACGCGCGACGAGCTGACCCGCACCCACAACCGCCGCCACATGGGCGAGTTGTTGCGCCAGCAGCAGGCGCTACACCGGCGCCTGGGCCAGCCGCTGGCGGTGGCGCTGCTCGACATCGACCACTTCAAATCGGTCAACGACCACCACGGCCATGCCATGGGCGACGAGGTGCTGCGCCATTTCGCGCAGCGCCTGGGCGCGCAGCTGCGCTCGGTGGACGCGGTGGCGCGCTGGGGTGGCGAGGAGTTCCTGGTGCTGCTGCCGGCCACGGCCCGCGCCGACGCGCTGGTGGCGATGGACCGCCTGCAGCAGCACCTGGCCGAGGCGCCGGCCGACGGCCTGCCCGGCGGGCTGCGCATCTCGTTCTCGGCCGGCGTCACCGAGTTCGGCCCGCAGGACACGGTGGACGCCGTGGTCGAGCGCGCCGACCAGGCCATGTACCGCGCCAAGACCAGCGGCCGCGCGCGCAGCGTGGCGGGGTGAGCCGCCGGCAGGGGCCGGGCTTGCCGCCTACACTGCCGCGCATGTCGTCGTCCCCCGTCTCCGCCGCCCTCGCGGCGCCCTCGGCCACGCCCCCGGCCGCGCCGTCCGACACCGCCAGCCCGGACCCGGTCAAGCCGCCGGTCAGGTCGCTGTCGGGCCTGCTGCCCTTTCTGCGGCCCTACCGCGGCCGCATCCTGCTGGCGCTGCTGTTCCTGGTGGGCGCGGCGGCCAGCACGCTGGCCTTTCCGATTGCGCTGAAGTCGCTGATCGACCAGGGTATCGTCGCCGCCGATCCCGGCCAGCGCGTGATGGCCCTGCGCGAGCACTTCATGGCGCTGTTCGGCGTGGGCGCGGCGCTGGGCCTGTTCTCGGCGCTGCGCTTTTATTCGGTCACCTGGCTGGGCGAGCGCGTGACGGCCGACCTGCGCTCGGCCGTCTATGCCCATGTGGTGACGCAAAGCCCCGAGTTCTTCGAGACCACCGCCTCGGGCGAGGTGCTCAGCCGCCTGACCACCGACACCACGCTGGTGCAGACGGTGGTGGGCTCCAGCCTCAGCATGGGCCTGCGCAATACGGTGATGGGCCTGGGCGCCCTGGGCATGCTGATCGTCACCAACCCCACGGTGATGCTGCCGGTGCTGGGGATCCTGGTGCTGGTGGTGCTGCCCAGCCTGGCCTTTGGCCGCCGCGTGCGCAAGCTCAGCCGCGCCAGCCAGGACCGCGTGGCCGACAGCAGCGCCATCGCCGCCGAAGTGCTGAATGCCATTCCGGTGGTGCAAGGCCACCGCCAGGAGGCGCGCGAGGCGCAACGCTTCGCCGAGGCCACCGAGCGCGCCTTCGACACCGCCCGCCGCCGCACCCGCGTGCGCGCCGCGCTGGTGGCCTTCATCATCACGGCCACCTTCGGCGCGCTGCTGTGGGGCCTGTACCAGGGCACGCAGGCGGTGGTGGCCGGGCGCATCAGCGCCGGCCACCTGGGGCAGACGGTGGTGTTCGTGATCATCCTGGTCAGCAGCGTGGCAGTGCTCAGCGAGGTGTATGGCGACCTGCTGCGCGCCGCCGGTGCCACCGAGCGGCTGATGGAATTGCTCTCGGCCCGCTCGCCGGTGGCCGATCCGGCGCGGCCCGTGGCGCTGCCGGCGGTGCAAGGTGGCTCGGCGGTGCGATTCGAGGGCGTGGGCTTCCACTACCCGTCGCGGCCCGGCATGCCGGCGCTCAGCGAGGTCAACCTCGACGTGCGCCCAGGCGAGACCGTGGCCCTGGTGGGCCCCAGCGGCGCGGGCAAGAGCACCATGCTGCAGCTGCTGCTGCGCTTCTACGACGTGCAGCACGGCGGTGTGACGGTGGACGGCGTGGACGTGCGCGACGCCAGCCTGGCCAGCCTGCGCGGGCGCATCGGCATCGTGCCGCAGGACTCGACCATCTTCTCCACCAGCGCGCTGGAGAACATCCGCTACGGCCGACCGGAGGCCACCGAGGCCGAGGTCATCGCCGCCGCCAAGGCGGCCTTCGCGCACGACTTCATCGAGAAGCTGCCCGAGGGCTACGACACCTACCTGGGCGAGCGCGGCGTGCGCCTGAGCGGTGGCCAGCGCCAGCGCATCAGCATCGCCCGCGCCATGCTGAAGAACCCGCCGCTGCTGCTGCTGGACGAGGCCACCAGCGCGCTGGACGCCGAAAGCGAGCGCATGGTGCAGGCCGCGCTGGAAAAGGCCATGGCCGACCGCACCACGCTGGTCATCGCGCACCGCCTGGCCACCGTGCAGAAGGCCGACCGCATCGTGGTGATGGACGGCGGGCGCATCGTCGACATCGGCCGGCACGATGAGCTGGTGGCCCGCGGCGGGCTCTATGCCCGTCTGGCATCCATGCAGTTCGGGCTGGAAGCGGCCTGAGCTTCTGGATAATCCGCCGTCTCCCGTTCGCGTTCCGCCCATGACCCGCCCGATCCGATCCCAGTACGAAGACTTCATGCGCCACGTGGCCGAGCATGGCGTGGCCAAGGGCGACCGCACCGGCACCGGCACGCGCAGTGTGTTCGGCCACCAAATGCGCTTCGACCTGAACGAGGGCTTTCCGCTGGTCACCACCAAGAAGGTGTTCCTGAAGGCCATCATCGTCGAGCTGCTGTGGTTCCTGCGCGGCGACAGCAACGTGAAGTGGCTGCAGGATCGCGGCTGCACCATCTGGGACGAGTGGGCGCGCGAGGACGGCGACCTGGGCCCGGTCTACGGCGTGCAGTGGCGCAACTGGCCCACACCGGACGGCGGCCACATCGACCAGATCAGCCAGGTGGTGCAGCAGCTGAAAGGCAACCCCGACAGCCGCCGCATCATCGTCAGCGCCTGGAACGTGGCCGACCTGGACAAGATGGCGCTGATGCCCTGCCACGCCTTCTTCCAGTTCTACGTGGCGCCGGCCACCGAGCCCGGCGGCCGCGGCAAGCTCAGCTGCCAGCTCTACCAGCGCAGCGCCGACATCTTCCTGGGCGTGCCCTTCAACATCGCCAGCTACGCGCTGCTGACCCACATGCTGGCCCAGCAGTGCGACCTGGATGTGGGCGACTTCATCTGGACCGGCGGCGACTGCCACATCTACAACGACCATCTGGAGCAATGCGCGCTGCAACTCACGCGCCAGCCCTACCCGTATCCCACGCTGAAGCTGCTGCGCCGCCCCGCTTCGATCTTCGATTACGCCTATGAGGACTTCGAGGTCGTCGACTACCAGCACCACCCGCTGATCCGCGGCAACGTGTCGAAATGAACAAGGCCGCGCCGGCAACTGGTTTGCCGTCGATGTTCATCGCCTCGTCGAGCGAAGGCCTGCCGGTGGCCTACGACGTGCAGGAGGCACTGGAGTACGACTGCCACGCCACGGTGTGGAAGCAAGGCGTGTTCGAGGCCGGACACACCGTGATGCAGGACCTGCTGGCGGCGCTGCCGCGCCACGATGTGGCGCTGTTCGTCTTCACTCCCGACGACGCGGTGACGATCCGCGGCCAATCGTGGACCGCTGTGCGCGACAACGTGGTGTTCGAGCTGGGTCTGTTCATCGGCGCGCTGGGCCTGGACCGCTGCTTCCACCTGCTGCCTCGCGGCGAGAACACCTTGCGACTGCCCAGCGACCTGGCAGGCCTGCTGCCTTTGGACTACCCCACCGACCGGCCCGATGGCAACCGACTGGCCGCGCTGGGCCCCGCCTGCAACAAGCTGCGCCGACGGCTGCGCGCCATCGCTGACGCCATACCGGGACCATCGGGCGGTCACCGTGCCGGGGATGGCGACCCGCACCGCACCGCACCATCCGCGCCACCCGCGCCAACCACCAATCGGTCCCTGGCGCACCTTCAACACTATCTGTCGATCTGGAACGGTACCGAGATGGCGGCCGACCGGGCCAGGCTGCGCGCGGGCATCGTCGCCGATCATGCGATGGCGGCCGAGGACGGCTCGCGAGCGTGCCTGGCGCGGGTGTACCACTTCCTCGACTCCATGGCCGATGCCGTGCTCGACGGCGCACTGGACGACACGCAGGCGCAATCGCACTTCAGGCCGGCGGTCCGTTCGGTCTGGCCATGGGCCAGCCAGCTGCTGGCGCCCCCCAACCATGCGGACGAGTTCTGGGATCCGCTCCCGGCCTTGGCTCGCCTCTACCAATCCTGGCAGTGAATCCGTCCATCTCTCACCCGTCCATCTCTCATCAAGGCGCGCTGTCGCTGATCGCCTCGGTGGCGCGCAACGGCAGCATCGGCAAGGGCAATGAGCTGGTGTGGGACGAGCCGGCCGACAAGCGCTGGTTCCGCCAGACCACGATGGGCTGCCCGGTGATCATGGGCCGCAAGACCTGGGACAGCATTCCCGCGCGCTTCCGCCCGTTGCCAGGACGGCTGAACATCGTGATCACGCGCCAGGCCGGCTGGCAGGCCGCCGGTGCCGAGGTGGTGCATGCGCTGGCCGACGCCGTGACGCTGGCGCGCGGGCGCCAGCCCGATGCCCGCCGCATCTTCGTGATCGGCGGCGGTCAGCTCTACTCCGAGGCCGTGCTGCTGGCCGACGAACTGGTGCTGACCGAGATCGACGCCGACCTGCCGGGTGACACGCACTTTCCGGCCTGGGACCGCCAGGCCTTCACCGAAGTGCAACGCCTGCCGCAGCACACGGCGGCCGCCGACGGGCAGGCGCCCACCGCCTTCGCCTTCGTGACCTACCAGCGCACGCGCTGAACCCCAACGCATTCCGAGGAGAGACCCCCATGTCCGGACACGGCTTCCACGTCCACGGCCCGCACGACCACGAACTCGAACACGCCGCCCAGCATGACCCCGAGGGCTTTGCCGGCCAGCTGGCGGTGATCACCGCCATCCTGGCCACGGTGGGTGCGCTGTTCTCGTACATGGGCGGGGCCACGCAGGCCAATGCCGGCCTGTACAAGAACAACGCGGCCATCAAGAAGACCGAGGCCTCGAACCAGTGGAACTACTACCAGGCCAAGAGCAGCAAGCAGAACCTCTCGGAACTGGCCGTGGCCCTGGTGCCCGAGGACCGCAAGCCCAAGTACCAGGACGAGATCGAGCGCTACAAGAAGGAAAAGGCCGAAATCAAGGCCGGCGCCGAGAAGCTCGAGGCCGAGGCCGTCGAGTGGGACAAGAAGAGCGACGAGCAGATGCACCAGCACCACCGCTGGGCCCAGGCCACCACGGCGCTGCAGATCTCGATCGCCATGGCCGCCATCGCGCTGCTGACCAAGAAGCGCTGGCTGGAATGGGGCACGATCGGCGTGGGCGCACTCGGCGTGGCCGTGGGCGTGGCCGCCTGGTTCCACATCTGATCGGCCCGCCGCGCCGGTGCCTCAGCCCCGGCCGCGCGCGAAAGGCCTTTCGAGCCGCCCCACCACCGCCAGCCGCACGGCGCTGTCGGGCGCCACGCGGCAGGCCAGCGTGCAGCCGGCAGCCTCTTCGGCCTGGCTGACATGGGCCCGGCTCACCGGGCCCAGGCGGCGCACGGTGCCATCGAGGATGCGCACCTTGCACACGCCGCAGCCGCCGTTGGCGCAGCCGGCCGGAATGCCCTTGCGGCCCAGCCGCAGCATGCCCAGCAGCAGGCTCTCGCCGGTGCCGCAGGCGTACTGCTCGCCGGTCTGTGCAACCTCGATGTTCACGGTCGATCGGGTGTTCAACAACATCTGACGCTCCCTGGCCCTGGCAGCACACAGCTTGCACAGCATGTGCCCGTCCGGCCCCAGGCGGCGCCCAATGGCCCGACATCCAGGGCAAACACCGAGAGAACGCCGCGCCAGCGGCCCGAACCGGCCGCGCGGCGCGGCGCGCCGGCGGCGGGGGCTGTGGACTTTGAAGCAGGTGCCGGCGCCGTCCGCCGGGCCCGCTGTCTGGATTCCCGCAACCCCGCCGCGGGCCGCGGGCCGCGGGCAGGCTAGCTGCCGCTGCCCACCACGCGCAGCGTGCCGCGCGCCGAGCGCACCGCGCCGCGGCCGCTGCGCTTGGCCTCGTAGCAGGCGGCATCGGCCTGCTCCAGCCACTGCGCCACGTTCTCGTGCTGCGCCCCCAGTTCGGCCACACCCAGGCTGGCGCCCACGCGCAACGGCAGGCCGTTCCAGTCCAGCGTGATGTCGGTGATGGCCTGGCGCACCTTCTCGGCCACCACCAGCGCGCGGTCGTGGTCACAGTGCGGCAGCAGCAGCGCGAACTCGTCGCCGCCGATGCGCGCCACCGTGTCGCTGCCGCGCACGCGGCTGCCGATGGCCTGGGCCACGGCCACCAGCATCGCGTCGCCGGCGGCGTGGCCGGCGGTGTCGTTGATCGGCTTGAAATGGTCCAGGTCGATCATCACCACCGCTGCCGGCCGGCTGGCCGGCTGGCCGGCGAACTCGAAGGACAGCGCGCGCTCGAAGCCCTTGCGGTTCATGGCCCCGGTCAGCGGATCGTGCATCGCGGCATGCTCGAGCTGGCGGCGCGAGTGCACCTGCTCGCTGACATCGTTGACGCTCCAGATCGTGCCGGCCTGGCTGTCGTACGGGTCCACCGGCCGCGCGCGCAGGCCGCCCCAGAACACGCGGCCGTCCTGGTGGCGCAGCTGCACCTCGCCCACATAGGGCTCGCCGGCCGCGAAGGCCGCGCCCACCTGCGGGCCGAGGCCCTCGTACTCCTCGGGCGAGGCGAAGATCATCACCGTGGGCTGGCCCAGCAGCGCGTACTCGGGGTAGCCCAGCAGCTTGCAGAACTCGGCACTCACCAGCTCGAAGCAGCGGTTGCGGGTGAAGGCGATGCCCACCGGCGCGGCGCTCATCACCGAGCCCAGCTTGCGCAGCACCTGGGCGTTGAAGTCCTCCATCTGCCGGCGCTCGGCCCACACATGGCGCAGCGTGCGCGACAGGCGGCCCACTTCGCCGTCGGCCTCGGGCCAGTCGCCCTCGGCATCGCCTTGCAGCAGCCGCGCGGCGCGCGCCTCCAGCGCGTCCAGCGGACGCAGCTGCCAGGCCAGGAAGGCCATCATCGCGCCGGCCAGCAAGAAGGCCAGCGCGGCCGAACTGCGCATCGCACGCAGGCGGGCCTCGCGCAGCGGCGCCAGCAGGGCCGCGCGGTCGTGCATGCGCCACACGCGCCAGCCGCTGCCGGCATCGACCGCGGTGGCGATGACATGCGTGGCGTCGTCGGCCTGCGGATCGTCGGTCCATTGCGCGGGCCGGCCCGCCGCCACCCAGCGCGCGTGGGCGGCCGCCAGGCCGGGCTCGTCGGCCAGTGGCGCCAGCACGCGGTCGCGCCGCGGATGCGCCAGCACCTGGCCGTCGTCGTTGCTGACGATCACGGTGATGTCCTGCGCCCCGTCGGTGGCCTGGGCCAGGTCGGCCATCAGCTCGCGGCTGGTCAGGCGCAGCGCGCCGCCCACGCTGCCGCGCAGGCCCGAGGCGTCCAGCAGCGGCTGCAGGAACACCACCACCGGCTCGCCGGCCACGCGGCCCGACAGCGGCCCGGAGATCACGCTGCGGCGCTCGCGCAGCATGGTCTGGAAGTACGGGCGGTCGCTCAGGTCGGTGGCCGGCGTGCGCATGCCCAGCGGGTCCACGTAGACCTGCAGCCGCCCCTGCGGCGTGGTGACGAACAGGTTCGAGAACAGGCCACGCAGCACCGCCTGGTGCTCCAGGAACTGGCCCATGCGGCGCGGGTCGTTGACCATGTCCGCCTCAATCTGCGGCGCCAGCGCACCCAGCGCGTGGCGCATCACGTCGATGCGGCGGCCCAGCGACAGCGCGGTGCGCGTGGCTTCGGCCTGCTCGTGCCGGCCGGCCTGCACCAGGGTGTCCTGCTCGGCGCTCTCGACCATCCACCACACGGTCAGGCTCATGCCCAGCAGCAGCGCCGCCAGGCCACCCAGGGCCAGGCGCGCCTTCAGAGAACCGCGCCAGTGGCGCGGGTGCCAGCGGTTCAGCCGCGCACGCCAGACTTCGCGCGCAGACGCAGGCGCAGGCGGGTCCAGCCCGCCATCTCCCACGAACAGATCGGCATCCATCGACTCGTTCCCCTGCGGGCCTGCCCTCGGCCGGCTGCACGACGAAGCCGATCAGCCAGGCGGACCCATGAAACGACGAGTCTGCGCCGGACGGCCGACCGGCATCCGGCGAACAGGCGCGGCAAGGCCCCGCTATTCGCGCACGGCCGATAATCGCGCCGCCTCACCGAGAACCCGCGCCTGCCGCGTCGCCGATGAAACTTGCCACCTGGAACGTGAACTCCCTGGCCGTGCGCCTGCCGCAGTTGCTGGACTGGCTGGCCGCGCAGCAGCCCGACGCGCTGGTGCTGCAGGAAACCAAGCTCACCGACGACAAGTTCCCGCACGCGGCGCTGGCCGAGGCCGGCTGGCACAGCGCCTGGTTCGGCCAGAAGACCTACAACGGCGTGGCGCTGCTGGCCCGCGCCGAGCCGGCCGACGTGGTGCGCAACATCCCCGGCTTCGCCGACGAGCAGGCGCGCGTCATCGCCGGCACGGTGGCGGGCGTGCGCGTGGTCGGGGCGTACTTCCCGAACGGCCAGGCGCCGGGCAGCGACAAGTTCGCCTACAAGATGGGCTGGCTGCAGGCGCTGGAAGACTGGCTGCGCGCCGAACTGGCCGCGCACCCGCAGCTGGTGCTGATGGGCGACTACAACATCGCCCCCGAAGACCGCGACGTGTTCGACCCGGTGGCCTGGGCCGGCCAGATCCACTGCACCGACGAGGAACGCGCGCACTTCCGCGCGCTGCTGGACCTGGGCCTGCACGATGCCTTCCGGATGTTCGAGCAGCCGCCCAAGAGCTGGAGCTGGTGGGACTACCGCAACCTGGCCTTCCGCAAGAACCAGGGCCTGCGCATCGACCACATCCTGGTCAGCGAGGCACTGCGCAGCCGCGTCGCGGCCTGCAGCATCGACAAGCAGCCGCGCCGCAACGAACGCCCCAGCGACCACGCGCCGGTCCTGGTCGAGCTGCGGGCCTGACGCCTGGCCGCTGCGCCGCGCCTGTGGCACCATCGCGCCTTGCAGCCGCGCGGAGCGACATGCACCGCCCGGCCGGCCCGCAGCGCTCACCACAACAAAATCAACGCCGTCATCGAGGGTAGTACCGTGGGGCAGTCCAGATCCACGCCGAACCGTGCCCGGCCACGTGCCAGCATGGGCAGCCGCCTGTGGCAGCAGCTGCAGGCCTGGCGGCAACGCACGCCGTGGTCGCGTGCCGGCTCCGACGACGACGGCGACGCCGAGCGCGCCAGCGGCGAACTCACCACCCTACCCCCGCCCAGCCGCGGCCAGGCCCTGCGTGCCGCATGGCGCACGCTGCACGAGCGCATGGACAGCCGCCCGGCCATGCGCCAGGTGCTGCCGCACCTGGCCGCGATCGAGCGGGCGCTGGGCCGCCATGGCTCGCGCGCGCTGCACAAGCTGCCGGTGCCGGTGCTGCACCGCGGCCTGACGCAGCTGACCCTGCTGCAAGGCGACGACGACGCGCCGCTGGACGCGGCCAACCTGCGCGTGCTGCGCCTGCGCCTGATCGAGGCCATCGCGCTGCGCAGCGCACCGGCCGCCGGCAGCGAAGCGCCGCCGCCTGCGCGCCCCAGCCGGCGCGCGGCAACGGCCACGGCCCGCGGCTTCGCACCGTCCAGCCACCTGGCCAGCAGCCAGCTGACGAGCAGCCAGCTGCACAGCAGCGGGCTGAGCACCGGCATGGACGTGTCGGAGGTCTCGGTCGACGACTTCGACGAGGCCGAGCGCACGATCAGCGGCCTGCGCCGGCACTGAGCGCACCGCGCAGGGCCAGCCGGCCAACCGGCCGGCCGGCCGTGGCGATGCCGTCAGTCGTCCAGACCCAGTTCCTGGATCTTGCGCGTGATGGTGTTGCGGCCGATGCCCAGCTTGTGCGCCGCCTCGATGCGGCGGCCGCGCGTGATCTCCAGCGCGGTGTGGATCAGCTGCCCCTCGAACTGACGGGTCAGCGTGTCCCAGACCTGCGGGTCGCCCGATTCGAGCAGGCGACGCGCCTCGCGCTGCAGATCCTGCAGCCAGCCCTGGCCGTTGGCATGGGCCGGTGCCACCGGCGCGCCCGCCTCGCCTGCCGGCAGCGCGCCCGGCGGGGGCGCCGTCGGGGCCGGTGCCCAGGCCATGGCCGCGCCCCCCGGCACCTCGCCGGCAGCCGGTGCGGCCAGGCTCTGCGGCGCCGCGCCGCCTTGCAGCGGCACCTCGCTCAGCAGTTCGGGCGGCAGGTCCTTGGGCTCGATCACCTGGGCCGGCGCCATCACCGTGAGCCAGTGGCACACGTTTTCCAGCTGGCGCACGTTGCCCGGGAAGTCGAAGCCCATCAGCCGCTCCAGCGCGGCCTCGGTGATGCGCTTGGCCTCCACGCCCAGCTCCTTGGCGCTCTTGGCCAGGAAGAAGCGGGTCAGGCCGGCGATGTCCTCGCGGCGCTCGCGCAGCGGCGGCAGGCGCAGGCGGATGACGTTCAGGCGGTGGAACAAGTCCTCGCGGAACGCGCCCTCGCGCACCCGCTGCTCCAGGTTCTGGTGCGTGGCGGCGATCACCCGCACATTGGCCTTCAGCGGCTGGTGGCCGCCCACGCGGTAAAACTGTCCGTCGCTCAGCACGCGCAGCAGGCGCGTCTGCAGGTCGAAGGGCATGTCGCCGATTTCGTCGAGGAACAGCGTGCCCTCGTCGGCCTGCTCGAAGCGCCCGCGGCGCGTGGTCTGCGCGCCGGTGAAGGCGCCGCGCTCATGGCCGAACAGCTCGCTTTCCAGCAGGTCCTTCGGAATGGCCGCGGTGTTGATGGCGATGAACGGCCCCGCCGCACGCGGGCTGTGCTTGTGCAGCGCACGCGCCACCAGTTCCTTGCCCGAGCCGGATTCACCGGTGATCAGCACCGTGACGTTGCTCTGGCTGAGGCGGCCGATGGCGCGGAACACGTCCTGCATCGCCGGCGCCTGGCCCAACATCTCGGGCATCTGGGCCTGGGCGATGTCGCGCACCTGCTCGCGCAGGCTTTCGTCGACGGCGCGGCGGATCAGCTCCACCGCCTTGGGCAGGTCAAACGGCTTGGGCAGGTACTCGAAGGCCCCGCCCTGGAAGGCGCTGACCGCGCTGTCCAGGTCGGAGTAGGCGGTCATGATGATGACCGGTAGGCCGGGCAGGCGCTGCTTGACCTTGGCCAGCAGGTCGATGCCCGAACCACCGGGCATGCGGATGTCGCTGACCAGCACCTGCGGCTCGTCGTCGTCGAGCGCGGTCAGCACATCGCGCGGGTTCGAGAAGCTTCGCGTGGCGAACTGCTCGCGGGCCAGGGCCTTTTCGAGCACGAAGCGGATGGATTGGTCGTCGTCTACGATCCAGATGGGTTTCATTCGGCGGCGGCCTGGTTGCCGGATCCCGGCCCGATCAGGGCAGCGGAATCACGATTCGGAACACGGTCCGGCCAGGCTCGCTGTCGCATTCGATCATGCCCTGGTGCTGCTGCACGAAGGTTTGCGCCAACGTCAGCCCGAGGCCCGAACCGCCATCGCGTCCCGACACCAGCGGGAAGAAGATGCGATCACGGATGTCCTCGGGCACGCCCGGTCCGTTGTCCTCGATATGCAATTCCAGTGCCAGTCGGAAGCGCTGCTTGCCGATGGTGGCCTGACGCGACACGCGCGTGCGCAGCACGATGCGGCCATCGCCCGCGGCGATGCGGTCGGCCAGCGCATGGGCGGCGTTGTGGGCGATGTTGAGCACGGCCTGGATCAGCTGCTCGCGGTCGCCGCGGAACTCGGGGATCGAGGTGTCGTAGTCGCGCTGCACCGACAGCCCGCGCGGAAACTCGGCCAGGATCAGCGAGCGCACGCGCTCGCAGACCTCGTGGATGTTGACGTCGCTCACCACGTGCGGACGGCGGTGCGGCGCCAGCAGCCGGTCGACCAGGGCCTGCAGGCGGTCGGCCTCGTGGATGATGACCTCGGTGTACTCCTTGAGCTCCTTGCTCTCGATGTCCATGGCCAGCAGCTGCGCCGCACCACGGATGCCACCCAGCGGGTTCTTGATCTCGTGGGCCAGGTTGCGGATCAGCTCCTTGTTGGCCTGCACCTGGCCGAGCGCCCGCTCCTCGCGGTCCTGCTTGGTTTGCTGCTCGATCTCCAGCATCTCCACCAGCACGCGCTCGCCGCCGTGGTGGTCGATCTGCGTGACGATCACATGCACCGGCAGCAGCTCGTGCGCGGCCACCGGCGCACGGCGCAGCGTGGCATCGAAGCGGCCGGTGGCGATCTCGTTGCGGGCCACCGAATCCACCGTCTCGCGCAGCTGACGCGGATCGACGAACCAGTCGAACAGGTTGCCGCGCATCAGCGTGCGGCGCGACAGGCCGGCGATGTCCTCGAACATCGCGTTGACGAACAGCATGCGGCCATCGGGCCGCACCACGGCCACCATGGTGGCCAGCAGGTCCAGCGCGTCAAAGCGCGCCAGGCCGGAGGAAGACGGGGAGCTCATCGCGCTCAGGGGGTGATCTTCGCCAGCTCGCGCTTGATGGCCGCCACGTCGCTTTCGCTGCGCGTGATGGCGGCCTTCAGCTCGGCCGTGCGATCCAGGTACTTCTGGTAGTTGCGTTCGTCGCCGCGCCGCTCAGGCTCGCCGTTGTTGTAGTCGCGCTTGAGCTGGGCCAGGCGCTCTTCTTCCTTGCGCAGTTCGGCCTCGAGGATGCGGCGGGCATCGCTGTCGCGCTGGCGCTGGGCCGCGGGGTCGACCTTGGCCTCCGAGGCCCGCGGCGCGTTGGCATTGGCGTTGCCGGCATTGCTGGCCGGGGCACGCGGCCGCCCGCCCTGCACGATGGTGATCGGCGCCCCGTCGATGGTGCGGCAGCCACGGGCGCGCGCCTCCTCGTCGGTGAGCATGTTGGTGAACTCGTCGGCGCCGCCGGTCTTGCCCGGGCAGCGGTACACCGGGCCGGGTTGGGCCTGGGCCAGGCTGGCGGTGGCCAGCCCCAGGGCCAGCCCCCAGGCCGGCAGGCGCAAGGCGCGGGAGCGGCGGTTCACAACGGCATCGGGCATCGGGATTCGGCCTGTCCTACGGCCCCGACCAGGGCCGGCTGCGGCATTGTCGGGCAGAAAAAAGGGCGGCCCCTGGCCGCCCTTGTGCGTGAGGCCGTGACCGCCGCGACGCGGCAGCCACGCGGGCCATCACAGCGAGTAGTACATGTCGTACTCGACCGGATGCACGGCCATGCGGAAGCGGGTCACTTCCTGCATCTTCAGGTCGATGTAGGAGTCGATCCAGGCATCGGTGAACACGCCACCCTTGGTCAGGAACGCACGGTCCTTGTCCAGGTACTCGAGGGCCTGGTCCAGGCTGTGGCAGACGGTCGGGACCAGCTTGTCCTCTTCCGGCGGCAGGTGGTACAGGTCCTTCGTGGCGGCTTCGCCCGGATGGATCTTGTTTTCCACGCCGTCCAGGCCGGCCATCAGCAGCGCGGCGAAGCACAGGTACGGGTTGGCCGAGGGATCCGGGAAGCGGGCTTCCACGCGACGGCCCTTCGGGTTGGCCACGTACGGGATGCGGATCGAGGCCGAGCGGTTCTTGGCCGAGTAGGCCAGCTTCACCGGGGCTTCGAAGCCGGGCACCAGGCGCTTGTAGCTGTTGGTGCCGGGGTTGGTGATGGCGTTCAGGGCACGGGCGTGCTTGATGATGCCGCCGATGTAGTACAGCGCGAAGTCGCTCAGACCGGCGTAGCCGTCACCGGCGAACAGGTTCTTGCCGTCCTTCCAGACCGACTGGTGCACGTGCATGCCCGAGCCGTTGTCGCCGACGATGGGCTTGGGCATGAAGGTCGCGGTCTTGCCGTAGGCATTGGCGACGTTCACGATGATGTACTTCTGCAACTGCACCCAGTCGGCGCGCTCGACCAGCGAGCTGAACTTGGTGCCGATTTCCATCTGGCCGGCGTTGGCCACTTCGTGGTGGTGCACTTCGACCGGGATGCCCATCTGCTCGAGCAGCAGGCACATTTCCGAGCGCATGTCCTGGCCGCTGTCGACCGGGGGCACCGGGAAATAGCCGCCCTTGACGGTGGGACGGTAGCCGCTGTTGCCGTGCTCGTACTCCTTGCTGGAGTTCCAGGCGGCTTCTTCGGACTCGATCTTGAAGAACGAGCCGGACATGTCATTGCCCCAGCGGATGCTGTCGAACACGAAGAACTCGGGCTCCGGACCGAAGTAGGCGACATCGCCCAGGCCCGACGAGCGCATGTAGGCTTCGGCGCGCTTGGCCAGCGAGCGCGGATCACGCTCGTAGGGCTTGCCGTCGGTGGGATCCACGACGTCGCAGGTCAGGATCAGGGTCGGCTCTTCGAAGAACGGGTCGATGTTGGCCGTGTTCGGGTCCGGCATCAGCAGCATGTCCGAGGCTTCGATGCCCTTCCAGCCAGCGATCGACGAGCCGTCGAAGGCGTGGCCCGACGTGAACTTGTCTTCGTCAAAGGCGGAAACGGGAACGGACACATGCTGTTCCTTGCCGCGGGTGTCGGTGAAACGGAAGTCGACGAACTTGACTTCGTTTTCCTTCACCATCGACATCACGTCGGCGACGGTCTTGGCCATCAAGAATCTCCTAGCGGGGCGCTGTGCAAACGATGGGATGGGTGTGGTTGTGGCCCGGCGTGTCGAGGGAAAACCCCCGCCGGCGAGGCGCACTGCAATGTAGCAGAAAGCGTGCCCGTGGCCGTCCGGCGGCGGCCGCCCGCCACGCCTGGGCGCACCAATGCATGGCACGCACCGGGGGCCGGTGCGCCCATCGAATGCACCATCTCGGTGCCGTTGTGTGATCTATTTTGGTGCGTCAGTGTCGCACCATTTCGGGGCCCAGTGTGGCGCCATAGCCTGCCAGGCCACCGCGCAGCGTCTCGAACGCTTCGTCCACCCGGTCGGCCGCACCCTTGACGCCCAGCTCGATGTGGCGGCCCCATTGCGGATGGTCGACGCTGGGCAGGCTGAACACCTTGATGCCGGCGTACTGCGCCTCCACCGCCTCCATCAGCGGCGTCAGCGTAGCCTCCATCGCACCCATCACGATCACCGAGCGCTCCACCTGGCGCATGCCGCCGTGCAGCGCGCGGTAGCGCTCGTCCAGCACCCAGGCCACCATCGGATGGGCCATCACCGGAAAGCCGGGGACGAAGTGCACGTCGCCCACCGAGAAGCCGGCGATCTTGTTGTACGGGTTCGGGATGATCTGCGCGCCCTCGGGGAACATGCCCATGTTCAGGCGGTGCAGGTTGTCGGGGCGCTCGGGCTCGTAGGGCAGGCCCTGCTCGGCGGCCACGTCGCGCATGCGCTCGCGGATCAGTTCGGCGGCCTCGGGGTGCAGGGCCAGCGGCCGGTCGAGCGCCGCGGCAGCGGCCTGGCGGGTGTGGTCGTCGGGCGTGGCCCCGATGCCGCCGCAGCTGAACACGATGTCGCCCGAGGCGAAGGCCTCGCGCAGCGTGGCGGTGATGCGTGCACGGTCGTCGCCCACGTAGCGTGCCCAGGCCAGTTGCAGGCCGCGCTCGCCCAGCAGTTCGATGACCTTGGCCAGGTGCTTGTCCTGGCGCTTGCCGGAGAGGATCTCGTCGCCGACGATGATGAGGCCGAAGCTGGGCATGGGTGCGGTGCGGGTTGGGGTTCAGGTGGCCGGCGGCGGCAGGGGCGGGGCCGGCGGGGCGGCAGGCGGCGCCGAGGATGCCACTGCCGGCTCGGCATCGATCACCATGGGGTCATCGGCGGCGTACATCGGCGTGTTGCCCACCGGCGAGGCCTCGGCATCGCGCACGTGGCGCAGGCCGGCCAGCGCGGCCAGCACATAGTGCGTGAACCACAGCGCCGAGAACGCGAACACCAGCGTGTACAGCCACACCGACAGCGCGATGACCAGCGGCGCGAAGATCAGCGTCATGGCCCCGGCGGCCCACAGCAGCGAGGGCGCCGCGCCCAGGTAGCCGGTGATCACGCCGATGCCCAGCAGCGGCAGCCGGTGCTCGCGCAGGATCTGGCGGCGCTCGTCGCGGCTGGCGTGATCGGCCAGCGCGTCGAAGCTCATCACACGGTAGGTCAGCCAGCCCCAGATCAGCGGCGGCAGCACCAGCACCAGCGGCGGGATGAACCACAGCGGCATGCTCAGGCCCATCACCAGCAGCGCCGCCAGCGTGCAGCCGACCGACCAGGCCAGGCTGGACAGCCAGCCGCCGCCGCGCTTGCGCTCCATGGCCGGAAAGCGCCGCCCGGCCACCAGCGTGACGATGGCCGGCCCCATCAGCAGCGCCACCAGCAGCACCGAGACGATGACGATCACCGGCGCCGACAGCAGCACCACGATCAACGGCGCCAGCACCGAGCGGAACGAGGCCCCGGCGATGGATTCCACCCACTTCAGCGCGGCATCCACCAATGACCACTGCTCGAGCGTGGCGCGCACGCCGGCCACCGCTGCCTCCCAGTACAGCCAGCCCAGGCCGAGGGCCAGCGCCACGCCGATGCCCAGCGGCAGCAGCGACAAGCCGATGACCTTGGGATGCAGGCAGTAGGCCGCCGCGCGCCAGAACGAATCAAGCAGGAGCTTCATGGCCGCGGCAGCATACACGCCGGGTGGGCGGCCAGCGCCAGCGCGCTGCGATGCAGCGCAGCCGCAGCCGACCGGCCGCACGGGGCGCCGGTGGGTGGCCGGTCACGGCTGGCCGGAGCCCCGCGCCGGCATCAGCGCACCGGCGTCAGCGCACCGGCAGCGCGCCCGGCCCCGCCCCGCCGCCGCGCAGCACGCAGCGCTGCTGCACGCAGGCCGCGCCGGGATCGGGCAGGTACTGGCAGTTGGACATCAGGCCGCTGGCCGCCGCGCGCTGGCGCTGCAGCGTGGCCAGTTCGGCACTCCAGGCCTTGAGCTTCTCGCCCCGCGCGGCCGTGCCGGACCAGACCAGGTACTGGGCCGGGCCGCCGCAGGCCTTCTCGCCGACGGCCAGCGTGTGGCACTGGCTGTCGCTGCTGCAGCGGGCCTCGCCGATCTCGCCGCGGATGCGCGCCAGCAGCGCGGCCTCGGCCGGGTCGGCCGCCGTGCCGGCCGAAGCCGGCGCTGGCGGCTGTGCCTGGCAGGCGGCCGCCATCAGCAGGCCGGTGGCCGCGGCCAGGGTGAACGACAACAGTCGGAAGCGGCGCAGGGGCATCGGTGTCATGGCATGCGGGGCCGCAGGCACTGGCTGCGCTCACCCCGATGGCGTCGGATCTTGCCGCAGGCCGGCGGTTCCCCGGTTGCTGCCGGGCAAAGAAACCCGTGCGACAGCGGGCTGGCGCAATCGCGGCATCATCGCCGCATGAGCTTTCTGCCCCCGCTGTCCGTCCTCGACCTGGCCCCCATTCCCGAAGGCGGCGATGCCGCCACCGCCCTCGCCCGCTCGGTGGCGCTGGCGCGGCAGGCCGAGGCCTGTGGCTACCAGCGCTACTGGCTGGCCGAGCACCACAACATGGACGGCGTGGCCTGCTCGGCCACCGCCGTGCTGGTGGGCCATGTGGCGGGTGCCACCCAGCGCATCCGCGTGGGCTCGGGCGGCGTGATGCTGCCCAACCATGCGCCGCTGACCGTGGCCGAAGCCTTCGGCACGCTGGCCACGCTGTACCCCGGCCGCATCGACCTGGGCCTGGGCCGCGCGCCGGGCACCGACATGGCCACGGCCCGGGCGCTGCGCCGCCACATGGCCGGCGCCGGCGAGGACGACTTCGCCCAGGAGGTGCAGGAGCTGATGCACTACCTGGAGCCGGCGCAAGCCGGCCAGCAGGTGCGCGCCATCCCCGGCCAGGGCACGCGCATCCCGGTGTGGATCCTGGGTTCCAGCCTGTACGGCGCGCAGCTGGCCGCCTACCTCGGCCTGCCCTATGCCTTCGCCTCGCACTTCGCGCCCGACCTGCTGCTGCAGGCGCTGGACATCTACCGCCGCAGCTTCCGCCCGTCCGCCCGCTGGCCCAAGCCGCACGCCATGGTGGCGGTGAATGCAGTGGCCGCCGACAGCGACGACGAGGCGGCGTTTCTCGCCACCTCGCTGCAGCAGCGCTTCCTGGCCATGCAGCGCGGCGTGCGCGGGCCGCTGCCGCGCCCGGTGGACCCGGCCGACTTCGCCCGCATGGGCAGCGCGCAGGAGCATGCCGGCGCCGCCCGCATGTACGCCTGCAGCGCCGTGGGCGCGCCCGACACGCTGCGCGCGCAGCTGCGCGAGATCGTCGATCGCACGCAGGCCGACGAGCTGATCATCGCCGGCGCCATCCACGACGATGCGGCGCGGCTGAAATCCTGCGCGCTGGTGGCCGAGGTGGCAGGCGCTGTCGCCAGCGCCTGAACCGGCCGCTGCCTCAGGGGTCGAGCGCGAACAGCGCTTCGTCGCGCCAGTAGGCCACGGCCGAGAACCAGCCCTCCCACACGCAGCCGTTGCAGCCGCGGCCGCAGCAGCCCACCGGCTCGGGCGGCGGCTCGCGCAGATCCACGCCAGCCTGCACGGCGCGGCCCTGCAGGTGCTGGATCACCGCCAGGCCGGTGGCGCGGTCCTCGATCGCGAAATCCATCGGGACGAGCGGGTTGTGCTCAGCCGACCCAGCGGCGCGCGTTGCCGAACATGCGCAGCCACGGGCTGGCCGCGGCGATGGCGCCGGGCGTCCAGCTCATCTGCGCGTTGCGGAACACGCGCTCCGGGTGCGGCATCAGCGCGGTGAAGCGGCCGTCGGCCGTGGTCACCGCGGTCAGGCCGCCCGGGCTGCCGTTGGGGTTGAACGGGTACTGCTCGGTGGCCGCGCCGTGGTGGTCGACGAAGCGCATCGCCTTGGCCACCTTGGCCTCGTTGCCGCGCTGGCTGAAGTCGGCAAAGCCCTCGCCATGCGCCACAGCGATGGGCAGGCGGCTGCCGGCCATGCCGGCGAAGAAGATCGACGGGCTGTCCAGCACTTCCACCAGGCTGAAGCGGGCCTCGAACTGCTCGCTCTTGTTGCGCGTGAACTTGGGCCAGTCCTGCGCGCCGGGGATGATGGGCGACAGCGCGGCCAGCATCTGGCAGCCATTGCACACGCCCAGCGCGAAGGTGTCGGTGCGCTGGAAGTAGGCCGCGAACTGCTCGGCCAGTTCGGGGTTGAAGAGGATCGAGCGCGCCCAGCCCTCGCCGGCGCCCAGCGTGTCGCCATAGCTGAAGCCGCCGCAGGCCACCACGCCGCGGAACTGCTCGAGCCTGGCGCGGCCGGTCTGCAGATCGGTCATGTGCACGTCGTGCGCCTCGAAGCCGGCCTGGGCCATGGCATAGCTCATCTCGACATGCGAGTTGACGCCCTGCTCGCGCAGGATGGCCACCTTCGGCTTGCTCAGGTTCAGGAACGGCGCGGCCACGTTCTCGGCCGCGTCGAAGCTCAGGCTGACATGCAGGCCGGGGTCGCCCTCGGCGCCCACGGCCGCGTGTTCGGCGGCGGCGCAGGCCGGGTTGTCGCGCAGGCCGGCGATGCGCGCGCTGACCTCGTCCCAGGCCTGCTGCAGATCTCGGATCGGCGCGCTGAACTGCGCCTTGGTGTCGCGCCACACCTCCACCGTGCGGGTGGTGTTCGTGCTGCCGATCACATGGCTGTGCTTCGACAGGCCATGCTGGCGCAGCACGCCGATGGCGGCATCGCGCTGGGCACGCGGCACCTGCAGCACCACGCCCAGCTCCTCGTTGAACAGCGCCTTCAGCGTCAGCTCGTTGCGGCGCTCGCCCACCTGGCTGGCCCAGTTCTTGGAATCGCCCACGTCGGCGCGGCTGTCGCTGATGCCGTCGCCCTCGGTGACCAGCAGGTCGACGTTCAGGCTCACGCCGGTCTGGCCGGCGAAGGCCATCTCGCACACTGTCGCCCACAGGCCGCCGTCGCCGCGGTCGTGGTAGGCCAGCAGCAGGCCCTGGGCGCGCAGTTCGTTCACTGCGGCCACCAGCGCCTTGAGTTGCGCGGCGTCGTCCAGATCGGGCACCTGGTCACCGAACTGGCCGATCACCTGGGCCAGCATCGAGCCGGCCATGCGGTTCTTCCCTTGGCCCAGATCGACCAGGATCAGGCTGGAGTCCACCGGCTGCAGCTGCGGCGTCAGCGTGCCCTGCACGCTGTCCAGCGAGGCGAAGGCGGTGACGATCAGGCTCACCGGCGCGGTGACCTGCTTGGCACCGGCGGCATCGCTCCACTTGGTGCGCATCGACAGGCTGTCCTTGCCCACCGGGATGCCCACGCCGAGTGCCGGGCACAGTTCCATGCCCACGGCTTTGACGGTGTCGTACAGCGCGGCGTCTTCGCCAGGCTCGCCACAGGCGGCCATCCAGTTGGCGCTGAGCTTCACGCGGCTCAACGCGATCGGCGCGGCCAGCAGATTGGTGATCGCCTCGCCCACCGCCATGCGGCCCGAGGCCGGCGCATCCAGCGCGGCCAGCGGCGTGCGCTCGCCCATGCTCATGGCCTCGCCGCGCAGGCCGGCGTAGTCGGCCAGGGTCACGGCACAGTCGGCCACCGGCACCTGCCAGGGGCCGACCATCTGGTCGCGGTGGCTCATGCCGCCCACGGTGCGGTCGCCGATGGTGATCAGGAAGCGCTTGCTGGCCACCGTGGGGTGGCGCAGCACCGAATAGGCCACGTCGGCCAGGGCCACGCCGGTGAGGTTCAGGGCCGCTTCGCGGCGCGCCACGCGGGCCACGTCGCGGTGCATCTTGGGCGGCTTGCCCAGCAGCACGTCCATCGGCATGTCGATCGGGCGCTCGCCGCCCGGGCCGTCCTCGAGGACCAGCTCACGGTCGTCGGTGGCCACGCCCACCACCGCGAACGGGCAGCGCTCGCGCGCGGCCATCTGCTCGAACAGCGGCATCAGGGCCGGATCGACGGCCAGGGTGTAGCGCTCCTGGCTCTCGTTGCACCAGATCTCCTTGGGCGCCAGCCCGGTCTCTTCCAGCGGCACCTTGCGCAGATCGAACGTGGCGCCCTTGCCGGCGCCGTCCACCAGCTCGGGGAAGGCATTGCTGATGCCGCCCGCGCCCACGTCGTGGATGGCCAGG
This sequence comes from Pseudaquabacterium inlustre, assembly GCF_038066595.1. Taxonomy (NCBI): domain Bacteria; kingdom Pseudomonadati; phylum Pseudomonadota; class Betaproteobacteria; order Burkholderiales; family Sphaerotilaceae; genus Pseudaquabacterium; species Pseudaquabacterium inlustre. The sequence goes on from NZ_JBBUTH010000009.1 coordinate 468,981, forward strand.
ATGGGGTTGCGCTCGCCCAGTGCCCAGCAGTGGTTGATGACCTCCTGCGCGCGGCGCTGGATCTCGGGGTTGCCGCGCTGCACACTGTCGAAGTCGAGTGCCGCCGTGTTGGTGCCCGCAGCCATCGAGCTGGCGGCGCCGCCGCCCATGCCGATGCGCATGCCCGGGCCGCCCAGCTGCACCAGCAGCGTGCCGGCGCCGAACGGCAGCTTGTGCGTCTGGCCAGCGCTGATCATGCCCAGCCCGCCAGCGATCATGATGGGCTTGTGGTAGCCGCGGCGCACGCCAGCCACATCCTGCTCGTAGACGCGGAAGTAGCCGCCCAGGTTGGGCCGGCCGAACTCGTTGTTGAAGGCCGCGCCGCCCAGCGGGCCCTCGACCATGATCTGCAGCGGGCTGGCGATGTGCTCGGGCTTGCCCACGGCATCGCGCTCCCAGGGCTCGGCCAGGCCGGGCAGGTTCAGGTTGCTGACCGAGAAGCCGGTCAGGCCGGCCTTGGGCCGCGCGCCGCGGCCGGTGGCGCCCTCGTCACGGATCTCGCCGCCGGCACCGGTGCTGGCGCCGGGGAACGGGCTGATCGCGGTGGGGTGGTTGTGCGTCTCCACCTTCATCAGCACATGGGCCACCTCGTGGCGCGGGCCGTAGACCGGCGCGTTGGTGAACCCCTGCGGCAGCCAGCGCTCGACCGGGCCGCCTTCCATCACCGCGGCGTTGTCGCTGTAGGCCACCACGCTGTGCTGCGGCGAGACCTTCTCGGTGTTGCGGATCATGCCGAACATGGAGAGCGGCTGGCGCTCGCCGTCGATCGTGAAGTCGGCGTTGAAGATCTTGTGGCGGCAGTGCTCGCTGTTGGCCTGGGCGAACATCATCAGCTCCACGTCGCTGGGGTTGCGGCCCAGCTTGGTGAAGGCGTCGACCAGGTAGTCGATCTCGTCGGCCGACAGCGCCAGGCCCCAGTCGGCGTTGGCCTGGTCCAGCGCAGACTTGCCAGCGCCGATCACGTCCACATGGGCCAGCGGCTCGGCCTGGCGCGCATCGAACAGATGCTGGCCGGCCTCGCGGGCGTAGGCCACGCTCTCGGTCATGCGGTCGTGCAGCAGCAGCGCGCAGGCCTGCAATTCGGCCTCGCTCAGCGGCTTGGCCGAGCCGATCAGCGGGCTCTTGAGCTGCAGGCGGAACTCGGTGACGCGCTCCACCCGGTGGATGGCCAGCCCGCAGTTGTGGGCGATGTCGGTGGCCTTGCTGGCCCAGGGCGACACGGTGCCCAGGCGCGGCAGCACCACCACCAGCGCGGCATGGGCCTCGTCCTTGGCGGGGGTGTAGGGGTCGCCGTAGGTCAGCAGGCCGGCCAGGCGGTCGCGCGCGCCGGCGTCCAGCGCGGCGTCGCTCCACACCCAGTGCACATGCCGCGCCGCCACGCCGGTGATGCGCTCGCTGACGGCCTGCAGCCGCGGCAGCAGCGCCTGGGCGCGAAAGGCCGACAGCGCGTTGCCGCCCTCGACGAAGAACACGGTGGGGGTGGAGGGCGTGGTGTTGATCGACATGGCAACCCGGCGGGCGTCAGGAGGTGGCGTTCACGGGTCGGCGGGCCACAGACTGGCCTTGCCCATGAAAACCCTCGATTCTACTTTGAGGTGGGATAATTGCCGGTTATGCCGATCACCCTCAAGACCGCTGCCGACATCGAAGGCATGCGCATCGCCGGCCGCCTGGCCTCCGAAGTGCTGGACATGCTGACGCCCCACGTCAAGCCCGGTGTCACCACCGACCAGTTGGACAAGCTGGCGCACGACCACATCGTGAACGTGCAGGGTGGCATCCCGGCGCCGCTGAACTACCAGCCGCCGGGCTACATCCCCTACCCCAAGTCGATCTGCACCTCGATCAACCATCAGGTGTGCCACGGCATCCCGAACGAGAAGCCGCTGAAGAACGGCGACATCGTCAACATCGACGTCACCGTCATCAAGGACGGCTGGCACGGCGACACCAGCCGCATGTTCGTGGTGGGTGAAGGCAGCATCGCCGCCAAGCGCCTGTGCGCCATCACGTACGACGCCATGTGGAAGGGCATTGCCAAGGTCAAGCCGGGCGCGCGCCTGGGCGACATCGGCCATGCCATCCAGACCTTCGCCGAGGCACAGGGCTTCTCGATCGTGCGCGAGTTCTGCGGCCACGGCATCGGCAACAAGTTCCATGAAGAGCCGCAGGTGCTGCACTACGGCCGCCCCGGCACGCTGGAAGAACTGGTGCCGGGCATGATCTTCACGATCGAGCCAATGATCAACGCCGGCCGGCGCGAGATCCGCGAGCTGGGCGACGGCTGGACCATCGTCACGAAAGACCGCTCGCTGTCGGCACAGTGGGAGCACACGGTGGTCGTCACCGAGACCGGCTACGAGGTGCTCACCGTCTCGGCCGGCAGCCCGCCGCCGCCGGCCTTCATCACCGGCGCCGCCTGAACGGGGCCCGGCGTGTCCACCCCTGACACGGCGCCGGCCCGGCCGGAGGCCGCCGCGCCGGCCATGGCCCCCGCAGCGCTGGACCTGGCCGCGCTGCGCACGCAGTTCCGCGAAGGCAAGAAGGCGCTGGTCGCGCACTTTCTGCAGGCGCGCGCCACCGCCACCTCGGCCACGCACCTGATCCGCGGCCTCACCCGCCATGTCGACGGCACGCTGGCCGCGCTGTGGCGCGACACCGGCCTGGCCGCCGCCATCCCGGAGGCCGCCTTGCTGGCCGTGGGCGGCTATGGCCGCGGCGAGCTGCTGCCCTACAGCGACGTGGACGTGCTGCTGCTGCTGCCCGCCGGCTGCGACACCGGCGCCGGCACGGCCGCCAAGGACGCGCTGGAGGCCTTCATCACCGCCTGCTGGGACATCGGGTTGGAGATCGGCTCATCGGTGCGCACGGTGGCCGAATGCGTGGACGAGGCCAGGCGCGACGTCACCGTGCAGACCGCGCTGCTCGAATCGCGCTGGCTGGCCGGCAGCAAGAAGCTGTGCCAGCAGTTCCAGAAGGCCACCGCCGCGGCCATGGACCCGGTGGCCTTCCTGCGTGCCAAGACGCTGGAGATGCGCCAGCGCCACACCAAGTACGAGGACACGCCCTACGCGCTGGAGCCCAACTGCAAGGAAAGCCCCGGCGGCCTGCGCGACCTGCAGGTGGTGATCTGGGTGGCGCGCGCCGCCGGCCTGGGGCGCAGCTGGGCCGAGCTGGCGGCCAAGGGCCTGATCACGCCCTTCGAGGTCAAGCAGCTGCAGCGCCACCAGGGCACGCTGACGCTGATCCGCGCGCGCCTGCATGCCGTGGCCGGCCGCCGCGAAGACCGCCTGGTGTTCGACCTGCAGACCGCCGTGGCCGAGAGCTTCGGCTACCAGAACAGCCGCGAGCAGCGCGCCAGCGAGGTGCTGATGCACCGCTACTACTGGGCGGCCAAGGCGGTGACGCAGCTCAACCAGATCCTGCTGCTGAACATCGCCGAGCGCCTGGAAGGCAGCGAGACCGCGCCGATGCGGCCGATCAACGCCGTCTTCCTGGATCGCGCCGGCATGCTGGAGGTGGTGCGCGACGACCTCTACATCGAGAACCCGCACGCCATCCTCGAGACCTTCCTGGTGTTCGAGCAGACGCCGGGCATCAAGGGCCTGTCAGCGCGCACGCTGCGCGCGCTGTACAACGCCCGCAACGTGATGGACAGCGCCTTCCGCCGCGACCCGGTCAACCGCGAGCTGTTCATGGACATCCTGCGCCAGCCGCAGGGCATCACGCACGCGTTCCGGCTGCTGAACCAGACCTCGGTGCTGGGCCGCTACCTGTGGGTGTTCCGGCGCATCGTCGGGCGCATGCAGCACGACCTGTTCCACGTCTACACCGTGGACCAGCACATCCTGATGGTGCTGCGCAATGTGCGGCGCTTCTTCATCCCCGAGCACGCCCACGAGTACCCGTTCTGCAGCCAGCTGGCCTCGCAGTGGAAGGACCCGGCGCTGCTGTACATCGCCGCGCTGTTCCACGACGTGGCCAAGGGCCGCGGCGGCGACCACAGCGAACTGGGCGCGGTGGAGGTGCGGCGCTTCTGCCGCGACCATGGCCTGGCCAAGGACGACGCCGCGCTGGTCGAGTTCCTGGTGCGCAACCACCTGACCATGAGCACCGTGGCGCAGAAGGAGGACCTGTCGGACGCCGACGTGATCCGCGCCTTCGCGATGAAGGTGGGCAATGTGCGCAACCTCACCGGCCTGTACCTGCTGACCGTGGCCGACATCCGCGGCACCAGCCCCAAGGTGTGGAACGCCTGGAAGGGCAAGCTGCTGGAGGACCTGTACCGCATCACGCTGCGCGCGCTGGGCGGATCGCAGCCCAACCTCGATGCCGAGGTCGAGGCGCGCCGGCAGGACGCTCGCCAGCTGCTGGCGCTGCACAGCGCGCTGCCCGGCACCGAAGAGCCGCTGTGGAAGACGCTGGAGCTCAGCTACTTCTCGCGCCACGACGCCAGCGAGATCGCCTGGCACGCGCGCGCGCTGTGGCGCTTTCTGCAGACGCCCGAGCCGGTGGTGCGCGCACGCCCGTCGCCGGTGGGCGATGGCCTGCAGGTGCTGGTGTACTCGCCCGACCGGCCCGACCTGTTCGTGCGCATCTGCGGCTACTTCGACCGCGCCGGCTACTCCATCCAGGACGCCAAGGTGCACACCAGCCGCACCGGCTATGCGCTCGACACCTTCCAGGTCGTGCACCCGCAATGCGAGGCCGGCGACCAGGCCGGCTACCGCGACATGATCTCGCTGGTCGAGCACCAGCTGGTGCAGGCCCTGGCCAGCACCGAGCCGCTGCCCGAGCCTTCGCGCGGGCGCGTGTCGCGGCGCGTGCGCTCGTTCCCGGTCACGCCGTGGGTGTCGCTGCGCCCCGACGAACGCGCCCAGCGCTGGCTGCTGTCGATCAGCACCAGCGACCGCGCCGGCCTGCTGTACGCCGTGGCCCGCGTGCTGGCCCAGCACCAGGTGAACCTGCAGCTGGCCAAGGTGACGACGCTGGGCGAGCGCGTGGAAGACACCTTCCTGGTCGACGGCCCGGCCTTGCAGCAGACCAAGCGCCAGCTGCAGATCGAGACCGAGCTGCTCGACGCCATCGCGCCCAAGGGTTGAACCGATGCAGCCCCCACGTCGCTTCGCTCCTGCCCCCCGAGGGGGCGCTCAGTCCCTTGGGGCGGCCCGGCGGGACTGACGGCCATGCTGAACCCCACCACCGCCGAGGCGATCGCCCAGCTGGGCCAGTACGACGCGATCATCGATGCGCGCTCGCCGGCCGAGTTCGCCGAAGACCACCTGCCCGGCGCCGTGAACTGGCCGGTGCTCGACGACGAACAGCGCCACATCGTCGGCACGCTGTACGTGCAGACCGGTCCGCTGGCCGCGCGCAAGGTGGGCGCGGCCATGGTGGCGCGCAACATCGCCGACCACCTCGACCGCTGGATCGCCGACAAGCCGCGCGAGTGGCGGCCGCTGGTCTACTGCTGGCGCGGCGGCCAGCGCTCGGGTTCGCTGGCCACCATCCTCGACCAGATCGGTTTCCGCACCGCCAAGCTGGTGGGCGGCTACAAGGGCTTTCGCGCGCAGGTGCGCGACGACCTGGGCCAGTGGCCGCGGCGCTTCCAGTTCCGCGTGCTGGCCGGCCGCACCGGCAGCGGCAAGACGCGGCTGCTGCATGCGCTGGCCGCGCAGGGCGCGCAGGTGCTCGACCTCGAAGGCCTGGCCTGCCACCGCGGCTCGATCCTGGGCGGCTGGCCCACCCAGCCGCAGCCCAGCCAGAAGCGCTTCGACACCCTGCTGTGGCAGGCGCTGGCGGCGCTGGATGCCACGCAGCCGGTGTACGTGGAAAGCGAGAGCCGCAAGATCGGCGGCGTGCAGCTGCCGCAGGCACTGATCGAGCACATGCACGCCCGCGCCGAGGTGCTGCGCGTGGAGATGCCCGACGCCGCACGGCGCGAGCTGCTGCTGCAGGACTACCAGGCCCTGGTGCAGGACGCCGAGCGCCTGTGCCAGCTGCTGGAAGGCCTGATCGACCTGCGCGGGCGCGCCACGGTGCAGCGCTGGCAGGCCCAGGCCCGCGCCGGCGACTGGCCGGCCCTGGTGGACGCGATGATGGCCGAGCACTACGACCCGCTGTACCTGCGCTCGATGGACCGGCACTACGCCGGCTTCGCGCAGGCCGCGCCGGTGCCGCTGGCCGACGGCGCGCCCGACACGCTGGCCCGGGCCGCCCGCCAGCTGTGGCCCGCGCCCGAGGACACCCGCCTGACACCCGACGCCTGATGCGCCGGCAGGCCCGCCGACACGGCAGGGCTTGCTTATCATCAAGCGTGGTCGCGTGGCGCGGCCGCATCATCCGAGGCCCTCCATGCCCGACAGTCCCGCCCTCATCGAGTCACGCCGTTTCGGCGTGCGCCAGATCCCGCTGCTGCGCCCGCTGGGCTGGCTGGCGCGTGGCTGGCGCGACCTGATGCGCTGCCCGCTGCCCGGCCTGCTGCACGGCCTGGGCCTGTCGGCCTTCGGTGCGCTGCTGATCGTGGCCGCGGGCCAGCGCTTCTGGCTGCTGTCGGGCGCGTTCACCGGCTTCCTGCTGGTGGCCCCGGTGCTGGCCACCGGCCTGTACGCGGTGAGCCGTGCGCTGGAGCGTGGCGAGCGCGCCGACCTGTCGGTGGCGCTGCGCGCCTGGAAGCCCGACCAGGCCACCGGTGGCCGGCTGATCATCTTCGGCCTGCTGCTGGCCTTTGCCGGCACCGGCTGGGTGATGACCTCGGCCTCGCTGATCACCGGCTTTGCCGGCGCGCCGGTGCGCAGCCCGCTCGACTTCCTGCGCGTGGTGGTGCTCAACGACCATTCGATGCTGTTCGAGGTGTGGCTGGGCCTGGGCGCCTTCCTGGCCGCCCCGGTGTTCGCCAGCAGCGTGGTGGCGATCCCGATGCTGCTGGACCGCCCGGTCAGCGTGCTGGCCGCGGTGCTGACCAGCTGGCGCGCGGTGCAGGCGCACCCGCTGCCCATGGCCATGTGGGCCGCGCTGCTGATGGTGCTGACCGTGCTGGGCATGGCCACCGCGCTGCTGGGCCTGGTGGTGGTGGCACCCTGGCTGGCGCATGCCAGCTGGCACGCCTACCGCGACCTCGTCAGCCCCAACGACGACTTCTGACCCCATTCGCCCTTCGCACCCCTTTTCACCATGTTCGGATTCAGCGAAGAGCAAGTGGCGTGGTTCGGCCTGACCTTCGGGGTCACGGCCTTCATGCTGTACATGGTGTTCATCATCATCCAGCTGGCGCGCGAGTCGAAGGCTGGCAAGTTCGGCGCCTTCGTGCTGTTCCTGGCACTGGGCTTCGGTCTGCTGGGCTTCGCTGCCAAGGGCCTGATCAAGTACTTCCTGTCCGGCATCAGCGAATGAGCGCCGCGCCTTCGGAAGCCGGTGGCGCGGGCGAGCCGCCGCGCCACAGCCTGTTCGACGACCTGCAGGCCCTGATCACCGGCACGATGTTCGTGGCGCTCGGCCTGGTGCTGTTCCGCCAGGCCGGGCTGATGACCGGCGGCACCACCGGCATCGCACTGCTGCTCAACCAGGCCACCGGCTGGCGCTTCGGGCCGCTGCTGTTCCTGATCAACCTGCCGTTCTACCTGCTGGCCTGGCGGCGCATGGGCCCGCGCTTCGTGTTCAAGACCGTGGCCGCGGTCACGCTGCTGGCCTGGCTGTCGGAGACCCTGCCCACCTGGCTGCAGGTGGCCTGGGTGGCGCCGCCTTTCGCGGCGCTGGGGGGCGGGCTGCTGGTGGGCGCGGGCTTCATCATCCTGTTCCGCCACCGCGCCAGCCTGGGCGGGCTGAACGTGCTGGTGCTGTGGCTGCAGGAGCGCTACGGCTGGCGCGCTGGCCATGTGCAGGCGGTGATCGATGCCACCATCGTGCTGGCCGCCCTGCCCTGGCTGGACGCCACGCGCCTGGCGCTGTCGGTGCTGGCCGCCGTGGCGATGAACTTCGCGCTGGCCATCAACCACCGCCCGGGCCGCTACGTCGCCTTCTGAATTGCCCATGAAAAAGGCCGGCTTGCGCCGGCCTTTCGCGTTGAGCGGCTGCGCCGCTCAACCCATGTGCAAACCGCCGTTGCAGCTGAAGTCGGCACCGGTCGTGAAGCCCGAATCCGGGCCGGCCAGCCAGGCTACCACCGAGCCGATCTCTTCCGGCGTGCCCAGGCGCTTCACGGGGATCGTGGCGACGATCTTCTCCAGCACTTCGGGCTTGATGGCGCGGACCATGTCGGTGCCGATGTAGCCCGGGCTCACGGTGTTCACCGTCACGCCCTTGGCGGCCATTTCCTGGGCCAGGGCCATCGTGAAGCCGTGCATGCCGGCCTTGGCCGCCGAGTAGTTGGTCTGGCCGGCCTGGCCCTTCTCGCCGTTGACCGAGCTGATCTGGATGATGCGGCCCCAGCCCTTTTCCACCATGCCCGGCACCACCTGCTTGGTGACGTTGAACATGCTGTTCAGGTTGGTGTCGATCACCGCCTTCCAGTCGTCGGGCGTCATCTTCAGGAACATGCGGTCGCGCGTGATGCCGGCGTTGTTCACCAGCACGTCGATCGGGCCGTGCTCGGCCACGGCCTTGCTGAAGGCCTCGACGGTGCTGTCCCAGTCGGCCACGTTGCCCACCGAGGCGTAGAACGTGTAGCCCAGGGCCTTCTGCTCGTCGAGCCACTTGTTGAAATCACGGCTCGGGCCGCAGCCGGCGATGACCTTGAAACCGTCCTTGGCCAGGCGCTGGCAGATCGCGGTGCCGATGCCGCCCATGCCACCCGTTACGTAAGCCACCTTCTGCGTCATTTCCGTCTCTCCTTGTGGATGGAACGTCAGTTCCGTTGTCGGCAGGGTCGCCCGGCGCCGCTCGTCGGTCAACCGGGTTCGCCCTGCCCTGTTGCGTGTGGGATCAGCGTTCGATGGTCAGCGCCACGCCCATGCCGCCGCCGATGCACAGCGAGGCGATGCCCTTCTTGGCGTCGCGCTTCTGCATCTCGTGCAGCAGCGTCACCAGGATGCGGCAGCCCGAGGCGCCGATCGGGTGGCCGATGGCGATGGCGCCACCGTTGACGTTGACCTTGCTGGTGTCCCAGCCCATTTCCTGGTTCACCGCGCAGGCCTGGGCCGCGAAGGCTTCGTTGATCTCCAGCAGGTCCAGGTCGGCGGCCTTCCAGCCGGCGCGCTCCAGCGCCTTGCGGGCGGCGGGCACCGGGCCCATGCCCATGATCTTGGGGTCGAGGCCGGCGCTGGCATAGCTGGCGATGCGGCCCAGCGGCTTGAGGCCCAGCGCGGCGGCCTTGGCGGCGCTCATCACCATCACGGCGGCGGCGCCGTCGTTGATGCCGCTGGCATTGCCGGCGGTCACCGAGCCGGCCTTGTCGAAGGCCGGGCGCAGGCCGGACAGGGCCTCGGCGCTGGTCTTCTTGTTGATGAACTCGTCGGCGGCGAAGACCACCGGATCACCCTTCTTCTGCGGAATGGTGACCGGCACGATCTCGTCCTTGAAGCGGCCGGCTTCCTGCGCGGCGGCCGCCTTCTGCTGGCTGGCCAGCGCCAGGGCGTCCTGCGCGTCGCGGCTGATGCCGTACTGCTTGGCCACGTTCTCGGCCGTGATGCCCATGTGGTACTGGTTGTACACGTCCCACAGGCCGTCGGTGATCATGCTGTCGATCATCTTCCAATCGCCCATGCGCTGGCCGTCGCGGCTGCCCAGCACCACGTGCGGCGAGGCGCTCATGTTCTCCTGGCCGCCGGCGATGACGATCTCGCTGTCGCCGTCGCGGATGGCCTGGGCGGCCAGCATCACGGCCTTCAGGCCCGAGCCGCAGACCTTGTTGATGGTCATGGCCGGCACCAGGTGGGGCAGGCCGGCCTTGATGACGGCCTGGCGCGCCGGGTTCTGGCCCGAGCCGGCGGTGAGCACCTGGCCGAGGATGACCTCGCCGATCTGCTCACCGCTCAGGCCGCTGCGCTGCAGCAGGGCCTGGATGACGGTGGCGCCCAGCTCGGGCGCCGCGGTCTTGGCGAGCGTGCCGCCGAACTTGCCCACCGCGGTGCGTGCGGCGGCGACGATGACGATGTCCTGGCTCATGTTCTCGGGTCTCCTGGGGGGCTTCGGTGAAGCGGATGTGACGCGGCGGCCGCAGGCACGGCACGCCGTCGCGGGATCAGGCCTTGGCGCGCACGTAGCGGCCCGGCGCAGGCTCGATGACCTTGTACTGGCGGCTGCCGTAGGTCTTGGGGGCGGCCACCTGCTTGCCGCCATGGCCGTTCAGCCAGCCCGACCACACCGGCCACCAGCTGCCCGGCTTCTCGGTGGCGGTGGCGAACCAGTCGTCGGCATCGGCCGGGCGCTTGGCATTGGTCCAGTGGCTGCGCTTGTTCTTGCTGGCGGGGTTGATCACGCCGGCGATGTGGCCCGAGGCGCCCAGCACGAAGGTCTGGTCCTTGGCGCCCTTCAACACGCCGGTGGAGGCGTAGGCCGCCTTCCAGGGCACGATGTGGTCCTCGCGCGAGGCGTAGATGAACACCGGGTTGGTGATCTTCGTGACGTCCAGCGGCACGCCGCAGACGGTGAGCTTGCCCGGCTGCTTCAGCTCGTTCTGCAGGTAGGTGTGGCGCAGGTACCAGCAGTACATCGGGCCCGGCAGGTTGGTGGAGTCGCCGTTCCAGTACAGCAGGTCGAACGGCGGCGGCGCCTCGCCCTTCAGGTAGTTGCCGACCACGTAGTTCCACACCAGATCGTTCGGGCGCAGGAAGCTGAAGGTGGTGGCCAGGTCCTTGCCCTTGAGCAGGCCGGGGCCGGTGGGCGCGTCAGCGCCGATGGTCATCTCGCGCAGCTGCACCGAGGCCTCGTCGACGAAGACGTCCAGCACGCCGGTGTCGTCGAAGTCGAGCAGCGTGGTCAGCAGCGTCATCGACTTGACCGGGTTCTCGCCGCGCGCGGCCAGCACGGCCAGCGCCGTGGTCAGGATGGTGCCGCCCACGCAGAAGCCCAGCGCGTTGATCTCGTCGGCACCGGCGATGGCCTTGACCACCTCGATGGCCTCGATCGGGCCGTGCTCGATGTAGTCGTCCCAGGTCTTGTCGGCCAGGCTGGCGTCGGGGTTGCGCCAGCTGACCACGAACACGCGGTGGCCCTGCTCGACGGTGTAGCGGATCACCGAGTTCTCGGGCTGCAGGTCGAGGATGTAGAACTTGTTGATGCACGGCGGCACGAACAGCATCGGCCGCTCGTACACCTTGGCGGTGAGCGGCTTGTACTCGATGAGCTGGAACAGCTCGTTCTCGTACACCACCGCGCCTTCACTGACCGCCACGTTGCGGCCGACCTCGAACGCGCTCTCGTCGGTTTGCGAGACGTGGCCCTGCTGCACGTCCTTGACCAGCTGCTGCAAACCCTGGGCGAGGCTCTCGCCGCGGGTCTCCACGGCCTTGGCCAGTGCGTCGGCATTCAGCGCCAGGCAGTTGGCCGGGCTGGCCGCGTCGATCCACTGTTGCACCGCGAAGCGCACGCGGGCCTTGGTCTTGGCATCGCCCTGCACCGCCTCGGCCATCTGCATCAGCGTGCGGGCGTTCAGCAGGTAGGTCTGCGCGGCCATCGCGGCCATCGGGTTGTCGGCCCAGGCCTGGCCCGAGAAGCGCTTGTCGCCCGACGGGGCCGGCGCCTTGCCGTCCTTCTGGAAGCGGGTCAGCGAGTCGTTCCACATCTGCGCCGCCTGGGCGACGTAGTCGGACTGCAGCTTGGTCATCGCATCCATCGGCAGCGACAGCCCCGACATCGACTTCCACATCTCACTCACCGCCGAGCCGAAGGCCTGAGCGGCCTGGCCCATGTCACTGGCGTTGGGCAGGGTCTTCGGATCCATGCGCGTCGTCTCCAGGTGTTTGTCAGCGATCGACTGGTCGCTGCTGAGCACATGCTGTGCCACAGTGCGGTTTGTACGGGCGGTAGCTTACCGCATCATGACTGTTTTTTTCGATAAGCGATATTGCTTATCGCAACATGAAATGCACATCGTCGCCATCGCCTGGATGTTCGTGGTCGTGCTGATGACCGCGGCCGAAGCCACCTCCAGCCAAGGCAGCCTGCTGGGCGCCTTCTTCACCTTCGTGCTGTACGGGGTGCTGCCGCTGGGCATCGTGCTCTACATCCTGGGCGCCCCAGGGCGCAAGGCGGCACGCCGGCGCGCCGAGGCGGCCGCCAGCGCCACCGCATCAGCCGACGCGGGCAATGCAGGCGGCCATGCGGCCGGTGACCGGCGAGCGCCGGAACGAGAAGAAGCGTGACGGCTCGCTGACCGTGCACCAGCGCCCGCCGTGCACGCTGTGCAGGCCGTGCGCCTGCAGACGGTCGCGGGCCAGGCCGGGCAGATCGGCCAGCCAGCGCGGGCTGCCATCGGGCCGCGGGCGCGGCACGAAGCGCAGCGCCGCCGTGCCCGACAGCCGCGCCGGATCGGCGCCATGCGCGGCCAGCACGTCGGCCCCCACCTCGAAGGCCAGCGGCCCGATGCTGGGGCCCAGCCAGGCCTGCACATCGCCGGGGGGCACGCCACCGGCCTCGCACAGCGCCGCCACGGTGCGCTCCAGCACGCCGGCCGCCAGCCCGCGCCAGCCGGCATGGGCGGCGCCCACCACGCGGCCACAGCGGCTGCTGAACAGCACCGGCAGGCAGTCGGCCGCCTGGGCCACGCAGGCCAGCCCGGTCTCGGTGGTGATGGCCGCGTCGGCGGCCGGCCAGGCCGCACCATCCTGGGCCGTCCAGGCCAGATCGGCGTGCGTGAGCCGCAGCACCGTGGTGCCATGCACCTGGCGCAGGAACACCGGCCGCGCGCCCAGTGCGGCGGCCAGCCGGCGCTGGTTCTCGGCCACGGCCTCGGGCGCGTCCAGGTCGGCGCCCGGCAACTGCCAGGGGCGCAGGTTCAGGCTGTCGAACGGCGGCTCGCTGACACCGCCGCCGCGCGTGCTCATCGCCGCCACCACGCCGGGTGGCTCGGGCCAGTCGGGCAGCAGCAGGTGCGGCGCCAGGCCGGCGTCGGCGTCCGGGGGCGTCACGCCGCGTCGGGGCAGGCCGAGGGCTGGGTCTGGCTGAAGGCGTCGAGCGCCATGCAGGCCTCGAACACGCGCATCACGTTCGGCACATGGCTGGTGCGGCAGTCGAAGCGCTGGGCGTTGAAGATCTGCGGCACCAGGCAGCAGTCGGCCAGCGTGGGCGCATCGCCATGGCAGAAGCGGCCGGGCTGCGCCGCCAGTTGGCGCTCCACCGCCTCCAGGCCCGATTCGACCCAGTGGCGGTACCAGCGGTTCTTGTCGTCCTCGCTGAGCTTCAGGTCGTGCGTCAGGTAGCGCAGCACGCGCAGGTTGTTCAGCGGGTGGATCTCGCAGGCGATGTCCTGCGCGATGGCGCGCACGCGGGCGCGGCCCAGCGCATCGGCCGGCAGCAGCGCCGGCTGCGGATGGGTTTCATCCAGGTACTCGATGATGGCCATCGACTGCGAGATGGCGGCGTCGCCATCCAGCAGCGTGGGCACCAGGTGCGAGGTGGACACCGACGCATAGGCCGCGGCGGACTGCTCACCCTTGACCAGGTGCACCGGGAGGTAGTCGTAGTCCAGGCCCTTGAGCGCCAGCGCGATGCGCACGCGGTACGAGGCCGAGGAACGGAAGTAGTTGTAGAGCTTCATGGCCATGGCGGTGTCTCCGGTGCGGCCGTGGCTCAGCGCACGGCCACGCGCAGCGTGCCCAGGCCGGCGATGGCGCCTTCCATCACGTCACCCGCCACCACGGCACCCACGCCGGCCGGCGTGCCGGTGAAGATCAGGTCGCCGGGCTGCAGCGTCCAGGCCTGGCTGAGGGTCTCGATGGTCTCGGCCACGTTCCAGATCAGCTCCGACAGGTCGCCCTTCTGGCGCTGCGTGCCGTTGACGGCCAGCGTGATGGCCCCGGTGCTCAGTTCGCCGCATTGGGCGATGGGCACGATCGGGCCGATCGGCGCCGATTCGTCGAAAGCCTTGCCGATGCACCAGGGCCGGCCCTGCTTCTTCATGTCGTTCTGCAGGTCGCGGCGGGTCATGTCCAGGCCCACGGCATAGCCGTAGATGTGCTTGACCGCATCGGCCGCCGCGATGTGGCGGCCGCCGATGCCGATGGCCACCACCAGCTCGATCTCGTGGTGCAGGTTCTTGGTCAGCGGCGGGTAGGCGATGGCGCCGGTCTCGCCATCGGCCACCGGCACCACGGCATCGGCCGGCTTCTGGAAGAAGAACGGCGGCTCGCGGCCGGTGAAACCCATCTCCTGGGCATGCTCGGCGTAGTTGCGACCGACGCAGTAGATGCGGTGCACCGGGAACAGGCCGCCGCCGGACACCGGCACGGTGGGCTGGGCGGGCGGGGTGATGACGAGGTTGGCGCTCATGGTGGGCGGCGGGGCGTGAGAGAGGATGAACGATGATGCCATGCGACCCCGGCGGCGGATGGCCCATCGCGGCACAGTGCCGGTGCGTTCGCGCCGGCCCGCTAAACTCCCGCGCACCATGCTGATCGACCCTCGCCGCATCAAGCACTGCCGCCACTGCGGCACCGCGGTGGACTACCGCGTGCCCGACGACGACAACCGCGAACGCGCGGTGTGCGCCGGCTGCGGCACCATCCACTACGAGAACCCGCTGAACGTGGTGGGCACCGTGCCGGTGTGGGGCGAGCAGGTGCTGCTGTGCAAGCGCGCCATCGAGCCGCGCTACGGCTTCTGGACGCTGCCGGCCGGCTTCATGGAACTGGGCGAGACGGTGGCCCAGGGCGCCCTGCGTGAAACCACCGAGGAAGCCGGCGCGAACATCGAGCTCGAAGGCCTGCTGACCATGCTGAGCGTGGTGCGCGTGGGCCAGGTGCACCTGTTCTACAAGGCGCGCATGCTCGACACCGCGCTCGATCCCGGCCCCGAGACGCTGGAAGCACGCCTGTTCCACGAGCACGAGGTGCCCTGGGACGAGATCGCCTTCCGCACCGTGCGCGAGACGCTGCAGCACTTCTTCGCCTGCCGCCGCGCGGGCAGCGCGTACCCGCTGCACTGCGGCGACATCTGACGCCGCCCGCTCAGGTCGGGGCGGGGCTCGTCGCCGGCTGCAGCGCCGGCCCGGTGGCCGCGTCGAAGCCCAGCGACCACAGCACGTCCAGGTCTTCGGTGGCGCGCACGCCCTCGGCGGTGACGCTCAGGCCCACCCCCTGCACCAGCTGCACCAGGCCCTGCAGGTAGCGGCGCGCGTCGGCCGCCTCGGCCGCCGCGATGCCGTTGACGAAGCGGGCGTCGATGCGCACGCAGTCCAGGCCCAGATCGGGCAGGCCCTGGTCGGCCGACAGTGCGGCGCCCGCGTGTTCCAGTCCCAGCATCACGCCCAGCGGCCGCCAGCGGCGCGACAACTCGCGCACGCGCTGCGGCGACTCCACGGCCAGCGTCTCGGGCAGGTCCACCCACAGCCGGCAGGCCGCCTCGGGCGCCGAGGCCAGGCGGCGCGTGACCGAGTCGACGAAGACGTTCGACACCACCGAGGCCGCGGCGAAGTTGATGCAGCGCGCCTGGCCGTCGCGGGCGATGGCGGCCAGCGCGAGCATCAGTGCGCGCTCGTCGATGGCCACGCTGAGCTGGCTGCGCACGGCCTGGCTGAGCCAGCGTGCGGCGGGCTCGAACGGACCGCCGGCCACCAGCTGCACACGCAGCGGGCTGTCGATCATCAGCGTGCGGCCATCGGGCGTGCACACCGGAAACTCGCCCAGGCGCACGCGGCCCTGCGACAGCGCCCGCATCAGCCGGCGGTGCCAGCCGGTGGTCTCGTCGTCGGTGGCCAGCACCTCGCTGGCCGCACCACCGGGCTCCACCTCGGGTTCAGGGGCCGCCAGGCCGGCCTCGCTCTCGGCCTCGCGCAGCGCCAGATCGGCCACGGCCAGCACCTGGTCGCCGCCCTGCGCGGGGCGCAGCTCGATCGACGTGACGACCACGCGCGCCTGCGGGTCCACCGCCACCAGACCGGCGGCCACGGCGGCGCGCAGGGCCTGCGTGGTGTCGGCGCCCACGCCGGCGGTGGGCAGCAGCAGCGCGAAGTCGCCGCCGTCCAGCCGGCCGATCAGGCAGTGCGCCACACGTTGCGGGTAGTTCTGCAGCACCTGGGCCACGGCTTGCAGCACGCGGTCGGCCGAGCGACGGCCCAGACGGCGGTTCAGGCCGGCCAGGTCCAGCAGGCGCAGCAGCACCAGCGTGGCCTGCGGCGGCGCATCGTCGCTGCGCAGCAGCGCCTCCAGGCCGGCGATGAAGTGGCGGCGGTTGGCCAGGCCGGTCAGCAGGTCGTGGTGGGCCTGCAGGCGCAAGGCCTCCAGCTGCGTGGCCTGCAGCGCGTACAGCGCACGCAGCCGCTCGTGCAGGCGGTCCAGCCCGCGGGCCAGCGGCGCCAGTTCGGGCACCTCGGCATGGGTCAGCGGGCGGTAGGCGGCATCGCCCAGGCGCTCGGTGACAGCCAGCGTGTCGTCGACCGCGCGCGCCAGGCGCTGGCGCTGGCGCGCGAACAGCGCGGCCACCGCCAGCATCGCCGCCGGCGCGGCCAGGGCCAGCACCTGCAGCGCCTGCCACAGCAGGCCCAGCGCATGCGTCGGGTCGACCCAGGCCTGCACCTGCAGCACCTGGCCATCCACCTGCAGGCCGCGCGGCGGCGGCTCGGCCGGCAGGCGCAGCGCCTGCTCGAACCAGTGTGGCGACAGCGGCACCGGGTGCGGCCCCTGGGCCTGCGCCAGCAGGCGGCCGGTGCCGTCGCGCACCTCGGCGCGGCGCCAGGCGCCGGCCACCGCCCAGCCGGGCAGCTGGGCCAGGCGCTGCGGCAAGGCGCCACCGGTGCGCGCCAGCGTGTCGGCCAGGGCCGCGGTGGCCATGGTGTGCTGCCGTTCGATGTCACGCCGCACCAGGCCGCCGAGCGCCAGGGCCAGCAGCAGCGCCGCCAGCAGCGGCGCCGCCAGGGCCAGCGCCAGGCGCCGCTGGGGTTCGGACAGGGCAGGCACCTCCCCGCCCGGTCCGGACAGGCACCAGGCAGGCATCAGCGGCAGCGGGGGCGAATCGGCAGACAGCATCCGAAGGCGGGCCAAAAGTGATCAGAGCTCACGCCCGGCCCTCGTGACCGGACGCGCTCTGTCAGGTTTTCGACCCGCCCGGCGCCGACTTGAACGCTCGGGCTTCGGACTTCAGCGCTTTTGCGGTGGGAGGTCGGTGCACGAGCCGTGCGCCACCTCGGCGGCCATGCCGATGCTCTCGCCCAGCGTGGGGTGCGGATGGATGGTCTTGCCGATGTCCACCGCGTCGGCGCCCATCTCGATGGCCAGCGCGATCTCGCCGATCATGTCGCCGGCATGGGTGCCGACGATGCCGCCACCCAGGATGCGGCCGTGGCCGTGCGCCTCGGGGCTGTCGTCGAACAGCAGCTTGGTGAAGCCCTCGTCGCGGCCGTTGGCGATGGCGCGGCCCGAGGCCGTCCACGGGAACAGGCCCTTCTTGACCTTGATGCCCTTGGCCTTGGCCTCGTCCTCGGTCAGGCCCACCCAGGCCACCTCGGGGTCGGTGTAGGCCACACTCGGGATCACGCGGGCATCGAATTGCGCTTTGCTGTCGCCGGCGGCCACTTCCGCCGCCACGTGGGCCTCGTGCACCGCCTTGTGCGCCAGCATCGGCTGGCCGACGATGTCGCCGATGGCGAAGATGTGCGGCACGTTGGTGCGCATCTGCACGTCCACCGGGATGAAGCCGCGCTCACCCACCACCACGCCGGCCTTCTCGGCGCCCAGCTTCTTGCCATTGGGCGTGCGGCCCACGGCCTGCAGCACCAGGTCGTAGGTGGCTTCGCTCTTCGTGCCGTCCAGGCCTTCGAACTGCACGGTGATGCCGTCCGGTCCGGCGCTGGCGCCCACCGTCTTGGTCTTCAGCATGATCTTGTCGAAGCGGTGGGCATTCATCTTCTGCCACACCTTGACCAGATCGCGATCGGCGCCCTGCATCAGGCCGTCGAGCATTTCCACCACATCCAGCTTGGCGCCCAGCGTGGAGTACACCGTGCCCATCTCCAGGCCGATGATGCCGCCGCCGATGACCAGCATCTTCTTCGGCTGCTGGCGCAGCTGCAGCGCGCCGGTGCTGGTGACGATGCGCGGGTCATCGGGCAGGAAGGGCAGCTTCACGGCCTCGGAGCCGGCGGCGATGATGGCGTTCTTGAAGCGGATGGTCTGCGTCTTGCCATCCGCCGCCACCACGCTCAGGTGGTGCGGATCGGCGAACGTGCCGGTGCCCTGCACCACCGTCACCTTGCGCATCTTGGCCATCGCGGCCAGGCCGCCGGTGAGCTTGCCCACCACCTTGTTCTTGTGCGCCAGCAGCTTGCCCAGATCCACCTTGGGATCGGCGAACTCGACGCCCAGGTCGGCGAAGTGCTTCACTTCATCCATCACCGCGGCCACGTGCAGCAGCGCCTTGCTGGGAATGCAGCCCACGTTCAGGCACACACCGCCCAGCGTGGGGAAGCGCTCGACCAGCACGGTCTTCAGGCCCAGGTCGGCGGCGCGGAAGGCGGCCGAGTAACCGCCGGGGCCGGCACCCAGCACCAGCATGTCGCAGTCCAGGTCGGCGCTGCCGCTGAAGCTGGCGGCCTGCGGGGCGGGTGCCGAGGCGGCGATGGCCGGTGCTGCAGGCGCGGGGGCCGGGGCAGCGGGAGCAGCGGGAGCAGCGGGAGCAGCAGGCGCAGCGGTCGGGGCTGCCGCGGCCCCCTCGGCCACCTCCAGGCTCAGGATCACCGAGCCCTGGTTCACCGTGGTGCCCAGCGCCAGCTTGAGTTCCTTCACCACGCCGGCGTGGCTGCTAGGGATCTCCATCGAGGCCTTGTCGCTCTCGACGGTGATCAGGCTTTGCTCGGCGCGCACGGTGTCGCCTGGCTTGACCAGGATCTCGATCACCGCCACGTCCTTGAAGTCGCCGATGTCCGGCACGGTCACATCGATCAGAGCCATGGCATTCAGCCTTTCAGTTTCATCGTGTGGGCCCGCACCGGGCCCGCCGAGTTCTTGTCGAATTCGCAGCCGGCGCGCACGCCGGTCTCCACCAGTTCACGCGCCGTGCGTGCCCGCTCGAAGCTGGCCTGCATCGCGCCCAGCGCGAAGGCCCGGCCCGAGCCGATGGCCCAGAAGCGATCGAACTCGAACACCTCGCGGTACGAGTACACGCCGAAGATGCCGCGCGCATTGGCGATCAGGATCGTGAACTGGCTGCTCTCGTAGGGGTCGGCATCGTCTTCCTTGGTGTTCAGGAAGAAGTGCTCCTTCAGCTTGGGGTGCAGCTTCAGGAAGGTGTCGAACACCTCGTCGCGGCTGCCCAGCTTCAGTTCGTCGGCCGGCAGCGTGCCCAGCGCCCGCCGCAGCACCGGAAAGTGCGCGGTGGTGCCGGCCATGCCGACCCAGGAGTCGCCGATGCGGAACAGCTTGTCGTTGGCCTCGTAGCCATGGGCCAGGCGCGTGTCACCGAAGGTGACCAGCGCATCGGCCGCGATGGCCACCTGGCCGCCCTTGCGGGCGACGCAGATCGTGGTCATCCACCGCTCCCGGTCAGAGGGCGATGCGGCGGAAGTCCGCCAGCAGCGAGGCGAAGTAGACGTTGAAGCGCGCCGCCGCGGCACCGTCGATCACACGGTGGTCCCAGCTCAGGCTCAGCGGCAGCATCAGGCGCGGCGCGAACTGCTTGCCGTCCCACTTGGGCTCGATGGCGCTCTTGCACACGCCCATGATGGCCACCTCGGGCGCATTGATGATGGGCGTGAAGTAGCGCCCGCCAATGCCGCCCAGGCTGCTGATGCTGAAGCAGCCGCCGCTCATGTCGGCCGGGCCCAGCTTGCCGTCGCGGGCCTTCTTGGCCAGCTCCGACATCTCCTGGCTGATCTGGAAGATGCCCTTCTTGTCGGCGTCCTTGATCACCGGCACCACCAGGCCATTGGGCGTGTCCGCCGCGAAGCCGATGTGGAAGTAGTTCTTCAGCACCAGGCTGCCGTCGCTGTCCAGGCTGGCATTGAACTCGGGGAACTTCTTCAGCGCCGCCACGGCGGCCTTGATCATGAAGGCCAGCATCGTGACCTTGATGCCCGACTTCTCGTTCTCCTTGTTCAGCTGCACGCGGAAGGCTTCGAGATCGGTGATGTCGGCATCGTCGTGGTTGGTGACGTGCGGGATCACCACCCAGTTGCGGTGCAGGTTGGCGCCGCTGATCTTCTTGATGCGGCTGAGGTCCTTGCGCTCGATGGGGCCGAACTTGGCGAAGTCGACCTTGGGCCAGGGCAGCAGGCCCGGGAAGGCGCCTTCGCCACCGCCGGCGGTTGCGGGCGCCGGGGCCTTGGCCTTCTGCGCCACGGTCTGCACCGCGCCGGCCATCACGCTCTTGACAAAGCCCTGCACGTCGGTCTGGGTGATGCGGCCCTTGGGGCCGCTGCCCGGCACCTCGGCCAGCGGCACGCCCAGTTCGCGCGCCAGCTTGCGGATCGACGGCGAGGCGTGCGGCAGCTGGCCGGTGGGCGCACCGCCGGGCTGATGCGCCGGCACGGCGGCCGCGGCGGGTGCGGCCACCGCGGCGGCCTGGGCCACCGGTGCGGCGGCCGGGGCCGGTGCTGCCACGGCGGCAGCTGGCGCCGGCGCGGCTGCGGCGGGCGCGGCGGCACCACCGGCCACTTCCACCAGCGCGATCAGCGAACCCTTGCTGACCTTGTCGCCGAGCTTGACGCGCAGTTCCTTCAGCACGCCGGCATGGCTGCTGGGGATCTCCATCGAGGCCTTGTCGCTCTCGACCGTGATCAGGCTCTGCTCGACCTTGATCGTGTCGCCCGGCTTGACCATCACCTCGATCACCGCGACTTCATCGAAGTCGCCGATGTCGGGCACGACCACCTCCACCACACCGCCGGCGGCGGCGGGCGCCGCTGCAGGCGCGGCAGCCACAGGTGCCGGGGCCGCAGCCACCGGAGCCGCCACCGGGGCAGGCGCCGGCGCAGCAGCCGCGCCACCGGCGGCTTCCAGCACCAGCAGCAGCGAGCCTTCGTTGACCGTGTCGCCGATGGCGACCTTGAGTTCCTTCACCACGCCGGCGTGGCTGCTGGGGATCTCCATCGAGGCCTTGTCGCTCTCGACCGTGATCAGGCTCTGGTCCACCGCCACGGTGTCGCCGGGCTTGACCAGCAGTTCGATCACCGCCACGTCCTTGAAGTCACCGATGTCCGGGACCTTGACTTCCACGATTGCCATGTTGTGTGTCTCCGGGCTGTGCTCAGGCGTACAGCGGGTTGATCTTGTCGGCCTTGATGCCGTACTTCTGGATCGCCTCGGCCACGGTGGCCAGCGGCAGCACGCCATCCTCGGCCAGGGCCTTGAGCGCGGCCACCACGATGTAGTGGCGGTTCACCTCGAAGTGCTCGCGCAGCTTGCTGCGGAAGTCGCTGCGGCCGAAGCCGTCGGTGCCCAGCACCTTGAAGCCCGTGCCCTTGGGCAGGTAGGCGCGCACCTGGTCGGCATAACTGCGCATGTAGTCGGTGCTGGCCACCACCGGGCCGGCATGGCCGGCCAGCTGCTGGGCGATGAACGGCACCTTGGGTGCGTCGGTCGGGTGCAGCAGGTTGTGGCGCTCGGCGTCGGCACCGTCACGCGCCAGCTCGTTGAAGCTGGGGCAGCTCCAGACCTTGGCGGCCACGCCCCAGTCGGTGGCCAGCAAGGCCTTGGCGGCAATGCTCTCGCGCAGGATGGTGCCCGAGCCCAGCAGGTTCACCGTGGGCTGGCCAGCCACCGCCGGCGCGTCCTGCAGCAGGTACATGCCCTTGATGATCTGCTCTTCGGTGCCGGCCTGCAGGCCCGGCATGGCGTAGTTCTCGTTCAGCAGGGTCAGGTAGTAGAAGACGTTCTCCTGCTTCTCGACCATGCGCTTCAGGCCATGCTGCATGATCACCGCCACCTCGTGCGCGAAGGTGGGGTCGTAGCTCACGCAGTTGGGAATGGTGCCGGCGAGGATGTGGCTGTGGCCGTCCTCGTGCTGCAGGCCTTCGCCGTTCAGCGTGGTGCGGCCGCTGGTGCCGCCCAGCAGGAAGCCGCGGGCCTGCATGTCGCCGGCGGCCCAGGCCAGGTCGCCGATGCGCTGGAAACCGAACATCGAGTAGTACACGTAGAACGGGACCATGATCCGGTTGCTCGTGCTGTAGCTGGTGGCCGCGGCGATCCAGCTGGCCATGCCGCCGGCCTCGTTGATGCCTTCCTGCAGGATCTGGCCGGCCTTGTCCTCGCGGTAGTACATCACCTGGTCCTTGTCGACCGGCGTGTACTGCTGACCCGCGGGGTTGTAGATGCCGACCTGGCGGAACAGGCCTTCCATGCCGAAGGTGCGGGCCTCGTCCACCAGGATGGGCACCACGCGCGGGCCCAGCGCCTGGTCACGCAGCAGCTGCGTGAGGAAGCGCACATAGGCCTGCGTGGTGCTGATTTCGCGGCCTTCGGCCGTGGGCTCGAGCACGGCTTTGAAGGTCTCCAGCGAGGGCACGGTGAAGCTCTCGTCGGCCTTGGTGCGGCGGTGCGGCAGGTAGCCGCCGAGGGCCTTGCGGCGCTCGTGCAGGTACTGCATCTCCGGCGTGTCGTCGGCCGGCTTGTAGAATGGGATCTTCGGCAGCTCGCTGTCGGGCACCGGGATGTTGAAGCGGTCGCGGAAGGCCTTGATGTCCTCGTCGGTCAGCTTCTTGGTCTGGTGGACGGTGTTCTTGCCCTCGCCCACCTTGCCCATGCCGAAGCCCTTGACGGTCTTGATCAGCAGCACCGTGGGCTGGCCCTTGTGCTTGACCGCCGCGGCATAGGCCGCGTACACCTTCTGCGGGTCGTGGCCGCCGCGCTTCAAGTTCCAGATGTCCTCGTCGGACATCTTGGCCACCATCTCCAGCGTCTTCGGGTCGCGGCCGAAGAAGTGCTTGCGCACATAGGCACCGTCATTGGCCTTGAAGGCCTGGTAGTCGCCGTCGGGCGTCTCCATCATGATCTTGCGCAGCGCGCCGTCCTTGTCGCGCGCCAGCAGCGGATCCCAGTTGCTGCCCCACAGCAGCTTGATGACGTTCCAGCCCGCGCCGCGGAACTCGCCTTCCAGCTCCTGGATGATCTTGCCGTTGCCGCGCACCGGGCCGTCCAGGCGCTGCAGGTTGCAGTTGATGACGAAGACCAGGTTGTCCAGGTTCTCGCGCGCAGCCAGGCCGATGGCGCCCAGGCTCTCCACCTCGTCCATCTCGCCGTCGCCGCAGAACACCCAGACCTTGCGGTTCTCGGTGTTGGCGATGCCGCGGGCATGCAGGTACTTCAGGAAGCGCGCCTGGTAGATGGCCATCAGCGGGCCCAGGCCCATGCTGACGGTGGGGAACTGCCAGAACTCGGGCATCAGCTTCGGATGCGGGTAGCTGGACAGGCCCTTGCCGTCGACTTCCTGGCGGAAGTGCAGCAGCTGCTCCTCGGTCAGGCGGCCTTCCAGGTAGGCGCGGGCGTAGACGCCGGGCGCCACGTGGCCCTGGATGTAGATGCAGTCGCCGCCGTGGTCCTTGCTCTCGGCATGCCAGAAGTGGTTGAAGCCGGCGCCGAACATGTGGGCCAGCGACGCGAACGAGCCGATGTGGCCACCCAGGTCACCGCCATCGGCCGGGTTGTGGCGGTTGGCCTTGACCACCATGGCCATGGCGTTCCAGCGCATGTAGGCGCGCAGGCGCTCCTCGATCTCGATGTTGCCGGGGCAGCGCTCTTCCTGGTCGGGCTCGATGGTGTTGACGTAGCCGGTGTTGGCCGAGAACGGCATGTCGGCGCCGTGCTGGCGGGCCTCTTCCAGCAACTGCTCCAGCAGGTAGTGGGCGCGGTCCGGACCCTCGGCATTGATGACGGCGGTCAGCGCGTCCAGCCACTCGCGGGTTTCCTGGGCATCGGTGTCTTGGGCGGCTGCGGCAGGGCCGGCGGCCAGGTTCTTGTCGGGCTGGGCGGACATCGCTTGTCTCCTGTGTGCGGGGGTGTCGGCGCGAACGGCGCGCAGTGTGGCACAAGTTTTTCGAATTTCCAAATTGCGCACATTCATTTCATATTGCGCAATACAGTGCAAATCGCGTTGCGGCGCGTGACCGCATGCACGCGCGCGGCGGGCACCGCCCGGCGCGGGCGGGGCGGCCCGGATAATCCGGGCCATGTCCGCCCCACCCCAAGCCTCTGGCGCCACCGGCCTGGGCCAGCGCGCGCGTCGCCCGCTCGGCCGCTGGTGGCGCCGCCAGTCGCCCGCCCGGCAGGATCGTCTGGCCACACTGGCGCCGCTGGCCTCGGTGCTGCTGTTCCTCGCGGCCATCATTTCGGCCTTCTGGTACCTGCGCAACGAGGAGATCGAGCGCGAGGCCGAGGCCGTCAAGCGCGATGCCGAAATCGCCCAGCAGCAGATCCGCCTGCGCCTGATCGAGGACCAGGAGCAGCTGGTGCGCCTGGCGCGCGAATTCGCCACGCGCGAGCTCGATCCGGCCGAGTTCAGCCAGCAGGCCGGCGGCCTGGCCAGCGACCGGCCCGAGATCGCGCGCCTGGTGTGGCTGGGCACCGACCAGCGCCCGCGCGCCCGCTTCGAACCCGCCGGCGAGCGCGACGACGGTGCCCCGCGCGCCGGCGCCACGCCGCCGGGCACCGAGCGCAGCCCCGACCTGCGCACCGAGGCCGAATGGGCCTTCATCGCCGCGCGCGACCTGCGCCAGCCGATGTACTCGCGCCCCTTCAAGGACCGCCACGGCACGCTGGTGTTCCAGGTGCATGTGCCGATGCTGGCGCGCGGCCATTTCGTCGGCGCGCTGGTGGCCGACTACGGCATCGACGTGCTGATGCGCCACTTCGTGCCCAGCGAGGTGACGCGCCGGCATGCCGTGGCCGTGCTCGACGAGCACCAGGCCGTGCTGGCCAGCACCGTGACGCCGATGCCGGGCAAGGCCCAGCAGCGCGCCTCCATCGTGCACGAGGTTCCGCTGGCGCCGGCCTCCAACGGCCTGCTGCTGCGCGCCACCGGCTACCGCACCTCGGTGGGCCTGATCGGCAATGCGCTGTTCTGGCTGGTGGTGGCGCTGTCGGTGCTGACCGTGTGGATGCTGCTGGGCACCTGGCGCCACATGCGCCGCCGCGGCCAGATCCAGGACGCGCTGGTGCAGGAGACCAACTTCCGCCGCGCGATGGAGAACAGCATGCTCACCGGCATGCGCGCCATCGACCGCGAGGGCCGCGTCACCTACGTCAACCCGGCCTTCTGCGCGATGACCGGCTTCACCGAGGCCGAGCTGATCGGCCGCCTGCCGCCCTACCCCTACTGGCCGCACGACCGCGTGGACGAGAACCACCGCCTGCTGCAGCAGCAGCTGCAGGGCCGCAGCCCGGCCGGTGGCATCGAGGTCAAGGTGGCGCGGCGCAACGGCTCGCTGTTCGATGCGCGCATGTACGTCTCGCCGTTGGTGGACGCGCGCGGCCACCAGACCGGCTGGATGACCAGCATGACCAACATCACCGAGGCCAAGCGCATCCGCGACCAGCTCTCGGCCAGCCACGAGCGCTTCACCACCGTGCTGGAGGGGCTGGAGGCGGCGGTGTCGGTGCTCAGCGTGCAGCAGGGCGAGCTGCTGTTCGCCAACCGCAGCTACCGGCTGTGGTTCGGCGCCGATGCGCGCGGCCACGGCCTGCTGGCCAGCGGCTCGGCCCAGGGCCAGGCCGCCCCCGAGCCCGAGGACGTGGACGGCTTCGGCGGCCTGCCGGCGCAGGAGCTGGCCGGCCTGGGCACCGACCCGCGCGAGGTGTACGCGCCGGCACTGGACAAGTGGTTCGACGTGCGCAGCCGCTACCTGCAGTGGACCGACGGCCGCCTGGCGCAGATGCTGATCGCCACCGACGTCACGGCCCGCCGCCGGGCCGAGGAGCAGGCCGCGCTGCAGGCCGAGAAGGCCCAGGTCTCCAGCCGCCTGATCACGATGGGCGAGATGGCCAGCAGCGTGGCGCATGAGCTGAATCAGCCGCTCACCGCGATCAACAACTACTGCAACGGCATGGTCTCGCGCGTGAAGGCCGGCTCGATCGACAACGACGGCCTGATCGCCGCGCTGCAGAAGACCGCCAAACAGGCCGAGCGCGCGGGCCAGATCATCCACCGCATCCGCGCCTTCGTGAAGAAGAGCGAGCCGCAGCGCGTGCCCGCGCATGCCAAGGACATCGTCGAGGACGCGGTGGAGCTGGCCTCGATCGAGATGCGCCGGCGCAACGTGCAGATCCATCACTACGTGGCGCAGCGCCTGCCGGTGCTCAAGTGCGACCCGATCCTGGTGGAGCAGGTGCTGCTGAACCTGCTGAAGAACGCCGCCGAGGCCATCGACAACGCCAAGATGCCGGCCGCGCGCCGCCACATCGAGCTGCGCGTGGTGCCGCGCCACACGCCCGAGGAAGGCGGCGTGATCGAGTTCAGCGTCACCGACATGGGCCCCGGCCTGCCCGAGGAAGTGATCGGCCGGCTGTACGAAGCCTTCTTCTCCACCAAGGCCGAAGGCCTGGGCATCGGCCTGAGCCTGTGCCGCTCGATCATCGAGTCGCACCGCGGCCGGATCAAGGCGCAGAACCTCTACAATGGCCCGAACGTCTCGGGGTGCCGGTTCGCCTTCACCCTGCCCGTCGAAACCACCGCGCGGCTCGAGGAGACACCGCTGGCGCCATCCCCCGATGGCACGGCGCCCGACGCCGGCTCAAGCTCTGCTGAAAAGACATCCCCATGAGCCTGATTCCCAAGAAGGGCACCGTCTATGTCGTCGATGATGACGAGGCCGTGCGCGACTCGCTGCAATGGTTGCTCGAGGGCAAGGACTACCGCGTCAAGTGCTTCGATTCGGCCGAGAGCTTCCTCTCGCGCTTCGACCCGCGCGAGGTGGCCTGCCTGATCGCCGACATCCGCATGGACGGCATGAGCGGCCTCGAACTGCAGGACCGCCTGCTCGAACGCAAGAGCCCGCTGCCGGTGGTGTTCATCACCGGCCATGGCGATGTGCCGATGGCTGTCACCACGATGAAGAAGGGCGCGATGGACTTCATCGAGAAGCCCTTCAAGGAAGACGACCTGCTGGGTCTGGTGGAGCGCATGCTCGACCAGGCGCGCAGCGCCTTCACCCAGCACCAGGAGCAGGCCAGCCGCGACGCGCTGCTCAGCCGCCTGACCACGCGCGAGGCGCAGGTGCTCGAGCGCATCGTCGCCGGCCGCCTGAACAAGCAGATCGCCGACGACCTGGGCATCAGCATCAAGACGGTGGAGGCGCACCGCGCCAACATCATGGAAAAGCTCAACGCCAACACCGTGGCCGACCTGCTGAAGATCGCCCTTGGCGCCAACTCGGCCGCCGCCGGCGCGAAGGCCTGACGCCGGGCTGCGTTCCCGTCAGCCATCCCCCCACAAGGCCGCTGCTCCAGCGGCCTTGGTGCTTTTTGGAGACCCCCACATGACCGCCCAGTTGATCAGCGGCACCGCCCTGTCGCAACAAATCCGCGCCGAAGTGGCCACCCGTGCTGCCGCCCTCACCGCCCGCGGCGTGAAGCCCGGCCTGGCCGTGATCCTGGTCGGCGAAGACCCGGCCTCGGCCGTGTACGTGCGCAACAAGGTCAAGGCCTGCGCCGAGAGCGGCCTGCACTCGGTGATGGAGAAGTACGACGCCAGCTTGAGCGAGGCCGATCTGCTGGCCCGCATCGAGGCGCTGAACGCCGACCCGGCCATCCACGGCATCCTGGTGCAGATGCCGCTGCCCAGGCACATCAACCCGCAGCGCGTCATCGAGACCATCGCCGACGAGAAGGACGTGGATGGCTTCTCCATCCATTCCGCCGGCAGCCTGGCCAGCGGCCTGCCGGGCTTTCGCGCCTGCACGCCGTACGGCTGCATGAAGCTGATCGAGAGCACCGGCGTCGACATCCGCGGCAAGCACGCGGTGGTCATCGGCCGCAGCAACACCGTGGGCAAGCCGATGGCCCTGCTGCTGCTGCAGGCCAACGCCACGGTCACGGTGTGCCACAGCGCCACGCCGGATCTGGCGCTGCACACGCGCCAGGCCGACATCGTGGTGGCCGCCGTGGGCCGCCGCAACACGCTGACCGCCGACATGGTCAAGCCCGGCGCCGTCGTCATCGACGTGGGCATGAACCGCAACGACGAGGGCAAGCTCTGCGGCGACGTCGACTTCGGCGGCGTCAAGGACGTGGCCGGCTTCATCACCCCGGTGCCCGGCGGCGTGGGCCCGATGACCATCACCATGCTGCTGGTCAACACGCTGGAATCGGCCGAGCGCGTGGCCGGCGCGGCGGCCTGAACGACCCGCGCCCCGGCCGACCGAGCCTGCGCCCGGAACTTGCTGGATGTGTCGTCGTTCCGACCGCTGTTAGGCCCTTGACCCCGGCGGCAGCGGCCCCATCATCACCGCTGTCGCACTGAACCCGCTGCCATGACCAATCCGCTGCTCAGCCCCGCCGACCTGCCCGCCTACGCCGACTTCCGCCCCGAGCATGTGAGCCCGGCCCTCGACGAGCTGCTGCGCGATGCCGAGGCCGCGCTGGAGCGCGCGGTGGCCGCCGATGGCCCGACCGACTTCGACGCGCTGTCGGCCCTGCTGGATGTGCCGCTGGAGCGCTTCAGCCGCGCCTGGGGCCTGGTGGGCCACCTGAATGCCGTGGCCAACACGCCCGAGCTGCGCGAGGCCTACAACGCCAACCTCGGCCGCGTCACCGAGTTCCACACCCGGCTGGGTGCCGACGAGCGCCTGTACGCCCGCTACAAGGCCATCGCCAACGGCCCCGGCGCCGCGCAACTGAGCCCGGCACGCCGCCAGGCCCTGGCGCATGCGCTGCGCGACTTCGTGCTGTCGGGCGCCGAACTGCAGGGCGAGGCCAAGACGCGCTTCGCCGCCATCCAGGAACGCATGGCCGAGCTGGGCCAGGCCTTCTCCGAGCATGTGCTGGATGCCACCGACGGCTTCAGCCTGCTGGTGCCCACCGCGCGCCTGGCCGGCGTGCCGGCCGATGTGCAGCAACAGACGGCTGAAGCTGCCGGGGCCGACCACCCCGGCCAGCACAAGCTGACGCTGCACATGCCGGTGTACCTGCCGGTGATGCAGTACGCCGACGACCGCGCGCTGCGCGAAGAGCTCTACCGCGCCTATGTCACCCGCGCCAGCGAGTTCGGCCCGGCCGAGCGCGACAACGGCCCGGTGATGGACGAGCTGCTGCGCCTGCGCGCCGAAGAGGCCGCGCTGCTGGGCCACCCCGACTACGCCACGCTGTCGCTGGTGCCCAAGATGGCCGAGACGCCGGCCCAGGTGCGCCAGTTCCTCAGCGACCTGGCCCGGCGCGCCCGCCCGCATGCCGAGCGCGATCTGGCCGAGCTGCGCGCCTTCGCCGCCGAGCACCTGGCGCTGGCCGACCTGCAGCCCTGGGACCTGAGCTATGTGAGCGAGAAGCTCAAGGAAGCGCGCTACGCCTTCAGCGAGCAGGCGGTGAAGCAGTACTTCACCGAGCCCAAGGTGATGGAAGGCCTGTTCCACATCGTCGAGACGCTGTTCGAGGTGAGCATCCGGCAAGAGCCGGCGCCGGTGTGGCACGAGGGCGTGCGCTTCTACCGCATCGAACGCCGCAACGCCGCCGGTGGCGACGCCGCACCGCAGCTGGTGGGCCGCTTCTACCTCGACCCCTACGCGCGCAACGGCAAGCGCCCCGGCGCCTGGATGGACGGCGAGCGCGGCCGCTGGGCACGCCCCGACGGCCGCGGCGATGCCGGCACGGTGCAGACGCCGGTGGCGCACCTGGTGTGCAACTTCGGCGCCCCGGTGGGCGACAAGCCGGCCACGCTGAGCCACGACGACGTCATCACGCTGTTCCACGAGTTCGGCCATGGCCTGCACCACCTGCTGACCCAGGTGGATGAACTGGCGGTGGCCGGCATCTCCGGCGTCGAATGGGACGCGGTGGAACTGCCCAGCCAGTTCATGGAGAACTTCTGCTGGGAGTGGGAGGTGGTGTCGCGCCTGACCGCCCATGTGGACACCGGCGAGCCGCTGCCGCGCGAGCTGTTCGACAAGATGCTGGCGGCCAAGAACTTCCAGAGCGGGCTGCAGACGCTGCGCCAGATCGAGTTCGCGCTGTTCGACATGCGCATCCACACCGAGGCCGATGCGCCCGGCCGCATCCAGGCCGTGATGGACGAGGTGCGGCGCGAGGTGGCGGTGATGCCGCCGCCGGCCTTCAACCGCTTCCAGCACAGCTTCTCGCACATCTTCGCGGGCGGCTACTCGGCCGGCTACTACAGCTACAAGTGGGCCGAGGTGCTGTCGGCCGACGCCTATGCGGCCTTCGAGGAGCAAGGCGTGTTCAACCCCGAGGTCGGCCGGCGCTTCCGCCGCGAGATCCTGGAAGCCGGCGGTGCGCGCCCGGCGATGGCCAGCTTCAAGGCCTTCCGCGGCCGCGAGCCGAACATCGACGCCCTGCTGCGCCACCAGGGCATGGCCTGACGCCCACCCCATGCGCCCGACACCGCCCACCGCCGCCCTGCTGCTGATGCTGGCCGCCCTGGCGGCGATGCCGGCCTCGGCGCAGTACAAGGTCATCGGCCCCGACGGCCGCGTGACCTACACCGACCGGCCAACCACCGATCCGGCCCACCGCGTGCAGGCGCTGCGCAAGAGCGGCGCCGGCGCGGGTGACGACGCGGCCGCCCCGCTGGCCACCGGCCTGCCGCAGGCGCTGCGCCAGCCGGTGGCACGCTTTCCGGTCACGCTGATCACCACCCCCGATTGCGGCCCCTGCGACACCGCGCGCCAGCAACTGCAGCGCCGCGGCGTGCCGTACACCGAGCTGGGTGTGGCCACGCCCGAGGACCAGCAGGCGCTGCAGCGCCTGACCGGCGGGCTCACCGTGCCCTCGGTCAGCATCGGCAGCCAGGTGATGCGCGGCTGGCAGGAGAGCGACTGGATGGCCACGCTGGACCTGGCCGGCTATCCGAAGGAATCGGCCCTGCCCAAGGGCTGGCGCTGGGCGGCCGTGCGACCGCTGGCGGCGCCGCGGCCTGCCGCCGAGCCTGCCGACGAGCGCCCGGCCCCCTCGGCTGCCACGGCCCCCGCCGCCCCGCCGCCGGTGCCCACCGAGAGCATCGGCCCGGTGCCGCAGATCCGCTTCTAGCTGCCCGGCGGGCCGCCCGCGTCGGGGCCGGCCACGGCCTGTGCATTCGCGTGGCCTTCGCTCAGCCGCCGCAGCGTGCCGAAGCTCGCCAGCAGCAACGCCGCCATCAGCCACATCGGCGCCGCCGCCGCCGTGGCGCCGGCCAGCAGGCCGAAGCCGCCCGGCATGCTGACCGTGGCCGCATTGGTGAACAGCATGCGCACGCCCAGCGCCTCGCCCTGGCGATCGGCCGGCGTCACCTGGTGCAGCAGCGCCAGCACCATGGGCTGCACCGAGCCCAGCGCCAGGCCCAGCAGGGCCGAGCCGGCCATCATGCCCAGGCTGCCCGGCAGCCAGGCATAGCCCAGCATCACCGCGGTGGCCAGCACCATGGCGCCGCGCAGCGCCTGGCGCTCCTCGATGCGGGCGCTGAAGGCCGAGATGACCAGCCGCACCACGGTGGCCGCGGCCGCGAAGGCGCCCAGCACCACGCCGATCTCGCTGGCCGACAGGCCGCGCGCATGGCCGATCACCGGCACCGCGAAGCTGTGTGCGTCCCAGCAGGCGGCCAGCACCACGTTCAGCACCAGCAGCCGGCGCAGCGCCGGCAGGCGCAGCAGGCCCCAGGCGTCGGGGCGCTGGCGGCGGGCGGCCAGCCGCGCCGCCTCGGCATGCGCTGGTGAGCGCCGCGGCAAACGCAACGTCAGCCCCCAGGCCAGCAGCGGCATCGCGAACGCGAAGCCGAAGGCCGCGCGGTAGCCCACATGGTCGATCAGCAGCCCGGCCAGCACCGGCGACAGCGCATTGCTGAGCGCCGGCCCCAGCGCCACCCAGGCGAACACGCGCTTGAGCTGCGAGGGGTCGTGGGCCAGTTGCCCCACCTCGCGCTGGATGCCCACCGCGCCCACGCTGAGCGCGCCGCCGGTCAGCAGCGCACCCAGCGCCAGCGCACCCAGGTGCTGGCTGGCCACCAGGATGCCGGTGCCGGCCAGCGCCATGGCCACGCCCACGCCCATCGGCCGGTGCAGGCCGTGGCGGTCGGCCAGGCGGCCGGCCCACAGGCTCAGGCCGATCGGCGCCACGGCAAACAGGCTCAGCAGCACGCCCACCATCCATTCGGGATGACCGTGCTTGAGCAGGTACAGGCTGGCCGCCACGCGCGTGGCGGCCATGCTGGCATGCAGGCCGATCAGCGCGCCGATCAGCACGAAGAAGGACGAGAAGGCCGGGCCGTCCGGCGCCGTGGCGCGTGCGGGTGTGGCCGGATCGCTCAAGCGGCGGGCTCCGCGTCGGTCGGCGGTGCGCCGGGGCCGGCGGGCGGCCCATCGGCCGCGCCCAGCAGGCGCTGCGCCTCGTGCTCGGGCAGCGCCTCCACGCGGTCGAGCTTGCGCGTCATCTGCCGCGTGCGCACCGCGGCAGCGTCGATGCTGTGGCTGGCCTCGTCGAGCTTCTTCTTGGTCTTGGCCAGCACCTCGCCGAACTTGCCGAACTCGGTCTTCACCGCGCCCAGCACCTCCCACACCTCGGCGCTGCGGCGCTCCAGCGCCAGGGTGCGAAAGCCCATCTGCAGGCTGTTGAGCATGGCCAGCAGCGTGGTCGGTCCGGCCAGCGTGACGCGGTGCTCGCGCTGCAGCGCCTCCACCAGGCCGGGGCGGCGCAGCGCCTCGGCGTACAGGCTCTCGGTGGGCACGAACAGGATCGCGAAATCGGTGGTGTGCGGCGCGGCGATGTACTTCTCGCGGATGCTGCGCGCCTCCAGCTTCAGCCGCGCCTCGATGGCGCGTGCGGCCGCCTCGGCGGCCGGAGCGTCGGCGCGGTCCTGCGCGTCGAGCAGGCGCTCATGGTCCTCACGCGGAAACTTGGCATCGATCGGCAGCCACAGCGGCGCCGCTTCGGCGGCACCCGGGCCGCCCCGCCCCGGCAGGCGCAGCGCGAACTCCACGCGCGCACCGCTGCCCGGCACGGTCTCGACGTTGGCCGCGTACTGCTCGGGCGTGAACACCTGCTCCAGCAGGCCGGCCAGTTGCACCTCGCCGACGATGCCGCGGGTCTTCACATTGCCCAGCACGCGGTTCAGCGAGCCCACATCGCGCGCCAGCGTGCGCATCTCGCCCAGGCCCTGGTGCACCTGCTCCAGCCGCTGGCTCACCTGCGCGAAGCTCTGGCCCAGGCGCTGCTCCAGCGTGGCGTGCAGCTTCTCGTCCACCGTGGCACGCATCTGCTCGAGTTTGCGCTCGTTGCCCTCGTGCAGCGCGGCCAGACGCTGGTCGACGGTGTGGCGCACGTCGGCCAGACGCCGCTCGTTGGCCTCGCCCAGCACACGCAATTGCTCGGCCAGCGTGGCGCCAAAGGCCGCCAGCTGGCTGCGGAAGGAATCGATCTGCTCGTTCTGCGTGCGCGCCACGTCGCCGCTTTGCGCCAGCAGGGTCTGCTGCTGCAGCGCCAGCGTGGCGCTCAGTTCCTGGCGCAGCTGACGCGTGCCATCGGCCAGCTCCGTACGCAGCGCCTGATGCTGCGCCGGTTGCTGCGTCTGCCAGGCATCCAGCCGCTGCAACTGTGTCTGCAGACCGGCATCGGGGGGCTGCCGGCGCAACAACACCAGCACCAGCAGCAACACATTCAGCGCCAGCAGCGCGGGCACGATCCAATCGGGCATCACCGGATTGTGGCAGCGCCGCGCCCATGAAAAAGGCGCCCCGCAGGGCGCCTTTGCAGAGTGACGTGGCGCAGGCGGACCGAGCGCCGGGCCGCCCCAAGCCGGGACGCGACCCGCCCGGCGGGTGGCGGCGGTATCCCGCCGCCGGGTGCCCCATGTCAAGCCTGGGCGACGTAGGCCGGCAGGAACGGCGTGCGGCGCACGCGCTTGCCAGTCAGTGCGGCCATGGCGTTGGCCACCGACGGTGCCTGCAAGGCCGTCACCGGCTCGCCGATGCCGCCGGGCTTCTCCTTGCTCTGCACCAGGGTCACGTCGATCTGCGGCGCCTCGTGGTTGCGCATCACGCGGAAGGTGTCGAAGTTGAACTGCTGGATGCGACCCTTGTCGACCGTGATCTCGCCCCACAGCGCGGCCGACAGGCCGAAGATCACGCTGGACTGGATCTGCGCCAGCACGGTGTCGGGGTTGACCATCTGGCCCACGTCGGCCACCACGGTGGCCTTGTGCACCACTGGCGCGCCGTCCTTCATCGAGACCTCGACCACCTGGGCCACATAGCTGTCGTAGCCCTCCATCAGCGCCACGCCACGGGCACGGCCGGCCGGTGCCGGCGTGCTCCAGCCGGCCTTGTCGGCGGCCTGCTTCAGCACCGCGGCGGCGCGCGGCTGGCTGTCCAGCAGCGACAGCCGGTAGGCCACGGGGTCCTTGCCCGCCGCAGCCGCCAGTTCGTCGATGAACGACTCGTTGGCGAAGGCGTTCATGTTGTGGCTGACCGCGCGCCAGTAGCCCACGCGCAGGCCGGCGTCGTGCTTCACGGTGTCGTGCTGCACCGCCGGGATGTCGTACAGCGCCACGGCGGCTTCGGTCATCAGGCCGTCCGGCGCCTCGGGCGGCAGCCCGAACACGCGGCCGGTGATCGACTGCGAGGCCACGCGCCAGGTGTGGGCCGTGGGCTTGCCGTCGGCCCCCACCGCGGCGGCCAGCCGGTGCACGGCCAGCGGGCGGTAGAAGTCGTGCTGCATGTCGTCTTCACGGGTCCAGATCAGCTTGACCGGCTTGTTCACCGCCTTGCTGATCTGCGCGGCCTGGATGATGAAGTCGATGTCGATGCGACGCCCGAAGCCGCCGCCCAGGAAGGTGCTCTCCACCGCCACGTTCTCGGGCTTGATGCCCAGCAGCTTGGCCACCGTGCCCTGGGCGTTGTCGGGCCACTGCGTCGGGCCGATCAGGCGGATGCGGTCGCCTTCGAAATGGGCCGTGAAGTTCATCGGCTCCATCGGCGAGTGCGACAGGTTCTGCGTCATGTACTCGGCGCGCACCACCTTGGCGGCCCCGGCGATGACGCCGGCCGCGTCGCCCACCTTCTTCAGCGGGATGGGCTTGCCCGAATCGAGTGCGGCTTTGGTGCCGGCGAACATGGCCGCGGTGTTCAGGCTGGCATTGGGGCCTTCGTCCCACTCCACCTTCAGCACCTCGCGGGCCTTCACGGCGCGCCAGTAGCTGTCGGCCACCACGGCCACGCCGTCGGGGATCTGCACCACGTCGATCACGCCGGGCATGGCCTTGGCCTTGCTGGCGTCGAAGCTCTTCACCGTGCCGCCCAGCACCGGCGTCTGCTCCAGCGACGCGTACACCATGCCGGGCAGCTTGACGTCGATGCCGAAGCGCGCGGTGCCATTCACCTTGGCCGGGGTGTCCAGGCGGGTGGTCGGCTTGCCGACGATGCGGAACTGGCTGGCGTCCTTGATCGCCACCTTCTCGGGCACCGGCAGCTTGGAAGCGGCCTCGGCCAGCTGGCCATAGGTGGCCTTCTTGCCCTTGGGGCCGGTGACCATGCCGTTCTCGGCCTTCAGCGTGGACGCGTCGACGCCCCACTTCTGCGCCGCCGCGGCCACCAGCATCTCGCGCACCTGGGCGCCGGCGATGCGCAGCTTCTCCCAGCCCTCGCGCACCGAGGTGCTGCCACCGGTGAGCTGCAGGCCGAAGATCAGCGCGTTGCCGTACACCTTGCCCGGAGGCGCGAAGGCCACCTTGACCTTCTGCACGTCGACGTTCAGTTCCTCGGCGATCAGCATCGGCATCGAGGTGTAGACGCCCTGGCCCATCTCGGCGCGGGCCGACATCAGCGTGATGGTGTTGTCGTCGGCGATGTGCACCCAGGCGTTGGGCGTGTGCACCAAGCCAGCCGCGTTGGCCGGGCCACCGAACGGCAGCGTGAAGCCCACGAGCATGCCGCCGCTCATCGCGGCCGAGCCCTTGACGAAGCCGCGGCGCGACACCTTGACCGCCGACTTGACCGAATCCTTCAGTTGTTCACTCATGCTGTGCTCCTGTCGGGTGCCGGGGGTCAGGCCTTGCCGCCGCGCATGTCGGCGGCCGCTGTCTTGATGGCCGCTCGCACGCGGACATAGGTGCCGCAGCGGCAGATGTTGCCCTTCATCGCCTCGTCGATCTCAGCGTCGTTGGGGTTCTTGTTGCGCGCCAGCAGGGCGGCGGCGCTCATCAGCTGGCCGCTCTGGCAGTAGCCGCACTGCGGCACGTCGTGCTTGATCCAGGCCTTCTGCAGCGGGTGGGTGTTGTTCTTCGACAGGCTTTCCACGGTGCTCACCGAGCGGTCGGCGCACTTGCTCAGCGGCGTGGAGCACGAGCGGATCGGCTCGCCGTCCAGGTGCACGGTGCAGGCGCCGCACAGCTTGGCGCCGCAGCCGAACTTGGTGCCGGTCAGGCCGATCTCGTCACGGATGACCCACAGCAGCGGGGTGTCGGGTTCGGCCTGGACCGTGACGGCCTTGCCATTGACCTTCAGGCGGGTTGTCATGTCGGGTCTCCTCGGTGCGTTCGTGGCCCGCCTGCCCCTCGCAGCCGAGCCCAAGGCGCATCGTCGCCCGGCGTGGCGGCGTCCCCGTTCGGGACAAACCCGGGCCGCGCAGCCAACAACGTTGCAGCACGGCACAGGCCGGCGGCTGCAGCGGCACCGCCCCTAGGGTTGGGCCGGAGTCAGGGCGTCACGCAGGTGTCACCGCTTCCGCATCCAGCAGGCCGAGCAAGGCCGCCAGTGCCGGCGACGGATCGCCCTGCCACACCAGGTGCGTGCGGTTGCGCCGGATGCGCAGCGGCAGCGCATGGCGCTGCACCAGATCGGCCGCGCGCAGCGACTGCAGCACCGACTCGGGCACGATGGCGCAGCCGGTGCCCGCCGCCACGCAGGCGATGATGGCCGGGTAGCTGCCCATGTCCAGCGTGCGTGCCGGCAGCACCTGGCCGGCGCCCAGCCATTCCTGCAGCCGCTGGCGGTACGAGCAGCCATGGGCGAAGGCGATCAGCGTGAACTCGCCCAGGTCGGCCGGGCGCTGCACCGGCGCATGGTCCAGCGCGGTGATCAGCACCAGCGACTCGCTGAACGCCACGCGGCTGTTCAGCCCCGGCGCGGTGAAAGGCTCGGAGACAAAGGCGGCCTCGAGCTCCCAGGCCGCCAGGCGCTGCAGCAGCGCGCCGGTGGTGCCGGTCTGCAGATCGACGCGCACCTGCGGCTGGGCGCGGTGGTAGGCGCTCAGCAGCGCCGGCAGGCGGGCACTGGCGGCGCTCTCCAGCGAGCCCAGACGCAGCGGGCCCAGCGCCGCGCCGTCGCGCAGGGCCTGCTCGGCCTCGTCGGCCAGCTGCAGCAGGCGTTCGGCATGGCCGCGCAGGCGCTCGCCGGCGGCGGTGAGCGCCAGGCCGCGGCCCTGGCGGCGGAACAGCGCCACGCCCAGCCGCTCTTCCAGCTGCTTGAGCCGGGTGGTGACATTGGACGGCACGCGGTTCAGCACCTGGGCGGCGCGCACCACGCCGCCCTGCTGCACCACGCTGCGGAAGATCTCCAGCGTGTCCAGATCCAGGATTCTCATTTCAAGAATGGTATTTCTGGATAATTCATTTGTGCAAGTATCCGGTCTCGGGTTGAATGGCGGTCATGGACGTTCACGCATGACCCCGCCGCCCGGCCTGCCAGCGCCGCACCAGCGCCCCGCCTCGGCCGCCATCGCGATGGCTGCGCTGCTGGCGCTGGCGGTGGCCATGGGCATCGGCCGCTTCGCCTTCACGCCGATGCTGCCGCTGATGATGCGCGATGGGTTGCTGGACGCCGCGCTGGCCGCCGAACTGGCCGCCGCCAACTACCTGGGCTACCTGGCCGGTGCCTTGAGCGCCGCACCGCTGCAGGCGCTGCTGGCCAGGCGCTGGCCGGCGCGTGCCGAGGCACAGCCACCCGCGCTGCTGGCGCTGGCGCTGACGCTGGTGATCGCGCTGAACGCCGCGATGGCCGGGCCGCACTGGCTGGGCATCGGCTGGCATGTGCAGCGCACGCTGGCCGGCGCCGCCAGTGCCTGGACCCTGGTGGCCGCCACCGGCTGGGCGCTCACCGCGCTGGCGCGGCGCGGTGCGGCGCCGCTGGGCGGCTGGGTGTTCGCCGGCGTGGGCAGCGGCATCGCGCTGAGCGGGCTGCTGGTGTGGGCGCTGGGCGGCTGGCGCTCCGGCGCGCTGTGGCTGGCGCTCACCGCGCTGGCGCTGCTGATGGCCGGTGCGATGGCCTGGCTGCTGCGCTCGGGCTGCGCGGCACATCACCTGGCATCCCCCCAGCAGGCACCCGGATCTTCCGCCAAGGCGCCCGTCTCGGCGCCCACCTCTGCACCCGCCTCCCCACCCACCACCCGCTGCGGCGTGCCGCCCGGCTTCGGCCCGCTGGTGTTCTGCTACGGCAGTTTCGGCTTCGGCTATATCGTGCCGGCCACGTTCCTGCCGGCGATGGCCCGGGTGCTGGTGGACGACCCGTTCTGGTTCGGCCTGGCCTGGCCGGTGTTCGGCACGGCGGCGCTGCTGTCCATCGTGCTGTCGGCGCGGCTGGCCAGCCACTGGCCGCGCCAGCCGCTGTGGGCCGGCTGCCAGCTGGCCATGGCGCTGGGCGTGGCGCTGCCGCTGCTCAGCCGCTCAGGCCTGGCCATCGGCGCGGCCGCGCTGCTGGTGGGCGGCAGCTTCATGGTGGCCACGATGGCCGGCATGCAGCTGGCGCGCCAGTGGCTGCCGGCCGATCCCACGCCGCTGCTGGGCCGCATGACCACCGCCTTTGCCGCCGGCCAGATCCTGGGCCCGCTGCAGGTGCGCCTGCTGGACGGCTGGCACTGGCATGGCTGGGGCCCGATCGAGTTCACCAGCGCCACCGCCGCCCTGCTGCTGGCCACCACCGCCGCCTGGCTGTGGCGTGGCCTGCCCGAACCCTCATCGCTGGAGACCGCCCATGCCCACCCTGCCCGCTGACCTGGCCCAAGGCTTCGGTCCTGATCGCGGCGAGCGCCTGCCGCTGCCCGAGCCCGCCACCTGGAGCGACGACCAGCGCCGCATCGCCCAGGCGCTGATCGACGGCCCGCGCGGCGGCGTGTTCGGCCCCTTCGTGCCGCTGCTGCATGCGCCAGCCCTGGCCGAGCCGGTGGGCGCGCTGGGCGAGGTGCTGCGCTTTCGCGGCGCCCTGCCCGCCCGCGTGCGCGAGCTGCTGATCTGCGCCGTGGCGCGCCACACACACAACCAGTTCGAGTGGCAACTGCACGCACCGCTGGCCCGCCAGGCCGGTGTGGCCCCGGCGGTGATCGACACACTGCGCACCGGCGCCCTGCCCGACGCCGCACGCGACGGCCTGGCCGACGATGAATCGGCGGCGCTGGACCTGGCCCACGAACTGCTGCGCCAGCATGGCGCCAGCGACGCCACCCACGCGCGGGCCCAGGCCGTGTTCGGCGACCCGGGCGCCGTGGAGATCGCCACGCTGGTGGGCTACTTCACGATGGTGTGCTGGGTGATGAACTTGGCACGCACGCCGGCGCGGCCGTCGAACGAGGCGCCGCTGCCCGGCCTGCCGGGCTGATCAGGCCGCCGGCTTCAGCACCTCGGGATTCAGCGCCGTCGGCGGCCGGCCGGCATCGGCGCCGATGCCGAACACCGCCAGCAGGTTGCGCTGCGCCAGATCGGCCATCGCGCGGCGCGTCGGGAGGCTGGCGCTGGCGATGTGCGGCGTGAGCACCACGTTGGGCACGGTCAGCAGGTCGGGGTGCACGGCGGGCTCGCCCTCGAACACGTCCAGCCCGGCGGCAGCGATGCGCTTGTCGCGCAGGGCTTGCGCCAGCGCGGCGTCGTCCACCACGCCGCCGCGGGCGATGTTGGTCAGCGTGGCGGTGGGCTTCATCTGCGCCAGCTCGGACGCGCCGATGGCATGGTGGCTGCTGGCGCTGTAGGGCACCACCAGCACCAGGTGATCGGCCTCGCGCAGCAGGTCTTCTTTGCTGACCCATCGCGCGCCGATCGGGGCCTCGGCCTCAGCAGGCAGGCGGCTGCGGTTGTGATAGATCACCGGCATGCCGAAGCCCAGGTGGCCGCGCCGTGCGATGGCCTGGCCGATGCGGCCCATGCCCAAGATGCCCAGCGTGGCGCCGTGCACATCGCTGCCGGCGAACAGGTCGTAGCGCCACTGCGTCCACTGGCCGGCGCGCAGGAAATGCTCGCTCTCGGCGATGCGGCGCGCGGTGGCCATCATCAGCGCGAAGCCGAAGTCGGCGGTGGTCTCGGTCAGCACGTCGGGCGCGTTGCTCACCAGCACGCCGCGCGCGGTGCAGGCCGGCACGTCGATGTTGTTGTAGCCCACGGCCATGCTGCACACGGCGCGGACCGTCGGGCAGGCGTCGAGCAGGGCGGCGTCGATGCGCGGCATGCCGGCCACCAGCAGCGCGCTGCAGCCCTGGGCGCGACGCGCCAGTTCGGCCGGGTCTTCGATCGGATGCTCGCCGGCGGCGTCGACCTCGAAGTGCTCGGCCAGCGCGGCCAGCACCTCGGCGAACATGGGGATGGCGACCAGCAGTCGAGGCTTGTCAGAAAGGCTCATGGGATCTCAGCACATCCAGATGAAAGTGACCACGACGAACAGCGGCACCAGGATGCCGCAGCTCCAGGCCATGTAGCCGAAGAAGCTGGGCATCTTCAGCCCGCGGTCCTCGACGATGGACTTGACCATGAAGTTCGGTGCATTGCCGATGTAGCTGTTGGCGCCCATGAACACCGAGCCGGCCGACACCGCGGCCAGCGTGGTGGCCAGCGGGCCCATCAGCTGCTGCACGTCGCCACCGGCCAGGTTGAAGAACACCAGGTAGGTGGGCGCGTTGTCCAGGAAAGACGACAGCAGGCCCGAGGCCCAGAAATAGGCCCAGGGCAGCGGCTGGCCATCGGGCCCGGTGACGGCGCGCAGCACGCCGGCAAAGGCGCCGTCGTGCCCTGCGCGCAGCATGGCCAGCACCGGCAGCATGGTGACGAAGATGCCGATGAAGAGCTTGGCCACCTCCTGCATCGGGCCCCAGCCGAACTGGTTGTCGGCACGCACCTTGGCCGCCGTCAGCGCCATCGAGGCCGCGGTCACGCCCAGCAGGCCGGCGTCGCGCAGCAGGTTCTGCAGTTCCACGTCGGCGCCCGGCAGGTGCACCACGATGCCCGGCTTCCACGCGCCGCTCATCAGCACCAGCGCCACCACCAAACCCAGCAGCAGCAGGTTGATGCCACCGTCGATGCCGAACCTGTGGTCATCGGGCGTCGGGTCGCGCGGCATCACGCCTTCCTTGGCGTACCAGTGGCGATCGATCAGCCAGAACAGCGCCAGCAGCACGGCCACGCAAAACAGGGTCTCGGGCAGCAGGGTCTTGAGCGTCCAGAAGAAGCTCACCCCCTGCAGAAAGCCCAGGAACAGCGGTGGATCGCCCAGCGGCGTGAGCGAGCCGCCGATGTTGCTGACGATGAAGATGAAGAACACCCACACGTGCACGGTGTGCTTGCGGTTGTCGTTGGCGCGGATCAGCGGGCGGATCAGCAGCATCGACGCCCCCGTGGTGCCCATGAAGCTGGCCAGCACCGCGCCCAGCGCCAGCAGGCCGGTGTTGAGCCCGGGGCTGCCATGCAGGTTGCCGCGCACGTAGATGCCGCCCGACACCGTGAACAGCGCCGCCAGCAGCACGATGAAGGGCAGGTACTCGCCCCACAGCATGTGCAGCAGCGCGCCGCCGGTGGCGCCGGCGCCCTGCATCACGGCATGCGGCAGCACGAAGGCCAGCGCCCAGCCGATGGCGATCTTGCCGAAGTGCTTGTGCCACACGAAGGGCAGCAGCAGCGGCATCAGCGCGATCGACAGCAGCATGCCGGCGAACGGCAGGCCCCACCAGGCGCCGCCCGCGGCGCTGAGCGCGCGGCCGTCCACTTCGGCGGCCTGGGCCAGCGGCGCCAGCGCGGCCAGCGCCAGCGCGGCCAGGCGTGCAGCGCGCGTCATGCCGTGGCTCCCTGCAGCGGCGCCAGCGCGGCCAGCAGATCGGGCGGCAGCTTCACCGGCCGGCGCGTCTCGCGGTCCACGTACACATGCACGAAGTGCCCCTGCGCGGCCGCCAGCGGCTCGCCCGGCGCGAACAGGCCCACCTCGTAGCGCACGCTGGATGAGCCCACATGCGCCACGCGCAGCCCGGCCTCCACATCCTGCGGAAAGGCCAGTGGCGCGAAGTAGTTGCAATGCGTCTCGACCACCAGGCCGATGGTGCGGCCGGCATGGATGTCCAGCGCCCCGGCCTGGATCAGGTAGCGGTTCACCACCGTGTCGAAGAAGCTGTAGTACTGCACGTTGTTGACATGGCCGTACACGTCGTTGTCCATCCAGCGGGTGGTGATGGACGAGAGGTGCCGGTAGTGCTCGCGCAGGCCGGGCTGGGGTTTGGCGCTCATGACGGGGCGTTGGTATGACGATTGGATCGGCGCGCATTGTCGCGTGCCACGGACCTGGGGCTTTCACCAGGGCGCGGGGCCGGCGGCCAATGGCCGGGTGCCCG
The DNA here is from genome assembly GCF_038066595.1 of Pseudaquabacterium inlustre. Lineage (NCBI taxonomy): Bacteria > Pseudomonadati > Pseudomonadota > Betaproteobacteria > Burkholderiales > Sphaerotilaceae > Pseudaquabacterium > Pseudaquabacterium inlustre. The sequence continues at coordinate 511,796 of NZ_JBBUTH010000009.1, forward strand.
GGGGTCAGGCCCAGTCGCGCTGCCAAGCCTGCCAGGCGGCCTGCGCCAGCTGCACCGTGCGCAGCTGCACCGCCACCGTGGTGGCGATGTCGCGGCCGTAGCCGCCGGCCATGGTCACGGCCACCGGCACGCCGCGTGCGCGCAGGAAGTCGAACACCCGCCGGTCGCGCGCGGCCAGGCCGTCATCGGTGAGCTTCAGCCGGCCCAGGCGGTCGCCCTCGTGCGGATCGGCGCCGGCCAGGTAGAAGGCCAGGCCCGGCGGCGCCTCGTGCTCGGCCACATCGAGCTGGCGCGCCCAGGCCTCATCGAGTGCCGCGTCCAGCGCAGCCAGGTACTCGGCGTCGGCGCAGCCGTCGGGCAGGTCGATGTCCAGATCGCCGGCCTCCTTGCGGAACGGGAAGTTCTTGGCGCCATGCAGCGACAGCGTGAACACGCTGGGGTCGCTGCGGAAGATCGCCGCCGTGCCGTTGCCCTGGTGCACGTCCAGGTCGATGACCCACACCCGCAGCCGCCGGCGCTGCGCGCGGAAGGCCTCGGCCTGCAGCAGGCGCGCGGCCACCGCCACATCGTTGAACACGCAGTAGCCGCTGCCCTTGTCGGCATAGGCATGGTGGGTGCCGCCGGCCAGGTGACAGGCCACGCCACCGCCGGGCCGGCCCAGCGCCGCACGCGCCGCGGCCACGGTGGCGCCCACCGAGCGGCGGCTGCGCTCGACCATGCGCTCGCTCCACGGGAAGCCGATCTCGCGCTGTGCCGCCGCCGGCAGCGTGCCCTGCACGATGGCGTCGATGTAGGCCGGCGTGTGCACCAGTGCCAGCTCGCCATCGCTGGCCGGATCAGCCTCGGTGATGGCCAGGTCCGGGCAATGCGCCTCGACGGCGTTGCGCAGCAGCTCGTACTTGGGCATCGGGAAGCGGTGCCCCGGCGGCAGGCCGATCGAGAAACGGTGGTTGCTGAACACCCGCATGGCGCCGCCGATTCTGCCCGGCGCCGCATGCCCCCCTACAACATGGGAGGACTAGTGAGCGGACCCTAGGAATTTTGCTGCAGCGCAACATGAACCCCTTGTAATCCCTGGCGCGGCCCCTATACTTCAGTCCATGTTGCAGTGCAGCATAACTGCAAGACGAGACCCGCCACCCACTTCCACACCCAACCGGAGCGTTTCATGTCCTACCTGACCCCCGAGCAAGTCGCCGCCGCCAGCAAGGCCAACCTCGAGACCCTGTTCGGTCTGACCAGCAAGGCCTTCGAAGGCGTGGAAAAGCTCGTCGAGCTGAACCTGCAAGTGGCCAAGGCCACCCTGGCCGAGTCGCAAGAAACCGCCAAGGCCGCCCTGAGCGCCAAGGACGCGCAAGAACTGCTGGCCCTGCAAGCCAGCCTGCTGCAGCCCAGCGCCGAGAAGGCCGCCGCCTACAGCCGTCACCTGTACGACATCGCCGCCGCCACCAGCGCCGAAGTGACCAAGACCGCCGAAGCCCAGTTCGCCGAAATGCAGAAGAGCTTCGTCTCGGCCGTCGACTCGGCCATCAAGAACGCCCCGGCCGGCACCGAGAACGCCGCCACGCTGGTGAAGTCGGCCCTGACCGCCGCCAACAACGCCTACGAAAGCGCCCACAAGGCTGCCAAGCAGGCTGCGGACATCGTCGAAGCCAACTTCAACGCCGTGACCAACACCGCCGTGAAGGCCTCGCAAGCCGCCGCCAAGACCGCCAAGCGCGCGGCCTGAACCCTGCCCCCGAGGCGGCCAAGGCCGCTTCCCCCCAGGGGGCGCCGCCAGCGGCCCGGCAAAGCTGGGTCCGCGGCGACCGCTGGGTTGGGCTTGTGCCCTGCAACATCTTGCAGAACAGCGCGCGGAACTTTCCTGGCGCGCTGTTCTCAGACAGGAGCCTTGGCTGCGAAGCCGGGGCATCCGTGGAAGGTTGTCTCCTCGGTACCTTTCGAAAACCCCCTTTTCTGGGTACCTTTCCAGCCCGTTGGCTTGCCAACGGGCTGTTTTTCTTTTGGGGCCTGACACCGTGCGCACGCCGGGTGCGCTCAGGGCGCGCCGCCGGCATGCACGAAGCGCCAGTCGGCCACCCGCGCCGCGTTGCGGCCCTCGTTCTGGCGCAGCGGCGCCACCTCGGCGCGCGAGTGCACGCCGACGATGCGGTCGCCCGCCCGGATGGGCACCCAGTCGTCACGGCCGGTGAACGGGTCGGGCCAGCGCTGGCGCAGATGGGCCACCGGGCGCGCGAAGCGCCGGTCGGCCAGCAGTTCGTCCAGGTGGCGCGGCTGTCGCGGCAGGCCGGGCGGGCTCATGCGGTCATACGACGCCAGCGCACGGCGGTACTGCTCGCCGACGAACAGCAGCTGCGCCTCGCGCTCGCGCTGCGCGGCCAGCGCCCAGTCCGTGCCGGCGCGCCACTGTGCCAGCCCCAGCAGCGCCACGACGGCCAGCAGCCCCAGCAGCGCCACGCCACGCTGCGGCGGCGCGGGCGGGGCGCTGCGCCGCGGTGGCACGGGCGGGGCCTTCATCGTGGCGCCACGGCGCCGCCGCCGAGGCCATCGCCGAGGCCATCGCCGGGGCCATCGCCGGGGCCATCGCGGGGGTCGTCGGCAGGGCCGTCGCGGGCGACAGCCGGCCCGCCGTGGTGGACGCTGGCCACGTCGAACACCCGGCCGGGCACGCCGGGCGGCGGTGGCAGCACGCGCCAGTCGGCGGCACCGGTCAGCGGGTCCAGCGGCAGCTGGCGCAGGTAGCGGCGCTGCACCAGTTCGTCCAGCCGGTCCGGGTAGCGGCCCTGGTCGGCCAGGAAGGCGTCGATGGCCTCGCGCAGCCGCTGCAGGTTGGCCTGCTGCACCGCCTCGCGGCCCTGGTCCAGCGTGCCCACATAGCGCGGCACCACCAGGGTCAGCAGCAGGCCCAGGATGGCCAGCACCACCACCAGTTCCAGCAGCGTGAAGCCGCGGCGCGCGGTCCGCGCCACCGGTCGTGCCCGGCGCAGCCTCACCATGACGCCAACGCCGAGCCGTCCAGCGCCCGCCCCTCGCTGGACGAGCGCACGTCGAACACGTCGCGGCCCGGCCGCGGCGCGTCGTGCGGGCTGTCGCTGCTGCGCAGCAGCCAGGTGCGCGCCGCCGGCAGCGCCGGATCGGCAAAGGGGTCGCGCGGCAGGCGGCGCAGGAACACCAGGCGCTGGGATTGCGCACTGCGCGCATCGGGCACGCCGTCCACCAGGGCCTGCAGGCTGGGCGGCCAGCCACTGGCATCGGCCGCGCGGGTGATGCGGCCGGCGTCGCTGGCAGCCTTCCAGGCATCGAGCGCACCGCGGATCTCGCGCAGCGCGCGCCGCAGTTCCAGCTCCTGGCCGCGCTGGCGCGTCAGCTCATGCATCGGCAGCGCCAGCAGGGCCAGCACGCCCAGCAGCGCCAGGCAGACGGTCAGCTCGATCAGCGTGAAGCCGGCGCGCCGGCGCGGCACGCCGGGCCGGCGGCGCGGCCGCGCGGCCAGGGCTTGCACGAGGGACTGGGGGACGGACATGCGGGCCTGGATGGCTGGCTGGGTGGCTGATGGGCGCTAAGGTCAGCGCGGGGCCGCGGGCGCCTCGACCGGCGGCCGGCTGCGGCGCACCGGGGCTGCAGGTGTGGCGTCGGCGGCGGCACCGGGGGGGCGGGGCGCGTCGGCGGCGCCGGGCGGGGCATCGGCCGCGCCGGGCGCGGCGGGGGCCGCCGTCGTGACCGACGGGATCGACGGGATCGATGCGACCGACGAGCCCGTCGGCAGCGGATCGAGGTTCAGCGCGCGCAGGCCGGCCCGGCTCTCGGTGCCCGAGGCGAACTGCCGCGCGGCCTCGGGCAGCGTGGCCACGCCGCGCACGATGCGCGGCGTGATCGCCAGCACCACCTCGCTGCTCTCGCCGTTGCGGCTGACGCTGGAGAACAGCCGGCCCAGCAGCGGCAGCTGGCCCAGGCCGGGCACGCGGGCGGCGGCCTCGCGCGCCTGGTCGCTGATCAGCCCGCCCAGCACCTGGGTCTGGCCATCGGCCAGACGCAGCTGGGTCTCGGCGTTGCGCGTGCCGATCTGGTAGGCCAGCGAGCCCGACGGGCCGGGGATCTCGCGCGCGATGTTGCTGACCTCCAGGCTCAGCCGGATGCCCACCTGCGCATCGGGAAACACCTCGGGCTCGACCTGCAGCTTGATGCCCACGTCGAGGTACTGGATGGCGCCAGTCACCACCGAACCGCCGCTCTGCAGCGGTGTCACCGTGTTGGTGATCACCGGCACCTTTTCGCCGATCATCACCCTGGCGGTCTGGCGGTGGCGGGCGCGGATGCGCGGGCTGGCCAGCACCCGCGCGTCGGACTCCTGCAGCCGCAGGTTCAGCGTCGCCCCCAGCGGCGACACCAGCAGCTGCCCGGCGTCCAGCCGCCGCAGCGCGCCCAGCGTGGTGCCGCCGCCCGGCTCGGTGGCCGGCACCGACACGCTCAGCCCGTCGGGCAGGCGCAGGCCCAGCTGGCTGAGCCGGTCGCGCGAGACTTCCAGCACCTCCAGCTCCAGCATCACCTCGGGGTCGGCGCGGTCATGGGCCCGCACGATGCGCTCAGCCACCGCCAGCACCGCCGGCGGTTCGCGCAGCAGCAGCGTGCTGCCGCGCTCGTCCACCACCACGTCGCGCAGCTTCAGCAGCGTGCGCAGCGCGGCGGCCACCTGCTTCACGTCGGCATTGGCCACGTGGAAGCTGCGCACATCCAGCTCCTGGTGCTCGCGCAGCCGCGCCTCGGTGGCCGGGTAGACGAAGACCGCGCGGCTGCCCACCTCGCGCCGCGCCAGCCCGGCCTGCAGCAGCACCAGGTCGATCACGTCGCCCAGCGGCGCGTCCTGAACGGTGAGGCTGGTCTTCAGATCGCGCCGCACCTCGGCGTCGAACACCAGGTTCAGCCCGCCGTGGCGGGCCAGGGCTTCCAGCGTGGCGCGCGTGCCCCCATCGCGCACCTGCAGCGACACCGGCCGGCGCCAGGGCGATGCGGCCTCGTCGGCGCTGCGCCGCGCCACGCGCTCGGCCCGGGCCGCCTGCTGCGCCTGGGCGGCCGACAGCGCCGCCGCCTGGGCCAGGCGCGAGGCCGGCGCCTGGGCCAGCGCGGCCTGGGCCAGCGCCTCGGCCTGCGCGGGCTCGCCGGCCTGCAGGGCCTGGCGCACGCCGGCCAGCAGCGGCTGCAGGCGGCGCAGCTCGCCGGCCTCGGCCAGCAGGGCCTGCGCGCGCTCGTCACGCGGCACCAGGGCCAGGGCCTCGCGCGCGGCGGCCTCGGCCCCATCGGCGTCGCCGGCCTCCAGGCGTTCGGCCGCGCGGGCCTGGCTGGCCAGCAGCTGGCGCTCCTGCAGCAGCAGCAGTTCGGTGCGCAACCGGGCGTCGGTGGGGGCGGCGGCGCTGGCGGCGGCCAGTGCGCCGGCGCGTTGCAGCGTGTGCGCGGCGTCGGGCGCCGGCGGCGGTGCCACGCCGGCGCAGGCGGCCAGGCTGCACGCCAGCGTGCACAGCACGCTGTGGCGCAGCGCCAGCCGCCGGCCGGTGGCCCGCGGAGTGCCGGAGACGGACCGGTTCGGGGGGCGGTGGAGGTTCACGGCAAGGCTTTCGACGGAAGTAGCGGGTGGCGCAACGGCTGGTGCAGCGGCGGGTGCAAACACTGGCGGCTCAGGGTGCTGCCGGCAGGCTGAGGCGGTGACGGGCCGGGCCGTCCTCGTGCTGCAGCCAGGCGCCGGTGGCATCGATGGCGCGCACGCGCCAGGCGGGCTGCACCACCTCGCCCTCGGCCACCAGGCGCGCCTGGCCGGCCGGGTCTTCCAGCAGCAGCAACAGCGCCGGGCCACCGGGCTCGCGCAGGACGCCGGTGGCCCGCAGCGCCGGCACGGCCACGGCCGGCACGCTGGCGGCCGCCACCGGCACGGGCGGCGGCAGCGGCGGCGCTGCCGGCACCTCCGCTTGGCGCGGCGTGGCGCGGTCGAACAGGGCCAGCGCACGACCGTCAGGCTGCAGCAGGCGGGTGACGGGTGGTGGCACCGGCATGGCGGGCGCATCGGAGGCGTCATGCGCCTGCGGTGCATCGACCGCCCCGGCGGTGGCGGCGATGGACGCCCGGCGGGCGCCCTCCCCGGCCCTGGGTCCAGACTCAGACGCATGCCCGTCGCCCGACGCTGCCACGGCCACGGCCGCCACCGCCGAAACAGGCAGTGCCGCCTGCGCCCGGGCCGCAGGCGGTGGCCGGCGCGCGGGCCGCGGGCGCTCGTCGGCCTGCGGCCAGAAGGCCGCCACTGCGGTGGCCGCCAGGCCGGCCAGCAGCAGCGGCAGACGCCAGCGCGGCGGTGCCGCTGTCTGCGACGCTTGCGCCTTCTGCGACGCTTTCCCCGTCTGCGCCGAGGTGCCACTGGCCACGCGGCTCATGGTGGCGCCCCGGCCGGACCGGCCGGCACCTGCACCACCACCACGCCGGCGGCGCCAGCACCGACGGCCGCGCCAACCGCGGCGCCGGCGGCCGCGTCGCCCTCCGCGCCGGCCACCGCGGACCGGTCGCGGAAGTGCAGGCGCAGCGTCAGGCTGGCCTCGACCTCGGACGCGCCGCCGCCGGCCGCGCGATCCAGCCGCAGCGCCTGCAGCGAGGCATGGGGCCAGGCCTGCGACAGCTGGCCCAGCAGGCGGCGCAGGCGTTCGTAGGGCCCGCTCAGGCGCAGCCGCAATTCCTCGCGGTGCAGCGGCGCCGGGCCGTCCAGGCGCTGCAGCTCGGCCTGTGCCGGCATGGCCTGCAGGCCTTCGGCCAGGCGCGCCAGGGTCTGCAGATCGTCGGGCAGCTGGCCGGGCGGGGGCAGCACGGCCCAGCGCCGGGCCGCCAGGTCGGGTGCCGGTGCCGCGGGCGGGGCCCGCCGGGGCACCTGCGCGTCGGCCTGCTGCCGCGCCAGCTGCGCCTGCCGCGGCTGCAGCACCGCCAGGCAGAGCGTCAGGGCCGACAGGCCCAGCACACCGGCCAGCCACCAGCGCCCCGGCACGCCGTGGCGCAGCCGGTGCAGGGTGCGCTCGGCCGGCCCGGCCGGGCGGTGCGCTGCCGGACCGGTGCGCTGCAGGGGCACGGCCGCTGCCGCGACCGCCAGCGGTGGCAGGGGCTCAGTCGGCATCGGCACCCAGCTCCAGTTCGGCCAGCACGCCCTCGCCCTCGGGGGCGGCCTGCCAGCCCAGCAGGCGTGCGCCGTGAAGTCCCTCGGCGCGCGACAGCTGCGCATACCAGGCCAGCGCCGCCTGCGGCGTGTCGGCCTGCACCTGAACGCGCCAGCGCACCGCCGGTCCGCGCCCGGCCACCGACTCGATGCGCTGCAGCTGCACGCCGGCATCGCGCGCGGCGGCCAGGCGATCGAGTGCCAGCAGCGGCTGGCCCTGCAGCGCTGCGGCCACCAGGTCGCGCGCCGCGGCCTCGCCGCTGGCCCTGGCGGCCAGCTCGCCACGCGGGGCGCGCCCGGCACCGTCCGCCACATCGGTGCGCTGCGCCACCCGCAGGCCGTCGCCCGACGCGACCGACAGGACGGCCGCCTCGTCGCGCGCCAGCGTCTGCCAGGCCAGGCCCAGCGCCAGCCAGGCGCCCAGGCCGCCGGCCAGCGCGGCGCCGAGCGCCGGTGACAGGCGCGGCGGCGGTGCGAAATCCAACCGCGCCAGGCTGAACGGCGAACCACGCCGCAGCCAGGGCTCGGCCACGCGCCGCGGCCAGTCACTCGACGGCAGCACGGGCTGCGGCACCGGATGCACCGGATGCACCGGTGGTGGATCGGGTCGTCGCCCCGGGCCCGGCGCGCGGGCGTCGGCCGGCCAGGGCACGCCGGGCACCAGGCACAGGCGCGGCCAGGCGGTGGCGGTGGTGTCGGTGAAATTGCGGGTGTCAGTGGCATCGACCGGATCGGCGCTGCCGGAGCGCCGCGGCCCCCCGGCGGCAGACGACCCCACCTCGTCCTGCCAGCGCCGGGCCCAGGCCTCGGCCCGCTGCGGCCAGGGTCCGGCATCGCCGGCTTCCACGGCCAGCGCCTGCCAGCTGCCACAGGGCCCGCGCAGGCCCAGCGCCAGGCCGGCCGCGGTGGGCGCGGCCACCAGCCGGGCCCGCCGCGCGGGCAGGCGCTCGGCGCCGCCCAGGGCCTGGGCCCAGCGCGGGCGCAAGGACCGCAGCCGGCCCCCGGCCGCAACCACCGCGGCCTGCAGACCCTGCACCAGGGCCGCGGGCATGGCACAGGCGGCCAGGTGCCGGCCGTCGGCCTGCGGCACGCAGCGCACCTGCCAGTCGGGCGCCCCCAGGCCCAGCTGCTCGTCGTACCACTGCCGCGCCACCGCCCCCAGCGCCTGCGGCGACAGGCGCACCAGCGGCCCGCACAGCAGCGCCGGCGGCGCCAGGCGGTCGTCGACCAGGGCCTGCACCGCGCCCACGCGGCCGTCAGCTGCCGCCAGCGCCTGGGCGCAGGCGGCCTGCCAGTCGATGGTGGCCAGCGGCTGGGCGGGGGCATCGTCCACCGCCGGCCAGGCCTGGCCCGGCGCCAGGCCCTGCACGCCGGCCGGTGACAGCCACAGGCGCAGCGGCCGGCTCATGCCAGGTCCTCGGCGATGGTCACGCGGTCGGCCTCGGCCTGGGTGGTCAGCCCCTGGTCCACCAGCGCCTGGGCCGATTCACGCAGCGGCCGCGCCCCCAGCGCGCGTGCCGCAGCGCGCACCCGCGCCAGCGGGGCACGCTCGCCGATCAGCGTGCGCAGCGTGTCGTCCACACGCAGCGTCTCGGTGATGGCGCGCCGCCCGCGCAGGCCGCTGCCGCGGCAGGCCAGGCAGCCGCTGCCGGCGCAGGTGGCGCAGGTCTGGCGCAGCAGGCGCTGGGCCAGCACGCCGTTCAGCGCCGCGGCCAGGTTGTACGGGTCCACGCCCATCGAGGCCATGCGGCCGATGACATCCACCGCGTTGTTGGCGTGCACGGTGGCCAGCACCTGGTGGCCGGTGAGCGCGGCCTGCACCGCGATCTGCGCGGTCTCGCCGTCGCGGATCTCGCCGACCATGATGCGGTCCGGGTCGTGCCGCAGCACCGAGCGCAGCCCACGCGCAAAGCTCAGGCCCTTGGCCTCGTTGACCGGGATCTGCAGCACGCCCGGCAGTTCGTACTCCACCGGGTCCTCGATGGTGATGACCTTGTCGCGGTCATGCCGGCGCTCGCCCAGCAGCGCATACAGCGTGGTGGTCTTGCCGCTGCCGGTGGGCCCGGTGACCAGGAACAGCCCGTACGGCAGGCCGGCCAGGCGCCGCGCGAAGGCCGCGTCGTTGGGCGTGAGGCCCAGCGTCTCCAGCGTGATGCGGCCGTCGGCCGCGGCCAGGCGCCGGCGGTCCAGCACGCGCAGCACCGCGTCCTCGCCGTGGATGCCGGGCATCACCGACAGCCGCAGGTCCACCTGCCGCGGGCCCAGGCGCAGCGCCAGGCGGCCGTCCTGCGGCAGGCGCTGCTCGGCGATGTCCAGCTCGGCCAGCACCTTCAGCCGCGACACGGCCTGCTGCGCCGCCGCACGGCCGTCGATGCGCCCGGCCGGCACCAGCACGCCATCGAGCCGGTGGTGGATGGCCAGACCGTCGCCGTCGCAGGCCAGGTGCACGTCGCTGGCGTGCACGTTCAGCGCGTCGTACAGCGTGGCGTTGACCAGGCGCACCACCGGGTCGGCATCGCCGCGCCACAGCGCCGGGTCGAGGTCCAGCGCGCCGTGGTGGCCCGCATCGCCGCGGCCGCTGTCCAGCGAGGCGGCGGTGCGCGTGTTCTGCTCGCGGCGCTGCAGCAGCGCGCGCAGCGCGTCGCCATCGGCCAGGCGCCAGCGCACGGCCGGCCGCGGATGGGCCAGCAGACGCAGGCGCAGCCAGGCCTGGGTGCCCTCGTCGAACGGATCGGCCAGCGCCAGCGTGACGCCGCCGTCGGCATCGCGCAGCGCCACGCACTGGCGCGACACGGCCTCGATGAAGGGCAGCAGCACATCGTCGGACTCGCCGTCGCCGGCGTCCTCCAGCCGGCCGGCGGGCAGCAGCGGCCAGCCGCACCAGGGCTGCAGCGCACGCGCCAGCGCCGCCCCGGCCAGGCCGGTGTGGCGCGCCAGCAGCTCGGTGACGCGGCCCGCGCCGGCCGCGGCCTCGGCACGCACGGTGGCCAGCAGCGCGGCAGGCACCAACGCCGGGGCATCGGGCACACGGGTGGGCAGGCTGAGCGGGGTCATCGCAGGGCCCGGTTCATTGCAGCGCCGACGACAGCTCGAGCAGCGGCACGTACATCAGCAGCACCACGCCGCCGATCAGGCCGCCCAGCAGCAGCATCAGCGCCGGCTCGAAGGCGTGCGACAGGTGGGCCATGCGCCGCGCCGCGCGCGCCTCCAGCAGCAGCGTCAGGCGCGCCAGCGTGGCCGGCAGGTCGCCGGTGCGCTGCCCCACCTCGAGCAGCCGCCCGACCACCGGATCGCCGAAGTGGCGGCTGTCCAGGCAGTCGGCCAGCGCGCGCCCGGTGCGCAGCTGCACCAGCACGCCGCGCAGGTGCTCGCGGCCGGCCGGCAGCAGCAGCGGCTGGGCCAGCTCCAGCGCCTGGGTCAGCGGCAGGCCGGCCTGGGTCAGCATGCCCACGGTGGCGAAGAAGCGGCTGCCGCCCAGCAGCAGCAGCGTGTGCTGCAGGCCCGGCCAGCGCGACAGCGCGGCCAGCAGGCGCGCGCGACCGTCGGCCCGGCACAGCAGCAGCACCAGGCTGGCCAGTACCAGCCCCAGCGCCCCCAGCCAGCGCGCGCGGTGCTCGCCCAGCCAGCGGCCGGTGGCCACCAGGCGCTGCGCCGCCGGTGACAGCGCGGCGTCGGCGTCGGCCACCACGGTGGCGAACTGCGGCACCATCCAGCCCAGCAGGAACAGCACCACGCCCAGCGCCACCGCCAGCAGCAGCGTCGGGTAGACCAGGGCCGACTGCAGCTGCTGGCGCAGCGCCTGTGTGCGCCGCGCCGCCGCGGCATAACGCGCCAGGCCCTCGGCCAGGCCCGAGCTGCGCTCACCGGCCTGCACCAGGGCCACCAGCACCGCGCCGTAGGCCGGGTCGTCGCCCATCGCCCGCGACACCGGCAGGCCGTTGACGATGCGCTGGCGCAGCACCTGCATGCGCGCCCGGTCGGCGCGGGCCGGCATGCCTTCGGCCAGCACGCCCAGCGCCTCGTGCAGGCTCAGGCCGGCCTGCAGCAGGCCGGCCAGGTCTTCGGCGAACAGCGCGCGGTCGAAGCGGTCGGCGCCAGGCAGGCCGCTCTGCCGCACGAAGCGGCCCTCGGCATCGACGACATAACGGGTGGTCAGCATGCGGCGCTCCGGCAGGGCCGCGCGCTGCCCGGTACGGCGAGGGTGGACGGCGCGCTCATCCGTCGACCCCGATGTCCTGGTCCTCGCCCTGGCCGCCCGGGCGGCCGTCGCGGCCCAGGCAGAGCAGGCGGAATTCGCGGCCGGCGGCCGGCCCCTCGTAGCGGTAGGCCTGGCCCCAGGGATCGGCCGGCACCACGCCCTTCAGATACGGCCCGCGCCAGCGCGGCTCGCCGGCCGGGGCCGCCTGCAGCGCCGCCAGGCCCTGCTCGCTGCTGGGGTAGCGGCCAGTGTCGACGCGGTAGTGCTCCAGCGCATCGGCCAGCGCACGCAGCTGCGCCTGCGCCACCTGCCCGCGCGAGCGGCCCAGCTGGTCGAAGTAGCGCGGCGCGACGAACACCGCCAGCAGGCCCAGGATGGCCAGCACGATCAGCAGTTCCAGCAGCGTGAAACCGCGGTGCCGGCAGGTCGAGGTCGAGGGGGAATTCATCGCCGCTCCTGCGGGCTGAGCCAGTCGCTGTCGGGCAGCAGCGTGCTGCCATCGTCGGCCACGCGCATCAGCCGCGCCTGCCACTGGCCGCTGCGCTGGCGCGGGCCGTAGCTGAGCGGCCGCGTGACGCCGGTGGGCAGGCGCTGCAGCGACTCCAGCGCGGCCAGCACGCTCTCGCGGTCGGGCTGGGCGCCGGCACGGCGCAGCGCCTCCACGCCGGCGCAGGCGCTGGCCCAGGCCAGGGTCTGCAGGGCCAGGTGGCGCGGCGCGGCGCCGATGGCGGCCAGGTCGTCGCGGAAAGCGCGTGGGTCGAACTCGGCCTCGGCCGGCCCGGCGGCCAGCAGGCGCAGCCCGCGGCGGCGCTCGGCCGGCCAGGCCAGCGGCGCGGCCCCCACGCTGGCCAGCGGCGCCAGCACTCGCGGCGGCCGCGCCTGGTCGGCGGCCAGCACGGCCAGGGCCTGCACGGCATCGGGCGGCAGCACGGCCAGCAGCAGGTCGGGCACGCCCTCGGCCTGCCATTGCGCCGCCAGCCGGCCGGCCAGCGGCTCGCCGGCGGCCACGCGCCGCGTGTCCAGGCGCAGCGCGGCGTGCTGGGTGGCCTGGGCCTGCGCGGTGCGCAGCTGCTGCGCGCCGGCGGGCGTGTCGGCCACCAGCAGCAGCGCACGCACCGGCCCGGCGCCTGCCCCGGCGCCTGCACCGGCCCCGGCCCCGGCCCCGACCGATTGCCGCGCCGCCAGATCGACCAGGATGCGCAGTTGGTCGCCCAGCTGCGGCGCCACGCCGAACCACCAGCGCGAGGCCTCGCCCAGCTCGGCCGCCGCACCCAGCGGCCCCAGCACCGGCACCTCGCCGAGCGCCTGCGACAGCGTGGCGGCATCGCCCTGCGGCCACCAGGGGGCCAGCAGCATCAGCACCTCGTCGGTGCCGGCGGCCGCGGTCTCCGGCAGCACGCGCAGCCGCAGCTGCCGGCCGTAGAGACCGCCTTCGCGGTTGGCGCGGGCCAGGCAGGCGCGCACGCCGTCGGCCACGGCCTCGCCCACCGGCGCGGCCGCGCCGGCCTGGGGCAGCACGGTGCCCAGCGTCAGCGTGTCGGCCGCCACGCCCGGTTCGGCGTCGGCCGTGCTGTCCAGGCGGCGCAGGTGCTGCAGCAGATCGGCCGCGTCGCGCGGGGCCAGCGCAAAGCGCGGCATGGCCAGCGCCAGCGGCCGGCCGTCGGCGGCCAGGCCCTGCTGCAGCGCGCGCAGCAGCAGCGCCTCGTCATAGGCCGGGCGCGCGGGCAGTGCACCGCCGGCCGGCCGGGCCTGGGTCAGCAGCGCCCAGCGCAGCGGGGGCGCCAGCACGCCGGCCTCGCCGCGGCCCTGACCGCGCAGGCCGTGGCAGCGGGCGCAGGCGGCATCGCCACCGGCCAGCGGCACCGCCGCCGGCCCGGCCCCCAGCTGGGCCTGCAGCGGCTGGCCGTCGCGGTCCAGGCCCTGGCGGTACAGGCGCTGGCCGTGGCGGGCCTGCTCGGCGCCCAGGGCCTCCAGCGTGGCCGTGGTGGCCGCAGTGGCCACGGTCAGCGGCAGGCCGCCGGTGGCCAGCAGCACGGCCAGCGTCCAGGCCTTCGCCCGGACCCTCCGCCAGGTGCCCCCAGGTCGCATGGCCCGGCCCCGTCTCACAGCACCCGACGCACGGCGGCCACGATGGCCTCGGGCGGCGCCAGCGCGTGCAGCTTCAACCAGGTGTTGGTGCGGTCGTTGCCGATCCACAGCGCGGCCTGGTGCTGGGTCTTGTCGGGCACGTACAGCCCCAGCTTGTGCAGCACCCAGTCGACGTTCTCCTTCTTGCCGGTGACGAAGCTCCAGCCGGCCCGCGCGCCCAGCCGGTTGGCGTAGGCGTCGAGCAGTTCGGGCGTGTCGGCCACCGGGTCGACGCTGATCGACAGCAGCTGCACCGGGCCGATGCCCGGCGCCGCCGCCAGCGCCTGCTGTGCGCGCGCCAGGTTGGCGCCGACCGGCGAGCACACGTCCTTGCAGCTGGCGAAGAAAGCATGTACCAGCACCACACGGCCGCGGATCAGGTCGTCGTAGAAGCGCACCGGGCCGCGGTCATGGGTGAGCAGCGGCAGGTTGGTGAAGTGGCTGGCCGCATCGCGGCCGGCCAGGCGCGCCGGGGCCGCGCCCTCGGCCTGCCGCGCGGCCGCGTCGCGCAAACCCTGCCAGCCCTGCAGCGCCGCAGCCTCGGTGCCGGCCGGCGTCTCGGCGGCCGGCGGCGCGGTGACGGTCAGGCGTGCGGCCTGCGGCAGCGCCGCGCCGCCGCCCTGCACCGCCGCCACGATGGCCGATGGCCCGGCCAGGCCGTACACCCGCTGCCAGCGCTGCGGCTGCCCTTGGCCGACGAAGACCATCGGCGTGTGGTCGTCGAGCCGGCCGCCCGTGGGCAGGCCGAAAGCCGCGAGGATGGCGTCGATGCTGGCGCGGCTGCCGGTGACGAAGTGCCAGTCGCCCTCGGCCGCGCCCCGTGCACTGGCATAGCTGCGCAGGCGCTCGGGCGTGTCGGCCAGCGGGTCGACGGTGATCGACACCAGCTGCAGGTCGCCGCGTCCACTGGCGGCCAGGCGCTCGCGCGCCGACTTCAGGATGGCGGTCATCGGCGAGCACACGGTGGTGCAACTGGTGAAGATGAAGTTCACCAGCACCGGCCGGTCGCGCAGCAGTTCGCTGGCGAAGCGCCGCGTCTGGCCACGGTGGTCGGTGACCACCACGTCGGGCAGGTTCAGCTTCAGCAGGCTGGCCGGCGACTCGGCCGGCACGGCCCGGGGCTGGGGCTGGGCGGTGGCCGGGCCGAGGCCGCAGGCCAGCGCCAGGGCCACCGCCGCGTGGGCGATGAGGGCAGCAAATCGGAGGGGCATGCGGTGGCTCACGGGTTCGGGTGGGCGGAATGCGGCGGGATTCGATGGAATGCGCGGCGGCGGCGGCAGGCTCAGGGCGCGCCGGCCGGGGCCACGTCCAGGTCCAGCGTGGCCGAGCGCTCGAAGCTCAGCCCGCGCGAGGCCACTTGCAGCGCAACACGCCAGCGCCCTTCGCGCGGCAGGGTGTCGACCAGGCGGTACACGCCCGGCGCCTCCTCGGCCGCAAAGGCCCGGCGCTGGGCCAGGCCCGGCAGCTCCAGCAGCATCAGCTGCACATCGCCCAGGCCGGTCAGCGGCTGGCCGCTGTCGCCGTCGCGCAGTTCCACGCGCACGGCCAGCGGCTGGCCGGCGCGCGCCGGCCCGGCCACGCTGAAGCGCGTCTGCACGCGCTGGCCCTCGGCGGTCTGGCCGCGCTCGTCCACGTCCAGCGCAAAGCAGCGCAGCAGCCGCGGCTGGTCGGTCAGCACCAGCAGCTGGTAGTGGCCGCCGCGGTCCAGCCGCAGGCGCGTCTGCCACTCGCCGGGGCGCTGCTCGCGCAGGCCGCGGTCCAGCAGCTTCAGGCCCTGCACCGCGCGGCTGTAGGTGCGGTAGCTGCCCTGCGGCGCCTGCATGCCTTCCATGTAGGCGTAGATGGCGGTGTCGGCGCCATTGGCCACCAGCACGCCGGCGCCGTCGGGCGCGGGCACGATCATGTCGGCCACGCCCAGGCTCGCGGCCTGGCTGTCGGGCCGCTGCTGGTACATCGGCACCTGGTTGGTGGCCAGTTCGCCGCGCGCCAGCGCCGCCAGGTCCAGCAGCGTGACCGACAGCGCGCCCAGGCCGCGCACATAGGCGAAGCGGGCGGTGAAGGCGATCTGGTCGGGCGCCTCCACGGTGGCCGTGCTGCCCAGCAGGCGGCCGCGTGCCACGTCCAGCACATGCAGGCGGTCGGCCCGCGGGCTCAGGCCCAGCAGGTGGCGGCCATCGGGCGCGGCACGCAGGTGCACCACGCCGCTGGCAAAGGGCAGCGGCGCCTCGAGCCGGCCGTCGTCCAGCGCCAGCACCGCCAGGCTGTCGGCATTGGCGCGCGCCACATAGGCGCGGCGCGACAGCGGACTGACGGCCACCGCCAGCGGCGTGCCCGCCAGCGCGTGGGCGGCCAGCGTGGCCGCGCGGGCGGTGTCGATCAGCGTCACGCGGCCGGCGCTGCTGCTGGTGACCACCAGGCGGCTGCCGTCGTCGCTGAGGGCCAGGCCGTGCAGGCCGGCGCCGATGTCCAGCCGCCGCACCGGGGTGTCGGGCTCGGCCAGGTCCACCACGGCCAGCGCGTCGGCGTCGTCCATGGCCACGAAGGCGCGGCGCTCGTCGGGCGTGACCACCAGGCGGCGCGGCTGGCCGGCGCCCAGGTCGATGCGGCGCAGCAGCTTCTGTGCGGCCATGTCCACCACCGCCAGCTGGCCCTGCGCCGGCAGCGTGACCAGCAGCTGGTCGCGCCCGCTCAGGTAGACCCAGTCGGCACCGGGGCCGGGCAGCGTGATCAGCGACTCCAGCCGCGTGGAGCCCACCGCGAACTGCGGGCTGATCAGCGACAGCGTGGCATCGCTGTTCAGCGTGGCCAGCAGTTGCTGGTTGAAGTCGCGGTCGGCCCGTTGCGACACGCGGCCGGCCACGAAGCGCCGCGCCTGGTCGGCGCAGGCCTCGGCGCCCGGCGCGGCCTGCCGTGCCAGCCACACCCGCGGGCGCACGCCCGGCAACGCGGTGCCGCTGGCGGCGTCGGCCACCCGCACGTCCAGCCGCAGTTCGCGCTGCAGCGGCACGCCGCGGTCGGCGCGCGGCGCGGTGTCGCTCTCCTGCAGCGACACGCTCACCGCCACGCCGCCCTCGCTGGCCTGGCGTTGCCAGGGCAGTTCGTCCTGCGCCGCCAGCGGCAGGCCCGCAATGGCCAGGGCCAGGCCCAGGCAGAAGCGAAGCGCAGAGATCGATTGCATGGCAGGGTGGTTAGCGATTGAACGGTGGTTCACCGGGTGGCCGGAATGGCACTTCTCGGTGCCCACACAGTCTCCGGTCACTTGATGTTTTTGCCGAATTCGTTGCGACTCGCCCCACGAATCGAACGTGGGCAATGCATCCAGTTGCGCCTGCCTCGCGTAGGGCCCCAACGCATTCAAACCAAGGCCGGACTGAATCGCCGGTTTTCGCGGATCGAATCGATATGTCTTTTTATGCAATCGATCGGCAATCGGTCTGGCTGCGGTCGATCCACCAGGCCTACCCCCCCGAACCCGAGGCCCGGCGTCAAACGCCGCTAGTGCTGAAAGTGGCAAGAAATCTAGTATCTGCAGCCATCGGCACCCCGATTCCAGGGGGCGTCGTCTTCCCTCTCCCCCCTTCACGCTCCCCCGAAATTCAGGAGGCCGCGATGCGTCATCGCGCTCGGAACCCGTACCGCCCGACCCGTCTTGCGCTGGGGGTGGCCGCCGTGCTGGCACTGGCCGCATCCGCCGCGCTGGCACGCCCTGCCGGCACCGTGGTGGCCGACGTGGTGGCACTCGACCAGCCCTATGTCTACAACCGCTTCGGCTCGTACAACCCGTACGGCATGGTCTACGCGCTGCGCAGCGACGTGATCAACATCGACAGCGGCCTGGCGCTGGACAACGGCGGCGCCGCCGTGCCCTGCCGTGTGGCGCTGCGTGGCGACAAGCGGCCGCGGCCGCTGGTGCTGCGGGCCAACGTGGGCGACAAGCTGGAGGTGAACTTCACCAACCTGCTGTGCGAGGCGGCCCCGGCCGCCGGCGCCGACCGGCCGCTGACGCGCATCGCGTCGATGATGTTCAACGGCCTGCGTCACGACCTGGCAGCGCCGGGCTACAACGGCTTCGATCCCCGGCTGACCGGCATGGCCGGCATCGAGCCGGGCCAGAGCATCACCTACCGCCTGCTGGCCGAGCGCGAAGGCGCCAGCACGCTGTACGACAACGGCGCACCGGCCGGTGGCCAGGCCGATGGCGGCTCGTCGGTGCTGGGCCTGTACGGCGTGGTGAACGTGGAGCCGACGGGGTCCGACAGCTACCGCAGCCAGGTCAGCGCGCCGGTGATGGCCGAGGCGCGCCGCCAGGCGGCGGCCGGGCGCTTCATCCACTACGAGGCCACCGATCCCACCGGCACGCTGACCGGCCAGGCCGGTCGGCCGCTGCTGAACATGGTGCAGAGCATCGGCACCAACCGCTGGCGCCTGCTGTCCAGCGACCTGAACGCCATCATCCAGAACCAGGCCGTGCAGGCCGACAGCTATCAGCCCACCAACGAGAACTGGTTCCGCGAGTTCACCGTGGTGCTGCAGGACGAGTTGAAGACGGTGCAGGCCTTCGGCGCCGCCTTCGACCACGAAGGCGCGGGCGTGGGCGCGCGCGACGGCTTCGGCATCAACTACGGCGCCAGCGGCATCGGCGCCATCGTGGCCGCCAACCGCGCCGGCGTGGGCCCGGCCGCGCAGTGCGTGGAGTGCGCGTGGGAGGAGTTCTTCCTCACCTCGTGGGCCAACGGCGACCCGGCCATGGTGGTGCGGCGCGACGCCCAGGGCAAGGCGCAGGCGCTGTTCCCGGACGACCCCGGCAACGTGCACCACGCCTACCTGGGCGACCCGGTGAAGTTCCGCACCGTGCAGGGCGGCGTCAAGGAGACGCATGTCTTCCACCTGCATGCGCACCAGTGGTTCGCCCAGCAGGGCGGCGCCACGCAGAGCAGCTACCTGGACAGCCAGACCATCGGCCCGCGACAGGCGCAGACCTACGACATCGCCTACCTGGGCGGCAACCGCAACCTGTCGGTTGGCGATTCGATCTTCCACTGCCACATGTACCCGCACTTCGCCCAGGGCATGTGGGGCCTGTGGCGCAACCACGATGTGTTCGAGGACGGCACGCGCACGCTGCCCGACGGTGAACTGGGCCCCGGCACCGATCCGCGCACCGGCCAGGCGCGCGCCGGCGCGCTCTCACCGGCGCTGGTGCCCATCCGCAACCGGCCGCTGCCGCCGATGCCCACCTACGGCGACAGCGGGACGCCCGGCTACCCGTTCTTCGTGGCCGCCAGCCCCGGCCACCGGCCACCGCAGCCACCGATGGACCTGACCGCCGACACCCAGCTGGGCGCCACCGGCATCGGCCGCCATGTGGTGCAGGCCGGCCAGCGCGTGCTGGGCGCCGGTGCCGCCGCGGGCGACATGTCCAGCGTGATCACCGTGGCCGACATCCAGCTGCTGCCCGAGGCCGGCACGCCGCTGGAGCGCGCGGCCATGGCCTTCCACGCCCGGCTGGGCGTCAACAGCACCACGCCCGACGGCGCGGCGGCCAGCTTCGCGCTGAACGGCCGCCCGCCGGTGCCCGGCGCGCCCTTCGCCGACCCCTGCCCGGCGAATGCGCCGCTGCGCCGCTACGACGTGTCGGCCATCGAGATGCAGCTGGTGGTCAACAAGGCCGGCTGGCACGACAAGCAGGCGCGCATCAACGTGCTGTCCAGCGAGGTGGCCCAATACGAGGGCCTGAAGCGCCCGGCCGAGCCCTTCTTCTTCCGCGCCCACAGCGGCGAGTGCATCGAGTTCCGCCACACCAACCGCCTGCCGGTCAAGCTGCAGAAGGACGACTTCCAGGCCAAGGTGCCCACCGACATCATCGGCCAGCACATCCACCTGGTGAAGTTCGACGTGATGAGCTCGGACGGCGGTGCCAACGGCTTCAACTACGAGGACGGCACCTTCGCCCGCGACGCGGTGATCGAGCGCGTGGAGGCGGTGCGCGCCGGTGCCGGCCGGCTGTCGCGCCGCAATGCCGACGGCACCGTGACCGACCTGACCGCGCAGCGCGCCCAGGTGCTGCCCGAGCCGGCCAACGTGGCCTACCCCACCAGCATCCAGCGCTGGTGGGCCGACGAGCTGTTCGACGGCGCCGGCAAGGACCGCACGCTGCGCACCGTGTTCACGCACGACCACTTCCAGGCCAGCAACATCCAGCAGCACGGCTTCTACGCGGCCCTGGTGGTCGAGCCCAAGGGCTCCACCTGGCTCAAGCCCGACGGCACGCCGCTGACCGGCGGCGTGGGCGCGCAGGCCATCATCACCGGCGCCACCGACAGCGCCACCCACCCCGAGTACCGCGAGTACCTGCTGGCCAGCGCCGACTTCGCGCTGCTGTACAAGGCCGACGGCGTGACGCCGATCGACCCGCCGGCCAAGCCCGAGCTGCTGAGCGCCGCCCACCACAACCCCTACCTGGTGAACTACAAGAACGAGCCGATCCCGCTGCGCCTGGCTGCCGGCGGCGAGGCCAGCGGCCTGTACGCCGACGCCCGCGGCGACACCAGCAACGTGTTCTCCAGCGAGGTGCACGGCGATCCGTTCACGCCGATCTTCCGCGCCTACGAAGGCGACCGCGCGCAGTTCAGGCTGATCCACGGCGCGCAGGAGGTGCAGCACAGCTTCACCGTGCACAACCAGCGCTGGCGCCGCCAGGTCTCCGATCCGAAGTCGCCTTATGTGGGCGCGCAGGAGCTCGGCATCTCCGAGCACATGGAGATGGACGTGGGCGTGCTGCCCAACGTGACCGGGGGCGCCAAGGTCAACGACTACCTCTACCACTACGGCTCCACCGACGCGCTGTGGAACGGCGCCTGGGGCCTGCTGCGCGTCTACAACCGCCAGGACGCGCTCGACCCGGTGACCGGCACGCTGATCGGCGGCACGCTCAAGCCGCTGGGCACCAACCTGGTCAGCTCGCTGCAGAAGACGCTGACCGGCGTGCTGGGCAGCACCGGCACGCTGGTGGGCGGCCTGCTGGGCCAGGCCACCACCACGCTGGGGCTCAACGGCTGCCCGTCCGACGCCCGGGCGCGCCAGGTCGACATCGAGGTCTGGGCCGCCCGCGACCTGCTGCCCGGCGGCACGCTGAGCTACAACGACGCGGCCGGCATCCACGACCCCACGGCGCTGATGTACGTGCCGGCCAGCCACGTGGCGGCGCTGCGCGCCGGCACCCGCCGGCCCGAGCCGCTGGTGATGCGCGCCAACGCCGGCGACTGCCTGACCGTGCGCCTGAGCAACCGCCTGCCGGCCGACCAACCGGTGCCCGACCTGCCCGGCGATGCGCCGATGCCCGGCATCGTGTCGCTGAACGCCGACCAGCTGCGCCCGTCGCCGCACGTGGGCATGCACGCCACGCTGGTGAGCTACGACCCGCGCACCAGCGACGGCGCCCGGGTGGGCCGCAACCCCAGTACCCTGGTCGCCCCCGGCCAGACGCGCACGATGACCTGGTACCTGGGCAAGCTGAACTTCGACATGCTCAACGGCACCTTCAAGGGCGGCGAGCCGATCGAGTTCGGCGCCGTGCCGCTGCGCGCCATGGGCGACGTGGTCGAACACGGCGCCCAGGGCATGGTGGGCACGCTGGTCGTCGAGCCGGCCGGCGCCACCTGGTGGAACGAGGCGGGCACGGTGGCCGGCGACGGCTTCGGCCGCAGCGCACTGATCAAGCTGGGCAGCAGCACCACGGCCAGCGCCACCTCCAGCCTCAGCGCGGCGGGCACGGTGATCTCGGCCGGCGTCACCGCCACCAGCACGCGCAACGGCGGCGCCAACAGCTTCATCGAGCATGTGCTGACCGTGCAGGACGGCCTGAACCTGCGCCTGCGCAGCGGCGCAGGCGGCGCGGGCGAGATCCCGCAGCACTACGTGGGCGACGACAGCTACGACTTCGGCGAACGCGCGGTGAGCTATGGCACGTCGCCGCTGTGGTCGCGCATCGACTTCGCCGCCCAGGGCGCCGGCTGCACCGCGGCCAGCGTGATCGCCGACGACATCAACCCCTGCCGCCTGCCGCCCACGCTGATGCTCGACGACGACGCGCGCCTGCCCGCCGGCCTGCGCGGCCGCCCGTTGGCCACCCCGGTGCTGGGCGCCAAGGCCGGCGACGCGGTGCGCCTGCGCGTGGTGCAGCCCGATGGCCGGGCGCGGCAGCACAGCTTCCGTGTTGCCGGGCACTCGTATGCCGACATGGGCATCGAGGCCTTCGTGAACCCCGGCGCCAGCCTGGTCACGGTGGGCAAGGGCATCACCGCCAACCTGTACAACGGCGCGCAGCGCGGCTACTGGCTGTACAGCGACGGGCCCAACACCATGGTCAACACCGGCGTGTGGGGCCTGTTCAAGGTGGATTGAGCGGCGCGCGGTGGCGGCGCCGGTTCAGCGCGTCTGCGCCGCGATCTTCTGCCGCAGCGCCGGCAGCAGCGCCTGGGCGGCGGCGCGGCCAGCGTCGATGGCGCGCTTGCGCGCGGTGAAGTCGGCGCTGGACACACCGGCCAGCGCCGGGCGCAGCACCAGGTCGGCGTCGCGCAGCTCGAACTGGTTGATGCTGCGGCCCATGATCGAGAAGGTCTGCAGCAGCAGCTTGAAGGCGTCGCCGGTGGCGGCGCCGTCGGGCGGCGTGGAGATGTCCACCGCCAGCACCAGCTGCGCGCCCATCTCGCGGGCGAAGCGCACCGGCACCGGCGACACCAGGCCGCCGTCCACGTACTCGCGCGTGCCGATCTTCACCGGCTGGAACACCGCCGGCACCGCACTCGAGGCACGCACCGCCGCGCCGGTGTCGCCGCGCCGGAACAGCACCGCCTCGCCGCTGTCCAGGTCGGTGGCCACGATGCCCAGCGGCATCGGCAGCTGCTCGATCAGCCGGCCGCCGGTCTGCTCGCGCACATAGCGCGCCAGCGCCTCGCCGCGGATCAGGCCGCGGCCGGGAAAGCTCCAGTCGGTGATGGCCGACTCGTCCATCGCCAGCGCCAGGCGGGCCAGCTCGGCCCCGCTCTTGCCGGCCGCGTACAGGGCCGCCACCAGGCTGCCGGCCGAGGTGCCGGCCACCAGGTCAGGCTTGATGCCGGCCTCCTCCAGCACCTGAATGACGCCGATGTGGGCGAAGCCGCGCGCCGCGCCGCCGCCCAGCGCCAGCCCGATGCGCGGCGGCCGCGGCGGTGCCGGCGGGCTGGCCGGCGGTGCGGCGGGGCCCGACGGCGGCGTGGCCGGTGGCACCGAAGGCAGGGGCACCGGGGTCTGGCAGGCGGCCAGCCCGGCACCGAGCGCCGCGCCCAGGCCGGCGCGGACGAACAGGCGGCGTTGCATGGCGCGGGATTCTACGGAGCGCGGTGGCTTCATCGCCGGCTTCATATGCTTCATTGGAATTAGCAGCTAACCACAATATCGTTGGCGGATATAACAAGCGCTTTTACAGTCCCGCCCTCGTGGTGCATGCGGCACCGCAGCATGGCATTGGCAGGAACGGCGGGCTTCATGGACTGGATTGCGATCGCAAGTGGCTTCGGCATCGGCGCCATCGTCGGCATGACCGGCGTGGGCGGCGGCTCGCTGATGACGCCGCTGCTGATCAGCGTGTTCAAGCTGAACCCGGCGGTGGCCATCGGCACCGACCTGTGGTTTGCCGCGCTCACCAAGCTGGGCGGCTCGGTGGCGCACCACCGCCACGGCCATGTGGACTACCGCATCACGCGGCTGATGCTGATGGGCAGCATCCCGGCCTCGCTGGCCACCATCGCCCTGATGCACTTCACCGGCATCACCAAGGGCTGGGCCAGCGCGCTGACCTTCTCGCTGGGCATCGCGCTGCTGCTCACCGCCGTCACCGTGGCCTACCGCCAGGCCTGGCATGCCGTGGGCCTGAAGCTGGAGAAGTGGCTGCCCGAGCGCCGCAAGGCCGGCCTGACCATCGCCTCGGGCGTGCTGCTGGGCGTGCTGGTGTCGCTGAGCTCCATCGGCGCCGGCGCGGTGGGCGCCACGCTGATCCTCTTGCTGTACCCTCGCCTGCCCGCGCAGCGCCTGGTGGGCACCGACATCGCCCATGCCGTGCCGCTGACCCTGGTGGCCGGCCTGGGCCATGCCTCGCTGGGCCATGTGAACTGGGGCCTGCTGGCGGCGCTGCTGATCGGCTCGCTGCCCGGCATCTGGGTGGGCGCACAGCTCACCCGGGCCATGCCCGAGCGCATCGTGCGCACGCTGCTGTGCGTGTCGCTGGTCACCGCCGGCCTCAAGGTCATCCACTGACACGTTCTTCCTGACGGTCCTTCCGCCGAAGCCCTTTCTCCGCCTCCGACGATGTACGCCTACACCGATTTCGACCGCCAGTTCGTGCGCGCCCGCGCCGCGCAGTTCCGCGACCAGCTCGATCGCCACCTGGCCGGCCAGCTGCCCGACGACGACTTCCGCGCGCTGCGCCTGCAGAACGGCTGGTACGTGCAGCGCCATGCGCCGATGCTGCGCGTGGCCGTGCCCTATGGCGAGCTGAACAGCGCCCAGCTGCGCCAGCTGGCGAAGATCGGCCGCGAGCTCGACCGCGGCTTCGGCCACTTCACCACGCGCCAGAACCTGCAGTTCAACTGGATCCCGCTGACCAAGGCCGCCGACGCGATGGACCTGCTGGCCGCGGTGGACATGCACGGCATCCAGACCAGCGGCAACTGCATCCGCAACATCACCAGCGACGCGCTGGCCGGCGTGGCCGCCGACGAGATCGTCGACCCGCGCCCTTACTGCGAGGTGATGCGCCAGTGGAGCACGCTGCACCCCGAGTTCGCCTTCCTGCCGCGCAAGTTCAAGATCGCCGTGTCGGGCGCCGCCGAGGACCGCGCCGCCATCGCCTGGCATGACGTGGGCCTGCAGCTGAAGAAGAACACAGCCGGCGAGGTCGGCTTCCAGGTGCTGGTGGGCGGCGGCATGGGCCGCACGCCGATCACCGGCACGGTGATCCGCGAGTTCCTGCCCTGGAACCAGATCCTGTGCTACCTGGAGGCCGTGGTGCGGGTCTACAACCGCTACGGCCGCCGCGACAACGCCTACAAGGCGCGCATCAAGATCCTGGTCAAGGCCGAGGGCCAGAAGTACTTCGACCAGGTGGAAGCCGAGTTCCAGCGCATCCTGGCCGACGACGTGGGTGGCAGCCTGCACCTGATCCCGCAGGCCGAGTTCGACCGCGTGGCCGCCTGCTTCGTGCGCCCGGCCGCCGTGGTGCCGCTGCCGGCCGTGCCGCTGTCCGCCGATGCGCCGCTGGCCGAACAGCGCTGGCACCAGCGCAACGTGCACACGCACCAGGTGCCGGGCTGGAGCGCGGTGACGCTGTCGCTCAAGCGCGCCGGTCTGCCGCCGGGCGATGCCACCTCCGACCAGATGGACGCCGCCGCCGCGCTGGCCGAGGCCTTCAGCCTGGGCGAGCTGCGGGTCACGCACGACCAGAACCTGCTGCTGCCGTGGGTCAAGCAGAGCGACCTGGCCGCGCTGTACCTGCAGGCCAAGGCGCTGGGCTTCGCCACGCCCAACATCGGCCTGCTGACCGACATGATCAACTGCCCCGGCGGCGATTTCTGCGCGCTGGCCAATGCACGCAGCATCCCGGTTGCGGCCGCCATCACCGAGCGCTTTGACGACCTCGACCGCGTGTTCGACATCGGCGACATCGACCTGCACATCAGCGGCTGCATCAACAGCTGCGGCCACCACCACACCGGCCACATCGGCATCCTCGGCGTCGACAAGGACGGCAAGGAGTGGTACCAGGTCTCGCTGGGCGGCTCGGACGGCAGCACGCTCAGCGGCGCGCCCACGCCGGGCAAGGTGATCGGCCCCAGCTTCGCCGCCGACGAGGTGGCCGACGTGATCGAGGCCGTGATCGAGACCTATGTGGCCCAGCGCCAGGGCAGCGAGCGTTTCCTCGAGACCGTGCGCCGCATCGGCCTGGTCCCGTTCAAGACCGCCGCCGACGCGCAGCGCCACGCCACGGCCGTGCAGGCCTGAGCGCCCCGCCGCACCGGAGACAGACCCATGAAGTTCATCACCCCCGCCCAAGACCTGTGGCACACCGCCCTGGGTGAAGACGGCCCGCAGCCCCACCCCGCCGCCGCCCCGCACCGCCTGCTGACGCTGGAGCAGTGGCATGCCGTGCGCGACACCTGGCCGGCCGACCTGCCCACCGGCGTGAGCCTGGCCAACACGCTGGACATCGAGACCCTGGCGCCTGACCTGCCGCGCCTGGCGCTGGTGGCCCTGCACTTCCCGAAGTGGGTGGACGGCCGCGCCTACACCCAGGCCCGCCTGCTGCGCAGCCGCTACCGCTTTGCCGGCGAGATCCGCGCCACCGGCGACGTGCTGGTGGACATGCTGCCGCTGCTGGCCCGCACCGGCTTCGACGCCGTGCAGCTGCGCGCCGACCAGTCGCGCGAGGCCGCCGAGCGCGCGCTCGGCTTCTTCCCCGGCCACTACCAGGGCGACGTGCTGCAGCCCGCGCCGGCCTTCGTGCGCGACGTGGCGGCCGAGCTGGCCCAGCGCCAGGCCGACCAGGCCGCGCAGTTCGCCGGCCAGGGCATCTGAGCGAAAGGCCCGACATGAGTGCCATCGACCTGTACGCCCGCGCCACCGCGGGCTTCGACGAGCGCGTGGCCAACGCCCTGCGCCTGCTGACCGAAGCCGCCGCCACGCATGGCGCCGGCATCGTGCAGTCCACCAGCCTGGGCGTGGAGGACATGGTCGTCACCGACCTGATCGCCCGCCACCGCCTGCCCATCGCGCTGGCGACGCTGGAGACCGGCGCGCTGCACCCCGAGACCGTGGCGCTGATCGGCCGCATCACCGCGCACTACGGCCTGGCCGTCGAGGTGTTCAAGCCGCGCGAGGAGGCGGTGGTGCACTTCGTCAAGACGAACGGCGCCGAGGCCATGTACCAGAGCCTGGAATTGCGCAAGGCCTGCTGCGGCGTGCGCAAGATGGAGCCGCTGGCGCGCATGCTGGCCGGCCGCACGGCCTGGGTGACCGGCCTGCGCCGCGAGCAGAGCAACGCGCGCGGCGAGGTGCCCTTCAGCGAGCCCGATGACGCGGGCCGCACCAAGCTCAATCCGCTGGCCGACTGGAGCTGGGCCGATGTGTGGCACTACGTGCAACTGCACCAGGTGCCCTACAACCCGCTGCACGACCAGTTCATGCCCAGCATCGGCTGCGCCCCCTGCACCCGCGCCATCGCCGTGGGCGAGGACTTCCGCGCCGGCCGCTGGTGGTGGGAGCAGGACGGTGCCAAGGAATGCGGCCTGCATGTGAAACACGATGACGCCGAGCAAGCCCCGGTGTCCAGCCTGATCGGAGACCGCGCGTGAACGCCGCCGTGAACCTCGACACCCTGTTGCCCGAACTCGACCACCGCCACCTCGACTGGCTGGAGGAAGAGGCCATCTTCATCCTGCGCGAGGTGGCCGCCTCGTTCGAGCGCCCCGGCCTGCTGTTCTCCAGCGGCAAGGACTCTTGCGTGGTGCTGCACCTGGCCGAGAAGGCCTTCAAGCGCGCGCTGCATGCCAAGGGCGAGCGTCCGCGCTTCGCCGGCAAGCTGCCCTTCCCGCTGGTGCACGTGGACACCGGCCACAACTTTCCCGAGGTGATCCAGTTCCGCGACGAGCGCGTGGCCGAGCTGGGCGACCGCCTGGTGGTGGGCCACCTCGAGGACAGCATGAAGAAGGGCACGGTGCGCCTGGCCCATCCGCTGGAATCGCGCAACGGCCACCAGACCGTCACGCTGCTCGAGACCATCGAGGAGAACCGCTTCGACTGCATGATCGGCGGCGCCCGCCGCGATGAAGAGAAGGCGCGCGCCAAGGAGCGCATCTTCAGCCACCGCGACAGCTTCGGCCAGTGGCAGCCCAAGGAGCAGCGCCCCGAGCTGTGGACGCTGTTCAACACCCGCCACCGCCCCGGCGAGCACTTCCGCAGCTTCCCGATCAGCAACTGGACCGAGCTGGACGTGTGGCTGTACATCGCCCGCGAGAACATCCCGCTGCCCACGCTGTACTACCGCCACGAGCGCCAGGTGATCCGCCGCAAGGGCCTGCTGGTGCCGCTGACCGACGTGACCCCGCCCGAGGCCGGCGAGACGGTGGAGACGGCCACCGTGCGCTTCCGCACCGTGGGCGACATGACCTGCACCTGCCCGGTGGAAAGCGATGCGCGCAGCGCCGCCGACATCGTGGCCGAGACCCTCACCGTGACGGTGAGCGAGCGCGGCGCCACGCGCATGGACGACCGCACCAGCGACGCCTCGATGGAGCGCCGCAAGAAGGAAGGCTATTTCTGATCATGAGCGCCGTACTGAAGACTGAAGACCACCGCGCCCTGCGCTTCCTCACCGCCGGCAGCGTGGATGACGGCAAGAGCACGCTGATCGGCCGCCTGCTGTTCGACAGCCGCGCCATCCTGGCCGACCAGCTCGACACCCTGGCCAAGCGCGCTGCGGGCGAACCCATCGACCTGAGCCTGCTGACCGACGGCCTGGAAGCCGAGCGCGAGCAGGGCATCACCATCGACGTGGCCTACCGCTACTTCGCCACCAAGACGCGCAAGTTCATCATCGCCGACGCCCCCGGCCATGAGCAGTACACGCGCAACATGGTCACCGCCGCCGCCGGCAGCGACGCCGCCGTGGTGCTGGTGGACATCACCAAGATCGACTGGCGCGCCACGCCGGTGCCGCTGCTGCCGCAGACCCGCCGCCATGCGCTGCTGGCCAGCCTGCTGCGCGTGCCCAGCATCGTGTTCGCGGTGAACAAGCTCGACGCCGTGGGCGACGATGCCGGCGCCGCCTTCGCCGCGGTGAAGGGCTCGCTGGAGGCCTTCGCGGCCGAGGCCGGCATCACGCCGGCCGGCATCATCCCGGTCAGCGCGCTGCGCGGCGACAACGTCACCGCCCCGCTCGACGCCCCGTGGTACGACGGCCCCAGCCTGCTGCAGCTGCTGGAGAGCCTGCCCACCACGCAGGAGACCACCCAGGGCGCGATGCTGCAGCCCGTGCAGTACGTGGCCCGCGACGACGCGGAAGAGCAGGACGCCAGCACCGCGATCAAGGGCACCGGCCACCAGAGCCGCGTGTTCTGGGGCCGCATTGCCCACGGCAGCGTGAAGGCCGGCGACGCGGTTCAGGTCTTCCCCAGCGGCCAGGGCGCCATCGTGGCCGAGGTGCGCCGCGCCGGCCGCACGGTCGACGCCGCCCAGGCCGGCGAATCGGCCGGCATCGTGCTGGACCGCCAGCTCGACATCAGCCGCGGCGACTGGATCGGCAGCCCCGGCACGCTGGGCGCCACGCAGCGCTTCAGCGCCACGCTGTGCTGGCTGGACACCGAGCCGGCCGTGCCCGGCCGCAAGTACTGGGTGCGCCACGGCAACCGCTGGGTGCAGGCCCGCATCACCAGCATCGACCACCGCTTCGACATCCACACGCTGACGCCCACCGATGCGCACGAACTCAACGTCAACGAGATCGGCGAGGTGACGGTGGAAGTGCAGCAGCCGCTGCCGGTGGAAAGCTATGCCCGCAACCGCGTCGGCGGCGCGCTGATCGTCGTCGACCCCAGCAGCAACCGCACCAGCGGCGCGCTGCTGGTCAAGACCGCCGTCCACAGCTGAGGCGGCCCGGCCGGATCGTAGACTCGCCCGCATGAGCGACTCCCCTGCACCCGCCGTGGTGTTCATCGGCGCCGGCCCCGGCGCCGCCGACCTGATCACCCTGCGCGGCGCGCAACGCCTGACCGCCGCCCGCGTGGTGCTGTTCGACGCGCTGACCGACCCGGCGCTGCGCGACCTGGCACCGCTGGCCGAATGGATCGACGTGGGCAAGCGCGGCTTCGACTACGCCGAGCTGCAGGCCAACATCAACGCCCTGCTGGTGCGCCATGCACCCGGCGGCGGCGTGGTGCGCCTGAAGGGCGGCGACCCCAGCGTCTTCGGCCGGCTGGAAGAGGAAATGCAGGCGCTGCAGGCCGCCGGCTTCGGCTACGAGGTGGTGCCCGGCGTCACCTCGGCGCTGGCCGCGGCTGCCCAGGCCGGCCGCCCCCTCACCCGCCGCGGCAGCGGCCGCAGCGTCAGTCTGACCACCGCCATGACTCACCTGGGCCGGCTGCAGGCCACGCGCACCGCCGACACCGAGGTGTTCTACATGGCCGGCCGCCAGCTGGCCGAGTTGTCGGCCCGGCTGCGCGAGGCCGGCTGGCCCGATGCCGAGCCGGTCAGCGTGCACTCGCGCGCCGGCTGGCCCGACGCCCTGCTGACCCAGCACACCGTGGCCACGCTGGGCGAGGCCGCCGCCACCCACGCCGGCCGCCCGGCGGTGGTGACCGTGGGTGCCGGCGCCGCCCCGGTGCAGGCTGCTGAACCCGCCAAGACCCCGGGGCTTGAGCACCATCAAGCGGCCGGCCACGGGCCGGCCCCTTAAAATCCGCGTTTTGCCGTCGCAGCGTGGGGCCAGCGCGGGCCCGCCACGCCGCGCCACCGGCCGACACCTGTTTCACCCTCTCACAGCCTCCAGAGCGTTCCACACCATGACCCACGTCGTCACCGAAGCGTGCATCCGTTGCAAGTACACCGACTGCGTCGATGTGTGCCCGGTGGATTGCTTCCGCGAAGGCCCCAACTTCCTGGCCATCGATCCCGACGAGTGCATCGACTGCGCCGTGTGCATCCCCGAGTGCCCGGTCAACGCCATCCTGCCGGAAGAAGACGTGCCCGGCGACCAGCAGCAGTACATCGCGCTGAACGCCGAGCTGGCCAAGGGCTGGCCCAGCATCACCAAGCGCAAGGCCGCGCTGCCCGACGCCGACGAGTGGAAAGACCGCAAGAACAAGCTGTCGGAACTCGTCCGCTGATCCTGCCCTCGTGACCACGGCCGCACCGATCGAGACCGATGCGCTGGTCATCGGCGCCGGCCCGGTGGGCCTGTTCGCGGTGTTCGAGCTGGGCCTGCTGGAGCTGAATGCCCAGGTGGTCGACGCCCTGCCCCATGCGGGCGGCCAGTGCGCCGAGCTCTACCCCGACAAGCCGATCTACGACATCCCCGGCCTGCC
Organism: Pseudaquabacterium inlustre; assembly: GCF_038066595.1. NCBI lineage: Bacteria > Pseudomonadati > Pseudomonadota > Betaproteobacteria > Burkholderiales > Sphaerotilaceae > Pseudaquabacterium > Pseudaquabacterium inlustre. Next base: position 542,412 of record NZ_JBBUTH010000009.1, read on the forward strand.
GGCCACCACCGGCCGCGAGCTGGTGGACCGGCTGGTGCAGCAGGCGGCGCCGTTCAAGCCCGGCCTGCACCTGGGCCAGCTGCTGGCCACGCTGCAGCGCAACCCCGATGGCCGCTGGCTGGCGGGCACCGACCAGGGCACGCAGTTCCTGGCCCGCGTGGTGGTGATCGCCGCCGGCGCCGGCGCCTTCCTGCCGCGCAGCATCGCGCTCGACGGGCTCGAGCGCCACCTCGGCCGCCAGATCACCTACCGCCTGGACGACGCCGCCACCCTGGCCGGCCGCCAGGTGCTGATCGTGGGCGACGAGGACGTCGCGCTCGAACAGGCCATCGCGCTGGCCGAGGCCCCTGCCGCGCAGCGCCCGGCGCGCATCACGCTGATCCACCGCCGCGAGGCCTTCCGCGCTGCGGCCGGCACGCTGGCGCGCTTCCAGACGCTGCGCCAGCAGGGCGCACTGCACTTCGTGGCCGGGCAGCCCGCGGCCCTGGTGGAGGCCGATGACGGCCGCCTGCAGGCGCTGCGCCTCATGCCCCCCACCGGCGAGGCCATCGACCTGCCCTGCGACCAGTTGCTGATCCGTATGGGCCTGAGCCCGCGCCTGGGACCGATCCACGACTGGGGCCTGGCGCTGGAGCGCAAGCAGTTGGTGGTGGACACCGCCCGCTACCAGACCGCCGAGCCGGGCCTGTACGCGGTGGGCGACATCGTCACCTACCCCGGCAAGCGCAAGCTGCTGCTCAGCGGCTTCCACGAGGCCACGCTGGCGGCCTTTGCCGCTGCCGCCCATGTGCGGCCGGGCGAGCCGGTGCACCTGCAGTACACCACCACCAGCCCGCGCCTGCATGCGCTGCTGGGCGTGGCGCATCCGCCACGCTGAACGACGCAAAGCCCTGCCCCACGCTGCGCAGCGGTGGGCTGGCTTCACGTCTCCGACATAATCCGCGCCGCTGACCGGCCCCGCGCGGGCCGCCAGCGCAATCGCTAGGGGTGTTGCATGGCTTGCGCCGTGCGACTGAGAGAGTCCCTTTGAACCTGATCGAGGTAATCCTCGCGTACGGGAAGCGACCTGCACCAGCGCACCCGGCATCCGTGTTCTCTCCCGCGGGGTGCGCCCAGCCAGTGTTCGTGTACCCGTGATCGCTGCAGATCTCTGCAAAGGCATCACGATGGCATCCATCCACCACCACCCGCTCCGCCGCGCCGCCGGCGGCCTTCGACCCCTGGCGCTGGCCGCCGCCACGCTGTGCGCGCTGAGCGCCACGGCGCAGGACGCAGCCCAGACCGTCACCATCAACGGCCGCGCCAGCGCTGCGCAGCCAGCCAGCGTGTCAGGCTTCGGCGACGTGCCGCTGTCTCGGCTGCCGATCTCGGCCACGGTGATCCGCGCCGACCAGCTGGCCGACGCCGCAGTCTCGGGTCTGGGCGACCTGACCCGCCTGGACGCCGGCGCCACCGACGCCTACAACGCCCCCGGCTACTGGAACCAGCTGGCGGTGCGCGGCTTCACGCTGGACAACCGCTTCAACTACCGCCGCGACGGCCTGCCGATCAATGCGCAGACGGTCATCGGCCTGGAGAACAAGCAGGCGCTGGAGCTGCTGAAGGGCACCAGCGGCCTGCAGGCCGGCACCAGCGCGCCGGGCGGCCTGCTGAACCTGGTGGTCAAGCGCCCCAAGGCCGGCCAGCGCAGCGCCACGCTGAACTGGGAGAACCCGGGCACGCTGGGCGCCGCGGTGGACATCGGCGACCGCGCCGGCGCCCAGGGCGAGCTGGGCTGGCGCCTGAACGCCGCCACCGAGCAGCTCGACCCCAGTACGCGCAACGCCCGTGGCCACCGCTGGCTGTGGGCCGCCGCCGGCGACCTGCGCCTGGCCGGCGGCACGCTGATCGAGGCCGAGATCGAGTTCAGCCGCCAGAGCCAGCCCAGCACCCCGGGCTTCAGCCTGCTGGGCAGCACGCTGCCCAGCGCGGCCAGCATCGACCCGCGCCTGAACCTCAACCGCCAGCCCTGGACGCTGCCGGTGGTGATGGACGGCCGCACCGGCTCGGTCCGCGTCACCCAGCCGCTGGGGGTCGACCTGCAGCTGGTGGCCCAGGCCATGCGGCAGCGCCTGGACAGCGACGACCGCATCGCCTTCCCCTTCGGCTGCAGCAAGGCCGACGACTACACCCGCTACTGCGCCGACGGCACCTATGACCTGTACGACTTCCGCAGCGAGGGCGAGCGCCGCACCAGCGACGCCGCCGACCTGTCGCTGCAAGGCCGCGCCACCACCGGCACGGTGACGCACCAGTTCAACGCCGGTCTGCTGTTCGCGCGCTATGCCACGCGCTTCGGCCGCCAGACCTACCAGTGGGTGAGCAACGACGACGGCATCTACCAGTACCGCGAAGCCGCGCCCAATGCCGAACCCAACGACGACAGCACCAACCGCCGCGAGCGCTCGGTGGAACTGCACCTGCAGGACCAGCTGAACCTGACGCGCGACCTGAGCGCCTGGATCGGCCTGCGCCACACCCGCCTGCACCGCGAGAGCCGCTACACCGCGCCCGGCGACCCGCGCGCCACCGCCTACGACCAGGGCCTCAGCACGCCCTGGCTGGCGCTGAGCCAGCAGCTGGGCAACGGCCGCACCGCCTACCTGAGCTGGGGCCAGGGCGTGGAGAGCGAGGTGGCGCCCAACCGCGGCCGCTACACCAATGCCGGCCAGGCCCTGCCAGCCCTGAAGAGCCGCCAGCTCGAAGCCGGCTACAAGGTCAGCGGCCGCAGCCTCGACTGGCACCTGGCTGCCTTCGACATCCACCGCCCGGTGTGGAGCGACGTCGCCGTGGCCAGCGGCCTGCCCACCGACAGCTGCAGCAGCAGCGCCCCCTGCCGACGCCAGGCCGACGGCTCGGCCCGCCACCGCGGCCTGGAGGCCGAGGCCGAATGGCGCAGCGGCGACTGGGCGCTGCGCGGCAGCGCCATGGCCCTGCACGCGCGCCGCGAAGGCTCGGCCGACACCGCCGCCAATGGCAAGCAGCCCACCAACGTGCCGGCCCTCAGCCTGAAGGCCCAGGCCGCCTACAACGTGGCCGCCGTGCCCGGCCTGGCGCTGCTGGGCTTCGTCACGCACGAGGGCGAGCGCCAGGTGCTGCCCGACAACAGCATCGCCACGCCGGGCTGGACGCGCATCGACCTGGGTGCGCGCTACACCCAGCGCCTGAACGCCGGCACCACGCTGGTGTGGCGCCTGGGCGTGGACAACGTGGCCGACCACCGCGCCTGGAAGGAAGCGCCGTATCAGTACGGCCACGCCTACCTGTATCCGCTGGCACCGCGCACCTGGCACGCATCGCTGCAACTGGCGATGTGACGAAGCCGGATAGTTTCATGCTATAGTGCTAGCTTCGATTCCCCGATAGCTCAGTCGGTAGAGCGCCGGACTGTTAATCCGTAGGTCCCTGGTTCGAGCCCAGGTCGGGGAGCCAAATCGAAGCCGGTTGCTGATGCGGATTCATCAGCACCCAACACCCATACCGAACATTTCCCCGATAGCTCAGTCGGTAGAGCGCCGGACTGTTAATCCGTAGGTCCCTGGTTCGAGCCCAGGTCGGGGAGCCAGCACACAAGGCCCTTGCAGCGATGCAAGGGCCTTTTTGCTTTGCGCGCGGGTAATCCCTGAACTCGCCTGACTTGCGTCAATCCGCGATCGGCTCTTATTATCGACCGAACGGTCGGTCAACGATTTGTTGACCTGTCGCAACCCCCTTCCACCGGACCGCAGACACCGCATGACCCGTCCCGACCCGTCCGCCCCCGCGGCCTCACGGCTTGGCTCCCCCGCCTCGACCGACGCCACCGCGCTGGCCGAGCGCGTGCGCGACGCCATGTGGGCCAACGACCACGCCGTGCGCGGCCTGGGCATGCAGGTGGTGGCGGTGGGCGCCGGCACGTCCACCGTGACCATGGCCGTGCGCCAGGACATGGTCAACGGCCATGACCTGTGCCACGGCGGCCTGATCGCCACGCTGGCCGACTCGGCCTTCGCCTACGCCTGCAATGCCTACAACGAGGTCACGGTGGCCTCGGGCTTCGCGATCGAGCTGCTGGCGCCCGGCAAGCTGGGCGACGTGCTCACCGCCGTGTGCCACGAGGTGAACAAAAGCGGCCGCACCGGCGTCTACGACGTGGAAGTGACCAACCAGCACGGCACGCGGGTGGCACTGTTCCGCGGCCGCTCGCACACCTTCGTCGGCAAGCCCGTGGCGGCGGACTGAGCCACCCCCACCCCGCCACTGCCGCCCATTGCCCCCGAACCGCCCCCGCCAGGAGACCCCGCCCATGCCCGTCAAGCGCCCCGAGCCCGGTTCGCTGGAACCGATCGAGACCGCCAGCCGCGACGAACTGGCCGCGCTGCAACTGCAGCGCCTGCAGTGGAGCCTGCAGCACGCCTACGACAACGTGCCGCACTACAAGGCCGCCTTCGATGCCAAGGGTGTTCACCCGTCGGACTGCAAGACGCTGGCCGACCTGGCGAAGTTTCCGTTCACCACCAAGGGTGATCTGCGCGCCAACTACCCCTTCGGCATGTTCGCCGTGCCGCGCACGCAGGTGTCGCGAGTGCACGCCTCGTCGGGCACCACCGGCAAGCCCACGGTGGTGGGCTACACCGCAAAGGACATCGACACCTGGGCCAACCTGGCCGCGCGCTCGATCCGCGCGGCCGGCGGCCGGCCCGGCGACATCGTGCACGTGGCCTATGGCTACGGCCTGTTCACCGGCGGACTGGGCGCGCACTACGGCGCCGAGCGCCTGGGTTGCACGGTGATCCCGATGTCGGGCGGCCAGACCGAGAAGCAGGTGCAGCTGATCGAGGACTTCAAGCCCGACATCATCATGGTCACGCCCAGCTACATGCAGGTGATCATCGAGCACTACGAGCGGCACGGCATGGACCCGCGCGCGATGAGCCTCTCCGTGGGCATCTTCGGCGCCGAGCCCTGGACCGAGGCCATGCGCGCCGACATCGAGCAGCGCGCCGCCATCGACGCGGTGGACATCTACGGCCTCAGCGAAGTGATGGGCCCCGGCGTGGCCAGCGAGTGCGTGGAAAGCAAGGACGGCCCGGTGATCTGGGAAGACCACTTCTACCCCGAGATCATCGACCCGGCCACCGGCGAGGTGCTGCCCGACGGCAGCGAGGGCGAGCTGGTGTTCACGTCCTTGAGCAAGGAAGCGATGCCGGTGATCCGCTACCGCACGCGCGACCTGACGCGGCTGCTGCCGCCCACCTCGCGCGGCATGCGCCGCATGGGCAAGATCGTGGGCCGCAGCGACGACATGCTGATCATCCGCGGCGTGAACCTGTTCCCCACCCAGGTAGAGGAGCTGGTGCTCAAGCAGGGCCAGTTGGGCGGGCAGTACCAGCTGGTGGTCACACGCGAAGGCATCCTCGATGAGGTGGCCGTGCATGTGGAACTGCTGCCCGAGCACCGCAACACCGACCCCGACGCCGTCGCCCGCGAACTGCAGCACCACATCAAGAGCCTGATCGGCGTGAGCACCCGCGTGCACGTCGGCCAGCCCGATTCGGTCGAGCGCACCCTGGTCGGCAAAGCCCGCCGGGTCGTCGATAAGCGCCCCAAGTAAGCAAAGGGATCACGCATGTACACCCAATCACTCGACACCAGCCCGCGCGAGGAGCGCAAGGCCGTCCGCTCGGCTGAAGAAGCCCAGCTCGAGGCGCGCTTCGAGGCCCGCATCGACGAAGGCGGCTTCATCGAGGCCAAGGACTGGATGCCCGACCACTACCGCAAGACCCTGGTGCGGCAGATCAGCCAGCATGCGCATTCCGAGATCGTCGGCATGCTGCCCGAGGGCAACTGGGTCACGCGCGCGCCCACGCTCAAGCGCAAGGCCATCCTGCTGGCCAAGATCCAGGACGAAGGCGGCCACGGCCTGTACCTGTATGCCGCCGCCGAGACCCTGGGCACCAGCCGCGACCAGTTGCTCGATGCGCTGCACAGCGGCAAGGCCAAGTACAGCAGCATCTTCAACTACCCCACCCTCACCTGGGCCGACATCGGCGTGATCGGCTGGCTGGTGGATGGCGCGGCCATCATGAACCAGGTGCCGCTGTGCCGCTGCAGCTATGCGCCCTATGCGCGGGCCATGATCCGCGTGTGCCGTGAGGAAAGCTTCCACCAGCGCCAGGGCTACGACAGCCTGCTGGTGATGATGCAAGGCGGCACGCCCGAGCAGAAGGCCATGGTGCAGGACGCGGTGAACCGCTGGTGGTGGCCCTGCCTGATGATGTTCGGCCCGCCCGATGGCGAGAGCGTCCACAGCGCGCAGAGCATGCGCTGGGGCATCAAGCGCATCAGCAACGACGAGCTGCGCCAGAAGTTCATCGACGCCACCGTGCAGCAGGCCCAGGTGCTGGGCGTGACCCTGCCCGACCCCGACCTGAAGTGGAACGAAGAGCGTGGCCACCACGACTTCGGCGCCATCGACTGGGACGAATTCTGGCGCGTGGTGGGCGGCGAAGGCCCCTGCAATCAGGAGCGTCTGGGCATGCGCATCAAGGCCTGGGACGACGGGGCCTGGGTGCGCGACGCCGCACTGGCCCACGCCCGCAAGCAAGCGACCAAGGAGCAAGCAGCATGAGCGGCAACGACAAACAACGCGACGCGGACGAGCGCCGGGCCGCTCCCAAGCCGGCCGCGATCCCCTCGGGGGATCGGCCGACGTACCCGTCGGACGAGGGGCGCCAGGAATGGCCCCTGTGGGAGGTGTTCGTGCGCAGCCGCGCCGGCCTGGACCACAAGCACTGCGGCAGCCTGCACGCACCCGACGCCAAGATGGCCCTGCAGATGGCCCGCGACGTCTACACCCGCCGCCAGGAAGGCTGCAGCGTGTGGGTGGTGCCGTCCAGCCAGATCGTCGCCAGCGACCCCGGTGACAAGGACATGTACTTCGACCCGATGGAAGACAAGGTGTACCGCCACCCGACCTTCTACAAGCTGCCGACCGAAGTCGACCACATGTAAGGCCGGGTCATGACTGCCTCCATCCAACTGCAACACAGCCCCCGGCTCACGCACCTGCTGCGCATCGCCGACACGGCGCTGATCCAGGCGCAGCGCCTGTCGGAGTGGTGCGGCCACGCGCCCATCCTCGAAGAAGACATCGCGCTGACCAACATCTCGCTCGACCTGATCGGCCAGACGCGCGGCCTGCTCACCCACGCCGGCCAGCTGCATGCCCAGGGCGGTGGCGCGGCGTTCGACGAAGACCAGCTGGCCTTCCTGCGTGACGAGCGCGACTACCGCAACCTGACGATGGCGGAACTGCCACGCGGCGACTTCGCCTTCACCGTGCTGCGCAACCTGTTCCTGGGCACCTGGCTGAAGCTGCAGTGGGAACGTCTGCGCGACAGCAGCGATGCCGAACTGGCGGCGATTGCCGGCAAGGCACTGAAGGAAGCGCGCTACCACCAGCAGCACGCGGCCGACTGGGTGCTGCGCCTGGCCGATGGCACGGATGAATCGCGCCAGCGCGTGCAGGCGGCGCTGGCCCAGCTGGCCCGCTACATCCCCGAACTGTTCGCCGACGATGCCGCTGACCAGGCAGCATCCGCCAACGGCTGGGGCCCCGCCCGCACCGCGCTGCGCGAGGCCTGGGAGGCCGAGGTGACGGCCGTGTTCAGCGAATGCGGCCTGACTCTGCCAGCTGCGACCAAGTTCGTCAGCACCGCCAGCAACGGCGTGCACACCGAGCACATGGGTCGCATCCTGGCCGAGATGCAGTACCTGCAGCGCGCCTATCCGAACGGCGTGTGGTGAGCATGTGCGGCGCCGAGGTGATCAGCAAGGTCGAAGCTGCCTGGCGCGTGCTCGACCAAGTGCCCGACCCCGAGGTGCCGGCCATCTCGGTGCGTGATCTGGGCATCGTGCGCGACGTGCTGCTGGGCGATGACGGCGATCTGACCATCGTCGTCACGCCCACCTACAGCGGCTGCCCGGCAACCGAGGTGATCAACCAGTCGATCACCGATGCGCTGGCCGAGGCCGGCCTCGGCCCGGCGCGCGTGGAGCTGCGCCGCGCCCCGGCCTGGACCACCGACTGGATCAGCGAAGCCGGCCGCGAGAAGCTGCGCGCCTACGGCATCGCCCCGCCCGGCCCGGCGCTGGCCGAGGGCGAGCAGCCCATCCGCTTCATGGCCCGGGCCCCGGCGATCGCCTGCCCGCGCTGTGGCAGCCAGCAGACCGAGCGCCTGTCGGCCTTCGGCAGCACGGCCTGCAAGTCGCTGTACCGCTGCATCGCCTGCCGCGAACCCTTTGAACACTTCAAACCCATATGAGCACTCCGCTGTTTCATGACCTGACGGTGCGCCGCATCGAGCCCGACACGGCCGAGGCCGTGATCGTCACCTTTGCGGTGCCGGATGCGCTGCGCGAGGTGTTCGGCTTCACGCAAGGCCAGTACCTGACGCTGCGCGCCACCATCAACGGCCAGGACCTGCGCCGCTCATACTCGATCTGCGCCGGCGTGGACGACGGCGAGCTGCGCGTGGGCGTGCGCAAGGTCAAGGGCGGGCAGTTCAGCAACTGGATCCACGAGTCGCTGCAGCCCGGCGCCACCGTGGCCGTGATGGCGCCGCAGGGCCGCTTCTTCGTGCCCATCGAGCCCGCCAGCGCCCGCCACCATGTGGGCATCGCCGGCGGCAGCGGCATCACGCCCATCCTGTCGATCATGAAGACCGTGCTGGCGCGCGAGCCGCACAGCCGCTTCACGCTGATCTACGGCAACCGCACGCTGCAGTCCACGATGTTCAAGGAAGAGCTCGAGGACCTGAAGAACCGCTACCTGACGCGGCTGAGCCTGCACCACGTGTTCAGCGACGAGCCCACCGACGCGCCGCTGAACATGGGCCTGATGAACCGCGACAAGCTGGGCGAGTTCCTGCGCAGCGTGGTGCCGGCAGCCGGCATCAGCCATGCCTACATCTGCGGCCCGTTCCAGATGAACGACGAGGCCCAGGCCGCGCTCCTGGCGGCCGGCGTGCCGGAAGAGCGCGTGCACATCGAGCGCTTCGGCGTGGCGCCCGGCGCCACCGGTACAGATGGCCAGGCCGTGGGTGCCGTGGTGCACGAGGCGCGCCCGGGCGATGCCGAGCAGTCGCGCGTGGTCGTCATCCGCGACGGCCTGCGCCGCGAGTTCGACTTCCGGCGCGAGCAGCCCAGCATCCTGGATGCCGCCTCGGCCGCCGGGCTGGAGATGCCCTTCTCGTGCACCTCGGGCGTGTGCGGCACCTGCCGCGCCAAGGTGCTGGAGGGCGACGTGCGGCTGGAGCGCAACTTCGCGCTCGACAAGAGCGAACTGGCCGCCGGCTTCGTGCTGTGCTGCCAGGCGCATCCGATCACGCAGCACGTGGTCCTGTCCTTCGACGAGCGCAGCTGACCCGGATGGGACGCGGACGCTCCGCCGGCTACGACGACCAGCGCGAGATGATCCTCGCGCGGGCCGGCGAACTGTTTGCCAACCGCGGCTATGCCGCCACCTCGATGAACCAGGTGGCCGAGGCCTGCGGCCTGAGCAAGGCCACGCTCTACCACTACTACCGCGACAAGTACGCGTTGCTGGTGCAGATCGCCGAGGGCCATGTGCAGCGCCTGCATGCGCTGGTGGCCGAGGTGGAGGCCGAAGGCTTGGGCCCTGAGCCGCGCCTGCGCCGGCTGATCCAGCGCTTCGTGGCCGAGTACGCCGATGCCCAGCATGCCCACCGCGTGCTGACCGAGGACGTGAAGTTCCTGGAGCCCGAGGATGCCGAGCGCGTGCTGGGCCTGGAGCGCGAGGTGGTGGCCGGCATGACCCGTGCCGTGGTGGCCGTGCGCCCTGACCTGGCCGGCGAGCAGATGCCCAAGCCGCTGACCATGCTGCTGTTCGGCATGATCAACTGGATGTTCACCTGGATGCGCCCGGACCGCGGCCTGAGCCACGAGGCCATGGCGCCCATCGTGGCCGATCTGTTCCTCGGCGGATTGCCAGCCGTGAAACCGCCTATCTGAGCGCCCCCGCCACCCTGCTACAAACGGCCGCGCCCCTTCCCCTCTTCAGCTTGCACGAGACCCCGCACCATGAGCCTTTCCGCCAACGCCTGGATCATCGACGGCATCCGCACCCCCATCGGCCGCTACGGCGGCGCGCTGGCCGGTGTGCGCACCGATGACCTGGGCGCCATCCCGATCCGCGCGCTGATCGAGCGCAACCCCGGCGTTGACTGGGCCGCCGTGGACGACGTGATCTACGGCTGCGCCAACCAGGCCGGCGAGGACAACCGCAACGTGGCCCGCATGGCGGCACTGCTGGCCGGCCTGCCCACCGACGTGCCCGGTGCCACGCTCAACCGCCTGTGCGGCTCGGGCCTGGACGCCGTGGCCATGGCCGCGCGCACCATCGCTGCGGGCGACGGCCAGCTGATGATCGCCGGCGGTGTGGAGAGCATGACCCGCGCCCCGTTCGTGATGGGCAAGGCCGACAGCGCCTTCTCGCGCACGGCCAAGATCGAGGACACCACGATCGGCTGGCGCTTCGTGAACCCGGCGATGAAGGCGAAATACGGCATCGACTCGATGCCCGAGACCGCCGAGAACGTGGCGCAGGAGTTCGGCATCGCCCGTGCGGATCAGGACGCCTTCGCACTGCGCTCGCAAACGCGCTGGCAGGCCGCGCACGAGGCCGGCTTCTTCAGCGGCGAGACGGTGCCGGTGGCCCTGCCCACCAAGAAGGGCGACCCGGTGATGTTCACCACCGACGAGCACCCGCGTGCCACCACGCTGGAGGCACTGGGCAAGCTCAAGGGCGTGGTCAAGCCCGATGGCAGCGTGACCGCCGGCAACGCCTCCGGCGTCAACGACGGCTCGGTGGCGCTGCTGCTGGCCGGTGATGCCGCGGTCGAGAAGTACGGCCTGAAGCCGCGCGGCCGCGTCGTCGGCTGCGCCGTGGCCGGCGTGCCGCCGCGCATCATGGGCATCGGCCCGGCCCCGGCCACGCAAAAGCTGCTGGCCCGCGTGGGCTGGTCGCTGGACAGCGTGGACGTGATCGAGCTGAACGAGGCCTTCGCCGCCCAGGGCCTGGCCGTCACCCGCCAGCTGGGCCTGGCCGACGACGATGCCCGCGTCAACCCCAACGGCGGCGCCATCGCCATCGGCCACCCGCTGGGCGCCTCGGGCGCGCGCCTGGCCCTCACCGCGCTGCGCCAGCTCGAGCGCACCGGCGGCAAGCGGGCGATTGCGACGATGTGCATTGGCGTCGGCCAAGGCATCGCCATGGCCATTGAACGCGTTTGATCCCCACCTGAACGGAGACAAGACATGAACATCAAGCATCTGATCGCCGCCGCAGCCGCGGCCCTGGTCGCCGGCAGCGCGCTGGCCGACATCACCGTGGGCGTCACGGTCTCGGCCACCGGCCCGGCGGCCAGCCTGGGCATCCCCGAGAAGAACACCGTCGCGCTGATGCCCAAGACCATTGCCGGCGAGAAGGTCAACTACATCGTGCTGGACGATGCCAGCGACACCACCGCCGCGGTGGCCAACACGCGCAAGCTGATCACCGAGCACAAGGTCGACATCATCCTGGGCTCGACCACCACGCCCAATTCGCTGGCGATGATCGACGCCGTGGCCGAGGGCAAGACGCCGATGATCTCGATGGCCGCCTCGGCGCGCATCGTCGAGCCCATGGACGACAAGCGCAAGTGGGTGTTCAAGACGCCGCAGAACGACATCATGATGTCACTGGCCATTGCCGAGCACATGGCCAACGCGGGCGTCAAGACCGTGGGCTTCATCGGCTTTGCCGACGCCTATGGTGAAGGCTGGTTCCAGGAGTTCGGCAAGGCCGCCGGCCTGAAGCGCCTGAACGTGGTGGCCAGCGAGCGCTATGCCCGCAACGACACGTCCGTCACCGGCCAGGTGCTCAAGCTGATGACGGCCAAGCCTGACGCCATCCTGATCGCTGGCTCGGGCACGCCCGCTGCGCTGCCGCAGAAGACGCTGAAGGAGCGTGGCTACACCGGCAAGATCTACCAGACCCACGGCGTGGCCAACGCCGACTTCCTGCGCGTGGGCGGCAAGGACGTGGACGGCACCATCCTGCCCTCGGGCGGCGTGCTGGTGGCCGATCAGCTGCCGGCCAACCACCCGGTGAAGAAGAGCGCCATGGCCTATGTGGCCGCCTACGAGGCCGCGCATGGCAAGGGCTCGGTCAGCACCTTCGGCGCCCACGCCTGGGACACCGGCATCCTGATGCAGGCCGCCGTGCCGGTGGCGCTGAAGAAGGCCAAGCCGGGCACGCTCGAGTTCCGCGCCGCGCTGCGCGACGCGCTGGAGCAGACCAAGGAAGTGGCCGGCGCGCACGGCATCTTCAACATGTCGCCCAACGACCACCTGGGCCTGGACCAGCGCGCCCGCGTGATGGTGCGCATCGAGAACGGCCAATGGAAGTTCGTCCCCTGATCCCCGCCCCACGCTGAGCACCCCACGATGTCCACTTCCGTTCTCCAGAGCTTCATCGCCGGCCAATGGATCGGCCAGCAGCCGGCGCAGACGCTGCGCAGTGCCGTCACCGGCCAGCCGGTGTATGCCACGCATGCGGAAAGCCTCGACTTCGGCGCCGCCGTGCAGCACGCCCGCACGGTGGGCGGCCCGGCGCTGCTGAAGCTCGACTTCCAGCAGCGCGCGCAGATCCTGAAAAGCCTGGCCAAGCTGGTGCTGGAGAAGAAGGAGGCGCTGTACGCCATCTCGGCCCACACCGGCGCCACGCGCGCCGACGGCTGGGTGGACATCGAGGGCGGCTCGGGCACGCTGTTCGCCTATGCCAGCGTGGGCGGCAACGAGCTGCCCTCGGGCAACGTGGTGCACGAAGGCCCGGCGCAGTCGCTCGGCAAGACCGGGCGCTTTGCCGGCAGCCACATCCTGGTGCCGCGCCGGGGCGTGGCGGTGCACATCAATGCCTTCAACTTCCCGGTCTGGGGCCTGCTGGAGAAGTTCGCGCCCAGCTTCCTCGCTGGCATGCCGGTGATCGCCAAGCCGGCCAGCGCCACCAGCTATCTCACCGAGGCGGTGGTGCGCGTGATGCTGGACAGCGGCCTGCTGCCCGAAGGCGCGCTGCAGCTGGTCATCGGCGGCACCGGTGATCTGCTCGACCGGCTGGATGGCCAGGACGTGGTCACCTTCACCGGCAGCGCCGACACGGCCGCCAAGCTGCGTGTGCACCCGAACCTGGTGCGCCACAGCATCCCGTTCAACGCCGAGGCCGACAGCCTGAACTGTTCGATCCTCGGCCCCGATGTGGCGCCCGGCGACGAGGCCTTCGACCTCTACGTCAAGGAGCTGGTGCGCGAGATGACGGTCAAGGCCGGCCAGAAGTGCACCGCCATCCGCCGCGCCATCGTGCCGCGTGAGCGGCTGGATGCCGTGGCCCAGGCCGTCTCGGCGCGCCTGGCCAAGGTGGTGATCGGCGATCCGGCGGCCGAGGGCGTGAAGATGGGGGCGCTGGCCTCGCATGCGCAAGCCGCCGACGTGGCCGAGCGCGTGGCGCTGCTGCGCCAGGGCGCCGAAGTCGTCTACGACGGCAACCCGACGCTGAAGCCGGTGGGCGACGGCACGGCCGAGGGCGCGTTCTACGCCCCGGTGCTGCTGGCCTGCCACCACCCGCTGGCCACCGACGTGGTGCACGATGTCGAGGCCTTCGGCCCGGTGTCCACGCTGTTGCCGTATGACGACCTGGACCAGGCCGTGGCCATTGCCGCGTGCGGCCGCGGCAGCCTGGTCGGCTCGCTGGTCACGCGCAGCCCGGCGGTGGCGGCCCAGGTGGTGCCGCAGCTGGCGGCCTTCCACGGCCGCGTGCTGGTGCTCGACCCCGAGGCCGCACCCGAATCCACCGGCCACGGCTCGCCGCTGCCGGGCTTGAAGCACGGCGGCCCGGGCCGCGCCGGCGGCGGTGAAGAGCTGGGCGGTCTGCGCGCCGTCAAGCACTACCTGCAGCGTGCGGCGGTGCAGGGCTCGCCGACGATGCTCACCGCCGTCACCGGCGAATACGTGCGCGGCGCGGCACGCCTCGAGACCGAGGTGCACCCGTTCCGCCGCCATTTCGAGGATCTGCAGATCGGCGAGAGCCTGCTCACGCACCGCCGCACGGTCAGCGAGGCCGACATCGTGGCCTTCGGCGGCCTGTCGGGCGACTACTTCTACATGCACTTCGACGAGATCGCGGCCAAGGACAGCCCGTTCGGCAAGCGCATCGCGCACGGCTATTTCGTGCTGTCGGCGGCCGCGGGCCTGTTCGTCAGCCCGGCGCCGGGGCCGGTGCTGGCCAACTACGGGCTGGACACGCTGCGCTTCGTCAAGCCGGTGGGCATTGGCGACACCATCCAGGCGCGCCTGACCGCCAAGCGCAAGATCGACCGGCTGAAGGTCGACGCCAAGGGCCAGGGCCAGGGCGTGGTGGCCTGGGACGTGGAAGTGACCAACCAGCTCGGCGAGTTGGTGGCCAGCTACGACATCCTGACCCTGGTGGCCAAGTGGCCGGTGGCGGCGGGCACCGCCTGAGCGGCCGGTCGGGCCTCGCGCGGGGCCTCGGGTGATCCACGGGCGAGGCCGCCGTGCGCAGCGGGCCGGAAAGCACCGACAATGCGCGCTGATCTTTTTCCAGCGCGCCGCCGACCGAAGCGGCCCCCGACATGTCCGATCTGCCCCTGACGCCCGGCTCCGACCAGGCGAGCGCCGCCCCCGCACCCGTGGCGGCCCCTGCGGAAACCACGCCCCCGGCCCCGGTGGCGATCACGCCCGAGGCCGCGCCAGCCGCCGTCGACGCGGCCGCTGAAGCCCCGGCCGAGGCTGAGACCGGCGCCGACGTCGGAGACGAAGCCGCCGCAGCAGCAGCCGCCGCCCCCGAGGGCCAGACGGCCCCGAAGCGCCAGGACGTGGACCTCGAAGCCGTGGCCGCCGCGCTGAAGCAGCATTTCCCGGCGCTGTTCGGCAACACGCCCAAGCCGATGAAGCTGCGCATCCAGGCCGACATCCAGGCGCGTGCGCCCGGCGTGTTCACCAAGCGGGCGCTGGGCGTGTTCTTCCACCGCTACACCGGCAGCACCAACTACCTGATCGCGCTGTCGCAGGGCACCGAGCGCTTCGACCTCGACGGCCAGCCGGCCGGTGAACTGAGCGAGGAGCACCGCACCCTGGCCACCGAGGAGGTGGCCCGTCGTCGTGCACTGCGCCGCGAGCGTGACCAGCAGATGCGCCAGAACCGTGCCGGCGAACGCGCTGGCCAGGCGCCGGCCGGCGAACGCGGTGGCGAACGTGGCGAGCCCCGCCGCCCGCCGCGCGGTCCGCGCCCGCAGCCCGGCGCCGCGGCACCGGCCGGCGCGCCGGCTGCGGCCGCCGACGGCACCGCCCGCCCACCGCGTGGTGAGCGTCCCCCGCGCGCCGACGGCGCCGCCCGCGGCCCGCGCACCGAGCGTGGCGAGCGCCAGGACCGGCCGCCCCGCGGCGACCGCCCGGCCCGTCCCGAGCGCGGCGAACGCGGCGACCGCGCCGCCCCGCGTGGCGACCGTCCGGCCCGTGCCGACCGCCCCAACGGCCCCAACGGCCCCAACCGCCCCGATCAGCGGCCCCAGCGGCCCGACGCCGCCGCCCGCCACGAGCGCGCGCCGCGCCATGACCGCCCGCGCGGCCCCGAGGCCGACCCGATCGACAGCCTGCCGCTGCCGGCCGATCCGGCCGAGCGCGCCGCCTTCGAGGCGCGCCGCCAGCGCGCCTCGCTGCTGCGCGACTTCGAGACCAGCCCGCTGTCGCCGGCCAATTTCTGCGTGCTCAAGCGCCTGAGCCCGGCCGATCTGGAGGCCCAGCTGGCCCAGGCCCGCAGCGAGCGCGCCGAGCGCTCGGGCCGCCCGGCGCGCTGAGGGCGCCGCAGGCCACGCCGGGTGCCCGCAGGCATCCGGCGCGCACCTGGCGCTCCAGCGGCGCCGGCCTGCCACCTGCAGCGCAGCCCGATGGCCCGAATTGCGGGCCCTTGCGCCGCCAGTTCCCGGCATCGCCCGGCGCGGCCGGTGCGGGCGCCGGCATGGCACTGAATTGCACTGTGTCTGCCATGTAATCCCCGTGTGAACTGGCTTCAGTTTCGAGGCCAGTTGCCGACTTCGCATCGCGGCGCAATTTCTAGACTGACGTCTCCGGCAAAGCCTGCCGACCGAAGACACGTCCGTCATGAGCTCCCTCGATGTCACCGCGCTGACCACCACCCAGGTGGCCGCGCTCACCGCCACCCAGCTGCAGGGCCTGGACACCGCGTCCATCGCCGCACTGAATGCCGAGCAGCTGGCCGTGCTGTCGGCCTCGCAGCTGGCCGCGCTGACCGCGCGTCAGGTGGCGGCCATCGGCGCCGACCGCATCGGGGCCATCGACGCCACGGCGCTGGCCGCGCTGACGCCCACCACCTTCGCCAGCCTGGGCACGGCCCAGATCGCCGGCCTGGCCACGCAGCAGGTGGCCAGCCTGGCCACGCGGCAGCTGGCCGCCATGACCAGCGCCCAGGTGGCGGCGCTGGACGTGACCCAGCTGGACGCCTTGCAGACCAGCCAGATCGGCGCCTGGACGGCCAAGCAGTCGGCCGGCCTCAGCGCCACCCAGGTGGCCAGCCTGGAAACCAGCCAGGTGCAATCGCTGGGTGCCGCCGCCGTCGGCGCGCTGGCCACGTCGGCGGTGGCCGCGCTGTCCACCGCCCAGATCGGCGTGCTGGCCAGCAACCAGGTGGCCGCACTGGGCAGCCAGCAGGTGCAGGCCCTGCAGACCGAGCAGGTGGCCGCGCTCAGCTCGGTGCAGGTGGCCGCACTCACCACCACCGCGGTGCGCGCGCTGCAGAGCGAACAGGTGGCCGCACTGTCCACCGACAGCGTGCCCGGCCTCACCAGCCGCCAGGCCTCGGTGCTGGATGCGGTGCAGGTCAGCGCGCTCACCACCACGCAGCTGGTGGCGCTGGGCAATGCCACGGTGGCGGGCCTCAGTTCCACCGCCGTGCGCGCGCTCGACACCGACGCCCTGGAGGCCCTGGCCGCCGACGGCAGCACCC
The DNA here is from genome assembly GCF_038066595.1 of Pseudaquabacterium inlustre. NCBI lineage: Bacteria > Pseudomonadati > Pseudomonadota > Betaproteobacteria > Burkholderiales > Sphaerotilaceae > Pseudaquabacterium > Pseudaquabacterium inlustre. The sequence goes on from NZ_JBBUTH010000009.1 coordinate 559,531, forward strand.
CGCTCACCGCGCGCCAGGTGTCGCAGCTCAGCACCACCCAGGTGGCGGCGCTGTCGGCCACCGCGCTGGACGCGCTGACCACCACGCAGGTGGCCGCCCTCACCAGCGCCCAGGTGGCGGCGCTGGACGGCACGCAGGTGCAGGCCGTGCTGGACCAGTCGCTGCCGGCGCTGAGCACGGCCGCCATCGCCGGCCTGGCCACCGCCGAGGTGGCCGCGCTGGACACCGACACGCTGTCGCGCCTGACCGCCCGCCAGGTGGCCGCGCTCACCACCGCCCAGGTGGCCGCGCTGAGCCAGGAGACGCTGGCCGCGCTGACCGCCACGCAGGCGGCGGCGCTCACCTCGACGCAGCTGGCGGTGCTGAGCGTCGACCAGGCTGAGGCCCTGCAGCCCGGCGCCGTGGCCGCGCTGGGCACGGCCGCGCTGCGGGCGCTGGGCACGGCCCAGCTGGCCAGCTTCAGCGCCGAGGACTTCGCGGCGCTCACGCCGCGCGAGGTGGCGGCGCTCACCAGCACCCAGATCGCCGCGCTGTCGCCCGAGCAGGTGGGCGCGCTGAGCTCGGCCGCCGTGGCGGCGCTGTCCACCACCGCGATGCGCGCGCTGTCGGCCGAGGCGCTGAACGGCCTGGCCGAAGGCTCGGTCGGCGCGCTGGCCGCCCTCACCAGCGTGCAGCTCAATGCGCTGTCCACGCGCCAGGTGACGGGCCTGTCCGACGAGGTGCTGCACCGCCTGAGTTCGGTGCAGTGGGCCGCGCTGGGCAGCGCGCAGATCGGGGCGCTGACCTCGGCGCAGATCGCCGCACTGGAGACCTTGCCGTTCGCGGTGATGGCCACCGCCGCGGTGCGCGCCCTGTCCACCGGCCAGCTGGCGGCCATCGACGCCGAGGACCTGGCCGCCATGGGCACGCGCCAGGTCTCGGCGCTGAGCCCCAGCCAGCTCAGCGTGCTGGGCACCGACACGCTGTCGGCGCTGAGCGCGGCCCAGGCCGCCGCACTGGGCAGCGCCCAGGTGTCGGCACTCGGCACCGCCCAGCTGGCCGCCCTGCCCACCCAGGCCATCGCGGCGCTCAGCACCGCGGCCATCAAGGCCCTGGCCACGGCCCAGCTGGCGGCCTTCAGCGATGACGACTTCGCCGCCCTCGGCTCGCGCCAGGCCGCCGCGCTGACCAGTGCCCAGGTGGCCGCGCTCAGCGTCGAGCAGCTGGGCGCCATGCGCGACAGCAGCCTGGCCGCGGTGTCCACCGCCGCGGTGCGCGCACTCAGCCCCAGCCAGCTCAATGCGCTGATCCTGCACGACGGCAGCCCGCTGAGCACCGCCCAGGTGGCGGCGCTGACCACCGCGCAGGTGACGTCGCTGGACAGCGAAGCACTGGCCGCCTTCGGCAGCGCGCAGCTGGCCGCGCTGGGCGCCACGCAGATCGCCGCGCTGGGCACCGCGCAGATCGCCGCCCTGACCCCCGACGCCGTGGCCGCGCTGGGCACGGCGGCGATGCACGCGCTCAGCAGCGCGCAGCTGGCCGCGCTGAGCCAGGACGACCTGGCGGCGCTCGGCACGCGGCAGATCGCCGCGCTGTCGGGCACGCAGCTGGCCGGCCTGTCCACCGACGCGCTGGCCGCACTCAGCACCCAGCAGGTCAGCGCGCTGGGCAGCAGCCAGCTGGCCGCACTGAGCAGCACGCAGCTGGCAGCGATCACGCCCGAGGCCCTGTCTGCACTGGCCACGGCCACGGTACGCGCGCTGACCACCGGCCAGCTGGCGGCGCTGACGGCCGAGCAGTGGCAGGCCCTCACCCCCAACCAGGTGGCGGCCCTGGCCTCCTCCCAGCTGGCACGTCTGCCCGATGCGCTTCTGGACAGCCTGACCACCACCCAGGTGCAGGCCCTGACGTCCAGCCAGATCACCGCGCTGTCGCCGGCCCAGCTCACCGGCCTGAGCGTGGAGTCGCTGGCCGCGTTGAGCACCGCGGCGCTGCGCGCCCTGACCACCGCCCAGGTGGCTGCGCTGAGCGGCGACGCGCTGGACGCGATGGGCTCGGCCCAGCTGCAGGTGCTGGGCTCGGCGCAGCTGCGCGCGCTGTCGTCCACCGCGCTGGCGGCCCTGGATGCCGAGACGCTGCAGGCCCTGTCGGGCACCGCGCTGCGCGGCCTGGGCTCGGCCCAGCTGGCGCAGCTGAGCGTGGCGCAGGTGCAGGCCCTGGGCAGTGCCCAGCTGGCCGCGCTGGGCACCGGCCAGGTGGCCTCGCTCAGCGAGACCACGCTGGCCGCGCTGACCAGCGCCCAGGCGCCGGGCCTCACCTCGGCGCAGCTGAACGCGCTGAGCACCGACCAGATCCTCGACCTGCAGTCGTCCACGCTGATGGCCCTGTCGCCCACGGCGATGGCGGCCCTGGGCACGCGGCAGATGATGGCCATCGTGGCCCATGAGGCCGGCGTGCTGGGCACGGCCCAGGTGGCGGCGCTCACCTCGGCCCAGGTGGCCGCGATGAGCCAGGACAGCCTGCACAGCCTGGGCTCGAGCAACCTCGCGGCGATCAGCGCCCGCGGCCTGGCGGGGCTCACCACCGCCCAGCTCAACGGCATGTCGGCCGAAGACCTGGGCTGGCTGCTGCCCAGCCAGCTGGCGGCGCTGAGCACCAGCCAGATCGCCGGCCTGGCCACCGCCACGCTGGCCAGCCTGGGCACCGCGCAGCTGCATGCGCTGGGCTCGCAGCAGGTGGCCGCGCTGGGCACCGGCCAGGTGGCCGCGCTGGTCACCGACGCGGTGGCCGCGCTGGCCCCCACGGCGCTGGCCGGCCTGGGCAGCGCGCAGTGGCAGGCGCTGTCGCTGCCGGCCATCGACGCGCTGGGCACGGCCCAGCTGGCGGCGCTGTCGTCCAGCCAGCTGGCCTGGCTGAACACGGCCCAGCTCAATGCGCTGGACGGCCTGCAGGTGGCCGCGCTGGGCACCAGCGCGCTGCGCGGCCTGAGCACCCTGCAGATGGCGGCGATGGAGACCGCCGACCTGGCGGCTTTCACCGCCGGCCAGGTGGCCGCGCTGGGCAGCAGCCAGCTGGCCGCACTGGGCGCCGCGCAGTGGGCCGCGCTCAGCACCAACGGCGTGGCCGCGCTGTCGGCCAGCATGCTGTCGCAGCTGACCACGGCCCAGCTGGCCGCCTGGACCACCGCGCAGTTCGGCGCGCTGGGCAGCGCCCAGCTGGCCGCGCTGGGCCCCACGCAGCTGGTGGCACTGGGGTCGGACGACGTGGGCGCGCTGTCGACGGCCGCACTGGTGGCGCTGGGCAGCGCCCAGTCGGCCGCGCTGGATGCCAGCCACGTGGCCGCGCTGGGCAGCACGCAGATCGCCGCAGTGCAGGCCAGCGTGCTGAGCGGCTGGAGCACCGCCCAGCTGGCCGCGCTGACCAGCAGCGGCGCCGCCGGCCTGGCCACGGCGCAGATCGCCGGCCTGTCGGTGCAGCAAGTGCAGGCCCTGGGCACGGCCGCGCTGGCGGCCCTGGGCTCGGCCCAGCTGTCGGCCCTGGGGGCCGACGACGTGGCCGCCCTCAGCGCCGCGCAGAGCCGCAGCCTGGCGCTCACCGCGGTGGGCGGGCTCAGCACCACGGCACTGCATGCGCTGTCGGCCGCCGACCTGGCCGAATTCGCCACCGGCCAACTGGCCCGCCTGGGCCGCGACCAGATGGCCAGCCTGGTGGACGAGCAGATCGACGGCCTGGCCGCAGAGCAGCGGGCGGCCTTCACGGCGACGCAGATCGCGGCGCTGTCCACCACCACCATCGCCGGGCTGGACGCGGCCACGCTGCAGGGCCTGACCCGCATCCAGGCCGCCGGCCTGACCGCGGCGCAGGTGGCCGCGCTGTCGCCCACCCAGGTGGCCGAGCTGGGCACCGCCGCGCTGGCCGGCCTGACGCTGCAGGCCGTGGCCGCGCTGGGCCACGAGGCGGTGTCGGCGCTGGCCACGGCGCAGCTGGCCGCGCTGTCGCCGCTGCAGATCTCGGCGCTGGGCACCACGGCGATCAGCGTGCTGGAGGCCGGCGACGCCGCGGCACTGAGCTACTACCAGGCCATGGGCTTGAGCGCGGCCCAGGTCGATGCGCTGTCCACCGCCGCCATCGCCGCGCTGAGCACGGCCGCCATCCGGGGCCTGGACGCCAGCGCCGTGGCCGGCTTCAGCCACGAGGACGTGCTGGCCCTGTCCATCGCCCAGGTGGGTGCCCTGACGCCCGCGCAGATGGCCGCACTCGACCAGGACGCCGTGCACGCGCTGAGCGCCCAGCAGGCCAGCGCACTGAACCGCCTGCAGGTGGCGCAGATGACGGCCGGCCAGATCGCCGCGCTGGAGCCCGAGGCCTTCGCGGCACTGAGCACGGCCGCCGTGGCCGGTCTGTCGGCCGACGCGCTGGGCGCGCTGAGTTTTGGCGAGGTGCTGGCGCTCAGCTCGGCCCAGCTGGGCGCGATGTCGGCCACGCAGCTGGTGGCGCTGGGCCCCGATGCCTTCGGCCTGCTCGACAGCACCCAGTTGCAGGGCCTGAGCACGCAGGCCCTGGGCACGCTGACGGCCTACGGCATGGTGGTCACCGGGCTGACGCCGTCGCAGCTGTCCACGCTGAGCACGACGCAGATCGCCGCCATCGACGCCGCGGCCATCGGCGCCTTCACCACGGCGCAGATCCGCGGCCTCACGGTCGACCAGGTGGCCGCGCTGTCGCCGGTGCAGGTCAGCGCGCTGTCCACCGCCGACCTGGCGGCTTTCACCACCGCCCAGGTGGCGGCGCTGGGCACCGACGACCTGGCCGCCCTGACCGATGCCCAGCTCGACGCGCTGGACCTGGCCACGCCCATCGTGCTGGACCTCTCGGGCCTGGGCATCCAGACCGTGGCCGCGCCCAGCGGCAACAGCTTCGACATCAACGCCACCGGCAGCACGGCCCAGCATGGCTGGACCGGCAGCGGCGCCGGCCTGCTGGCGCTGGACGTCAACGGCGACGGCCTGATCAACGACGGCAGCGAGCTGTTCGGCGGCGGCACGCGCCTGGCCAGCGGCGCCCGCGCCGTCACCGGCTACCAGGCGCTGGCCGAGCTGGATGGCAACCACGACGGCCGCATCGACGCCAGCGACACGCGCTACGCCGAGCTGAAGGTGTGGGTGGACGGCGACGGCGACGGCCAGACCGACCTGGGCGAGCTGCGCGGGCTGGTGGACCTGGGCATCGCGTCGCTGAGCCTGGATGCCAGCGCCTCGACCCGCACCGACCAGGGCAACTGGCTGGGCCTGGTGTCGAGCTACACCACCACCGACGGCGCCAGCCACGAAATGGCCGACGTGTGGTTCAGCAAGAGCGGCAACGGCAACACCGGTGCCGCGGCTGCGCCGGCGCTCGGCGACCTGCTGGCCGCACCGGCCGACCTGCTGCCCGGCTGGTCCGGCGGAGAGACCCAGGGCACGGCCACGGCGCAGGCGACCACCGCGGCGGGGTCGGCCGGATCGGCCACCACGCCCCAGGCCGGCGACGCCGACGCCTGGGCCTGGACCTCTCGCCAGGCCAGCGTCGACGAGGAACTCGCGGCGCAGCAGCGCTGGCTGATCTGAGGCGTCAGCGTCGCGCGGCCAGCGCCTGCGTCACCTCGTTGCGACCCTGCTCGGCGCCGCTCAGCGGCACCGTCTCGCCGGCCTGGGCGTTGATCGCGGCCCAGGCCGCGGCCAGGCGCTCGGGCGTGTCGGCGCTCACGCCCAGGTGCTGGCCCGGCGTCAGCGTGATGTGCGCAGCCTCGTAGGTGCCGGCACCGGCGCAGGCGATGGCGCGGCTGGGCGCGTCCTGGCTCACCAGCCACAGCATGGCCGGCACCACGGCCTCGGGCACCAGCGCGGCCAGCACCTCGGGCGGCATCAGGCCTTCGGTCATGCGCGTGGCGGCGGTGGGTGCCAGGCAGTTGACGCGGATGTCGCTCTTGGCGCCCTCGATCGACAGCGTCTGCATCAGGCCCACCAGGGCCATCTTGGCGGCGCCGTAGTTGCTCTGGCCGAAGTTGCCGTACAGGCCCGACGACGAGGTGGTCATCAGCACGCGGCCGTACTTCTGCGCCGTCATGATCGGCCACACGGCCTTGGTGCAGTGCATGGCGCCCATCAGGTGCACATCCACCACCAGGCGGAAGTCCTCGACCGTCATCTTGGCGAAGCTCTTGTCGCGCAGGATGCCGGCGTTGTTGACCAGCACGTCCACGCGGCCCCAGGCGTCCATGGCCTGGGCCACCATGGCCTCCACCGCGGCGAAGTCGGTGACGGACGCCGCATTGGCGATGGCCTGGCCGCCCGCGGCGCGGATCTCGTCCACCACCTTCTGCGCGGCCGTGGCCGAGCCGCCCGAGCCATCGGTGGCGCCGCCCAGGTCATTGACGACGACCTTGGCGCCGCGTGCAGCCAGGGCCAGGGCATGGCAGCGGCCCAGGCCGCCGCCGGCGCCGGTGACGATGGCCACGCGGCCGGTGAAATCGAGGTTCATGGGGATGTGCGGGAAGTGACGGGAACGGATGGCCGCGGGTTATACCGGAAGCCCCTGCCGCGGGCCGTCGCCTGGGTGGCAAGCCGCCGGGCCGGTCGCCGCTACGCTGCGCGCACAACCCAGCAGGAGACCCCGCCATGACCCAACCCACCCTGTTCGACCTCACCGGCCAGGTGGTGCTGATCACCGGCTCGTCGCGTGGCATCGGCCGCGCCATCGCCGAGCGCTGCGCCGAACACGGCGCCAAGGTGGTCATCAGCTCGCGCAAGCAGCCGGCCTGCGACGAGGTGGCCGCGGCCATCAACGCCAGGCACGGTGCCGGCACCGCGCTGGCGGTGGCCGCCAACATCTCGTCGAAGGAGGCGCTGCAGGCCCTGGTGGACGCCACGCTGGCCGCCTTCGGCCGCATCGACACCCTCGTGTGCAACGCCGCCAGCAACCCCTACTACGGCCCGCAGGCAGGCATCACGGACGACCAGTTCCGCAAGATCCTGGACAACAACATCATCGCCAACCACTGGCTGATCGCGATGGTGGCGCCGCAGATGCAGGCGCGGCGCGATGGCTCGATCGTCATCGTGTCGTCGATCGGCGGCCTGCGCGGCTCGGAGATCATCGGCGCCTACTGCATCAGCAAGGCCGCCGACATGCAGCTGGCGCGCAACCTGGCCCACGAGTACGGCCCGCACAACATCCGCGTGAACTGCATCGCCCCGGGCCTGATCAAGACCGACTTCGCCCGCGCGCTGTGGGAAGACCCCGAGCGCCTGGCGAACCGCGAGGCCACCACGCCGCTGCGCCGTATCGGCGAGCCTGACGAGATCGCCGGCGCCGCCGTGTACCTGGCCGCCCCGGCCAGCCGCTTCATGACCGGTCAAACCTTGGTCATCGACGGCGGCGTGACGATATAGGGCACCCGGCCCTGCGGGTACGCAGGTCCACCCGCCGAGCGGGCTGAGCCCGGACACAAGCCGTCCTGAGGGCGGCTTGTGCCTGGCGAAGCGGTCAGCCCTGCAGGGCTGACCGTGGGGAGGCCGGCTTGGGGCGGCCCGGCGCTCGGCCCGCAGCGCTTCGATTCAAGCGATGACAATCGGGCCCATGGGCCTGATCTGGATCGACGACACAGCGCCGCTGCCGCCCACGCGCCACGCGCTGGGGCATGACACCGATGCCCCCGGCCTGCTGGCCGCCGGCGGCCAGGTGACGCCGCAGCGCCTGCGCGAGGCCTACCGGCGCGGCATCTTTCCGTGGTTCAGCCCCGGCCAGCCGGCGCTGTGGTGGACGCCCGATCCGCGCATGGTGCTGCCGGTGGCCGGGTTCCGCCTGAGCGCCACGATGCGCAAGACGCTGCGCCGCTTCGCCCGCACGCCAGGCTGCGAGATCCGCATCGACCACGACTTCCGTGCCGTGATGCAGGCCTGCGCCGCCACGCCGCGCGACGGCCAGCACGGCACCTGGATCGTGCCGGAGATCGTCGACGCCTACGCCGCCTGGCATGACGCCGCCGATGCCTCCGGCCACCCGCACAGTGTCGAGACCTGGATCGACGGCCAGTTGGCGGGCGGGCTGTACTGCGTGAACCTGGGGCAGATGGTGTTCGGTGAGTCGATGTTCGCCTGGCGCACCGATGCCTCGAAGATCGCACTGGCCGCGCTGGTGGCCTTCTGCCGTGCGCAGGGCATCGCCTGGATCGACTGTCAGCAGAACACCCGGCACCTGGCCTCGTTCGGCGCGCACGAGGTGCCACGCAGCCGCTTCGAAGCCCACCTGGCCCAGGTGGTGCCGGCCGCCGCGCCGGCGCGTTGGTCCTATGATCCGGCGCTGTGGGCGCTGCTGGACGCCGGCATCGAGGTGCCGGTGGCGGCGGCGTCGGCCCCGCCACCCCCCGCGCGCGCGTGACCAAGCCCCAGGAAATCCCGCTGTCGTCGTTGCAGTTCTATGCCACGGCGCCCTATCCCTGCAGCTACCTGCCCGAGCGCATGGCGCGCTCGCAGGTGGCCACGCCCAGCCACCTGATCCACGCCGATGCGTATTCGGGCCTGGTGGCCAACGGCTTCCGCCGCAGCGGCATGTTCACCTACCGGCCCTATTGCGACGGCTGCCGCGCCTGCGTGCCGCTGCGCATCCCGGTGGCGCGCTTCACGCCCACGCGCAGCCAGCGCCGGGCCTGGTCCGCGCACCAGAACCTGAAGGCCCGGGTGCTGCGCCTGTGCTTCGTGCCCGAGCATTACCAGCTCTACCTGCGCTACCAGAGCACCCGCCACGCCGGCGGCGGCATGGACCACGACAGCGTCGACCAGTACACCCAATTCCTGCTGCAAAGCCGCGTGAACACCCGGCTGGTGGAGTTCCGCGACGCCGTGCCCGAACCGGCCGACGGCAGCGCGGCCGAGCTGGGCACGCTGCGCATGGTGGCCATCGTCGACGTGCTCAACGACGGCATCTCGGCCGTCTACACCTTCTACGACCCCGACCTGAAGGGCAGCCTGGGCACCTACGGCATCCTGTGGCAGATCGAGCAGGTGCGCCAGCTCAAGCTGCCGCACCTGTACCTGGGCTACTGGATCGCCGAGAGCGACAAGATGGCCTACAAGGCGCAGTTCCGCCCGCACCAGATGCTGGGCCCCGACGGCTGGCAGGACGCCCCGCCACCCGCCCCATCACCCGCGTGACGCCCCGGCGGGCAGGCCCCGCCTACAATCCGCGGATGCCTATTTCCCCCGTTCCCGAGCTGGTGGCCGAGCTGGCCGCCGGCCGCATGGTGATCCTGGTCGACGAGGAAGACCGCGAAAACGAGGGTGACCTCGTGCTCGCCGCCGACCATGTCACGCCGGAAGCCATCAACTTCATGGCCAAGTACGGCCGTGGCCTGATCTGCCTGACCCTCACGCGCGAGCGCTGCGAGCATCTGAAGCTGCCACCGATGGCGCTGAAGAACGGCGCCGTGCACAGCACCGCCTTCACCGTGTCGATCGAGGCCGCCGAGGGCGTCACCACCGGCATCAGCGCCGCCGACCGTGCCCGCACCGTGCAGGCCGCCGTGGCCCGCGACGCCCGTCCCGAAGACCTGGTGCAGCCCGGCCACATCTTCCCGCTGCAGGCCCAGGATGGCGGCGTGCTGATGCGTGCCGGCCACACCGAGGCCGGCTGCGACATGGCGGCCATGGCCGGCCTGACGCCCGCGTCGGTGATCTGCGAGATCATGAACGACGACGGCACCATGGCCCGTCTGCCCGATCTGGAAGTGTTCGCGAAGGAGCACGGCATCAAGATCGGCACCATCGCCGACCTGATCGCCCACCGCAGCCACAACGAGACGCTGATCGAACGCGTCGGCGAGCGCGAGCTTGTCACGGCCCAGGGCCGCTTCGCCTGCACCACCTACCGCGACAAGTCGGGCGGCGTGCACCTGGCGCTGCGCCACGGCCAGGTGCAGGCCGGCCAGGACACCCTGGTGCGCGTGCACGAGCCCTTCACCGCGATGGACCTGCTGGACGCCGGCCGCACGCTGCACTCGTGGCCGCTGCCGGCCGCGCTGGCGGCGCTGCAGGCCGCGCCGGCCGGCGTGGCCGTGCTGCTGAACTGCGGCCACGACGCCGAGGTGCTGGTGCCCCAGCTGCTGGGCACGGCCACCGTGCCGCAGCGCACCACGCCGCAGGCGCTGCGCACCTATGGCATCGGCGCGCAGATCCTGCGCGACCTGGGCGTCACGCGCATGAAGCTGCTGGGCAGCCCGCGCCGCATGCCCAGCATGGTGGGCTACGGCCTCGAAGTCACCGGCTTCCAGCCGGCCCAGGGCTGAAGGGAGCACGCAATGCGACACGCCAACCAGGGCGAAGCCCCGCAACTCGACGGCCGCCACCTGAAGGTGGGCATCGTGCAGGCGCGCTTCAATGCCGACATCACCGGCAAGCTGGCCGAGAACTGCCTGGCCGAGCTGGCCGCGCTCGGGGTGCATGACGAGCACATCCGCCATGTCACCGTGCCCGGCGCGCTGGAAGTGCCGGTGGCCTTGCAGGCCATGGCCGAGAGCGACGAGTTCGACGCGCTGATCGCGCTCGGCTGCATCATCCGCGGCGAGACCTACCACTTCGAGCTGGTGGCCAACGAGAGCGGCGCCGGCGTCACGCGCGTGGCGCTGGACAGCACGCTGCCGGTGGCCAACGCCATCCTCACGGTCGAGAACGAGGCCCAGGCCTGGGCCCGCGTGGAAGAAAAAGGCCGTGACGCCGCCCGCGTGGCGGTGGAGATGGCCAACCTGCTGGACGACCTGACGTGAGCGAGCACTCCACCGACAAGCCGGCGGGCACCCCCGCCGCGCCGGCCGCCAAGCGCAGCCGCGGCGGCAAGCCCGGCGCGCGCAAGCCCTCGGCCATCCCGGGCCGCCGCCGCGCGCGCGAGCTGGCGCTGCAGGGCCTGTACCAGTGGCTGGTGGGCGGCGCCGACGGCGGCGAGATCGACGCCCACATGCGCGAGCAGGACGGCTACGACCAGGCCGACAAGGTGCACTACGACGCGCTGCTGCACGGCTGCATCGCCGAAGCCACCACCATCGACGCCGTGCTGGCGCGCCACACCGACCGCGCCACGCGCGACCTGTCGCCGGTGGAGCATGCGGTGCTGATGATCGGCGTGTACGAGCTAACCCACTGCATCGACATCCCCTACCGCGTGGCCGTCAACGAGGCCATCGAACTGGCCAAGTCCTTCGGCGGCACCGACGGCCACAAGTACGTCAACGGCGTGCTCGACAAGGCCGCGGCCGACCTGCGGCCCGTCGAGGTGGCGGCGCGCAAAGCCGCCCAGTCATGAAGCTGGCGAGAAGGCTCGACCACATCGAGCCGTTCTACGTGATGGAGTGCGCCAAGGCGGCGCAGCAGATCGCCGCCAGCCCCGAGTGCGACCCCGCACGCGGCGGCGAGCGCATGATCTACCTGAACATCGGCGAGCCCGATTTCACCGCGCCGCCGCTGGTGCAGGAGGCCGCCGAGCGCGCCATCCGCGCTGGCCGCAGCCAGTACACGCAGGCACTGGGCCTGCCCGAGCTGCGCGAGGCCATCTCGGGCTGGTACGCCAGCCGCTGGGGCATGAACGTGCCGGCGCGCCGCATCATCGTCACCGCCGGTGCCTCGGCCGCGCTGCAGCTGGCCTGCCTGGCGCTGTTCGAGGCTGGCGACGAGGTGCTGATGCCCGACCCCAGCTACCCGTGCAACCGGCACTTCGTGGCCGCGGCCGAAGCCGTGGCGCGGCTGCTGCCGGCGTCGCCCGAGCACCGCTTCCAGCTCGATGCCGAGGCCGTGGCCCAGGCCTGGGGCCCGGCCACGCGCGGCGTGCTGCTGGCCTCGCCGTCCAACCCCACCGGCACATCCATCCACCCCGACGAGATGCGCCGCATCGCGCAGACGGTGAAGGCCCGCGACGGCGTGGCCATCGTCGACGAGATCTACCTCGGCCTGAGCTACGACGACACCTTCGGCCACAGCGCGCTGGCGCTCGATGCCGAGTTCGGTGAGCACCTGGTCAGCGTCAACAGCTTTTCCAAGTACTTCAACATGACCGGCTGGCGCCTGGGCTGGCTGGTGGTGCCCGACGCCCTGGTGGCGCCGATCGAGCGCCTGGCGCAGAACCTGTTCATCTGCGCCTCCACGATCGCGCAGCAGGCCGCGCTGGCCTGCTTCCACCCCGAGTCGATCGCCGAGTACGAGCGCCGCCGCGCGGTCTTCCGTGAGCGGCGTGACCTCGTGGTGCCGGCGTTGCAACAGCTGGGCCTGGCCGTGCCGGTGCAGCCCGATGGCGCGTTCTACGCCTGGGCCGACTGCAGCGCGCACCACGCCAACAGCTGGGATTTCGCCTTCGAGCTGATGCACCGCGCCCACGTGGCGCTGACGCCCGGCCGCGACTTTGGTCGCCACGATCCGCAGCGCTGGCTGCGCCTGTCGTTCGCCACCGCCACCCCGCTGCTGGAGGAGGCGCTGCACCGGCTGCAGCGCGTGCTGGCCCGCTGATGGCCGAGGCTGCCGTCGCATCGCCCGCGGTGGTGCACCGCCACGCCGTGCGGGTGTACTGGGAGGACACCGATGCCGGCGGCGTGGTGTTCTATGCCAACTACCTGAAGTTCTTCGAGCGTGCGCGCACCGAGTGGCTGCGCGCGCTGGGCCTGGGCCAGCAGGCGCTGCGCGAGGCCACCGGCGCGATCTTCATCGTCAGCGACACCGCCCTGCGCTACCGCGCGCCGGCCCGGCTCGATGACCTGCTGGAGATCACCGTCGCGCCCACCGAGATCGGCCGCGCCTCGATGGTGCTGGCCCAGCAGGCCTGGCGCGGCAGCGAGCTGCTGTGCGAAGGCAGCATCCGCATCGGCTGCATCGACGCCGGCAGCTTCCGCCCACGCCGCTTTCCCACCGAGATCACCCGCCTGCTGACGCCGGCCCCCTGACACACCCCACCCCGATGAACTCGCAGGACTTCTCCATCATCACGCTGGTGCTGCACGCCAGCATCGTGGTGCAGCTCGTGATGGCCGGGCTGCTGCTCACCTCGCTGGCCAGCTGGACCGTGATCTTCGGCAAGCTGATCGGCCTGCGCGCGGTGCGCTCGGGCAACGAGGAATTCGAGCGCGAGTTCTGGGCGGGCAAAAACCTGTCCGACCTGTACAACAGCGTGGCCAACAAGGTGAACTCGGCGCCGATGGAGCGCCTGTTCGCCAGCGGCATGCGCGAGTTCCTGAAGCTGCGCGAGCGCCGCCTGGATGGCCAGGCCCAGCTCGACGGCGCGCGCCGCGCCATGCGCGCCAGCCTGCAGCGCGAGCTGGACGTGATCGAGGGCAATGTGGGCTTCCTGGCCTCGGTGGCCTCGGTCAGCCCGTACGTGGGCCTGTTCGGCACGGTGTGGGGGATCATGCACGCCTTCGTGGGCCTGGCCAACGTGCAGCAGGTGACGCTGGCCACGGTGGCGCCGGGCATCGCCGAGGCCCTGGTGGCCACGGCCATCGGCCTGTTCGCGGCCATTCCGGCGGTCATCGCCTACAACCGCTTCGCGCGCGACATCGACCGCATCGCCATCCAGCTGGAGAGCTTCTCCGACGAGTTCTCCAACATCCTGCAGCGCAACGCCATGGCCCCGGCCGCGCCGGGCACCCCGGCGGCGCGCTGAAGGAGCAACGCGATGGCAGCCGTTGCCCCCCGCGGTGGCCGTGCACGGCGCCGCGCGATGGCCGAGATGAACATGGTGCCCTTCATCGACGTGATGCTGGTGCTGCTGATCATCTTCATGGTCAGCGCGCCGCTGATCACCACCGGCCTGGTTGACCTGCCCACCGTGGGCAAGGCCAAGACCCAGCCGCCGCATGTGGTGGAGGTGGTGGTGGGCCTGGACGAGAAGCTGCGTCTGCGCCTGGATGGCGGTGAGCCGCAGCCGGTCCCGTTCGCGCGCCTGGCCGCCGAGGTGAAGAAGCTGCAGGCCGGCGACGCCCAGGTGCCGGTGGTGATCTCGGCCGACAAGAGCGTGAAGTACGACGCCGTGGTGCGCGCGATGGACACGCTGCAGAAGAACGGCATTGCCCGCGTCGGCCTCGCAGTACGCCAAGGCGGCTGATGTCGACGCTGGGCCTCCCGCCCCACGACCCGCTGCTGCCGCGCGATCCCGGCGGCATGGGCCTGGGCGCCACGCTGGCGCTGCTGGCCCATGGCGGGCTGGTGGCGGCGCTGGCGCTGGCGCTGCACTGGCGCATCCCCAAGCCGCCCGAGGTGGTGTCGGCCGAGCTGTGGTCGGCCGTGCCGCAGGCCACCGCACCCGCCCCTGCCCCCGAGCCGCCGCCTGCCGAGCCCGCGCCAGCCCCGACCCCGGCGCCCGCACCGCCACCGGTGGCGGCCCCCGCGCCACCGCCCGGCCCGACACCGGCCGAACTGCAGGCGCGGCGTGACGCCGAGATCGCGATCGAGAAGCAGCGGGAAAAGGAACGCGAGAAGGAACGCGAGAAGGAACGCGAACGCGCCGAGGCCGAGAAGGCCGCCGTTGCGAAAAAGCGCGAGGCGCAGCGCCTGGCCGACGAAAAAGAGGCCGCGCTGAAGAAGGCCGCAGCCGACAAGGCGGCGGCCGAGAAGGCGGCTGCGGAGAAGAAGGCCGCCGCCGACAAGAAGGAAGCGGCGGAGAAAAAGGAAGCCGCCGAGAAGAAGGCCCGCGAGGACAAGCTGCGCGAGGACAAGGCCCGCAAGGACAAGGAGGCCGCCGAGCAGCGCGAAGCCCAGGCCGAGGCCGAGCGCGTGGCCAAGCTGCGCGAGGCCAACCTCAAGCGCATGATGAGCGAGGCCGGCGCCACCGGCTCGGGCACGGGCGGCGGCAGCGCGGCGGCCGATGCCGCGCCTTCGGCCGCCTACGCGGGGCGCATCAAGGCACGCATCAAGCCCAACATCGTGCTCACCACCGAGGTGCGCGGCAACCCGGTGGCCGAGGTGGAAGTGCGCTGCGCGCCCGATGGCTCGGTGCTGGGCCGGCGCATCGTCAAAAACAGCGGCAACCCGGCCTGGGACGAGACCGTGCTGCGTGCCATCGACCGCACGCCGGTGCTGCCGCGCGACACCGACGGCCGCATCCCCGGCACGATGATCCTGGTGTTCCCGCGCCAGGAGTGAGCGGCAGCCACCGCCCTCCCCCATGACCGCGGGACCCATGACCATGGGGTGAGCGCGGCGCGCCGCCGGGTCGCCGACGGACACTGCGGGAATGGTGCGTTTTTGCCGTTTCAACCTTTCCTGCCGCGCCCGGCGTGGCTTCACGCTGATTGAGCAGGTCACCGCCATCGCGCTGCTGGGCATCGCGTCGGCCGCCGCCGCACCGCACCTCGTGCAACTGCATGCCGAGGCCCAGGCCGCCACGCTGGACGCCATGGCCCATGCCGCCAGTTCGGCGATGGCGATGAACCAGGCCGGCTGCCTGGTGACCGGCCACGCCGCGGTGGCCGACAAGTGCACGCCGCAGCGCGACTGCGCCGACGTGGGCGCCCTGCTGCTGGGCGGCCTGCCCGAGGGCTATGAGGTGGCCCGCACGCCACTGCCTCGCGGCCAGGAGGCGCTGTGCACGATGCGCCAGCGGGACACCGGCGCCGTGGCGCAGTTCATCGGGCTGGGCGCCGGCGTCTGAGCCCGGCGCGCCACGCGGGGTGGTGGGACGGTCAGGGCCCGCCGGGCCCGACCTCAGTGGTTCTCGCGCGCGTGGTTGATCGTGTACTTCGGGATCTCGACGGTCAGGTCGGTGTCGGCCACGATGGCCTGACACGACAGCCGTGAATCGGCCTCCAGGCCCCAGGCGCGGTCGAGCAGGTCTTCCTCGGTCTCGTCCATCGCGTTCAGGCTGCGGAAGCCCTCGCGCACGATCACATGGCAGGTGGTGCAGGCGGCGCTCATGTCGCAGGCGTGCTCGATGGCGATGCCGTTGTCCAGCAGCGCCTCGCAGATCGAGGTGCCGCGCGGCGCGGTGATGCTGGTGCCGTTGGGGCACAGCGTGGCATGGGGAAGGATCTTGATGACGGGCATCGGTGCTGGGCTCGTTGCAGGGCTCGGTGGAGCGTCTGGAAGGTTCAGATCTGGTCGATCGTGCGGCCGGTCAGCGCGGCCTGGATGCCACGGTTCATGCGCAGCGCGGCAAAGCCCTCGGTGCCCTTGGCCAGGGCCTCCACGGCGCTGTCGATGGCCGCGTGGTCGGTGCCGGCGGCGATGCGGGCCAGCTCGGTCAGCAGGCGCTCGATGTCGGCGCGCTCGGCCTCGTCGAGGAGGTCGCCATCGGCGGCCAGCGCGCTGCGCGTGGCCAGCGTCATGCGCTCGGCCTCCACGCGGCTTTCGTTCAGCGCGCGCGCGGCCATGTCGGCCTCGGCGCTGGCAAAGCCCTCCTGCAGCATGCGCGCGATCTCGTCGTCGCCCAGGCCGTAGCTGGGCTTGACGGTGACGGCGGCCTCGACGCCCGAGGTCATCTCCTTGGCCGCGACGCTGAGCAGGCCGTCGGCATCGACCTGGAACGTGACGCGAATACGCGCCGCACCAGCGGCCATCGGCGGAATGCCGCGCAGTTCGAAGCGCGCGAGGCTGCGGCAGTCGCTCACCAGTTCGCGCTCGCCTTGCACCACGTGGATGGCCATCGCCGTCTGGCCGTCCTTGAAGGTGGTGAAGTCCTGCGCCTTGGCCACGGGAATCGTGGTGTTGCGCTCGATGATGCGCTCGGCCAGGCCGCCCATGGTCTCCAGGCCCAGGCTCAGCGGGATCACGTCCAGCAGCAGCAGCTCGCCGTCCTGGGCATTGCCGGCCAGCGCGTTGGCCTGGATGGCGGCGCCCACGGCCACCACCTCGTCGGGATTCAGGTCGACCAGCGGCGGGCGGCCGAACAACTCACCCACCGCGGCGCGCACGGCCGGCATGCGGGTGGAGCCGCCGACCATGACCACGCCCTGCACATCGTCCTTCTTGACCTTGGCGTCGCGCAGCACCTTGCGCACCCCAGCCAGCGTGCGCTCGACCAGCGGACGGGTCAGCGCGTCGAACTGCTCGCGGCGCACGCCCACGGCAATCTCGCCGCCGGCCAGCGTGCAGCGCAGCGTGGCCTCGGGCGCATCGGTCAACGCCTCCTTGGCGGCGCGGGCGGCCACCAGCACGGCGCGCTTGTCGTGCGCGCTGCCGGCCATCACACCCGCCTGGGCCAGCGCCCAGTCGGCCAGCGCGCGGTCGAAGTCGTCACCGCCCAGCGCAGCATCGCCGCCGGTGGCCACCACCTCGAACACGCCGCGGTGCAGGCGCAGCAGGCTGATGTCGAAAGTGCCGCCGCCCAGGTCGTACACGGCATAGAGGCCCTCGGCGCCGTTGTCCAGGCCGTAGGCCACGGCCGCGGCGGTGGGCTCGTTGATCAGGCGCAGCACGTTCAGGCCGGCGAGTTGGGCCGCGTCCTTGGTGGCCTGGCGCTGGGCGTCGTCGAAGTAGGCCGGCACGGTGATCACCACGCCGTACAGGTCGTCGTTGAAGGTGTCCTCGGCGCGGTAGCGCAGCGTGGCCAGGATCTCGGCCGACACCTCCACCGGCGTCTTCACGCCCTGGCGGGTCTCCAGGCCCACCATGCCCGGCCGGTCGACGAAGCGGTACGGCAGTTGGCCGGCATGGGCCACGTCGGCCAGGCGGCGGCCCATGAAGCGCTTGACCGAGACGATGGTGTTCTCGGGGTCTTCGGCCTGCTGGGCCTGGGCGTCGAAGCCGATCTGGCGGCCCTGGCCCTCGAGATAGCGCACCACCGAGGGCAGGATCACGCGGCCCTGCGCGTCGGGCAGGCACTCGGCCACGCCATGGCGCATGGCGGCCACCAGGCTGTGCGTGGTGCCCAGGTCGATGCCCACCGCGATGCGGCGCTGGTGCGGGTCAGGCGCCTGACCGGGTTCGGAGATCTGCAGCAAGGCCATGGGCGAAGCGGGTGTTGTCGTTGTTGTCGGGGTCGTCCGCCGGCCTGTCTCTCGCCAGGGCGCGGCGGTGTTCAGGCGTCCAGCGCCTCCAGGCGGCGGCCGATGTCGTCGCGGAAGCGCTTCACGAACATCAGGCTGCGCACCGTCTGCGCGGCGGCGGTGGCATTGGCGTCCTCGTCGAGCTGGCGGGTCAGCTGGGCCAGCATCGTGGTTTCCTGGGCGGCCACCTGGTCGTCGATGGCCTCCACGGCGGCGGCGTCGCGGGCCTCATCGAGCGCCTCGCGCCACTCCATCTGCTGCATCAGGAAGGCCGGCGGCATGGCCGTGTTGTTCTCGGCGTCCACCGCGGCACCGGCCAGCTCGCACAGGTAGGCGCCGCGGGCCAGCGGGTCCTTCAGGCGCTGGTAGGCCTCGTTCACGCGCACGGCCCACTGCATGGCCACGCGCTGCGCGGCCGCGCCCTGCGACGCGAACTTGTCCGGGTGCACCTCGGCCTGCAGCGCGCGCCAGCGCGCGTCGAGCTCGGCCCGCGCCAGCGCATGGCGCCGCGGCAGGCCGAACAGGGTGAAGTCGTCGTCGGTGAGTTGCATGTCGGGTTCCTGACAAGACAAAGGCGCGGAGGGGAGATCCGCGCCTTCATGCAAGTCGGCTGCCAGGCCGCGATCCGGCTCAGACGCGGAAGGATTCTCCGCAGCCGCAGCGGTCTTTCTCGCGCGGGTTGTGGAACTTGAAGCCCTCGTTCAGGCCTTCGCGCACGAAGTCGAGCTCGGTGCCGTCCAGGTAGGGCAGGCTCTTCGGGTCGATCAGCACCTTGACGCCATGGCCCTCGAAGATATGGTCTTCGGGTGCCACCTCGTCCGCGTACTCCAGCTTGTAGGCCAGGCCCGAGCAGCCGGTGGTCTTGACGCCCAGGCGCACGCCCACGCCCTTGCCACGCTTGGCGATGTAGCGCGTGACATGCCGCGCAGCGGCTTCGGTCAGGGTGACGGCCATCGCGCTCAGTTCGCCTGCTGGCTGTCGGATGCGGCCGCCTCGCCGGCGCCGTGGCGGGTGCGGTAGTCGTCCACCGCGGCCTTGATGGCGTCCTCGGCCAGGATGCTGCAGTGGATCTTCACCGGCGGCAGCGCCAGCTCTTCGGCGATGTGCGTGTTCTTGATGGCCAGGGCCTGGTCCAGGCTCTTGCCCTTGACCCACTCGGTCACCAGCGAGCTGCTGGCAATGGCCGAGCCGCAGCCATAGGTCTTGAAGCGCGCGTCCTCGATCAGCCCGGTGGCCGGGTTCACCTTGATCTGCAGCTTCATCACGTCGCCGCAGGCCGGCGCGCCCACCATGCCGGTGCCCACGTCGTCATCGCCCTTCTCGAAGCTGCCGACGTTGCGCGGGTTCTCGTAGTGGTCGACGACCTTGTCGCTGTATGCCATCTCAACTCTCCTGCATTCCAAAGTCCTGGCCGAAGCCGGCGGGGCCAGCGCCGGGCCGCCCCAAGCGGCCCCGCACCCCCGCGGGGGGTGGCTGCGGTACACCGCAGCCGGGGGCCGACATCAATGTGCCGCCCACTGGATCTTGCTCAGATCCACGCCGTCCTTGAACATCTCCCACAGCGGCGACAGCTCACGCAGCTTGGCCACGCGGTCCTGCAGCATGGCCACGGCGTCGTCGATGTCCTGCTCGGTGGTGAAGCGGCCGATGGTGATGCGCAAGGAAGAGTGCGCCAGTTCGTCCGAGCGGCCGAGGGCTCGCAGCACATAGCTGGGCTCCAGGCTGGCCGAGGTGCAGGCCGAGCCGGAGCTCACAGCGATGCCCTTCACGCCCATGATCAGCGACTCGCCCTCGACGAAGTTGAAGCTGATGTTCAGGTTGTGCGGCACGCGGCGCGTCATGTCGCCGTTGATGAACACCTGCTCGATCTGGGTCAGCCCCACCACCAGCTTGTTGTGCAACATGCGGATGCGCTCGCTCTCGGTGCCCATCTCCTCGCGGGCGATGCGGAAGGCCTCACCCATGCCGACGATCTGGTGCGTGGGCAGCGTGCCCGAGCGCATGCCGCGCTCATGGCCGCCACCGTGCATCTGCGCTTCCAGCCGCACGCGCGGCTTGCGGCGCACGTACAGCGCGCCGATGCCCTTGGGGCCGTAGGTCTTGTGCGAGGCCAGACTCATCAGGTCGATCGGCAGCGTGGCCAGATCGATCGCCACCTTGCCGGTGGCCTGGGCGGCGTCCACATGGAACACGATGCCCTTGCTGCGGCACAGGTTGCCGATGGCCGTGACGTCCTGGATCACGCCGATCTCGTTGTTGACATGCATCACCGAGACCAGGATGGTGTCGGGGCGCATCGCCGCCTCCAGCTTGCCCAGGTCGAGCAGGCCGTCGGGTTCGACGTCGAGGTAGGTGGCCTCGAAGCCCTGGCGCTCCAGTTCGCGCACGGTGTCGAGCACGGCCTTGTGCTCGGTCTTGACCGTGATGATGTGCTTGCCGCGGCCCTTGTAGAACTGCGCCGCGCCCTTGATGGCGAGGTTGTTGCTCTCGGTGGCGCCCGAGGTCCAGACGATCTCGCGCGGGTCGGCACCGATCAGCTCGGCCACCTGCACGCGGGCCTTCTCGACGGCTTCTTCGGCCTCCCAGCCCCAGGCGTGGCTGCGGCTGGCCGGGTTGCCGAAGTGCTCGCGCAGCCAGGGAATCATCGCGTCGACGACGCGCGGGTCGCACGGCGTGGTCGCGCCGTAATCGAGGTAGATCGGGAGATGCGGGGTCATGGCCACGGAGAATGCGTGATACGGGGGAATCTGGAGGCCGGCAGGGTCACCGTGCCGGCAGGCGGTTCAGGCGGCGGTCACTTCGACAGGACCGAGCCCAGCGCGAACACCGAGTTCGGTGCGGTCACCTTGATCGGCTTGACCACCGGCACGCTGGAGATGGCGCGCTTGATCGGCGCCTCTTCGACCGACACGCCCTTGGCCAGCTGGTCGTCGACCAGCTTGCGCAGCGAGATGGAATCGAGGTACTCGATCATCTTCTGGTTCAGGCTGGCCCACAGGTCGTGCGTCATGCAGCGCCCGGCCTCGTCGCCCATGCAGTTTTCCTTGCCCGAGCAGCCGGTGGCGTCGATCGGCTCATCCACCGCGACGATGATGTCGGCCACGGTGATCTCGTCGGCCTTGCGACCCAGCGAGTAGCCGCCGCCCGGGCCGCGCGTGCTTTCCACCAGCTCGTGGCGGCGCAGCTTGCCGAACAGCTGTTCGAGGTAGGACAGCGAGATCTGCTGACGCTGGCTGATGGCCGCCAGGGCCACGGGCCCGTTGTTCGAGCGCAAGGCCAGATCGATCATCGCGGTGACGGCAAAACGGCCCTTGGTGGTCAGACGCATGGAGTTCTCCTGAAAGCCGGGCGGGCGGTGCGGCGGCGCGCCAGTTCTGCCGGCGGGCAGCGCGACCGGTGGAACCGACGGGGTAACCGGTTGCTGCGGTCGGTATCCCGACTGCTGAGGTCAAGTATACCAGTATCCGACTGTTCCAGTCGAGATTGAGCCCGGTCAGCCAGCCGGCCGGCCCCGCCCGTTCAGGCCGGCAGACCCAGGCGCCGGCGCAACTGCCGCAGCAGGCCGTCGCAGGCCGGCTCGATCAGGTCCAGCGCCAGGTCGAAACCGGCCACCGCGCCGTAATACGGGTCAGGCACCTCGCGGCTGTCCAGCCAGGGCGCATGGTCCAGCAGCAGGCCCAGGCGGTCGGCGCTGGGCTCGGGGCAGCGCTCGCGCAGCGCGGCCAGGTTGTCGGCGTCCATGGCCAGCAGCAGGTCGAAACGCGAGAAGTCGGCCTCGACCACCGGACGCGACTTCTGCCCGTCCAGGCGCCAGCCGCGCCGCCCGGCCTGGGCGATGGCGCGCGGATCGGGCGCCGCCCCGCGGTGGAAACCGTGCGTGCCGGCCGAATCCACCCGCACCAGATCGGCCATGCCGGCCTGCTGAAGCTTGCCGCGCAGCACGCCCTCGGCCATCGGAGACCGGCAGATGTTGCCCATGCACACCATCAGCACCGACAACTGGGGCTCGGGGCCACGCTTGAAAAGCCGCTTCAACATGCGCCGAGGATAGCCCAGGCGATGCAGGGCTTTCCCCAGGGATCCCCGCTCGAAACGTCAAGGCTTCCCGACAAGTCGCGCATCAAGCGCCTCTAGACCGCGACGAAAACAGGGACATCTCCGTCGGCGGCCCCTCGCCCACCGCCGGCCACTCCTCTCAACCCGTCCAGGCCCACCCATGCGCGACAACGGTCCCGTCTCCCAGCGCGAGTACCTGCTGCCGGAAGGCAGCACGCTGGTGTCCTGCACCGACCTGCAGAGCTACATCCGCTACTGCAACCCGGCCTTCATCGAGGTCAGCGGCTACAGCCGCGAGGAGTTGCTGGGCCAGCCGCACAACCTGATCCGCCACCCCGACATGCCGGCCGAGGCCTTCCGCGACATGTGGGCCACGCTGAAGGCCGGCGAGCCGTGGACGGCGCTGGTGAAGAACCGCCGCAAGAATGGCGACCACTACTGGGTGCGCGCCAACGTCACGCCGGTGCTGGAGAACGGCGCCGTCACCGGCTACATGTCGGTGCGCACCGTGCCCACGCGCGCCGAAGTGCAGTCGGCCGAGCGCCTGTACGAGCGCATGCGCGCCGACGGCGGGCGCACGCTCAAGCTGCACAAGGGCGATCTGGCCGTGGCCGGCTGGCCCGGCCTGGTGCGGCGCGTCACGCAGCCCGGCCTGGGCGCGCGGCTGACGGCCGTGGCCCTGGGCGGCACGCTGGCCACGGCGGGCCTGGCCGAGGCGCTGGCCGGCTTCGGCCTGGGGGCGGCGATGGCCGGTGCCGCCGTGCTGGGCAGCGCCGTGGCCTGGCAACTGCGCCGCATGGCGCTGTCGCCGCTGCGCGAGGCGATCGCCGTGGCGCGGCGCATGTCGGCCGGCGACCTGTCGCAGCGCATCGCCAGCCGCGGAGGCGACGAGGTGGGCCAGCTGACCCGCGCCCTGACCCAGCTGAACGTGAACCTGCAGGCCATCGTCGGCGACGTGCGCCGCGAAGTGGAGGGCATCGGCCTGGCCTCGGGCGAGATCTCCAAGGGCAACGCCGACCTGGGCCACCGCACCGAATCGCAGGCCAGCAACCTGCAGCAGACGGCGGCCTCGCTGGAACAGATCACCGGCACCATCCGCCAGACCGCCGACACCGCGCAGGCCGCCGCCGATCTGGCGCACGAGGCCACCACCGCCGCGCAGCACAGCGGCGACGCGGCCCGCGACATGGCCAGCCGCATGGACGAGATCCGCAGCAGCTCGCAGCGCATCGGCGAGATCATCGGCACCATCGACGGCATCTCGTTCCAGACCAACATCCTGGCGCTGAATGCCGCGGTGGAAGCCGCCCGCGCCGGCGAGGCCGGCCGCGGCTTCGCGGTGGTGGCCTCGGAGGTGCGCGCGCTGGCCCAGCGCACCAGCACCGCCGCCCGCGAGATCAAGGTGCTGGTGGAGGACGCGGTCACCAAGGTGGAACACGGCACCAAGCTGGCCGGCAACACCGGCGAGACCACGCGCCGCACCGCCGAGGCCGTGCAGCGCGTGCATGCGCTGATCAGCGAGATCAGCACCGCCGGCAGCGAGCAGAGCAAGGGCGTCAGCCAGGTGAATGCCGCGGTGTCCGAACTGGACAACCTGACCCAGCAGAACGCCGCGATGGTCGAGGAACTGGCGGCCGCCGCCGCCTCGCTGAACGGCCAGGCCGAGGTGGTGGCGCAGGCCGTGCGCATCTTCAAGACCTGAACGGCGCTTCGGCATCGCCCCCGTCCGCGGCCGGCCCATGCCGGCCGCGCGTTCGTCGGAACGGACGATGCCGCCGTGCGGGCCGCGCCTCTACAGTGCGGGCCGCGCACCGGGGATTCCGGGCGCAGGCCATGCGCAGGAGGTGCCCCCCGGTGAACCCGTCCCGTTCCACGTCGCCCGACACCGCGTCGGCCCACCCGGCGGCCACCGCTGCGGCAGCCGCCGCAGCCGGCTGCCCCTTCCATGCCGCTGGCGCCATGGCCGGCGCGCCGCACGGCGCGGCCATCGGCCCCCGCTACCGCCGCCCGCTGGGCGTGCTGCACCACCGCGGCGTGCGCGCCGAGATCGCCCGGCTCGACGCGAAGCGCGACTGCCAGCGCATCGTGTTCCTGCTGTCGGCCTACGAGTTCCCGTTCGACATGACGCGGGCCCTCGAGATCGCGCTGTTCCACACCTACGGCAGCCGCTCGGTCTCGCGCCTGCTCGACCGCACCGCCCAGTTCTCGCGCCACGGCCAGAAGCGCTACGACGACACCAACCTGCTGATCGCCAACTTCATGGAAGCCGGCTGGGACGGTGACCCCGGCGCGCGGGCCATCGCGCGCATGAACCACATCCACAGCCACTACCGCATCCCGAACGAGGACTTCCTGTTCGTGCTGTGGACCTTCATCGACTTCCCGATCGAGTGGATGGCGCAGTTCGGCTGGCGCGACTTCACAGCGCACGAGTGCGAAGCCTGGTTCCATTACTGGCACGCCATCGGCCAGCGCATGGGCCTGACGGACATTCCCGCCAGCAAGCCGGCCTTCGATGCCTTCGTGGCGGCCTACGAGGCGCGCGAGTTCGTGCCCGACGAGGCCAGCCGCCGCGTGGCCGACGCCACCGTGGCCATCATGGCGGCCTGGTTGCCGACGCCGCTGCGTGGCGTGGTCAAGCCCGCTGCGGCCTGCTTGGTGCGGCCGCAGTTCCGCCGGGCGGCGAAGTTCCCCGAACCCTCTCCGGTGCTGAACGCCGTGCTGCGCGGCGTGCTGAGGCTGCGCCGCGTCGTCAAGCGTGTGTTCAGCATCGAGCGTTACCCCACGCTGCTGGCCGAAAAGCACTACCGCAGCTACCCGCAAGGCCTGCCGCCGATCGAGCAGATCGGGCCGCAGGCCCTGAAACGCAGGGAACCGCACCCCTAGAAACATTGTTTCCGCCCTGTAACCGCGATGGGATCCTGCGGTACCCGGCGCCGGGGGAGCGCTGCCATGCCGGCAGCGACGATGGCGCTGGTCAGAACAGGAGTTCCCATGCATCCGATCCCATGGCGCCGAGGTGCGCTGGCACTGGCCTGCCTGCTGTTGAGCAGTGCCTCGCAGGCCGCCGGCGAGCGCATCCAGCTCGGCTTCAAGAACCTCGAGGTCCTGGGCAGTTCCACCCTGAGGGGCTACGAGAGGACCATCGATGTCGACAGCTTCCAGTGGGGCGTGAGTGTCGGCGTCGGCCAATTCGCCGGCGTCGGCGAACGGACCGTCTCGCCACCCTCGATCTCCGACATCGTCTGGACCCAGGGCCTGGACCGCAGCTACGCCGGGTTGGGCAATGCCATCAGCAAGCCCGGGGTCGCCACCTCGACCTTCTCGTTCCTCACCAGCAACGGTACGGGCTACGACCCCTACCTGACCATCGAGGCGCAACGCGCCAGCATCACCGGCCTGAGCTTCTCCGCCGGCGGTGGGCAGCCCTCGGTGAGCGCCTCCGAAACCTTCGACCTGCTGAAGCTGTCCTTCAGGACCGAACTGCTGGCGGGCCAGCGCCCGACCTCGACCCCGGTGGTGGTGAGCTACGACGCGAGCAACAACTCGGTCTCCGGCAGCATGGGCCGTTCGACCTCGATCCGTGGCCGCAACTCCACCAGCGGGCTGTACCTGAAACTCGGCAGCGCCAGCAGCGACTCGTGGATCAAGGGCGACAGCACGTTGCAGGGCTACCAGAGCTGGATCGCGCTGGATTCGGCCCAGATGGGCGTGGGCGTGGCGATCTCCCACGCGGGCGGGCGGGTGACGGCCGTGCCGTCGTTCTCCGAGCTCACGGTCACGCAGCAGCTGGATGGCGCCGTGCCGGCCGTGCTGGCCAACCTGCTGGCCGGACGCACCATCGGTGAGGCCACGCTGGTCTACCTGGAAACGGTCCAGAACGTGACCCGCGTGGTCACCGAGCTGCGCATGGCCAACGTGGTGATGAGCGGCATGTCGTTCAGCAGCGGCGGCGACGTGCCCTCGGTGGCCGAGTCGCTGAACTTCACCGGCTACCAACAGACGGTGTGGGAATACAGCGGCACGTCCGCCAAATCCAGCATTGTCACCATGGGCTGGATGGGCACGGCGGGGCTGGACTCCGCCGAGGCGGCCGGCAGCTCGCCCCCCGGCCCTGCACCGCTGCCGGTGCCCGAGCCCGGCACCTGGGCCCTGATGCTGGGCGGCGCCGCCCTGCTGCTGGCCCGCCGCCGCGGCCTCAGCCCTTGCCGGCCAGTGGCACCACGTTGACGTCGTGCGTGCCGCCCGCGCCGAACACCTGCTCGCGCAACAGCGCCAGCTGGTCGCGCACGCGGGCGGCCTTCTCGAACTCCAGGTTCTTGGCGTGCTCGAGCATCTGCTTTTCCAGCGCCTTGATGCGCTTGGCCAGGTCCTTCTCGCTCAAGGATTCGGCCTCCACCGCGTCCATCAGGCCCTGCACCTTGGTCTTGTCGTCGGCCTGTGACACCACGCCGTCGATCAGCTCCTTGACCTGCTTCATCACCGTGCGCGGCGTGATGCCGTGGGCGGTGTTGAACTCGGTCTGCTTGGCCCGGCGACGTGCGGTCTCGTCGATGGCCTTGCGCATCGACTCGGTGATCTTGTCGGCGTAGAGGATGGCGCGGCCGTTGGCATTGCGCGCGGCGCGGCCGATGGTCTGGATCAGGCTGCGCTCGGCACGCAGAAAGCCTTCCTTGTCGGCATCCAGGATGGCCACCAGGCTGACCTCGGGAATGTCCAGGCCCTCGCGCAGCAGGTTGATGCCGACCAGCACATCAAAGGTGCCCAGGCGCAGGTCGCGCAGGATCTCCACGCGCTCGACCGTGTCGATGTCCGAGTGCAGGTAGCGCACCTTCACGCCGTTGTCGGTCAGGTAGTCGGTCAGCTGCTCGGCCATGCGCTTGGTCAGCGTGGTGATCAGCACGCGCTCGTTCTTCTCGACCGTGTGGCGGATCTCCTGCAGAACGTCGTCCACCTGCTGCGCGGCGGGCCGCACTTCCACGATGGGATCGACCAGGCCAGTGGGCCGCACCACCTGCTCGACCACGGCGCCGGCATGGGTCTTCTCGTAGTCGGCCGGCGTGGCCGACACGAACACGCACTGGCGCATCTTGGTCTCGAACTCGTCGAACTTCAGCGGCCGGTTGTCGAGTGCGCTGGGCAGGCGGAAGCCATATTCCACCAGCACCGTCTTGCGCGCGCGGTCGCCGTTGAACATGCCGCCCAGCTGGCCGATCAGCACATGGCTCTCGTCCAGGAACATCAGCGAATCGGGCGGCATGTAGTCCACCATCGTCGGCGGCGGGTCGCCCGGCCGCGCGCCGCTGAGGTGGCGCGTGTAGTTCTCGATGCCCTTGCAGTGGCCCACCTCCTGCAGCATCTCCAGGTCGAAGCGGGTGCGCTGCTCCAGGCGCTGCGCCTCCACCAGCTTTCCGGCCTTCACCAGCTCATCCAGGCGCTGGCGCAGCTCGTCCTTGATGGTGTCGATGGCCGACAGCACACGCTCGCGCGGCGTCACGTAATGGCTGCTGGGGTAGATGACGAAGCGCGGGATCTTCTGGCGGATGCGGCCGGTCAGCGGGTCGAGCAGGCTCAGGGACTCGATCTCGTCATCGAACAGCTCGATGCGGATCGCCAGCTCACTGTGCTCGGCCGGGAACACGTCGATGGTGTCGCCACGCACGCGGAAGGTGCCGCGGCTGAAGTCCACATCGTTGCGCGTGTACTGCATGCGGATCAGCTGCGCGATGGCGTCGCGCTGGCCGACCTTGTCGCCCACCCGCACGATGAAGCGCATCTGCGTGTAGTCCTCGGGCTTGCCGATGCCGTAGATGGCGCTGACCGAGGCCACGATGATGGTGTCGCGCCGCTCCAGCACGCTCTTGGTGGCCGACAGCCGCATTTGCTCGATGTGCTCGTTGATCGAGCTGTCCTTCTCGATGAAC
Source organism: Pseudaquabacterium inlustre (assembly GCF_038066595.1). Lineage (NCBI taxonomy): Bacteria > Pseudomonadati > Pseudomonadota > Betaproteobacteria > Burkholderiales > Sphaerotilaceae > Pseudaquabacterium > Pseudaquabacterium inlustre. Next base: position 587,479 of record NZ_JBBUTH010000009.1, read on the forward strand.
AGGTCGCGCTGCGGCACATAGGCCTCGGGCTGGTAGTAGTCGTAGTACGAGACGAAGTACTCCACCGCGTTCTTCGGAAAGAACTCGCGGAACTCGCTGTACAGCTGCGCGGCCAGCGTCTTGTTGGGCGCAAACACGATGGCCGGCCGGCCCATGCGGGCGATCACGTTGGCCATGGTGTAGGTCTTGCCCGAGCCGGTCACGCCCAGCAGGGTCTGGTAGGCCAGGCCGTCCGAAAGGCCCTCGCACAGCTGGTCGATGGCGGTGGGCTGGTCGCCCGCCGGCGGGTAGGGCTGGAACAGCTGGAACGGCGAGCCGGGAAAGCTGACGAACTGCCCGCCGCCCTCGGGTGCAGGCGAGGCGTCTTCCGCAGCAGACAGGTCGGCAAGGTCGGACATCGGGGTTTCCCTGGGGCAAGTCGAGCGCAGGCTCTAAAATCGCGGCCGGCTGCGGCGCTGGGTGGCGCGCGCCGGCCAATCCAACAGCGTACCGCAGTGCGGCATTCCGTGTGGGTGCCAGCGCCGTGACCCCGCGCTGTCCGCCCCTTGCTGCTGCCACCGTCCTGACAGGAACCACATTTCCATGACCTTCTTCGCCGCCGTCGAGATGGCCCCGCGCGACCCCATCCTGGGTCTGAACGAACAATTCGCCGCCGACACCCGCGCCGACAAGGTGAACCTGGGCGTTGGCGTGTACTTCGACGACGCCGGCAAGCTGCCGCTGCTGGCCTGCGTGAAGGCGGCCGAGACCCAGCTCACCGAGGCCGCCAAGCCGCGCGGCTACCTGCCCATCGACGGCATCGCCGCCTACGACAAGGCCGTGCAGCGCCTGGTCTTCGGTGCCGACAGCGCCGTGCTGGCCGACAGCCGCGTGGCCACCATCCAGGCGCTGGGCGGCACCGGCGGCCTGAAGGTGGGCGCCGATTTCCTGAAGAAGCTGAACCCCGCCGCCAAGGTGCTGATCAGCGACCCGAGCTGGGAGAACCACCGCGCGCTGTTCACCAACGCCGGCTTCGAGGTGGGCACCTACAGCTACTACGACGCGGAAAACCGCGGTGTGAAGTTCGACGCCATGCTGGCCGACCTGAACGCCGCCGCCGCCGGCACCATCGTCGTGCTGCACGCCTGCTGCCACAACCCCACCGGCTACGACATCACCCCGGCCCAGTGGGAGCAGGTCATCGCCGCGGTCAAGGCCAAGAGCCTGGTGGCCTTCCTGGACATGGCCTACCAGGGCTTCGGTGACGGCATCGCCGAGGACGGCGCGGTCATCCAGCAGTTCCTGGCCGCTGGCGTCGAGAACTTCTTCGTCGCCACCTCGTTCTCCAAGAGCTTCAGCCTGTACGGCGAGCGCGTGGGTGCGCTGAGCGTGGTGTGCGCCAGCAAGGACGAGACGGCGCGCGTGCTGTCGCAGCTGAAGATCGCCATCCGCACCAACTACAGCAACCCGCCCACCCACGGCGCCCAGGTGGTGGCCACGGTGCTCGACACCCCGGCGCTGCGTGCGCAGTGGGAAGACGAGCTGGCCGGCATGCGCCAGCGCATCAAGCAGATGCGCACGCTGCTGGCCGAGAAGCTGGTGGCCGCCGGCGTGAAGCAGGACTTCGGCTTCATCGTGCGCCAGCGCGGCATGTTCAGCTACTCGGGCCTGACCAAGCCCCAGATGGAGCGCCTGCGCAACGAATTCGGCGTGTACGGCGTCGATTCGGGTCGCATCTGCGTGGCCGCGCTGAACACGCAGAACATCGACAAGGTGGTGGCCGCGATCGCCGCGGTACTCTGAACGGGCGGCAGGCCCCAGGCGCCCGCCGTGGCGCCGGCCTGCACACCTGCGATGCTGCGGCGCCGCATCCGGCGACTGCAGATCCCCACAGCCCGGCCCCGCCGGGCTGTGTCGTTTTGGATCGCCGATGTCGCGCAGGCGACAGAAAAGCCGATTTGCGCTGCGAAGTTACGTGTTTTTCCGTAGCCGGTCCGGCCTAGCCGACCGCAGGATGCACGGGGTAAGATTCACAATGCTGCACCGCACAAATTCCTTATCCGATGTCAGGTCGGATTCAGGGGATGCGGCACAAGATGAGGGCGTGCGCAAGCATCCGCGCGCCACACCGTAGTACCTGCCGTCCGACCGGAGACCCTGCCGCCATGCTTTACCAGATCTACGAGACCCAGCGTGCACTGATGGCGCCGTTTTCCGAGTTCGCCAGCGCCTCGGCCAAGCTCTACAACCACCCGCTGTCGCCCTTCACGCACACGCCGATGGCCCAGCGCGTGGCGGCCGGTTTCGACCTGATCCACCGCCTGGCCAAGGACTACGAGAAGCCCGAGTTCGGCATCCGCTCGGTCGAGGTGGACGGCGTGGACGTGGCGGTGCAGGAGCAGTACCCGATCGTGCGGCCGTTCTGCCGCCTGATCCGCTTCAAGCGCTTCTCCGACGACCCGGTCGTGCTGGAGAAGATGAAGACCCAGCCGGTGGTGCTGGTGGTGGCGCCGCTGTCGGGCCACCACAGCACGCTGCTGCGCGACACCGTGCGCCAGCTGCTGCGCGACCACAAGGTCTTCATCACCGACTGGGTGGACGCCCGCCAGGTGCCGGTGGAGGTGGGCCCGTTCCACCTGAACGACTACGTCAGCTATGTGCAGGACTTCATCCGCCACCTGGGCCCCGAGGTCAACGTGATCTCGGTGTGCCAGCCCACGGTGCCGGTGCTGGCCGCCGTGTCGCTGCTGGCCACCAAGGGCGAGTTCACGCCGCGCACGCTGACGATGATGGGCGGCCCCATCGACGCGCGCAAGTCGCCCACCGCGGTGAACAACCTGGCGATGAACAAGAGCTTCGAGTGGTTCGAGAACAACGTGATCTACCGCGTGCCGCCGAACTTCCCCGGCGCCGGCCGACGCGTGTACCCGGGCTTCCTGCAGCACACCGGCTTCGTGGCGATGAACCCCGACCGCCACCTGAGCGCGCACTACGACTACTTCCAGGACCTGATCCGCGGCGATGACGACTCCACCGAGGCGCACCGCCAGTTCTACGACGAGTACAACGCCGTGCTGGACATGCCGGCCGAGTACTACCTCGAGACCATCAAGACCGTGTTCCAGGACTTCGCCCTGGTCAACGGCACCTGGAAGGCCGACGACGGCACCTTCGTGCGCCCGCAGGACATCACCACCAGCGCGCTGTTGACGGTGGAAGGCGAGCTCGACGACATCTCGGGCGCCGGCCAGACCCGCGCCGCGCACGACCTGTGCAGCGGCATCCCCAAGGCGCGCCAGTTCCACTACGACGTGGCCGGCGCCGGCCACTACGGCATCTTCTCGGGCCGCCGCTGGCGCGAGAAGGTGTACCCGGAGATCAAGGCCTTCATCGAGCGCTTCAACGCGCCCGAGGGCAAGCTCGACCACGCCCCCACCGCGGCCGAACTGACCGGCGACTACGAGATCGACCGCATCGCCGTGGGCGAGCCGGAAGCCCCGGCGCGCAAGGTGACGGTGCGCAAGGCCTCGCCGGCCAAGACCACCGCGGCCTTCCCGACCATCCCCGTGGCCGAGCCCGCACCGGTGGCCGCCGCCGCGAAGCCGGCCGCCAAGCCCGCCCGCAAGGCCGCCGCCAAGCCGGTGGCCCAGGCCGAGGCCCAGCCCGCGCCGGCGGCCAAGACCCGCAGCGCCCGCAAGCCGCGCGGCTGACGGGCCCGCCGCTGGGATAATCCCGGCGGTGCAAGCCACCGCGCCCTTCCCCGCCTCCCCCCCGAACCCCGCCGCCGAGCGGGGTTCGTCTTTGGTCGACCGGCTCGACGCCGCGCTGCCGCAAACCCAGTGCACGCGCTGCGGCTACCCCGACTGCCGCAGCTACGCCCAGGCCATCGCCGACGGGCAGTCGCCCATCAACCGCTGCCCGCCCGGCGGGGCCGAGGGCGTGGCACGCCTGGCCGCCCTCACCGGCCAGCCGGTGCAGCCCGTCGATCCCGCGTGCGGCGCCGAAGGCCCGCGCCTGCTGGCCGTCATCGACGAGGCCTGGTGCATCGGCTGCACGCTGTGCATCAAGGCCTGCCCGGTGGACTGCATCAGCGGCACAAACAAGCGCATGCACACCGTGATCGATGCCGACTGCACCGGCTGCGAACTGTGCGTGCCGGCCTGCCCGGTGGACTGCATCGCGCTGGTGCCCGTGACCGGTGAACGCACCGGCTGGCAGGCCTGGGGCGCCGAGCAGGCCGCCAGCGCCAAGGCCGCCTACGACCAGCGCAACGCCCGCCGCGCCCGCCACAAGCACGAGCACGACGCAAAGCTGGAAGCCAAGGCCGCCGCCAAACTGGCCGACCTGCCCGCCCACACGCAGCACACCGACCCCGTGGTGGTCGACCGCAAGCGCGCCGTGATCGAGGCCGCGCTGGCGCGGGCCCGCGCCAGGCGGACATCGGGCGAGGGATCGGCATGACCCGGGTGCAGGCGAATGCGCTGCTGCTGCTCGCGGCGGTGATCTGGGGCTCGGCCTTCGTCGGCCAGGTGCTGGGCATGGCCGGCGTGGGGCCGCTCACCTTCACCGGCGTGCGCTTTCTGCTGGGCGCGCTGGTGGTGCTGCCGCTGGCCTGGCGCGAGCGCCGCACGCTGCAGGCGCAAGGCCATGCGCTGGGCGCGGCCGAGCTGCGCTGGATTGCCTTGCTGGGCGCGTTGCTGTGCACCGGCGTGGTGATGCAGCAGATCGGCCTGATGGGCACCACGGTCACCAACGCCGGCTTCCTGACCGCGCTGTACGTGCCGCTGGTGCCGCTGCTGGCCTGGGTGTTCCAGCGCCAGGCGCCGCACTGGAGCGTGTGGCCGGCAGCCGCCGGCTGCCTGGGCGGCACCTGGCTGCTGACCGGCGCATCCTTCGGCGCGGCGAGCCAACTGGGCCGCGGTGACCTGTGGGTGCTGGCCAGCGCCCTGCCCTGGGCCGTGCATGTGCTGCTGGTGGGCCAGGTGGCCAACCGGCTGCGTGGCGCCTACGGCCTGGCCTGCGGCCAGTTTCTGGTGTGCGGCGTGGCGGCCAGCGCCGCCGGCCTGGCGCTGGAGCCGATCACGCTGCAAGGCCTGGCCACGGCGGCCGGTGCCATCGCCTATACCGGCGTGCTGTCGGTGGGCGTGGGCTTCACCATCCAGGTGGTGGGCCAGCGCCATGCGCACCCGGCCGATGCGGCCATCGTGCTGAGCTCCGAGACCGTGTTCGCCGCGCTGTTCGGCGCGTTGTTCCTGGGCGACCGGCTCACGTCTGCCGGACTGCTGGGCTGCGGCCTGATCCTGGCCAGCATCGTGCTGGTGCAGACCCTGCCGCTGCTGCGCGCACGGCTGGCCAATCCGTCATGAAGGCTATATGAAGACCGCCGACATCGCCCCGTTCTTCGCCACCCTGGCCGCCGCCAACCCGCAGCCGGCCAGCGAGCTGGAATACACCAGCGTGTTCGAACTGCTGGCCGCCGTGCTGCTGTCGGCCCAGGCCACCGATGTCAGCGTCAACAAGGCCACGCGCCGGCTGTTCCCCATCGCCAACACGCCGCAAGCCCTGCTGGCCCTGGGCGAGGAACGGCTGGCCGAGCAGATCAAGACCATCGGTCTGTACCGCAGCAAGGCCAAGCACCTGATCCAGACCTGCCGCATCCTGATCGAACAGCACGGCGGCCAGGTGCCGCGCAGCCGCGCCGCGCTGGAAGCCCTGCCCGGCGTGGGCCGCAAGACCGCCAACGTGGTGCTCAACGTGGCCTTCGGCGAACCCACGATGGCCGTGGACACGCACATCTTCCGCGTCGGCAACCGCACCGGCCTGGCGCCGGGCAAGACGCCGCTGGCGGTGGAACTGCAGCTGGAAAAGCGCGTGCCGGCACCCTACCGGCGCGATGCGCACCACTGGCTGATCCTGCACGGGCGCTATGTGTGCACGGCGCGGTCGCCCAAGTGCGGGGCCTGCCAGGTGCGGGCGTGGTGCGACATGGGGCGCAAGCTGCCGGCAGCGTGAGGCCCGCAGCGGCCGGGTAGACCATCAGCGGCGGAACGCCGTCAGCGCAAACTGCTCCTGAATCCAGCCCATCGCCCGGCCACCTTGCCACAGGCGGTATTGCCGCGAGGCCAGCGGCGCTCCGGCAGGCAGGCCCAGCCGTTCGGCCACCGCCGCATCGGTGTGCAGACGCCAGTCGATGATCTCGCGGTGCATCTCGCAGCGCTCGGCCAGCCACAGTGCGCCGATGGGTGTGTCGGTGTGCAGCAGGCCGTGGCGGGTGACGGCGCTGAGGCCGTCAAGGCGGAAGGCCGAGGCGGCATGGACCAGCGGCTGGGCAGCGTCCGGCGGGCCCACCTCCAGCACGATGCGCCGCTCCAGCCAGGGGTTGGGCGCTTGCAGCGCTGGCGTGGCGGCGGTGGCATCGGTGCCTGGCGCCGCCAGCAGAACCGCCGGCGGTGCATCTTCGTGCAGCCACTGGCCCAGCTTGCGGGCACTGATTGGGCGGCCGCCGTGGTAGACCGACAGCATCTCGGTGACCGAGCCATCGGTGAGCAGCAGCACCTTCTGGAACAGCGACAGATCCGGGTGGCGGGCCACCTCGTCGCGGGTCAGGGTCTGGGGCATGGGCTGAGACATCGGCGGCATGCTGCCAGGGATCCGGCCAGTCACACCAAGGCCATCGCCGAGGCCAACGTGACGCGGCGCAGTTCGCCATAGCGCGGCGGGCGCGGCCAGTGCGCGGCGTCCAGGCCAGCGCACAACCGCCCGTCCAGCGGCAGGCCGGCATCGGCGCGGCCCGCGGCCCAGCCCAGCAACTGCATCACGCCCGCATGGGCCACCAGCAGGCGTGGCGCACAGGCCGTGAGCTCAGCGTCCGCCGGTGCGGGCTGCTGCACCCAGCCGGCCACGCGCTGCGCCATCACGGCCAGGGACTCACCCTCCCCCGGCGCGTGGCCGGTGAAATCGGCCTCCCAGGCCTGCACATCCGCCCAGGCGATCGCCGTCCAGGGCTGGCCGTCCCAGGCACCGAAGTCCAATTCCATCAGCCGCGCATCGATGTGGTGGCGCCAGCCCCAGCGCGCCAGCCAGCGGCCCACGTCGGCGCAGCGGCGCAGCGGCGATGTCCACACCACACGCGGCAGGCCTTCGCGGCGCGCGGCGGCGCGGATGCGGTGGGCCAGGCGCTTGGCGCGGCGCGGGTGCACCGGCAGATCGGTCTGGCCGATGCAGCGGCCGGCCGCGCCGTCGGGGCGGGGATGGCGCCACAGCCACAGATCGGCCGGCGCCTGGGCGGCGCGGTGTTCGGTCACGGCCATGCCGGCTGCGCAGCGGCCACGGCCAGCACGGCCAGTTCGGCGAACTGCTGCGTGGCGCCCAGCGTGTCGCCGGTGAAGCCACCCAGGCGGCGCAGCAGCCAGGCGCGCATGCGCCAGGCCACGATCAGCACGGCCAGCAGCGCCAGGGCCGCACGCCAGGGCGTGGGCGATGGCAAGGCCAGCGGCACGCCGCATGCGGCCAGGCCACCGCCCAGCACGGCGGCGGCCAGCAGCGTCCAGCCCCAGGCCGTGGCCAGGCCGGCGGCGCCGATGCGCTGGGCCAGCGGCTTGGCCTTGGCGTGCTCGGGGTCGCCGGCATAGGGCAGCACGGCCAGCAGCGTGGCGGCGCCAGCGCGGCTGGCGGCCTGGGCCAGCACCAGGGCGGCTGCGGCCGCGGCCACGCCGTGCTGGCCGATCAACTGCGCCAGCAGCGCCAGCTTGGCGGCCAGCACCAGCACCAGGCCCAGCGCGCCATAGCTGCCCAGGCGCGAGTCCTTCATGATGACCAGCGCGCGCTCGCGGCTGACGGCGCCGCCCAGGCCATCACAGGTGTCGGCCAGGCCGTCCTCATGGAAGCCGCCGGTCAGCCACACGGTGGCCGCGGTGGCCGCCACCGCCGCCAGCCAGGGGCTGCCGCCCAGCGCCGTGGCCAGCCACAACGCGGCCGCACCGAACAGGCCCACACCCGCGCCCACCAACGGAAAGTGCCGCGTGCACTGCTCCAGCCACGCGGGGTCGAAGCGGCTCAGCCGCACCGGCACGCGGGTGAGGAACTGCAGCGCCACGGCGATCAGCCGCAGTTCGTGGGCGATGGCCGCCAGCATGGGGCGTCAGGTCTCGCTGGGGCCGCTCACGCCGGCCGAATCGAAGCTGGCCATGCCGGCCAGCAGCTCGACGGCCGAGGCCACCAGCGGCCATGCCAGCGCCGCGCCGGAGCCCTCGCCCAGGCGCAGGCCCAGGTCCAGCAGCGGCTCGGCGCCCAGCGCCTGCAGCATCGCGGCATGGCCGGCCTCGGCGCCGCGGTGGCCGAACACGCAGGCCTCGGCGAGCGACGGTGCCAGGCCGCGCGCCACCAGGGCCGCCGCGCCGGCGATGAAGCCGTCCACCAGCACCAGGCGGTGCTCGGCCGCGGCCTGCAGCATGGCGCCGGCCATCATCGCGATCTCGAAGCCGCCGAACTCGGCCAGCGCCTGCACCGGGCTGAAGCGGCCGGGCGCGACGCCGACGCGATCGAGTGCCCGCTGCAGCACCGCGCGCTTGTGCGCCAGGCCGGCATCGTCCAGGCCGGTGCCGCGACCCACGGCCTGATCGAGTGGCGTGCCGGCCAGCGCCGCCAGCAGCAGCGCCGCGGCAGATGTGTTGGCAATGCCCATCTCGCCCAGCACCACGGCATTGCCGGGGCGCGCGGCCACCAGCGCGGCGCCACGGCGCAGGCCTTCCAGTGCGCGCTCGCGGCCCAGCGCGGGGCCGGTGGCAGCGTCGTCGCTGCCGGCGCCCAGGCGGGCATCGACCAGATCGGGGCCGGCCGGCGGGGCGCTAGCGATGCCGGCATCCACCAGGGTCCAGGCCAGGCCATGCTGGCGCGCCAGCACGTTGATGGCCGCGCCGCCGCCGCGCATGTTGGCCACCATCTGCGCCGTCACCGCCTGCGGGTAGGCCGAGACGCCCTGCGCGGCGATGCCGTGATCGGCGGCGAACACCAGCAGCTGCGGCGCCCGCAGCGCCGGATGCTCGCGGCCCTGCAGCAGGCCGATCTGCAACATCAGCGACTCGAGCCGGCCCAGCGCGCCAAGCGGCTTGGTGAGGTGGTCGATGCGGTGGCGCAGGCGCGCGGCCAGCGCAGGCTGGGCCTCGGCGCCGCGCGGCGTGATGCGCGCGCACAGCGCGGCCAGATCGGCAGGAAGGTCGTCAGCGGGGATGGCGTGGTTCATGGGGGTCATCTTGGCAAGGCGGTTCAGCGTGGCTGCAACAGGCCCATCAGCGTGGCGGCGCCCACATGCTCGTCCAGCACATCGGCCAGGCGGTCGAACACGGTGGCCAAGGGCTCCGGCGCACGGCCGAACAGCGCATGCAGCACCGCGGGGTTCTCGAACAGGCCATGCAGGTACACGGCCAGGATCGGCCCGTGCTGCCAACCCAGGCCGGGCGATGCGGGGGCGGCGGCCGGCAACGTGGCGGTGGGATCGGCATCGCTGCGGCCCAGGTGGATCTCGTAGCCCTGCACGTCCAGGCCGCTCAAGCGCGCCCAGGGGCCGTGCAGCGCGCCCAGGCGATGGTGGGCATGGCGCAGGGTCTTGCGCGCCGCAAAGCGGGTGTGCAGTGGCAGCAGGCCCAGGCCGGCGTCCTGGCCCGGCGTGCCGCCTTCCAGGCCTTGGGGGTCGTCGACCCCACGGCCCAGCCATTGCAGCGCGCCACACACGGCCAGCAATGGTTGGCCGGCGGCCACATGCCCGGCGATCGGTGTGTCCAGGCCCTGCTGCCGAACCCAGGCCAGATCGGCCCGCGTGTGCTTGCTGCCGGGCAGCACCAGCACCGCGCCGGGCGCGGCCAGCGCGGCGCGCAGCGTGGGCGCATCGCGCACCACCACCAGCGGGATGCCGGCGCGGGCCACGGGCTCGAACTCGTCAAGGTTGCTGGCATGCGGCGTGGCCAGCAGCACCACGCGCGGGCCGGTGCTGGCGGGCGAGCCGAGCGGCACGGCATCTTCTTCCGGCAGGCCGTGCTGGCGCAGCATCGGCAGCACGCCCAGCACCGGCAGGCCGGTGCGCTGCTGCAGCAACTCGGGCGCCGGGGCCAGCAGCGCGGCATCGCCGCGGAACTTGTTCAGCAGGTAGCCGCGCAGGCGCCGGCGCACGCCGGCATCCATGAGCTCGGTGGTGCCCAGCAGGTGGGCGAAGGCACCGCCGCGGTCGATGTCGGCCACCAGCAGCGTGGCGGCATCGGCCTGCACGGTGGTGAAGGTGTTGACGTAGTCGTGCGCGGCCAGGTTGATCTCGGCCGGCGAGCCGGCGCCCTCGATCACCAGCAGCTCGGCCTCGGCCTGCAGCGACTGCAGCGCGGCCTGGGCCGTGGGCCACAGCAGCGCGCTGCGCTCGCGCCAGGGCATGGCCGCCAGGTCGGGCCGCACCCGGCCCATCAGCACCACCTGGCTGCGCGTGTCGGCCTCGGGCTTGAGCAGCACCGGGTTCATGCGCGGCTCGGGCACGACGCCGGCGGCCAGGGCCTGGAAGTACTGCGCGCTGCCGATCTCACCTTCGCTGCCATCGGCGGCCATCACCACGCGGGCGTGGTTGCTCATGTTCTGCGCCTTGAAGGGGCGCACATCGATGCCGCGCCGCGCATACCAGCGGCACAGCGCGGTGGTGATCCAGCTCTTGCCGGCGCCGCTGGTGCAGCCGAGCACGGCCACGGCCTTGGCTTTGGCGGTCATCGGGGGGTCTCCAGGGCGTGGGATGCGTCGTTGGGTGCGCCGCATTCGGCGGCCGCGTCCCAGGCGGCCAGCCACAGCGCCTGATCGGCCGGTGAGCGCAGGCCCACCCGCACCCAGCCGGGCAGACCGAAGGAGCTGCAGTCGCGCAGCGCCATGCCCTGGCCGCGCAACAGGCGCAGCCGGGCGATCACGCCCTCGGCCGCACCGGGCGGACGGCCCAGCACGAAGGTGGAAACGCCCGGCGCCAATTGCCAGCCGCGTGCGGTCAGTTCCGCCACCAGACCGGCGCGCCAGGCGGCCAGCGTGGGCAGGCCGCGTGTCAGCCAGGCCTGCGTGGCCGGCTCGCACCAGGCGCCCAGCAAGGCCTCGCCCTCGGCCGACAGCACCCAGCTGGGTGCCAGGGCCTGCACGCGCTGCCACAGCGCGGCCGAGGCATCGCCAAACGCATCGCCAGACGGACTGCCCAAGGCCCCGGCCGGCGCCTGCAGCCAGCCGGCGCGCACGCCGGGCAGGCCCAGCGCCTTGTTGGGCGTGCCCACCTGCCAGGCACGCCGGGCGATGGCGGGCGGCAGACGGTGGCCACCGTGCAGATGCAGCGGCGCATAAGCCAGATCCAGCGCCAGGTGCACGCCAGGGCTCAGCGCATCGGCCAGCGCTTGCCAGACCGCGGCATCGAGCGCCGCGCCCGACGGATTGGCCGGATCGTTGACCCACAGCAGCGTGGGCACCGCGCTGCCGGCCAGGGCCAGCAGCTCGGCCGTGTCGCGCCAGGGCCGCAGCGGCAGGCCGGCGGCCAGGGCCGCCGCGGCATAGTCGCCATAACCCGGCTGCGGCGCAGCCACCTGGGCGATGCCGCACAGGCGCGCGGCCAGCGTCAGGCGGAAGATGCCCTCGCTGCCGCCGGCCGTCACCGCGATGCGGGCGGCGTCCACCCCCTGCAGCGCGGCCAGGCGGACGCGCAGCGCGCCGTAGTGCGGATCGGGATACTGCTGCCGGCGCGCCTGCGCCACGGCCGCCAGCGCCTGCGGCGCGGGCCCCAGCGGGTTCACGTTGGTCGAGGCGTCGACGCGTGCCGTGGTGTGGCCATCGGGACCGCCATGAACCCTGGCCGTTAGTTCGGTTTTCAGCGAAGGGCTCATGACCCAGGCCATCCTTCAACGCCCTGCCCCGGCGCCGGTGAGTGCCCCACCCACACCGGTCCCCACCCGGCCACCGCCAGCGCCGCCAGCACAAAGCCGATCAGCGCCGCGCGGCGGCCCAGCGCCAGGGCGCGCAGCGTGTCAGCCGGCTGCGGTGCGCGGCCGGCAGCGTTCAGCGTGTAGACGCCGGGCTTGCCCAGGCGCACGCCCAGGCGCAGCGCCATCGCCCCCATCGGCCAGCCGCCGTTGGGCGATGGCGTCAGTGCGGCCTGGCGCACCAGCGCCGCCGGCGCGATGCCGCGCGCGCCGCCGGCCAGCCACAGCAGCACGGCGCTCAGGCGCGCGGGCAGCCAGCCCAGGGCATCGTCGGCGCGTGCCGCGCAGCGCCCGGCCCATTGCCAGCGCGGGCTGCGGTAGCCCCACATGGCGTCCAGCGTGTTGACGGCACGCCAGGCCCACGCGCCCGGCAGGCCCGCCACGGCCAGCCAGCACAGCGGCGCCACCAGCGAATCGTTGAAGTTCTCGGCCAGGGTCTCGATGGCGGTCTCGCGCACGCCCTGGGCGTCCAGCGCCTGCACGTCGCGGCTGCACAGCCGCGCCATCTGCGTGCGCGCCGCCGGCAGGCCCTGCGCGAAGGCCGACTCCACCGCCGCCACCTCGTCGTGCAGCATGCGCCAGGCGAAGGCCGGCTTGAGCGCCAGCGCCAGCAGCGGCACGGCGGCCCACACCGGCAGTTGCAGCAAGGCCCATTGCAGCCCGGCCGCCAGCAGCGTGACGCTGCCCACCACCAGCACCCAGGCCAGCGCCCCCAGGCCGACGGCGCGCCCCGCCGGTGCCGCCGGCAGCCGCCGACCCAGCGCACCGGCCGCCGTGCCCAGCCAGGCCACCGGGTGCCAGGCATTGCGCGGCTCGCCGAAGCGCCAATCGAGCGCAGCGGCCAGCGCCAGCGCGGCCGCCAGCGTCAGGCCGGGCATGGCCAGGGCATCGTGCATGGCGCCTGGGTTCACCCGGCCAGCGGCACCAGCCGTGCCAGCAGGCCGCGCTTCAGGCGCTCGGGTCGCTCGGCCCAGGGCAGCTGGCCATCGGCCTGGGCCTGGTGCTGGGCGGCCACGGTGAGCAGCTGCGCCGCGCTCTCGCCATCGGGCGGCAGATCGCCGAACAGGTACGTGAACTTGCCACCGGCCTGCAGCGCCGCGGTGCAGCCGCGCCCGCAGGCCGCCAGGCAGGCGATGCCGCGCAGCCGCAGCGTGGGCTGCGGGTCGTCCATCAGCGCCAGTTGCACGGCCTCGTGCAGCAGTTCGCCGGCCGACTCGCCCTCGCGCGGCCAGTCGCCGGGGCGGCAGGTGGTGCAGACCAAGAGTTCGGTGGGGTGCGTGCTCATCAGTCCTCGATGCCGCGCTGCGCCGGCACGCCGGCCTGGAAGTGGTGCTTCACCGCCCGCATCTCGGTGACGGTGTCGGCCAGTGCGATCAGTTCCTCTGGCGCATTGCGGCCGGTGAGCACCACATGCACCTGGGCCGGGCGCTCGCGCAGGCAGGCCAGCACCGGCTCCAGCGGCAGCCAGCCGTAGCGCAGCGGGTACATGATCTCGTCCAGCACCACCAGGAAGTGCTCGCCGGCGCGGATCGTCGCCTCGGCCCGTGCCCAGCCATCGCGTGCCAGCTGGGCACTGCGCTCCAGGTCCTGGCTCTTCCAGCTGAAGCCGTCGCCCAGGCCTTCGATGGGCACGCCCAGTTGCTGGAACATGCGGTGCTCGCCGAAGCGGGCGCTGGGCACCTTCATGAACTGGTAGATCCTGACCGGCTTGCCGCGGCCATGCGCGCGCAACGCCAGGCCGAAGGCCGCCGTGCTCTTGCCCTTGCCGTCGCCGGTGTGCACCAGCACCAGGCCGCGGCGCTCGCCCTCGGCCTTGGGGCTGCCGCGCTCGGTGGGGGGAGATTCGATCTGCATGTCTGCGGTTTGCGAAAGTGGTCAGTCGTCGAGCGCGAGGCTGACCTGGGCGCCGTTCGCGGTGGCGCCCACGCGCACGGCCTGGTCGAACACCTGCTCCAGCGCGCGGTGCAGCGCGGGATCGGTGGGTGCGGCATCGGCCACCAGGCGGCCGCGCTGCAGCAGCAGCACGCGGTCGGCATGCAGGGCGATGGGCAGGTCGTGCAGCACGGTCACCACGCCATGGTCGGGCGCCAGGCGGCGGAACAGCCGGGCCAGCGCCACCTGGTGCGGCGCATCCAGGTGGGTGGTGGGTTCGTCGAGCAGCAGCATCGGCGCCTCGGTGGCCAGCACGCGCGCCAGCAGCACCCGCTGGCGCTCGCCGCCCGACAGCGCCTGCAGCGGCCGCGTGGCCCAGGCGGTGCATTCGGTCAGCGCCATCGCGCGGGCGATCGCGGCGCGGTCCTCGGCCAGCTCGGCGGTGTTGCGCGCGCCGGCCAAACCGCGGCGGGCGATGCGGCCCAGCGCCACGGTCTCGGCCACGTCCAGATCGCCGCCCAGTTCACCCGCCGGGCCGGCCTGCGCGAGCCAGGCGATGCGCTGGGCGCGATCGCGCCCGGGCCAGCTGGCGATCGGCCGGCCATCGCACAGCACCTGGCCGCTGGCCGCCGGCAACAGGCCGGCCAGCGCACGCAGCAGGCTGCTCTTGCCCGCGCCGTTGGGGCCGACGATGGCCGTCCAGCCGCGGCCGATGCGCAGGCTCAGGTCCTGCAGCACCGGGCGGCCGCCCAGCACCAGGCCCAGGCCGCAGGTCTCCAGCTCGACCGTCATGACGCCGCCGTGCGCCGCCGCAGCAGCACGAACAGGTAGACGCCGCCGATCACCGCCGTCAGCACGCCCACCGGCAGCTCCTGCGGCGCGATCAGCGCACGCGACAGCACATCGGCCACCAGCAGCAGCACCGCGCCCATCAGCGCGCTGGCGGCCAGCAGCCAGGCGTGGCGGCCCGGTGCATGGCGGCGCACCAGGTGCGGCGCCACCAGGCCCACGAAGGACACCAGCCCCACCTGCGACACCGCCAGCCCGGTGGCGCCGGCCAGCATCAGCACCAGCCACAGGCGCTCGCGGCCCAGGTCCAGGCCCAGGCTGATGGCGCTGTCCTCACCCAGCGTCAGCGCGTCCAGCACGCCGGCGCGGGCGGTGGCCAGGCCCACCAGCAGCACCAGGCCCAGCGCCATCAGCGCGCAGGCCGACCAGCCGATGAAGCTGGTGCTGCCCAGCATGAAGGCCTGCTTGCCGCGCAGCGCATCGGGCGCCATCGTGGTGATCAGGTCGCTCACCGCGCCCAGCAGCACGCCCAGCACCACGCCGGCCAGCAGCAGGCGCAGCGATTGCTCGGCGCCGCGCGCCAGCAGCAGCGTCAGGCCGATGCCCAGCCAGGCACCGCAGAAGGCCGCGGCCACCAGGCCCACGCGCTCCAGCCAGGCGGCGGTGGCCAGGCTGATGGCGCTGCCGGCCAGCGTGGCGGCGGCCAGCACCAGCACCACGGCCAGGCCGGCGCCGGCCGCCGAGCCCAGCAGGTAGGGATCGGCCAGCGGATTGCGGAACAGGCCCTGCGCCAGCGCGCCGCCCAGGCCCAGCAGCGCGCCCACCAGGGCCGCGCCCAGCGTGCGCGGTGCGCGGATCTGACCCAGGATCAGCGCCGCCTGGTCGGCCAGCGGCGAGCCATCGCCCCGCCACCAGGCCTGCGCCTCGGCCCAGGTGGCCAAAGGCGCGAAGCCCTGGCTGCCGGTGACCAGCCCGGCCGCCAGCCCCAGCAGCAGCAGCACGCCCAGCAGCCCCACCAGCCGGCGGCGCAGAGCGGCCGCACTGTGGCGCGGTGCCAGATCGACGGTGGCCGCCAGGGTCATGCTCATGATTTTCCGGCCTTCACCGCGGGCAGGGCCTGCAGGCAGTCGGCCAGCACGTCGGCGGCCTCGCCCATGCGCGGGCCGGGGCGGATCAGCAACTCGTAGGGCGCCGTGTCGAAGGCGCAGCGCTGGCGCTGCTGCAGCGCGGCCAGGCTGGCCCAGCCGGGGCGGCTGGCCATGTCGTCGGCCTCGCGCTTGGGGCCCATCACGATGTCGGGACGCTCGCGCAGCACGAACTCGGGGTTCAGCTTCGGGAACGGGCCCATGCTGGCCGGCACGATGTTGCCCAAGGCCAGGCGCGTGAGCAGCTCGCCCATGAACGAACTGCTGCCGGCCGCCCATGGGCCGCCGCCGATCTCGAAATACACCCGCTTGCCGCGCAGCGCCGGCGGTACGCGCTGCGCTGCGGCGGCCATGCGTGCGTCGATGGCGGCCCACACGCGCTCGCCCTCGGCCGGCGTGCCCAGCATGCGCGCCAGCAGGCCCAGCGTGCGGCGCACATCGGCCTGGGTCTCGCTCTTCAGGCGCAGCACGGTGAAGCCCAGCGCCTCCAGCCGGTCGAGCGAGCGGGCCGAGGTGCTGGCCAGCACCACATCGGGTTTCAGCGCGGCAATGGCCTCGATCTGCACATCGTCCAGCCCACCCAGGCGCGGCAGCTTGGCCAAGGCCTCGGGCCAGTTGCTGTAGCGGTCCACGCCCACGAGCCGCGTGCCGCCGCCCAGCGCCCACACGCTCTCGGTCAGCGAGGGCAGCAGCGTGACGATGCGCTTGGGCGACGCCGGCAGGTGGTGCACGGTGCCGCGATCGTCGGTGAGATCGAGCGTGGCGGCACGCGCTGGTGAGGTCAGCGACCCAGCCATCGCCAAGGCCGCCAGCAGCACGGCGCGGCGGCCATGCGAAAGCATCAGGTTCACCATGGCGCACTCGCCTCCTGCTTCACGCTCAGTGGCAGACCGGCCACCATCAGGGTCACGCGCGGGCAGCGCGCGGCCACGGCCTGGTGCAGCTCACCCAGCGCGTCGACCACCCGGCGCACCTCGCGCTGCATCGGCATCACGCCCTGGCCGATCTCGTTGGACACCAGCACCACCGGCCCCGGCGCCGCGTCCAGCGCGGCCAGCAGCGCGGCGCGCTCGGCATCCAGGTCCTGTGCCGGCTCGCCCGGCGGCGGCATCAGGCACTGGCTCACCCACAGCGTCAGGCAGTCCACCACCAGCAGGCGCTGCGGCGCGCTGTGTGCGGCCACGGCCTGTGGCAGCCCGCGCGGCACCTCCAGCGTGGCCAGCGCCGGCACACGCTCGGCGCGCTCGGCGCGGTGGCGGGCGATGCGCGCGGCCATCTCGTCGTCTCCGGCCCAGGCGGTGGCGAGCAGCAAGGCCTGGTGCTGCGGTGATTGCGCCAGCCAGGCGCGGGCGCACAGCTCGCCGCGGCGGGACTTGCCGCTGCGCGCGCCGCCCAGGATCAGCTCATGTGGTGGCCTGGTCACGCCAGCACCTCCGGCAGGAACAGCCGCGCCGCGGCCTCAGGCGCTGACGCGAACCAGGGATGGAACCAGCTGGCGCGCAGGCTGCCCTGCTGGTAGACCGGCTCGCCGCCGCCCGCGGCGCCGGCATCGCGGCCCGAGGGCGTGTGCGCCGGCTGGGTGTGCGCCCACGGTGCCATCGGCGATTCGAAGCGCGACCAGTGGAAGCTGTGGCCGCGCATTTGGTGCCCGCACAGTTGCAACGCATGCGGCCCCAGCGCGGCCAGGCTGCGGCCCAGCGTGGCGGTGCCGGGCAGCAGACCCCACAGCCGGTGACGCTCGCCCTGGCCATCCATCAGGGTGTCGGCCAGCACCATCATGCCGCCGCACTCGGCCCACAGCGGCCGGCCCAGCGCCACGTGGGCGGCGATCTGCTCGCGCAGTTCGGTGCACTGCGCCAGGCGCGCGGCGTGCAGCTCGGGATAGCCACCGGGCAGCCACAGCGCATCGCAAGGCGGCAGCGCATCTCCCGCCAGCGGTGAGAAGAAGCGCAACTCGGCGCCCAGCGCGCGCAACACGTCCAGGTTGGCCGGGTACAGGAAGGCGAAGGCCGCATCGCGCGCAATCGCGATGCGCTGGCCTGCCAGCAGCGCCGGCACGGCGGGTGGCGGCGGTGCATCGGGCGCGGCCCAGGCTGGCAGACGGTCCAGCGTGGCCAGCGGCGTGTCGGCCAGCGCATCGGCCGCGGCATCCAGCCGGGCCAGCGCATCGGGCAGTTCGGCGGCGCCGGCCAGGCCCAGGTGCCGCTCAGGCAGCGCCAGCGCGGCGTCGCGTGGCAGCGCGCCGCACCAGCCGTCGTCGGGCGCCAGCACCTCGGCCAGCATGGCGGCATGGCGCGGGCTGCCCACGCGGTTGGCCAGCACGCCGGCCCAGGGCAGCGGCGCAGCCGTCACACCGCCCGGCCCCGGCCAGTGCCGCAGGCCATGCACGATGGCGCCGAAGGTGCCGGCCATCGCACCGGCATCCACCACCGCCAACACCGGCAGGCCGAAGCGGCGCGCCAGGTCGGCAGCGCTGGGCTGACCGTCGTACAGGCCCATCACGCCTTCCACCACCACCAGATCGGCCTCGTCGGCCGCGCGCTTCAGGCGTTGGGCGCAGTCGGCCTCGCCGTTGATCCACAGGTCCAGCGAATCCACCGGCGCGCCGCTGGCCAGCGCCAGCCAGGTGGGGTCGAGAAAGTCGGGCCCGCACTTGAAGGCCCGCACGCGCCGGCCGGCGCGTGCATGCCGCCGCGCCAGCGCGCAGGCCACGGTGGTCTTGCCCTGGCCCGAGGCCGGGGCGGCCACCAGCACGGCTTTGGCGCTCATCGTGCGGCCCGGCGGCTCACAACGACCAGCGCAGCCCCAGCTTGGCCGTGCGGCCTTCGCTGGCATAGGTGCGCGCGGTCTCGTAACGCTTGTCGCCCAGGTTGTCGACGCGCGCTTCCAGACGCAGGTTGGCGCTCAGCGCGCGCTCGGCACGCAGGCCGAGCACGGCGTAGCCGCCCAGCGTCTTGCCGTCGGTGTCGAAGCGCTGGCCGCTGGCGCGCCAGTCGGCGCCCAGCTCCCAGCCGGCCCACTGCGTGTCGGCGGCCAGCGTGGCCAACACACGGGCGCGGCGGACCAGCAGGTGGTCGGTGTCGAGGTTGCGCGGGTCGTGCCAGTCCAGCGAGCCATGCAGCGCCACACCGGCCAGGCGGGTCAGGCCGGCCAGGGTCACGCCCTGCAGGCGCGCGCGGCCCACGTTGTTGTAGCAGCCCCCCCAGGTGGGATCGTCCTGGCGCGACTTGCAGTTGCCGCTGCCGGTCCACGAGATCAGGTTGCTCACCCGGTTGTGGAAGGCCACCAGGCTCAGCTCGCTGCCCGCGCCCTGCCAGCGCAGGCTGGCCTCGAGGTTGCGGCCGGACTCGGGCTTGAGGTCGGCATTGCCGTAGTCGCTGAAGCGCTGGTAGACGGTGGGCGCGCGGAACGAGGTGGCCGCGCTGGCCCCCACGCGCCAGCCGGGCTGCACGGTCCAGGCCCAGGCCAGGCTGCCGGTGGGGCGGTTGCCGAACTGGCTGTCGCGGTCATGGCGCCAGTGCGCCTGCCACTGCTGCCCGGCCCACTGGCCCAGCCAGCTCAGGCCCACGGCGTCCTGGTGGCGCTTGCCGGCCAGCGTGGCGCTGTAGGCGGTGGACGGGTTCAGCAGTTCGTCCTCGCGGCGCTCCAGCAGCGCGCCCAGCTTCTGCTGCGCGCCCAGCGGCAGATCGTGCTGCAGCACGTAGTGGCGTTGCGTGGTCTCGGTGCGGTAGTAGGACGGCTGGGTCTCGTAGGTGTTCTCGCTCTGGCCCAGTTGCGCGCGGGTCACCGAGCCATCGGCCCAGCGGCCGCTCCAGCCCAGGCCGGCGGTCTGCAGCGTCTGGCGCGACACGTCGTCGCCGCTGGCCGAGCCGTCGTACTGCGCGCGCAGCCGGCCGGCCAGCACCTGCGCATCCACGCGCTGGCCCGGCGCCAGGTCAGCGCCCACGGCGGCGTGCACGCCCTGGCGGCGCCAGCCGTCGCGGTCGGGGTTCCTGCTGGGGCGGGCGTCGAAGCCATCGGCACGCTCGGCCATCACCGACAGCACGCCATCGAACTGGCCCGACTTGCCGCTCAGTTCGGCACGGCCGCGCAGCAGCCCGTGGCTGCCGGCGGTCAGCGCGGCCACGGCCTGCGGCTTGTCGGCGCAGCGGCGGGTGAACAGCTGCACCACGCCGGCGATGGCGTCCGAGCCGTAGATGGCGGCGGCTGGGCCACGCAGCACTTCCACGCGCTCCACCAGGTCCAGCGGCAGCAGCTCCCACGGCGCGCCGCCGGTGCTCTGGCCGTCGACGCGCAGGCCGTCGACATACACCGCCACATGGCGGCTCTCGCTGCCGCGGATGAACACGCTGGTGGTGCTGCCACTGCCGCCGTTGCGCGCCAGCTCCACGCCGGGCAGGCGCACCAGCAGGTCGCCCAGGTTGGTGGCGCCGCTGCGCTCGATGGCGTCGCGGTCGAGCGCCGACACATCGGCCAGCACCTCGGCGGGCGACTGGGCCGCGCGGGCGGCCGTGACCACCACCGACTGCGCCGCCACGTTGTTGGACTGCGCGTGCGCGGCGCCAGCAGCAGCCAGGCACAGCCAGGCCGCCGCCGCGGTGACGCAGGGGCGGAACGAATGGGCGCCAGCGCCCGACAAGAGGTGAGACATGAGGAACAGACAGCCGAAAGCACGCGCCTGGCCGCTTCCCCGCAGCCGAGCGCTTCATGGCGCGGCCCGCCAGCTGGCGGAGCGCACCCCCTCGTTGGCCGGTATCCGGGCTGGCGGAGGCAACCCCTGTGGCCTTCCCGGTCCCTTGCAGGGCCAGTGGCATGCGACACAGGAGCGGGGGCACCGCGCGGCTGCATGTGAGCCGGGCAACGCCCCGTCCGCTTACCGTTGCGGGGGCAGCGCAGGTTGGGTCTGGTCCGGTGGACGGCAGACCTCCCTGCTTCCCGTTTAACCGGGTTGTGACGACGCACAACCCGAAGCACCAACGTCACCGGATGCTAACAGCCGATGCTGTCGCGCCGCCTACAATCCGGCAACACACCCTGAACCCGGGGCCGGCCCAAAGCGTCCATGTCACGTCTCGAAGACCTCGCCGATCGCATCGAACGGCTCGTGCTGCGGCATGAAGAACTCAAGCGCACCAACGCGCTGCTGCAGCAGCAGCTCGATGGCGTGACCGGCGAGCGCGACAGCCTGCGCTCGCGCCTGGCCGCCGCCCGTGCGCGCATCGACGCCCTGCTCGACCGCCTGCCGGCCGAGCCGGCCGCCGCCGTGCCGGTGGCCCCGGCCCCGCGCAACACCGCGCTGGACGAGGCCCTGCCCGCCCAGGACCGCGAGTGAGCCCCGCATGAAGCAGATCGAAGCCACCATCCTGGGCCAGAGCTACATGCTGGCCTGCCCACCCGACGGTGAACGCCTGCTGCGCGACGCGGTGGCCATCGTCGACCGCGAGATGAGCGCCATCCGCGACGCCGGCAAGGTGAAGGCACGCGAGCGCATCGCCGTGCTCACCGCGCTGAACCTGGCCTACCAGCAGGCCGAGCGCGCGGCCGCACCGACCCCGGTGGCTGCACCCACCACCCCCACCACCCCGGCCGACACCGGCAGCACCGGCATCGATCTGGAGCCGCTGATCCGCCGCATCGACGCCGCGCTCGGCGACGACGGGCACCTGCTCTGATCCTGCCTGGCACATCGCCGGGCAGCGTGACGAGCTGCACGCGATTGACCCTGCTGATCACCCCGCTGCAGGCACACGCGAAGCCAGCACCGAGGCATAGAATGGGCTCGTCCGTTGTGCTGCCGGGGGCTTGATTTCCCTGAACCGATGCTCGTTGAGCCAGGGCTTGGAAATTGCGAAGCTGGTGCGATCGTCTCGCGTCAGATGAACCCGAAGCCTTGCTGACCTCGCCCACCTGAATCTGACCATAAGGGTTCAGGAATGCGGCTTCCGGTGCGCGACGGACACCCCCTCCCCCTCTCTTTCGCCCCCCTTCGAGCCGATGGCCGCCTTCTGGCTGATGAAGAGCGAGCCCGACGAGTGCTCGATCGATGACCTGGCGCGTGCGCCGGGCCAGTGCGTGCCCTGGATCGGCGTGCGCAACTACCAGGCCCGCAACTTCATGCGCGATGCGATGCGCGTGGGCGATGGTGTGCTGTTCTACCACTCGAGCTGCGCCGTGCCGGGCATTGCCGGCCTGGCCGAGGTGGCCAGCGCCCCGCATGCCGACGACAGCCAGTTCGATCCCGCCAGCCCCTACCACGACGCCCAGTCGAAGCCCGACGCACCGCGCTGGCAATGCGTGGACGTGCGCCTGGTGAAGAAGACCCGGCTGCTGCCGCTGACCGAGATGCGCGTGTTACCCCAACTGGCCACGATGCAGGTGCTGCAGCGCGGCAGCCGTTTGTCGATCACCCCGGTCACGCCCGCCGAATGGGCCGCCGTGACCGCCTTGCTGGAAACCTGATGCCGCAGTTCCTGTCCCTGCTCGACCCCACCCTGGTGCTGGAACTGCTGCTGCTGGGCTGCGTCACCGGTTTTCTCGCCGGCCTGCTGGGCATCGGCGGTGGCATGCTGATGGTGCCGTTCCTGACGATGATCTTCAGCGGCCGCGGCGTGGCGCCCGGCATGGCCGTGAAGATGGCCATCGCCACCTCGATGGCGACCATCCTGTTCACCTCGATCTCCAGCGTGCGCGCGCACCACAAGCGCGGCGCGGTGCACTGGCACCTGGTCAAGCAGTTCGCGCCCGGTCTGGTGCTGGGCGGGCTGCTGGCCGGGGCCGGCGTGTTCGCGGTCCTCAAAGGCCACTGGCTGGCACTGGTGTTCGCGGCCTTCGTCGGCTTCTCGGCCACGCAGATGCTGCGCAACAAGAAGCCCAAGCCCAGCCGCCAGATGCCGGGGCCGGTGGGCACGGCGGCGGCCGGCACCGGCATCGGCTTCCTGTCGGGCCTGGTGGGCGCCGGCGGCGCCTTCGTCTCGGTGCCCTTCATGACCTGGTGCAACGTGCCCATGCACAACGCCGTGGCCACCAGCTCGGCGCTGGGCTTCCCGATCGCGCTGGCCAACACCGTGGGCTACATCGTGGCCGGCTGGGGTGTGGCCTCGGCCCTGCCCGGCACGCTGGGCTATGTGATGGTGCCGGCCCTGGTGGTGATCGCCGCGGCCAGCGTCTTCACCGCGCCGCTGGGCGCGCGCACCGCGCATGCGATGGACGTGGCCCAACTCAAGCGCGTGTTCGCGATCCTGCTGTACGGCCTGGCCAGTTACATGGCCTGGCGCGCGTTCGCTTAACTGGATTCGAACCGGATGCTGGCCAGCGCCACGGTGTTGCCGCCGCGGCGGCGGGCTTCGGACAGCGCGGCCTGGCAGGCGGCCACCAGTTCGTCCTGGCCGTGGGCGGTGTGCGGGAAGCTGGCCACACCCATCGACACGGTGAACTCCAGGCGTTCGCCATCCAGCATCACGATCTGCGTGGCGCACTGGCGGCGCAGGCCTTCCATGCGCGAATGCGCGGTGGCCAGGCCCACGCCCGACAGCAGCACCGCGAAGTGGCGGTCATCCAGCCGGCACGAGGCGTCCATCGCGCGGGTGTTGCCGCGCAGCAGCCGGCCCATGGCCTCGCAGATGCAGGCGTGGGCGCGCTCACCCAGCGCAGCCACGCGGGGCGACGCCGGATCGAGCACCATGTAGACCAGCGCGAACTCGCGGTGTTCGCGCACCGAGAGATCGAGCTCGCGGCGCATCTGGTCATCGAAGTGGGCACGGGTGTTCAGGCCGCTGGCCTGGTCGCGCAGGCCTTGCTCGCCGCTTTCACGGCGCAGTTGCTCGTGGGCCTTCTGCAGCTGCTCGAGCTGGGCCAGCGCCTGCGCCAGCTGCTGCTCGCGCTGGCGCAGCGGCTGCTGGTCCTGCCACACGCTCAACAGCAACGCGCGGCCGGCGCCCGTGCCGGGCACGCGCAGCACGGAGAACTCGCGCCGCTCGCCGCGGTGCTCGAAACGGTGATCGCTGGTGAACACGCCGCCCTGGGCCTGGGCGCTCTGCTCGGCGGCGCGCAGGGCCGGCACGGCCGCGGGCTCGAACAGCTCGGCATCGCTGCGGCCCACCACCTCGTCGGTGGCACGGCCCAGCAGCGCGGCGAAGGCGCCATTCGCCACCAGATAACGGCCATCGTCAGCGCACTTGACGGCCATCGGCCAGCCCTGTTGCTGGGCCAGCGTTTGCAGCGCCTGCGCCTGCAGACCCAGCACCGAGGCCGCGATGGCAACGTCGGCCACGGCGAGCGAGCGGTCGGCTTCGAGGGGGGCGGCAATCATGGCGGTGGCGGTCGGCGATGCGCCTGGGCGGCGGGCTGGAACGGATCGCGTGTGGTTCGATTCTGGGCAGCACCCTGCCCGCAGGACAAGCGCGGCCTGGGCTGCACCCCTAAGATCCATCATACCCAGCGAGGCACCTTCTACCGGGGTCTGCTCACTGGGAACAACTGCGCGTTTGCCCTGGTTTTTTGCCCACGCTCACCCCCCCACAAACGCAGCACGCGGGCAGGGGTGGACGCGCGCCGCGGGAAGCCCCTCACAGGGGACCACCTCAAGCCAGCAGGCCCTGCATGCTGTGCTGGTACAGCGCGGTGAGTTCGTCGAAGCTGGCGAGCAGCGCCTCGCTTTCGCGGGCCAGCTGGCGCGCGGCCTCCTGCGGCTCGACGCCCGCGGCGGCGCGGCGCACGGCATCGAGCATGCGCTGCCACTGGCCGCGCGCGCGCGCCTGCACGGCACGGATCTCGGCGGTGCTGAGCGGCGCCTGCTCCAGCCAGGCCAGGGCCTGTTCGAAGGCCTGCATGGCCTGCACCGCGGCGGCGGCCTGGGCATCGCCCTGCGCGCCAGGCAACTGGCTGGCCAGCAGGGCCTGCTTGGCCAGGCGCTGCGAGAGCATGCGCTGGCGGCCGCAGACATTGACCACATGCAGGTGCGGCCGCGCGCTGGCATGGTCCAGCGCGGCGGTCAGCGCATCGGCGGCCTCCAGCAGGCGCTCGGCCAGCGCGTCGATGTCGGCCAGGCGGTGGGCCGCGTCGGCCCCCAGCGCCAGGGGCTCCAGGGCCGGCCAGGCGGCCTGCACGGCGGCCAGGCGCGCGGCGGCGGTGGCCGGCAGCGCCACCTCGGCCAGTGCCGCCAGCGCACCGCGCAGGCGCTGCACGGTGTCGGCCAGCCACTCGTCGGCGCGGTGGCGGTCGACGTCCAGCGCGCGCAGCGCCAGCGACTTGACCAGGCGCTGCGACAGCATGCGCAACTGGCCGGCGCGGTTGACGGCCTCGGCCGATTGCGCCGCCTCGATCAGCCCGCGCGAGACCTCGCCCAGGCGCAGGTTGGCGTGCATCGAGGCCGTGCGCAGCACCGCGAAGGCCTGGTCCTCGCTGAGCTGCTGGTGCTGCATCAGCACGCCCTTGGCCCGGTCAACCCACTTGCGCTCGTCGAGCCGGGTGTTCGCAGCCTCCAGCGCCTGCTGCAGTTGCCGGGTGTGGTCGAAGACCTGCCGCGCCCAACGCAGCGCATCGGCCACCACGGCCGGCGCCGGCAGGCCCGGCAGCCAGGCCTGCACGCCGGCGGCAGGCCACGGCGCCAGGTCGCCCGGCAATTGCGCCGGGCCCAGCAGCAGCACCGGCCGCGGCGCGGTGTCGGCCAGCAGCTGCAGCGCCGCCAGCGTGTCGGCCGCCAGCGCCTGGGCATGCACGATGACCGTTTCCGGTGCAAGGCGCACGACATCACGCACCAAGTTGCGGCACTCGCAGGTGCCCGCGATGGCCAGGCCGGCCGGCCGCAGCGCGGCGGCCAGGGCCTCGGCCAGCGGCAACTCGGGGGCGGCGATCAACACAGGCATGGGCAGGACAAGGGCAGTTCGGACAGCGAGGCCCCGAGCATAGGCCAGCCCGGGCCACCCGCCGGCCGCCGCAGACCCCCACCGGCACACGCCACACCGCCTCGCCACGGGCCCGCCGGAACCGGGCCTGACCCTGTCACTGCGGCACGCTTGTTGCTTCTGTCGACTTGCAAACGGGTGTGACGCTGCACCCCGGCCGGCGCCCGCCGGCCCCACCTGCCGGTGGCCAGCCCGAACGGGCCCGGACGCCGGTGTCTGCCGCCCCCGGCTGACCCGCCTGCGCCGCGGTCGCCACGGCCCCCGGCCGGTCCCAGGCCCCTTGCCTGGCCCCGCCACCCCCGACGAGCCCCCTCCCGATGACCGGTTTCAAGACCTTTCTGCGCTCGGGCCACTGGCCCACGCTGTTCGCCGCCTTCCTGTACTTCGACTTCTGCTTCGCGGTGTGGGTGCTCAACGGCGCCATGGGCCCGTTCATCAGCGAGGAGTTCGGCCTGAGCCCGGCACAGAAGGGCTTCATGATCTCGGTGCCCATCCTGGCCGGTGCGCTGATGCGCTTTCCGCTGGGCGTGCTGGCGCAGTACATCGGCCGCAAGAACGCGGCGATGGTGGAGATGAGCCTGATCATCGCCGCGCTGGCCTTCGGCTTCTTCTTTGTCGACAGCTACGACCGCGTGCTGGCCATGGGCGTGCTGCTGGGCATTGCCGGCGCGAGCTTCGGCGTGGCGCTGAGCCTGGGCAGCGGCTGGTTCCCGGCCAAGTACAAGGGCCTGGCGATGGGCATCGCCGGCGCCGGCAACTCGGGCACCGTGCTGGCCGTGCTGTTCGCGCCGCCGCTGGCGCAGAAGTTCGGCTGGCAGACGGTGTACGGCATCGCCGCGGCCACCATGCTGCTGCCGCTGGCCGTGATGGCCATCGCCGCCAAGGAGCCGCCCGACCGCGACGCGCACCAGAGCCTGCGCGAGCACCTGAGCTGCCTGTACGAGAAGGACGGCTGGGCCTTCAGCCTGATCTACGTGGTGACCTTCGGCGGCTTCATCGGCCTGTCGAGCTTCCTGCCCACCTACTTCCACGACCAGTTCAAGGTCACCAAGGTCGAGGCCGGCCAGCTCACCATGCTGGCCACGCTGATGGGCTCGGGCGTGCGCGTGCTGGGCGGCTACATCAGCGACCGCGTGGGCGGCATCACCACGCTCAGCGGCGTGCTGCTGGGCGTGGCGGTGTCGCTGCTGCTGTGCGGCCTGGCCGGCGGCTCGCTGCCGGCGACCACGCTGCTGTTCATGCTGTGCTTTGCCGCGCTGGGTGCCGGCAACGGCGCGCTGTTCCAGCTGGTGCCGCTGCGCTGGCCGATGACCACCGCCATCGCCGGTTCGATGATCGGCGAGGTGGGCGCGCTGGGCGGCGGCTTCCTGCCCAATGCGATGGGCCTGTCCAAGCAGTACACGGGCAGCTACTTCGGCGGTTTCCTGGCCTTCACGGTGCTGGCGCTGGGCATGCTGCTGATGCTGCGCCGCATGCAGATCCGCTGGACCCGCACCTGGGCCGAGAAGGGTGGCCGCGCGCGCAGCACGCCGTCGCAGCCCGAGCGGCGCACGGCGCGGGCCGTGGCGCGCTGAGATCCCTTCACGCCCCCCCACCCGACACATCCGACCTGCCCGAGCCCGGCATGGCCCGCCCCCTCCATCCCTGCGCGTGCGCTGCACGCCGCGCCGCATCAGCGCGGCAGGAACAGCAGCCAGACCACGAGCAGCAGGTTGAAGCCCAGCGAGACGGCCAGCGCGATCTTCCACAGCGCGGCCGGGTCGCGGTGCACCAGGGGCGTGGCGGGCGGCGCGGTCAGCGGGCGCGACGCGCCGCGCTCCAGCGCCAGCAGCAGTTCCTCGGCGGTCTCGAAGCGCTGGCGGCGGTCGCGCGCCACGGCCTTCAGCAGCACATGGTCCAGCCAGATCGGCAGATCGGGCCGGATGCGGCTGGGTGCCACCGGGTCACGGCGGAAGCGCTGGGTCTGGTAGGGCTCGATCTCGCCGTAGGGCAGCCGGCCGGTAAGCCACTGGTACAGCGTGACGCCCAGCGCGTAGAGGTCGCTCATCGCATCGGCCTGGGCCGCGCCCTCGCAGCTGCCGGCTTCTTCCCACTGCTCGGGGTTCATGTAGCTGGGCGTGCCGGCGCGCAGCGCACGCAGCGCGGCCGGCTCGCGCCCCGAGATGGCCGCGCCCAGGTCCAGCAGGCGCCACTGGCCGTCGTCGCCGCGGTGCAGGTTGGCTGGCTTCACGTCGCGGTGGATCACGCGCTGGCGGTGCAGCCGGCCCAGCGCACGCGCCACGGCGATGCCGGCGGCCACCACCTCGTCGGCGGCCACGGCCTGGCCGGGCGTCAGGCGCTGCTCCAGCGTCTGGCCGCTGTGCCAGTCGAACACCACGTAGAAGGCGCTGGGCGCGCGCTGCGGCCGCACGCGCACGAAGCCGCGCGCATCGCGCCCGCCCACCTGCTGGCCCAGCCAGGCCTCGTGGGCCAGCATCGCGCGCTCCTCGGCGTCGCCGGCCCGGCTTTCGTGCAGGGTCTTGATCGCCACCAGGTCGCGGCTGGCGTCCTCGCGCGCCTGGTACAGGCGGTGCACGCCGGTGTCGGCCACCAGCGCGGTGATGGTCATGCCGTCCAGCGCATCGCCCACCTTCAGACGCGGCGCGGCGGGCAGCTGGCGACCGGCCAGCAGCGCGTCGTCCAGGCCCTGCTCGGCCAGGCCCTGCACGCGCAGCAGCACGGCGCTGGCGTTGTCGGGGCTGCCGGCGTCCAGCGCCGCCTGCACCAGGGCCTCGGCCAGCGAATGCACCGGCACCTCGCGCTGCAGCAGCCTGGCGATCTGCGCGGGCTTGAGCGTGCGGTGCACGCCGTCGCTGCTGAGCAGCAGCATGTCGCCCACCTGCAGCGCGCCCTGGTGGAAGTCGACGCGCACCGTGTCTTCCAGGCCGATAGCGCGGGTCAGGCGGCTGCCGAGGTCGGGATGGTCCAGCGCATGGTCATGGGTGAGCTGCTGCAGCTCGCCGTCGCGCAGCAGCCAGGCGCGGGTGTCGCCCACATGCGCGGCGGTCCAGGTCTGGCCATGCAGCACCAGGGCGGTCAGCGTGGTCAGGCCCGAGGCATCGTCGCTGCGGCGGCGGTTGTGGTCGGCCAGCCAGGCGTTGTGGGCCGCGATCAGCCGGTCCAGCGCCACCGTGGTCTCCCAGGTGCCCGGCACGGCATGGAAGTCCTGCACCAGCGAGATCACGGCCGTCTGGGCCGCGGCGCGGCCCTGGCCACCGGCCGACACGCCATCGGCGATGGCCGCGATCAGGCCACGCGCCGGCTCGTGCGCCGGCGCCGCCAGCGCGGCGGTGAAGTCCTCGTTGTGTTCGCGCAGTCCGCGCTGGCTGGCCTGTCCGACATCGACCTGGAAACTCATGACGCCCTGCGCGGCAGGCCTGTGCGGCCGTTGGAATGGGGCCGCCATTCTCGCCGCAGCCCGGCGCAGGCGCGGCCATGCCGTGGCCGCGTTGGCACCCCGATTGCTAAAGCCCCGTACCGGGCCAAGGAGCAAGCCACATGAAGAAGATGAAGCTGGTGATGGTGGGCAACGGCATGGCCGGCGTGCGCACGCTGGAAGAACTGCTGAAGATCGCCCCGGGGCTGTACGACATCACCGTGTTCGGCGCCGAGCCGCACCCCAACTACAACCGCATCCTGCTCAGCCCGGTGCTGGCCGGTGAGCAGACCGAGGACGACATCGTGCTCAACCCGCTGCGCTGGTATGCCGAGCACGGCATCACGCTGCACCTGGGCAAGACCGTGACGCAGATTGACCGCACGCGCCGCGTGGTGCGCGCCGACGACGGCACCGAGGCCGCCTACGACCGGCTGCTGATCGCCACCGGCAGCGCGCCCTTCATCCTGCCGGTACCAGGCAAGGACCTGCAGGGCGTGATCGCCTACCGCGACATCGCCGACACGCGCACGATGATCGAGACCGCGAAGACACACCGGCACGCGGTGGTCATCGGCGGCGGCCTGCTGGGGCTGGAGGCGGCCAACGGCCTGATGCTGCGCGGCATGCAGGTGACCGTGGTGCACATCGCCCCGTGGCTGATGGAGCGCCAGCTCGACGCCGTGGCGGCCGGCCTGCTGCGCGAGAGCCTGGAAGCCCGCGGCCTGGCGTTCCGCATCGGCGCGCAGACGCAGGAACTGCTGGCCGATGCCCAGGGCCGCGTGCGCGGCGTGCGCTTTGCCGACGGCAGCGAGGTGCCGGCCGACCTGGTGGTGATGGCCGCCGGCATCCGCCCGAACACCACGCTGGCACGGGCCATCGGCCTGCACTGCGCCAACGACGGCCGCGGCGGCATCAGCGTCAACGACACGCTGCAGACCGTGACCGACCCGCGCATCTACGCCGTGGGCGAATGCGCCGCGCACCGCGGCATCGCCTACGGCCTGGTGGCGCCGCTGTTCGAGCAGGGCAAGGTCTGCGCCACGCACCTGGCCCAGGTGGGCATCGGCCGCTACACCGGCAGCCAGACCAGCACCAAGCTCAAGGTCACCGGCATCGACCTGTTCTCGGCCGGCGACTTCATGGGCGGCAGCGACAGCGAGGAGATCGTGCTGCGCGACCCGCTGGCCGGCGTCTACAAGAAGCTGGTGATCCGCGGCGACCGGCTGGTCGGCGCCTGCCTGTACGGCGACACCGCCGATGGCAGCTGGTACTTCCAGCTGCTGCGCGAGGGCCGGCCGATCGCCGACATCCGCGACCGGCTGATGTTCGGCGAGCACAGTTGCGCGCCCGCCGAAGCGGCAGCCGCCTGAGCCTTCTGCCCCGTTCCCCGCCTCCATGCCCGACCCGCAACCTGCACGAGACACCATGGCCCAGCCCCACAGCACCCGCAGCACCTGCCCCTACTGCGGCGTGGGCTGCGGCGTGATCATCGAGCGCGACGGTGCGCAGATCACCGGCGTGCGCGGTGATCCCGACCACCCCGCCAACTTCGGCCGCCTGTGCAGCAAGGGCAGCACCCTGCACCTGACCGCCAGCCCGGCCGTGCAGCAGCAGGCCCGGCTGCTGCAGCCGATGCGCCGCATGCAGCGCGGCGCCGCACCGGTGGCCAGCGACTGGGCGACGGCCACCGACGACATCGCCAACCGACTGGCCGACATCGCCACCACGCACGGCCCCGACGCCATCGGCCTGTACGTCTCGGGCCAGCTGCTCACCGAGGATTACTACGTCTTCAACAAGCTGGCCAAGGGCCTGCTGGGCACCAACAACATCGACACCAACTCGCGCCTGTGCATGAGCAGCGCCGTGGCTGGCTACAAGGCCACCCTGGGTGCGGACGCACCGCCGGCCTGTTATGACGACCTGGCGCTGGCCGACACCGTGTTCGTGGCCGGCGCCAACCCGGCCTGGGCGCACCCGATCCTGTTCCGCCGACTGGAGGATGCGCGCCAGGCACGCCCCGGCCAGAAGCTGATCGTCGTCGACCCGCGCCGCACCGACACCGCCGCCGCCGCCGACCTGCACCTGCAGATCCTGCCGGGCAGCGACATTGCGCTGTTCCACGGCCTGCTGCACCTGATGCTGTGGGAAGGCTGGATCGACGCCCGCCACATCGCCGAGCACACCAGCGGCTTCGACGCGCTGAAGGCGCGGGTGCAGGCCTTCACGCCGCAGGAGACCGCGCGGCTCACCGGCGTCAGCGAGTTCGATCTGGCCCTGGCCGCGCGCTGGTTCGCCACCGCCGGCCGCACGCTCAGCCTGTACTGCCAGGGCCTGAACCAGAGCAGCAGCGGCACGGCCAAGAACGCCGCGCTGATCAACCTGCACCTGGCCACCGGCCAGATCGGCAAGCCCGGCGCCGGCCCGTTCAGCCTGACCGGTCAGCCCAATGCCATGGGCGGGCGCGAGGTGGGCGGCCTGGCCAACCTGCTGAGCGCACACCGCGACCTGGCCAACCCGCAGCACCGCGCCGAGGTGGCCGCGCTGTGGGGCCTGTCCGACGTGCCCGCCACGCCGGGCAAGACCGCGGTGGAGATGTTCCAGGCTGCGGCCGACGGCCAGATCAAGGCGCTGTGGATCGCCTGCACCAACCCCGCACAGTCGATGCCCGACCAGACCACCGTGCGCCGCGCGCTCGAACGCGCCGAACTGGTCATCGTGCAGGAGGCCTTTGCCACTACCGCCACCGCACGCCATGCCGACTGGCTGCTGCCCGCCACCACCTGGGGCGAGAAGGACGGCACGGTCACCAACAGCGAGCGGCGCATCAGCCGCGTGCGCCCGGCCGTGCCGGCGCCCGGCCAGGCGCGCCACGACTGGCTGATCGCCCGCGACATCGCCCAGGCCCTCGAAGCCCAGTTGCGGCCCGGCCAGCCGCCGCTGTTCGACTACCCCACGCCCGAGCACGTGTGGAACGAGCACCGCGAGAGCACGCGCGGCCGCGACCTCGACATCACCGGCCTGAGCTATGCGCTGCTGGACACGCTGGGCCCGCAGCAGTGGCCGATGCCCGAAGGCGCCGCGCAGGGCCGCGCCCGCCTGTACGAGGACGGCCGCTACGCCACGCCGGACGGCCGCGCGCGCTTCGCCGATGTGGCGTACCTGCCCCTGGCCGAGCCCCGCGACGCGCGCTACCCGGTCAGCCTGACCACCGGCCGCCTGCGCGACCAGTGGCATGGCATGAGCCGCACCGGCACGCTGGGCCGGCTGTTCGGCCACGCGCCCGAGCCGGTGGTGGACCTGCACCCGCAGGACATGGCCCAGCTGCGCCTGCAGGCGGGCGACCTGGTGCAGATCAGCTCACGGCGCGGCACGCTGCTGCTGCCGGCCCAGGCCACCGACAGCGTGGCCCCCGGCCAGGCCCATGTGGCCATGCACTGGGGCGACGAGGTGCTGGGCGGGCGTGCGCTGCCCGGCCAGGTGGCGGCCGGCATCAATGCGCTGACCACCGGCGCCTTCTGCCCCGCCAGCAAGCAGCCTGAACTCAAGCACACCGCCGTGCGCCTCGGCAAGGCCGACCTGCCCTGGCGCCTGGTGGCCGCCGCCTGGCTGGACGAGGCCCAGGCCCTGCAGCTGCGCCAGCAACTGGTGGCGCTGCTGCCGCGCTTCGCCTTCGCCAGCGTGGTGCCCTTCGGCCACAGCGGTCACGGCGTGCAGCTGCGTGCGGCCGCCGAGGCCGCACCGCCGCCCGAGCTGCTGGCCGAGGTGGAGGCGCTGTTCGGCCTGGGCCCCGAGCGCCAGGACGCGCTGCGCTACGAGGACCGCCAGCGCGGCCAGCGCCGCAGCATGGCGCTGCGCCGCGACGGCGACGACCTGCGCCTGCAGGCCTTCGTGCTGGCCGGCGACACCCGCGCCGAGGCCTGGGTCAAGGCCCTGCTGCAGGAGCAGCTGCCGGCGCAGTCCTACGGCCGCCTGCTGCTGAGCCCCGGCGCCACGCCCCCGGTGGCGCTGGCCCCGCGCGGCGCGCAGGTGTGCACCTGCCTGAACGTCAGCGAGCCACAGATCGTGCAGGTGCTGGGCCGCTGCGCCGGCACGGCCGAGGCCCGGCTGGCGCAGCTGCAGGGCGCGCTGCGCTGCGGCACGCAGTGCGGCTCGTGCGTGCCGCAGCTCAAGCGCCTGGTGGCCGCCACGCCGGTGCAGGCGGCCGCGCCCGGCGTGGTGCAGGCACCGATGGCGGGCAGCCCGGCTTGACCTTGCTCAGGTCGGCCGACCCCATCCGGGGCAAGATGCCGGCCCGGAACTTGCGGCCACCGACCGGACAGGCGCCGAGGAGACAAGCACATGAGCATCGCGCAGTACATCAAGGAAATCGGCCGTGGCCCCGAGGGGGCGCGGCCGCTGGACGCGGCCCAGGCCCGCGACCTGTTCGGCCAGGTGCTGGACGGCCGGGTCACCGACCTGGAGATCGGCGCCTTCGCACTGGCCATGCGCATGAAGGGCGAGACGGTCGATGAGTTGCTGGGCTTCTGCCAGGCCCTGGACGAGCGTGCGCTGCCGATCTCGGCGCTGGCGCCCGACCGGCCGGTGATCGTGATCCCCAGCGTCAACGGCGCGCGCAAGCTGCCCAACCTGGTGCCGCTGCTGGCCATGCGCCTGGCCCAGGAAGGCGCGTCGGTGCTGGTGCACGGCCCGCGCCATGACCCCGCCCGCGTGACCAGTTGCGAGGTGTTCCAGGCCCTGGGCCTGCCGCCCTGCGACACCGTGGCCTCGGTGCACGAGCGCTGGGCCCGGCACGAGCCGGCCTACATGGCCACCGATGTGCTGCACCCGGCGCTGCAGCGCCTGCTGGATGTGCGCCGCGTGGTGGGCGTGCGCAACTCGGGCCACACCGTGGCCAAGCTGCTGCAGCCGGTGCAGGGCGCACCGGTGCTGCGCCTGACCAGCTACACCCACCCCGAGTTCGGCGCCCTGATGTCGGCCCTGGCCGAGCGCAGCGCCGCGCACCTGATGGTGCTGCGCGGCACTGAGGGCGAGGCCGTGGCCGACCCGCGCCGCTGCCCCAGGATGGACACCTGGCTGGGCGGTGTGCTGCAGCCCGAGCATTCCTGCGCGGCGCAGGAGGGTGTGCTGGCCGAACTGCCCATCCTGCCGCGCAGCATCGAGGCCGCCGCCACCGCCA
This sequence comes from Pseudaquabacterium inlustre, assembly GCF_038066595.1. NCBI lineage: Bacteria > Pseudomonadati > Pseudomonadota > Betaproteobacteria > Burkholderiales > Sphaerotilaceae > Pseudaquabacterium > Pseudaquabacterium inlustre. The sequence goes on from NZ_JBBUTH010000009.1 coordinate 621,738, forward strand.
CCTATGTGCAGAGCGTGGCCGCCGGCGCCCAGCCGGCGCCTGCCCCGCTGGAGCGCCAGGTGGCGCTGCTGCTGGGCGCACTGGCGCAGCTGCGCCAGCCCCACGCCCGCCGCGCCTGAACCCGGCGCACGGCCGGGCCGAGGCCGGCCAATGCGCGCCGTCGGGCCGCGGCGGAATGTGCCGGCACATGGCGCCGCGATAATCCGCCGCCATGCACCGCGTCGATGCCATCGTCCTGGGGGCCGGCGCAGCCGGCCTGTTCTGTGCCGGCCTGGCGGGCCAGCGCGGCCTGAAGGTGCTGCTGATCGACCATGCCGAGCGCGTGGCCGAGAAGATCCGCATCTCCGGCGGCGGGCGCTGCAACTTCACCAACCGCGAGGCCACGCCGGCGCAGTTCCTGTCGGCCAATCCACATTTCTGCCGCTCGGCGCTGGCGCGCTACACGCCGGCCGACTTCATCGCGCTGGTGCGCCGGCACGGCATCGCCTTCCACGAGAAGCACAAGGGCCAGCTGTTCTGCGACGACTCGGCCGAGCAGATCATCGCCCTGCTGCTGGCCGAATGCGCCGCGGGCGGCGTCGAGCGCTGGCAGCCCTGCAGCGTCAAGGCGGTGCGCCAGAGCGGCGGCGGCGGTTTCGAGATCGACACCGACCGCGGCCCGGTGGCCGCGCCGCAGCTGGTCATTGCCACCGGCGGCCTGCCGGTGCCCAAGATCGGCGCCACCGACTTCGGCCTGCGCCTGGCGCGGCAGTTCGGCCTGCGCGTGGTGGAGCCGCGGCCGGCGCTGGTGCCGCTGACTTTCGACGCCAGCGCCTGGGCGCCGTTCGCGGCGCTGTCGGGCCTGTCGCTGGAGGTGGAGATCAGCACCGGCACCGGCCAAAAAGGCCCCAAGGGCAAGGGCCAGCCCGCCGGCCACTTCGTCGAAGACCTGCTGATCACCCACCGCGGCCTCAGCGGCCCGGCCGTGCTGCAGATCTCCAGCTACTGGCAGCCGGGCGAGCCGCTGCGCATCGACCTGCTGCCGCAGCGCGACCTGCCGGCCCTGCTGGCCGCGGCCAAGGCCGGCTCGCGCCGCCATCTGGGCAATGTGCTGGCCGACTGGCTGCCGCAGCGCCTGGCCGACACCTGGCTGGCCACGCTGGATCTGCCCAAGGACAAGCCCCTGCCCGAGCTGCGCGACCGCGACCTGGCACGCCTGGCTGAAGCCCTGCAGCGCTGGCAGCTCACGCCCACCGGTACCGAGGGCTGGAAGAAGGCCGAGGTGATGGCCGGCGGCGTGGACACGCGCGATCTCGACTCGCGCCACCTGGGCGCGCGCAGCGTGCCGGGCCTGCACTTCATCGGCGAAGTGGTCGACGTGACCGGCTGGCTGGGCGGCTACAACTTCCAGTGGGCCTGGTCCAGCGCAGCGGCCTGTGCCCAGGCCTTGGAAATTTCGCCAATTTCAGAGTAGAATCGTCGTTTTGCTAGCAAACCGCGTGTCGATTCCCCGGCCTGGCAAGTCCGGAAATGCCCCGCCCGCAGCGATCAGGCTGAACGCCTGAAGACTGCACAGGCAGGCCGAGACAGGAACACCGAGCGCACTCACTCAAGGATTCATCCGTTCGATGACTACCATCCGCGTCAAGGAAAACGAGCCCTTCGATGTCGCCCTGCGCCGCTTCAAGCGCACGATCGAGAAGTTGGGCCTGCTGACGGAACTGCGCGCTCGCGAGTTCTACGAGAAGCCCACCGCTGAGCGCAAGCGCAAGAAGGCCGCCGCCGTCAAGCGCCACTACAAGCGCGTGCGCAGCATGCAGCTGCCCAAGAAGCTGTACTGATCGCCCACGCGAATCCAGCTTTCGACACGCCCGCGCGGGACGCCGCTGCGGGCGTTTTGCATTTCAGACCTCGAATTTCTGCCCCGGAGTTGACGACCATGGCCCTGAAAGACCAGATCACCGAAGACATGAAGACGGCGATGCGCGCCAAGGAGGCCGAGCGCCTGTCTGCCATCCGCATGCTGCTGGCCGCGATCAAGCAAAAGGAAGTCGACGAGCGCATCACGCTCGATGACGCCCAGGTCATCGCCGTGGTCGACAAGCTGATCAAGCAGCGCAAGGACTCCATCGCCGCCTACCAGCAGGCCCAGCGCGACGACCTGGCCGCCAAGGAGCAGGCCGAGCTCAGCGTGCTGAGCGCCTACCTGCCGCAGCGCATGAGCGCCGACGAGATCACCGCCGCCGTGGCCGCCATCGTGGCCGGCCTGGGCGCCAGCGGCCCCGGCGACATGGGCAAGGTGATGGGCGCGGTGAAAACCCAGCTGGCCGGCAAGGCCGACATGGGGCTGGTGTCGACCGCGGTCAAGGCGGCGCTGTCGGGCGCGAAGTAAGCTCCAGGCATCGCCCTGCCCCGAGGTTCCACCGTCATGACGCTTCCGATCCGCCCCGTCACCGCGCAGTTCGCCGTGGCCCCGCAACTCACGCCCGAGGCCATGGCCGAAGTGGCCGCCGCAGGCTTCAAGTCGGTGGTGTGCAACCGGCCCGATTTCGAGCGCGGCCCCGACCAGCCCACCGCCGCCGCGGTGCAGGCCGCGGCCGAGGCCGCCGGCCTGCAGTTCCGCCACCTGCCGGTGGCCGGCGGCTACCAGTCGCCCGAAGAGATCGCGGCGTTCAAGGCGCTGCTGGCCGAGTTGCCCGGCCCGGTGCTGGCCTTCTGCCGCTCGGGCGCACGCTCCGAGAAGCTGTACGCGCAGGCCCGCTTCGGCTGATGCGTGACGGGCCGCAGGGCCTGTCACGCGTCCCGCAATCAGCCCCAGACCTCCTGCGCCGTCTCGACCACCAGGCGCAGCTTGTTGCGCTGGTCTTCCACGGCGATGTTGTTGCCGTGCACCGTGCTGCTGAAGCCGCATTGCGGGCTCAGGCACAGCTGGTCCAGCGGCGCGTACTGCGCGGCTTCCTCGATGCGGCGCTTGAGCACGTCCTTGCTCTCCATCGCGCCGAACTTGGTGGTCACCAGACCCAGCACCACGATCTTGCCCTTGGAGAGGAAGCGCAGCGGGCGGAAGTCGCCACTGCGGTCGTCGTCGTACTCCAGGAAGAACGCGTCGAGCTTCATCTCCGACAGCAGGGCTTCGGCCACCGGCTCGTAGTTGCCGGCCGCCGCGTGGGTGCTCTTGAAGTTGCCGCGGCACAGATGCATGGCCAGGGTCATGCCGGCCGGCTTGTGCGCCACCACCTTGTTGATGAACTGCGCGTAGCGGTGCGGCAGTTCGTTGGGGTCGTCGCCGCGCTGACGGGCGGCCTCACGCATCTTCTCGTCGCACAGGTAGGCCAGGTTGGTGTCGTCCATCTGCACATAGGTGCAGCCGGCGTCGGCCAGGCTCTGCAGTTCGTCGCCATAGGCCTTGGCCACGTCGTCGTAGAAGGCCGGATCCAGCTCGGGATAGGCCTCGCGGCTGATGCCGGCGCGGCCACCGCGGAAGTGCAACATGGTCGGCGACGGGATCGTGACCTTGGGCGTCAGCGCGCCCTGCGGCTGCAGGCCCAGGGCCTCGACCTGCGCCTTCAGGTACTGGAAGTCGGCCAGCTGGATGTTCTTGGCATGGCGCACCTTGTCGATCACGCGGATCACCGGCGGCGCCAGTTCCTCGGTGCCATCGGCGCGCTTGACGGTCACCGGGATGTCGGTCTTGACGCCGCCCAGCTGCTCCAGGAAGTCGATGTGGAAGTAGGTGCGGCGGAACTCGCCGTCGGTGATGCTCTGCAGGCCCACATCGGCCTGGAACTTCACGATCTCGGTGATGGCGCGGTCTTCCACCGCACGCAGTTGCTCGGCCGTGATGGCCTTGTTGACGAAGAACTGCTCGCGGGCCTCCAGCAAGTACTTCGGACGCAGAAAGCTGCCGACATGGTCGGCGCGGAACGGCGGCGTGGTGCGCAGGGTCATCGAGCTTCTCCTCGTGGTGACTGGGTCAAGAGACGGATGGCGGTTCAGTGCGCGGCGGCCACGCCGAGCCACTGGTCCAGCGGTGCCGGATCGGTCAGCAGGGCCTCGCTGGTGGCGCGGTAGGCGATGCCGCCGCGGTCGAGCACGATGGCGTCGTCGGTCACGCCGAGCACCATGTGCGGGTGCTGCTCGACGACGATGGACGACAGCCCTTCCTCGCGGCCCACGCGGCGGATGGCGCGCAGCAGTTCTTCGACGATGATGGGCGCCAGGCCTTCCAGCGGCTCGTCCAGCAGCAGCAGGCGCGGGTTGATGACCAGCGCGCGGCCAAAGGCCAGCATCTGCTGCTCACCGCCCGACAGCTGCGTGCCCAGGTTCTTCTTGCGCTCGGCCAGGCGCGGAAACAGGTCATACACCCGCTCGGGCGTCCACGGCCCGCTGCGCGCCACCGCGGTGAGGTTCTCGTGCACCGTGAGCGACTTGAAGATGTTGCGCTCCTGTGGCACCCAGCCGATGCCCGCACCCGCGCGCTGGTGGCTGGGCAGGCCATGGATCTCGCGCCCGGCCAGCGTGATGCGGCCGGCATGGCGCCGCGCCGCGCCCGCGAGGGTGTCGATCAGCGTGGTCTTGCCGGTGCCATTGCGGCCCAGCAGCGCCAGTGAGCGGCCTTGCGGCAGCGAGAAGCTCACATCCTGCAGCACCACGGCCTCGCCGTGGCCGCAGGTGAGTTGTTGGACGTCGAGAAGGAGTTCAGCCATGTCGGTTGCCTGTGCTTCGCGCGATCAATGCCCCGGCCGCACGCCGGCCAGCGAATCACCCAGGTACACCGCCTTGACCTGCGGGTCGGCGGCGATCTGCTCGGGCGTGCCCTCGGTGAGCACCGTGCCGTTGACCAGCACGGTCATGCTCTTGGCGAAGCTGAACACCAGGTCCATGTCGTGCTCGATCAGCAGCACGCTCACATCGTCGGGCAGCGCCGCCACGGTGGCCAGGATCTCATGGCGCTCGCCCGATGGCACGCCGGCGGCGGGCTCGTCCAGCAGCAGCACACGCGGCTTCAGCGCCACGGCCAGGCCGATCTCCAACAGGCGGCGCTTGCCGTAGGGCAGCTCGCTGGTGATGCGGTTGGCATGCTCGGTGAGGCGGAACTGCGCCAGCAGTTGCTCCACCTCGGCCGCCACGGCCGCATCGGCGCCCAGCGGCTGCCACCAGCGGCGCGAGGCGCCGACGCGGTTGCTCACCGCCAGCGCCAGCGCCTGCGCCGGCGTCAGCGAGGTGAACAGCTGGTTGATCTGGAAGGTGCGCACCAGCCCCAGGCCCACACGCTGGTGCGGGGCCAGGCCGGTGATGTCCTGCCCCGCCAGCACCACGCGCCCCTCGGTGGGCGGCAGCACGCCGGTGAGCTGGTTGATCAGCGTGGTCTTGCCGGCGCCGTTGGGGCCGATCAGCGCGTGACGCGCGCCGCGGTGCACTGTCATCGACACGTTGTTGGTGGCGGTGATGCCACCGAAGCGCTTGACCAGGTTGTGGGTCTGAAGCACGACGTCACTCATTTGGACGCTCCCTTGCCGGCACCGAACCAGCGCCAGGGCCGGAACAGCCGGTCACGTCCCACCAGCATCAGCACCACCAGGAACAGGCCGATCCAGAAGGTCCAGTACTGCGCCGTGACGGCACTGATCAGGTCGTGCATGACCTTGAAGGCGATGGCACCGGCCAGGCCACCCCACAGCCAGCCGGCGCCACCGATCACCAGCGCCAGCATGATGTCGGCGCTGCGATGGAAGTCCAGCACGTCCAGCGAGGCAAAGCCGGTGGTCTGGGCCAGCAGACCACCCGCCGTGCCGGCCAGCGCCGCGCCCAGCGTGTAGGCCACGGCCAGGCGGCCCTGCACGCTCATGCCGATGCTGGACAGGCGCAGCCGGTTGTCGCGCAGCGCCTGCAGGCTGATGCCGAAGGGCGAGTGCACGACGCGGCGCATGACCACGAAGACGATGAACAGCACGGTGAGCGAGTAGAACGAGGCCACACGGCCACCGAGGTCGAACTCGAAGGCGCCCAGCAGCGGGCCCATCACCACGCCCTGCAGACCGTCGGCTCCGCCAGTGACGCTGTCGAACTTGTTGGCCAGTTCGTACAGCACCAGGGCCACGCCCATGGTCACCATCAGGCGCGTCAGATCGGTGCCGCGCACGATCATCGGGCTCGTCAGCAGGCCCAGCACGGCGCCCAGCGCCGTGGCCACGGCCAGGCCGGCCAGCGGATCGGGCATCACCAGCTTGGCAAACAGCGCGGCGCCATAGGCGCCCAGGCCGAAGAACGCGGCATGGCCCAGCGACACGATGCCGGCATAGCCCAGCACGATGTCCAGGCTGAGCGCGAACAGCGCGGTGATGGCGATGTCGTTGATCAGCGCGGCGTGCTGGGGCACGGCCAGCGGCATGGCCCAGATGGCCAGCCACAGCGCGATCTCCCACGGCTTCCAGCGCGCCGGGGCGGTGAGGCGGGACGACAGGCTGCTCACTTCTTGCCCTCCCGGCTGAACAGGCCCTGGGGCCGCCACAGCAGGATCACGATCATCAGCACATACACGATGAAGGCGCCGAGCTTGGGCAGGTAGTACTTGCCCATCACGTCGGCAATGCCCAGCAGCAGCGCCGCCACCAGCGGGCCGGTGATGGAGCTGGTGCCGCCCACGGCACAGACGATCAGGAAATAGACCATGAACTTCAACGGGAAGGCCGGGTCCATGCCCAGCACGTCGACGCCCAGCGCGCCGCCCAGGCCGGCCAGGCCGGAGCCGGTGGCAAAGGTCAGCAGGAACACGGTGTTGACCGGGATGCCCAGGCCGGCGGCCACGCGCGGATCGTCCACTGCGGCGCGCAGCCGGCTGCCGAAACGCGTGCCCACCAGGATGGCCTGCAGACCCAGCGCCAGCGCCACGCACACGGCGATGATGAACAGGCGGTAGGCGCCCATGCCGATGGACAGCGCGCCCGAGCCGAACTCGAAGCGCTGGCGCAGCCACTCGGGCGTCTGCACATTGACCTGCGAGCTGCCCATCACGTAATCGCACGCGGCCACGGCCATGAAGGTCAGGCCGATGGAGAACAGCACCTGGTCCAGGTGGGGCTTGCCGTACATCGGCCGGTACAGCGTGCGCTCCAGCAGCGCGCCGGCCGCGGCAGTGACGACGAAGGCAATCGGCAGGCAGGCCAGGAAGGGCACGCCCCAGCGCTGCATCAGCACCACCAGCACATAGCCGCCGGCCATCGCGAAGGCGCCGTGGGCCAGGTTGATGAAGTTCATCAGCCCCATGGTCACGGCCAGCCCCAGCGCCAGCACGAACAGCAGCATGCCGTAGGCCACGCCATCGAATAGCAGGGTCAACATGACAGCAAACTTTGCAAGAAGAAGCGGCCGGGGTCAGCCCCGGCCGCGTTGGCCATCAGGCGATGATCACTTCACCTTGCCCGGGTCCTTGACGGCCTTCTGCACGTCGAACTCGACGTTCCACAGCTGCCCGTCCTTCTTCTCGACCTTGCGGGTGTGGATGTCCTGCACGATCTCGCGCGTCTGGCCGTCGATCAGCACCTGGCCGCGCGGGCTCTCGAAGATCTGGCCCTTCATGGCCGCCAGCAGCGCCTCGCCGCCGGCGCCCTTGGTGGTGTTGAGCGCGTTGTAGATCAGGCGCATGCCGTCCCAGCCGCCCACGGCCATGAAGTTGGGGCGGAACTTGTTGGCGGCCTGGAAATCGGCGACGAACTTCTTGTTCATCGGGCTGTTGTGCGAAGCCGAGTAGTGGTGCGTGGTCACCACGCCCAGCGCCACATCGCCCATGTCGTTGAGCTGGTCGTCGTCGGTGATGTCGCCAGTGCCGATCAGGCGGATGCCGGCCTTGTCCAGGCCGCGCTCGCCGAACTGCTTCATGAACTGTGCGCCCTGGCCCGAGGGCAGGAACACGAACAGCGCATCGGGCTTGGCGTCACGCACCTTCTGCAGCACCGGCGCGAAGTCGGGGCTGCGCAGCGGCGTGCGCAGCTTCTCCAGCACCTGGCCGCCGTTGAGCTGGATGCGGTCGGTGAAGTACTTCTCGGCGTCGTTGCCGGGGCCGTAGTCGGCCACCAGCGACACCACCTTCTTGATGCCGTTCTTGGGCGCCCACTCGCCCATGCCCACCGCCGCCTGCGGCAGTGTGAAGCTGGTGCGGGTGATGAAGGGCGAGGCCTCGGTGATGCTGGAAGTGGCCGCGGCCATCACCACCATCGGGGTCTTGCTCTGCGTGGCAATCGGCGCGGTGGCCAGGGCCAGCGGGGTGAGGCCGAAGCCGGCCAGCGCCACCACCTTGTCGTTCACCACCAGTTCCTGCGCCAGGCGACGGGTGTTGTCGGCCACGCCGGCGTCGTCCTTGATGATGACTTCGACGTTCTTGCCTCCGGCCTTCTTGCCGTTCTGGGCCTGGAACAGCGCGATGGCGGCAGCGATCTGCTTGCCGGTGGACGCGCTCTGGCCGGTCATCGGCAGCAGCACGCCGATCTTCACGGTGTCTTGCGCCTGGGCGCTGCCGGCGGCGAGCACCAGCGTGCTGGCGGCCAGGGTGAGCAGGTGGTGTCGACGGTTCATCGCAAAGGTCTCCGGAAAGTCGAGGGAGGCAGCGCACGGCAGGCACTGGTTGGCTGGCATTGTGCGGATGCGCGGGCTCAGGTGTTCCCCGCACAAGCCCGCACACACAGGCATGGGCGAGAACTAGCAGCTATCGCAGCACGGCATGGCGCGTGCGGTATCGGCGGGCGGGCCTCACAGGTCCAGCACCAGCTCGGGCGTGCAGGCCCGCGAGCAGCAGGGCAGGAACTGGTCATGGGCGGCCCGCTCCTCGTCGGTGAGGTACTGGTCGCGGTGATCGGGCACGCCGCCGAGCACGCGGGTCAGGCAGGTGCCGCACACGCCCTGCTCGCACGAGGTCATCACCGTCACACCGGCCGCGGCCAGGGCCTGCACGGCCGTCTGGTCGGCCGCCACCGGCACCACGCGGCCGCTGCGCGCCAGGCGCAGCGTGAAGCCGCCGATCCCGTCGGCCGCCGCGGGCGCGGAGGCCGCCCCGAAACGCTCGACCTGCAGCTGCGCGTCAGCCCAGCCGGCCGCCCGCGCCGCGGCCAGCGCCGCATCGATGAAGCCCTGCGGACCGCACAGGTAGACCTGGGCCCCCGGCTGCGGCGTGGCCAGCAGCGCGTTCAGATCCAGCCGCTGGGCCTCGGGCCCGTCGTCCAGGTGCAACTGCACCCGGTCGGCCCAGGGCGCCTGCGCCAGGCGACCGGCAAAGGCCAGGCGCGCGCGGCTGCGGGCGGCGACATGGAAGGCGAAGTCGGCGCCCTCGCCCGCCAGTTGCTCGGCCATGGCCAGCAGCGGTGTGATGCCGATGCCGCCGGCCAGCAGCAGGCTGCGTGTGGCGCCCGGCTGCAGCGCGAACAGGTTGCGCGGCAGGCCAACGGTGAGCACCTGCCCTTCGGCCAGCGCGTCGTGCACCGCCGCCGAGCCGCCGCGCGAGGCCGGCTCGCGCAGCACGCCCAGTTGCCAGCGCGTGGTGTCGGCCGGATCCCCGCACAGCGAGTACGGCCGCGTCAGCCCGCCCGGCAGATGCACATCGATGTGCGCACCGGCCGAGAACGGCGGCAGCGCGCCGCCATCGGCGGCCACCAGTTCCAGCCCGGCGATGCCCTCGGCCTCCGCCCATTTGCGGGCTATGCGGACCTGGATGGTGCTCATGCCACCACCGCGCCCTGCTCGGCCGCGATCAGGCGGTCCAGCACGCGGCGCGCCTGCACGCCACCGGCATCGATGTTGAGCTTCAGCAGGTCGCGGCCCGGCCAGTGCAGCAGGTTGGCCTGCTGGCGCTCCAGCATCTCCAGGTCCTCGCCGAAGATCTTGCCCTGGCCCTCGCGGATGGCGGCGGTGAGCGCCTTGTCGCGCACATTGAAGCTGCGCGCCATGCCCCAGAAGTAGTGGATCGAGGTCTCGGTCTCGGGCGTGATGAAGTCGACCACGATGGACGACACCTTGTGCTCGGGCGCAGCCTCGTAGCCGCCCTTGCCGGCCAACGCCACACCCACCTCGATCAGCACATGGCTGGGCGGCGTGAAGTGGCAGATTTGCCAGCGGTCGACCAACTGATCGTCGGGCAGGTGCGCGCCACGCAGCGCCATCTTCCAGAACGGCGGCGGCGTGATGCCGAACATGCGCCGCTCGGTGATGACATGGTCGCCCTCGGTGCGCGTGGTGCACGGCGTCTCGTCGATCTCCTTCTGGCCGATGCTGGTGGCGTGCACATAGGTCTCGTGCGTCAGGTCCATCAGGTTGTCGACCATCAGGCGGTAGTCGCAGGCGATGTGGTACAGCCCGCCGCCGTAGGCCCAGTCGGGGCTGTCGGCCCAGAAGCAGTCGTGGATGGTGGCCGGGTCGGCCAGCGCCGCATCGCCCGGCCACACCCACACGAAGCCGTGCCGTTCCACCACCGGGTAGCTGCGCACCGGCGGAAAGCCGCGCACGCGCTGGCCCGGCATCGCGATGGTCTTGCCGTTGCAGCCCATCTCCAGGCCGTGGTAGCCGCAGACCAGCCGGCCCTCGATCACCCGGCCGAGCGACAAGGGCGCGCCGCGGTGCGGGCACCAGTCTTCCAGCGCCGCCACCTGGCCCTCCTCACCGCGGTAGAACACGATGGGCTCGCCGCAGATGCGCCGGCCCAGCGGCTTGTCATCGATCTCGGCGGGCGTGCAGGCCACGTACCAGGCGTTTTTCGGGAACATGCGGGCGCTCCTTGATTCAGCATACTGAACGTCATTCAGTATACGGAATCAATGCCGACACTGACCCAGGTCAAACCCTGGTGTCTACCCAGGATCGACACCGCCCGGGCGGTGCGGCGCCCGGCTCTGCGCATTGTTCAGCTGCACGAACTTGCCCAGCAGACGCATGAACTCGGCGCGCTCGGCCGCGTCCAGCCCGGCCAGCATCTGCGTGTTCATGGCATGCAGGGCTGGCACCAGGCGGTCGAGCACGGCCTGGCCCTCGGGTGTGAGCGACAGCGCACGCTGCCGGCGCGGCAGCACCTCGCGCAGGATCCAGCCCTTGGTTTCCAGGCGGGCGGCCAGGTCGGCGGTGGTGGAGTTGTCCAGCGCCACCTCGCGCGCCAGCGTCACCTGGTCGATGCCCGGCCGCTCCTGCAGCATGCGCAGCACGGCGTACTGCACCGGTGTCACATCGCGGCCGATGGCCTCGGCGAACATCGCCACGGCGATCTGCTGCGCGCGGCGGATCAGGTGCCCGGGCTGCTCGTAGAGGTCGAGCTCCAGCGGGGTGCGCAAGTCGGCCGCGCGCAGGTCGGGTGGATCAGGCCTGGGCCGGCGCGGCGGTGCCGAAGCGCTCGACGTACCACTCCACCAGGCGCGTCATGTTGCCCAGAGAGATCTGGTGCGCGTGGATCAGGCCCATCACGCCGTTCTTGCTCATGGCGATGATGTCGGCGTCGGGTAGCGCGGCCAGCTTGTCCTGGTCGATGGTCAGGAAGCCGTCCACCGCCAGCTTGCTGCCGTCGGGCAGCGTGGCGTCGAAGCGCATGTCGCGCAGCAGGCCCTTCTCGACCAGCAGGTTGCCCACCACGCGGGTGCGCTCGACCTCGACCTCGAAGTTCTCGAGCTGCTTCTGCACGTTGGCGGTGAACTCGGTGGGCGTGCCGTCGTCGTTGAACAGCGTCTCGCCCTGGGTGCCGAAGCCGCCCCAGGTCTCGTCGAAGCACACCACCATCTGCTCGGGCGCCACGCGGGCCAGGCCGAAGGGGTACAGGCGCAGCGCCGCCGGCACATAGCGCACCCGCCACTTGTCGTTGTCGACGCACAGGTTCTGCTCGGCCTTCAGGCCGAACACGGCGATCGGCGCCACCTGCTGCTTGCCGGCCTCGTCGGTGCCGGCATGCACCCACACCACCGGGTACTCGCGGCAGGCGTCACCGAACTCGGTGCCCGCCACGAAGAAGGCGTTGAGCTTGCCCACCGTGCCCAGGTCGCGGTGGTTCAAGTCGAGCTTGAGGGTCTTGTGCTTGACGCGGTCCAGCGCCACCGGCTTCTTGTGCAGGTTCTCGTTGATCATCTCAGTCTCGCTTTTCGGTTTCAGGTTGTTCGGTGCGTGAGACCAGCACCTTGTCCACACGCTTGCCGTCGAGATCGACCACCTCGAAGCGCCAAACGTCCCATTGCACCACATCCGCCGTGCGCGGCAGGCGCCCCAGCAGCAGCATGATCATGCCGGCCAAGGTGTTGTAGCGGCCCCGGTCCTCCTCGGGCAGCTCGCGCAGTTCCAGCCGGTCCTTCAGCTCGGGCACCGGGATCAGGCCGTCCATCAGCCAGCTGCCGTCGGCCCGGCGCACGGCCCAGGCATCGTCGTCGCTGGGCGTGCCGAACTCGCCGGTGATGGCCTCCAGCACGTCGCGGACGGTGATCACGCCCTGCACCGCGCCGTACTCGTCGACCACGAACACCAGCTCCACGCCCGAGGCGCGGAAGTGGTCCAGCAGTTCCATGCCCGACAGGGTTTCGGGCACGAACACCGGCGGCTGCATCAGGTCGGCCAGCACCGGCGCCTCGCCGCGCGCCAGCGGCGGCAGCAGGTGCTGGGCCTCGAGCACACCCACCACGTCATCCAGGCCACCGCGGCACACCGGGTAGCGCGAGTGGCCCTGGTCGTGCATGCGTGCCAGCAGGTCAGGCAGCGGCGCGTTCAGCTCCAGCCAGCTGATCTCGGCGCGCGGGATCATCATCGAGCCCACCTGCCGCTCATCCAGCCGGAACACGTTGCGCACCATCTGGTGCTCCTGCGCCTCGATGACGCCGGCGTCCAGGCCTTCTTCGAGGCTGGCGGCGATCTCTTCCTCGGTGACGGCGCGGCTGGGCGTCTCGCGGATGCCCAGCAGGCGCAGCATGCCTTCGGTGCACACCGACAGCAGGGCCACGAAGGGTCGCGTGGCGGCCGACAGCCATTCCATCGGCTGGGCCACCAGGGCGGCCACGCGTTCGGGGTACATCTGGCCCAGGCGCTTGGGCACCAGTTCGCCGAAGATGATGCTCAGGAAGGTGATCACCATCACCACCAGCGCCGTGGCGCTGACCTGCACCACGCTGGGGCTGAGCATCGGCAGCCAGGTGTGGATCTGCGCCGCCAGCGGCCCGGAGAACGCGGCATCGCCGACGATGCCGTTGAGCACGCCGATCGACGTGATGCCGATCTGCACCGTGGACAGGAACTTGGTCGGGTTCTCGTGCAGGTCCATGGCCGCCGCGGCGCCATGCTCACCCGCCTCCACCATCACCGCCAGCCGCGCCTTGCGCGAGGCCGACAGGGCCATCTCCGACATCGCGAACAAGGCGTTCAGCAGGATCAGGAAGACCAGTAGCGCAACGTCCATGGCAGCGCCGGCAACGGGCGCAACGGGCAGTGAAACAAGCGCGGGAGCGTAGCAGAATCGTGCGATGCATTACCTCATCGGCGACCTCCAGGGCTGCTGCGACGCCTTCGATCGCCTGCTCGACGTGACCGGCTTCTCACCCTCGCGCGACCACCTGCACGTGCTGGGCGACCTGGTGAACCGCGGCCCGGCCTCGCTGGCCACGCTGCAGCGCCTGCAGGGCCTGGGCAACGCCGCCAGCTGCCTGCTGGGCAACCATGACCTGCACCTGCTGGCCGTGGCCGAGGGTGTGCGCCCGCTGCACAAGAGCGACACGCTGCGCCAGGTGCTGATGAGCCCGCAGCGCGACGCCTGGCTGGATTGGCTGCGCCAGCGCTGCAGGCTGGCCGACACCGCCCACGGCTGGCTGCTGGTGCATGCCGGCGTGGTGCCGCAGTGGGACGCCGCCCAGACCCTGGCCCTGGCCGACGAGGTGCATGCGCTGCTGGCCGGCCCTGACCTGCCGGGCTTTCTGCGCGTGATGTACGGCAACGAGCCGGCGCGCTGGCACGACAGCCTGGCCGGCGCCGAGCGCTGGCGCTTCGTGATCAACACGCTGACGCGCATCCGCTTCTGCGCCGCCGACGGCACGCTGGACTTCAAGACCAAGGACGGCGCCGACGCCGCGCCGCCGGGGCTGATGCCCTGGTTCGAGGTGCCGGGCCGGCGCACGGCGGGTCAGCCCATCGCCTTCGGCCACTGGAGCACGCTGGGCCTGCGCAACCAGCCCGACCTGCTGGCGCTGGACACCGGCTGCGTGTGGGGCAGCGCCCTCACCGCGGTGCGCGTGGATGGCGGCCGGCGCGAGGTGTTCCAGGTGGCTTGCGAGCAAGCGCAGGCCCCCGGCTGACCCGCCGACCTGCGCTCAAACCCGCCGCGACAGCAACTGCGGCAGCCGCGCCAGCATCGGCTTGACCACCGGCGTGGTGAGCATGGTGCTGCCCACCGCCATCAGCAGCATCGCGGTGAAGGCCTGGGCGGTGATCACCTGCTTGTCCAGCAGGATGTTGGCGAAGATGATCATGATCAGCGCCTTGGTCTGCAGCAGCCAGCCGATCAGCGAGGCCTCGCCCGGCTGCCAGCCCAGCACCCGCCCGGCGATGCGCACCCCCAGCAGCTTGCCGGCCACCGAGGCCACTAGCAGCAGCGCCGCCACCACCAGCACCGACCAGCCGCCCGCACCCCACTGCGTGCGCAGCCCGGTGGACAGGAAGAACACCGGCATCACCACCAGCAGCACATGGGCGCGCAGCGCGTCCATCTGCTTCTGGTCGAACCAGTGCGCATCCATCACCGCACCGGCCAGGAACGCGCCCACCATGTAGTGCAGGCCCGACCAGTCGGCCCCGAAAGCGCACAGCGCCAGCCAGATCAGGCCCAGGTACCAGCGGTCGCGCTCGGGCACGCGCTGCATCAGCGCGCGCAGGGCCACGCTGGCCAGCGCGAACAGCGCCAGGAAGGCCGCCTGCCGGCCCACGCGCTGCCAGTCCATCAGGATCACCGCCAGCACGCCCCAGATGGCCACGTCGTCCAGGCTGGCGTAGCGCAGGATGCGCTGGCCGATGGGCTGGCGCAGGATTTCCAGCTTCTCCATCAGCAGGATCAGGATCGGCAGCGCCGTCACCGCGCAGGCCATGCCCACGCCCAGCACGAACTGCCAGGGCTGGCCCAGCAGGCCACGCCAGCCACCGCCCACCAGCGGCAGATCGGCCAGCAGCAGCGTGGCCGCCGCGGCCCCGAACAGCAAGGGCACGCCCAGTGCCAGGCCGGCCGTGATGCCACCTTCGCGGCGGTAGCGCCAGGCCTCGCGCAGATCGAGCTCGATGCCGGCGATCCACACGAACACCATCACCGCCCACCAGGCCACGCCATTGAGCGCGCCGATGACCTGCGGGTTGAAGACGAAGCGGTAGTAGTCGGGGAAGGCCGCGCCCAGCACGCCCGGCCCCAGCGCGATGCCGGTGAGGATCTGCACCACCACCAGCGGCGCCCAGTGGTCGGTGCGGCCCAGGCGCCACACCAGGTAGGGCACGCTGAAGATGATCGCCATGGCGATCAGGTAGATCTCGGTGGTGTTCACAGGACGGGATGCGCAGCAGTGGCCCCGGGCGCAGGCCACCCGGGCGGCGCGCAGTGTGACACGCGCCCCGCCCCGTCCCCGACCGGTAAATCCCTTCCCCGGCAGCGCTTTCAGCCGCGGCCGATGCGCCCGCCAGCGGAACGCATGCGTGCAGGCCGCGAACAGGCCCGCGCCTGCTGGCAGAATGCGCCCGCGCCCGCGCCCCGCCACGGGGCGCCATCGTCATCGCGGAGGCTTGGGGGAGTGGTTTAACCCAGCAGTCTTGAAAACTGCCGGCCCGCAAGGGCCCGTGAGTTCGAATCTCACAGCCTCCGCCAGCCGCCGTGCCTCACACCGCCGGCTCAGCCGTCCCCAGCCTGAACACCGAGACCGCCTGGGTCATGTACTGGGCCTGCTGGCGCAGGCTGTCGGCGGCGGCGGCGCTCTGCTCCACCAGCGCGGCGTTCTGCTGCGTGCCGTTGTCCAGCGCGGAGACGGCCTGGTTGACCTGCTCGATGCCAGTGCTCTGCTCGACCGTGGCGGTGTGGATCTCGCCGATCAGGTCGGTGACGCGGCCCACCTGGTCGACGATGCGGCGCATGGTGTCGCCGGCGTCGCCCACCTGCTGGCTGCCGGCCTCCACGCGCTGCACCGAGGTGTCGATCAGCCCCTTGATCTCCTTGGCCGCCTCGGCCGAGCGGCGTGCCAGCGCGCGCACCTCGCCGGCCACCACGGCGAAGCCGCGGCCCTGGTCGCCGGCGCGGGCGGCCTCCACCGCGGCGTTCAGCGCCAGGATGTTGGTCTGGAAGGCGATGCCGTCGATGGTGCCGATGATGTCGGCGATGCGGCGGCTGCTCTCGCTGATCTCGCCCATGGTGTCGACCACGCGGGCCACCACCTCGCCGCCCTGGCGCGCCACCTTGGCGGCCTCGGCCGCCAGGTCGCTGGCGGTGCGGGCACTGGCGGCATTGCCGCGCACGGTGTCGGTCATCTGCATCATCTGCGCGGCGGTCTGCTGCAGGGCGCTGGCCTGGCTCTCGGTGCGGCCTGACAGGTCCTGGTTGCCGGTGGCGATCTGCGCCGACGCGGTGGCGATGCTGTCGGCCGACACGCGCACCTGGCCGATCAGCCCCACCAGGCTGCCCTGCATGCGCGCCAGCGAGGCCATCACGCTGCCATCGGGCACGCCGGCGGCATGCGGCACCGGCCGCAGGTCGCCGTCGGCCATGCGGCCCAGGGCCTGGCCCAGCGCGGCGGGCTCGGCGCCCAGTGCGTCGGTCAGGCGCCGGGTGATGCGCCAGCCGCCCCACAACGCCCCGGTCACGGCCAGCGCGGCCACGCCCATCAGCAGGCTGCGCTGCCACTGCAGCATGGCGTAGGCCGCCTGCACATCGGCCTCGCCCACCTGCTCGGCCAGGCGGGCGTACTCGTCCAGCAGCTCGCCGATGCGGGCCAGCTTGGGCAGGCAGTCGCTGTTCATGCGCGCGATGGCGGCGTCGCGCTGGCCCTTGGCGGCCAGTGCCATGACGTCCTGCGCCACCTCGGCATAGGCCCTTTCCACCTGCGCCAGCTCGGTCGCCAGCTCACGGGCGCGTGCGGACATGTCGTGGGCCTCGGCCACCTGCTTCTGGTAGGCGGCGAGCAGTTCGCCCACGCGGGTGTGGGCCCGGCTGGCAGCGCCCATCTGCGCCTGGCGGCTGGCGTCGTCGGGTGCCAGCAGCATGTTGCGGGCGGCCAGGGCCCGGTCTTTCACCGCATGGCCCAGGCGGGCCACGGTGGTGGCGCGGGCCTCCACGCCGTCGACATGGTGGTGGTAGGCATCGGTGGCGCTATTGAGCGACACGATGGCTGCCGTGGCGAGTGCCAGGCACGCCAGGGCCAGGCCGCCAAAGCCCAGCGTGAGCTGCTGGCGGACCGTCAGGGTTCGATGGTTCACGGGTACTGCCTCTGTACTGCTGAGGCGCTGTCGCCCGCCCCTCCAGGCAGGCGCCGCAACGCCGGTTGACACCCGGGGCCGCATCACGCAGCGCCCCGGAGCCTGCACCATGCAGGTGCGGGGCCGATGTTCGTCGCCCGTGTGACAGGCCATCGCTGGAAATGCCAGGCCGCACACGGCCAGTTCGGGCGCCACGGCGGTGGCCGTGATCCACGCCACGCCCATGCCGACCGCCGGTCGCCAGCCGCCACGCGCCGGCGCCACGCCGGTGGTCAGTACTTCAGCCGCGCATGCCAGGTCTGCTGTGCCGCCTCGCGCGCCTGGCCCAGCGTGTGGATGCCACGCTCGGCCAGCAACGGCACCAGCTTGAGGAACACCTCGGCGGTGACCAGCGCATCGCCCAGCGCCGTGTGCCGGCCCAGCACCGTGATGCCGAAGCGCTCGGCGATGGCCTCCAGTCGGTGCGAGTCCTGTTCCGGGTGCACCAGGGCCGACAGCAGCAGCGTGTCCAGCACCGGCTGCTCGAAGCGCAGGCCGGTCAGGCCCTCCTTCAGCTGCAGGAAGCGCATGTCGAAGGCGGCGTTGTGGGCCACCAGCACGGTGTCGGCGGCAAAGGCGTGAAAGGCCGGCAGCACCGTGGCGATGTCCGGCTGGCCGGCCACCATCTCGGGCGTGATGCCGTGGATGGGCACGCCCTCGGGCGGGATCGGCCGCCGCGGATCGACCAGCTGCTCGAAGCTCTCCTGCCGCAGCAGCTTGCCGTTGACCACGCGGGTGGCACCGATCTGCAGGATCTCGTCGCCCTGTGACGGGTTCAGGCCCGTGGTCTCGGTGTCGAACACGGTGTAGGTCAGGTCGACCAGGCGGCGCTCGTCCAGCGCACGGGCCTGCGCGTCGTCGTCGCTGCGGCGGAACAGGTCGAAGTCGTAGTACTCGGGCCGGCTGTCCAGCGGCGGCGCCAACGGCTCGGCCACCGCCACGGCATCGGCCACCGGCAGCAGGAAGCGGAAGAAGGCCTGGTGACGCACGCGCTCACGCTCGAACCAGAACTCGCCGCCATGGCGCTGCACCACCTCGCGCACGGCCAGCTGGCTGGCCTGACCGCCGCTGCCGGCCCCCGCCAAGGGCATCGGATCGGTCTCCCAGGTCATCACGGTCTCGGTGCTCATGGCCTGGCCGGCCCAGATCAGGTCGAGGTGGGCGCGGCCGGGTTGCGGTGCCGGCGCCAGGCGCAGCTGCACCAGCCGGATGCCGTATTCGTCGGCCAGGCGGCCGGCCAGGTAGCACAGTGCCTGCAGCAGCCAGAAGCTGTCGACCTGCAGCCACAGTGCGCCGTCCACCGCGTCGGGCGCCGCGCGCAGGCCCGGCTGCAGCACGCCGATGCGCTGCACCGCGGCGGCCACCAGGTCGGCGCCCAGCATGTCCTCCAGCGGCCAGCGCGTGCCGGCACGGCGCGCATCCTGCTGCTGGGCCACGCTGTGCAGGCGCGCGGCCATGGTCTGCGCCTCCTGCTGCACCACGGCCAGGAAGCGCTCGCGCTGCTCGGGCTCCAGGTCGGGGTAGGCCAGCATCTCGGCGGCGGCCTGCAGGTTGCCCAGCGCGGCGCGGCTGCCCTCGGTCAACTCGTGCAGCAGGCGGTCGCGCTCGGTCTCGTGCGCGAACTCGCGCGTCACGTTGGCCAGCATCAGCACGAAGCCGGCCAGGCCCGCGGGGCCGTCCTGCGCCTGCGCCGCATCGGCCACCTGGCGCACCGGCGCCATCTGCACGCGCAGCAGCTGGCCGGCGGCCGTGGTGGTGAGGAAGTGCGCCGAGGGCTGGCCCACGCCGCGGCCCAGCTGCTGCTGGATCTTGTCCAGCGCATGGGCCACCAGCTGGCGGTCGAACACGGTGTAGATCGAGCGGCCCAGGCCGATCAGCTCGGCGCCATCGGCCAGCGCCGGCGCGGCCGACAGCGCACGGAACTGCGCCCGCGCGCTGCCGTTGTACAGCAGCACCCGGCCATCGAGGTTGCACACCACCACGGCCTGGGTCAGCTCGGACATCAGCGCCGCCAGGCGGCTGCGCTCCTGCTCGATGCCGCGGCTGGCCTCACGCACCTGGGCGGCGATGTCGGCGCGCAACTGGCTGCGCTGCGCCACCAGCTGGTCGATGACGCCGGCCAGGGCCTGCAGCGCGGGTGCGCCGCGCGGCGGGATCGGCGTGGCCGTGTCGGTGCCCAGGCGCACGCGGCTGTCCTCCAGCAGCTGGCCGGCTGCGCCAGGCCAGGCCGCCAGCAGGCGCTGCAGCAGCGACACCACGGCCACCACGGCCAGCAGCGCGGCCAGCAGCAGCAAGGCGCCGCGCGGGGCCAGCAGCGCGACCAGCTGGGCACGCTCGGTCGGCACCAGCGTGGCCCACAGCAGGCCGCCGGCGGTGCCCAGCCACAGCGCCAGGCCGCCCAGCACCCCGGCGGCGGCGCGGGCCAGCACGCGCAGCTCGCGGGCTTCGCGCGTGAGCGGCTTGCCGGCGCGGGCACTGCCCGAGCCGATGGCGCCCGGGCCGGGCGTCATGCCGGCCGCTCCAGCAGTTCGCGCAGCTGTTGCACCAGCGCCTTGGTGGCGAAGGGCTTGGTCAGGTAGGCGTCGGCGCCCAGCGCCAGGCCCTTGGCCACGTCGGTGTCGCGGCCCTTGGCGGTGAGCATCACGATGCGCAGGCCGGCCAGGCTGTCGTCGGCGCGCAGCTGCTGGCACACGTCCAGGCCGCTCAGGCGCGGCATCATCACATCCAGCAGCGCCAGCGCGGGGCGCACGGTGCGCACGGCGTCCAGCGCCTCCTGGCCATCGCGTGCCAGGGTCACGTCGAAGCCTTCGCGCTTGAGCAGATACTCCAGCGAGATCAGGATGTTCGGCTCGTCGTCGGCGATCACGATGCGCGTGGCCATGGCTTGTCTCCAGGGGGGTCTTGTTCGATCGGGCGGTCGGCCGCGGCGGGCGCCGTGGCCGCGGTCTCATGCCGGTATGGCAGCGTGAATGCGAAGCAGGCGCCTTGCGCTGCATCAGGCTCCAGCCACATCCGGCCGCCGAAGTGCTCGACGATCTGGCGGCTGATCGGCAGGCCCAGGCCGGTGCCGGCGGGCCGGTGCCGTGCATCGCCACCCTGGCGGAACTTCTCGAAGATCAGCGCCTGCTGGGCCGCGGGCACACCGGGGCCGTTGTCCTGCACCCGCACGGTGAAACCGCCCGCATCGGCCGACAGCGCCAGGCGCACGTGGCCCGCGCGCGCCGGCACGAACTTGGCCGCGTTGGACAGCAGGTTCATCAGCACCTGCATCAGCCGGTCCTCGTCGGCCTGCAGTGCGGGCAGCGCGGCATCGGCCGGCGGCAGCACCAGCTGCAACGTGGCGCCACGGGCATGGAACATCTCGGCCGTGGTGTCGGCAGCGCGCTGCAGCAGCGCGCGCAGGTCGACAGCCTCGCTGCGCCACTCGGCATGGCCCGACTCGATCTTGGCCATGTCCAGCACCTGGTTCACCAGGCGCGACAGGCGCTCGGTCTCGGCCACCACGATGGCCAGGAATTCCTGGCGCTGGTCGGCGTCCATCTCGGGGTCGTCGCGCATCAGCTCCGACAGCGCGCGGATCGAGGTCAGCGGCGTGCGCAGCTCGTGCGTCACCGAGGACATGAAGTCGTCCTTCAGCCGGTCCAGCTCTTCCAGCCGCTCGTTGGCGGCGCGCAGTTCGTCGGTGGCGCGGCGCAGCGCCTGCTGCTGCTGCTCCAGCGCCTGGGCATGGCTGCGCAGCTGCGAGGCCTCGTCCAGCATGCGCAGCACATCGTCCATGGCCAGCGGCTCCTCGTCGACCACCGAGGCCACCATCACCCGCGCCGAGGCCGCGCCGATCACGCCGCCCAGCTCGGTCTCGACGTACTGCACCAGCCGTGCGTCGGGCACGATGGCGTCGGCGCTGGCCAGGCCCTGGGCGCGGGCATGGTCGTCGAACAGCCGCGCGGCGCGGGCCTCGCCCATGAAGCGGCGGGCCAGCGCGCGCAGATCGGCCACCTGGGCGCGGCCGCGCCAGAAGGCCGGTGGCGTGGCCACGGCCGACACGCCGGTGCGCAGTGCATCGACGAACAGCAGCGCCTGTGTGGCCTCGCGCGGCGTGGGCCCGCGCCACAGCGACACGCCGGCAAACAGCGCCAGGTTGACGCCCAGGCTCCACACCAGCGCATGGGTCAGCGGGTCCATGCCGGCCAGGCCCATCAGCGCCTCGGGCCGCAGCAGCGGCCAGCCGAACAGGCCCTGGGCCAGCCAGTCGGCCGGCAGCCAGCCCGACTTGGCCAGCGACGGCGCCATCAGCGTGTAGGCCCACAGCCCGAAGCCGCCCAGCAGCCCGGCCAGCGCGCCATTGCGCGTGCCGCCCTTCCAGTACAGCCCGGCCAGCAGCGCCGGGGCGAACTGCGCCACCGCGGCAAAGCTGATCAGGCCGATGCTGACCAGCGCATAGGCCTCGCCCGCCAGCCGGTAATACAGATAGCCCAGCAGCAGCACGCCGGCGATGGCCGCGCGGCGGATGCCCAGCAGCAGGCCGGTGAGGTCGCCACGCCCGGCCTGCGCCAGCCACCCAGCACGCAGAAGCAGCGGCATCACCAGGTCATTGCAGACCATGGTGGCCACCGCGATGGCCTCGACGATGACCATGCCGGTGGCCGCCGACAGCCCGCCGATGAAGGCCACCAGCGCCAACCCCGGCTGCCCGGCGGCCAGCGGCAGCGCGATGACGAAGCCATCGGCCGCAGCCACGCTGCCGCCCAGCAGCAGGCCACCCAGCGCGATGGGCAGCACGAACAGGTTGATCAACAGCAGGTAGGCCGGAAAGGCCCAGCTGGCGCGCTGCAGGTGGCGCTCGTCCACGTTCTCGAGCACCATCACCTGGAACTGCCGCGGCAGGCACAGCACCGACAGCATGGCCAGCGCCATCAGCGCCAGCCACTGGTCCCAGGCGAAGCGGCCCGCCGGGTTGCCGCCGGCCAGCGTGAGCAGCCGCGCCAGCTCGGGCCGGGCCTGGGCCTGGGCGAACAGCGCGGCGGGCCCGTCGAACAGGCCCCAGACGACATACCCGCCCACCGCCACGAAGGCCAGCAGCTTGACCACCGACTCGGCGGCGATGGCGGCCACCAGGCCTTCATGGCGTTCATGGCGTTCGCTTTGGCGCTCTTCATGGTCTTCGTGGGGCACCGTACGCGGCTGCCGCGTGCCGAACACCATCGTGAACAGGGCCATGGCCACCGCGATGGCCAGCGTGCTGTCACGCCACCACGGTGCCGCCGGCGCCATGGCCACGCCCGGCGGCGTGGTCAGCAGCGCATAGCCCTGGGCGATGGCTTTGAGCTGCAGCGCGATGTAGGGCACGATGCCCACCACGGTGATCAGCGTCACCGCGCCGGCCAGCGTGAGGCTCTTGCCATAGCGGCTGCCGATGAAGTCGGCGATCGAGGTGATGCGCTGCACCCGCGCGATGCGCACCAGCTTGCGCACCACCAGCCACGCCAGCACCATGCCCAGCGTGGGCCCCAGGTAGATGGGCAGGAACCAGATGCCGCCCGAGGCGGCGCGGCCCACGCTGCCGAAGTAGGTCCAGGCGGTGCAGTACACGGCCAGCGACAGCGCGTACACCCAGGCATTGCCGATCACCGAGCGGCCCGCCGCGGCGCGCCGGTCGGCCCAGGCCGCGACGCCGAACAGCGCCAGCAGGTAGGCCAGCGCGGCCACCACCACGGTGGGGGCGGCCAGCACCGCCGCGGCGTCGGCACTGCGCATGGCGGCCTCAGCGGCCCGGGGTGCCGGGCAGGCCGTCCGCCGGGGCGGCGGCGGCAGCCGGGTCGCGCTCGAGCACCCAGGCCACGGCCGCGATCAGACCGGCCCACACAGCGAACAGCGCCAGCGGCAGCAACGGCAGGCCGGCCACCTGCACCGGGTGGTCCCACAGCGCCAGCAGCGGCCAGCCCAGCAGCAGCCAGCCCGCGACGAACCAGGCCGCGAGCCGTTGGGCGGTGAGTCGCTGGCGGATCACGCGCGGTGCCTCCGGGGGCGGGCGTTGATGCGATGCATGGATGTCTGGACGGGGACGCGCTGCGGGCGTGCAAGGCGCGCACGGCCCCTGTCAAACATTGTGGCTGCGCGCCTGACCAAGGCCTGACGCGGTGCGCGCATCTGACATGCCTCAAACAGCGACTAGGTAGTTTCCCGGAGGTCTTTGCCGGGGTCAGAAACCGGTCAGGCAGGGCCCGCAGACTGCCCTGCATCCCAAGCCTTGTGCCTCCGTCGGCCGGCCATCTGGCCTGTTAGCACGGCGTGCACGCCCGAGAGGAGAACCGTGATGAGCAATGACGTGGTGGCCCGCATCCGGGCCAATCCGAAGTACCAGGAGCTGCGCCGCAAGCGCAACAGCTTCGGCTGGTGGCTGACGCTGCTGATGATGGTCGTGTACTACGGCTACATCGCGCTGATCGCCTGGAACAAGGAGTTCCTGTCGCAACCGCTGGGCACCGGCGTGACCACCATCGGCGTGCCCATCGGCATGGGCGTGATCATCTTCACCATCGTGATCACCGGCCTGTACGTGCGCCGCGCCAACAGCGAGTTCGATGCGCTGACCCGCGACATCCTCGCCAAGGAGGTGAAGTGATGTCGCGCCGCTGCACCTCCCTGATCGCCGCGCTGCTGTCGCTGGCCGCGCTGGGCACCGCCTACGCCGCCGGTGGCGACGTGGGCCAGGCCGCCAAGCAGGGCACCAACTGGACGGCCATCGGCATGTTCGGCGTGTTCGTCGTGGCCACGCTGTGGATCACCAAGTGGGCCGCCGCCAAGACGCGCAGCGCCGCCGACTTCTACACCGCCGGCGGTGGCATCACCGGCTTCCAGAACGGCCTGGCCATCGCCGGTGACTACATGTCGGCGGCCTCGTTCCTGGGCATCTCGGCCATGGTGATGAGCGCCGGCTACGACGGCATCATCTACTCCATCGGCTTCCTGGTGGGCTGGCCGATCATCACCTTCCTGATGGCCGAGCGCCTGCGCAACCTGGGCAAGTTCACCTTCGCTGACGTGGCCGGCTACCGCTTCAAGCAAGGCCCGATCCGCGCCTTCGCGGCCAGCGGCACGCTGGTGGTGGTGGCCTTCTACCTGATCGCGCAGATGGTGGGCGCGGGCCAGCTGATCAAGCTGCTGTTCGGCCTGGAGTACTGGATGGCCGTGGTGATCGTCGGCGCGCTGATGATGGTCTACGTGCTGTTCGGCGGCATGACGGCCACCACCTGGGTGCAGATCATCAAGGCCATCATGCTGCTGGCCGGCGTGAGCTTCATGGCCATCATGGTGCTGGCGCAGTTCGGCTTCTCGCCGGAGGCGTTGTTCGCCAAGGGCGTGGAGGTCAAGCAGAACATCGCGCTGGCCGCCGGCAAGAGCCCCGAGGACGCCGCCAAGGCCGGCCTGGCGGTGATGAAGCCGGGCGGCTTCGTGAAGGACCCGATCTCGGCCATCAGCTTCGGCATGGCGCTGATGTTCGGCACCGCCGGTCTGCCGCACATCCTGATGCGCTTCTTCACCGTGCCCGATGCCAAGGAAGCGCGCAAGAGCGTGTTCTGGGCCACCACCTGGATCGGCTACTTCTACGTGCTGATCTTCATCATCGGCTTCGGTGCCACCACCCTGGTGCTCACCAACCCCGAGATGGCCGACGTGGCCAAGGGCGTGATCAAGGGCGGCGCTGGCACGGCCAACATGGCCGCGGTGCTGGTGGCCAAAGTGGTCGGTGGCGACGTGTTCTTCGGCTTCATCTCGGCCGTGGCCTTCGCCACCATCCTGGCGGTGGTGGCCGGCCTGACGCTGAGTGGCGCGTCGGCCGTGTCGCACGACCTGTACGCCACGCTGCTCAAGGGCGGCAAGGCCGACAGCGCGTCCGAGCTGAAGGTCTCGCGCATGACCACCCTGGCGCTGGGCGTCATCGCCGTGGCCCTGGGCATCACCTTCGAGAAGCAGAACATCGCCTTCATGGTGAGCCTGGCCTTCGCGATCGCGGCCTCGGCCAACTTCCCGGTGCTGTTCATGAGCGTGCTGTGGAAGGACTGCACCACCAAGGGTGCGGTGATCGGCGGCTTCCTGGGCCTGATCTCCAGCGTGGGCCTGACCATCGTGTCGCCCTCGGTGTGGGAAGTGACCCTGGGCAACCCGAAGGGCTCGGCCTGGTTCCCGTACACCTCGCCGGCGCTGTTCTCGATGACCATCGGCTTCGTCGGCATCTGGCTGTTCTCGGTGCTGGACCGCAGCGCCCAGGCGCAGCAGGAACGCGCTGACTTCGAGGCCCAGCAGGTGCGTTCGGAGACCGGTCTGGGCGCGGCAGGGGCTTCGGGCCACTGATCCGTCGCGTCGGACCAGGAGGGCGATGGCGCCCTCCTCCACTGGTTCGTTCAAGCAACAGCCCGGCCGATTGGTCGGGCTGTTGTGCTTCTGGCTTGTCAGCCGTCCTGTTGCGCGCGTGATGCTGGGATTGCCCATGGCTCTTTGCAGCGCGCCGGGATTTCGCCCCGGCGGGCGACCTCCTTTCTTTTCGCGCAAAGAAAGGAGGCAAAGAAAGCGCTCTCCAAACTTTCCGACGCCACCTCGCGCTTGAAGCGCATCGAGGCGGGCGCCTCGCCCGCCCGGCGGGCTCGAACATAGCCAGCCGGGCAGGCCACGGACAACTCACAGGACGTGCACCCCCGGTCAAGACTTGCGAGAGGAACGCCGCAGGGCACGGCAGTTGCCAGAGCGCAGCCATGCGGCAGTCTTGCCATCGGCGGCCCTGGCGACTTCTTCAAGCTCTTGTTCGGCAGCCTGTTCGAGCCCGCCGGGCGGGCGAGGCGCCCGCCTCGGTGGTGGACAAGCGGCAGGGCCTCAACGGAAAGTTCAAGAAGCGTTTCTTTGGGTCCTTTCTTGTCGCGACAAGAAAGGAC